>NZ_CP040297.1:4580000-5780000 GCF_013393945.1 Nostoc sp. TCL26-01
GTTTCCAATTCTGACGGTTTGGAGGTAATCTCCATTTTTAACTGAGCTGCGGCTTCATCCACCAAATCAATCGCTTTATCTGGCAAGAAGCGGTCAGAAATGTAACGAGCCGACAACGTAGCAGCAGCTACCAGTGCTGAGTCAGATATTTTGACATTGTGATGGACTTCGTAGCGTTCCTTCAATCCTCGCAAAATAGAAATAGTATTTTCTACACTAGGTTGGTCTACGTACACTTGTTGAAAACGACGTTCTAAAGCTGCGTCCTTTTCAATGAATTTGCGGTATTCATCTAGGGTAGTTGCACCGATACAGCGTAGTTCACCCCGCGCCAACATAGGTTTGAGCAAATTCCCAGCATCCATCGCCCCTTGTTGATTGGAACCAGTACCGACAACGGTGTGGAGTTCATCAATAAACAAAACAATTTGCCCATTCGACTCAGTAACTTCCTTGAGTACAGACTTGAGACGGTCTTCAAATTCACCGCGATATTTAGCCCCAGCAATCAAACTACCGATATCCAGAGAGATAAGTTGGCGATTTTTCAACGATTCCGGCACATCTCCATTAACTATACGCTGTGCCAATGCTTCAGCGATCGCTGTTTTACCCACCCCAGGTTCACCAATCAATACTGGGTTATTCTTACTACGACGCGATAACACCTGAATTACTCGGCGGATTTCATCATCCCGTCCAATTACCGGGTCAAGCTTTCCTGACTTAGCCTGTTCTGTTAAGTCCCTACCAAATTTTTGTAGGGCTTCATAACGTGATTCTGGATTTTGGTCTGTGACTTTTTGACTACCACGCACAGCTTTGATACTAGCCTCTAATTTGGCACTGTCTACATTAAAACTTTTGAGTATGCGCCTACCAACACGCTCATCGTCTGCAAAGGCTAAAAGAATGTGTTCTACAGAAATGAAAGCATCCTTCATGCCTAAACGAATTTCCTCAGCCCTATCTAGCATAGTATCTAAACTACGACTGAGATATAGTTGATCACTTTTGCCTACTTTCGGCTGACGTTGCGTAAAAGCTTCTAATTGCTGTTGTAAGCGTATCGGATCTACCTCCGCACGCGCTAATATCCGAATAGCTAAACTAGTCGGTTCTTCTATCAGCGCCATAATTAGATGTTCAACATCTAGTTGCTGTTGTTGATATGCACGGACTATATCCTGAGATTTAACAATTGCTTCCCAGGCTTTATCAGTAAATTTATTAGGATCTGTAGGCTGCATTTTTAAAATTTTTAATGTGAAATTAAAGATAGCAGGGGATAGGGGATAGGGAATAGGGAACAGGGAATAGGGAATGGGGAATCAGCTTGTAAGTCTTTTTGTGTCCGTGTTTGATTTTTGCTTATCTCCTAATTTACTCGGCAACTGCTATCTATCCCTAATTTAAAACGAAAATATCACTGTGAGGGTAATTTGTTAAATGGGGATTGGGGACTGGGTAATAGGTAATGGGGAAGATTTATACCAATTACCAATTACCCATTACCATTTACGAATACCTCAAATTTACTGTGTAACCAGTTGTTCTGGAGTTTCCTGTTTTACTGCCGAACTTTGATTACTCAATTGAATCAGTTCAACTTTGTATCCATCTGGATCTTCAATAAAAGCAATTACTGTAGAACCGTGTTTCATAGGCCCTGGTTCCCTCACTACTTTACCGCCTTGACTTTTAATTGATTCACAAGTTGCATAGATATCATCTACACCAAGGGCAATGTGACCATAAGCATTACCTAAATCGTACTTATCTGTTCCCCAGTTGTAAGTTAATTCTATAACTGTGTTGTCAGCTTCATCGCCGTAGCCAATAAAAGCCAAGGTAAATTCCCCACCTGGGTAATCTTTTCGCCGCAGCAACTTCATTCCCAGAACATCGCAGTAAAACTTCAAAGACTCTTCCAAGTTGCCCACTCGTAACATTGTATGTAGTAAGCGCATAGTGACCTTTGGTTTTGCTTCAGCAAAATTATTGATTTCTGCCAACATTGTACAGAGGGATTGGTGATTGGTGATTGGTAAAACTCTTACCCATTACCCAGTCCCCATTCCCCATTCCCCATGTCACAACGGACTGATGGAAAGTGATTTAACTCTTGTCGTACCTTTTGGGGGTAAAAATTGGAAGGTGTTGGAACTGATAGTAGGGTTGGTGGTTCTGCTGAGGATTTTTTCGGTGAGGAGAATATCTAAGTTGTCTGATTTACCAGCTAACTGTACTTGCTGGAGACTAGCTGTTTCGGGATTGATAAAAGCTGTGAGTGTAAAACCTTCTTGTGAGTCTTTATAGCCGTAAACATAAACTGATTGACCATCAAGAGTCTGCTGATTTCCTTGTAGTTCACTGTTGCTAGCTAAACCGAGATAAGATAGGACGTTGTTTGCTGATAGATTACCATCGACCACAACCTTTCTATCTTCCTCCGGAAAATCTATGAAAGCGAAAGAGGAGATACCAATCAGAACCCAATCGCTAGAGTCTTTAAAGTCAGTATAGGAAGAAACAGAGTATTGCTGTAAATCTGAACGGTAAATCCACACTTGTTTGCCATTAGAAATCACTAAATTTCCCGTTTGAGGTGGTTCTCCTGGCTTTGTGTAGGCAATCTCAGCCCGAAACTTGCGCCCCGCTTGGGTAATCATTTTACTTTGCAGATAAATTGTTGTCTGAGTGCCTTGAGTACCGACGTTAAATTCTATCTGAGAATCAGTTTGATAGCGATCGCTTTGTAATAAATTAGTAATACTTTTAGCCAGCAAAGCTAAATCCACAGGCTCAGTAGCTTGGCTGATACTTGTAGCATAATTTAGACGCTGTTCTGGTAAAGACAATTGGCTAGCATCAACCCCACCCCCAACCATGCTCAGAATAGTCATGGATGCGATCGCACTCAAAGTAAATTTCATAAGTGATTTCCCATACTTATAATCCATTATTCTCTGCTTTTCCCCCAATCTGTAATGAGTTAAATACTTCAAATGCAAAAAATAAAGATGTTATACGGAAAAATTCCATATAATTCTCTCATGAAGGGTTGTTCATAACCTCCGGAGCTATGAGGAGGAAATTAGAAGGGAACTTCACGAACAAGAATGTTCTCAAGTATTCAATCTTAATCTTGGAAAAGAGCAAAACTACATTAATAATATCTATCCTTTAACGGTTGGTTTTCTAGGAGCCATTGTTGCTTTTACAATTACCTGTATCCCAATAGTAATTTTATTAAATTTTAGTATTCAGTACGCAATATTCTATTTAATGATATCTTTGGCAATAAATGTAAGCTACTATGTGGTACTTAGAAAAGTCATCAAGCAGTATTTTAGAAAAGCAAAATTCTTCTGAACTTTCCACTTTGAAAAGGCTAACAACGCCCATGCACACCGACCGTCGAGAGGTTGCGTGTTGAGACGCGAGGTTTTCTGCGGCGGGGATGAGCAATGTTAGGCAGAGCAACTACATTTCGTCATTAGGCAGGTGTTTTTTGAGGTAAATATTCTGGGTATGCAAATCCGAAAGCTTGTTCATCAGGAAATCGATACAGTCATTGAATTTTTGCAAGCAATGCTCGATGCGATGGCATCCTTCGGTGGTCATGCCTTGCAAGATCCTCATTCTGTTTCAAGCTGGTTTCGAGATTCTATCCAATCGCAGATCGAATCTCCCAATCATCTTTTTCTCGTAGCAGAACTAAATGTCTCCTCCAGTCAACTAATTGGCGTTCTCGAAGCCAGTATTATCGAGCTACATTCTGTATTTCTACCAAAATCATCCCTGCATATCCACGCAATTTATGTTGTTCCTGAACATCGCTGCTCTGGAGTTGCGCGATCGCTCATGAAAGCAGCATTTCAATGGGGTCGAGACAATGGCTGCACGGAAGCTGACCTCAATGTTTTGCGAAACTCACCCGCAAAATTGTTTTATGAGGGTTTGGGGTTTGAAGCCTTTCAGATCGAGATGCGGCGAAAATTATGAAATTAGCGCAAGAATACAATAGTTGAATGACCACGCTGATTGTAGAAATACGTTGTAAATTTGCTGAAGAGCAGACTTTACTCAAAGGAGACGTGGTGACGATGACAACTGATTGGTATGAGACATTGGTTGAGAAGCAGGTAACATACGCCTTAAATCTAAACGGTAAAATTGTTCTGATTGAGAACGTGCCTGCCCGTGTAAATGAAGAAACAGGCGAGCAATTTTTCTCCCCATCAACCGTAGAGCGTTTACAACAGACAATTCTAGATAGAAAAGAACCTGATCATTTTATTCAGGTTCCTGTATACAACTATTCAAGCAGTGCAGCATAATAATTCGGGCACAAGGGCTGCTGAAAACGATCGCCTGTTTGCGTTCTCTCCCTTATTTCATCAAACTCATCTTCAATTGCGCCAACGATGAGAAAATCAAGATTTAGAATTAAGGAATTCCTGCTTGTTGGAAAATTTGTTGGGGTGTGAGTTGCAGCCCTAGCAACAAGTCATCTGCTAAACTCTCTTCACCAGTTTTTGTTTGTGGTCTGGCATCAGGATAGAACACACTCACCGTTTTAGCTTTGGCATCGACAACCCAAACTCTCATCACACCTGCATCCAGGTAATCTGTAGCTTTAGCACTCATTTCCCCAAAACTTTGACCAGGAGAGATAATTTCAATGACTAAGTCTGGCGGGATAGGACAAGCATCATCCTCAATGACATCACTATTGAGACGAGAGAAAGAAACATAAAGTAAATCGGGTACAGGAACCCAATCTCGTCCCTGACGTTGGAGAGTAATTGCCCACTCAATACCAACCTCACCACAACTTTGCGCCCACGGCGTTAAAAGTATGGAGATTGTGCCTGTTACTCTGGAATGAAATCTTTTTGGTGCCATTTTAGGTTTTAATTCGCCGTTAACTAGTTCGTAGGTAATATCCCCATCTGGTAATGCGAGGTATTCTGCAAGTGTGATTTCAGCCTTGAGTTGAGTCATAGCGATCGCCTACCCTAATCCATAATTCTATTTGTAACCTGAGTAATGAGTGCTGAGTGAGGAAGTGAGGGAGTGCTGAGTGCTGAGTATAGAACTAATGACTAATGACTAATGACTATTGACTATTGACTATTGACCACTGACCATTGACTCTTCCCCATAAATTTTTTTGGAAATCTTCATTTAATCTCAGCCGATATGTCACTTCAGCGCATATGCTAACGATGGGGTTGAGCTACTGGATTGTGTGTGATTAACGGTAAGAAGGAGACAAATAGATCAATGAGTAACATTCTTGATACCGCTATAGAAGCGATTGTTGCCCGCGAAATTTTAGACTCACGCGGTAGACCAACCATAGAAGCAGAAGTTCACTTACTAGGTGGTGCGGTAGGATTAGCACAGGTTCCTAGTGGGGCTTCCACTGGCACATTTGAAGCCCACGAACTCAGAGACAAGGATAAATCCCGTTACGGTGGTAAAGGTGTACTCAAAGCGGTACACAATGTCAATGAGGTACTAGCGCCAGAATTGATTGACTTAGATGCTCTCAATCAAGAACTACTAGACCGGAAAATGATTGCGCTGGATGGTTCAGCTAACAAATCTAATTTGGGTGCAAATGCCATTTTAGCGGTTTCCTTAGCAGCTGCGAAAGCTGGGGCTGAAGCTTTAGGTATTCCCCTCTATCGTTATTTGGGTGGCCCTTTGGCGAATTTGTTACCCGTGCCGTTGATGAACGTGATTAACGGTGGCGCTCATGCCTCGAATAACGTTGATTTTCAAGAGTTTATGATTGTACCTGTGGGGGCTTCTTCTTTCCGGGAAGCGTTGCGTTGGGGTGCAGAGGTGTTTGCGACCCTCAGCGAAGTTCTCCATGACAAAGGGTTACTCACAGGGGTGGGTGATGAAGGTGGTTTCGCTCCCAACTTGGAATCGAATCAGGTAGCCTTGGAATTGCTGGTGGCGGCGATTGAACAGGCTGGTTACAAGCCAGGGGAACAAGTTGCTTTAGCGCTGGATGTAGCTGCTAGTGAATTTTACAAAAATGGGCAGTATGTCTATGACGGTAAACCTCATGCCCCTACAGAGTTTATTGATTATTTAGGGCAGTTAGTTGACAAATATCCAATTGTATCCATTGAAGATGGTTTACATGAGGAAGATTGGCAACATTGGCAATTACTGACTCAGAAGCTCGGCTCACGAGTACAGTTAGTGGGAGATGACTTGTTTGTCACTAATGCTACTCGCTTGCAAAGAGGTATCCAAGAAAAAGCCGGTAACGCCATTTTGATTAAACTCAATCAAATTGGTTCCTTGACTGAAACCTTAGAAACAATTGACTTAGGGACTCGTAATGGTTTCCGTTCCGTGATTAGCCATCGTTCCGGTGAAACCGAAGACACAACGATCGCCGATTTAGCCGTAGCCACCCGTGCCGGTCAAATCAAAACCGGTTCTCTGTGTCGTAGCGAACGAGTAGCCAAATACAACCGCCTGCTGCGAATCGAAGACGAACTAGGCGATCGCGCAGTTTATGCCGGTGCTGTGGGATTAGGGGCGAAGTAGGGGATTGGGGATTGGGGATTGGGAATTGGGAATACTACTTTTAACCTACCCTGTCACCTGTCCCCTGTCCCCTGTCTCCTATCACCTGTCCCCTGTCCCCTATTAAGGATAAAACCCCAACTTCGGCAAACCCAAAGTCTCATCCCAACCCATCATAATGTTGAGACACTGAATTGCTTGACCCGCCTGTCCTTTGATTAAGTTGTCAATGGCTGACATGACAATTACTCGACCGGTACGGGGGTCAACTTCTACACCTAGATAGCAAAGATTGCTACCTGTTGCCCATTTGGTTTGGGGATAAATCCCTGTTTCACAGACTTTTATCCAAGGGGAATTACGGTAAAAAGCAGTATAGATTGTAGTTAAATCATCTCCAACCAAACCAGGATCGCGGAGGGTGGCGTATACAGTCGCCAGAGTTCCTCTAACTATGGGGATGAGATGTGGCGTAAATTGGATTGTGACTTCATGTCCAGCCAAATCGCTACAAACTTCTTCAATTTCTGGGGTGTGGCGGTGACGTGCGACGCTATAAGCGGCAAGAGAGTTATCGGCTTCTGCTAACAATAAATGTGTTTTGGCTTGTCGTCCACCGCCAGATGTGCCAGATTTAGCGTCTACAATTGCTGTCTCTGGTACAATCAGACCTTGTTTTAATAGGGGCGACAGTGCTAATAAACTGGCTGTAGGATAGCAACCAGGACAACCAACTAACTGAGTATCGGAAATGCGATCGCGGTAAATTTCTGGTAAGCCATAAACTGCGGTGGCGGCTATAGTGCGATCGCTTCTTTCCCTACCATACCAACTGGTATAAGTTGCCAAGTTACGCAATCGATAATCTGCACTCAGATCGAATACTTTACATCCTTGTGCCAACAATATTGGTGCAATTTGGCAAGCTAGACCATTTGGGAGTGAGAGAAACACCACTTCGCAACGACGCGCTATGGTTTCTACATCTACTTCTTCAATCAGTAATTTAACTGCATGAGCTAAGTGGGGATACAGAGATGCAAATGATTTACCGATACTGCTCTCACCACCCAGATAAACTAGTTCCACTTCTGGATGATCCATCAGTAATCGCACCAGTTGCACTCCCCCATAGCCTGACGCGCCAACAATCCCCACGGGTACGCGCCTAAAATTGCTCATGTTCTAAAATCCTTATTAGTCATTGGTCAATAGTCATTGGTCATTAGTCAATAGTCATTGGTCAATAGTCATTACCCATTACCCATTACCCATTACCCATTACCCATTACCCATTACCCATTCCCCATTCCCCATTCCCCATTCATATTGTTATCAAAACATTGCTAGTCTATATCTCTGTTGTGTAAAGGAGCTACAATCTAGAATAAGAAATTGTTAAGAAAATTTACTATTGCTAGCTTAAACTCTCTGTGTCACAACCTAAAAATACACAGCAGTCCCAAACTAATGTTCTCATTGGAGAAAACCCCAGTGTGGGTATATCTCCTCAAGTAGAAGAAACCACTCACAACATTGCCTCTCTCACCAAAAATTCTATGTTTGATTCCATTGATGCTGCTTTAACAGACCTGAAAGCGGGTCGTGCCATTGTGGTGGTAGATGACGAAAATCGAGAAAATGAAGGCGACTTGATTTGTGCTGCTCAGTTCGCTACTCCTGACATGATTAATTTTATGGCAGTGGAAGCAAGAGGGTTGATTTGTTTGGCGATGACAGGCGATCGCTTAGATGAACTAGATTTACCATTGATGGTAACTAATATCACAGACCCTAACCAAACGGCTTTTACTGTCAGTGTTGATGCTGGCCCCCATTTAGGTGTATCTACTGGTATTTCTGCTGAAGATCGAGCGCGCACAATTCAAATTATCCTCAATCCAGCGACAAAACCCGCAGACTTACGCCGTCCTGGACACATTTTTCCCTTACGAGCCAAAGCTGGTGGGGTACTTAAGCGTGCTGGACATACAGAAGCATCTGTTGATTTAGCTCGACTAGCAGGATTGTACCCAGCAGGAGTGATTTGTGAAATTCAAAATCCTGACGGTTCGATGGCACGCTTACATCAGTTAATCGAGTATGCCAAAACTTACAATCTGAAGATTATCAGTATTGCCGATTTAATTAGTTACCGCCTCCAACATGACCGCTTAGTTGTGCGTGAGAGTATTGCCGAACTACCTACGCAATTCGGTAATTTTAAAATCTACGCTTATCGCCACACTGTAGATAACAGTGAACACGTAGCGATCGTCAAGGGAGATCCTGACCATTTTCAAGATGAGCCAGTTATGGTAAGGATGCACTCGGAGTGCCTGACTGGTGATGCTTTAGGTTCTTTACGTTGTGACTGTCGGATGCAGTTACAAGCAGCATTGAAAATGATTGAAACTGCTGGTCAAGGTATAGTTGTTTACCTGCGGCAAGAAGGACGAGGTATCGGCTTAATTAACAAGCTCAAAGCCTACTCCTTACAGGATATGGGACTGGATACAGTAGAAGCCAACGAGCGTTTAGGATTTCCCGCCGACTTGCGAGATTACGGTATGGGGGCGCAAATGCTCATGGATTTAGGTGTTAAAAAAATTCGCCTGATAACTAATAATCCCCGTAAAATTGCTGGAGTTAAAGGTTATGGTTTAGAAGTAATCGATCGCCTGCCATTACTGATTGAAGCCAACGATTATAATTCCTATTACCTAGCTACCAAAGCCAAAAAACTCGGTCATATGCTGTTGCAGACTTATCTAGTCACAGTAGCGATTCAGTGGCAAGACGACCTGCAACTAGTAACAAAACGCTATGAACGCCTAGAAAAACTGCGCCATTTAGTCAGAAGTCATGACTTACTGTTGCAGGAAGAAGCTCGACCTTTAGCGATCGCTCTATTCGACGAGGCATCCTTAATAGTACACTTAGGTTTTGACCAACCCAAAGTTGCTAGTTGTGATTGGTATAGCCAAACTGGCCATCCTTACCTACAAGCTATCTGCCAAATTCTTGATAACCTGGCAAAGTTACCTTACATCCAGAAACTAGAATTTCTGATTTCTGCCGGTTGCGATCCTCTCACCAATTTACAAGTCCAATTAGATAGACAAACAATTCCACCTGATAAATTACCTTCTAGCTTGAGCAGTAGTTTAGAAACACAGAAAATCTATAGTTTCACTAAAGAATTAGATTCTTAGTATTAGTAGCGACTGTCTTGACTTTCAAGATAGTCGCTACGTCCAATGCTCAAGAAAACTACGTAGCCAAACTTCATCTTCTATATAGAATTTATAAGTGAGAATTCAGCATGAATTCTGTATGGCTAGCGGATGAATAAATGGTGAAACACCACAGTAATACCAATTTCCTTTAAATGTGAACAGTAGAGACGTTGCATTGCAACGTCTCTACATAATTTATGTGTCTACATTGCTCTAGAAAACGCTGGGGAATTTCCACACTTTCACCCCAGTGCAAATGAATGTAAGAAGCATGAATATTTTTAGCTAAACCCCATCCTTCACAACCCATATTTTCTGGATAATCGTAACGATAGGTTTCAAAAAGTGGCTCTGTTGGAGTTGATATTAAGCGGGAACGATGAAATTCATGTCCGTAAATGCTTGTGCCTGCATTTACCAGTAAACTATCTTGCAAAGCCACAGCACGACGATAACCTAAAGTTAAGCCTCCACCCATCGCCGCAGATGTGGGTAACACTCCCACCATCGGCCAAGATTTCCCTGAAAAATCGACTATTTGCTCACACAAATACATTAAACCCCCACACTCAGCAATCGTGGGTATCCCGTTTAAAATAGCTTGTTTCACTGCATCACGGGCATGAATATTTGCGGCTAACTCTTGGGCAAAAACTTCGGGAAACCCGCCACCAAAATACATTCCCTGGATACCTGGTGGTAATTCTTCATCAGTTAAAGGACTCCAGAAGACAATCTCTGCACCTAAATGTTGCAACAAGTCGAGATTATCTTGATAGTAAAAATTAAAAGCGCGATCGCACGCAACGGCAATTTTTAAAGATGGGGGAGTGGGGAGAGGAGGAGATGGGGGGAAAGAATCTATACAAGTATTTTCTCCTTGTCCCCTTGTCACGCCAGTCACCTCAACGGGGGAAACCCCCGCACGGTGCTGGCTCCCCTTGTCCCATTTTGAATTTTGCGGAAAGTAGGCGGTGTCGGTTTCCGTCCCGCCTAACTTTCCAAGACGAATTTTGAATTTTGAATTGATTTGTCCTCTTGTCCCCTTGTCCTCAGTTCTTAATAGTGGTAACAAGCTTTGCCAATCGAAGCAAGTATCGCCTAAATCAGCGAGGCGGTGAATGACAGCATCAAGTTCGGGGAGTTCGGCGGTAGGGATTAAACCGAGATGGCGGTCGGGAATTGTGATATTATCTTGACGACGGATTACGCCGAGAATGGGTAATTGTAGAGCTTGTAGGGAATTTTTGAGTAAACAGAGATGGCGATCGCTCCCAACACGATTCAGCACTAAACCAGCTATTTTAATTCTAGGATCAAAGGAACAATAACCGTGAGCGATCGCTGCTACTGAACCAGACAACCGACTACAATCAATCACCAACACCACAGGCAAATCTAACAACCGTGCAATATGCGCTGTACTAGCAAAATCAGTTGTAAGTTGTCCAATTCCATCAAATAAACCCATGACCCCTTCCACCAACGCATATTCACTGTTTTGCTGATGCGTCACAAAACACTGCTGTACGTAAGCCTCTGAAGTTAGTACTGGGTCTAAATTTCGACAAGCACTACCCGTAACATAGGTATGAAACATGGGATCAATGTAGTCGGGGCCGACCTTGAAAGATTTAACTATGGGATGATTAGCCATCGCCCCGGAGTTATTACGCCGACATAAAGAGGCTAAAAGGGCCAGAGTGACTGTTGTTTTCCCCACGCCGCTACGTTCTCCAGCAATCACTACAGCCATGCCACACAAGAATAATTCTAGAATTGATACTTAATAAGTTTATTCAATAACGTTGATATTGATGATTAATTTATAAATAGAATTCAGGAGTCAGGAGTCAGAATTCAGAATCAATCAGGGTTTAGGAATATTAGCTTACTCATCAAATATGAGAATTTGAACTATTCTGACTCCTGTATTCTGACGGATGTATCCTTACCATTCTCTTTTCTTGTATAGGAATCATATTTGATTTCTGTTGGCGTAGCCTGTGCTTACACAAAAAACTCAGTACACCTCTATTACTTATTTTTCTGTTACCTGTTACCTGTTACCTGTCCCCTGTCACCTGTTACCTATTACCTGTTCCCTACCTATGCAAGAAATTTCAATAATCAAGTCGGATTCCTATATTCATGGTGTATGTAATTTCTCATAGCTATTTTTGCAGATGAAAAACAAATTATCAAATATCTATCTTTAGATACAAATCAGTGAACATCTTTAAAAAAAAGTTCATACTAAAAGCAGATTTATCTTAAAAAAAACTAAAAATTACCTAAAAATGCCCTACTAGGGCATTACATTGAACAATGGAAAAAAGATGTACTAGTAAATTAAATAACAACAAAAATTATCTAGATATCAATAATGAAAACTTCTGCTTTGTTGTTAGCGTTTAGTCTGATGCTAACAGCTTGTAATGGTTCACAAAATACTGCCGTATCTCCCAGTCCTTCAGAAAATACCAGCACAGCAGAACCTGTACTGAATCAAACCAAAACTAAATCATTAGTAGTGACAACAGTAGCTCCACTGACAAATATTGTTAGTAATATTGCAGGCGATCGCCTTGATGTCAAAGGCATTATTCCCGAAGGTGCTGACTCTCACACCTTTGAGCCACGTCCCAGCGATGCCGATTTGTTATCAAAAGCTAACTTAATTCTCGTCAATGGTCTTTATTTGGAAAGCCCAACAGAAAAGCTAGCAAAATCATCAAAACCCAAAGAAACAAATATTTATCAGTTGGGTAATAACACCATCACCCAAAGCCAGTGGATTTTTGACTTTAGCTTTCCCAAAGAAAAAGGCGATCCCAACCCGCATTTGTGGGTAAACCCGAAGTATGCTGAAGCCTACGCTAAACTAGCAGCTAAACAGTTAACGCAGTTAGACCCCGAAGGTAAAGACTACTACACCAAAAACTTAAATAACTACTTGCAACGCCTGGATGCTTTAGATCAAGTGACGCGAGAGGTAGTAGCAAGTATTCCTCCCCAAAACCGCAAACTCTTGACCTATCACGATTCTTGGGCATATTGGGCAAGAGAATACGGTTTTCAAGTCATTGGGGCAATTCAACCCTCTGATTTTAAAGAACCTTCCGCTCAAGATGTTGCCAAGCTGATTGATCAGATTCGGAAACTTCAAGTACCCGCCATATTTGGCTCTGAGGTCTACCCTAGTAAAGTAGAAGAGCAAATTGCCCGCGAAGCTAAGGTCAAGACAGCTAACACAGCTGATGACGAACTACCAGGAACAGGTTCAGCCAACGCCTTAGAAAATAAAAATCCCCAGCACACTTATATTGGCATGATGGCCAATAATCTGCGAATCATTGCAGAAAATCTAGGCGGCAATCCCAAGTTGGTTGACAAACTTAACACCGCTAATGTGGTTGGCCCAACTGCAACGGCTACCAACGCCAATCAATAGTATTAACAAAACTAGTGGAACCAATACTAGAAATTAAAAATCTCACCTGTGGGTTTCAAACTCAACCAGTCTTTACAGGCATAGATTTGACTCTTTATCCTGGTCAACTCTCTGGCTTGGTGGGGCCTTCGGGGAGTGGAAAAACCACCCTCATCAGAGCCATTTTAGGGTTAGTTCATCCTTGGGCTGGGGAAATTTGGTTTCATGGTAGGCGTTTACAGCCGGGAATAGCGCCTCCCAAAGTGGGCTACGTACCACAGGTGGAAACAGTAGATTGGAATTTTCCTGTGACTGCATTGGAAGTAGTCATGATGGGGCGTTATCGCAAACAGCATTTATTACCTTGGTCTTCCCGGAAAGACCGCCTTGCTGCTAAAGCACTTTTAGAGCGAGTGGGAGTTGACCACATTGCCCATCGTCCCATCGGTGAACTATCAGGTGGACAACAGCAGAGGGTATTTATTGCTAGGGCGCTGGTAGGAGAGCCGGAAATTGTGCTTTTAGATGAGCCTACTAGTAGTTCAGATTTACGAGTGCAGCACGAATTATTACACCTGTTGGCTGAACTCAATCAGCAGGGGTTGACAATTCTGCTTTCTACTCATGATCTCAACTCTGTAGCGACTCATTTACCTTGGGTGGTGTGTTTTAATCACGGCATTATTGCCCAAGGTCAACCAATTGATATATTTACCCCCCCGATCTTGAAAAAGACTTTTGGCTCAGAAATGGTTGTCTTTCATCAAAATGGCCGGATTCTCATTGCCAGTGGTGATACTTCTTTGCAGCATCAAATGGAAGATAATTTGCCGCCAATTTTGAGACAAACGACCTCAAATAACCACAGCTAGAATAGAACAAATGGATTTTCTACTTAAACCCTTTGCCTACGAATTTTTTAGCCGGGCCATTTTTGTCGGCATGATGGCGGGACTTTTATGCGGTGTTATGGGTGTATTTATTATCACTCGCCGGATGAGTTACATTGCTCATGGGCTTTCTCATGCCATCTTAGGGGGAGCAGTTTTAAGCTATGTTTTAGGTCTAAATTTTTATCTTGGTTCAGGGATTTGGGGATTTGCGGCTGCTTTGCTGATTCAATATTTAACTGGACGGAAAGTCTACTCAGATGCAGCAATTGGCATTGTCACAACAGCTAGCTTTGCTTTGGGAGTAGCAATCATCAGCACTTACCGTAAGTTTAGCCAAAACTTTGAAGCGGCTTTGTTTGGTAATGTATTGGGTGTTGCGCCTACGGATTTATGGGCTGTTACGGGAGTCACGGTAATAATTTTAGGTTTGGTATTTTTGTTTTATCGACCATTGCTATTTTGGTGTTTTGACCGAGAAGTAGCACAGGTTCAGGGTGTACCTGTACTGGCGATGGATACACTGTTTGCTTTAATGTTGGCGACAATGTTAGTTGTTACCCTCAATATTTTAGGAGTAACATTGATCATTTCTGCGGTAGTTATTCCTGCTTCGATCGCTCGATTGTTAAGCGATCGCTTTGGTTATGTGATGATTATTTCTGGGATATTAGGGGCAGCGATCGCATTTGTGGGCATCTATCTCAGTTATTATCTAGACATCGCCTCTGGTGCTAGTGTTGTCTTACTTTCAACTTTAATTTTCGGTGGCGTTTTATTGGGAAAAAATATTCAAAGTCGCCGCAAACGCTACATCCCATCCCTGGTTTCACCACATTATCAAGATTAGGAACTTACAGATAAAACGACCAAAAAATACCTCCAGATTCTTAGGAAAAATCGCTAGCAATCTGAAGGCTGGATGAGTTTTTTGACTATTAGAGATTTTTTTGCATATTGACTGAATTAACCATTGACTTCTAACTTCAATACTTGCCCAATTACTGCCAGACTTTCTTCAAACAGTGACTCTCGACCCCAGCGTTGTACCTGCTGACTCAGCAGTGCTTCTGCTTTTTGTTCAGATAGAGAACTCACCTGTTGAAACAGACCAGCAGCTTGAGCGCCACCATGAGTTTCCATGCGCATACAACCGCCAGTTTCTGAGCAAATCACTGTACCACAGTTGGCTTGGGGATTGGTAGAACTTAGACGCAGAGCAATTAAATCCCCCATAATATCACCGACATCAGCTACGGGAACCCCTGCCAATTCAGCTTCTATTTGTCTTTGGTCTTGGTTGAGAAAGTGAATGCGGGTGATATCATAGTCTCCACTTTCCTTTTTATAGGCCACAGGTAGCCATTCTAAGCGACTTGCTAGCCAACCCAAAAATAATATTGCTTGTGCGGGATTGCCTTTTTCGTAGTCAATTGTCACTCGGTCAATTTCTCCTAGTGCGGCGCGGCGGTTGGGAGAATCGTAAGCTTCGGCTGTCAATTCTTGCCATGCAGCCAAGCGTCGCCAGTTTAAATCAGCTAGGGGTACACCGGTTTCTACCAAGGATTGCAAGCTGAGTAAATCGGTTTCGGGTTCATTAAAGTTGCAAGAATCCACAATGACGTTATTGCAGACTGCTGCCAAGCGCTTAAATAGAGAATTGTTGGGGTCTGGTGTAGCTTTCCACCACAAGAACTTGGGCAAACCACCAATCAACAATGCCGGAATCATCCCACCTACACGTTCTAAGGCCGCAGGTGTACCACTGAGGGTGATGTATTCACAACAGATGAGGGTACTGGAAGATTGTTTTTGAATTGGGCAATAGGCGGAAACTTGCGCTTTTACCCCTGCATCTTCACCCACAATTGGACACAGAGCAATAATGCGGCAAGGGTTACGCAGAGCAATTTCATCAGCAATTCTTGGACTGACTACACTGGTATTGTAGGAAGTATTACCGTTAGCAATTTCACCTGTGGCTCCATTACCCTGACGTTTAGTAAATTCTTCCCGTAGTTTAGCAATGGTTTCGGGTGTAGCTGTGCCGGTTTCTGGCAATGCGTATTTAATTTGTACTTGTCGCAGGGCAGTTTCTGTCTGAGGGCCTAAGATCCCATCAATCGGGCCGTTGTAGAATCCTAAAGAAGCCAGCAGATACTGAGTTTCTTCTGGTTCGTAAACGACTAATGTGAATGTGGTAGCACGAGTTGCCGCAGGTAAAGCGCCATCTTCGCCTGTGATGCCGTAGCTTTGCCAAATCTGATTTAATTCCGCTTCAATTTCATTGAGCGAAATATCTTTTGGGGCTTGCAGTGAAAAAATGGTAGGAGCTTGGGTAGTCATAGCCAATTTTGTGAGTTGTGAATGTGAGTTGTCAGTTGTCAGTTGTCAGTTGTCAGTTGTGGTTTTTGATGTCACCAACTAATGACTAATGACTACTGACTAATGACTAAATTTTTAGAGCCTGCGCCAGCGACGACCGTCTTGGTTAATTAAAAATTCTGCTTCTGCTGGTTCCCAAGTGCCTGCTTCGTATTGAGGAACAATCAGGGGGTCAGAAGGTGCATCCCAAACTGAAAGGGCGGGGGTGACTACCTGCCAAGCTGCCTCTACTTCGTCTGCACGGGTGAATAATGTTTGGTCGCCCATCATACAATCAAGGAATAGGCGATCGTAAGCATCGGAAGTTGCCGCAATCCCAAAGGAACCATAGCTAAAATCCATATCCACAGAACGAGTCCGGAATTCTGCTCCTGGCATTTTCACATCAAAACGTAGTGAAATGCCTTCGTTAGGCTGAATCCGCATTGCTAAAATATTGGCATTTCTTTGTTGGGCGGCGGATTGAAACATCCGTGAAGGTACATCGCGGAAGTGAATAGAAATTTCACTCACTTTTTTCGGCATCCGCTTGCCAGTGCGTAAGTAGAAGGGAACACCTTGCCAGCGCCAGTTATCTACTAAGAATTTCATGGCGACGTAAGTGGGTGTAGTCGAGTTTGGGTCTACTCCTGGTTCTTCTCTATACCCAGGTACGGGTTGACCTTTCATCCAGCCATTGCTGTATTGACCACGGACGGCGGAACGTGACAAGTTATGGATGTCTGCTAGGCGTGTAGCTTGTAATGCCTTGACTTTTTCTGTGCGGATACTGTCAGCATCCATTGAGTTGGGTGCTTCCATTGCCGTAAGACAGTAAAGCTGCATCAGATGGTTTTGCAACATATCCCGCAGTGCGCCGGCTTTTTCGTAGTAACCCGCCCGGTCTTCTACACCTACGGTTTCTGCCACGGTAATTTGCACGTGGTCAACAAAATGACGATTCCACAACGGTTCAAAAATCGCATTGGCAAAGCGGAATACCAATAAGTTTTGAACTGTCTCTTTACCTAAGTAGTGGTCAATTCGGTAGACTTGGTTTTCTTTACAATATTTCTGGACGACTTGATTGAGGCTTTGGGCTGAGGCTAAATCTCGACCAAAAGGTTTTTCAATGACTAGACGATGTTTGTAGGAGTCGTCTAGCATTCCTGCGCCTCCTAATTGCTTGATGGCTTCAGGGAAGAAGTTAGGCGCGACGGAGAGGTAGAACATTCTGTTACCTCTGGTTCCCCGTTTTTCGTCTAATTCAACCAGGAGGTCTTTGAGTTTTTGATAGCTTTCGGGGTTATCTATGTCTCCAGGACAGTAGAATAGACCTTGAGAAAAATCTTGCCAGAGTTCTTCTGGGTCAACGCCACCGTGGGCTTCTTCCATCCCTTTACGCATTTGTTCACGGAAGTATTCGTGACTCCATTCCCGACGGGCTACACCGACAATGGTGGTTTCTGGGGGAATACGTCTTTCTTTCCGCAGTTTGTAAAGTGCGGGAACGAGTTTGCGCCAGGTAAGATCACCAGAAGCGCCAAAGATAACGATAATTTGGGGTTCGGGCATTCCTTGCTGTTGCAAGCCAACGCGCAAAGGATTTTCTAGAAGACTAACCATAAGAGTTGGGGATTTTAGGTGGGAGGTTGAAGATTGGGGGGGATTGGGGATTGGGTATTGGGGATTGGGTATTGGGGAACTCGGGGCCCCCTCTGGGGATAAGGGGTAATGGGGGTTGGGGATGAGGTAAATTTACTCTTCCTTGCACCCTACGCCTGTACCTTTTCCCAGTCACTAGTCCCCAGTTCCTAGTCCCCAGTCTCTATACTGGTGACAATAGCTTGACTTTGCCCTCTAAAGAGTTCATGAGGGACTGGAAGGGTTGGACAAATTTGTTAATACCTTCGATTAACAATTCGTCCATGACTGCATGAATATCAATGTTGATGTCTGGGTCTTTGAGGCTTTCTATCAGTTGGTAAGCTTCTGTGACTCCTGTTTCTATACGGTTAGCAACATCACAATGGTCAGCACAAGCGGTAATTGTCGCTGGTGGTAAAGTGTTTACAGTGTCTTGACCAATCAACTCATCGACATACATGACATCGCTGTAGCTGGGGTCTTTGGTGCTAGTGCTAGCCCACAGTAATCTTTGAACTTTTGCCCCTTGATTGGCTAGGGCTTGCCAGCGACTATCAGCCAGAATTTTTTTGTACTCTTGATAGGCTATCTTGGCATTAGCGATCGCTACTTTACCTTTGACAGCCCTGAGTTTTGCTTCTACGCTAATATCATCAACGCCACGCTGTAATTTAGCGTCAATTTTGGCATCAATATTGCTATCAATTCGACTGAGAAAGAAGCTAGCGACAGAAGCAATCTGGCTAATATCTTGACCTTTGGCTAGTCGGTTTTCTAAGCCACGAATATAAGCCCAAGCTGTGCTGATATAGCTTTTCACAGAAAACAACAAGGTAATGTTGACATTAATCCCTTCAGATATTACCTGTTCTACTGCTGGTAACCCGGCTTCTGTACCAGGAATTTTAATCATCACATTTTCCCGCCCAATTTCTTGATAATAACGACGGGCTTCGTTAATTGTGGCTTGGGTATCATGGGCAATGGTTGGTGGGACTTCAATACTCACATAACCATCAAGTCTATTCGTGGCTTCATATACAGGACGCAAGATATCACAAGCATGACGAATATCAGCAAAAACGAGGGATTCATAAATCTTGTACGTTGGTAATGCCTCCCGAATTCCCGCTTCTATCTCAGCATCGTAAATCGCATTATCAGAAATTGCTTTTTCAAAAATAGCTGGGTTGGAGGTAATGCCACAAACCCCTTGATTTTTAACTAGATTTTGCAGTTCCCCTGATTGAATGATGTCACGGCTCAAATTATCCATCCAGATACTTTGACCGTATTGTTTAATTTCTAGTAGATGATTGGTAGTCATGGCGATAATTCGGTTCCCTCTGTAAATGATGTGTCTGAGTGATTTGACAAAACCCATCAAAAGCATCATGTGACTTTTGCATTTTTGCTTTGCCTAACACTTAGCGCATCGGCCAGCTGAGATAATCTGGGGAGTGGAGAGTGCTGAGTAAAGAGTGAGGGAGTGAGGGAGTGAGGGAGGTAGTAAGAATTGCTAATGACTATTGACCAATGACTATTGACCAATGACTAATGACCATTCTGAATAAAAGATTCTACTTTTGCTACATCTTCTTTGCTACCAATAATCAAAGGTGTACGTTGATGC
This sequence comes from Nostoc sp. TCL26-01, assembly GCF_013393945.1. Lineage (NCBI taxonomy): Bacteria > Bacillati > Cyanobacteriota > Cyanophyceae > Nostocales > Nostocaceae > Nostoc > Nostoc sp. TCL26-01. The sequence goes on from NZ_CP040297.1 coordinate 4,599,768, forward strand.
AGTTTTTTCGGGACAACTTCTAAAACATCTACTAACCCTGTAGTTGCACGACCGCCAGCTTGCTCAATCACAAAGGCTAAGGGCGCAGACTCATATAACAAGCGCAGTTTTCCTTCTGGTTTTTGAATTGTTCCTGGGTAAAGAAATACACCACCTTGAACTAAAATTCTGTGAATATCACTGACCATTGCCCCACTGTAACGAGCTGTGTAGCCTTCGGTGCGATGAACATAACGGATATATTCACGAATAGATTCTTCCCACTGCCAAAAGTTACCTTCATTGACACTGTAAACTGCGCCGTGGTTAGGAATGCGGATATTTTCTTCTGTGAGGATAAATTCTCCTAAGCTAGGATCAAGGGTAAATGAATGCACCCCTCTACCTATAGTATAAACCAGCATGGTGCTGGGCCCGTACAGGATGTATCCCGCCGCAATTTGTTTGCGTCCGTTGGTGAGTAGGTCTTTTGCTTGACCGTCGCTATCATCCCCTTCTTGTTGACGAATAGCAAAGATGGAACCCAAGCTGAGATTTGTGTCGGTGTTGGATGAACCATCTATGGGGTCATAAAGTAGGGTATAACGACCTATGGGGCAATTTTCTGGGATATAGTATGGTTCGTCCATTTCTTCGGAAGCTAGGCGACAAACTAAACCGCTTTGCTTAAACACGGAGATAAATACGTCATTGGCGTAAACATCCATCTTTTTAACGGATTCGCCTTGGACATTCACATCTCCTGTAAATCCTAGTACACCTTCCATCAAACCAGCACGGCTAAGGCGACGGGCAACTAGTTTACCAGCTAAAGCAATCCGATTCATCAACGCACTTAAATCTTGTGCATCTGGGGAAAAACTTTGCAGTTGCTGTAATACGTGACGGGATAAGGTTGTACAATCTCGATCTAGGCTTTTGTCTGTAGCGTCGTTGCTGGACAACTCCAAGGATTCTGAAGCTTTGGTCATCTTATGTACTCCCTAATGGCTGGCTGTGAGTGGGGTGGAATGAACTGTTGCTGCCTTTATCTTAGAAAGGTAATTTCCGAAAATATATGTGATTTTAGATAAACTAAAGGAATGAAGAGTAAGCGATCGCTTTACCTGGAATTGGCAATTAGTGATGAGAGAGTAAGGCTATATGGGTGTAAGGGTATAAGGATTTTGAACATATACACCTCTACACACATATATCATTACAAAATGAATATCAGGTAAGCGTTTCATTAAGTGAGGATGAGTGTTTTCCTTTCGCTTATCTGTCTTAGTGAGATTAAATGTGCAGTTTTTACTGCTTTATTTGTCTATATCTAGCAAAAGTCATTCTTTAGGAAATTGATAATTAGAATACATTTTGCTAGAATAGTTTACTAACCTAAAAATCTTGTTTTTTCGCCCAACTACCTCGTCGGTCATCTTCTCGCGGTTTGGCTTTATTCACCCTCAGTTGACGGCCCATCCATTCTGCGCCATCTAATTCTGTAATAGCTGCGTCTTCTTGTGCGTCTTCATTCATTTCGACAAAAGCGAAACCACGCATCCTGCCTGTTTCGCGGTCGGTAGGTAACACCACTCGTTTCACCTCACCGTAATCTGCAAATACGGCTCTTAAGTCTGCTTCGGTGGCGCGGTAGGAGAGATTTCCAACGTAGATAGTCATGTGGGATCACGTAATTCTGAACAAACAGTAACTAATTCAGCATGAAAACTTTTCTAAGCAAACAACGAATTTTGCTTAGTATTTAGTTGGTCACAGGATAGTAAATGTTGTAGAGCAGCAATCATCGTTGCTGGCGTTAACTGCAACTTTTACCTTCCATCTAGCTGAACTGAGGCATACGCTCATATGATAACTGATTGTGATAATTTTCAAAGTGAGAGAGATTACAAAGTCTGTTAATCAGTAACGCTGATATAGTCATCTGATTTGATTTCTGAATCACTCGTAGGGGTAAGGGACTGGGGACTGGGAACTGGGAAGCAAGAATAAAGGTGTACTGAGTTTTGTATGCGTAAGCGCAGGCTTCGCCAACAAAAATAAAATATGAGTTCTATAGGATTTGTATCTGAGAGGTTGTTTGAAAAGTCTAATATGTTACTTGGGCGAATATAATTCGCCCCATACTTTTCAAACATCCTCTGATTGGGGAAAACAGGGAATAGCCAATAGGCGATAGAAAGTAGGTTTTCTCTACACTCCACAACTTTTCATATAACTACGAAAAAGGCAAAAGAAATTCTTCTTCTGCCTTTTTAATTGACATTTTTATTGTGAAACTTTACTCATCGTAATCATCATCGTCATCGTCATCATCATCGTCTTCGTAATCATCTTCCACGTCATCTTCTACAAGATCATGGATTTCGTCAGCAATCAACTCATCATCATCAAGAATTGAGCGACGGCTATTAAATCCAGATTCCCCAAGACCAGGACTGTCTAGATTGTAGGCACGAGCTGTGCGGTCATCTAGTACCATATCTAGAGGATCATCGGTTTCGTCTAAGACGCTGGTGCTTTCTAGGGTTGCATAGTCTTCGATCATACCGGGTTCGTCGTAGGTATTGTAACCAGTTCCCGCCGGAATTAATCGCCCGATAATCACGTTTTCTTTCAAACCGCGTAACCAGTCAGATTTGCCCTCAATGGCTGCTTCGGTGAGAACCCGTGTAGTTTCTTGGAAGGATGCAGCAGAAATAAAGCTGTCTGTGTTCAAAGATGCTTTAGTAATCCCCAACAAAACTGGAGTATACTGCGCTCTTGCACCGCCAGTAATGGCCATGGCTTCATTCACCTGCTCGACTTGGCGCAATTCTACCAACTCACCAGGAAGCATGGTAGTATCACCACCATCATCAATCCGGACTTTGTTAGTCATCTGGCGGACAATAACTTCGATGTGTTTGTCGGCGATATCAATACCTTGGGATTGATACACCATCTGGACTTCATTCACCAAGAAGGTTTGCACTTTTTGCAAAGCATGGCTGGCGCAAGCGTAAACCCCATCTTCTGAACCCAGACTAAAGAAGATTTCCAGGATTTCGTGGGGGTTAGAAGGCCCATCACTTAATGGTTGTCCGGCGGCGACTTGAGAACCATCGGGGACAGCGAGATTTTGTCCAGGCCCGAGAGGATAATCGGTAACTACACCATTTGATTCTACGACCTTGATAGCGATCGCTTCATCACCATCACCATAAACTACTTTTAATTCACCCGCCCGTTTACCTAAGATACAAGCTTCTTTGGGTTTACGAGCTTCCAGTAGTTCTTCAATTCGGGGTAATCCTTGAATGATGTCTCCAGTTTTTGCCCGTTCAAACACCAACAGCACCAAGTTATCACCCCGTTGGACTAAATCACCGTCTTCTACCTGCAACACTGCACCAGGGCTGACTCGGTAGGGACGACCAATACGCAGGGTAATTGCGTAGTTTTTGGTACTCAGGGCTGAGTCTTGAGCTGTTGCCGTTTCTGGTGCATTTTTCACAGCGACAACTTGCCCAGATTCTTCAGCTAACACACCAGGAGCAATTTCTGCCCCGGATACAACTAAATCACCCGCTTTCACTTTCGGCTGGGTACTGACATTCAAGGTGATGGTGTCATGTTGACGCAAGACTAAACAACGCCGCACTGTTTCGCTGCCTTTCTGCACACCCCGCACAATCCCACCTTCTTTTGATAAGATTTGGGTACGAGCTACCACAGAACCAGGGACAATGGTTTGCCCGTCTTGTACTTCCAAACTGGTTTGGGTACTACCTTGAGTTGCATCAGCTGCAATATCCCGACGCAGTACTAAGGATTCCAAAATCACCAGTTGCAAGCGCTGAATATCTTCATCTTCGGTATCGGGGACGAGTTCAATATCTGCTGCTAGGGGGGAAGCATTGTGTTCTTGTTCGCCTTCTTGCTCAATTTCTAATACTAATTGAGTCCGCAGCAGTTCCACACCTTCTACAGATTTCACCCGTTCGGTATCTTTATAAGGCAGTCTTTGGACTGCTCGTAATTGAATTGAGCGCCCGGTTTGTTGACTTACCGATGTAGTGGATGGTACATCAGGATTACTGGGAACAGCAAATTCCACAACTGGACGACTCAATAGGGCTGGGCCTTCTGGTGACTCTACATACTGGATGTAACGCAGTTCTGTAACAGTCTGTCCTAAGAGTTCCTCACCTGCTTGCACAAAAGTATTATCTCGCCCAATCACCGCTTCTGGATCATCCACCATCAGCAATTCACCAGGCTTAATCACTACTTCCCGCAAAATGTCGTTTTTCTGGGTAACTTCTACCACACCACTGTTTTGACAGAAAATGTCTTTGACGACTTCTGTGCCAGCTTCGACAAACTGACCATCTTCAACTAACAGTAAGGAGATGTCTTTGTTAACTTCGTGCGTTTCTTCAGGAATCCACAACAGTGTTCCTCCCTGTACCACTTCATAACCCAGCTTGGCTTTGCCTTTCTTCTGGACTTCGACACCGGCAAATTTCAGGAAACCGCCTGTGGTGGTGCGGTAGTGGTCATCAATCAACTCAGCAACGACTTGACCATTTTGCACTTTTGTGCCTGGTGTGGCTCTGAGGTTGAAGACTTGGTTATTCCCAGTAGTGATTAAGTAGTTATTGCGACCTTGGGAACTTTGAACCGTCACAGTTGCTTGGTCTAAAACCACAGAAGCAGTGATAATTTCAATTTCCCTAGTACTCTTACCGGGTGTGGCTTCTGGTAAGCGCACCACACCACCGTGTAAGGTAGTTAACTTGGTTTCTGCGAGGACACCGTTAGTCTCGATGCGATCGCCATTTTTCACCGTCAATTCTGCCCCAGGCGGCAAGTTATAAACTTCCCCAGACAGAATCCAGATCAACCCCCCTCTGGCGGCTGTGGTGGTGGTATTACCTTGACGGTCGGTTTTTTGCTCAGGTACAACTTCGGCAAACTTCACTTCCCCAGCTAAGTCAGAAGCCACATCTTTGACGGCTTTTTCTGTGTTAGTCCGAGTAGTCCGTCCACCGAGGGCAACTTCTGCTAGCAATTGACCTTGTTTTACCTGCTGTCCGTCAACTACATATAATGTAGAACCTTGGGTAACGTTAACTTCTTGAGGTACAGGAGTTTCTGATCCTTCCTTACGCGGTTCGAGAATGATGATGCCGTTGCTTTCTACATACAAAGCATCTTCCCCGTGACGAGTACGGTAAGGTCTTGTCCGCAATTTCCGTGGTAGTTTGACAGTGCCATCGATTTTAGAACGAACTTGTTGTGCTACTTCCCCGGTGAATACACCACCTGTGTGGAATGTCCGCATGGTCAACTGGGTTCCCGGTTCACCGATACTTTGAGCCGCGATAATCCCCACTGCTTCGCCCAAATCTACCATCTTGGCGTGGGCTAAACTCCAGCCGTAGCAGTGCTGACACACAGAACGGGCAGCTTCACAGGTGAGAGGCGATCGCAATATAATTTCTGTGACACCAGCTTTTTGAATATATTTCGCCAAGTCATCAGAAATTGGGGTGTTGCGTGTAGCAATCACTTCTTTTGTGGTTGGATGTATGACATCCTCGGCAATTACCCGCCCTAGCAAGCGATTTCCTAAAGGAATGAGAGTTTTACTACCTTCGGTCATCGCCCGTAAGGGAATCCCTCTAGTTGTCCCACAATCAATTTCCCGAATAATCACATCCTGGGACACATCCACAAGACGGCGGGTCAGATAACCAGAGTCGGCGGTACGCAACGCTGTATCTACCAAGCCTTTTCTCGCACCGTAAGACGAGATAATATACTCTGTAACCGTCAGACCTTCCCGGAAGTTAGTCTTAATCGGCAAGTCAATAATTTCCCCTTGCGGATCTGCCATTAGTCCCCGCATTCCTACCAACTGACGTACCTGGGAGATATTACCTCTAGCCCCAGAAAACGCCATCATATACACAGAGTTGAGGGGGTTGGTCTTTTTGAAGTGAACGACAACTTCATCTTTGAGGGCTTCACTTGTACCGTTCCAGGTATCAATTACCTTCTGGAAGCGTTCTACTTCCGTAATTTCACCCCGTTGATAACGCGCTTCTGTCGCCCGAATTTCTTCTTCGGCTGCTTCTAAGAGGCTGCGCTTACTGGGTGGAACCATTAAGTCATCAACACTGATAGACACCCCAGCTTTGGTAGCGTAGCGAAATCCTAAGTCTTTTAATTTATCCGCCATGACTGCGGTGCGTGCCGTCCCGTAGTGAGTAAATGCCCAAGAAATTAAATTTCTCAGTTGACCTTTATCAACAACGCGATTGCGAAAAATCATTTTTTCGTTAGTCATTAGTTATTAATCCTTAGTCAATAGTCATTAGTCAATAGTCATTAGTCATTGGTCAAACACTTTTGACTTTTGACTTTTGACTTTCCTAACTTGCTAGTGCTTCTTGAATCGCTTTATTGTAAATAACGCGACCCGGTGTTGTGCGTATATACTGAGAAATGAGATTTCCCTGGGCATCTTCTCTAACTCGACGATACTTATAAAGTAAAGTCCGGCTACCATCTTCGTTATCTTTGACCTCTAGCGGTTCTGTATCTGGTTGGTCAGATTCTAGTTCACCGTCAAACCGGACAAAGATATAGGCGTGTAAGTCTACTTGCTCTTGCTGGAATGCCATAATCACATCATCCAAAGAAGCAAAATAATTACCTGCACCTTTGATGGCGTGGGGATTTTCTGCCGTCAGATAGTAGGCTCCTAGTACCATATCTTGACTAGGTGTAATAATTGGTCTACCTGTAGCTGGCGACAAAATATTATTAGAAGCCAACATCAGCAACCGCGCTTCCGCCTGACTTTCTAACGATAGGGGAACGTGTACCGCCATTTGGTCACCGTCAAAGTCGGCGTTAAACGCTGGACATACCAGAGGATGTAACTGAATAGCTCGACCTTCCACTAAAATTGGTTCAAAAGCTTGAATCCCCAAACGGTGTAACGTCGGCGCACGGTTGAGCATGACTGGGTGTCCTTCAATTACTTCTTCCAGTACATCCCAAACACTAGGGTCATTGCGAGAAATCAACTTTTTCGCCGCCTTGATGTTATTCACCATGCCGCTACGAATCAGGCGATTAATTACAAATGGCTGAAATAGCTCAATTGCCATTTCTCTAGGCAAACCGCATTGGTGAATCTTCAGTTTCGGCCCCACCACAATTACGGAACGTCCAGAGTAGTCAACCCGTTTACCCAACAAGTTTTGCCGGAAACGTCCTTGTTTACCCTCAATAATGTCAGACAAAGATTTTAGGGGTCGGTTATTGGCCCCTACCACTGTACGTCCCCGCCGACCATTGTCAATCAAAGCGTCTACTGCTTCTTGCAACATCCGCTTTTCGTTCCGCACAATAATTTCCGGTGCTAAAATCTCTTGCAAGCGAGCCAGACGATTATTTCGGTTAATTACTCGCCGATATAAGTCATTCAAATCGCTGGTAGCAAACCGTCCCCCGTCTAATTGCACCATTGGGCGCAAATCTGGTGGAATCACGGGAATAACTGTCATCACCATCCACTCTGGCTTGGAACCAGTAGCGATAAAGTTGTCAATTACCCGCAGGCGTTTAATTAATTTGGCTCGTTTTTGGCCTTTGGCAGTACCAATTTCTTCCCGCAGGCTTTCAGCTTCTTGCTCTAGATTAATATCAGCTAGTAAGCGCAACAGTGCTTCAGCACCAATACCTACTTCTACACCTTGCAGTTGAGAATCTTCACTATAAATTTGATCCTCAATTTCTAACCACTGGTCTTCACTCAGTAGTTGCTTGTAGGTTAAGGTTTCTGCATTGCCAGGACTGAGGACAACATAAGAGTTGAAATAGACAATTTGCTCCACATCCCGCAAAGGCATATCTAGCAAAATGGAGATATAGCTAGGAATCCCTTTGAGATACCAAACGTGGGCAACTGGGGCTGCGAGTTTAATATACCCCATGCGATGACGGCGCACTCGTGATTCGGTGACTTCCACGCCGCAACGCTCACAGACAATTCCTCTATGGCGTACTCTCTTATATTTACCACAATGGCATTCCCAATCTTTAGCAGGGCCAAAGATGCGCTCACAAAATAAGCCATCCATTTCTGGCTTAAGAGTACGGTAGTTAATCGTTTCTGGTTTAGTGACTTCACCGACTAACTGACCATTGGGTAATGTACGCTCACCCCATTGGCGAATCCGTTCTGGTGATGCCAAGCCAATTTTTACGTAGTCAAACTGATTAGTTTGGGCAGGTCTCATACTTAAGTGCTGAGTTCTAAGTAGGTTATTCAGTTAAAAGGTTTGTGTAGAGTTATATCCAGGTGCTGAATGCTGAAGTACTAAGTTCTTAAATACTCAGCACTCAGCACTCAGCACTCATTACTCTCTACTCATCATCATCTAGAGAGTCACGGGAGAGAGATTCGTAGGTGGGACGGGGGGGAGTACGTCTAGCTGATTGGTCTGCCATTAAATCGACTTCCACATCCAAGGAACTACCATCGGCTTGGGTTTCGACTTTATGAACTGCAATGTCTAATCCCAAGGATTGCAATTCTCGCATCAACACCTTAAAGGATTCTGGCGTTCCTGGTCTGGGAATGGCTTTACCTTTAACGATCGCATTTAAGGCTTCATTCCGTCCTTGCATATCGTCAGATTTCACCGTCAGCAATTCCTGCAAGGTGTAAGCTGAACCGAAGGCTTCCAACGCCCACACCTCCATTTCTCCAAACCTCTGACCACCTTGTTGAGCTTTGCCACCCAAGGGCTGCTGAGTAACCAGAGAGTAGGGGCCTGTAGAACGGGCGTGAATCTTGTCGTCTACTAGGTGTACCAGCTTCAACATATAAGCCACACCAACGGTGACGGGTCGATCAAAGGGTTCACCAGTCCGGCCGTCAAAGACCATGATCTTCCCGGAATCATCTGGGTTATACAACCAGTCTTTCCCGGTTTCGTCCCGTGCTTCTTGCAATTTGCCGTGGACAATTTTCCGGGATGACTCCTCACCATACATTTCATCGAAGGGGGTAATCTTAAACCGGACACCCAAGTTATGACCAGCCCAACCCAATAGACATTCAAATACTTGTCCCACGTTCATCCGGCTGGGTACACCCAAAGGATTGAGGACGATATCTACAGGTGAGCCATCGGGCAAATAAGGCATATCTTCCATCGGCAATATCCGGGAAATAATCCCTTTATTTCCGTGTCGTCCTGCCATTTTGTCGCCAACTTGGATTTTCCGCTTTTGAGCCACATATACCCGGACTACCATGTTGGCTCCCGGTGGCAATTCATCCCCTTGTTCACGAGTAAATAAGCGTACGTCTACAACGCGCCCTTTTTCCCCGTTGGGTACACGCAGAGAATTGTCTCGCACATCCCGCGCTTTTTCCCCGAAAATTGCTCTAAGCAATTTTTCTTCTGGGGGTTGATCTGATTCACCTTTGGGTGTAACTTTACCGACCAAGATGTCGCCAGCTTCTACCCAAGCGCCGATCCGGATGATACCTTGCTCATCTAATTGCCGTAAAGCATCTTCCCCGACGTTGGGAATTTCTCTGGTAATTTCTTCTGGGCCTAGCTTTGTCTGACGGGCTTCAATTTCGTATTTCTCAATGTGAATTGAGGTATAAATATCATCCTGTACCAGTCGCTCAGAAATCAAAATCGCGTCTTCGTAGTTATAACCTTCCCAAGGCATATAAGCGACGACGATATTTTGCCCTAGTGCTAATTCTCCCCCTTCTGTGGAGGAACCATCTGCTAGTACTTGCCCAGCTACTACCCGTTCCCCAATCCGCACCAGGGGTTTTTGGTTTAAACAGGTATCTTGGTTAGAACGCTGATATTTAGAAAGGGTGTATCTAATTTCTTGTCCTTTGTGACTTGTTAATTGTCCATGATCTGTAGTTTTGCCTGTAACGGCTGGAAACTGACCACTAACTCGGACACGAATTTCCGTCGCATCGACATAAACGACATCGCCATCAGTCCGGGAGACAATTACCATCCCTGAGTCTCTCGCACCTTGAGCTTCTAGTCCCGTTCCTACCAGCGGCCGTTCTGGTTTGAGCAAGGGTACTGCTTGCCGTTGCATATTGGAACCCATGAGGGCGCGGTTAGCGTCGTCATGTTCCAGGAAGGGAATCATGCTAGTCGCAACGGAGACAATCTGGACTGGGGATACGGCTACGTAGTCTACTTGCTCTGGTGTGGTTGTTGCCCAGTCTTGCCGATAACGCACGGGAACTTGTGGCCCTTTGATGTATCCATTTTCATCTAAGGGGATATCACCTGTAGCTGTCCGCAGGTCGTCTTCTTCGTCGGCGGTCATGTAAACTGGCGGTAAGTCAAATCTCACCAAGCCATTTTCCACTGGTCGGAATGGTGTTTCGAGGAAGCCATACTGGTTGACACGCGCATGAGTTGCCAAGGAACCAATCAAGCCGGCGTTGGGGCCTTCTGGTGTTTCGATGGGACAGATGCGTCCGTAGTGGGAAGGATGGATGTCTCGCACGGCAAAGCCTGCCCGTTCTCTGGTTAAACCACCAGGGCCGAGGGCGGAGAGTCGGCGTTTGTGGGTCAGTTCTGCTAGAGGATTGGTTTGATCCATGAACTGACTTAATTGGCTGGAACCAAAGAATTCTTTGATGGCTGCCACCAATGGTTTGGGGTTCACCAAGGAGGCAGGGGTGAGGACTTCGGCATCGGATACGGTCATCCGTTCCCGGATAATTCTTTCTAAGCGGTTTAAGCCTACTCGGACTTGGTTTTGTAGCAATTCACCGACGCTTCTCACCCGACGGTTGCCTAAGTGGTCGATGTCATCGATACTACCGATATCGTATTCCAGGTTGATCAGGTAATCGACGGCTGCTAAGATGTCGCCTGGGGTGAGGACGCGGACGGTATCGGGGACTGATAGCCGTAATTTTTTGTTGAGTTTGTATCTGCCGACGCGACCCAAGTCATAACGTTTGGGGTCGAAGAAGCGAGAGTCTAACAGTTGTTGTCCACCTAATACTGTTGGTGGTTCACCAGGACGGAGTTTACGGTACAACTCCATCAGGGCTTCTTCTTCGGAAAATTGTCCTTCTTTTTCGATGGTTTTTTGGAAGTACTCTGGGTGGCGTAGGGCATCAAAGATTTCGTTATCTGATAAACCTAATGCTTTTAATAGTACTTGGGCTGAGAGTTTGCGGGTTTTGTCGATGCGTACCCACACTAAATCGTTCCGGTCTGTTTCAAATTTTAGCCATGCGCCTCGGTTGGGAATGAGACTGGCTGAATATGTCCGCCGACCGTTTTTGTCTATTTCTGATTTGTAGTATACTCCTGGCGATCGCACAATTTGATTGACGATGACTCGCTCGGCTCCGTTAATAATAAACGTACCGCGATCGGTCATCAACGGCAGATCCCCAATAAATACTTCTTGTTCTTTAATGTCGCCGGTTTCTTTATTCAGCAAGCGTGTGGGGACATACATCTGTACGGCGTAGGTACTGTCCCGGCGCTTGGCTTCTTCGACGCTGTATTTTGGCTCCTTGAGTTTGTAATTATGTCCTAAAAAATGCAGTTCTAATTTGCCTGTATAGTCTGTAATAGGACTAAAGGAGTTAAGTTCTTCAATCAGCCCTTCTTCCAAAAACCAGCGAAAGCTGGAACGCTGGATTTCAATCAAATCGGGCAATAAAAAGGCGGGTTCAATATAATTTTCGCTAGTCATGCCTCTACCTTTGTCAACCTGGTTAAATCTTTATGAAGGACTTTGCTGTGGGACTATTACTATCGCTAGTTAGTATCCTTGGCTATTGGGTAGCATCTCCTGATCTCTCACCTGATTACTTGCCCTTAAGGGCAAACGCAGCAATTTAAGCCGGAGAGGTGGCTTTTGGCAAGGGGGGTAATAGCCCCTGGACACCAGTCAAGTTTGCCCTCGTCAAGCTATGCAGCAGATTTTGCCACAGTAATTGTTTGATATTGATCTGAATTTGATTTGCTTTCCTCACTTCCCCTCCCAAAAGCGCTCCAGATGTGTCTGCAATCCACTATTTATACTCGTGGTAATAGCCTGAGACTGAGGAAATAAGTCACAGGCTGGAGTTTGGGAAGCAAATTGACCTGATTTTGCGGGATTTTAATCACAAGGCAATTTTTTTTAACAATTTTCTATAGGTTCAATCAGTGGCAGGCAGTGAAACCATCGCTGTAGAGCAGAAACGGCTCATGATTTTTGCGGAATACCCCGTCAGTAAACTTATTGCCAAGGCTATTCTCAATGTGGTGGCTAGGTTTAGTCAAGCATTGAGAGCATCCACTTGTAGCGGTGAGAAGATGGTCAAGTTGATAACTTTACAAAATCAAGCTCAGAGGTTCTCAGTTTCTTCCTTTACCATTATGACGCACAGCAAATGTTTTGGAGGGATTAAGTTTAGCATATTTTGTCCTCCCGGCAATTTATTTTTTTAGTGGGCAACTGGGTGTAAAAGAAACTTTGTTCATTTTTAGTGGGGAATGTGCCGATGATTTTGTGACTGTAATGCAAGTGGAGTCTGGCTTGTCAGCTTTTATAGTACCAAACCGAATAATTCACAGGCATTTTGGGTAGTTTGAGCCGAAATTGCCTCTATTGTCTCTTGACGTAGTGCGGCTATTTGCTCGGCTACATAACGGACATAGGCAGGCTCATTCCGCTTTTCGCCCCGTTTGGGAACTGGTGCTAAAAAAGGACAGTCTGTTTCAATTAGCAGGCGATCGCTTTTCACCATCATGGCAGAAGCTTGGATCGCTTTGGCGTTTTTGAATGTAACTGTACCGCTAAAGCTGATATAAAAACCCAAATCTATAAACCATTGAGTTTCTTCTGGTGTTCCTCCCCAGCAGTGCATTACCCCCCGGATTTTATCACCTGTATGCCCTTGCCATTTTTGTAAAATTTCCCTGACTGCCACTGCGGCATCTCGACAGTGAATAATTACAGGTAGGTTAAGTTCACAGGCGATCGCCAGTTGTGCTTCAAATACTAGCCGTTGTTGCTCATAGTTATCAGCTTTGTAAAAATCTAAGCCCATTTCCCCAATTGCGACTACCTTCGAGTCAGAACTGGCTAGGGATTGGATTTTTTCTCCTGTGTCACTCTGCCACTTGTCAGCATCTAAAGGATGCAACCCTACAGCAAAACTCACTTCCGGAAACTGATGAGCGATGGCTTGGATACTAGAAAACTCTGCTGGCTCTACACAAGAATGTACGAGGTGTACAACCCCGGCTTGTTGCCAACGCGATCGCACTGCTGCCAAATCTGGACTAAAGGTATCAAAGTTGATGTGTACGTGGGTGTCAATCAGCTGCATTTTTCCATCAGAGTCAGTGGTCAAAAGTTAATAGTCAATAGTTGTTACTCTTGACTTTTGACTTTTGACTTTTGGACTACTAAGCTGTTTGGGTCAGAGGCTTGAGTTTGTGGGACAATCTGGATTTTTTTCTCGCCCCATTGTTGGGATGGAGTACACCACGCTTGACGGCTTTGTCAATTTTGCTGTAAGCCGCAGCTAGACGTGTTTGCACTTCCTCCTGTGATTCTGCGGTAGGATTAGTTGCATGAACTTCTACAGCTTTCAGGTAATTTTTAATCAGCGTCTTAACTGCTGATTTGTAGGTTTTGTTACGCAGCCGATTGCGTTCTGCGATTTTGGCGCGTTTAAGAGCTGACTTATTATTGGCCACAGTCTATTCCAAAAAGAAAATTATGTGTACACACACTACTAGGCTTACTAATATAGCATTTATTTTGCCAATGTTGAAGTTTAGGAAAAAATTATCCAGAAAAATTTCAGCATCAATGCTATGGGATTGGGGATTGGGGATTGGGGACTATGTAATTCAGGAAGGAGTGAGGGAGTGAGGGAGTGATGAGTGCTGAGTAAAGAGTGTGGGAGTGGGGGACAAGGGGACAAGGGGAAAATAATTTTAACTGTTGACCAATGACCAATGACTATTGACCATTGACTAATGACTAATGACTAATGACCAATGACCAATAACTAGTTAAACCTGAGAAAACAGTTTAAAATAAAGTACGCTCCTAATTGGCAAGACCTGACCGAATAGTAAAACTACCACTCGTTTAGTCAAGTCTCTAAACGAAAAGAATGGATATCTGGGTTTTAAAAGCTAAGTAGTATGTAGAAACTCAATTTGTTGTGTTTCTGCACGAAAGTATAAAAACAAGCGAAAGCCATACTCAAATTTTACTACTTACCCAAGTTGCTAATTATTATAGTCGCTGGTAAAGGGTAATTGGTAATAGGTAATTAAGAGAAAATTATTCACCATTACCTATGACCGATGAGCCGTTACCAGTCATTTGAGTCAGGGAATCAAGCAACTCAAGTGTTGGATGCCTTGAGAGTATCAAAAAAATCCAGGTTAAGCTAGAGAGGAGAATTAGATTTAGCTTGGCATCCTTTGGGTAAAGAGCAGAAATAATTCTCAGGCAGGTATATTCTAAAATTTTGGCATTGTGCTTACTCCATGCTGCGAATCATTACTCAGCAGGTAGACGTGAAAGCAGAACTACAAAGGATCTGCGATCGCACTCAGGACGAACAGGTGCTTCATAAAGAAGCAACGGTGCGAGAAGTGTTGCAAGCAGTAAAACGCCAAGGCGACAAAGCTGTATTGCATTATACATCTGAATTTGATCATCAGCTGCTTAAAGCTGAAGAACTGCGTGTCACAGGCTCAGAACTAGACGTAGCCTACCAACAGGTATCACAAGAACTGCTGGGGGCGATTCAGCTAGCTTGCCGCCAAATTGAAGCGTTTCATCGTCAGCGAGTCCCCAAAAGTTGGGTACAATTTGGTGATGATGATGTTGTGTTGGGCAAACGCTACACACCTGTAGATCGTGCAGGTTTGTATATCCCTGGTGGTCGTGCAGCCTATCCCAGTACAGTCTTGATGAACGCGATTCCGGCAAAGGTGGCAGGTGTACCCCGTGTAGTCATGGTGACACCACCAAGAAACGAGAAAACAATTCATGCGGCAGTTTTAGTAGCAGCACAAGAAGCTGGAGTACAGGAAATTTATCGAGTGGGGGGAGCGCAAGCGATCGCTGCTTTAGCGTACGGTACAGAAACGATTCCCAAAGTAGATATAATTACTGGGCCTGGTAATATCTATGTGACTTTGGCAAAAAAATTAGTCTATGGTACGGTCGGTATTGATGCTTTAGCTGGCCCTAGTGAGGTATTAATTATTGCTGATGAAGGGGCAAATCCCGTTCATGTGGCAACTGATTTACTAGCACAAGCTGAACATCATCCATTAGCGGCAGCAATTTTGTTAACTACTGATCCGGCTTTAGCCAAAAATGTGCAATTATCGGTAGAAAGGCAGTTGGTAGATCATCCCAGAAGGATAGATACAGAAAAAGCGATCGCCCATAACGGCTTAATTGTCGTTGTTGAATCTCTAGAAACAGCTATAAAATTATCAAATGAGTTTGCCCCAGAACATCTAGAATTAGAAGTTAAAGATCCTTGGGCAATTTTACCCAACATCCGCAATGCTGGAGCGATATTTTTGGGTTATTCCACACCGGAAGCGGTGGGATACTATTTAGCTGGCCCCAATCATAACCTGCCTACGTCTGGTGCAGCTCGTTATGCCTCACCTTTGGGAGTAGAAACCTTCCTCAAGCATTCTAGTATTATCCAATACTCACAAGTAGCTCTCAACAAAGTTGCAGGTGCAATTGACACACTCGCCACGGCCGAGGGTTTACCTTCTCACGCTGATTCAGTTCGTCGTCGTGTTCAGCAAGATGAGGGGAATTTGTAATTCGGAATTCGTAATACTCGCCAAGGGCGAGAAGCAAGCTACGTAATTCGTAATACCCTACGGGTTAGCCGTAAGGCTTTCTCGGAGAGTAGGCTTGCGCCTACGTAATTCGTAATACCGCTACGCGGAAGCAAGCTACGTAATACCTTATAGGAAGGCTTGGAACTAGGTAATTTATGTCTAAAGATAAGTAATCAGACAGAATTAATTACACAAGTTATTTCCTGTAACCTGTAACCTGTAACCTGTTCCCTATCTCTACATAAGAATTTAATTGTGTCCAACTACTTATAACTAAATAATTCGTAACCATCACCGACACTTAAAGTAAGAGAAACTCAAAACAATAAAAACCCATGATTTTTCGATAAATTTAGTTTCTTGTAGCATTAATTACAAAATACGTAGCTTGCTTCTTGCATGAAGGCGAGTATGACGAACGACAAATTATTTAATCAGGGGTCTAAGCTTGAGGAGAAAACAGCAATGGTAAAAACTATTTTGGTAGCTTTAGACGGTTCGGAAATTGCACCACGAGTCATGGAAACTTTGGATGATTTGGTTTTGTCTGCGGACAGTAAAGCTATTCTGTGTCATGTTTTTCCTACAAATGACAGTGAAATGGAACTACCAGCTGATCGTCCCCATCCAGAATCTACAACTTATTCTTATTTTCAAATGGAAAAACAACTGCAATCTTACCAAGAGCAGTTATCGGTTACCACAGAACTAGAATTAGTGACTGGTGATCCGGCGGAGGAGATTATTCGTCTGGCTAATATTCATAAAGCCGATTTGATTATTATTGGCAGTCGTGGTTTAACTGGGATGAAGCGAATAGTTTTGGGTTCAGTCAGTAATCAGGTAGTGGAGGAGTCTGGCTGTTCAGTATTGGTAGTCAAGCCGAAGTGAAATGAGAGCGTTTTCACTGAAGCTTATTGATTTATAACGAATTATGAATTAGTACACTGACAATTTTGGGTGCGATCGCTTAAGCTATTGGACGCACAGACAGAGATTAATGTCAAAAAATATGCTTAATGCCGTCAGCCCAATTGTCAAAGATTTAGCAGGTGACAACTATCCTCATCCTGGCTATTTTCAGACACAGCGCCGCATTAGTTCTCTGATAGATAGTTATCTCACAGTAGAAATACTAAACGAGCGATTACAAGATTTACAATTACAATTCCAAAATCCTCAACCCCGCCCTTGGAAACATATCGATTGGCAAGCAATTAATCGTCATCAAATCATTGCTGTTGAGCCAGAGGTATTTCTAGCAATTCTCGTAGGCGCACTGGATACAGAAGCACCCATTCGGGGTTATACCCAAACCAGCCGCCAGTATTTAGAAAAATTGCATCTACCAATGGCTCGTTTTGTCGGTGGGACTGTTGACAAAGATGACAACCTCCAAGAAATTGGCTTATGGGAGAAAGAAGAACGTCAACACACGCCTGCATTAGTGAAAATCTATACCCAGTTAACTGGCGAGAAAGTCACCCCAAAAATGCGTACTATCAGAGGTTATTTACCCACTGATGATGCTTGTGATGATTTATATCGTCATGGTTTACACCGTGTAGCCACTGAATATGGTGCTGCTTGCCTGTATCTCTGGCTCATGGCTCACACTACTGGGGAACTGCAAAATGTGCTGGAGGAATTGCTTCAGGATGAAATCAACCACATGACTAAATTCTGGGGTTTTGGTGTCTGGGCTTTTCCCGATACCTCTGCGATAAAAGTAGGCAAGACACTGATCAAAACGCGATCGCAAAACTATCAACGCAACAGTTTAATTCGCACTCTCCGGCGGATGATGGAGACACTGCAATGGCAAGCTTGGTCTTTAAATAATCAAGCAACACTCATTTTCACCTTCACCTCTGTCATGAATCATTTATGGAAATGGCACAATAGCCTAACACCAGAATATTTGCAAGGTATGTTTGGTAAACCATTTACTGAAGCAGAGAAATCTAGACTAATTCATAGCGAATTAACACAATAAACACTCTGCATCCCTCTGCGCTTACCTCCGTGTTCCTCTGCGGTTAAAAAAATCCAAAACCACACATCAAAATCTCTCCTCTTCATTTCCTAGCCTCTAAATTCAGGAGAAAATAAACATCTCCATTCCATGAAACAGGACAAAAATCAATTTAGTCATCTGACAGCAATAGAAAGAACTTACCTATCATTTCCGGTACAGTTTTTATTAACTCAAAACCTACTTCAAGGGACAGTCTTAGATTTTGGTTGTGGCTTTGGAAATGATGTCAAGCTTTTGCAGCAAAGAGGTTATGATATCACAGGCTATGACCCTTATTATTTTCCTCAATATCCTCATCAACGATTTGATACAATTATTTGTTCTTATGTTTTAAATGTTTTGTTTCCTGAAGAACAAGCTAATGTGTTGATGGCAGTATCACACTTATTAAAACCAGGGGGCAAAGCTTATTATGTTGTCAGGAGAGATATTAAAAAAGAAGGTTTTAGAGAACATTATGTTCACAAAAAACCGACATATCAATGTATTGTCAAACTACCATTCCCATCTATTTATTTAGATGATAATCGGGAAATATATAAATATATTCATTATAATTATCAGCGTAATTCATCTAATTATTGTATATTTTGCAATCCTCGCAAAAGTCTGAAACTATTGACTGAATCCGCAACTGCTTATGCTATTTTTGATGGCTATCCTGTCAGTAAAGGGCACGTTTTAGTGATTCCTAAACGTCATGTTAGTAATTATTTTGAACTACCTTTTAAAGAACAATCTGCTTGTTGGTTGATGGTGAATAAAGTACAAGAACTTCTCAAAACAGAATTTGCGCCTGAAGGCTTTAATGTCGGGATGAATATTCATCGAGCCGCCGGGCAAAATATTATGCACGCCAGTATTCACATTATCCCTCGTTACCAAGGTGATACTGTCTCTAGTAAAAGTGGTATGAGGAGTGTTATTCCTAAATAAGTAATAGGTAATAGGTAACAGGTGATAGGTGATAGGTAATGGGTAATGGGTAATGGGTAATGGGTAATGGGTAATAGGGTTCTAGAAAATGAATATATAGGAATCATATTTGATTTCTGTTGGCGTAGCCTGTACTTACACAAAAAAAGTCAGTACACCTCTAATTTCCTTCTTTTCTGTCACCTGTTACCTGTCGCCTGTTACCTACCTAAACAAGTCTGTTCAATAATCAAGCCGGATTCCTATAGTTATCAGTTGACAAAGTTACTCGACAAAATCGGGGCGTGCTTGTTGGGTTGTTTGTAACTTGGTGGCTAAAGTTGCCCAATCTGCTTGGTCAATTAGGTTAATTAATTCATCAAGATGGTGGCGATATTGTTGTAATGATCCTAGCAATGCTTGACGATTATATTGTGCCATCATCAGACCTAACTCAGGATTACCACCACCGACACGACTGGTATCACGAAAGCCAGAACTGGCTAGATTTTGGGCTAGTTGTAGGACTTCTGGGTCGGGTTCACTGATGCACGCAGCAATTAATGAGGAACTAACCATGACTGGTAAGTGGGAAATCCAACTGACAGCCTGGTCATGTTGTGTGGGCTGACAATGGTAAATTTTAGCACCTAGCGATCGCACAATTTCTTCCACAATGGCGATCGCTGTTGGGGGTGTGGTGGGTTCTGGTGTTAATACATACGGTCTATCTACAAATAAGTTTTTCTGAGCAGCTTCTATACCACTATCTGTAGTTCCCGCCATCGGATGTCCACCGACAAAGTTTTCCCACAGGGGCGAAATTGCTTCGACTATCGGAGCTTTCACTGAACCCACATCAGTGATGATTGTCGCTTTTGCTAGATGCTTAATCAACTGCTCTGCTTGGGGAATAATAAGTCCGATGGGTGTACAAATAAATACAATCTCAGTGGTTGCTAACAGGCTCATGTCTACAGATGCTTCATCAACACTACCTAAAGCGACTGCTGTCTCACAGGTAGATTGCTTGCGGCTAACTCCCAAAACATGATGACCTTGCGATCGCAAATCATAACCCAATGAACCACCAATCAACCCCAATCCTAAAATCCCTATCTGCATTTTTAATTTTGTGAGTTTATCTGTTACTTATTTTCTCAATTTATTAGGCACAAATTCAGCACTCACCACTCACTACTAAATCAATTATTATTCAGGGTTAGCATTTATGAATGTCGAGGAATTGTTAGAAAAATATACGGCAGGAGTGAGAAACTTTAGTGGTGTTGACCTGTCGGAAGCAAACTTGAGTGGAATCAAACTTAGTGGGGCAAATCTAAGTCAAGCAAATTTGAGTATAGTTAACTTGAGTGGGGCAAACTTGAGTGAGGTTGATTTGAGTTATGCCAAACTCAATGTTTCTAGACTGAGTGGTGCAAATTTAACTAATGCGATTCTCAATCATGCTAGCTTGAATGTGGCTAATTTAATTCGTGCTGACCTGAGTCGCGCTCAATTACGAGCAGCTTCATTAGTACGTGCTGAGTTAGTCCGGGCTGAACTGAGTCTGGCTGATTTTAGCCAAGCTAATCTTAACAGTGCTGACTTACGGGAGGCGACACTCCGCCAAGCTAATCTGCGACAAGCCAATTTAGGGGGAGTAATTTTAAAAGGTGCTTCTCTGGTAGGCGCTAACTTAGAAATGTCGAATCTCAACAGTGCTGATTTGAGTCGTGCTGACTTAAGTAATGCCAATTTGCGGGATGCTGAACTCAAGCAAGCAAATCTCCGTCATGCTCATCTCAGTGGCGCAGATTTGAGTGGTGCAAACCTACGTTGGGCAGATTTGAATGGAGCAAATCTGAGTTGGGCAGATTTAAGTGGAGCCAAATTGAGTGGAGCTAGTTTAATTGGTGCAGATTTGAGTAATGCAAATTTAACTAATGCTAGCTTTGTTCATGCGAATTTAATGCAGGCTAAGTTAATTAAAGCTGAATGGATAGGTGCTGATTTAACTAGTGCTACTTTAACCGGAGCGAGACTTTATTCTACCTCGCGGTTTGGTTTAAAAACTGGGGGTTTAAAATGCGAATGGGTGGATTTAAGCCCTACAGGCGATCGCTCAATCATTCAAAAGTTTAATGCTCAAGAATCGCAAGACTTTTTTAATGAAACACCGCCAACTATCTGCATTATTGTTGATACTGCTTTAGAATCAGAAGCTAATTTTGCCTTAGCAGGTGCTTACTACAACATTGCTCAAGAATACCCATTACTCAAACAACCTCCTAGTGTGGAAATCAGTCGGCGGCGGACTGTATTCACATTTCGCTTAGATAACGATGCGGCTTTATTTCCTACAGCTTTTATCGCTATTCTCCCTTTTATAGATGCCGGAAATACACAAAAAAATCTACTAACGGTTTTAGAAAATCTATCTCAGTGGGAGAGCAAAACACCCCATCGGATGAAGCAATTAACTATATTAATAGAGCAAGCTATAAATCAGGCACAAAAAATTAGACAAACTAAAAAAACTTTGGAGTTAGCAGCAAAAATCAATTTTTTCCAAGCTCCCACTCAAACAATCCTAACCAATTCCAGCGCTCAGGTTTTGACTGTTTATCATAACCCCAGATTTGGTAAACAATTTATTAATTCTGCCCAGAAAGATGTAAAAGTTTTAGCTAATATATCTAGTGAATCTGCTACTTCCTTATTATCTCCATTAAATACAACTATAGATTTTATCAACAGTTTCCATTATCTAGATGAATAATCGACACGTAATTTAGTAGCATCATATTCAGAGTTGTAGTGATAAACTGCTCGGAGGCAAAAATGCGAGATACCTTTAACAAAATGATTGGTCGGACTCGTTATGTAGTCTGTCGGTTATTTATCCATTTAGCTGGATCAGAAATTTCCCCCATTTTGGGAGAATTAAATCGGGTAGCCAGAGAGGCGATCGATGTAGAAGGGGACTTGCAAGTTTTAGGGGAAGGTTTGGTAGAACTTTGTGAAACTCTGCTGCGCTATGATGAATATTGGCTCTCTGCTGCTAATGAAGGTGATGTGTTTTGGAGTGAAGGCGAAGCAGGAGATTATGTTAACACTTTATTTAATGATTCCGCCGAAAGATATGGTGCTGATTTGGAGTTAGATCCTGCGGATGTCAATCAGCCTCTTTCTCTACCTACAACACGTAACATTGTGGTGATGATTACCGTCGCCTATGAAGGGGAAGTTCCAGATTTAGAAACTGATTTGGCAAATATTCAAGAATTGAAAGGCGGGTTAAGAGCCTTAATTAGTTTACATTACAATCACAAGCTGAGGGCTGTGCAAGTGCATTTCTCACCGGCAAGGTTAGGAGATGAACTGACAAATGATCAGCTCTTGCAATATTATCCAGAATTGATACCTTTGTAACTTGTAGGGTTGTCCGTACTTATCACCCACAAGAGAACTGTTAAGCTCGAAAATAAGAATATAGTGCCATGATCATGTCAATACTACGTAAGTTTACAGTGATTGTCCTCGCCTTGAGTTTGTGCGTCACAACTTTTGGCTGTGGCGGAGGTGAGCAAACTAATTCCGCAAATAGGAATGTGAGCGAAACCTCTGCGACTACCAAACTCAATGATGGTCAGTATCAAGTACAGCAGGCCACTTATGATGATGCTAATGGGGAATACACGTTATTTCTACTCAACAGTCAGCCGCCAACTTTTACTACCGAAAATTTACAAATGGCTAGGCTGACGGATGAGGAAATCAAAGAAGGTAAAAAATCTTATCTAAAGGTAGACAATGGACAACCAGTGCTGTACCTGACAGAAGATTTTAAAATTGAATATGTCCATAACGTGACGGAAAACAGAACTAATCCCCAAACAGGACGACAAGAAACGGTGGTAGTTCGTCAGGAAAGCAACTTCTGGACACCTTTCGCTGCTTCTGTGGCTGGTGGGATTGCGGGTCAGGCACTTGGTAGCTTATTATTTAGACCCCAGTACTATGTACCACCTGTCTATCAACCGGGAATTGGTTTGAGTGGCTTCGGTGGCTATGGTAGCAGTTATGATCAAGCAGTTTCTAGCTATCGCAGTCGTTATAATGCACCTCCCGCCGCCGTGAGAAATCGTACTGCTTTCCGCAGTACAGGGACTATTAGAAGATCAGCTGGTAATTCTCCAGTCCGGACACGCACCACTAACCGTCCTTCTGGTTCTGGTTTTGGTGGTAGTAACCTCAGACCATCTGGTAATTCTAGCACAACTAGACGCAGTCCTAGCGGTAGTAGTTTTGGTAGTGGTCGTTCTACTGGTCGTCGTAGCACTGGTTTTGGTAGTAGACGGCGTTAAATGAAAGGGGTGTGAACAGTTACCAGTTAATAAACTTTTACTGTTCACACCCCTGCTCACCAAAGCGATAGCATATTTTTTAGTTGGAAGTCCCTTAATCGGCGATCGCCCACCGCACATAAGGACGAGAACCTGCTATAGTTTTGTAAGTAATTAGGCGATCGGGAGCGTTGATTTTGCGTAAATCTACCCGAAAGTGGGCTTGTTTATTTTTAAACTCTACATGATAAAAGTTGTATTCTTGCCCTTTGGTTTGACCAGTACAAGAAGCATAGTCACTACGCAAAGGCGCAACAAATTCGACAAACCGCTTATTCTGAGATGGAATTAACTTGACTGTATCGGCAAAAGCTCTGGTATCGGCGACTACTGTATGTTCTGCACCGCCTTCGTAGGGTAAAGTCAACCACCACAAACCAACTGTTGCTGGACAATTACCACTGGTACGTTGCACATTCAGCTTGACATTGGGTTCAGACAGAGGTGTTGATTGGGCTTGTGCTGTGGTGGCGATCGCTCCTACAATCAGCAATGGACTTAAGGTTGCGCCAATGTTAATAAATTTACCTAAAGTTTTCATTAATTTAATTTTGTCACATGACTATAAACTAAATTGACTTTGCTAACTTGATAAAAGTGCCTAGTATAGGAATCCGATATGATTACTAAAATCATTTGCGTAGGTAGGGAATAGGGAATAGGCAATAGGCAATAGCTAAGAAGTTCATCGACTTGTACTGAGTTTTTTGTGTAAGCATAGGCTACGCCAACAATAATCAAATACTAGTCATATATTTGAACAGCAATAGTTGATATGTATGATCAATCAGCTCTCCGATTTTTAAAAATCGGGAATTTTCCAATTTTTATTAACACAAATCAGTGAAAATTGCCATATAAAAAAATTGCTCAAAGTATAAATAAATTTGCGACAAATATCATTTATTACACATTTAACGCTAGACCATTGACAATTTTTCTGTTTCTGCAAAAATAATTCCGTTTGGTATTTACAGAAACAGGTGAAAATCCTCCCAAAATCTACTCACTTATAATTAGCACTTACGTAGTGGCACATATCGTCCATATTTTCGGTCAACAGTCCAAAATCAAGTTTTTTAACTTGAGGCTATTGACTGTGAAAAATCCTTGTCAGGATTTTTGTGTTAGGTGCGTAAGTCCTAATAACCATCATTTCACCTCAGTATTTGATTGTGAAGAGTTAATTTTGTCGTATGAGTTTACTATCTAATTTACCAGAGTCATCTAATATTTCTCGTCGCACGCTGCTAAAAGTCTTTGGGATTGGTGCAATTGCAGGAGTAACAGGATACTCTCGGTTTAGCAAGCCCAAACCAACGGTATTTCAAAAAGATACCTTAAATTTACCACGATTACTGAATCAAGCAAAAAGTGTTGTGGTGATTGGCGGTGGTTTAGCAGGTTTGGCTTGTGCGTATGAATTGAGTCAACGGGGATTTGCTGTGACACTGTTAGAAAAATCTCCCCAACTCGGCGGCAAAATTGCTAGTTGGCAAATAGCAGCTGTTGGCGAAACTTTCATGATGGAACATGGTTTTCATGGTTTTTTTCCCCAATACTATAATTTGAAAAGTATCGTGGCCGAACTGGGTGTAAATGATAATTTTCAATCGTTAAATTTTTATTCGGTGCTTTACCGGGGTGACAAATACCAACCGGAGGTTTTTCGCCCTAGTCATTCAGCCTTTCCTTGGAATATTGTAGACTTAGCGATCGCCTCCCCTAACCGCTTCCATTGGGGAATTAATTTAACTAAAATTAAACACTTGCAAGTCTTCCAAGCCATCACTGGTTTTCAGCGAGAAAAGAATTATCAACGCTTTGATAATATATCTGTTGCTGACTGGGTAGAAACAGAATTTCCTCAAGGTTTGTATGACTTATATTTTCTCCCTTTTGCTAAATCTAGTTTGAATGCACCAGATGAAATGAGTGTGGGGGAATTGATGCAGTTCTTCCATTTTTATTTTTTTGGTAACCCAGAAGGACTAGCTTTTAATGGTACTAAAGATGATATGGGGACAAGTTTAGTTCAACCTGTCGCTCAATCAATTCAAAATCGTGGTGGCAAAATTATTACTGATGTCACAGTCAGCGAAATTACAGCAGCAGAGGGGAAAATTCAAGGGTTAAAATATTATGTTGGTTGTAATAGCGAAAATGTGCCTTTTTGGGTGCAACGCAACTCAGTGATGGCTGAGGAAAATACAGAGTATTTTGGTGCAGCCGATGAAGTATTTGCTTTACCTGTTGGTAGTAAAGAAGCAATTGCTCTTACTTGTACCCATCAAGGTTGTACTGTGAAAAAAGCAGAGGATGGTCAATATCATTGTCCTTGTCATGGAGCTGTATTTACGGCTGATGGGAAAGTGTTGAAGGGGCCAGCTAACCGTGATTTACAGAAGTTAAAAGTTGTCCAGAAGCAGGATGATGAGTTGCAGTTGGTAGCTAAAAGTAATCATGCTAATTTAGCCCAGACTATTACTGCCGATTATTATGTTTTTGCTACCGATGTTCCTGGGGTACAACAATTATTTAAACATATTAGTGGTGATGTAGATCAAACTGTGCGATCGCAAGTTACAAAACTTAGTATTGCCGATCCTTTTGCAGTGTGTCGTTTCTGGTTTGACAGAGATTTTGCCTGGGAGCAAAGCAATTTCACCTCTTTATCTGGCTACCAATTAACTGACAGTATCACCCTTTATCATCGCATTCAACAACAATTTATTGATTGGTCACAACGGACTGGTGGTAGTGTCGTTGAGTTACACGCTTATTGTTACAAAGAAAAGGAATTTCCCACCCAAGCAGCGTTGTTAACAACCTTTGAGAATGAACTCTATGAGATAGTTCCTGAGTTAAAATCAGCACAGCTATTGCATCGAGAATTGGTGAATCAGCATAACTTTTCTGGTTATCCACCTCATAGTTATGGGGAACGTCCCGAAACTAGCACCAACATTGCTAATTTATTATTTGCTGGTGACTGGGTGAAAATGCCTTTCCCTTGCGGTTTAATGGAGCGGGCTGTGAGTAGTGGTTTGTTAGCAGCCAATGAGATTTTACACCGCGAAGGTTTGCAGAGGCGATCGCTTTTCTCGGTGAATCCAGAGGGGTTGTTGCAAATTTAAGTAGGATGGGCGAATAGATAGTATTCGCCAGTTCCATCCTCAAAGATGTTGCTAGCTACTCTTAACCAAATATCCCCGCAAAAAAGTCTAAGGTTTCCTTGAGTGCTTTGATGAAAATATCAATTTCCTCGCGGGTGTTGTAGAAGGATAGACTAGCTCTAGCAGTTCCAGCTAAACCTAAATAACGATGTAATGGTTGAGTACAGTGATGTCCCGAACGGATGGCTACACCTTCTTGATCTAATAATGTAGATAAGTCGTTAGCGTGGACATCGGCGGCGGTGAATGCAGCTAAAGCGGCTCTACCTTCTCCTTCGGCATTTGGTTTGGGGCCGTAGATCGTAATTTGGGGAATTTGCTCTAATTGGTGGAACAAATAAGCTGTTAATTCGGCTTCGTAGGCATGAATTTTATCCATACCGATATTAGTAAGATAATCGATCGCTGCACCGAGGGCGATCGCTTCCCCAATGGCAGGTGTTCCCGCTTCAAATTTATGGGGTAATTCGGCATAGGTAGAATGATCTAAATACACCTCGGCAATCATTTCCCCACCACCAAAAAATGGCGGCATTGCTTCTAGTAATGCTAACTTACCATACAAGAAACCTATGCCTGTAGGAGCGCACATTTTATGTCCAGAAGCTACCAACCAATCACAGCCAATTTGCTGTACATCGACAGGCATATGAGGAACACTTTGACAAGCATCAACTAAGAATTTCGCGCCGTATCTGTGAGTAATCTCAGCAATCTCTTGCACTGGGTTAATACAACCCAATGTATTAGAAACATGAACCACTGACACCAGTTTTGTTTTGTCAGAAATCAGTTGTTTAAACTGTTCTAAATCAAAGGTTTGTGCTGGTGTCAATTCAACAAATTTGAGGACTGCACCTGTTTTTTGAGCGACAAATTGCCAGGGAACAATATTACTGTGGTGTTCCATCACCGACAGAATAATTTCATCACCTGGTTGTAAATTGTTCATTCCCCAACTGTAAGCGACGAGGTTAATGGCTTCGCTGGCGTTGCGGGTGTAAACAATTTCTTGGCGGGAGGCGGCGTTGATAAATTTGGCAATTTTATCCCGTGCGCCTTCATAGGCATCGGTAGCTTTAGCACTTAGGGTATGCGCGCCCCGATGGACGTTAGCGTTATATTGTTCGTAATAATCTCTGAGAGCATTTAACACGAACAAGGGTTTTTGGGATGTTGCCGCGTTATCTAGGTAAACTAAGGTTTTGCCGTTGACTTCCTGATGCAATATGGGGAAGTCGGCGCGGACTTTATCTGCTAGGGTTTTTGTGGGTGTATAAGTCATTGGTCATTGGTCATTGGTCATTGGTCATTGGTCATTGGTCATTGGTCAGGGCTTTAAAAGTGGTGACGGTGTTGAGTAATATTTCTCGTAATGAGGATATGGGGATTTGGTTGATGATTTCGGCGGCGAAGGCGTTAACTAATAATTTTCTTGCGTCGTTGGCATCGATGCCGCGACTTTGGAGATAGAATATTTCATCGTCTTCTAATTGGCTAACGGTTGCACCGTGAGCGCATTTGACGTTATCGGCGGTAATTTCTAATTGGGGTTTGGTGTCAACTCTGGCTTTAGATGATAGCAGCAAGTTACGGTTTAACTGGGCTGCATCTGTTAACTGGGCTGGTTTGGGTACAAAGACTTTACCATTGAAGATAGCATGAGCGCGATCGCCGACAATACATTTATGCAATTGCTTAGTTGTACCATAGGGATGATTGAGAGCGATCGCACTATGAGTATCAGCCACTTGCTGATCAGCAACCATCGTCAAACCATTGAGTATGGTTTCTGTTTGCTCACCAGTTTGCAAAATTTCTAAATTATGGCGTGATAACTTCCCACCTAAACTAATGGCGTGACAAGTATAGCGACTGTAACGTGCTTGCGTCACCGCAGTTTTGCCAATGTGGAAAGCCTGTGTACTTTCCCTCTCAACTCTAGTGTGCATCACTTGGGCATTGTCAGCGATCGCAATTTCCGTAACTGCGTTGGTGAGGTAAACCCCTGCTTCATCCGGGGTGACATATTCCTCAACCAAACTCACTTGGGAACCACCTTCAGCCACCACTAAACATCGGGGTTGGGAAATGGTCGCGGTGTCACTAGCAAGGGAGATAAATAATAAATGTATTGGCGTTTCCACAACGACATTCTTCGCCACCAACACCACAGCCACATCAGATATTCCCGCCGTATTGAGTGCGGTAAATACCTCTAGTGCGCCCTCAGATTGTGCTAGATATTTTTGTACACGCTCTTGTTCTGTGATGGGTAAATCTAGTAAATTACCGACAATTACACCCGCAGGTAAATCGGAGGTTGTGGATAATGTCGGTGCATAAACACCATTGACAAACACCAACCGTACCGACGTTTCCACACCATCACCCAACGTTTCCACACCATCACGCCACGTTTCCACCGGACGATGAAATTCCACACGCCGCAATTGTGATAAATCGGTAAATCGCCATTCTTCCTCACGGGTGCTAGGGATAGTGGAATGACGCACCCAATTAGCTGCACTATTGCGGATTTCCTGCAACCACCCTTCTGTTACTGGTGTGCTTACCTGATTTAACAACCCAACTAAATCAGCATCCCTATCTAACAAAGCTGAAGTCAAACTCACCGCATCCGAGTTAGGAACTGCACTAGGAGAAACTTGCATCGTCATTACACACCCACCTCAAGCGCCGCATCTTCTAACAGCCAGTCATAACCGCGAGATTCCAACTCTAGTGCCAATTCCTTACCACCACTAGTAATGATTTGCCCCCGTGCCATCACATGAACAAAGTCGGGGATAATATAATCAAGTAACCGTTGGTAGTGAGTAATCATAATCGTGGCATTCTCAGAACTAGTCAGTTGATTCACCCCATGAGCTACAATCTTCAGGGCATCAATATCTAAACCAGAATCTGTCTCATCCAAAATTGCCAACTTCGGTTCCAGCAGTGCCATTTGCAAAATCTCGTTGCGCTTCTTCTCACCACCAGAGAACCCTTCATTCACACTCCGGTTGAGGAAAGCAGCGTTCATCTTCACCACTTCCAACCTTTCCTCAATCAAATCATCAAAATCAAAAGCGTCAATTTCTTCCAAACCTTGCGCTTTGCGACGAGAATTATAAGCCACCCGCAAAAAATCCAAATTACTCACACCAGGAATTTCTAAAGGATATTGAAACGCCAAAAACACACCAGTTCTAGCCCGTTCCTCTGGTGACAACGCCAACAAATCCTCACCCTGGAAAATCACCTCACCACCAGTCACCCTATAAGCCGGATGTCCCGCCAACACCTTAGAGAACGTACTCTTCCCAGAACCATTCGGCCCCATAATCGCATGAACTTCACCGTAGCGCACCTCAAGATTCACACCCTTGAGAATTGGCGTACCATCAACTTCCGCCGTCAGATTTTTCACTGACAACACAACCGGACTATTTTCAATAATCATGTTCTCTCTCTTCTCTCTCTTCTCTCTCTTCTCTGCGTACCTCTGCGCGTACCTCCGCGCCCCTCTGCGTTGAAAAAATTTCCCACAGAAGTTAACCCACACTACCTTCCAACTTCAAACTCAACAACTTATCAGCCTCCACCGCAAACTCCATCGGTAGCTGATTAAAGACATCCTTACAAAAGCCACTAATCATCATCGAAATAGCGTCTTCAGAAGAAATGCCCCGTTGAGCAAAGTAAAATAACTGATCTTCCCCAATTTTAGAAGTAGACGCTTCATGTTCTACCTTCCCTGTGTTATTCTGCACTTGAATATAGGGGAAAGTGTTAGCGTGGGCATTGTCCCCAATTAACATCGAGTCACATTGAGAATAGTTACGTGCGCCTTCAGCCTTGGGATTGATTTTCACCAAACCCCGGTAACTATTACTAGATTTACCTGCGGAGATACCTTTAGAAATAATTGTGCTGCGGGTGTTCTTGCCGATATGAATCATTTTCGTGCCGGTGTCAGCTTGCTGCATATTATTTGTCAGCGCCACCGAGTAAAATTCCCCAACAGAGTTATCACCCACCAACACGCAACTGGGATACTTCCAAGTAATAGCGGAACCAGTTTCTACTTGTGTCCAGGAAATTTTAGAATTGACACCTTGACACAAACCGCGCTTGGTAACGAAGTTGTAAATCCCACCTTTGCCGTTAACATCGCCAGCATACCAGTTCTGGACTGTGGAGTATTTAATCTCAGCATTGTCAAGGGCAACAAGTTCCACCACCGCCGCGTGGAGTTGGTTGCTATCGTACATCGGCGCGGTGCAACCTTCCAGATAAGAAACGTAGCTACCTTCCTCAGCCACAATCAAAGTACGCTCAAACTGTCCCGTATCACCAGAGTTGATGCGGAAGTAGGTAGACAGTTCCATCGGACATTTCACCCCTTTGGGAATGTAGACAAAGGAACCGTCACTAAATACAGCCGCGTTGAGGGCAGCAAAATAGTTATCAGCAATGGGTACAACACTACCCAGATATTTCTTGACGAGTTCAGGATGTTCTTGTAGTGCTTCCGAAATCGAGCAGAAAATCACACCATCTTGAGCTAGCTTCTCTTTAAAAGTAGTAGCGACAGAAACGCTATCGAAAATCGCATCTACTGCCACATTGGCTAGACGTTTTTGCTCTGATAGAGAGATACCCAACTTCTCAAAAGTTTCTAGGAGGGTGGGATCAACTTCATCTAAGCTGTTGAGCTTGGCTTTTTTTTGTTTTGGTGCTGAATAATAGATGATATCCTGGTAGTCTATCGGCGGATACTTAACGCTAGGCCAGGTTGGTTCCGTCATTTTTTGCCACTGGCGGTAAGCTCTGAGGCGAAATTCTAGCATAAACTCCGGTTCGTTCTTTTTGGCGGAGATTAGGCGGACAACGTCCTCACTTAGTCCACGCGGGATAGTGTCGGCTTCAATATCGGTGACAAAGCCGTACTTGTAGGGTTGGTTGACTAGGGTTTTAACAGTGGCACTCATCGGTAGTGTTCTCTCGTGTTCGGTGCTGAATCTCTTTAGGATGGGAGACAGGCTCTTTGTCTAGCCGATTCTCATCTCGTATTACTGAGTGGTGACACGGCTGTTAGAATGGTTATGGAGAGTAAAACAACATAGAAGTTGTTTAATGTATCTTCATTTTACGCTAGATTAACAACAACAATGTTGTCAAAGTCAAATTTTCTCAAAAATTTTTTTGGACTTTCGCGGAGCGTTTCGTAGAGAAGATGGCGACTACCCAGCAGTCCTCGACTAAGCAAGAGATTTTAGAGTATCTCTTAAAACATTCACAGGCAACAGCCTTTGACCTAGCTACTATTTTAGAAGTCAGTCCCCAAGCCATCCGCCGCCATCTTAAGGATTTGGAGGCGGAGGAATTTGTGGTATATAACAATACTGTGCAAGGGGGGATGGGGCGACCACAGCACGTCTATCAATTAAGTCGCCAAGGACGGCATCGCCTACAGAATACAGCCAGCGATCGCCACGGTGATTTTGCTGTTTCCCTACTAGACACTTTAGCCGAAACCGTGGGACACGATCAATTTACATCTATTTTACAAAAACAGTGGGAGCGCAAAGCTCAAGAATACCGCGATCGCCTCGGCAACGGTTCACTCCAAGAACGGGTAGCCAATCTAGTAAAACTGCGAAAATCGGAAGGTTTCATGGCAGAATATCACCCTGTAGATCCCGACTCCACCGAGGCAGAACGGTTTATCTTTATGGAGCATAACTGTGCTATTGCCAATGTAGCTGAGTCCTTCCCCAGCATTTGCGGTCATGAATTAGAAATGTTTGCCGCCGTCTTACCAGATTGTACCGTCGAGCGTACCCAATGGTTAATCAACGGCGAACATCGTTGCTGTTATTTAATGCAAGCGCGCAAATAGGGGAGAGGTGACAGGGGATAGGTGACAGGGGACAGGGGATAGGTGACAGGGGATAGGGAAGAAGTAATTTGGATGGGTATGGAGTTTTTTGTGTGAGTACAGGCTACGCCAACACAAATCAACTAGTATTCCCATATCATAATTAATTTAAATCATTAGTAATCACAGATTGGTAAAGTAATTTACGGATAACTCCACAGATCATTATGCAAAACTAACGTTTAATATCCAAATTTATGGATTTACCATCACAAAAACCATCAACCCAATTTCTCTCCTTAGAAGAATCAGCCCAAGTCGATGGGGCGCTTTTGTCTTCCCCAGAAAAATTTTTAACCAGATTGACCATTTCTTCACTGAAACTCTTACGACATATTGCTCAAGAATATGGTGTGGCAATTGAAGACTTGACATCACAACAAGTCATTGCCTGGTTTGAAAAAGACAGCAAAATCAGGAGAGAGCAGGGAATTGAAGCTTCATACTTAAAGTGGTAAATTAACCCTAATTAGCCAATTGTCGTGGCTCAAGCCCAGTCAGCATCATTGAGGATGGATTTGTGGTGGGTGCTAAGTGTACTAACGCCGACACAACACAACCAGGAGAATCACAGCAAATTTGGCTGCGTGCTGAACAAGAACAGGTTGCAGCACCAAACCAATTGCGAGAAAATCATGACATCGTAGGCGATCGCATTTTAGAAGCAACCGCAACAGCTGCTAATGCTTTTCTGGCGATAGAAAACTTTGATGAAGCAGTGAATACTGCACTAAAAATGATTGGGGAAAGTTTAGATTGCGATCGCGTTGCTGTAATTGAGAATTTTCCTCATCCATCTGCACCCCTACACTGCTGGAAGATTTTATACGAATGGAATTCACCTCATACTGTTGCCCAAATGAGCCATCCCCAGCAGTCCCAAGGCATTTATGAAACAGGGGGAATTGCCGAGTGGTATGAGCAGATGTGCCAGGGTAAAAGTATTAGCTATCCCCTAGCAGCAATGCCAGAGCCGTTTCGCAGTGGACAAGCGGCTCTTGGTGTCAAAGTATTACACGTCGTCCCGATTTTTGTCGAAGGTCAGTGCTGGGGAGCATTTGGTTTTGATGACTGTCGAGAGGAAAAGCGGCGGGGATTGGCTGAACTAGCCTTACTCAAAACTGTAGCCGCTTGTATCGGTAGCGCCATTCAGCGTCAACGGATTCAGCAAACCGAACAAAAACGTACAGCCGAACTGGCAAGAGTCAATGAAGAATTGCAACAACGCGATCGCCTACTGTCTGTCGTGGCTCAAGTCACAAAAAACCTGTTAGAAACCGCAGATATTGATGTAGCAATTCCTACTGCCTTGCAAGCGATCGGCGAAGTAGCAAATATCAGTCGTGTCCAACTCCTTCTAGAACAGCAAAATCCAGCCACACAAAAATTACAG
This sequence comes from Nostoc sp. TCL26-01, assembly GCF_013393945.1. NCBI lineage: Bacteria > Bacillati > Cyanobacteriota > Cyanophyceae > Nostocales > Nostocaceae > Nostoc > Nostoc sp. TCL26-01. The sequence goes on from NZ_CP040297.1 coordinate 4,633,569, forward strand.
CACTGTGTCACCTATGAGTGGGTAGCTGAGGGCATTGTCCCCCAAATCAATCATCCGACGATGGCCATCATTGACAACGATGATGTCGAGATGATGCTAACAGAACTGTATGCAGGTCGTTCGATTTGGCGGACGGTTGATCACTTCCCTGATGTCATCAGAGTCCAGTTTGAGTCCCTTGATATCAAATCTTCTGGGGGTGTACCATTATTTATCGCTGGGCATTACATCGGTGCTGTCACCTTTGATGATTGTCTTGCCCCCCGGCACTGGAGTCAGCAGGAGATTGACGTACTTACCACTGCGGCTGAGGGCATTGGCGCTGCCTTGCACCGTAAACAATTAGTTGAACGCCTCATTGCCGAACGCGCCAGAACGGCGGAAGAACGAGTTGCCGAACTATCTAAGGCCAATACAGCCCTCAAAAATAGCCTTGATCGCCTAGCCGCAGACTCCGAACTAGATAGTTTTCTCAGTCACGTCATCCTCGAAATCAAACGTCAACTGAATGCCGAGCGATCGCATCTCTTCCTTTACGATCCTACCACCCATACGCTGCGTTTACATTTGGGTTCAGAGAAAGATCAGGTACTACCCAAAGATCAGCTACAAAATATTGAACCATTTCTAGAACCAATTCCCGCAGATATTACTAAGGGTTGGGAAATCTTGGTACAAACAAAACAACCACTAGAATTTCCCATTTGGGACAATGCCCATCCCGAACACTGGCCACAAGCTTTAGTCTGGCATCGCCAACAAGGACATCAGACAGCGATGTGCATCCCTCTGATGCTGGGTGATACCGCTATAGGCTTTTTGGGATTGGCATTCACCCAAAAAGCCACCTTGAACCCAGAAGAATTTGAACTGGCACAAGCCTTAGCACATCAAGCAACACTGGCAATTCAATTAACCCAGTTAGCAGAACAAGCAAAACAAGCCGCTATCCTCAAAGAACAAGAAAAAGCTGCAAAAAAGCAGATTGCTGAACTTGTCAGAGCCAATGAATCACTACGAGGCTGTGTTAATCGCCTAGCAGATGAACCCAACTTAGAAACATTTTGGGAACATATTCTTCTAGAAGCCTCTGCCCAATCCAAATCCTATGCAGCAGCCTTGTTTCTCTACGATGAATCTACCAATACAAAGCTGATGAAACGATATGTGCGACAAGGACAGGTGCTTCCCATCAAAACTACTCCCGAACTAGAACCATTTCGAGTACCGATTAAGGGCAGTATTGTGTCAGTCTGGAAAGCAGCCCTCTTTCGAGGTGAGGCAATTTTCTTTAATTTGGATCATTGGCGCGAACAAGAGGTTGACTACGGAGTGAGATGGCATCGTCGTCAAGGACATCGTTCTATTGTCCGCGTGCCTTTGATTTTGGGTTCTCGCCCCTTGGGATTTATTGGTTTGTGTTTCCGAGAACCCAGGACGAGCTTACCGCAAAACATCGAATTAATCATGGCCTTGGCACAGCAAGCAACCTTAGCACTTCATTTAACCCATTTAGCCGAAAATAGTCGTCAAGCTGCGATTTTAGAAGAACGTAACCGCATGGCACGAGAAATTCATGATACCCTAGCCCAAGCTTTCACTGGTGTGATTGTGCAGTTGGGTGCGGCTCTGCGGATCGTGCCTAATGAATTGGCAGAGGTGCAAGCACACATCACCCAGGCGCGGGATCTCGCTCGTGAAGGTTTATCAGAAGCACGGCGTTCTGTCAATGCTTTGCGTCCACAAATTTTAGAAACTAGCAATTTGTCTAAAGCTTTGAACCGCCTAGCGGCTCAAATGTCTGCATCAATTGATACACAGACAATCTGTAATGTCATTGGTCAGGTATATCCCTTATCAGTGGAGATAGAGAATAACTTGCTGCGTATTGGGCAAGAAGCCTTGACAAACGCGATCAAACACGCATCTGCTAGAGAAATTAAGCTGGAACTGGTGTATGAACCGACACAATTGCTCATGCAAATCAAAGATAACGGAGAGGGATTTGATCCAGATAGTTTGTCGATTGTCAAAGGTTTTGGCTTGATTGGCATCAAAGAACGTTGCGATCGCATCGGCGCACACTTGACAATCCAAAGTATCCCAGGACAGGGAACGGAAATCACAATCTTAATCAACCGCATCTAAGCCATGACTCAGAAAAATCCCATCCACATCCTGATTGTTGATGATCATCCCGTCGTTCGTCAGGGTTTGGCGGCGATGATAGATAGGGAACCGGATATGGCTGTTGTCGGTCAGGTTTGTAATGGGTACGAAGCTGTTGTGGCATTTCGTCAACATCAACCCGATGTCACACTGATGGATTTACGGATGCCGGAGATGGATGGAGTCGCCGCTATTACTGCTATCTGTGGTGAGTTTGCCAATTCCCGAATTATCGTCCTGACTACCTACGACGGTGATGAAGACATCTATCGAGGATTAAAAGCAGGAGCCAAGGGTTATTTATTGAAAGATGCCGAACCTGATGAACTACTGACAGCAATTCGTTTAGTAAACGCTGGTAAGAAATATATTCCCGCATCAGTAGGAGCCAAATTAGCCGAGCGCATCGGTGTTTTACAACTAAGTGGACGAGAATTAGAAGTGATTCGCCTCATGGCCACAGGGATGAATAACCAAGAAATCGGTGCAGTATTGCAGATATCAGAGGGAACTGTGAAGTATCACGTTAATAATATTCTCAGCAAATTGGGCGTAAGCGATCGCATCCAAGCCGTAATTACAGCCCTGAAACGCGGAATTGTCAGTCTGGAGTAGTACACCCATCGCCAAAAGTAGAGACGTAGCAGTGCTACGTCTCTACAAGAATTTTGGGTAACACTGAAGATCATACCTAGCCTTAAGTCTAGGTAATCGCCTCACCTCATAGTCTAACCACCACACACTTTTCTCCATATAGAAAACTTCAACCTTGGCATAGGGACAAAATACGGCTGATTTTATAGAGTGAAGCCATATCTAATTACCAATTCGTAATTCGTAATACTCGCCAAAGACGAGAAGCCAGCTACGTAATTCGTAATACAGCTACGCGGAAGCAAGCTACGTAATTCGTAATTTTCCATGAGTCAGACTAATGATGGTAACAGATTAATTACACCGATTTCTGAACGCGATCATACTCAAGGTGCGACGAATGCACCTGTAGTATTGGTTGAGTATGGCAATTATCAATGCCCTCACAGTGGCGAAGCTCACAGGATTATCCAACAAATTCAAAAAAAACTAGATCATCAAATATACTTTGCCTTTCGGCATTTTCCCCAACCGCAAATTTATCCCCAATCTCAGAAAGCTGCCGAAGCTGCGGAAATAGCTGCGGCTCAAGGTAAGTTTTGGCAAATGCACGATACTCTGTTCAAGTATCAAAAAACGCTGGGTAACGGTTATTTGGTAGAGTACGCCCATCAATTAGGACTCAACATTCCCCAATTCCTGCGAGATATGAAAAATCACATCTATGCTGATCGAGTAGCTGAAAACTTTCAATGTGGTGTGCGTAGTGGTGTTAGTAGTACACCTGCGTTTTTCATCAACAGTTATCGCTATGAAAATCACTGCGATGTGGAAAGCCTTTTAGAAGCCCTGATTAAAGCGGGAAATCTCCCCAACTGTAAGGCTTAAGGAGTTTATCAGTTTCAGAAACCCTAGCCATACCCAGAAATTATTCGTACTGACACATCTTAGAGGACGTTGGAAAAGTCTGTTTCTTTGTCATGTTGAATGCAGCGTAGCGGAATGAAACATCTCGGTATGTGCCACAAAACCTAGATTCTTCCTGACGCGGAGCGTCAGGAAGAATGACATTTTTATACCTACTGAAACTTTTCCAACACCCTCTTAAGAACTCTCACCAAAATTTGAGGATAGATCATGAGTCAAGAACATGAACCGGAAATATTGACGACTGATGCCGGCATTCCTGTCAGTGATAACCAAAATTCATTGACTGCGGGTTCACGTGGCCCTTTACTGATGCAGGATTTTTACCTGATCGAGAAAATGGCTCACTTCAATCGGGAACGAATTCCCGAAAGGGTAGTTCATGCTAAAGGTTCAGGGGCATATGGTACTTTTACAGTCACTGAGGATATTACTCAATACACTAAAGCCAAACTCTTCTCGCAAATTGGCAAACAAACCGAGGTGATTGCCCGTTTTTCGACAGTGGCGGGTGAACGAGGTGCAGCAGATGCCGAGCGAGATGTGCGGGGATTTGCCGTCAAGTTTTATACGGAAGAAGGTAACTGGGACATGGTAGGTAACAATACCCCTGTCTTCTTTGTCCGCGATCCTTTGAAATTCAGCGATTTTATTCACACTCAAAAGCGCGATCCTCAAACAAATTTGCGTAATCCCACCGCTATGTGGGATTTTTGGTCACTTTCTCCAGAGAGTCTACATCAGGTGACAATTCTGTTTAGCGATCGCGGTTTGCCCCAAGGACATCGCCACATGAACGGTTATGGTAGCCATACCTACAGTTTCATCAATGCAGCAAATGAACGTTTTTGGGTAAAATTCCATTTCAAAACCTTACAGGGCATTGAGAATCTCACAAACGCCGAAGCTAGCCAAATTGTCGGGGAAGACAGAGAAAGCGCCCAACGTGATTTATTTTATGCGATCGCCAGGGGTGACTATCCCCAGTGGCGTTTCCTGGTGCAGATTATGCCAGAAGCGGATGCCGATAAAACTCCTTACAATCCTTTTGACCTGACTAAAGTCTGGCCGCACAGAGATTATCCTCTAATTGAAGTAGGTATTTTAGAATTAAACCGCAATCCAGAAAACTACTTTGCCGAACTAGAACAATCGGCCTTTGCCCCTTCTAATGTAGTCCCAGGAATTTCTTTCAGTCCCGATAAAATGCTCCAGGCTAGGATTTTGTCTTACACTGATGCCCATCGCTATCGTTTGGGAGTCAATTATGAAAGCCTGCCGGTGAATTGTCCCCACGCCACCAAAGCCCACACCTATCATCGGGATGGTTTGATGCGCCACGATGATAACGCTAAAGGTGCTGTGAATTACGAACCAAACAGCTTTGGTGGACCTGTTGCCGATCCTCAACACCAAGAACCACCACTAAAAATTTCTGGTGATGGCGATCGCTACAACCACCGTGATGGTAATGAAGATTATAGTCAAGCTGGCAACCTGTTTCGTTTATTACCGCAAGACGAACAGCAAAGATTATTCCGCAACATTGCCGCAGCTATGCAAGGTGTACCCTCATTTATCATCAAGCGACAACTAGCCCACTTTAGGCAAGCTGATCCAGCCTACGGTGAAGGCGTAGCTAAAGCACTTGGTCTTTCTGTATCACCAAAATGAAGAAGAATTCAGAAGTCAGGAGTCAGAATCAATAAGTCGGGGATTCATAAGAGCAACTAATTGAAGTCAAGGAACTTCTTACCTAAAGAACTTCTTACCTATTACCTATTGCCTATTACCTATTGCCTATTGCCTATTACCTATTACCTATTGCCTATTGCCTATTGCCTATTGCCTATTCCTTACCTACGCAAATTATTTCAGTAATCAAATCGATTTCCTATATGAGTCAACTAACTAGCACAGATTTATTCTCTCCCGTCCAACTTGGCCCCTACAACTTGCCCAACCGAGTTGTTATGGCTCCCATGACGCGGAATCGGGCTGGTGAAGGTAATGTTCCGACTGCACTCAACGCCACTTATTACGCTCAACGTGCCACAGCAGGACTGATTGTCACGGAAGGTTCACAAATATCACCCCAGGGTTTTGGTTATCCTGCCACACCAGGAATTCATTCTCCAGAACAGATTGCTGGCTGGCAGTTGGTGACAGATGCCGTACATAGTGCAGGCGGACGCATCTTTTTGCAACTATGGCATACAGGACGCATTTCTCACCCATCCTTACAACCAGATGGCGCATTACCTGTAGCACCTTCAGCGATCGCTCCTGCTGGTAATGCTACAACTTATACAGGTTCGCAACCGTTTGTCACCCCCCGTGCTTTAGAACTGGCGGAAATTTTAGATGTAGTTGAACAATTTCGTCAGGGGGCCAAGAATGCTCTAGTTGCCGGATTTGATGGTGTGGAAATTCACGGGGCTTTTGGCTATCTCATTGATCAGTTTCTCCAAGATGGCACTAATCAACGAACTGATGCCTATGGTGGTTCTATCGAAAATCGGGCGCGATTTCTGTTAGAAGTGACGGAAGCCGTGTGTGGCATTTGGGGGGCAAATCGTGTCGGTATTAAGCTTTCACCCAGCAACACATTTAACGATATCCGTGACTCTGATCCAGAAGCCATATTTAGCTATGCGATCGCTACACTTGACCATTTTGGCTTAGGATATCTTCACCTGATGGCAGCATCAGCAGCAGATATCCGACATGGTGGTAAGCCGATTCCCGTGTCTGAATTTCGTTCTCTTTATGCCGGGACTATCATTGCTAATGGCGGATTTGATCGGGAAACAGGAAATACAGCGATCGCCAAGGGTGATGCTGACTTAGTTTCTTTTGGTATCCTGTTTCTGGCTAATCCAGATTTACCAAAACGTCTGCGATTAAATACGCCGTTAAATCCAGCTGATCGTCACACCTTTTATGGTGGAGGTGAGAAAGGTTATACCGACTATCCATTCCTGGATGCAACAACTGTTAATTGATTTGGGAAGTAGTGGGATGAATGCTTTGGAGCAGAAAACACGCACTTACGATCACATCACCATTCAACTACCAGGGTTGACAATTGATCGCCATCTTTCATCACCAGATGAGTTGGAATTTCCTGGATGTCAACATCATTTACTATGTCTGTTGTTAAGCGATGGGAATCAACAGCAAATCACTCAGATTGGTGAGCAAGTTTCCGAAAAAAATCAAAATAAAGGAGAATTTTGGATTTGCCCAGCCCAAGTACCAGGTATTTGGGCATGGCAAAGTACAGATGAATCGCTGATGTTTGTGATTGATCCAGTATTGTTATCGCAAACGGCCGCAGAAATAGGCGGATTGTCGGCAAACAATGTTGAGTTACTGACTAAAGTCAATACTAATGATCCACAGATAGAGGCGATCGCTCGTTTGTTTCAAGCAGAATTAAGCACGGGTGGTATAGGTGGACAACTGTATGCAGAATCTCTGAAGCAGGTGTTAATTATTCACCTACTACGACAACACTGTGCGTTTCCCCCAAAAATTCAGCATAGTCCTGGCGGCTTGGGCAAGCATAAACTCCAGCAGATATTAAACTACATCCACAGCCATCTGGAGCAAGCAATTCAGCTAACTGAATTAGCCAAAATTGCTGACATCAGTCAATATCATTTTTGCCGCTTGTTTAAGCATTCAATGGGTGTTTCACCTTATCAATATGTGCTGCAACAACGGATGGAAAAAGCTAAACAACTACTGCAACAAGGAAAATACACCATTGCCGAAATCGCTCAGATGGTTGGTTGTGCCGATCAAAGCCACTTTACCAAACACTTTAAGAAATATACAGGAGTTACACCCAGATATTTTGCTGAAAATAGCCCCATGACAAGAATCATCTAAAATTTTCAGCCAAATTCAGCAAGAAACATCTATATTTCCTCCAGTAGCACATTGTAATCTTTGTCCGATGAGTCTCATGGGAAAACAGAGGAATCACGCATGAAGATTGCCATAGTTGGCTCAGGAAATATGGGTGGGGGCTTGGGTAAAATCTGGGCGAAAGCCGGGCATCATGTGATTTTTTCCTACTCTAGAGATGAGAGCAAACTGCGTCAACTAGCTGCTGAGGCTGGTGAGAATGCCACAGTGGGAACACCTGAAGTCGCAGTTGCCCAAAGTGATGTCGTGATGTTGGCTGTCTGGCTACCTTCTTTAGCAGCAGTCTTTCAGTCTACAGGTTCTCTTGATGGCAAGATCATTATTACTTGTGTCAGTGGCTTACAACCAGACTTTACAGGCAAAACAATTGGTATTGCCACTGACTTAAAAACATCTGTTGCAGAGATGATTCAGCAGTTTGCACCCAAGGCAAAAGTCGTGGAAGCCTTTAACATTACCTTTGCAGAAGTAGTGGCTGCCGAATCTAGAAAATTTGGAAGCGATCGCCCCAGCATTTTTTATTGTGGTGATGATGCTGAGGCTAAAACAATTGTCGCTGGTTTGATTGCAGAATGCGGTTATCAAGCTGTAGAGGCAGGCGATTTAATTGTAGCTCGTTCCCTCGAAACTTTAGCAACTGCTTGGGTACAGTTTGCTGTCACTAGTCAGTTGTTTCCTAATTTAGGACTTAAGGCATTACAACGCTGAGAAACCCTAAGTAGTCGCACAAAATTAAATTCATTTGTGAAGAGAGGAAACAGGTTACAGGAAGACGATATGTGTAATTAATTTTGTTTAGGTACTTATATGTCAAAACAAAAGTTGAGTCGAATTCTATTGTCTGTTGTGATTGTCAACACAGCCGTGGTTTCTGTTGCCGTTGATTGGAACGCCACCCATATTTTTAACCCCACTTGGGTTCCTCACGCCCGATTTCATGATGTGGTGATGTTGTGGTTACTGAGTAGTTTATCTGTAGTTGCTCTGTGGTTGCTGTGGCGGCGATCGCTAGAATCAGATGTCAGTGTTACTGTTGCTACTTTGGTTCCTGTACTGTTCTGGGCCCCATTTTTCTTTACGACTTTATTAGTTCCGGGAACTAGCTTAAGTGCATTGCCTGATGAACCTTTACCAGTAATTGCTGGGATCACAATTTATCCTAATGTCGTCGTTGCTACTATCAATGAAATCTTAGCCGCTATTGGTTACTGGCTATATCGCAGCAGTAGGCAGATATCCTCGAAAATTATCTAGCTGATTGATATGTATAAATCTCATCGTCAACGGATGCCTTACCTTTGGTTAATGCTATCAGGAGCTTTGATCCTGTACATCGAGAAGCCAGCCCTGGCGCATATTGGACATGGTGAATTTTATACCAAAATCCTGATTCATCAACAGCCCACACCCAGTCTGATATTTACCGGATTAATCATTGCTTTTCTGTTTGGAGCTGGACACGCCCTTTCACCAGGACACGGTAAAACAATGGTAGCAGCTTATCTTGTAGGCGCAAGAGGAACGCCGCAACAGGCTTTGATCTTAGGATTAGTCACAACCATTACTCATACTCTGGGAGTGTTCATCCTGGGACTTGTCGCTTTGGTTGCTTCACAATACATCTTGCCGGAAAAACTCTATCCGATTCTCAGTTTGTTTAGTGGTCTAACTGTTTGTGGAGTAGGTTTTTGGCTACTTGATCAACGTCTTTCTGCCCACGAACACACCCATCACCATCATCACCATCATGATCATCATGATCATCATGATCATCATCACCACCATCATCCACCAACCAAATCGTTAATTGCTTTGGGTATTGCCGGGGGTATTGTACCTTGTCCATCAGCATTAGTTTTGTTGTTGAGTGCGATCGCTCTACATCAAACTGCTTATGGTGTGATCTTGATTAGTGCATTTAGCTTAGGATTGGCCTCAGTATTGGTAGCGATCGGGTTAGTTGTCGTCTATGCTCATCAATGGATAGATCGCTTACCTAATAGTGCCAAATTACTCCAAAAGTTATCGATGCTCGGTGCTGTAGCTGTAATTGTCGCAGGTGCAGCATTGACGGCGATTTCCGTGATTTAGTTATTTACCTACAACCTCATAAATCCCTCATGTGGACAAAACCTGTCGCCTATTTTTTTGGTGTCATCTCCTCTCTTGCCTTCATTACTCCTGCATTGAGTGCAGAGCGCATTGAGTTTAATTACCCGCCTTTTGGTGATTTTGATATTGCTAGATCAGATTTAGAATTATTTGTCAATGAAGGCAAAATCACTAAAGACTTTGCGTTTTATACAAATCGGACTAAGCCAGAACAATTAGCTCAACTGCGACAGTTTCTCAGCACAAAATTTTCACTATCTCCTACTATTATATCACAATTTACCTATTCACCTATTGGTGAAAAAATGCTGCAAAGGTTTGGGGAACTACTGCAAACTCAAAATAGACAAAATGGTTTTTATGCTCTACGTTCTGCCCTCATCTTATCGGCAGCCAGCCCAGAAGGATTAACTTTAATTAATATCGTCAAACATTATTCTAGTCCTAGTATTCGGCTGAATTTATCGGAAACGATAGAGACAATGGGACAGTTGTCTGAGCTACTGCAAAAAAGAGATATAGTAATTGCCAAAATTCAACAACTAGCAACTCAAGAAGCTGCCAATTCCCCAGCAATAGACTTTGCCCAAAAACCAGATATTCGCAAATCCGGCGAATTTAATATCACAAAAATCACCTTAAACTTACACGATCGCTCTCGTGACGGACGCTCAAAAATCGTTTTAGAACGAAAATATGATGTTGATATTTACTTACCCCAATCAATATCAGCACCAGCACCAGTCATTGTCATTTCTCATGGTTTAGCAGAAGATCGCCATAGTTTTGTTTACCTAGCCCAACACTTAGCATCCTATGGCTTTGTTGTTGCGGCTCTTGATCATCCTGTCGCTAATTCTCAGCAATTTAAACAATTTTTAACTGGGATTGCTAGTCCTCCTCAACCTACAGAATTAATTGACCGTCCTTTAGATATCAAATACCTCTTAGATGAACTCCAGGGTCTTTCTCAAACTGACTCTAGATTTAAAGATAAATTAAACTTGCAACAAGTTGGTTTGATTGGACATTCACTTGGCGGTTACACGGCTCTGGCGTTAGCAGGAGGAACCTTAGATTTTGCTAAAATTCGTCAAGAATGTAACCCCAATCGTTCCCTGAATATCTCCACCTTTCTCCAATGTCGGGCTATCGACCTCAAACCGGAAAACTACCCCATCAAAGACGATCGCATTAAAGCGATTATGGTAATGAATCCTTTAAATAGCGTTGTGTTAGGCGAAAAAGGCATGAAGACAATCTCCGTTCCCGTGATGATGGTAGCGGGAAGTCAAGATATCTTTACTCCAGCCGTTCCTGAACAAATTCGCCCTTTTACCAATTTACCTAGTCAGGATAAATATTTAGCTGTGATTGAAAATGCTACTCATTTCTCCGTACAATCCGACGTACCAACCAGTGAAACAGTTATTCCTGTACCACAAGGATTACTAGGGCCTGATAGAAAAAGCGTCCACTTATACATGAATGTCTTGGGGTTAGCCTTCTTCCAAACCCATCTGCGCGATCGCCCAGAGTACAAGTCTTATCTCACCCCTGCCTACGCTCAATTTATCACTCAACCACCTTTAAACCTAAGTGTAGTCAATTCTGGTAGTGGAGAAGCCATCACCCAACTGTTAAATCAGATTTATCCAACTTCAGGAGCCAATAAGTAAGTAGTTGGACACAATTAAATTCTTATGTAGAGATAGGGGACAGGTTACAGGTTACAGGAAATAACTTGTGTAATTAATTCTGTCTGATTACTTAACAGCAAGAATGGTATGGCGATTTTCATGCCGATGAAGTACACCTGTCTAGTCCAGAGGTTGTAGGGGCGGGTTAACAGATATGCTGACATTATTCACTAATATCTCACTTAACCCGCCCCTACTGCTTGTGAAAAATGCGGGTAGCCTCTGTTGACTAAAAATACATACCTCACTCAACTGGGAAACACTATAACTATTTTTCAAGTGAAGTTTTACAATACTAAATTGTGTAAAACTATATAAATAAATATAAAGAATAGTATGCAAGATAAAGTTGTTGTGATTGTGGGTGCGACTGGTGGTATTGGTTCAGCCTTGGCTCGTCAATTAGAAGTTACTGGTGCAAAGTTAGTCCTAGCAGCCAGAGATAGCGATCGCTTAGAAACTTTAGCCAATGATCTCACAGGTAAAGTTTTGACTATCCCCACAGATATTACGGACGCTTCACAAGTAGATACGTTAATTCAAAAAACTGTTGCTGAGTTTGGTCAAATCGATATCTTAGTAAATGCTGCTGGTGCGGGAATTCTCAAGGCATACAACAGCATCGAACCAGCAGATTTAGACAAAATGTTAGATGTAAATCTCAAAGGGAGTTTCTACACAACTCAAGCAGCAGCCGAGGAGATGCAAAAGCGCAAATCAGGGCATATTTGTAATGTCATTGGCATTTTAGGTAAACACTCCATGCCAATGGCAGCAGCTTACTCAGCTTCTAAGTTTGGTGTCGTCGGTTTCAGTAAGTGCATGGCTGAGGAACTCAAGCGCTTTGGGGTTAAATTTACCTTGTTTTACTTCGGTGGAGTAGATTCTCCTTTCTGGGATCATGTCAGTTTAAAAGTAGACCGGAAAAAAATGCTCAGTCCAGAAACTGCTGCTAATGCCATTTTTTTTGCCCTGTCTGCTGAACCCCAAGCTGTACCACTAGAAATTAATATTCAACCGGACAGTCACTTATTTTTCTAAAATTAGGACGAATGGTCATGTGTTTCCATAATTCTTGCTCAGGCAGGAATCGAAAATCTAGCCAAAAAGGCAAAATTTACAGTTAGATAAGCTGTGGTGCTGGATTTTCCATATATATGAAAATTGATCATGTTCATTTCTATGTCGAAGATGCCAAAGTATGGCGAGATTGGTTTGTACACTACCTCGGCTTTACCGTAGTAGCTAGTACTATTCATTCTCTCCACACTTGTACAGAAGTGGTGCAAAGTGGTGCTGTCTGCTTGTTGCTGTCTTCGCCATTGTTACCTACCAGTCCTGTAGCTGAGTTTCTCCGTCAACATCCACCAGGGGTAGCTGATGTAGCTTTTGCTGTGGCTGATGTGGAAGCAGCGATCGCTCACGCTCAAGCTCATGGGGCTAAAATTTTACAATCGGTGGGAGAATACCAAATTGGGCATATTTCCCGCAAATCAGGCAAAATTGCTGCTTGGGGTGGTTTAACTCACACCTTGGTGGAAACATCCAGGGAACAAGATGAAAATCATCACCCTAACTCAACCAGCTTGATTACTGCCATTGATCACATAGTCTTAAATGTCGCCGCAGGTGATTTAGCATCTGTAGCCACTTGGTATGAGAACATTCTGGATTTTCAACCCCGCCAGACATTTAAAATTCACACCGATCGCTCTGCCTTGTACAGTCAAGTTATGGTTTCCCGCGACGGTAGCGTGCAGTTACCGATTAATGAACCTGCGTCTAGCAATTCGCAAATTCAAGAATTTTTAGATTTTAACCGGGGGCCAGGAATTCAACACATCGCCTTACAGACACCCCACATCGTCCAGGCGATCGCCCAATTTCGCTCCCGTGGTTTACCTCTACTTTCCGTTCCCCAAACCTATTACTCTCAACTACAACAGCGTCCACAAATTCCCCTCTCACCAACAGAATTAGCAGCGATCGCTCAACAAGAAATTTTGGTTGATTGGCAACAAGATAGTCAAACTGGAGTTCTGTTACAAATATTTACTCAGCCTATTTTTGCTCAACCAACTTTTTTCTGGGAATTTATTGAACGCCGTTCTCAAGCCCAAGGCTTTGGTGAAGGCAACTTTCGCGCCTTATTTGCAGCAATTGAAAGCGAACAAATCAAACGGGGAACCCTGCAATAGATTTTTCTTATATGTAGCTCTTGTTAGATAGTTCAGGACATGAACGAAGAAGACAATATAGGCAAAAATCAACTCTCTAGCTTTTTACTGCCTATGGGACTCATATTTGATTTTTGTTGGCGTAGCCTGTGCTTACACAAAAAAGTCAGTACACCTCTAATTTGCTTCTTTTCTGTCACCTGTCACCTGTCACCTGTCACCTGTCACCTACCTCAACAAGTCTGTTCAGTAATCAAATCGGATTCCTATAGATGTGATTAATTTTAGCTATACGAGAGTGTTTACTTTATGATTAATTAATTTAAATATCGATACATCAAAAACAGTTAAAATATTTGTCATAAAAGTTAAAATATATTTTGCCAATGTTAAGACTAATTACTGATTTTGACGGCCCGATCATGGATGTATCGGAACGTTACTACCGTGTTTACCAATTTTGTCTAGAGAAAACCCGCAAACCAGGGCAGCGCGTTAGAGAAATGTCTAAAGCAGAATTTTGGCAACTAAAGCGATCGCGTGTGCCAGAGAATCAAATAGCCCTCAATTCTGGTTTAGATGAAGTGCAAGCCCAAGCCTTTTCTCAATTGCGCCGCGACAGTGTACATACAGAACATTTCTTTCAATACGACATTCCCATCCCAGGTGCGGTAGATGCGTTGTTAAAGATTCAACAAGCTGGGGTAGATTTAGTCGTCATGACAATGCGCCGAGTTTGGGAACTAGACTATGCTGTGCAAAAATATGATTTGGGTAAGTTTTTTCCAGAAAACCGCCGTTATTGCTTAAGTAACGACTACGTAAAAACCCGCGATATTGAAGATAAACCCCTACTCATGACCAAAGCAGTAGCCGAACTACCACGAGCAACTGATACTTGGATGGTGGGAGATACAGAAGCTGATATTACCGCCGCTAAAAAACATCAAATTAAAGTGATGGCTGTAGAGTCTGGTATTCGCGATCGCACACAACTAAAACTCTACCAACCAGACTTAATTGTGCCAAATTTAAGTACTGCTGTAGAGATGTTCTTAGAGCCAGCTACCAGCAGCCGAGAAATAGTAGCATCTGTTAAATAAGACTGTCTTTCATCATCGTCAAAAAATAGTCGTTAAAAACCCCTTCCTTTTCAGGAAGGGGTTTTTAAATAGAATAAAAAATTTGTAACTTTGGGTTTACTAAATCGACCTAACGTAAAAAACTGCTAACCAACCACAACAATATAAAAGTTAACACCGTCGAAAATTGGTTGGCTGTCAGACTAATAGCAGGTAGTTGCTGCGAGAGCAATCCAGCAATTAGTCCACCAGTGATTAAGCCGATAATCAGACCAATCAGTGTGAATAAAACTGCTCTACCAAACCTTCCCTCTTTGCGATTGAGAAAGTAAATACTAATTCCTACCCCAACCACCAATGCCAATTGCAAAACCTGATCGCCTGCCGAATAAAAAACACTAACAGCGCTCAAACCTAAATACCAGACCCCTGGCAAAATTACATCTTTTCTGGAAGGCTGGTCTAATATCTTTTGCAGCCATGCAGGCGACTGCTCACGAGGAGTTAAGCTCTCTTTCGGTGGAGATTGCAATCGAGTTTCAGGAAAACGGATACGCTCAGGGACTTTGATTTTACCTTCCTGACGCATCTTTAGCCGATCCATTAAAATAGCATCGTAAGCTGCTTCAACTGCTTCTAGACTCTTCGTATCGCCAAGGCATTGCTCCAATAGGCGATTACGAGCATCCTGAATTTCATCAAAGCTAGCTTCTTCTGATACCCCAAGTTTTTCGTAGGGATTTTGATCGCTCATGGGAGTTTATACTTCAGCCTTAGTCAGGGGCAGTCTTCTTGCCGGAAAAAACAACTCTAGATTTTACCTTGATCGAAAACAAACGTATCGACCCAATTTTATGCTCTACCAGGATATTAACACGGGTTGATTAGATTAACTTGTGAATTTTAACTACAGTTACCTTAACATATTGCCATAACTCAGTGTATACCCTCATGTCGTTGATTGATTCTGGCTCTACTCTAGAATTTGAACTAGGGATACCTAAGAGCTATTTTTGAGGAAAAAATAACTTTTATGTTTCAGATTTGGCAATTTACCTTACCTTGACTCGATTTCCCTAAATTAGCCTCAAGGTTAAGTAGTCGGATCAATCCTCAGCAAAATTTAAAGTTGAAAAATTTTAAATATCTACTGTCATCTCAGATGCAGTCAAAATTTGTGGGTTGATTAACTGCCATAGCTAATGCCAAAATACCAAGCGATCGCATATAAAGGTTGATAATCATAATACTTGTACTCGTTTGTGGATGTGGCTACTAAAATTTTCTTAGTGTCATTGCCCCATATGATGATTACACTATTATTTGGGTAACTGGGAAATTTATCCCAAATGCCTATAGATTCTTAGATAAGTCCCAAGTGGAAACTGCGTGTTTACGCAATACCCCTGTTAATCTTCATAAAATTTTTGTGCAAAGTGATGGTCATGGCTCCCGCCAAGATTCTTGTAGTTGATGACGACCCTGCGGTTCGGAATTTAATCCAACGCTTTTTGATCAAACAAAACTATCAAGTAGAGGCTGCCGAAGATGGTAAGACTGCATTATCCCTATTCGAGCAATTTAACCCAGACTTGGTAATTCTGGATGTGAACCTACCAGATGTGATTGGGTTCAACCTCTGCCAAGAGATGCAAAGTCGTAACGGTGTTTTTGTGCTGATGCTAACCAGCCGGGCGGATGAAGCTGACAAGATTCGCGGCTTTGCCAAAGGTGCTGATGACTATCTCACCAAACCCTTTGGTTTAGGAGAGTTAGAAGTCAGAGTGGGAGCGATTTTAAGACGACAGCGCGTTGTCACTACCGCCGAACAAAAACGCCTGATATTTGAAAAACTAATGATTGACCCTGTACGGCGCGAGGTATCACTTAATAGTCAACCCGTACCCTTGACGGCTTTGGAATTTGACTTGTTACATTTTTTAGCTAGCCATCCTGGTCGAGTTTGGCGACGTGCTGAATTAATTCAAGAAGTCTGGGACTATGAATATGTCGGAGATCAGCGAGTTGTAGATGTGCATATCGGTCAAATTCGCAAGAAAATCGAGGTAGATGCTAGTCAACCAGCATTAATTCAAACTGTACGCGGTGTAGGATATAAATTTGAATGCCCTGCTCACTCACAGTTAGAAACAGCTCCTTGATGATGTAACACCAATTAAAAAAAAGAATGCTACAGATCCAAACTTAGAAACCCTGATGATATCTGGCTTTTCTAATTTTGAATTTTGTTAGCGTAGCGTAAAGCCTTCTCTTTCAGAGACGCTAACGCGAACGGCATAGCTTCTCTACGAGACGCTACGCGAACGCTTAGAGCGAGTCCGCGATAGCGCAGCGTTAGCGACGCAGGAGCGTCGCGTCATTTTGAATTTTGAATTGGTATAACCTATCTCTTACTTGTCAATAAATAAACAAAATCGCTCAAAGACGTGTAGTGGAGTCAGTTATGAGCGATATTTTTGTGTAAATATTTAGGATTTTTCTAGTCAATAAAAACGGTTTTGGGGAAACTCCACCAATCATCAGTCAGGCTTATATAGCCGATACTCGTTTCGGACATTAGCAGTGATGAAATAAGGTTTCTAGATAAACACGGGCAGCACGGCGATCGCTGTCTCCATTTTGCAGCAAAAATAAAGATAGTGCTGCTGTCAAGACGCGATTTTGATCCCAATCGGGATGTGTCTCTAAATAATTATTCAGTGATTCGTGTAAAGTTTCGGGTATTTCCGTAAAAATACTAACTGTTGTTTTCATGAGATTTTCCTTTGGTGAGATGAGCAAACTGGGAATTTTGCCTAGATGACAACAGTTTTAAACAACATTTTTCCAGATATTCATCTGTATTGCCATGTCAACTGTTGCACAAGCAATTAACCCAGGTCGAATCATTGTGCGATCAGAGGGGGTGGGTTTGTCAATGCTGCGAAATGTTAAAAACAATTCTCTGGTAAACAAACTCAAACGTAACAATCAGGGTTAAGGCTGTTTTTTTGTTACGTTTCTTCATGAAAACTCAGTCACTTAAGTTTGTTTATACCCTTAAGGAAAAATCCCCAGTAAAACTGCAACTGCCGATTAGCTCGTAGTACATCTGTGGAAAACTGTGAAAATCCCTGTGGAAACCCTGTGGAATTAGTGAGGAAAATTTCAGCGAATGATAAGAATTACAAAAACATAATTTTTTGATGAAATTTGAGCTTATGAAACTTGCTTGACCATTCTAGTCATTAGCATAGTTATATTTAATACATTTTCAATCCTAGATTTTAGCCATTAGCCGTGTTGACCCTAGCTGGATGTTTCCTATACCCCCTGAGATGCCCCTCTATTCACCTATGTAGCCTTCCCAATACCACCACGGTGAATCTTCCTTCAATACCCTTTATGAGGCTGCTAGTTCATTTCTAGGCTCTCTCTTGGGAATTAAGAATTACGCAATTCTTACCGACGACGTTCTTGCAACTTGCGATAAACTGCCTTGATATCTACTTGATGATGAGCGAGAGCGACTAAAGTATGGTAAAGCAAATCTGCCACTTCACCAGCGATCGCTTCTGGATCGTCATCTTTAAAAGCCATGACAACCTCAGCTGATTCCTCACCAATCTTTTTCAAAATCTTGTTATCGCCCCCGGCAAACAACTTGCAAGTGTAGGAACTTTCTGTGGGGTGATCCCGGCGATCGCATATTACCTGAAACACTTGTGACAAAGTATCTCCTGGTGGGGGCGCAATTTTCCCTTCTACCTGATGAAAACAACTGCGTTCCCCAGTATGGCAAGCAATATCGCCAATTTGCTCCACACCTATCAGCAAAGCATCACTATCACAGTCATAACGAATACTCTGCACCTTTTGTATATGTCCTGATGTCCCCCCCTTGTGCCATAACTCTTGGCGGGAACGACTCCAAAACCATGTTTCTTGTGTGTCCAAAGTCTTTTGTAACGATTCCCGATTCATCCATGCCATCATCAAAACAGTGCCATCCAAATAATCTTGGACAATAGCTGGCACTAAACCCCGTTCATCGTAGCGGATTTCTTCTACGGGGATCGCATTCTGTTTTGATAGTGAATCGGTGATCAACATACCAGCTAACTTAACTCTCATGAGAATGATTCATGGTTTCACGATACCATTCTAAATAGAGCAGCTGAGACAGTTTTTTTCAACAACCTGAAAATCTATCCTTGTAAAACTGCTGTTTTATTCATCGCTGATTGCATTCTGACAGCGCTTAAGGCTACTTGGTGGGCTTTGGAGACTTCCCCATACCAATGGATTGCTGAATTAAAAGCTGCTCGGTAAAGATCCTGGTATGCTTCAGATAGTTGAGTGCGAATATCCGCAGGCAAGTCTTCATTTGACTTGTATAACATATTGTTATTTTTTCGGCTCTGTTTATTTTATACGATAGAAGTTCTGAGCAATTTTTAACCCTATCCTAAGATAGAGCTTTTTTTGATTGCCAATTGTTAGGAGAGAACCTTGGTAAACACTTCAATTAAAACCACTAAATCACAAGAAATCTTTGCCTCAGCCCAAAGCCTGATGCCAGGTGGAGTTAGTTCTCCAGTTCGGGCCTTCAAATCTGTAGGTGGACAACCCATCGTCTTTGACAGTGTCAAAGGAGCATATATTTGGGATGTAGACGGCAACCAATATATTGACTATGTTGGTACTTGGGGACCTGCTATTTGCGGTCACGCCCATCCGGAAGTCATTAAGGCGCTGCATGAAGCTTTAGAAAAAGGTACTAGCTTTGGTGCGCCTTCAGCCTTAGAAAATGTCTTGGCCGAAATGGTCATCGCTGCGGTTCCCAGCATCGAAATGGTCAGATTTGTCAACTCAGGTACAGAAGCTTGTATGGCTGTGTTGCGCCTAATGCGAGCTTTTACCAACCGGGAAAAAGTCATCAAGTTTGAAGGCTGTTATCACGGTCACGCTGATATGTTCCTCGTCAAAGCTGGTTCTGGTGTAGCCACACTGGGTTTACCTGATTCCCCTGGTGTACCGAAATCGGCAACTAGCAGCACTCTGACAGCTCCTTATAATGATTTGGAAGCTGTGAAAGCTTTATTTGCAGAAAACCACGATCAGATTGCAGGTGTGATTTTAGAACCTGTTGTGGGAAATGCTGGGTTTATTACTCCCGATGCCGGATTTTTGGAAGGTTTACGGGAACTAACTCACGAGCATGGTGCTTTACTCGTGTTTGATGAAGTGATGACTGGTTTCCGCATTGCCTATGGTGGCGCTCAAGAAAAATTTGGCATCACACCCGATTTGACAACTTTAGGTAAGGTGATTGGTGGTGGTTTACCAGTGGGAGCCTATGGTGGTCGTCGAGATATTATGTCAATGATTGCTCCGGCTGGGCCTGTCTATCAAGCTGGGACGCTTTCGGGTAATCCTTTAGCAATGACAGCTGGGATTAAAACCCTAGAATTGTTGCAAAAACCCGGTACTTATGAGTATTTGGAGCGCGTGACGAAAAAGCTAGCAGATGGTTTACTGCAAGTTGCTCATGAAACAGGTCATGCTGCTTGTGGTGGTCATATTAGTGCGATGTTTGGGTTATTCTTCACATCTGGCCCTGTGCATAATTACGAAGATGCTAAAAAGTCAGATACATCTAAATTTGGTCGCTTCCATCGGGGAATGTTAGAGCGCGGTGTTTACCTTGCACCTTCCCAATTTGAAGCTGGTTTTACTTCTTTGGCACATACTGAAGAAGATATTGACCAAACTTTAGCGATCGCCCAAGATGTACTATCAAGTTTGTGAGTAATCAGTGATGAGTGCTGAGTGATGGGTAATCAGTGCTGAGTGCTGAGTGCTGGGTAATTGGAGAGTATTTTATAAGTTTCTTACTCGCAACTCAGCACTCACAACTCAGTACTAATTAACATTCACACCCTTGATGATGACAACCTTTGAGGGTTTGATGACCTTCTGCACAACCTTCAGAACAGTAGTATTTACCATCCTTATTAATGGCATCTTCTACAGACACAATACACAGGCATTTTGGACAAGCGCATTTTAGTTGGGTTACAGTTGTCATAATTTTCTCCATTTCCTACGAGCTATCTCACTAGAATACATGAATATCTGTTCATGTATAGTTAATATAATTTAAATCTAAATTGTGTCTCAAAGGTAAAAAAACAAGAATTGTGTAGAAACTGTAAACGTAAGTGAAAGTACGTATATATATTCAATAAAAACAGTAAATTTACTATAAAACTAAGTAGAAAAAATAGCTAATCATTCAGTTGGAGTAGATACAAGTCTCAGCAGATATGAATTGTAAGAAAAAATATATCTTGAAAAATAATCTCAATAATTAGTATAAAAAAATACTTAATAGAATAATGTACTTGAATTGATTTCGGTACAACTTTAGGAACTCTTCAAAAGATTTCCCGCAAAAATTACCTAGTAGGATTAGATTTTTTATTTCCATAATTGAGAGAGAGCATTAAAGCTCTCCGCCATTATTTCGTGCAGTGAGTTGATAGTGCATGAGCTACTGTATAAATCCTACCTGTCCAAATCCAGAAAATGTAGCATACAGCCAAAGGTGTGACACTTGTGGCTCGCGCTTGATTTTGCGCGATCGCTATCGAGTGCAAAAGCCATTAGGTCAGGGTGGCTTTGGTGCAACCTTCTTAGCCTATGATGAAGTTCTTCCGGGAGAACCCAGTTGTGTGATCAAGCAACTACGCC
Source organism: Nostoc sp. TCL26-01 (assembly GCF_013393945.1). Classification (NCBI taxonomy): domain Bacteria; kingdom Bacillati; phylum Cyanobacteriota; class Cyanophyceae; order Nostocales; family Nostocaceae; genus Nostoc; species Nostoc sp. TCL26-01. The sequence goes on from NZ_CP040297.1 coordinate 4,655,022, forward strand.
CTTCAGGTACAGCACCACATTTTTTGCAAATGGCGCGAGAACTTTTTGAGCGAGAAGCTAAAACCTTGGGCAGAATTGGTAATCATCCCCAAGTACCAAGATTATTAGACTATTTTGAGGAGCAGGAGCAATTCTACTTAGTTCAAGAATATATTAGTGGTTCTACGTTACAACAAGAAGTTAAACTCAATGGCACATTTAGCGAAGCTGGTGTCAAGCAATTCTTAAGTGAAATTCTTCCCTTATTGCAATACATCCATGAACAAAAAGTTATTCACCGTGATATCAAACCCGCTAACTTAATTCGCCGTTCTCAAGATGCCAGAATGGTACTGATTGACTTTGGTGCAGTTAAAAATCAAGTTAACCAAGCTCTGACCGGGCAATCAGGACAGACAGCATTGACGGCCTATGCAATTGGTACTCCTGGTTTTGCATCCCCAGAACAAATGGCAATGCGTCCAGTCTATGCTAGTGATATTTACGCACTAGGAGTAACTTGCGTTTATCTACTGACAGGCAAAACACCTAAAGATTTAGATTATAATCCCACCACAGGCGAAGTAATATGGGAACACTTGGTACTAGCCAGTGATCATTTAATTAGTGTGTTGCGGAAAATGTTAGAAGTCTCAGTCCGCAATCGCTACCAGTCTGCCAAGGACGTACTCAAAGCTTTAGAAATAGAGCCGTATCTAGAAAGTTTAGCTCAAGGATTATTAGTTAAATCGGATAAAGAGCAAATTTCTAACCGCACGGAAGATTCTGCGGTTTTATGTAGTAATCCTGCGGCGACAGCCACTGGTGTTGGTATGGCACAGGTAGCAGCAGCAATTCGAGCCAGAAGAGCCAAAATTGTAGAAGGCACTCGCTTAGATGTCGGTAGATCGCCAGCTTTACCTAACAGCAACAGTAATGGCAATAGCTCACAAATTCAACAATCTAAAATTGGACGTAGACTCGATACCCAATCTTTTCTCAAAGCCTATCTTAAAGGAAGACGTGATTTTGCTCTGCACAATTTAAACTTGCTTAACCTCCAAGGTGCTGATTTATCAGACACAAATTTCCATTCTTCTCAACTACAAAATACTAATCTTCAAGGAGCTAATCTCCACAATAGTGATTTTGGTAGAGCTAGCCTGACACACGCCAATCTTAAAGATACTAATTTGACAAAAGCTTACTTCAATCATGCCGATTTAGAAGGAGCAGACTTACGTGGTGCAGACCTTAGTTATGCTTATCTCAGTAATGCTAATCTCCGGGGAGCTAATTTATGTGGTGCTAATCTCACAGGCGCAAAAATTACTGATGAGCAATTAGCATTGGCTAAAACCAATTGGATGACAGTCCGTCCTAATGGTAAACGGGGTTTGTTGTCATGAGGAAACTAAAAATTGGATGAATTAAAAATTAGTAATTTGTAACTGATTTGCTTAAAGTCACACCTCAAGAGCTAGTAATCGGTTATGTAAAAATCAAATTAGTAATTGTTATTTGATATTGTCAGTAATTTCTCGGTATTAATAATAATCTTAAGTAATATTACGCAAAAATAAATTATTGATGTGGCTGATTTTTTTTAAATATTTTAAATATATATTTAAATATTTCACATTTTTTATTGATTGTTGTTAATAAATAATATATATTAAAATTACGATATAAAATTTTTGACATTTACTGTCTTGGTTATATAGAGAGGTAAGCAATCAAAAGCATTTGTTTGCTTCTGGACTGAAATAAAATATTCTTGACCCCAATGACTAGTGAAACACTCTTGAAAAAATAAAGATATAGATATGACAGCTAATTTAAAAGATCGAGAAATGGAAAGACGGTTAAGTTTATATCAGGTATTTGTTTCCTTGTATGAGAGACATAGTAATCTGCTGAATGAAATTCTTCAGTTAGATAACATATATCAACCATCTTTGCATAGTGTGAAACCGCGTTACGTTCAAGGTGTTGTTGATGATTCAGCTATTTATGTCGTCACTAACCTCTGTGAAAATCAGACACAAACGTTACAACAATCGCAGCATATTTGGACGATAGGACGCGATCGCCACAATGGGATTTATACTGGTGATAAACATTTATCTCGTTGCCATGCTGCGATACAGTATATTGAAAACCAGGGGTTTTACCTAGTTGATTTCAAAAGTAAAAATGGTTCTTTTGTCAACGGCGAACGAGTATATCAATCCATCCTACTAAAAGATGGCGATCGCATCCGATTGGGAAGTCTGACTTGCGATTTTTTCCTCAATTATAAATGTCGGACATTACCACAAGTCGCCAATGATTTTTTAGCACAAGCAATCCCTGAGCAGACAATTTGTGCAAGTGCAAATTTAGATGAGACTGTACAAATTACTCTAGATTTTAATTACATCGAAAGTCTCAAATGTGAACATAATGATTTGAGCTTAGAAAAAAAATCAGCTATTTTAGATCGTCTCTTTCAAAGAAACACATCATTAAAACCAGGCTAAAATATTAACAAGTAGCACATAGGGGGTAGGTTGAGTTAAGCGCAGCGCCACCCAACATCGACTCAAAAGCTCAACATATATCTGGGTGTTGGGTTTCCTTACGTCAATCCAATCTACTATCAATACTTATTTAGCAAATATTTTCTTCAGTGGTTGTAATTTTTTTCTGATATTATTAGGCACATATTGTTTTAATAAAATTTTTAAGCGATTGCGTTTTATAGCTTGCTCTAATACTTGTACCCAATTATCAGATATACCAATAGATTTTGCTTCTATCAGAATTTCTTCAAGAGCTTCTAATGGAACTCCCTGAGCCTGAATATGTAAAATCTGATTGTCTGTCACATCTTGTGCAAAACAAGGTGGTAAATCTCTACCTAAAACGCGAAAACAAAGAATATTACGAATACATTTTTCACAGCGACAACAGTTACGATCTTTTTGCTCTCCTTGCCAACAAACTCTCAGGTTTTGTAAAATTTCTGCGCTATTAGTAATTGCTCGGATCTTATCTATCCGGGTAAAGGCTGCACCATCATGAATAATCCGAAAGCTATTACTTGATAATAAATTATCTGTAACTGGATTAGAAGCATTAAAAACGGAAAGTTGCTTATAATAAGAACCACTGGGAATTAAGCCTACTGTATATCCACGTTGTAATAAGCTCAGACAAGATGCAAGTGCATTGACATAAACACTATCCCAATTTAGTTTAATCAATTGGCGGAAATTTGTTTTCATTGTGATTAAATCCACATCTAAACTAGATAGTATTTCCTTTGATTTGTGAACTGCATTATTAAACACTTCTTTTTGTTCTAGAGGAATATCTAATCCGTGAATCATCAACCCTGTTTGTAAGTTGCGTTTTACATTCACAGAATTGTTAGAGCGATGATTAAATGATGTGAAGCAGCTATCTACACCACCAGAAAAAGTGGTAATAACTTTATCTAAATCTCGATGATTGCTTGGCTCTTTTTCTACCTCTGCGTAAATATCAATTAATCTGTAAAGATTAGGTTTCCAAGTAACCCAAGCAGCTTGAAACTCCGCTAAATTTTGCAACAGAGAAGGTGAAACTTCGCCATGAACAACTAAGTTTGTACCCTGACTCATTGCCATAAACATAATTGCTAAGACAAAAGGATCACAGGTGTGAGTAATTAGGTTTTCATATTCTAAAGGAATTTGATACCAAAGAGATTTCCGAATATTGTGAGCATTTTCTATAGTGACACTCACGAGTAATGAGTCTTCATGTCTAACAATTTCTTCTGGCCAAAGATGAGTTTGGAGCATTGAATTTTACCAACTTACTTGATTAAATAAATTTAAAAGATGATTGTACCTTTAAATTGCAGAACAAATTAGAGATTTTCAAAAATGGTTTTAAGATTTAACTATCTGCTAAGAATTTTTGAACTACGGACTTGATTTTGGAAGTATCTTTGACAAATTTACAAAAGGGAATTTCTTTAGTCCATTCTTCATAGAAAGACTCATTCTTGTAATAACTATTAGGTAAGAAGATATGAGGGATCTGCAAAAGAGTACAGAGAATATGTCCATGTAATCGGTTTGTGATCACTAATTTATGCTGTTGAAGCTGATAAATACCACTGTGCATTAAACTCCATGAATATTGATGTATGGATGGTCTATCAATTTGCTTAAACACAGGACTATAAGGATGTAGATATTGCCATTTTTGTCTAGATATCCACTCAGATGGATTTGCCAGACCTTTTTGCCATAGTTCTCTGAATAATTGAGAACCATAACGTGATAATCTTTTATCAGGATGTCCAAACTTCCACTTATATGAAACCCAGTCTTCAACTAACAAATTAGGAATTTCCAAAATATTTGCTAGGAATTGTTCATTTATTTCTTTATCTTGTCTACAGTGATACAAAATGGAGGACTTTGATTTATTAACGTCCGGTATTTTAGGTAAACCAGTCATTTGGAAAGCCATATCAGGTGCTTTAAAAACTTTGCATCTATCAAAAGCATCAATGGCTATTGTGTAACTACGATTATCACGTACGAATATAGTTAAATCGGGATGGCGATTAAAAATATCTGCTGCTTTCTTTAAATTAGCAGAGTTACTAAAATATATGCTTTGAGGTAAAATAACAATTGGGCGATCGCAATATGTAGAAATAATATATTCTCGGAAGTTTTGATACTCAGGCCATAAATCTCCTAAATTGCCTCCTCCATGCAGTATTATAGGTGAGTTACCAGCTTTTTCTTCTAAAGTAGTTGCAGAAAAATTGGATTTACTAGTAGCATATTTAATTTTTGTACCCATCACATTAGTTAAATAAAGTATGCTACCAAGCCATATTAGGTTATCTCCTATGTTTGGATGTGCAGGATAGTCTAGAAATGCACATGATTGAAAACTACCTACCTTTGATAGGGCATTGTGTAAATGTTCTGTAATTTTTTCGGGTGTAGAAATTTTCATTTTGAATTAAACGCAAGAATGTGGTTAAAAATGTTGCTTTCGCCAACTAAAATTAAATTATACTTTCTATCTATCAAAAAATGAACTTCTGAATTTATTTTTCTAAATTTTATAATTTAGTTAATAGTAAAAGTACTAACTAAAAACAAGAAGTATGATAGTTTTATCTGATTTATAAGAATCAAAAATCAAAAATCCCCAGATTCTTAAAGAAGGTGGAGATTTTTTTGATTAAGGCATGAAGATATTACCTAGAATATGCTAATAAACACCAACTTTATGGTATTCATTCCCAGAATTGGGTGGTGTGATTGCATTTTCAATTAATGGATTTTTCCTAACTAATCACACCAAAAAACTAATACTAGGCTAGATATGAATATTATTCTTCTTCAACATCCATATCTTCTTCTTCTTCTTCATGAGCCTTAGCTACAGAGTTAGCAGAAACCACAGCACCTTTGTCTAGCTTTTCTCGCACCAGTTTTTTAATTTGCTCAGAAAATTCTGGCTTTTCTTCTAAGTATTTAATAGCATTATCTCGTCCCTGGGAAATATTATCGCCGTTGTAGCTATACCAAGCGCCCTTGCGGATGAGAATACCAGTTTCTTCAGCCAAGTCTACTAAACAACCGATAGTAGAAACTCCTTTACCAAAGATAATGTCAAATTCTGCAACTCTAAAAGGTGGTGCAACTTTATTTTTAGCAACTTTGACTTTCACTCGATTACCAAATTCATCAGTTCCTTTTTTCAAGGTTTGAATCCGACGAATATCTAAGCGGACTGAAGCATAGAATTTCAGTGCGTTACCACCAGTTGTGGTTTCTGGGCTACCGTAGGTAACACCAATTTTTTGTCGCAGTTGGTTGATGAAAATGACTGTGCAACCAGATTTACCAATATTGCCAGTGATTTTACGTAGAGCTTGGCTCATCAATCTCGCTTGTAAACCGACGTGAGCATCACCCATATCTCCTTCAATTTCCGCACGGGGAACCAACGCAGCAACTGAGTCGATCACTACAATGTCAACTGCGGCGGAACGCACCAACTGATCAACAATTTCCAAAGCTGATTCGCCTGTATCTGGTTGAGAAACCAGCAGATTGTCGATATCTACACCCAAAGCTCCTGCATAGGTGGGATCAAGAGCGTGTTCTGCGTCTACGAAAGCAGCAATACCGCCTTCTCTTTGCACTTCGGCGATCGCATGGAGTGCTACTGTTGTTTTACCAGAACTTTCCGGGCCATAAATCTCAATCACTCGTCCCTTGGGTAAACCGCCACCCAATGCTAAATCCAAGGTAAGCGCCCCGGTAGAAATCGTCTCTACTCGCATCCGAGTAGCATCGCCCAGGCGCATGATTGCTCCTTTACCGAAGCTGCGCTCAATCTGGTTGAGTACCATAGTCAGCGCTTTTTGCTTGCCGGAAGTGTCGGTATTGATAGCCATTCGTGCCTCTAAAATATATGGATCTAAGAATTGTGTGGTTTGGAGTTTAGTAGAACAGATATACTATTTTAACTGGAAAATTCTAGTATAAGTCTTCTCTGGTGAAAAAGTAACTTTGACAAGATCCTAACCTAATCGCTACCTGATTAGGGTAACTTTGCAGAATGTCAAACACTTACATCAATTAGCTACTCCTTTTCATTAGACGTTCAATTTGGGATTCAATGGCTAGCAAAAGTTGCTCTTGTTGCCAATTTTGATAGAGGCTAGCGGCGATACAAGCTGCACCAGCACCTACACCTTCTTTGACAAACCCCTGCTCATAAGCTTGGAGTTGGGGATAACGAGAATTAGCAAAACTGAGGCTAGTCGCCAGAAGAGGAGGAGCCTGCATTTGGGGATATTGACGGTTTTTACCCAGATTCAGAGCTAATGCCACAGTATCACCCGTTGGGTCTTCTGCTACCCAACGAGTTGTACCCACAATTACTTGAGTCGGTTGCCAAGATAAATTGTAAACTTCAGCGATCGCACTCAGCAAAGCATAGACAGCCAGCATTTGCGTTCCCCCTGCTAGCATTACACCACAACTGCGACTAGCAGCGATCGCCATTCCTGCCACCACCACCTGCATCGGATCACCCACAGCCGCAGCGAGTTCTAGAGGATTGGAGAAGGATGGGGAGATGGAAGGATAATTTTTCTCCTTGTCCCCTTGTCCCCTTGTCCCCTTGTCCCCCAGTCCCCAGTCCCCAGTCCCCAATCCCTCTACCACCACCTGCCATTTTTGCTCGTGATTACAAATTGGGTGACTACTATTGACCTTACCGACTGCCTCAATACCCAAGCCAGTTAAAATTGCCAGGGCAGTTGTTGTACCACCGACAACGCATTCACTGAAAATTACATATCCTTGTTCAGCTTGAGTAGCTAGACGTTCACCCCAAAGTAACCCTTGCTCAAATAAGTGCTGTACAGTGGCTAATGACATCGCCGCACCTGTGCTTAAACACTTAGCAGGAAAGCCACCCAAGTCAATTATGGGAACAGCCGGAGGTTGGGGTAAACCAGCATTAAATAAATATAAGGGGATATTTAGTGACTCAACTACCGCACGAGAAATGAAGACAGGTGATGCACCCGCAGTCAATGGCGGTAAAGGAAATTTGGGATTGTGTTCTGCACCATAATATAAATACTCTGCATCAGCACAAGCCGTATATAGCCGATCCTCTGGAGTCTTCCCAGCCGCCGAGATACCGGGAATTAAAGCCGTTTCCGTAAAACCTAAGATACAGGTAAATAAAGGTAGGCGATCGCTATATCGTTGCAACCACGCTTCACCTTGTTTTATTTGCGTATAAATACGAATCATTTTTAGTCAATAGTCAATAGTCATTAGTCAATAGTCATTAGTCGATGAAAGTAATCAATAAATCATTGACGTGATGATCCTATGAGTTTTTGACCAATGACCAATGACCAATGACTAACATTAATAATCCATCAAAACTTGTACCCAATGGGGTGGACGAGGGATGGGATTGCCCAACCGATCTAAAAGTAACCATGCTGCCAAATGAACAACAAACAGGTAAATAAAATTATTGATCACAATTAAGACTACAGCCCCAACTTGAATCAAGAACACACTGGGGCTAGATAATAAACCCAACTGCAAGAATAGCCACTCCGTAATTTCCGTGACTTGGGTAATCAAATAAACCCACAAGTCTTCCCCCGACAATACGGACAATAACCACAGGCGAAAAAATACTCCTAAAGTACCCAACAGAGTACCCAAAGTCATAGAAATCATCCAAGAAACACGACGATACCAACTAGCCCCAAGTAACACCCCCATAAACGCAAAGGGCATGACAAATAAGAGACTGCGGACAGGCCCCATTAGCACCGACAATAGTAACCCAGATGTCACCGCCGCCATCCACGCGGCTCGTTTGCCCCAACGTAAATAAACTAAAGCAATGGGTACAGGGAAAAATATCCGTAATACTGGCCCCAAAGGAAAGTAAAAATTAATAAACCAAATCAGACTGGAGGCACTTGCTAAAAATGCCGTTTCCACCATTCTCAAAGGCGCATCAACTTTCAATTGTGGTGACAGTAGCTTGTGAGGATTCTCCATGCCAGCCTCTACACAAGATTGGCGATCGCTTATCGGCTCTTGTGGATTAGACTTTTGATTGCCGGGGGTTGGAGATTCAGGGGATGGATCTGCTTCTGGCTCATCTGGCTGAGAATCTAAAATACTCATTTTGAAAGTCTTTAATTTAACATTTTTTCTAGAGCTAAGACATCAGGAATCGAGATGGTGTCTTGATCTCGCTTAATCAAGCCTTTTTTTTCTAATCTTGTCAATACCCTAGTCACTGTTTCTCGCGCTAACCCACTCAAACTACTGATTTCTCGGTGAGGTAAGTTGGGAATTTCTGTGCCTGTCTGCCCATGTTTTCCTTGGCTTTCTTGCAAAAACAACAATGTATCTACTACCCGTGACTGACTATCTGATTCCCGCAGCCGCAAGCGCCGATTGACTTGTCGCAAGCGTTGAGCCATCAACTTAGATAGGCGAACTCCTGCCATTGGTTCTGTTTCCAATAATTTCAGAAAATCTTGGGATGGTATACTGCCAATCACCGTGGTAGCCAAAGTAATCACATCTGTAGAGCGAGTTACTTCATTTAGTGCTGCCATTTCCCCAAACAATTCTCCTTTACCTAAAATATTCAGCGTTACCTCTTTCCCTTCCAAATTATAAGTACGGATTTTTACCCAGCCTTCAACTATAAAATATACCGAACCTCCCCAGTCATTTTCTAGCAAGATGACTTGATTAGCTGGGTGTGTACGAGTAACAAGATGAGTAAGAGCTAGTTTTACGGCATTTTCTGGTAATCCTTGAAAAAAAGAAATCAAATTCATCCAAGGATTATTGTTATATCGGTCTTCCATTACAACATTATGATTCAGCAGCTATGTGTAAAAAAACAAGAGCGCTATATTCAGCCTAAGCGATTCAGGTACTTATTTTTACAAAAAATCATCCCGGTTTGCTACTCCAGCTAGTGATTGAAGCATTTTTCTCTACAATCTCTATCTTAAGAGATAGAACTGTGTGAACTTCCGGCCCGCAACAACTGTTTGCCTTTCGTAAATATGCTGTTAGAACTAATAATACTCGCAAGGGGGTGAGAAAGGGGAATGGGTAATAATCAATAGTCATTAGTCATTAGTCATTAGTCAATGGTCAATAGTCAATAGTCATTAGTCACCACTCTCCGACTTCCGACTTCCACTCAGCACTTCGCACTCAGCACTCCCTCACTCTCTACTCCCCCGTGTTTTTACATAGTAGAAAATTTGCTTGGCGGTTTGGATTTTTTTGTGTTTTCATACTATGAAGTCCCAAAGGCTGTAATATTCGCTTGAACAACTGACTTGAAAGTAGGTATTCCCAATGAAACAAGTTTCATCATCAATTATGATAAATCTCTCTTCCCTCACTCCCTATTCCCTGACAATTTGAGAGTTTTAATCAAGCAATGAGTCATGACTATAAAACCAACGAAATCATTATGTCTTCACCCGTAAAACCTTATACCCTTACACCCTAAAACCAGGAATTTAGAGACAAAGCTTAAAAAAACTACAATTGTCAAATTAATTTTCCACCCAGTTAACCTAAAAGTTCTAGCTAAGGTAATTTAAAGTGACTTCCCGTACTGATGAAATTCAAAAACTAATTGCAGATATTGACAGTTTACTCAGTAGCAGTGGTAAGCGCCTGTCTCGGCTGCTGTCTAGTCAGGCGCAAGATCCAAATGAGGTTTTGGAGAAAATTCGGACTTTTTTAGTTAATCTCTATGAGAGTGAGATAGCAGAAAATGCGAACCGCGATTTAGCTACGGGACAGAATTATAATTCATCTTTGTTAACAAAATTTATTAATCAAGATCAGCATCAGTCTTCTACACAGCTGGAGCAAACTCAGCAAGAAGATAGTTATGCTTCATTTCAACAATTTAAAAATGAGTTATCCGAATTAATCCAACCCTTGCAAGGAGAAATCACCGCATTGTTGCAAGAGCGAACAATTCTGATGCAGGAAATTCGCCAGTTGGAACAAAAACGATTACAAAATTATTCCTTAAGTCAGCAGTTAGCGAATCAAGAGCAAATAATTACCGACTTTTTGCAGGTGCTGATGAATCGTTTAGCACCAGCTTTAGCCGTTCAGGTAACGGGAACTACGGCTAATCTTCCTCATGATGTTCATGATAGCGATCGCTCTAGCTTGAATTCAACCGCCCCACCTCCAACATTTTGGGAGTCATCAGAACAGGGGGAACGTTTAACACAACTCACTCAGGAATTAGATCAGCGTTTGTTGTCCTTGGATGGGACTGTTAACGTAATTTTTGACGCACTACAGCGCAATATTAATACTTATCATGAGTCTTTGTCTCAAGCACTGGCAAGAATGCACAGTACAGGCTTGCAAGGCGAAAGGGTAATGGCGGATTTTCTGAATAATTTGACACAGTATTTACAACAACAAGTATCAAATTTACCTTCATCTATCCAAGACAAAGAAAATTCTCTGCCTAGTTTATCGCTATCTTTGCCAACTATTCCACCAGCCCCTAAACTAGACCCCATTCCTACACCTAGTCCAGAGTTAGTATCGACACCGCCAGCACCAGATAATCAAGCAGTTACTAACACAGATGAGCTAGATGCAGTACTTTTACAGCTTGGTGTTGATACACCTTTAGCAGCAGATGAGCCGGATACACCAACAACATTATTTTCGGAGGGTTGGGAATTAGAAGGTGATGAAGTAGATTTAATCTACGCGAGCTTGTTTGGCAATGATCGTTTTTCTCATGTCGGTATGGCATTCAATCCAGAGTCCATGACGACTGATTTACCAGACTTGGATGTGGAAGATGCACCCACAACTCCGATTCATCCTGTTGCAGATGTGGATATGGCAGCAATGATGCCGGATGCGTGGTTTGATCAATCAGATACGGGTTTATTTGATTTAGTTGAACTGAACTCAGACGAAACCCCAATTACTTCCACACCATCATCAGATTTGTGGCAAGCGCCGTTGTTTGAGGTGGAAACTCAAACAAATTTACTGGAAATGGCTCCAGCGATCTCCACACCGCCAACAAATGATGATATTATTGCCACCCTAGCAGATTTATCAATTAACACTGATGTCGATTTGGCAGAACAGTTGATAGATACAGAAAAATCACCTGTAACTCCAGCACCTCAAACACCAGCAGTAGTCATTCCCCATGAGCAACCAGAACAATTAGCCAATAACTATACCCCTGCTTCACCTCAAGAAAATTTACTTTCTCCAGAAGTCACTCAATTAATCAAGCTGCCAGATATTTCCTTAAATGAGGAGCAATGGCTGAAATTACATCAAGATTTGGCTAAATTAGATGAGCAGCCGTCATCAGAGACACAATTTGCCGAGATTACTCCAGAAGTTCATAGCCAACAGGAACCGGAAGTAACCGAAAATCATCTTAGCGTGGTTGCTGATGTGGAAGTTCCCCAGGTTGCTTCCATATCTCTACCGCAAACACAAACAGTTTTGGACTTCACCCCCAATAGCGAAAACGAAACCAAAACAGCAGTCAATACACCTACTCCCATACAGCCAAATCCAGAAGTTACGCCACAAAGTTCTGATTCTGTTTGGTATTTGGGGATTGATTTAGGAACCACAGGGATTTCTGCGGCTTTATTAAATCGCTCTACGGGTGTGGTGTATCCTATTTATTGGTCAGCCGAAACACAACCAGGGGCAAATTCATTCCAGCAGTCATTCCGCTTACCAGCAGAGGTTTATCTACCGACGACTTCTGTGACTCCCTCTGGGATGGAAGGAACACCAGGTTCATCAACCCCTGATGTGAAAAGTCATCTTTACTCTGTGCAGTTGAAGCCATATTTACAGGTGGCGATTCCCTACAAAAATCAACTGCAAAAATGGGAACCTGTATTGCAATTTAATGAACTTTCAGCAGGGCCTTTGATTTGGGTAGTGCGATCGCTCTCAAAGTTACTTTTAACCCTCAAGGCAGACCGTTACAGCACAACTCAGGGGTTAATTGCCACAGCTGTCGGTCTAAATCAACGGACTTTCCATCATATTACCAGTAATATTGCGGGAATTATCTGCAATTGTCCATCTAGTTGGTCAGAACAATATCGTTTTAATGTGCGAGAAGCTTTACTTACCAGTAAATTAGTCCCACATCCAGGGCAAGTCTTTTTTGTTGAAGAAGCGATCGCCAATACTCTCAGTTTCCTTGACGGTGCTAATGGTGAAGCTGTCCAATTAAGTACTCACAAAGGCTTATCCCCAGCCAATAGCAGCGATCATCCCTTAATTGGTCATACCCTGATTATCAATGTGGGTGCAACAGCCACAGAAATGGCACTAGTCGATATCCCAGATAGCTTATCACAACTGACACACAATAATTTCATGCTCCACAGTTTCGCCTACGCCAGCAAAGGACTGGAGCAGGATATTATCTGTCAGTTACTTTTATCAACAAAATATCGCCAATCTCGCTGGGAAAATCCAGAAGATCATCAAAAAATTACCAGTAACCCTTGGCAATGGCAATCGGCTGTTCCTGGTGTAGATAGAATGCAATGGCAGAGTTTAGGGTGGGAAGAATTAGTATTACCCCGCGTCGGTGAACCTGATATCCATGCGCGGATTCGCCTCCAGCAGCGTCTAGAAAGTTCCTTGCTAGGGCAAGCGGTGATTGATGCTGCTTTGGCTTTGAAGTTGATTTTACAACACCAAGAGTCTTTCAGTTTAGATTTAGCTGATCAACGCTGGGTATTACAGCGTCGAGATTTAGAAAGTCAGGTGTTTGTCCCCTTCGTTCGTCGTCTCAACCGCGAACTTAACAAGTTGTTGGTGGCGCGGGGTATCCCGACAGAAGCGATTAATCAAGCCATTTTAACTGGTGGGGTAGCTAATTTGGGTGTGGTAAATCGTTGGCTGAGGCAAAAACTCCCCAGTGCAAAGATTATTCAAGACTCCTATCTGGGGGAAAACGGCGCACCTAACTGTAGTCGAGTTGCTTGTGGTTTGGCGATGCTACCCTTACATCCCCAAGTTTTAGAAGAATCCCGACATCAATATACTGATTATTTCCTGTTCACCGAATTACTGCGGCTATTGCCAGACAGAACTTTATCTTTTAACGAAGTACTGCAATTATTTGAAGCACGGGGAATTAATACCAGTATTTGTCAGCAACGCTTATTAGCTTTCCTAGAAGGTGAACTACCCCCCGGCTTAATTCCAGTCACCCCCGAATCTACCTGGTTAACAGCAAATTCTCTGAGTAATGCTGATTATCAGGCGATCGCTACTACACCACTTTTTGCCAAACAAGGCAATCTTTCCTACCGTCCCAACCCCCAACAATTGCTAGTATTCCATCGTTATCTAGATGCTATCAAAGCCAGCACCCAACAATCACTAGAGGAACCTTATACTGTGAATTTTGTTGTCAGATCAACTCATTAATATCCCAGAAAATATTAGATGTAGGTTGGGTGGAGCAACACGCAACCCAACACCCTAATTCATATTAAATTACACAAATTTATCTTAGGATTTGTTGAGATAAGACTTAGCCCAAGAGTAGCGTTTTACATCTTTTTTTAGTAAATATTCTGCTGCTTCATGTCGTTTCTCTTGATTTTTTGTACTACGGAATACTCGTTTTAGTTCATCATCAATATCTTCACTTTTAGCTCCACGTTGTATTGCTTGTTCAAACCGATAATCACCTTCCACATAGTCACTACGATCATAAGAAATTGCGCCCATTAAGGTATAAGGTTGATAGCTATCAGGCTGATATTCCATAGCTTTTCTGGCACAATTTTCAGCATCAGCCAATTCATCCATATCTCTGAATGCTGCACCTCTAGTCACTAAAATAGCTGACTTGAGATTACCTTCTTTGATTTTTCCTAAGTCTAGATTAGTTAATTTTAATGCTTGTTCTGGTTCATTTGCTTTACGCCAATAACTACTAGCTGTAGGTATTTGCCACTTATTTCCAGTTCGCTTAAGTTCTTGCTCATGAAACTCTGCTTCTAGTCTGTAATGAGCAATGGCAATCTTACCATCACGAGACAACATTTTTTGTTCTAATAGTTGAGCAACTAAAAGAGGATCTAGACGTTCCTTGTTATCCAACTTCACCATAATTGTGTAAAATGGCTGCATTTCTAGATTAGGGTCTATCAATCCATATTTTCTTTTGAGTATTTCAAAATGTTTTTGTTGAGCTAACAGAATAATATCTTCACGTCCATGATTATTTAACCATGTGATTTCTACTTCACTGAGGATTACTGATTTTCCTATCTTTAATTTCAGAGTATCAGCATATTTATCATTGGCAATTTTCAGTGTTTCTACCAATTTAGCTTGAGTAATAAATGTCAAATCCTGTTCATCTAACTGACTTTCTGAATCAAGCTTTTTTAGAATTGTATATAGATAATTAGTTGGCGATAAGTTATCATATTGAGCTGCTTTATACTTTATCTTCAAGGCAGTAAATTCTCGTTTTTGTTCTAGTTCTTCTGCAATAGCAATTGTTTCAGTCAATCCTTGTTGTTCTAACCAGTAAATTTCCGAATACATTAGTTTTTTATCTGCATCAAGTTTTTGTAGTATCTGATATAATTGACTAGATAGAGATGTATATGGATGTTGACTGGCATTATACTTAATCTTGAGTTGAGTAAATTGAGCCTGCTTTGCAGACTTTTGTTGTTCAAATATTTCTATAGTTTCAAAAAGTTCTTGATTTAATAGCCATTCATATTCAGAGTCGTTTAAATTATCTTCTGTATCTATTTTTTTGAGTATTTTGTACAATCGGCTGTCAGGGAATGAATCTTGATATTTAGTAGCTTGATACTTTTTTTTCAAGTCCTTAAATTTTTTTAAATCCTGAATAATTGCCACTGTTTGCGTAAAATTATTATTTTGTAATAATTCTATTTCTACGTTACTGAGATCATTTCCTGATTCTAGTTTCCAAAGTATCGTGTACAAAAAACTATCGATTGAAAATTCCCAAGGTTTAGTAATTTTATACTTACTTTTCAAATAAGCAAAATCAGCTTCTATTCTTTTAGCTTCTCCAGCGCTAAATTGCTGTAGCTGAATAACTTCAATTGTTTCCAAAAGTCTTTGCTCTTTTAACCAATCAAACTCTAATTCATTCAGTTTAAGTCCCAAATCAACTTTACGTAAAATGAGATACAGTAAACTTGACGGTGATGATTCTTGATAATTAGTAGCTTGATACTTAGATTTTAGTGCAGTGAAGTGTTTGAGCCGATTTTCCTGTTCTTGATCCATGTTGACAGTAGATGCGATACCTACGGTAAGCTCCGCTAACGCACTTAGTAAAATGTGTTATCTACTACCATAACAACACTAGTAAAAAAAGGCGAGTAAAATACTCACCCAAGAAAAATCAGTATTTCTCAAAATACACAATTTCCCAAAATACACAGCGTAATTGCTACAATACTCCACACTGCCCATGCTGGCGTAACAAATGGTCACACAACACCAGTGCCACCATTGCTTCCACCATCGGCACTGCACGTGGTAAAACACAAGGATCATGTCTGCCTTTTGCGGCTAATACAGTTTCTTCACCTTCACGAGTGACTGTTTTTTGCTCTTTCCTAATGGTAGCTGTGGGTTTAAATGCAACTCGCAAAATGATATTTTCGCCGTTGGCAATACCACCTTGAATCCCACCAGAACGGTTAGTTACAGTGCGGATTTCGCCGTGATCATCAATATAATATTCGTCGTTATGTTCAATTCCTGTGAGCAGAGTTCCCGCAAAGCCAGAACCAATTTCAAAACCTTTGCTAGCAGGGAGAGACATCACAGCTTTAGCGATATCAGCTTCTAATTTATCAAATACTGGCTCACCCAAACCTTTCGGCACATTCCGCGCTACACATTCCACCACACCACCGATAGAATCACCTTGTCTACCAGTTTGCTCGATTAATTCAATCATCCGTTCTGCCAATTCTGCATCAGGACAACGCACAATGTTGCTTTCTACCTGTTCTAAGGTGACAGTATTCGGATCTACTACACCCTCTAAATCCTTGATGCGCTTGACATAACCGACTATCTCTACATTAGCAACTTGACGGAGAATTTTTTTAGCGATCGCACCTGCGGCTACTCGTCCAATTGTCTCACGAGCTGACGACCTACCCCCACCTTGCCAATTCCGAATCCCATATTTAGCATCGTAGGTTGCATCTGCATGGGAAGGGCGATACTTTTGTGCCATCTCGTCATAATCTTGGGGACGAGTATCTTTATTCCGCACCAAAATCGATATTGGTGTTCCTAGAGTTTTACCTTCAAAAACTCCAGACAGAATCTCACAAGTGTCTGCTTCCTTGCGGGGTGTAGTGATTTTACTTTGCCCCGGTCGTCTTCTATCTAACTCTAGTTGAATTTCTTCAGCAGAAATTTCTAATCGTGGAGGACAACCATCAATCACAACTCCCACGCCTCCGCCGTGAGACTCGCCAAAAGTAGTGATCCGAAATAGATGTCCAAAAGTATTTCCCATGACGTTGAAGCAAAAGGATGCAGTTTATGTATTGTACCTAGAGTTTTCGCTCTGCACACAAACTAAATTTATTAACAAAAAAGCGCCCCCCGTGAGGGAGACGCTTTTTCGAGCTAGATTAAGCTGAGAAATTAACCGTGGATAGCAGGAGCGCTGATAGCCACAGGAGCAGACTCAGCAGCAGCCAAATCTAAGGGGAAGTTGTGAGCATTGCGCTCGTGCATGACTTCCATACCCAAGTTAGCGCGGTTGATGATGTCAGCCCAGGTATTGATTACACGACCTTGAGAGTCGATGATGGATTGGTTGAAGTTGAATCCGTTCAAGTTGAACGCCATTGTGCTTACGCCTAGGGCGGTGAACCAGATACCAATCACTGGCCATGCTGCTAGGAAGAAGTGCAAGGAACGGCTGTTGTTGAAGGATGCGTATTGGAAGATGAGACGACCGAAGTAGCCGTGGGCTGCCACGATGTTGTAGGTTTCTTCTTCTTGTCCGAATTTGTAGCCGTAGTTCTGTGATTCGTTTTCGCTGGTTTCACGAACTAAGGAAGATGTTACTAAGCTTCCGTGCATTGCACTGAATAAGCTTCCACCGAATACTCCTGCTACTCCTAACATATGGAAGGGGTGCATCAGGATGTTATGCTCTGCTTGGAACACGATCATGAAGTTGAAGGTTCCAGAGATACCCAAGGGCATTCCGTCTGAGAATGATCCTTGTCCGATTGGGTATACCAAGAATACTGCTGTTGCTGCTGCTACGGGGGCGGAGAAGGCTAGGCAGATCCATGGACGCATTCCTAGGCGGTATGATAGTTCCCATTCACGTCCTAGGTAGCAGAATACTCCGATTAAGAAGTGGAATACTACTAGTTGGTATGGACCTCCGTTGTATAACCACTCGTCTAATGATGCTGCTTCCCATATTGGGTAGAAGTGTAGTCCAATTGCGTTGGATGATGGTACTACTGCTCCGGAGATGATGTTGTTTCCGTACATTAATGAACCTGCTACTGGTTCACGGATGCCGTCGATGTCTACGGGGGGGGCGGCGATGAAGGCGATGATGAAGCAGGTGGTTGCAGCTAGCAAGGTGGGGATCATTAATACGCCGAACCAGCCGATGTATATGCGGTTGTTGGTGCTGGTGATCCAGTTGCAGAACTGTTCCCATACGTTGGCGCTTTGGCGCTGTTGTAAGGTTGCGGTCATGGTTTTATAATTGCGGTTGTATTTTATGTATGTAT
Source organism: Nostoc sp. TCL26-01 (assembly GCF_013393945.1). Lineage (NCBI taxonomy): Bacteria > Bacillati > Cyanobacteriota > Cyanophyceae > Nostocales > Nostocaceae > Nostoc > Nostoc sp. TCL26-01. The sequence continues at coordinate 4,673,440 of NZ_CP040297.1, forward strand.
CAGGCGTGTTTGTTTTCGCCTGTATTAGTAATTTACACCGCTTTACAAAAATTAATCAAGTAGGAGAGATTTTGTAGAGTTGATATTAATGATGAGTTTTACTTATTGAACGGCAAGATAAGGAGCGATCGCTCATGTTTATCCCTATACATCTGTGAAATGTAGCATCTTGGTCAAGAATGCAACTTAAAAAACTGTAAATACGTCCTAATTAATTGATGTGCTTCCGCAATTATCTTCTGACCGGATTATGATGAGCAGGAAAGGTTTAGTTGCTAATTATCGTGTGTGGCGACGACGCTGGTTTTATCCATTAATTTCAGTGGTAGTCGCTGTGAGTCTGTGTCTCGGTACACCTTTAACTGGGAAGGCTTTAGATTTAAGGCCTCTGTTGTTACAAGGAGTGCAAATACTCCAGCTTTCTAATATATCCGATCGCCAAGAGGTTGATCTGGGCAAGCAAATGAATCAGCAATTGCGTAGTGGTGAAGTGAGAATTTCTCGGAATGCTGAACTCAATCGCTACGTGGAACAAATTGGAGAACGCCTGGCGGCAAATAGCGATCGCCCAAATCTTCCTTTTACCTTCCAAGTGGTTGAAGATGATGCTGTGAATGCGTTTGCGACTTTGGGTGGTTATGTTTATATCAATACGGGTTTGTTGAAAACTGCCGACAATGAAGCAGAACTAGCCAGTGTCATGGCTCATGAAATTGGTCATATTGGTGGTAAACATCTCGTTAAACAGATGCGCCAAAAAGCCCTAGCTAGTGGTGTAGCTTCAGCCACAGGTTTAGATCGCAACACAGCAGTAGGGATTGGCGTAGAACTCGCACTCAACCGTCCCCGTAGTCGTCAAGATGAATTTGATGCTGATAAACGAGGATTAAGAACTTTAACAAGAGCCGGTTATGCTCAGTCAGGTATGGTTTCCTTCATGCAAAAATTGCTGAAAGGCGGCGGTTCGGTTCCCACGTTTTTGAGTACTCACCCTGCAACTAGCGATCGCATCGATGCCCTCAGACGCAGTATTGCTTCTCAACCCAGTAATGGACGTTACGGATTGGATAATGCTGCCTATCGAGCGAGAATCCGAGAATTACTCTAAAACTAAATAATTATGCTCGCTGTTTATTGCGGCGAGCTGTTATTTTGATGGGATCAACATTAACTACCCCATCTTCTAGAGGTATGGTACGTGAGGAGTTTGTAAAAATATTCGTTTGATAGACTAGGTTATTTGTCACATCCAAAGCGGTTAGCCAACCACTACGCGGATGGTATGCACCAGTATCTATACCTAGCCACCCTTGCCCTTTAGCTAATTTACCAGGACTAACGCCAGGGAAAGTAAAAGTAATAGTATGACCAATAATAATCAGTTTATCACAGAAGTATGGCTGAGTAATACTATGAAATTCTTGTCTAATCCAGCAAAATTGTTCAGATGTCTGTTCTGACAAAGGTAAATTGGGATCAACTCCGGCATGAGTTAACCAAACATCCCCCAAATCAAGATATGTAGGTAAACTCTGCAACCAATCTATATGTTCTTCAGGAATGCTGCTGTCTTCATAACTGGCCATAGTTGCTTGTCCCCCACTATGTAACCATGCTTGCATTGCTGGAACAGACATTGTGTCACTCATGAGAATGTTTAATAACATCTGTTCATGATTGCCCAACAGACATTGATAGTTGTGCTGTTTGATCAGATTAATTACATATGAGCTATGGGGGCCTCGATCAATCACATCTCCTAAGAAATAAACTTCGTCATCTAACCCAGGAGTGATCGCTGCCAAAAGACTCATCAATCCCTCATAATGGCCATGTACATCCCCAATAACTATTCGACGTTGACTAGTTTCGCTCATTGGTTCTTAAGTGAAATAACTTAGCTGAATACTTTTGCTACAGTTTAAGCGCTTGGGATTCCGTATCAAAAGGTAAAAATTACTTGACAAGTTTAAAGCTATGTTAGCGTGTTCTCACAAAATCCGGGGGAATTACATAGAACAAATGATGACGACCCATCAGCTCTCAGGTAGCTTAAAATTTAGGCAGATGTTTTGTCACTGACACCTAACTTTACAATGTCTGAACAGTTTTCTGCTGAAATTAGCTCACGCATCTGCAAACATATGAATGAAGATCATAGCGATGCGATCGTTCTCTATGCTCAGGTATTTGGCAAAATCACCCAAACCACATCCGCTCAAATGCTCTCTATTGATGCTCAAGGTATGGATTTAACCGCAAAAGTAGACGGAGAAACTATACCTGTGCGGATTCAATTTGATCATGTTTTAGCCGATGCAGAAGATGCTCATCAAACTCTGATTGCTATGGTTAAGCAGGCGCGAGTCAATGGTCAATAGTCAATGGTCAATGGTCAATAGTTATTAGTCATTAGTCAAGAGATTCTCTTCTTGCCTCTCACTCAGCACGCGGCTCATCGCCGCGCTACCGCTAACAGCACTCCCTACTTAATTTATCTCCATAATCTAGCGAGGAGTACACCTAACTGAACGCTGATAATGCCGAGTATGGCACTACCTAGCCAATAGCCAGTTGCAGATAACCACATACCGTTACGGAATAAGGTGACAGAATCTAAACCGTAAGTGGAAAAAGTTGTGTATGCTCCTAAGAATCCAGTTGTTACTATTAATCTAATTTCTGGGGAAATAGTCACTACTTTTTCTAAAGCTAGGGTAGTGAAAAATCCCATCGCTAGACAACCACTAAGATTAATAAAGAAAGTTCCGTAGGGGAAACTTGCCCCAAAGCGTTGGACAAACCAGAAAGTAATATAGTAGCGGCTTAATGCACCTGCGATCGCACCTAAACTAATGGCAATAGGAATACGTAGATTAGGGTCTTGTAACATATATAAGCATCTAATTTGATGACTTAACTCATGGGTAGTGGCATAGCTAACATTAAGTATAAGTACTAGCTCAGGATTAATTTTTCTAAAAAGTAATCTTTAACACAGTATTTTATAACATCAATAATCAATCGTTCAAAAAAGTAAATTTTTACTAGTAATTAATAAACAAGATTTACGCAACTGGCAGACTAAATAAAAGCAATAGTTGTCAAAAGTCCAAAGTCAACAGTCAAAAATCTTAGTTTTTGACCAATGACCAATGACCAATGACCAATGACTAATGACTTTTATTTGATAAATTTGAGAGGGAAAACCGTACTTAGCTTGGGGCGCAATTTCTACCTGATAAATCCATGTTCAGATAGATACAATCAAGGTACGGCTTAAGTAATGCTGTTGTTTAGGAAAGCTTAAAAAAATTAATACAGCATTAGCAGGAGAGCAAAATATGGGAAATCAATTCAAAACGCTGGCTTTACTGGCTGCCCTCAGTGGCTTATTAATTGCCATTAGTTATTGGGTAATTGGCGGTACTAATGGCTTGATGATCGGGATTGGGTTAGCAGCAGTTACAAACCTGTTTTCTTGGTATCAATCAGATAAAATTGCTTTGGCAGTTTACCGCGCGCAACCCGTAAACGAAAGCCAAGCACCAGGACTATATCGCATGGTGCAAAGATTATCGCAACGCGCTCAGATTCCTATGCCTGGAGTTTACATTGTCCCCAGCCAAACTGCTAATGCTTTTGCTACGGGACGAGATCCAGAACACGCTGCTGTTGCTGTCACAGAAGGTATTTTAAATATTCTGCCAGAAGATGAGTTAGAAGCTGTGATTGCTCACGAACTGAGTCATATTATTAATCGTGATACTTTAACACAAGCTGTAGCGGCGACAGTTGCTGGTGCTATCTCTTTCTTAGCACAAATGGTTAGTTATAGCTTGTGGTTTGGCGGTGCAGGTTCACGCGATAACGATAGAGGTGGAAACCCCTTGGGAATATTATTAACTGTAGTGCTTGCACCTCTAGCTGCTACCGTTATTCAATTAGCAATATCCCGCACAAGAGAGTTTTCTGCTGATGCTGGTTCTGCTAGATTAACAGGTAATCCCCGCGCTTTAGCTCGTGCATTACAAAGATTAGAAACCAGTGCGCGTCAACTACCATTGGATGCAAATCCAGCTTTTGAACCATTGTTAATTATCAATCCTATTTCTGGGAAATTTTTAGGTAATTTATTCTCCAGTCACCCATCTACCGAAGCACGAGTTGCACAGTTGCTGAAATTAGAGCAACAAATTCAGACCAATACTTATTAACAATGTGGGTTAAGTACATTGCCTAATGACTGTTGACTAAAAGGACGTATTAACTTATGAATCCTAACAACATCGAAATTGAAACTGTCGAATCTACCGTTGTGGTGGAAATCAGCTCTCAAACCAACGAAATCGTGGAAACTGAAATGGCTGGAGAAACTGATGAAGTGAAGCGCGAAACTAAAGCGCTGATTGAAGCACTCAGAAGACGCGCTCAAGCAGAAGCCGAATCAGCCGGAACTCTTACCCGCGAAACTTATTTAAATGCAGTACGCAAAGCACGAGAAACAATTGAAGGAGAAAAAATTATCGAACGCGATCGCCTAGAATATTTTTGGGCAGTTTTCAAAGACGAAACTGAGAGAAACTGGCACTTAATGATGAAAGATTTTACAGACTTAAGTGTCCGTGTACAGAATGCTGCTAAAGCTGCTTGGGAAGCTTTCAATGCACCTCGTCATGAAGGTTAAAATTAGCTCTTGAGAGTAGGTATAAAAATATGGGGGTGTAAAAGTGCAAGAGTTTCTCTCACTTACACCCCCAAATCTTTTTGTATCAATGCCTTCTCAGCGATAGATAAAGTTAGCGTCAGGATAGATGCGATCGCTACGTAAAATCTGGCAAATTATTTGAGTAACTTATTTGCCATCACTAGAAATCATGGTTTCGTCTCGTTTTCTCCGCTTCTTTCGTCATCTCAACTGGGCTGCAATCAAAAAAACTTTTACCAGAATCTCCGAAAGACGACTGCTAGGGCTAGCTTCAGAAATTGCCTTTAATGCAATCTTGTCTTTATTTCCCGCCATTCTGGCTATGCTTACAGCCATTGGTTTGTTAGAAGCATCTTTGCAAGACACATTCAGACAATTGGCGATACAACTGAGTCAAGTAGTACCAGATGATGCGATGACATTAATTAGTGATTTTGCTAGCAAAGAAATTACCAACCCCAAAAATAGCGGTTTGTTCTCTCTCAGCTTCATACTCGCCATTTGGACAGCCTCTGGGGCAGTAAATACAGCAATGACAGCCTTTGATCAAATCCATCAAATACCCCCAGAAAAAATCCGCCCTTTTTGGCAAGCAAAACTTGTCTCTTTAGGCTTGACAGTAGGAACTATCTTACTTTTGGTACTGGCTTCTTTTTTGGTGTTTATCAGTGATTTACTGTTAGGAGTAGTTGTAAATGAAAATGGTTCTTTAATTTTCCTCCTACATCTTTGGCAGTTATTACGCTGGCCTTTGGCTTTAGGAATTGTTGCCACAGCATTTGGTTTTGTTTATCGCTACGGGCCTAGTGTTTGGAATCCAGGCACACCAATGATGCCAGGCGCAATCATTGCCGCAGTTTTTTGGGCAATTCTTTCTGCCTTATTTCGCCAATATGTAGCCAATTTTGGTAACTATAACAAAGTTTATGGGGCAGTAGGGACAGTGATCGTGTTGATGCTGTGGCTGTGGATGAGTGCTGCTGTTTTGTTAGTTGGAGACCAATTAAACGTAACTGTAGGTGAACAAATGCGTTCAAAAGCGTCTAAAAATTTATCAGCAAAGGTTAATTAATAAATATCATTACAACTTTTGCAAAAGTTTTAGATAGCAGTATAATATTGAACGATTTTATGAGAAATAAATGAGCGATCGCCTAAATGCCAGAGTTTTCTTCTATCAGTGAGCGAGCAATTACTATCAAACGTCTGCGGCAATTGAGTCGCCTGTTAGATAAGGTTATCGCTATCCCCGGCACACCGGTTGCCCTTGGTTTAGATCCCATCATCGGATTTATCCCCATTGGCGGGGATGTTTTAGGTTTACTCCTGTCTAGCTACATCGTCTTTGAAGCATCAAGATTAGGTTTACCCAAAAAGATTTTGCAGAAAATGATATTTAATATCATCATCGATACTTTAGTAGGTAGTATTCCTGTTTTGGGTGACTTATTTGATTTTGCTTGGACAGCAAACGAATATAATATCAGGCTAATAGAAGAACACTTAAGGTAAATAGAAAATAACCTTGAAGAAGAATTCAGAAGTCAGAATACCCTACGGGAAGCAAGCTACAGGAGTCAGAATAAATTAGTTGCGGGTCTGAATCATCGATTGATTGAAAACCTCTAAATCGTAGATTTGGAGAGGGTTTTAGACCCATTTATTCATCCGCCAGTCGTACAGAATTCATGCTGTTAGCGGTAGCGGGGCGTTTAGCCCATTCTAACTCCTGACTCCTGAATTCTGTTCGATAAGTTGGAGAAAACTATTTCCTACTCTTCATTTTCTACTGTAGAATGTCTTAGCGAGTGTTGAGATCACTCATTGATCAAAAGAATGAAAGATTGGTGGCAAGCAACTTTCCCTCAAGGGCGGCAAAGTGTAATTATTAGTGATGTACAAGGTTATCCAGTACAAATTGCCTACGGTGAAAAAGGTAAGGGTAGACCATTATTTTTACTACATGGTATGGGTAGTTGGAGCTATAATTGGCGTTATAGCGTAGCCCCCTTATCTCAAAATTTTCGAGTCATTTGTGTCGATGCTAAAGGTTTCGGTTTTTCCGAAAAGCCTTGGTGGCGTAGAGAACAAAATGGGCATCAAGTTGTTGAGTTAGAACGGATTATTCAAAGTTTATGTGATGAACCTGCGATTGTTGTTGCTGAGTCTCTAGGTGCATTAATTGCCCTAGCTTTAGCTCAAAAAAATCCCCAATTGATCAGCAGGTTAGTAGTGATCAATGCACCGATTTTTACTGAACAACTTCCCCATTGGGCGATGTCTCTACTGGCCAGAACTCCCATAGAAATATTACAAACAATCGACTCTTTGCGCCTAGCTTATGTATTTGCGCCTTTATTGCGAGAAATCATGGCTGTAGAGAGACGTAAAGTCTTATTTGATCCATCGATTTTAACTCAAGAAGATGTGTACTGGATTACTTATCCATTTATTGAAATTCCTGGCACTATTGTCAAAGTTGCAGAAGAGTTACAAATAGCAGCCAGAGAAATCGAAAATTGGCAAGCAAACAAACCAAATATGCTCAGTCACATTCAAAAAAACTTGAGTGTAATTGAGTGTCCCACATTAATTTTATGGGGTGATCAAGATAGTTGGTTTCCTGCTAGTCATGGAGAAAAATTACATCAACACCTACCTAATTCCCGCTTGCAAATTTTAGAGAACTGTTATCATGATGCCTCAACGGGTTCTGCAAAGATTGTGAATCACGCTATTCTGAAATTTCTGCGGGATACGGGATTTATTTAATAATAGGTCATTGGTCATTGGTCATTAGTCATTGGTCATTGGTCATTATTTCTTCATTTTGAATTTTTAATTGGTATAACCTCTAGCCTCTCATGAAAATCCTAAATCTACGGCTATGCGATGGGCGCAAGCAAAGCCAGAAAAGGCTACAGCATTTAAACCTTGTCCGGGAAAGGTACTGTCTCCTACGCAATAAAGCCCTTGAATTTTTGTGCGATTAAAGGGCATTTTTAATAACCCTGGTAGCTTGCGTCGGGGTATGGGGCCGTAAGTACCATCTTCTCTTCCCAAAAAACGGCGATGAGTGCGGGGTGTTCCCACTTCTAGATAGTCTAAACCTGCATCTAGCCCAGGAAAAATTTTCTCTAGACGATCAATAATTCGCCAAGCTACTGTTTCTTTTTGGCCTTCGTATTCACTTGTAGATAGTCCTTGCCAATCACTTATCCAGTGGGGTGTAAAAGCATGAATGATATGATATCCCTCTGGGGCTAAATCTGGGTCAAGTAAGGTGGGAATGGAAACAAAAAGTGTACCTTCCGACTTCATCATGTTTTCCCAATCTTCCAACACAATATGATGGCATTCTGTGCCGTGGGGCAAGACAGATTTTTTTACTCCCATATGTAAACTAAAAAAACTGGGTGATTTTTGATAAATTTGTTGCCATTTTTTCTCATTAGATGGTATTTTATCTACGGGTAGTAATTTTGTAAATGTGTCCCATTTTGTAGCATTAGATACTATCCGTTTAGCTTGATAAATTTCACCATTAGTTAGTTTGACACCGACAGCACGGTTTTTTTCAGTGATGATTTTTGTAACTTTGGCTTGGTACTGAATCTTACCTCCAGCTTTTTGTAGTCCTTCTACTAGTTTCTGGGCTATTTGTCCTACTCCGCCTTTGGGGTAGTTGACACCGCCATAATGCCTGTCAGAAAAGACCATGCCTGCATTAATCATTGGTGTCATCTCGGCTGAAACAACAGACCAGCAATAACATTCCATGTCGATAAATTTCAGTAATTGAGAGTCTTTGATGTAGCGACGGGCAACATCACCAGCGTTTTGAGGCAGGTACTTAAGTAAACCAAGACACGCTAGAGGATGCTGCAAAAATACTCTAAGTAGATACCGAGGTTCTTCTAGGGACAGCAAATCCATGCGATTGAGGCAATTAAATACTTTCCAGCATTCGTCATAAAAACGACGAATCCCGATTTGTTCATGAGGAAAATAAGCAGCAAGATTTTGCAAAAAATTGTCATAAATTCGCTCAACTTTCAAGTCTAAGCGGTTAGGTAAGTGGTAGTGAATTTGTACGGGATCAGCGATCGCCTCTATGCTAGTACCTACAGCTGCTAAAGCACGAGTCAGTAAATTCGTCGTTCCTTTGCTTCCTAAGCCGAAAATCATCGAAGCACCGACATCAAACCGATAACCTTGACGCTCAAAATAGCCAGCACTACCACCAGGAATCACGTAACTTTCTAGCACTAGCACCTTTGCACCCTTAGCTGCAAGTTGGGTTGCTGTGACTAACCCACCAATGCCAGAACCAATAACAATCACGTCAAATAAAGAATTTCGGGAGTTAATGGAAGTTGCGGACATAAACGTTACACTTACATGAAATTAACTAAGAAGCCCGCATTTTATAATACTTCTATTTATGTGATGAGTGCTGAGTGCTGTTAGCGGTAGCGGGGCGATGCAGCCCGTGCTGAGTAGTGACCATTGACCATTGACCATTGACTATTGACCATTGACCAATACACAAAAAAGAGGGACGAGTCTGCTACCGCCGACCAATCCCGTCTGCCGATCCTTAAAGAGAGGAGAACACTGACTAATAATATAACTGTGATTGAGAATAGATGTCAACTACTAATGAAAAATTTTTGCAATAATTTTGTCCGACTACCAATTTGAAACCAAATTTTTATAATTACGAATTACGAATTATGAATTAGGAATTACAAGAAAGAGTATGATGATGTTTCAGTTCTTATAGAATTAAAAGTGGCTATTTCGGGCTATGACGGTACAACTGCGTGTTTACGTTCCTCCCCATCCTCTCATCAAGCACTGGCTGGCAGTTGCCCGTGATGCTGCTACACCTTCAGTATTATTTCGTAGCGCCATAACTGAGTTAGGCAGGTGGCTGACTTATGAAGCGGCGCGGGAGTGGTTGCCAACGGAAGAAACAGTGGTACAAACTCCCTTAGATAGCTGTCCCGCAACTGTGATAAATCCCCAAATACCTGTGGCAGTTGTGCCGATTTTGCGGGCAGGGTTAGGATTATTAGAAGGGGCGCAAACTCTCCTTCCTTTGGCTTCGATTTATCACTTGGGGTTGGTGCGTGATGAGGAGACACTAGAACCCTCGTGTTATTTGAATAAGTTACCAGCAAAATTTGACCCACAAACCAGAGTGTTGATTACCGATCCGATGTTAGCTACAGGAGGATCGATTATGACAGCAATGGCAGAATTAGTACAACGTGGTGTTGACCCAGGATTGACACGCATCGTTTGTGTCGTAGCAGCCCCACCAGCTTTACAAAAATTGAGTGCAGCTTATCCTGGTCTAATAATTTACACAGCTACTATTGATGAAGTAGTTAATAACCAGGGTTTTATTGTACCAGGACTAGGAGATGCAGGCGATCGCATCTTCGGCACATAAGCTAGTATGCACCTAGAGCAGGAAAATAGTTTATGAGAATTTTGTCAGTGGTCATTCGTCAGTAGTCATTAGCAATAATTTGCCTAGACAAACAAATGACAACCGACAACTAACAACTGACACCCATAACGTAGTAAAAATTAAAAGTTGCTTCAAGGCGGTAAAGTTATGAGTCAGCGTGATGGTTTTGCTAGTGGCTTTTTAGCAGGGGCAGTATTTGGCAGTGTCGTCGGCGGTATTTTAGGCGCTGTGATTGCTTCCAGACGAGATGACGAATTGATTGAAGAAGGGAAAGAACAGGTTAACGGTTCCACAGACAATAAAAGAGTTTCCGCTAAACGTCGTCAGATGATGTCTTCTGAGGGTGAGAATCTGGAAATAGAATCGGCAAGGCGATCGCTAGAAGATAAAATTGCTCAGTTAAATGCCACAATCGATGAAGTCAGGAAGCATCTAGGCAACGTCAACGGTACACCAACTCAGTCTACAGGCGATCGTTCTCCCAGTACAGATGCTTAAAAAATTCTGTAGATAGTTTTTATCTCTTAATTAAACCCACCATCCTCCACGCCCGATTCCCATGACGGTTAATGCGGCAAGGATCTGCATACCTCATAGCATAGACTGAATTAAAATCTATAATATGACCGCTTTTGACACTTAGTAGGAAACAAATACATCCATGAATCTACTGATTACTACCCTCGTTACCTTCATAACCATTTACAGTTACTTGTTGATTATTCGAGTTCTATTAACCTGGTTCCCCAATATCAACTGGTATAACCAACCATTTTCCGCTTTAAGCCAAATAACTGATCCTTATTTAAATCTCTTCCGTTCCATTATCCCCCCCCTGGGTGGCATGGATTTTTCCCCAATCCTCGCTTTTTTGGTACTAACTTTAACTAGCGATTTCCTCAAAACCCTCACGACTCTACCATTTGCCCAGGGATTTTAATTCTCACTCTCCACAGACTCCGTAGAGACGTGAGGTCAACAGCGTCTCTACAAGTCTCATCATCTCACTTCTACTTGCGGACTTGAGCGCTAAATCCAGATGCTTTAAACTGCTTCAGTTTCAGAGGTAATGGCTGATTTGCAGGTACAGAAATTCTCAACTCAAAATCGCTAGTTCCCGGTGGAACTTCGGCAATAGAACCTAGACGAGTACGGTTTTGTAATATCGGATCGTTATTGGCATCATAGATGCGCCCGAAGATATCTGCATCGTAGACAGTCTTATATGTACCATTTTCTGCTTTACCAGTGACAATAAAACAGTTAGCCGCCCCACTACCCGAACTAGTGACAGCACCCTTAGCCAGTTCTGCTGGGCATTCCTGATATGACAAGTCTGACAATTTAATCTGAGTCAAAGCTAAAGCCGAGGGTGTCCATATCCACGAGACAACGGCTATCAAGCCAGAAATCACTATGGTTGTCATTAGTCGTGAATAGTAGCATTTAGCTAACAACAAAAAATTCAATAATAGCGGTGTACTGTTTTTCTTTTTCATATCTGTATTAAGGTAGCAAGTCAACCTAACTAAACTTTATACCGATGAGGGGAGATTAGGGGATAGGAGATAGGGTGGAGTGAGGGAGTGCTGTTAGCGGTAGCGCGGCGTTTAGCCGGTGCTGAGTGAGGGGTGCAGGGGTGTGAACAGTGAACAGTGAACGTTTATTAACTGGTAACTGATAACTGTTAACTGGTCACTGGTAACTGATTTGGTAGGGGAGCAGGGGAGAAGAAGAAATGATAATGACCACTGACTATTGACTATTGACCAATGACTAACGACTTTTATTTAACTTTTGTAATAATTATTAAATCAGACCCTTGATCAATATCACATTATGACTCCCGATGAGATTACAACAGTTTTGCAAACAGCCTTTCATCGTTGTGATGCAGCTAGCTGTCCTCTCACTGCTACGCAAAAGGAGATATTATTGCAATTGGTCGAGGAACTTTATCGGCAATCTCATTCGGGAAACTTAGATACTGTCAATCCTTTAGACGAACTCACTCCAGAAGAATTAGAGATATTTTTAGGGTTCGTCAAAACCGAAGAACAAAAAAACCGCACTTGGAAAGTACAGTTACTAAACGATTGGCTGCATGAGAACGATTCGGGACAGGTGCAGTTTATTCGTGAACGTTATGGCTTGCAATGGTTAAATCGGGTTGAGTCATATCACTTTGACAAGTATGCTTATTTTGAAGATGCCCTAAGAATTAGAGTAGGCGATCGCATTGAAGTTGCCAATGCCCTGTGGGAATGGGTGCAAGATGATGGCCCCTGTACACGAGAATGGTTTCTGGTGAACGTAATCAAGATTGATGAAATTAGCAATGGTGCTGATTCTATAACTAACTGCGTTGTTCGCTTCTACAACGGCGCTGAGTACGAAATTGTAGGTGTCTACGAATGGAACCGCTACAACTGGCGCTGGCCGAAACAGTAGTTGGAGTCAGGGATAGAGAAATTAGCGAATATTAAGGTAATTCAACCCCTATACTCAGTACAGGTTACTTGAGTGTCTCGTTTCCAGCTTTGAATATTATCTATATTTGGCAAATGTCGTCCTTTATCGAAACTAGTCTACTATTAGCTACAACTTTTTATCAAGCGATCGCTTGCAGGATAGAAGATAGAAATCCACCACCAGGACAACTAATTGATGTGGGAGGACATCGCTTGCACCTTTACACTTTGGGAAAATCTAGTCCCACTCTTCCCACGGTTGTCTTAGAACATAGTTTAGGTGGTATTGAAGGTTATTTACTGGTACAAGAAATAGCCAAGCTGACACAAGTTTGTATTTATGATCGTGCTGGATATGGGTGGAGTGATTATAGTCCTCATCCCCGCACTAGTGAACAAATTGTCAAAGAGTTAAATTCACTCCTTACGCAAGCAGAGATTGCCCCACCTTATATACTTGTAGGCAATTCCTTCGGTAGCTATAACGTGAGATTATATGCACATTATTTCCCAGAAAAAGTAGTAGGAATAGTTCTGACTGATGGACTCCATGAAACTGGAATGTTAAAAATGTCTATCTATTTACAAGGGTTAAAATTATTTTTTATTTCCGGATTTATCATGTCAATCTTAGGGTCAATTTTTGGGATTATTCGCTTACTGAAAGTGATGGGAACATTTGAATTGATTAAACCAGAATTAAGAAAATATTCATCAGAATATTTAAAACCTATCAAACGTTCTTTCTGCCGCCCCCAGCATTGGATTACCATGATTCGGGAACTATTCAATTTAGATACAAGTAGTCGCCAAATTCTATCAAATAGTCAGTCGGGAACAATACCCATAGTTAGTATCAAAGCTCATACTTTTTTCCATCCATCCATGTGGACTACTTTTTTACCAATAGCGGCTGCCAATGATTTGCGGGAACAAATGCACAGACAAATCCTTAATTTATCTACAGATTGTACACAACTTCAAGCTCATCAAAGTGGACATTTTGTTTGGATTGATCAACCAGAGATAATTTTGAGTGCTGTTCAAATGATTATAGAAAAGCTAAAAAGACAATAGAAGTAATTACGATTTAATTCCGATGCGCCGAGACTCAATTTTTTACAAATTATTTCAACAATATCCTACTCTGTTATTTGAATTATTAACAGATCCTCCAACTAATGCGGATGCTTATCGATTTGATTCTGTAGCTGTTAAAGAACCTAAATTTGAAATTGACGGGGTATTTTTACCACCAGAAAATGCAGGCGCAGGGGTAGTCTATTTCTGTGAGGTGCAATTTCAGCGAGACGAACAGCTTTATGCAAGAGTATTTGCTGAGTCTTCACTATATTTCTACCGCAACTCTACTAGATTTAGCGACTGGCAGGCAGTAATTATTTATCCATCTCACAAGATTGAACAAAGTAACGTTTATCCCCATCGTGGATTTCTAAATAGTGAGCAAGTGCATCGAGTATATTTAGATGAATTAGGCGATATTCGCTCTTTGCCTTTATGGATAGCAGTTATGGTACTAACTACCTTAGAAGAAACCCAAGTACCAGAAGCAGCCAGATATTTGTTAACCAAAACCAATCAAGAATCATCATCGATAGCAAGTCGCGCCATAATAGAAATGATTACAACGATTATGGTCTACAAGTTTGAAAAATTGAGCCGAGGAGAGGTAGAACAAATGCTAGGGATAACGCTACAACAAACGCGAGTTTATCAAGAAATTAAGGAAGAAGGACGGGAAGAAGGACGGGAAGAAGGACGGGAAGAGGGACGGGAAGAAGGACGGGAAGAGGGACGAGAGGAAGCTACAATAAATTTAATTATTAGACTTTTGACGAAGCGATTTGGAGAACTATCTGAGGAAATGCGTTCTTCTGTTTCTAGTTTACCCTTACCTATTCTTGAAGATTTATCTGAAGCATTGTTAGATTTTACCAGCTTGGCTGATTTACAGGCTTGGTTAGCAGCAGTTCGTAGTTACTAAAAAACTTTTTTCTCAGCTTCAGCACTCTTATTTTTCAATATAGGTTAATTAAAAACAATGGATAGTATTGATAAGCTATTAGCTGAAATTCACTCTGAATATAGTGGCGAACAACTAAAGCAGTTGCAGCAAAAGCCTAACTTAGTCAAGCCAACTACATCCAACAAATCAGCAGCAGTCATAGATAACTTATTAGCAGAAGTTCAGGCTGACTTTGCAGCAAAAGATGCAGCCCAGGAGTTAGAAAAGCAGCAAGAATTAGAAAAACAAAGAATTCAACAAGAGCAAATTAAGGCTCAACAAAAAGAAGCTTTGCAAAATCGAGCAAAAGATTGGTTAAAAAAATTAGACCCATTTTCTCCAGAAGGACTTTGGTTTGAAAGATTTTCTGAGAATTATCGTTCTAAATTAGAGGCAGCGATGGAATATCTACAAAAGTGAACTAACGATTGTTTTACTGAGAATTTTCTGAAGAAAAATGTTTTACAGCCCATTCGTGCATGGCATAAAGAATTGGTTGTAAACTTGTTCCTAGTGGTGTTAATGAATATTCTACCTTGGGGGGGATTTGTGCATAAACCTCTCGATGTATAATGCCGTCTTCTTCCATTTCTCGAAGTTGCTGGGTGAGCATCTTTTGTGTAATTCCTGGTAAAGCTCGTTGCAACTCACCAAATCGTTTTATTCCTGACATTAATTCTCTGATTATTAAAACCTTCCAGCGTCCGCCGATTATTTTTAAAGTAGTTTCCACCTCACAAGACAGCCTGCGATCATTTTCTGCTTCAGCTTTCATAGTTACTTTTTAGTAAGTATCTAACTTTCGAGTGCCTACTTTTATATTAACTGTACATAGTTTAAAGTCGATTGGACAAGTATTTTGATACTTAGTCCTACTTTCTTTGTATGCCTATCTTTGAGGAATTTAACTATGGCGAATATTCTCCACATTGATACTAGTCCTCGTGGCGATCGCTCTATTTCTCGTACACTCTCTTATGAGTTTATTACATCCTGGAAAGATACTCATACTGATGATACCGTTACTTACAGAGATTTAGGCCACAATCCTGTTCCCCATGTGGACGAACCGTGGATTGCTGCTGCTTTTACACCGCCAGATCAACGTACACCGGAACTCAATGAGGTCATTGAGTTGTCTGATAGCCTGATTGACGAATTTTTAGCTGCTGATCGCTACGTTTTTGGTGTGCCGATGTATAACTTGAATATACCCTCTACTTTTAAAGCCTACATTGACCAAATTGTGCGAGTGGGACGCACCTTTACAATGGATGCCAACGGCTACAAAGGTTTAGTGGATAGCAGTAAAAAAGTTTTGATCATTACATCCCGTGGTGGTACGTATCCACCAGGAACCCCCTACGCAGCTTACGATTTTCAAGAAAACTATCTTCGTGCTATTTTAGGTTTCATCGGTTTAACTGAGATAACTTTCATTCACGCTGATAGCCTTAACTTGGGTGATGATGCGAGACAAAAATCTCTAGCTCTAGCTAAGGATGCGATCGCTCAAGCTGTAACTAATTGGTAACTCATCTAAAAACTCAAACAAAAAAGCGCCACCCTCACGGGTGGCGCTTTTTTGAATTAAACTCAACTCAAAGATTAACCGTGGATAGCAGGAGCGCTGATAGCCACAGGAGCAGACTCAGCAGCAGCCAAATCTAAGGGGAAGTTGTGAGCATTGCGCTCGTGCATGACTTCCATACCCAAGTTAGCGCGGTTGATGATGTCAGCCCAGGTATTGATTACACGACCTTGAGAGTCGATGATGGATTGGTTGAAGTTGAATCCGTTCAAGTTGAACGCCATTGTGCTTACGCCTAGGGCGGTGAACCAGATACCAATCACTGGCCATGCTGCTAGGAAGAAGTGCAAGGAACGGCTGTTGTTGAAGGATGCGTATTGGAAGATGAGACGACCGAAGTAGCCGTGGGCTGCCACGATGTTGTAGGTTTCTTCTTCTTGTCCGAATTTGTAGCCGTAGTTCTGTGATTCGTTTTCGCTGGTTTCACGAACTAAGGAAGATGTTACTAAGCTTCCGTGCATTGCACTGAATAAGCTTCCACCGAATACTCCTGCTACTCCTAACATATGGAAGGGGTGCATCAGGATGTTATGCTCTGCTTGGAACACGATCATGAAGTTGAAGGTTCCAGAGATACCCAAGGGCATTCCGTCTGAGAATGATCCTTGTCCGATTGGGTATACCAAGAATACTGCTGTTGCTGCTGCTACGGGGGGGCGGAGAAGGCTAGGCAGATCCATGGACGCATTCCTAGGCGGTATGATAGTTCCCATTCACGTCCTAGGTAGCAGAATACTCCGATTAAGAAGTGGAATACTACTAGTTGGTATGGACCTCCGTTGTATAACCACTCGTCTAATGATGCTGCTTCCCATATTGGGTAGAAGTGTAGTCCAATTGCGTTGGATGATGGTACTACTGCTCCGGAGATGATGTTGTTTCCGTACATTAATGAACCTGCTACTGGTTCACGGATGCCGTCGATGTCTACGGGGGGGGCGGCGATGAAGGCGATGATGAAGCAGGTGGTTGCAGCTAGCAAGGTGGGGATCATTAATACGCCGAACCAGCCGATGTATATGCGGTTGTTGGTGCTGGTGATCCAGTTGCAGAACTGTTCCCATACGTTGGCGCTTTGGCGCTGTTGTAAGGTTGCGGTCATTGCTTTATGATTGCGGTTTTATGTATGTTTTTGGTAGGTGTTTCTACCTTGCTTACTACATTAATCTTAATATTTAGTTTTGTAAAGAGTTTTGAGAAAGAATTTTTAGATAATTTTGGCTAAAATCCTATAACTAAGTATCTGCAAGGGTTTGCAGAAACAGACAAGGTAAACTTTTTCGGCTCCTTATTACAAATATTAATAATTCATATAAAAAATTCTGCCTCATGCCAGTTGCTAATTTTTCCATCATTACTTATAGCCCTGCTTACACGATTGTGCCTACCTATGAATGCTTCAATCGTTGTAGCTACTGTAACTTTCGCACTGACCCTGGCAATAGCCCTTGGATGAGTCTATCCACAGCAGAAACTATCTTCAAGCAATTGCAAAACCACAAAGTCTGTGAAATCCTCATTTTGAGTGGTGAAGTCCACCCCAATTCATCACAGCGTTCCGCATGGTTCCAAAGAATCTATGATTTATGTAAATCAGCGTTAACAATGGGTTTTCTCCCCCATACGAATGCGGGGCCACTGAGTTTTGCAGAGATGCAACAGCTAAAAAACGTTAATGTTTCGATGGGTTTAATGTTGGAACAGTTAACACCAAAATTATTAGAGACAGTGCATCGTCATGCACCAAGTAAGTTACCAGAACTAAGGCTACAACAATTAGAGTGGGCAGGAAAATTGCAAATTCCTTTTACAACTGGATTACTTTTGGGGATTGGAGAAACTGTTGAGGATTGGTGGGAAACGTTGACAGCGATCGCCAATTTGCATCAACGCTACCATCACATTCAAGAAGTTATTCTCCAACCCCATAGTCCAGGAACTCAGCAAACTTTTGATGCGCCACCATTTAATCCGCATCAATTACCAGAAGTGATTGCTCAAGCACGTCAAATTCTACCACTAGACATCACAATTCAAATTCCCCCAAACTTAGTTAAAGATAAACAATGGTTACTCGCTTGTGTAGAAGCTGGTGCTAGAGATTTAGGAGGAATTAGCCCCAAAGATGAGGTAAATCCTGATTATCCTCATCTTCAGGCACAAACTTTACAAGAAATTTTACAGTCTGGGGGTTGGGAATTAGTGCCACGTTTGCCTGTGTATCCCCAGTTTGATGATTGGTTATCAGCAGAGTTGCAAGAGGTGGTAAAGCAGTGGCGAAAATTGCTAATTCAGCATGATTTATTTGCCAATACAAAACTTACTAAAAATCCTATCTAGCACTGATTCTGTAACTTCTTCCCCGGTGATTTCTCCTAGTGCATGAATGGCTCCCCGTAAATCAATTGTCCAAAAATCTAGGGGTAACTGTTGATTGATTGTAGCTTGTACCTGTTCTAAAGAGATTTTAGCTTGAGTGAGTGCGGCTGCTTGTCTTTGATTAATTGCTAAATCCATATCAGCTGCTTGGAGTTTTTCGGTTTTAACTAGGGCTAATATAGCTGTTTCCAGATGAGAAATACCTTGTTTTTGGGCTGCTGCTGTATAGACAATGTGATGAATATTTTGGGGATATTTTAAAGATGTGAGGAATTGTTTTTCGACTAAATCGATTTTATTAATGACCAAAATTAGGGGACGGTGTTGTACTTGTTCGTAAATTTCTTGGTCGTCTGTTGTCCACCCAGTAGCAGCATCGATGGTCAGTAAGACTAAATCGGCTGTATTGGCAGCATGACGCGATCGCTCTACACCAATTTTTTCTACTTGGTCAGATGTGGCTCGAATGCCTGCTGTATCTAACACCTGTACGGGAATTCCCCCCACAACTAACTGGGATTCCACTACATCACGGGTTGTACCGGGTAAATCAGTGACAATGGCGCGATCGCTCTGACTCCAAGCATTCAACAAACTGGATTTACCTACATTGGGACGACCGACAATTGCTACTTTTAACCCTGAACGCAGTAGTTCACCCTGATCTTTAGTCGCCAGTAACCGAGAAATTTCTGCGCTAATGTTTTCAATTGCTGATATGATGACTTTATCATCCAACGGAGGCAAGTCTTCCTCAAAATCAATCCGAGCTTCAATCTCCGCCAAAATATCTAAGCAGTTAGTGCGTAACTGTCGAATCGGATGAGCTAATTTTCCTTGCAAACCAGCTAAAGCGGCTTGGGCTGCTTGGGGTGATTTAGCTCCTACCAAATCAGCAATACCCTCAGCCTGAGTTAAATCTAACCTCCCATGCAAAAATGCTCGGAGTGTAAATTCTCCCGCCTGCGCTAGCCTAGCCCCATTTTCTAAACACAGTTGCAACACCTGTTGCACCGCCATAATACCGCCATGACAATGAAATTCGATCACATCTTCGCGGGTGTAAGAACGAGGCGCTTTCATGATCAGTAACAAGGCTTCATCTACTAATTGCCGGGTTTGGGGATGACGGATGTAACCGTAGAGAATCCGGTGACTCTCCCAAACTTGCTTCCCTGGAGCATGAAATAGAGTTTGTGCGATCGCCAGCGCCTGAGAACCAGACACTCGCACAATTCCCACGCTACCTTGTTGAGGGACAATAGCAGTAGCGATCGCCGCAATAGTTCCAGTAGTAGCTAACAGTTCCGACATCAGCGTCTTTTTACATATATATGATTAGCGTAACAAGGATTGGAGTGAGGGAGTGAGGGAGTGAGGGAGTGGGGGAGTGCTGAGTGCTGAGTGGGGGGTGCAGGGGTGTGAACAGTGAACAGTGAACAGTGAACGTTTATTAACTGGTAACTGATAACTGTTAACTGGTAACTGATTTGGTAGGGGTGCAGGGGAGAAGAAGAAATGCTAATGACCAATGACTATTGACTATTGACTATTGACCAATGACTCTTACTTATTACCTAAAATGGTAAGTATAGAGACTAATTACATAGCAAAGAGCAAGGTAAAATTTATCTGGAGGGTAGAAAAACGCCCCAAGTAGAGAGGAGTTAACTGTGGAGCAAAAAATTGACTGCGCTCAAGCTTGCGTCAACGGCTGTGTTTTGGGGAACAAATGCCCAAATATTGAGTTCAGAGAAGCTACATCCCAATTTATTGCTGAGACTTCTCTAGACCAAATGCTGCAAATCGCGGAAGAACGTCTACGCAAAAAAATGACGGAACCACCAAAGTGGGTTCTGCCTGAAGATTAATCATCCGAGTTGCTAGTTATGTAAATATAGTTTTTGGATTTGGTGATTGGTAATTGAGAATTGATGGGGAATTCTTTATCGTTACCCATAACCAGTCCTAAAATTGATAACTAGCAACTTACTCAGGATCGACAACTATAGAAAGGGCTAGTTGATAAATTTGGCGGCGGTTTAAAGCAGTATATTTTGCCAATTGACGACTAGCTTGCGATCGCGTTATCCCTTGACTAATTAACTGTTGCAATTCAGCTTTGAGTTGGGCTTCCGTTAATTGGGTTTCGTTAGCAATATTACCAGCAACTATTATAGTGTATTCTCCTTGGGGTTCTCGTTGTTGGTAGTGAGCGATCGCTTCGGCAATATTTCCCCGCCAAAATTCCTCATATAATTTAGTTAATTCCCGTGCTAATACAATTTGGCGATCGCTTCCCCACACTTGTGCTAAATCTTGTAAAGTTTCCCGCAAACGGTGCGGCGATTCATAGAAAATTAAAGTACGGGACTCTGTTTGCAAAAACTCTAAATATTCTCGTCTTTGTTGACTCTTAGCTGGCAAAAAACCCTCAAACACAAACCGATCTGTTGGTAGTCCAGCCGCACTCAAAGCCGTAATTGCAGCACTCGCACCGGGAATTGGCACAACGGTTAATCCCGCTTCAACACAAGCCTTCACCAATTCATATCCAGGATCAGATATACCAGGCATACCCGCATCACTCACCAAAGCGATCGCTTTACCAGTCTGCAAATTTTCTAACAATTCGGGAATACGACTGGTACGATTATGTTCATGATAACTAATCTGGGGTGTCTTAATCTGCAAATGCTGTAACAGTTTCCCTGTATGGCGCGTATCTTCTGCCGCAATCAAATCCACCGTCTGCAAAATTCGCACAGCCCGAAAAGTGATATCTTCCAAGTTACCAATGGGTGTACCAACTATATATAGTGTTCTAGGTTGAGGATCAGTTTGCATTCAGAGTAATGAGTGATGAGTGCTGAGTGAGGGAATGGAGGAGTGAGGGAGTGGAGGAGTGAGGGAGTGAGGGAGTGCTGAGTGCTGAGTCAGGGACAAGAAGAAAATCTATTGACTAATGACTATTGACTAATGACTATTGACCAATGACAAAATCTTATCGTGGTTTATTTGTAGGTTTAGTCACGTTAGATTTAATTTATCTAGCTGAATCTGCACCCAAAAATAATCAAAAACTAGTTGCTGTTGACTATACTGTAGCTGCTGGTGGTCCTGCTACCAATGCGGCGGTGACATTTAGTTATTTGGGTAATCAAGCTACAGCTTTGATTGTGCTAGGTTCCCACCCAATGACAGAATTAATTCGCTCTGATTTACATAAATATCCAGTGGCGATCGCTGATCTTGATCCTACTACCGATACTGCACCCCCTGTCTCTTCAATTATTGTTACCCAAAACACAGGTGAACGAGCTGTCATTTCTATTAATGCTGTAAAAACACAAGCTAATGATGACTCAATTCCCCCAGATATTTTACATAATATTGATATAGTCCTCATTGATGGACATCAAATAAAAGTAGGTCATACCGTAGCCCAAATCGCTAAAGCAGATAATATTCCTGTCGTTGTTGATGGTGGTAGCTGGAAACCAGGATTGGAAAAAATCTTGCCATTTGTAGATTACGCCATTTGTTCGGCGAACTTTCACCCTCCTAATTGTGATTCCCCAGCAACAGTTTTTGCCTATCTCCACAACTGGGGAATTCCCCACATCGCTATCACCCACGGAGAACAGCCAATTGAATACTTAAGTGGTGAAAAAACTGGTACTGTAAATGTACCTGCTATTCGAGCAGTAGATACACTTGGGGCTGGAGATATTTTGCACGGTGCTTTTTGCCACTACATTTTACAAACAAGTTTTGCTGATGCACTGGAGAAAGCAGCGATAATTGCCGCCAATGCTTGTAAACATTTTGGTACGCGCCGTTGGATGGATGTAGAATGAAAGACTTACAAGAAATACTAGCGATCGCTCGTACAGTAGGTTGGGGTGCAGCAAAAATCCTACACTCTTATTATCACCAGACAGCAGCAGATTTAAATCTGGGAATCGAGTATAAGCAAAACGAGCCTGTCACCATAGCTGATATTGCTGTTAGTCAATATATCTTAGAGCAGCTGCAATCAGCACTGGGGCAAGAAGATTTTATCTATATCAGTGAAGAAACTTATCAATCACAATTAAATATAGACCTATCATCTACATCTAAATGGGTATGGATTATTGATCCTCTTGATGGAACACGCGACTTTATTGAAAAAACAGGGGATTACGCAGTTCACATTGCCCTAGTTAAAGAAAACAGGACTATCTTAGCTGTTGTAGCCATCCCAGAAGCAAAAAAATTATACTATGCGACCAAAGACGGAGGTACATTTGTCGAAACTCACAATGATTCCGTACCAGTACAATTATCCTTCACCCACAAAAATCAAAGACTGGAGGATTTAATAATAGTCGTCAGCCGTTCCCACCGCAATCAAAGATTAGATTATCTATTGCAGAATTTACCCTGTCGCCATCAAAAAGCTGTTGGTAGTGTGGGTTGTAAAATTGCTACCATTCTCGAACAGCAAGCAGACCTTTACATTTCCTTGTCTGGTAAATCTGCTCCTAAAGACTGGGATATTGCAGCCCCAGAGTTAATTTTGACAGAAGCTGGTGGTAAATTCACACACTTTGATGGAACTATATTAGAATATAATACTGGAGACATTAATCAATGGGGTAGTTTGCTTGCAAGCAACGGTCATTATCATGAAAAACTCTGTGAGGAAGCCAAAAAAATCTTGGCACAGCTAGAAACATAACTTCTACTGAGCAATCTAACATTGAGGGTTTTCACCAAATAACCGACTGTTTCCAGAATTCAAACAATTACCAACCATTATTATAGATAAGCTGTCTAAATCCTGCCAATATTTAACAGCTGTGCTATAGTTGTGTCTATAAGAATTATTTTCGGTTGAGTGACTCATTTTGATTTATAAAAAGTATCTCTCCGAATTTAACTCTCTACATTTCCTGAATTCGGAGACATTGTATGTCAATTTACATCGGTAACTTATCCTACCAAGTTACAGAGGAAGATCTAAAGCTAGCCTTTGCAGAGTACGGAAAAGTTAACCGCGTTCAGTTGCCTACCGACCGTGAAACTGGACGTCCTCGTGGGTTTGCTTTTGTAGAAATGGAAACAGAAGCTCAAGAAAATGCCGCTATTGAAGCACTTGATGGTGCTGAATGGATGGGTCGTGATTTAAAGGTAAACAAAGCTAAACCACGTGAAGAAAGAAGCTCTCCACGTGGAGGCGGTAGCTGGGGCAATAATAACCGCAGTAACCGCCGTTACTAAAGCCTACAAACAGCGCCTTTAGAGTCTCCAGCAGGTAAAGCCAAGGCTCAAATCTGCTGGAATGTTTTATTTTGTCTCCAGTCTTCAACTATTCATCCATCATGGGGAGGAATGCGAATGACACAAGTAGTTTTAGGGGAGAATGAGGGAATTGAGTCGGCATTACGGAGATTCAAGCGGGAAGTTTCTAAAGCAGGAATTTTCCAAGATATGAGGAAAAAGCGCCACTTTGAAACGCCGTTAGAAAAGGAAAAGCGTAAAGCAGTGGCTAGACATAAACAAAATCGTCGCAACCACACTCGCTTCAGATAAGTCTTGACTAACTGGCGAACATCCTTGAGTAACATCTCTGATAAAATTGGCGCTTAATTAACCAACATTCAAGTTGAGTGCTAGGTGTTGATGCCTTGATGTGCTTATAAAACCCCTATCTCTTGGATAGGTTATTAAACGTAAATACCTGAGATCCCCGTCTTTTTATAAAAGGCGGGGATCTTGTTTATCACCCATACTGATGATTGATATAGATAATACCAATGTGGAAAAGCTGGTTAATAGCGTTTCATTTTTGTAACTCAGATAGATATTTATCTACACTCATGTATACTCACAAAGTATTGTAGATAGATTAGACATTTCCCAAAAATCATGTAGAAACGTAGCCTGCTACGTCTCTAAAAGAGTTTCTGACAGCACCAAATTAATTTTATGGGGATGTTTATTTGATCTATAGTTAGTTTTTATTTTGAGATTTTCAAAAAAATGTTACGTGTTTATCATCTGATCATTGGTGTGATTTTAATAGCCCTCATCCCATTGGGAGCAAAATTTGTTCTCCCTCTATTTTCTACAACCAAAGATCCCAAATCCTCTTCTGTAGTAACTCCAACTAAGACTATTAATTCTCAACCAACTGCATTAACAAGTTCTAAGTCAAAACAGGGAAATATTTGGAAAAAATTGTTAGGGAGTAATTCTGCGCCTAATGGTTGGGAAATTATACCTTGTGAGGGAAACGAGCCTTTACTGTGCGTTTCTGCCAAAGGTGTAAGTTTGGGTACAGTAGCAGCTGAGTTGTATCCAGCGCAAAATGATCCGAATTTCCAAAAGCATCTCACAGAGTCCTCTATTCCATTAGGCTCTAAATTAGACTATCAAAATCCTACATCCCAAACCAAACTAGTCAAAGCACTCCAATCTTGGGTTGCAGATTCATACACAGCTTTTGCCAAAAATCATCAAGCTAAATATGGGAATAAGGTAATTTTCTCAAATTATCCTCCTCAACAAGTAACTATTGGTCAGTTACCCGGAATGCGCTACGGTTTTGTAGGAATTAAGCCAGAGGGGGGAATCCAAGAGCAATACATTGGTTATGTGACTTACGACGGCACAACACTTTATGTGATTAATACGTCCTTTAATCCAGCCTCCATCACAGGAAAATTTGCCAACCTAGAAGATTTAGGGGTTTTTCAGCCATACTTGTCAGCGATCGCTGAGAACTTAAACTTACCTATACGTGAGCGATCAGCACAACCATAGCTATGTCAAAATTATTCACATAATACTTGGCTTTTGACATCAGTATTTACCCTGAGAATATTTAGTACTGATCAATATTTAGTTTGTATTGTAATATTTATATCCCTAAATTTATACTATGTATTTTCACTGTAATTAAGTATAAAATCCCATAAATATAGGGTTTATCTCATCACTACTTTTTTTCATTGAGGGGATAAAATTTTTACATGAATTAGATTATGTCATGGTTTCTTGACTAGTAAGTGCAACCGCTTAAGTTAAAAGTATTAAAATTTACTAAATATTGGTTTATACAAATGATATACTTTAATAAACTTTTATATGCTTTTATTGATTTTTAGCTATACAAAATATGTTTGGTATTTTTTTTGTAAAAAAAATATCAAAGACACACTTACCGCCCAAACAAAAAAGTATAATTTTATACGATGTATATAAAAAACTCAATGTTTCTTAGTAATTACAGAATATTACAGTTATATTTTTTGTGAAAATATAAAAAAATAGTTAAGTAAGTTTAATTAAGTTAAAATACTGAGACTTAATTAAAAATCCTGTTGCATAATCGTAAGCTACTGAGAGCTAGTTATGAAGTATTTTTTATAACTAGTCTGTTTTCAAGAACAGTCTTATTCCCTAGATATAGCGTTTTTCAATCAAATTAGCCCATTAGCGAAAAACCTAACAACTCAAATACTTGGTAATTAAAATGAGAGAAGTTCTAGCATTAATAGAAAAAAGAAAACAAGAACTCACTAAATTAGCATTCTTTGATTTTCTGCAAGATACAAATATTGATCCTAAACAAAGGCTTGCATGGGCTCCTTGTTTTGCATTCTTTGCGATGGATTTTAGAGATTTTAACAAGGATATTTTGCGAAAAGAACCAGCGACTGACAAAATTCAAGAGATGATCAACCTGCATACATATGAAGATGCTCGTCACTGGGTATGGTTTCTACAAGATATTAAATTGCTGCAATTAGATCACTCAATTAACTTTACAGATACACTGAGATTTTTGTGGGGTGAGGAAACACAAAAAATCCGCCAATTTTCTCGTAACTTATTTGCTTTGTGTACTTTTGAAGAAGATGTTTTGATGAAACTAGCTATCATTGAATCTATAGAAGCAATGGGTTTCGTATTTTCGTTTGCAACCGCACAAGTCACAAATGAACTGCGGCAAATCACTAAGCAACATTATCCTTATTTTGGTGAATCTCATCATGCTGTAGAGCAAGGACATCTACAAGCGGATATGGAAAATGTCGAAAATTTTATTGAAAACATCCAATTGACACAAGAACAACAAGAAAAAGCTTTTACTTTGGTAAATAGAGTGTTTGCAGATTTTACAGATGTGTGTAATGAAATGGTAACATTTGCCAAGACACACTCTTACCATCAACCATTCACTACAAAAATGAAGATTAAGCAAGCAGTAATATCTGCATGAACTCTATCAGGCTAGATATCTACCAATACAGGTATGTCAACTTTTGCCAATAAAGCTGCTCATTTGTAGAGGGGTACATTTGTAAACCTCTACGAGATATCTAGCTCAAATATTGGGAATCTCAATGATAAATTCTGTTCCTTGTATGGGAGCAGAATTACAAGTTAATTTACCCTTATGCTGTTCTACAATGACTTGATAACTAATAGACAAACCTAAGCCTGTAGCAGTTCCTACAGTTTTAGTAGTAAAAAACGGATCAAAGATTTTTTGCCGCACTTCCTCTGTCATCCCAGCACCGTTATCAGCAATACGGATTTGGACTGTGTTTAATTTGGTTAATTCAGTGCGAATACAAATTGTGGGATGATCAATAGTTGTTGGCTGATTAATTATTGAGACATTGACAAGTGATTCGTCTAAAACATCGATCGCATTACTGATAATATTCATAAAAACCTGATTGAGTTGCCCGGCATAACAAGTAATTTGCGGTAATTGCCCATAATCTTTGACTACTTGAATTTTGGGTGAACCATCATTGGCGTTCAACCTGTGTTGTAAAATCATCAGAGTATTATCAATACCTTCATGAATATCAACAGGTTTCATTTCTGATTCATCTAAGCGGGAGAAGTTGCGTAAACCGAGAATAATATGACTAATCCGTGAGCTACCACTTTTCATGGATTCGATAATATTCGGTAAATCCTCTAGCAAATAATCTAATTCAATGGCTGCAGCTTTCTGTTTTACTCGATTTGTAGGCTGAGGATATTCTTGCTGATAGACAGCAATTAATTCCAATAAACTTTGAATGTATGCGCTTGCATAAGTGATATTGCCATGAATAAAGTTGATGGGGTTATTAATTTCGTGAGCAATACCCGCTACCATTTGCCCCAAAGAAGACATCTTTTCACTTTGAATTAATTGCGTTTGTGTACGTTTTAGTTCTTGCAAAGCTTGCTGTAGATGTTGATTTTTTTCGTATAGCTCCTGTGTTCTATACTCCACTTTTGCTTCTAAGCTATGACTGTATTCTTCTAAGCTTTGATTTGCTTGTGCCACATTCTGATAGAGCATAGCATTTTCTAGAGAAATTGCCGCTTGAGTAGTCAGGAGTTTCAGAACTTCTAAACGATCGCGTGTGAATACTCCTGTTGTCAGGTTATTTTCTAGATAAAGAACACCTAATAATTTACCTTGATTGATAATAGGAATACATAAAAGGCTTTTGGGTTGTTCACGAATAATATAGCGATCGCTACTCAAAAAAGTCACTGTTTTGGCATCATCAGTGACAAAAATTTCTAAAGAGCGTTTGACGTAATTAATCAAAGTAATCGGTACATCATCACTAGATTCTAGAGAATTTAACGGTAACTGGATCGAAATAGGCGCAACTGATGAACTGGAACTAATTGCAGCAATACTCAGTCCTAAATTATCACTTTGATGAAGAATTAAAGCGGCTTTGGAAGCTCCCGCATTTTCCATTACAACTTGCATTAAGGTTGCTAGTAATTGCTCAAGTTCAATTTTTCCAGAAAGTACTTGTGAAGCTTTAATGAGAGTTGCTAAATCTAAGGAGTCAGCAATACTTTTTTGTGAGCCAATAACTGTTTGGTGATTACTCCAGTTAGATATAGATTGATAATTAGCAAAGGTAATTTCATCTCTTTTTTGATGGCTAATTTTTTCTTGCTGGATAATCGCTGTAAGTAATTGGGGATAGCGTTTTGCTAAATCATCTACTTTGGCTTTAGCTCCCCAACGACTGTAACAATAATAAGCATCTGTTATGTAGACTTGAGCGATTTTCATTTTGCCCCATGCAAAATAGAATTTTGCTGCAAGTTCATTAGCTAGTGCTTCTTCATGAATATAATTATTTTCTCTAGCTAGAGAGATAGCACTTTCATAGCATTCTATGGCTTCAACATATTGACCCATGATACGATGATTTTCAGCTGCAACCAAATAAAATTTGTGCAAATAATTCATTGGTGCATGATCTGCCCATTGCTTTAATTTTGCTTGGTTATCAGCCACTTGAGTTAGCAAGTTATCTAGATCAGATTTATTTTCTGAAGATATTGCTAGGGCGATGAGAGAATCATAGAAATAAAATATTGGTATAGTGACAAATCCTGTGCCTCCAGCTAAGTAGTGCTTAAATTTTTCAGCCTTTTCTCTAGCTTGTTCAAAATCGTGAAAAAAGTAACAAAGAATAAGTTTATGAAAATAAAAGTAGTGTAGTCCAGTAATATCATTAGCTTCAGTAAATAAAGTTAGATTTTCATCTTCGTTGTATTTTTCTCCTGATGAATAATCATAGGTTTCACTTTTTCCTAATAACTTATGAACAGATCGCCAATATATTTGGCAATAATTTGACGTAGTTGTTTGCTTGATTTTATTTAAGGATTGGGTATAAGATTGTATTTCTTGTTCTAATGTGAGTAATTCTTGACCTATCAAGTAGGAATGCTGGCATATATCTTTAGCACAATAGCCAACAAACTCTAAATTTCCTACTTCCATTGCTGTTTGATAACCTTCCAATAAAATTGGTAAAGTTTCCCGAATGTGGGATTTCCCATGCACAATGAATGCCCCAACCACAAACAAAGTTTTTGCTGTAATTTCCTTGTAATTGAAATTGGCAAGCAAACTTAATGCTAATTGACCAAACTGATCAGCTGCTTCGATATCTTTTTTAATACCATTTAAGAGGATGCCATAGCAGGCATAGCAAAATGCAGATAGAGGTGCATTGCCATAATGCACTGATAGTTTAACTTGTGACAATATCAGTAGTGGAAAGAGCAAGGGATCTGCAAGGTAAGTAGCTGGGATCATGCTCGATACAATCCGCATGATTGTGAGATGTTCGACAGATGACATCAATGGCAAATTGTGTAAATCATCCATTGTTGTTTCAGTCAACATGGCATTTGTTGCTTCCAATTCTTGTTGGATATGCAATTCGTTGGGCTTGTCTGGAAAATTAACTCCAAACTGTTTAAGGACATCTTTGGCGATCGCAATTGCTTCTAAAAGTCGATTCTGAGATGTATAGGCTTGAATTTTAATCTCATAAACCTTTACTTGCTCCAGCAATGTTTTTGCTTGGACTAGGACTACTTGCACAAATTCTTCCATCTGTGCAAAATCACCAGCTAAATATGCTGCTTCTGCTGTTGTTTCATAGAGAGCGAGAGTTAGTCCATAATGGCTTTCCCATTTTTCATTGGGAAGTAGGCAAATTCCTGTTTTTAAATATTTTAGTGCAGCTGGATATGCAGTTGAAGCTAATGCTTTACGTCCAGCAACAAGGTTCATCTGAGCTAGTTCATCACGCTGATGCTGATCTGTGATGAATTCCAGAGCAATATTGAACTGATTCACAAACAGAAAAATCTTTTCTTCTCGTTCTATTACTGGAGTACTTTTTAATAAAAGTAATCCAATTTTCAAGTGAATTTGCTGTCTTTGATTTTCCGGGATTAACGAATAGGCGGCTTGTTGGACGCGATCGTGGATGAATTTGTATTTAGGAATTTGCAGATCAGTATCATGTGGTAGCTGTCGAACAATTATTTCTGTGTCACTATTAGCGCCTTGAAATAACT
Organism: Nostoc sp. TCL26-01; assembly: GCF_013393945.1. Classification (NCBI taxonomy): domain Bacteria; kingdom Bacillati; phylum Cyanobacteriota; class Cyanophyceae; order Nostocales; family Nostocaceae; genus Nostoc; species Nostoc sp. TCL26-01. Next base: position 4,704,010 of record NZ_CP040297.1, read on the forward strand.
TATAAATTTCAGTTTGGGGTAAAATTATTCCCTCATGTAAGGCACTCCACAAGTGAGATGCCGTATCTACAACAGATTTTTCGTGGATAATTGCCAGAGTTTTTAAGTCAAATTCATTACCAATACAAGCAGCTAGTTGTAATACCTCTTGAGTCATTTTTGGCAATTTTTTAATTTGCATTGCCATGAATTCTACGACATCATCGGTGAGAGCTGAGGCTTGTAATTTTTCTATATCGTACTGCCAATAACCAACATCAAAGTTAAATTTGATAATGCCATCTTGATGTAAAGACTTAAGAAATTGAGTTGTAAAAAAGGGATTACCCTTGGTTTTAGCAAACACCATTTGGCTGAGAGAAACAGCTATTTCCTCCCGACAACAAAGAGTATCGGCAATTAACATATTGAGATGATTTTGATTCAATGGAGTTAAAACAATATGACTAACTTTAGTTCCTGTTTTCTCAATTTCTTGTATTGCTAAAGCTAAAGGATGTGCTGAATAAATCTCGTTATCACGATATGCACCAATTAGCAGTAATCCTTCTCCGTTTGATGCTGTCGCTGCTATTTCATCTATTTCCCAAAATTCTTCCTCAAATATGGTTGTACAGATATTCTCTTTTGTTGTATTTAAAAATAAAGAAGAATTATTTTTAACTGCGTTGCTATGACTCATTAATGATTGAATGAACCTTAAAGAAGCTGTATCTGCCCATTGCAAGTCATCAAGGAAAATTACTAAAGGTTGTTCTTTTGTGCTGAATATCTGTACAAATTTTTGGAGTAAAAAATTAAACCGATTTTGGGCAGCGTTACCTGAGAGTTGAGTTACTGCTGATTGTTTACCAATAATTAGTTCCAATTCCGGGATGACATCAATAATTACCTGAGCTTGTTCACCCAATGCTGACAGAATCTTCGCTTTCCACTGTTGAATTTGCTCATCAGTTGCTAACAGAATCTGTCTGATTAAGTCTTGAAAAGCTTGGACTAGTCCTGATAAGGGAATATCGCGTTGGAACTGGTCAAATTTCCCTGTAATAAAGTAGCTTTGCTGGCGAACAATCGGCTTATGAACTTCATGGACGACAGCAGTTTTGCCAATACCAGATAACCCTTTAACTAAAACCATTTCGGTCGTACCTTTAGTTACACGCTCAAAAGCCGCAAGTAAGGTGGTAACTTCTAGTTGACGACCATAGAGTTTTTCGGGAATGAGAAAACGATTGGAGATATCTTTAACTGCTAATTTAAAAAGTGCAATGTAGCCAGTATTTTGCCACTTGTCACGACAAACTTCCAAATCATGCTTGAGTCCGTGGGCGCTTTGGTAACGATCTTCGGCATTTTTTGCCATGAGTTTCATGACAATATCAGATAAAATCGGCGGTATTTCTTCCTTGATGCTGTCTAGGTTTGGTGGTTTTTTGGCAATGTGGGAGTAAATTAACTCCATCGGATCAGTATTAGTGAACGGTAACTGTCCTGTGAGGAGTTCAAAGAAGGTGACACCCAAAGAATAAAAATCACTGCGGTAATCAATTCCTCGGTTCATCCTCCCTGTTTGTTCAGGAGATATGTAGGCTATTGTTCCTTCTAAGACATGAGGATTTGTCAAAAATTGAATTTCTCTGGGTAAGAGAGTAGCAATGCTAAAGTCAATGAGTCTAACTTCTTGAGTGTAAGGATTGATTAAAATATTGGCAGGTTTGATATCTTTATGAATGATGCGATGGCAATGTAATTTCTCTAGTGTAGCGGCGATCGCTATAGCAATATGAAAAAATTCACTCAACCCAAGACAATATCCCTCGGTACTTTCATGACGTTGTATCCACTCTTTGAGCGAGATACCGCCAAAGTCCTCCATGACTAGAGCGTAACCGTTGCGGTAGTTTTCTAAGATCAGAGGTTGGACTATCCCTTCTAGGTTGAGATTTTTAGTAATTGTGTACTGATTGCGGAACTGAGCAATTTCTTGAAAGGTGGGATATTCATTCCGCATCAGTTTAATAACTACTGGCTTTTGGTCTTGTTCTCTGATGCCTCGATAAACTGAGGTTTTACTGCCCCAATAGATTTGCTCTATGATACGATATCCTGAAAGAGGAAATAATGTATTGGGTAATACTAACATCGCAGCGTTGTTACACAATTTGTTACTTTGATATATTATTCCCTTTTATCATTTATTTGTCTCATATTTTATAAATCACAAATTAAGTTAATTTAAATCATCCAGACGAAATTACTTTCTGAGAGATTTCACTTAATGAATTTTGATTTTTTATTAAACTCTGCGTAAAAATGCTTGTCTACCTCAACTATAAATCGGTGAGGCTTGCGTAAGTCTCAAATAATTAACTTGATGATGAGAATAGGGAAATCCCCGACTTCTAACTTTACTAAGTTGGGGATATGTTTCCTGATCAATGATTTGAGAATAGCTAATTAGTCATTATTGATTAAATTAGATTTCCGCAACAGCTCGTTCAATTAGACGACGTGCCAAGGTTTGTGTACCTGTGTGTTCGTAATAATTAGTTGCCACATCTAAAAATGCTCCTAGATAATCTAACTTGTCATCAGCAATATCTAGAAACCCATTCAAGTTATGTACAACTTTTTGAGGGGTTAAATTATTGGCACTAACAATACCACTCATCCAACCTTTAACAGAATCAAAACTTTCACCAATAAAGTTGAGTTTATTGCTAGCATTGCTACCAGGAATTACGTCTTTGATGCCTTGAAAAGTAGAATTTTGCTCTAATTCTTGAGGATTAGTTTGACTAATGCTCGATAAAGCTTTTTGGATAAAGTCTGGGCCTAGTGGGATTAAACCATCAACACAAACTAATGCCACCATCCGAATTAGTGATTCACCACTATACTCACCTAAAGAGGCAACAAAATCTCCGATACTATCCCCAGGAATACCGTTGATTTGACAAAAAGCGACTAATTCTGCCACTAATTTCAAAGATAAATCTATAGTTTGGGCTTTATCGGGTTTGGGGGTAACTGAGTTTAAAAAACCTAACAGAGGAATTTTTTCACCGACTTTGTTAGCTAAAGCAGCTGTCCCCAAGGCTTTATCTGTACCATCAACTGTTTGGTAGAGCCACAGTGCTGTTTGATATCCTTGAGAGCGATCATTGTAAAGATAAATGGCTCGTTCACCAATTTGCTGAATTAAGCTTTCGTCAGTTTCCCCAGTGACGGTTTTGATAGTATTGACAAAGCCGACAGTATTTTGCCACTGACCGGGAGCGATGAAATCTAAAGCGTTGAGCATCGATATAGTTAAGCCGCTAGTTGGTAGTTGATCAACCAACTCAAAAATGGGTTTGCTCACAAAAATCTCCTAATGATTAGTTTTATGATCTTGATTTGATATCTGGAGGTTACTTGAGTTTAGCTAAACCATCAAGATTAAATTTTTCCAGCCAAGCTGCGCGATCGCTAGCTGTAAATGATGGAGAACGGGATAAGACTTTCACCTGATATTTACCTACTAAAGCCGCAGTTTGCGTATTACCTACTTCTACAGCTGGATAACCACCAATTTTTTTGGTACTGTTAGAGAATTTCGCTGCTGCGCCTGGTGTACTAGTAGTATCAGAAATAGACAACATTGCTAAGTCTTTACCATCTTTTTTTAATTTGGCTTCAGCAAAACCTTTTTTCTCTTGGGTATAAACTCGCTGATATCCTGCTTCCTCTCCTGGGAAAAATTTGTTAAAACTACTACCCTGAGTAGCAGTTTTGGCAACCGCTTGACCAGTTTTTTGGCGACTACTTTCCTGTTGTACTTGGTCAAAACGCCCTGGTGCTTTGGGAGTACAAGCTGTAGTCAGTAATAAAACTGACAATAATACAGCTGCTAAAATTCTCCGCCCACGAAGAAAGTTCATGTTTAGTTTCTCCTGATACTTGAGCTTTGAAGCAATTATCTGTGGTGATGTCAACTTATAGCTAGAAATTTATTTTTTGATAATTATCTAGGTGATGGTGGTTCAACTCTGATCTAAGTGATTGATTGCTTGTAGGCGATCGCTGCATAAAAGGGATCACCTCCCGGCGCACCTAACCACTGTAAGAAATTGGGTATTGTGGCTTTACGGGCTATGATTTCTGGGGTAGTAAACCCTGGTACTGAGGTAAAGTAGCGTTTCACTAATTCTAAGCGTCCTGGTTCGGAAGCATCTCGCCAACCTTGAATGGCTTTTTGAAAAAACATCCGGTTAGAAAAGCTGATAATCGCCACTCCACCGGGCTTGAGAACACGATGAATTTCTGTAAATATCGCTTCTGGATACTGTAAGTATTGTACGGAAACGCAATTAAGCACAGCGTCAAATTCCTGATCTGGTAGGGGTAACGCTGGATTATCGTTGAGATTTTGCACAAAGTAATGATGTAAACGCGGATTGCGTGCTAGTTCTTCAGCATTGAGTCCATGTCCCTCAACATGAGCAAACTGCATCTCCTCTGGCAAATGCGACACCCAACTACTCATCATATCTAGTATGCGGGTATTGGGTTGGAGTTTTTCTCTATATAAATCGGTGATCTGTTGGATAAAACCTTCATCAACATGGGTGACAAAGCGAGGATAGGCGTAAAACAGCTTGTCGTCTGTATCGTCTAATTTTAGGCGTTGGTCTGGTTTGAGTAACATATGATGAATTGGCACAAATAAATATAAGCGTGGTAGAAAGTGTCTTTTTAAGTTGATATCAATTAGCCTATCTTAGGTATTGTGATACATAGCGGCTAAGGTTTCAACTTTCTGAAGTGAGTAAGTTACTAACAAGCTAAAATTCTATGTTGATAAATACTCTTATCTACGCAGCATTCAATGTTGTATAAATTACAATCTTTTCTGTCTATTTGGCAACAAATTAGCTTGTCGAAAGCCTTCCCCTACATCAGTTTACTGGTTTGGATGCTCCCCTTATTACTATTGAGTTCTGGGGATAGCAGTTTGATGGCTCATGATGAAGGACTTTATGCTTGGCGGGCGCGTCAGATGTTCGACTCTGGTGATTGGATAGCACCTTGGGGTAATGCTCATCACAAAACTCCTGGCCCTTATTGGTTAATAGCTATTTTTTATCAGTTATTAGGAATTAGTGAATTTAGTACCAGACTTCCTAGTATGATCGCAGGCATTTTTTGTCTGTTACTCGTATATGAAATTGGCAAAAATATACTGGATCAAAAGTTAGCTTGGGTAGCTGCGGCAATTTTGAGTGTAGAATTTCTCTGGTTACAATACTGTCGTTTAGGCACTCCGGATGTGCCGATGATTTTATTGATTCTTTTAGCTATTTATGCTTTGCTCAAAGCAGAGGAAAATCCCCAATCTCAATATTTCTGGTTGTTTATCACTGGGTTAAGTTTAGGCTTGGGCTTTTTAGTTAGAAGTTTTATGATTGTCCTGCCAATTGTGGCTTTATTACCCTATCTCATTGGTGAACATCGTCGGCATCATCACTTAACTAACCCTTGTTTATATTTGGGTTTAGTTGTGGGTTTAATGCCTACATTTGTTTGGTTATGGTTTAATTGGCAGCGTTACGGCAATAATAGTGTTGCTGCCTTATCTGGGTTTGTGTTCCAGCTAGGCTCTGAAGAACGTGAGGGAAATGGGATATTTTTCTATGTCTGGAATGTACCATTAAAAGCTTTTCCGTGGTCTTTTTTTAGTCTTTTTGGCTTATTTTTGGTGATGATTCGGCCTATTCCTCGCTATCAATTAATTCTTGTGGGATTTCCACTAGTCCTATTTGCCGAACTCAGTATTTTTTCTACTCGTCTATCTCACTACAGCCTTTGTCTTTATCCCTTCATCGCTTTGTTAGCAGCAGTAGCTTTAGATTGGTTAAGCAGAGTTTACCGTATAGGATATGCAAAGAAAAAGCCATTACTAAAAAAGGAAAATATCCCTCGTTATCTGAGCTATGGATTTGGTGTGCTAGGCATTTTGCTGTTGTTAGCATCCATCGTTGTCTTTGCTTGGGGTGAACGCAAGTATGCCATCCTGGGTTTGATTGTGGGATTGAGTTGGCTAATTTTACCTACGGTGTGGATTAGTCGGGATTACTTCGGCTATAAGTTTCTGACTGCTCGTTATTGGCTAGCAGGTTGGTTAATTCCTTGTTGGTTAGCTTTGGCTGCGGCTGGTGGTTTGGGTTTGTTGAGCGACTATAACCCCAAGTATCGAACTTTTTTACAACAACCAGCGATCGCCTCCATTTTAAAAACTCATCCCATCAACTTCGTCAAGGTGGAAGGTAAAAACGCTGTACTCCTAAAATTTTATACCCCTATACGCGGTCAGCAAGTAGAGACAATGACCCAATTACCCGCCTCCAGCTATGCTTGGATCGATAAAAAAACCACCTCAGAATTACTTAGACCTCATCAGATTATTGGTGAAATCCAAGACTATAAGTTGATTCAAGTTTTGTAGTAGGAGAGTGCTGAGTGCTGAGTGCTAAGTGGGGGAGTGAGGGAGTGAGGGAGTGAGGGAGTACTGAATGCTGACCAATGACCAATGACCAATGACCAATGGCTATTGACTAATGACTAATGACCATTGACTAATGACCATTAACTAACTTATAATAAATATTACGCGCGCTAAGTAATTTATCCAATGATTGCCCATCCTGACCATCCTCCAGCTTTAGAATCATGGCAGCATACCCTTGCGCCTTACAGTATGGGCTATAGGATCAAAATACTTTCGCAGTTGCTGACTCGTAAGTTTACGGAAGCGTTGGAACCGTTTGGGCTGACTCCGTTTCATTGGCTGGTTTTATGTTGTTTGTGGCAAGAAGATGGTTTACCGACTTCCAGTATTGGCGATAAGCTCAAGCAGGTAGGGGGTACGCTTACGGGTGTGTTAGATCGGATGGAGGAACGGGGCTTGGTGCGTCGGGAAAGGGATGCAAATGATCGCCGCATCTGGCGGATTTGGTTAACAGATGCGGGTAGAGAATTAGCAACTGTTTTACCACCTATTTCTGCCAACTTGCTTGATGAAGCGATGAGTGGGATTTCCGGATCTGAGCGTGAACTATTTTCTCAGCTTTTAAATCGGGCGATCGCTAATCTTTCTTGAGTATTTTGGCGAAATCACCCAACAGGATGAAGAAATTATAAAGTTTTTCTGAGATAATGTTACGCATACTAAAGAAACGTTAGAAGAAGTCTCACAACTGAATATTACGTACTCTAAACATTATGAAATTTGCTGAGAAGGTAGTTATGAGCGATAACAATTTGAACGGACGTAAAGACCAAACCGCAGTTTTAGACAAAGAACGGGTTGATTCTGAAACCTTAGCATCAGTTACGGTAGAAACACCTGATGTCACTCCACAGGTGAAGGAAGAGGTTGTTAAGAAACCGAAAAAACCAACAGGGTTGATTTTAGCTGGTTTAGGAATAGGTGCGATCGCTGCGGGTACATTTGGTTATCACTATTGGCAATACACCTCTACACATCAAGAAACAGACAACGCCACTGTTGCCGGACATATCCATCAAATTAGTAGTAAGATTTCGGGAACTGTGACTCAAGTGCTGGTCAATGATAACCAGGAAATCCAAGCAGGACAATTACTAGTCAAGCTGGATGCCCAAGATTATCAAGTTAAAGTCCAGCAAGCACAAGCAGCCTTAGAAAATGCTCGTCGTCAAGCCCAAGCAGCCCAGGCAAATATTGCTTTAACCTCTCAAACCTCTAGTGGCAAAACCACCCAAGCCCAAGGAGATGTCAGTAGTGCAACAGCAGCGATCGCTACAGCACAAGCAGCCGTAAACGAAGCTCAATCGGGGATTTCTTCTGCCCAAGCGGAAGTGAAGCTAGCCCAAGCGGGGATTCCTGTCGCCCAAGCCCAGGTAGCCCAAGCCAACGCCAATTTAGAAAAAGCCCAAGCCGATTACAAACGCTACCAAAACCTCTATCAACAAGGTGCAATTCCCCGCCAACAATTAGACACAGCTAAAGCCACCTATGATGTAGCAGTAGCGCAAAAGACTGCGGCTGTGCAAGGAGTAGAACAAGCCCAAGCCAGATTAGCATCTGCGAAAGTCGGCGTAGCCAAAGCTCAATCCCAGCTAGCCCAAGCCCAAGAAAATGTTACCAATGCTCAAGCTAAACTAGCGGCTTCTCAAGGTGGATTGCAACAAGCTACTGCCAGTGGACAGGATACCACAGTCAAACGCAGCCAATACGAAGCCGCCAAAGCTGCAATTAATCAAGCTCAAGCTGCTCTCAAAGACGCACAATTGCAGCTATCCTACACCAACATTATTGCTCCCAGTACTGGACGAGTGGGTAAGAAAACCATAGAAGTTGGTAACCGCATCCAGGCTGGAACACCGTTAATGGCGATTGTTGATCATGATTATTGGTTAGTAGCAAACTTCAAAGAAACTCAACTAGAAAAGATGCAGCCAGGACAATTAGTAGAAATTAAATTGGATGCTTTTCCTCATCATACTTTTACTGGAAGAGTTGATAGTATTTCTCCTGCTTCTGGCGCTCAATTTGCCTTACTTCCACCAGATAACGCCACAGGTAACTTTACAAAAGTTGTGCAACGGATTCCAGTTAAAATAATATTTGACCAAAAGAGTATTCAAGAATACGCCACTCGGATTACACCAGGAATGTCTGCGGAAGTTAGTGTTGAAGTTAAATAAACACTAATAATTCATGAATATTAATAACTGGCTGCAACTACCTGCATTTAAATCAAGAAATTACCAACTCTTTTTTGCCGGACAAGGTATTTCTTTGATTGGTACATGGATGACACAACTAGCGACAGTATGGCTAGTTTATGATTTAACTCACTCCCCTTTAATGCTGGGAGTTGTAGGGTTTACTAGTCAAATTCCTAGTTTTTTTCTGGCTCCTTTTGGTGGCGTATTTGTCGATAGATTTTCTCGCTATCGAACCTTAATTGGTACACAAATATTAGCGATGGTGCAGTCGCTAGCATTGGCAATACTAACTTTCACTGGCTTGATTCAAATTTGGCACATCATTGCCTTAAGCTTGCTGCAAGGATTTATTAATGCCCTAGATGCACCAGCCAGACAGGCATTTGTCCCAGAGCTAGTGGAACGGAAAGAAGATTTAGCTAATGCGATCGCCATCAACTCTACCATGATTAATGGTGCGCGGTTAATTGGCCCGGCCATTGGCGGTTTATTGATTGCTAGGGTGGGTATAGGGTATTGTTTTTTAATTGATAGTTTGAGTTATATTGCTGTCATTGCCGGCTTATTGGCGATGAAAGTCAAACCTTGGCAACTGCCGATAACTAAGGGCAATCCCTGGCAGCAAGTTAAAGCAGGGTTTGTCTATGCTTTTAGCTTTCCACCAATTAGAGCCATCTTATTACTATCTACTTTAGTCAGTTTCATGGGGCTACAAAATACAATTCTTGTGCCAATTTTTGCTGAAACAATCCTCAAAGGAGGTGCAGAGACTTTAGGATTTCTCATGGCAGCATCAGGCTTAGGAGCTTTATCAGGGGGAATTTATTTAGCTACCAGAAGAACGATTTTAGGTATTGGTAAATTAATTGCGATCGCCCCAGCAATTTTAGGTGTAGGTTTAATCGCCTTTTCTCTCTCCAGATTTTTACCACTTTCGTTATTTACTATGTTATTTGTTGGCTTAGGTACAATTCTGCAAATAGCTGCCAGTAATACCTTTCTTCAGACAATTGTAGAAGAAGATAAACGTGGCAGATTAATGAGTTTATATACCATGTCATTTTTAGGAATGATACCTGTAGGTAACTTATTAGGTGGTGTATTAGCTAATCGTATCGGCGCTTCCAACACATTAATTATTGATGGGATAGCTTGCATTATCGGTTCTATTCTCTTCTACAGACAGTTGCCAGGATTAAAGAAATTTATTACACCCATTTATCAGCAAAAAGGTATCCTAGCAACAAAATAAATAGCTGAATTACGAATTTACAAATTAATCCTATAAGACTCCTATTTACATTTTGAACAAAACTCAGTACACATTCATTTTCTAGAACCCTCTTGCCTATTGCCTATTGCCTGACTACGCAAATCAGTTCAGTTATCAAAGCGGATTCCTATATGGCTAATACAAGTGCAATTCCTCGTCTAGCACCAGACTATGTACCATTACGAACTTGGATTGGTGTTTTAGCCAGTATGCTTGGGGCATTCATGGCAGTGTTAGATATTCAAATTACCAATGCTTCTCTACAAGATATACAAGCTTCTTTAGGCGCAACTTTAGAAGAAGGTTCTTGGATTTCTACTGCTTATTTAGTAGCCGAAATTATCGTAATTCCCCTATCTGGATGGTTATCACGAGTATTTTCTCTGAAACGTTATTTATTAGTTAATACAGCACTATTTATCGGGTTTTCTATATGCTGTGCTTGGGCATGGAATCTCAACTCAATGATTGTTTTTCGGGCATTACAAGGTTTTTGTGGAGGTGTTTTAATTCCTTCAGCAATGACTATTGTCCTCACAAAGTTACCTCCATCTAAACAAGCAATTGGGTTAGCGGTATTTGCTATTAGTGCAGTTTTTGCGCCTTCAATTGGCCCCACACTAGGAGGTTGGTTGACTGAAAATTACAGTTGGGAATATAGCTTTTATATAAATGTGATTCCCGGAATATTGATGCTGGCTGGAATTTGGTATGGAATTAAGCCAGATCAGCCCCAATTGCAGCTTTTAAAACAAGGTGATTGGTGGGGCATTATTTCGATGGCAATTGGATTAGGTTCTCTGCAAGTTGTTTTGGAAGAAGGGAGTCGGAAAGATTGGTTTGGTTCACAGTTGATTGTTCGTTTGAGTATCTTAGCAGCAATTTTCATTACCCTATTTTTTATTATAGAACTGACTCGCAAACAACCATTTATTAATCTGAGGATATTGCGTTATCGTAACTTTGGTTTGGCAAGTATTGTGAATGTATCTTTGGGGATAGGATTGTATGGCTCAATTTATATTCTCCCATTATATCTGGCTCAAATCCAAAAATATAATGCTCTACAAATTGGTGAAGTATTAATTTGGGCAGGTATTCCCCAGCTATTTATTATCCCTGTAATTCCTAAATTAATTCAACGTATTGATGTGCGTTTGATGGTGGCATCAGGAGTGGCTTTGTTTGCTATTAGTGCCTTTATGAATTCAGGCATGACTAGTCAAACTGGCTTAGAACAATTAAGATGGTCACAATTAGTACGAGCAATGGGACAACCATTAATTATGGTTCCGCTAACTTCAATTGCCACAGCCGGCATTAGTCCCAAAGAAGCAGGTTCAGCCAGTGGTTTGTTTAATATGATGCGGAATATGGGTGGTTCGATTGGGATTGCTTGTTTGGCAACTTTATTAACTAATAGAGAACAATTTCATTCTAATAGATTAGGCGATGCAGTATCTTTATATAACCCAGATACACAACAGCGCATCGAGCAAATGACACAGTATTTTATCAGTCAAGGAGCAGATTTAGTTACTGCTCAAAATCAGGCGATCGCATCCATATCTAACATTGTGCGCCGTGAAGCTTACGTTATGGCTTTTAACGATTGTTTTTACTTTATTGGTCTAGCTTTATTACTCAGTGGTGTTGCCGTTTTATTCTTCCAAAAAGTCAAAGCAACTGGTGCTACGGTTGGTCACTAAATATCAGCAGTCAATAAGTATAAGGGTTACTTCTTTCGATGTTTTAATTTAGTACTATTTTTTTTCGCGTAGCCTAGATTTTGTTGATATTCGATGATTTGTTGCCTAGCTGTTGCGTAATTAGGGTTGGATGATGGAACTGATTCCATAAGTGCGATCGCTGCTTGCCATTGAGCAACAACTTTTTTCCATTCTTGGCGAGATTTGGCTGATTGGGTGAGATTGGCAGCGTTAATTGCTCGATTAACTGCTTTTTGAAAAATATCAATTTGCGGTTTAATTTGTGTTGATGTTGATTGTGTTTGGGCAGAGATGTAAAATGTTAGATTGTTTTTCATCTCTGGGAATTTCAAAAATAAATATATGCCTCCACTAATTAAAAATAGCAAAGGAATAATCAGTTTTTTGGTATTCCTGGGTTTGTGTGTTTGATAATATTGCTGAATTTTGGGTATTGCTAAATGCTGCTGTTTCTTGTTTTTTTTCGTTGGTGTAATTCCTACATTATCTTGTATTGCTGGAATTTCTAAATACTGATTTTCAACACTGGGAATTTTAGCTTTACCTCGTGAGAATGATTTTAATTGATTAACAAGAACTTTTTTGATTAAACATTCTAACTGATAAAGATAGGCAGCACTAAAAATCCACATTATAAACCAGGGTTTATTAAAGAAATTTTTTCCTTCAATACTACTTAAAATTAGTTTGATAGCACGTTCAGTTAAGCGTCCATTACATACAGTTACATATTTTACTTTTTCATATAACTGACAATCCAAAAAAGCTAATTCTGAAAACATACCTACTATGAGCATAAAAGATGCTGCCATCACAAATGTGGTATATAAACCTGCCCATAGGCTCATAAAACCAGGTACTAATTTATATAGATTGTTATGTGAGTGATGATCATGCCAAATAAACCAGATAAAATGATAGATGAAAGCTAAAGAAATTGTGGGTATTAATAAGCCAAATAAAATAGAAAAGATTAACATTACAGGTCTATTTTGGGAAATAGATATCATCAAACCTGTTAATCCGAAGACTATTAAATGCGTACCTGGTAAAGCTATAGGCAATAAAATTAATGCCCTGAACCAAGAACTAGGATAGGGAAACCATGCAGGCCAGTGCCATTTACGCAGCTTTTGCTTTGCCACATCCCAAAAGTTTGGTTTTTTCATAACCAGTAGATGCTAAAACCTGAGCAAATCATTTTCTATTGGTAGAATTCCCTATTTAGAGATATCTGCAACATTTTTAAAAATATTTAATTAAAGCTAAGTTTTTTTAAATTATGCACAATAGATGATATGGCGTTTCTTGCTTTAGTGAAGTATATTTCGTTGATTTTAGAGGCTAGAGGCTAGAGGCTAGAGACTAGAAATTAGAGAGTGGACTGTACCTCATCTGACTCGGAACTGATATGAGGAAGTTTTCTCTAGTTCATGCGAAGCAAGATACCCAATTTCTCAAAAAAATCGGGTATCTAAGCTGATAAATGTTTATATGCCAAATTAAATTACGTATCTTAATCCCCCAATAGAACCTTAAGTTAACGTCACGAGGCATAGCTATTACGTAGGTTCAAGCCTACTCTTCTCCTGACGGAGACGCTACGCGAACAAGTTCTCCTTTGGAGTACCCATAGGGTATTACGTAGCTTGCTTCCGCGTAGCGGTATTACGAATTACGTAGCTGGCTTCTCGCCTTTGGCGAGTATTACGAATTAAGAATTACTATATCGTTCCTCTGCCCAAGGTTCGCCGCGACGGTGATAACCATTGCGTTCCCAAAAACCCATTTCTTCTGTATCGAGAAACTCTAAACCATTAATCCACTTAGAACTTTTCCAGGCGTAGAGGTGAGGTATAACTAAGCGCATGGGGCCGCCATGTTCTCTGGGGAGGGGTTCACCAAATAATTGAAAGGCAAAAAAGTTTGCTTCTAGTACGAAATCCGTCAATGGGAGATTAGTCGTATAACCACCGTAGCAATGTTGCATGACATGAACTGCTGCTGGCTCTACTTCAATCAGATTCATAAAATCTGTAACTTTAATCCCAGTCCACTTGACATCTAGCTTAGACCAACGAGTGACACAGTGAAAGTCGGCTGTAAATTCGTGTTGAGGTAAGGACATAAAATCTGCCCAAGTTAAGACAGTAGGTTTTGCTAAACCCCAAACACGAAACTCCCATTCTTCAATACTGATTTTAGGGGCTGTACCGTAAGTTAATACAGGGAAACCCTTGGCTAGATGTTGTCCTGGGGGGACGCGATCGCCATTTTCCTGAGTTGGTTTTTGAAAAAATTTTCCTAGCATAATCCAAGAAAAATCACTCAGTCGTTGGTCAAAGGTAATGAGTTATAGGTTACACCAATTCCTCATTACCAGTTTTTTGATTATTCTTCTTCGTCTTCTTCAGCAGTTGGATAGACAAATGTGGAACGTCCCGTCAAAATTGATTTGCCCAAGGAGATGGCTTTTTGAGCTTCAACAGCTGCTTTATGTCTCCAGGTAGCTCGACGTTTATCTCGCTTCGATTTAGATGTTTTCTTCTTAGGAACCGCCATGATAGCTGATATCGCAATTCTTCACAACCTTTCTATTCTAAGCTATCAATTAACGTTGGTCACGTTAGGGGAGGGAAAAGGGGGATGGGGGGATGGGGAGATGGGGAGATGAGGGGCAAGAACCCATACACGTATTTTCTCCTTGTCCCCTTGTCCCCTTGTCCCCTTGTCCCCTTATCTCCTTCCTTATCCCCTTCCTTGTCTCACTTCTGCGGTGCAGTTGTAGGGATAGTGAGGGCTGCGGCTGGATTGGGGGGTGGGGTTTGTTCAAATAATAGGAGCGATCGCGCACTTTTGAAATATGTTGCCCAGTTTTGGGGATCGGGGCGTGTACGCCATTGTTTGCGGCTGACATCTAAGGTTAACACTGGGGCGATCGCTCCATAACTTTGTACGGAGACAATTACTGAAATATCTGTAACTAAAATATCCTGGTCAAAGCTACGTTGGGCTGCGGCTCTGGCTGTCATTTCTGCTCGGCGGAGGATGGCTTCGTAAGTTTCATCAGGTAATCGATCAATAATTAAGTCAACTCTCGCTGTGTAAGCTTGGACAATTTGCGGAAAAAGCAATTCTGTTACAACCCATACGGGGACTGGAAATAAAAGCAAAAATATTAAGGGAAATGTCCGGATTTTTTTGTCAATTTGGCTAATAACTTTAAAGGGAATGATTAATGATAGTGGGTGAGTACAATTCTTGTTCATAACCTGATAGTTCTTGATTGAGGTTTGATGATTGGTAGAAAGTGAGGGTATTTCCTGAAAAGTGAAGTCATAAAAATTACGTAATTTTTGTGACTCAATGAGAATCCCCTAAACTATTAGACATAGGTTAGCTTTGTTTTTTCAGCAAAGCCAACCGCAATTTTAGGCAAACACACAACAACCTACAAAGCGCGGATGGCAAACTACTGGGCGATCGCCATTGGTATCAATCAATATCAGATATTTCAACCTTTACTTTGCGCTCAGGCCGATGCTGAGGCGCTCAAGGAATTTTTGGTTCAACAGGCGGGTTTTGTCCCTCAACGCTCCCTGCTGATGACGGATACGTCGCCACCAATCGGCGATAGATCGACTTATCCCACAAAAGAAAATATTTTGTTGTTGCTAGAAGATTTAGCAGCAGCTTGTTGGCAACCACAAGACCATCTGTGGTTCTTTTTTAGTGGTTATGGGCTGAATCACAACGGCAGAGATTATTTAATGCCTGTGGAGGGTGATGCCAAACTGGTAGAAGATACTGGTATTGAAGTGCGATCGCTGATGCAAAGTTTGCAGATAGCTAACCTAAATGTATTGCTGCTATTTGATATCAACCGCGCTTCTGGGACTCAAGGCGACACACCCGTTGGCAAAGAAATTATTGAATTAGCCGAGGAACTACAACTGGCAACAATTTTGTCCTGTCAACCAGACCAATTTTCTCAAGAAAGTAGGGAATTAGGTCACGGATTATTTACAGGCGCACTGTTATCAGCTTTGCGTTCTGGTTATGGTGGTAATTTGACGGAACTGGAACAACACTTAAGTATTCTCACGCCAGAATTATCTCAGCATTACTGGCGACCTACACAAAATCCTGTAGCCGTAATTCCTGTGGATGAGCAGGTAATTTTACCGCCAGTCGAGACAACAACTAGTCTACAAGTGGAAACTAGTTTCGCTGTACCCAGTACATTAGAACCGGCGGAAACAGAACCAATTATTTTCTCGGAAGAAAACTTTGCTGTGGCGCTGGCGGCTCCTCCCTTGGGAGAAACTGCTGATATTTCTCCCAAGCCACCCAGAATCGGTATTTGGGGAAACAATCAACGCTCTGAAACTACTGTTAATGGCAAATCGCCACCATCATCAATTCTCACACTTGATGAACAGCGATCGCCTGCCACAAATACTGACTTTACCCAGCCATCTCCCGCACTCACAGTTGATGAAGAAACAGCAGGTGGACGGTTTATTCCCAATGCGCCCCAACCTTATATTTCTCGACTACCTGAGAATCAAGTAGAAACCTCATTGTGGCGACAGTTTGTATTGTGGGGTGGGGGTACGATGCTGGTTGTGACGCTGATTTCAGTGATTCTGCTGCGTCATCAGATGAAGGTTTTACGAGCTAAGGAAGCATCAACTACCATCACAAGTGATTCACAAATTCCCAAAAATCCTTCCCTTCCCGTCTCCCCACTCAATCGCTCACCAAACCAATCGACAGCACAAATCGCCCCCATTTCTGAGTCAAAAACTCGCAATCAAGCGGTATTAGACCTAGCAAAAATGTCTCTGAGACAAACTCAAGCTAGTGATCTCAGTTTAGCGATCGCTACGGCGAAGAAAATTAAACCCGGTGAACCCTTATACGAACAAGCTCAGGAAAATATTAAAATTTGGAGTAGCATGATCCTCGATTTAGCAGAAGGTCGTGCTAAACAAAAACTATATGCTAATGCGATCGCTGCTGCTAAACTCATCTCTCCCGATCAACCCCTTTATCCTAAAGCCCAAGCAGCGATCAACCAATGGCGGATTGAAGCCAAACAATTTTTAGCAAATAAAACTCTCTTAGATGCCGCTAATGCCCTGATTAAACCAGGACAAGCCTCCACTTATAATCGGGCCATTGAAGTTGCTAAGAGAGTACCCCAAGGTCAACCCGGTTTTGATTTAGCACAACAATCTATTAATAAATGGAGTGAAAAAATCTTGGATCTAGCCAAGAATCGCGCTGATCAAGGAGATTTCCCAGCAGCAATTGCCACCGCTACTCTAGTCCCAGAGGTGACAGCTGTTTATGAAGATGCTCAAGAAGCTATCCAAAAATGGCGAGAGAGAAAATGAGGGAATAGGGAATAGGCAATAAGGCAATAGGGAAGAGTCAAGAGTCAATAGTCAATAGTCAATAGTCATTATTCTTATCTCACTGTCCCCGTCCGCGTCCCCTTGTCCCCCCGTCCCCTCACTCCCTCACTCCCTCACTCCCTCACTCCTTTTTCTCATTAACAATACTGGCTGACATCTTCGCCGCATTCATCTGCGAGATAGCACAATGCTCGAAAACGGAGGCTCACCACTTCTTCATATAAGGGGTTGAGTTTGCACATTGGCGGGATGTATAGCAGGGTTTTGTTGAATAATTTGATGTCGCGCTCGAAGGGACATTGGGCGGGGATCATTTGACATAGGCGATGAGCTAATTGGCGATCGCTTACTTGAATATTGTCTATCCATCGCCTCAGAGGTTTGAAAATATCCCAGCGTGAATGAGAATTAGTATTTTGTAACTGGGTTGGATGAGGTTTACCAACTTCTGCCTGATTTATCCAGACCCAGCTTGCAATTAAAAGCTTTTTTGTGGTATTATCAAATACCTTCATGATTATTCCTCTTTGTTGATGAGGGTATTCACCTTTACGATGAACTTATACAGTGTGACGGCTACCTTTTCTGGACAAATCTCATCCTGACTGCTGTATATGGTCAAAATTGGGTAGCCACTGAAGTCAGGACATAATTTATAACTACGTCAAGTTAATCGCACTTTCTCTGAAAATGGTAGTGTAGCCATTAGATTTTGTTCATAACTTGACACAGTTTAAATTTTAATGAAGACATCTATCTTTGGGTAGAATAAACCATAATATTTACAAAACTTAACTCAAAACTTGAGCTAAAAGGATTGACAAATCGCCGAATATTCCCAATTTTCTAGGAAGATAAGCGAAAATCATTCAGGAGTGCTGAGTGAGGGAGTGAGGGAGTGCTGACCAATGACTAATGACCATTGACTATTGACCAATGACCAAAGTGCTAATTTATGGCGTGTTGGGGATAACCTACTTGGGGTTGGCTTTGGGGTATATTCCTGGCTTACGGATGAACCGCGCCACTATTGCCTTAGTCGGGTCTGGATTTTTAATTGCTTTAGGCGTATTGAATTTGCAGGAAGCATGGAGGGCGATAGATGCTAACACCATTGTGTTTTTGTTGAGCATGATGGTAGTAAACGCCAATCTCGCCTATGCTGGTTTTTTCCGGAAGGCTCTATCGCTGTTGTTGAGTTTAACTCGTAGTCCATTAGGCTTGTTGATTGCCTTAACTTTTGGCAGTGGGATTTTATCTGCTGTGTTTCTCAATGACACTTTGGCATTGGTGTTTACGCCTTTGACTTTAAGTTTGGCTCAGGCTTTGGGCTTAAATCCTATTCCCTATTTACTAGCGATCGCCGGAGCAACTAACATAGGTTCGGTGGCTACCTTAAGCGGAAATCCTCAAAATATCTTGATAGGTTCCTTTTCGGGGATCGCTTATTTAGATTTTTTGGGTAGGTTGGCTCCTATTGCGATCGCAGGCTTGGTTGTGCAGGTAGGATTACTGTGGCTACTATATCCACAAGTTCGTTCAGTCAAACCTTGCCAAGTCATCCCTACAAATAATCAGCGAATATTTAAACCCTTATTTCGGAAATCATTAGTCATCACAACTGGTTTGCTGATTACCTTTGCTGTCGGTTTACCTTTAGCCGAATCAGCTTTAGTTGCGGCTAGCTTGTTGCTAATTACCAGAAGAATTAAACCACAGCGAATTTTGCAGCAGGTAGACTGGAACCTGTTAGTCATGTTTTCCGGGCTATTCATTTTGACAAAAGCCACCCAAAAATTGAACTTGCTCTCCCCATTTACCCACGCCATCAACTCTGCTGCTAGTTTTTTGGGTGTGACAGTAGTTTTGTCTAACTTAATTTCCAATGTGCCGGCGGTGCTGTTATTACATCCGCTAATTTCCCCAGGTGATACTAAATCTTGGTTGTTGCTAGCAGTCGGCTCAACTCTAGCAGGAAATCTCACATTGTTTGGTTCCGTTGCCAACTTGATAGTTGTAGAAGCTGCGGCTGATTTGGGTTACAAGCTGACTTTTTTGGAGCATTTGCGTTTTGGGATACCGATTACCTTGTGTACTTTAATCATCAGCTATTGGTGGATTCAGTGAAATTAGAGTATATATAGGAATCCGATTTGATTACTGAACAGACTTGTTTAGGTAGGTAACAGGTAACAGGTGACAGGTAACAGGTGATAGAAAAGAAGGAAATTAGAGGTATACTGGCTTTTTTGTGTAAGCACAGGCTACGCCAACAAAAATCAAATATGAGTCCTATAAACTACAATGTACTACTGGCCTCGTCCTGGTTTACAATCTGCAAAACCCAACGCCTCAGAGTCAAGAAAACTTGCAATTGCCATCTCAACTACAGCTTCGATTGGATATTCAATTTCAGCAGCACGCGCAATTAAAGCTGTACGAATTCGCTCAGGCAATCTTCCTAAAATCACGTCAGCATCCGCACTTGTAAGTTGCTCTTGAAGTTTAGCCTGCATAAATTTAAATCTCCGTTGGGATTTGAACGTTATAAGGTGGTTCGGTGGCTCTGAGAATGATGGAGACATCGACCGAATTTAATTCTGCGTCGCCCGAAATCCTTGTAGAGACGTTGCACTGCAACGTCTCTACATTCATTGATTTGTCCAAATTTGGATGGTTTTATCTTTACTGGCACTGACTATGATACGTTTTTCTGAGTTGGTAGCGATCGCTAAAATCCAGTCTGTATGGCCAGTGAGAGTTTGCAGCAATTTGCCGGTTTGGATATTCCACACTTTCACACTATTGTCAAGACTGCCACTGATGAGAGTTTTTCCATCTAGTCCCAAAGCTAAAGTCACTACTCTGGAAGTATGTCCACGGAGAGTGTGAAGGACTTCGCCTGTACGCACTTGCCAAATTTTTATAGTCTGATCCCAACTAGCGCTGGCGAGCATCTGTCCGTCACGGCTGAAAATTACCGATCTGACAGCATCTTGATATTGTGCTAAGGTGCGGAGGCGATCGCCTGTATACAACCCCCATATTTTGATGGTTTTGTCAATACCACCAGTGGCAAAAGTTTCGCCATCAGGACTCATTGCTACCGAAAAGACTCGACCTTCGTGTCCCTTAATTGTGCGGAGGAGTTGGCCTGTAGGAAAGTTCCAGATGTTGATAGTACCATCTTCATGACCACTGACTAAGGTTTGTCCATCAGGGCTAATAGCCACTGACCAGACAGGACTAGCATGATGGCTGAGAGTCCGCTTCAGCTTCAAGGTCTGAAAATCCCAAATTTTAATCGTCTTGTCGCCACTCCCACTGATTAATGTCTGGCCATCGTGACTAAGAGCCATCGCTCTAACGACATCTCTATGTCCTCTGAGTGTAGAAATTACTTCACCAGTATCTAGATTCCAAACCTTAATCGTTTTATCTGTACTTCCACTGACAACAGTTTTGCCATCGTTACTAAAAATAACAGACCACACAGCATCAGTATGACCAATTAAAGTGTGACTCAACCTAAGATTTTGGGATTGTGAAGCGGGATTTTGCCCGGAGTTAGGGATTGTATTTGGTTGGTTCTGAGGTGCGAAAGGTTTGACTTGGAGAAAATACTGAACTCCTAATAGCACAGTTATCAAAGAAGTTATACTGATGATGATCCCCAGCATCACAGTCAAATTCTTAGATGTGGGAACAATAGCTTGGCGATAATCTTGGGAGCGAATTTTCTCTAACAGTATCTGTTGATAATCTTCTACTGACTGGACGACTAGGGGAAAATCTTGGGTAAATGAGGGAATGTTTTCTGGTTGAATGATGATGGTGTGCTGGATGAATTCATAGGGATAGGTTCCACCCAATCCTACTGGTGTTGATGTTTTCGGTTTAATGACAGATAGTAAATTCCTATCGGCAATCAACGTATCTTGTATTTTTTCTTCAACAGTAAAGACAAACAGATTGAGCAATTTTCTTTGCTGAAGGGAATGCTGACTTTGCTCAATTATCTCGCTGGGAATCTTCACCCCATTCTGGGCGGGTTGGTAACTCCATAAATCTGGAACAACCAAGCTGTCGATAGCATCGGGAATATTGTGTCTGTCTATCAGCCTGACTGGCCCTGTACATAGACAGATGAGAATATTTTCTAGGTGGCTGGGTTGTAGTTTGCCTGCTAGATAATAACAGATGAAGTAAGGAACATCACTGCGACCAAAATCATCTAACCCATCGTTGTATAACCAGCCAAATAAGGTATGTTCTAAGGTTACTTGATGGAGATAGGCAGCTCGATAGCCAGGACTAGGAGGGTTATAAGAATCCCAATATTGATAAACCACCTTTTCGAGAAAGGTTTGCTGAATTTCCGTGGGGATGTGTGGACTGGCGACAGTTCTAAATCCCACGAAAGGAAAACTAGTATGTATAAGTTGACCTAAGCGCAGAGGGGTCATACTAATTTAGAAAACCCTATCGGGTATTAGTTAGCTGGTTGAGTAGGGTTTGGTGCTGGTATTGGGACTTGTCGAGGGACGGGGTTAGATAGGTTGAAGGCAAAGAAAAATGAAGCGATCGCTCCGAGTAAACCAACACCAAGCAAAGATATGATGAGGATATATTTGCGCGTTTCGGTTGATTCTTTCTTCTTGGTAGGTAAATCTTGACTGGATTTACTAGCCAAAACTTGTTCTGATGGTGCATCTACAGAATCATTGAGTCGTGATAACAACCACAGTAATGGATTGGCTGCACCACTAGGACTGAGACTGGGGACACCTGCTACAGAAATGATAGGAATAGCGGAATAGAAGGTTTGATAAGCAGCTTTCACAGTATCAAGGTAGGTGAGCAGTGGTTGCAAGTCTTGCTCAATTTTTTGCTTGGTGGCTGGATTGAGTTCTAGCAGATCGCACTTGGTTAAAATCAGTGCAAAGGCATATTGTATATTATACATATATCCCACGGAGGCGATCGCTGCTACTTGGTTAAAAATGTCCTCAAGTAAGCGTGGGTAATTTTTATCGTGGATCAGAGCATGGGCATTAATAAATACACAGCAACCGTTAGAATTGAGGATCATTTCTTGAAAGTCGAGATTGTGAACGTTACAAGCCTCGCCAGGAACGTCCCACCAACGAAAATGGCATATTGTTTTCACGCCTTCAAGACTTTGACGTTTCAAACTGAAGTTAAAGTTAGTAATTTTAATGGTGGCAGGTGGATATGAACCAGTCCGAGCAATATGATTTTTAATCTTGTCCAGATTTGCTTGCACATCACTATCTTGACAATCAAACCAAAACTTTTGTGGATTACCTGAGTGATTATCAGGATGTAGTTCTGCGTGGCTACCAGCCAGAAAGACTGTTTTGCCTACACCTCGCTGACCAATACTTAATAAGCTAAAGGTTTTTGTGGCAGTTGCAGGTAATAAGTTCATATCATCACTTTTCTGGAATAATTCTTTGATAATTTGGGTTATTGCGGCAATGCTAGATAGTTGGTAAAGTAGACAAACTCCCAAGAGTCTTAGTCTAGGTTTTTCATAAAAATAGCCTGAAAAAACGTCTATTGTAAAAGCATTTCATAAGTTATCAGTAATTACACAGATATTTAATGAATTGTATATCAAAATAAGTCCACTGGGAACGAGATCAGGCTCGTCTAGCCATTTTCATGACAGCAATTGATGACTTAATCGGCAGTTTTGAGATTAATGCCTAAAACATCTCAATACAAAACTATCCTATGGGATATGTCACTCTACTTTGATGATTTTTGATTTACTCCATGTACTTAGTGAAATACATGAGAATCTGATTTGATTCCTGAAATTATACGTAAGTGTTTGGCAGAACAAAGGGTGTAGGGGTGTAAACAGTGAACAGTGAACGTTTACTAACTGGTAACTGATAACTGTTAACTGGTAACTGATTTGGTAGGGGTGTGTGATGGCATCAGCTTAAAGCACAGCAAATCATTGCGGTGCATCAGGACTAAACTCAAACTATCTGCTAATTTAAAAACTTGCCAAAATGGCAACCCAAGTAAAAATAACTAAGTTAGATTTATCAAAGATAAATGACTGCCGAGGTGATTTTACCAAAAATTACTGAGTTGGTCATATTTTCAATGAACAATGGAAAAGTCAGGGAAAAGATAACTCTTGTGAAAAAAATTAACAATCAAACATGACATTTGCTGCAACAGGAATCATCAATTTGTATGGGCGTTGTCGTTTACCTGCACATTCAGCCCCCTAAATTAATGACAACGGCTGTACACATTCCTGAACGCTACAGTAGCAAATGGCAGAGTGGGAGATCAAAGCGCTTGGTATGCTTACTCCCACTCTTTTTTTATGAGTGATGAGTGCTGAGTAAAGAGTGAGGGAGTGGGGGAGTGAGGGAGTGAGGGAGTGAGGGGTGTAAACAGTGAACAGTGAACAGTAAACAGTGAACAGTGAACGTTTATTAACTGGTAACTGATAACTGTTAACTGGTAACTGATTTGGCAGGGAGTGAGGGAGTGAGGGAATAAGAATTGCTAATGACTATTGACTATTGACTATTGACTATTGACCATTGACTATTGACCATTGACCAATGACTATGAAACAAACAGATGTAGTTGTAATTGGTAGCGGAATTGGTGGGTTGAGTTGTGCGAGTGTTTTGGCTCGTTACGGTTTTGATGTGATAGTTTGCGAAAGTCATGTTATTCCTGGTGGGGCGGCGCACGCTTTTGAACGTGAAGGATTTAAGTTTGACTCAGGGCCTTCGCTGTACTCTGGCTTGTCTGACAGTCCTTCTGTTAATCCCTTGCGACAAGTGCTAGATATCATTGGTGTAGATTTACTGTGGGTTACTTATGAAACTTGGGGTTGTCGTCTACCAGAGGGTGATTTTGACACATCTGTAGGTGCAGAACAATTTTGTCAGGTATTAGAGAGACTACGGGGAAAAGATGCAGTAGCAGAATGGCGAAAACTGCAACAAGTGATGACACCATTAGCACAAGCAGCGATCGCTCTTCCCCCAGCTGCGCTACGCTGGGATATAGGTGTAGCTTTAACTATTGGACGATTTGCTCCTGCTTTAGCTAGACACTCAACTAATTTCTTCAAATTAACAGGGTCTTTCTCTCCTATCATGGATGGTGTTGTTAGTGACCCATTTATTAGCAACTGGTTAAACTTGCTGTGTTTTCTCCTTTCTGGACTCCCAGCATCAGGAACCAATGCTGCCGAGATGGCATTTATGTTTGCTGATTGGTACAGGCCAGGTGTAGCTTTAGATTATCCTGTTGGTGGTAGTGGTGCTTTAGTCAATGCCTTAGTAGAAGGACTAGAAAAACATGGTGGTGAGTTACTTCTCGGCGCTCATGTTGAGCGAGTATTGGTAGAAAGCAACAAAGCCGTGGGTGTATGTCTGCGTGATGGCAGAGAAATCAGGGCGCGGCGAGCAGTTGTCTCCAATGCTTCTGTGTGGGATACTCTCAAGTTATTACCAGATGAGACATTACCACAAAAATTTCGTCACCAACGCCAAGCCACACCGGAGTGTGATAGCTTTATGCACCTCCATCTGGGTATTAATGCTCAAGGATTACCAGCAGATTTGCCTTGTCATCATATAGTAGTTAATGATTGGCAAAAGGGAGTGACAACACCGCAAAATGTTGTCCTCATCTCAATTCCTTCAATTCTTGACTCCTCCCTTGCACCACCAGGTAAGCACGTGATTCACGTCTACACCCCTGGCAACGAGCCGTATAATTTATGGCAAGGGCTGGACAGAAAAAGTCAAGAATATGAACAACAAAAGCGATCGCGTGCAGAGGTGATGTGGCAAGCTTTAGAAAGAATTATTCCTGATATTCGCTCTCGTTGCGAAATTACCCTCGTCGGCACACCCCTTACTCATGAACGTTTTTTACGTCGTCATCGCGGTTCTTACGGCCCGGCAATTTCTGCCGCATCTGGCTTATTCCCAGGACATCGCACACCCCTACCAGGATTATTTTGCTGTGGTGACTCCACATTTCCCGGTATTGGTTTACCCGCCGTCGCCGCTAGTGGGATGATTGTTGCTAATACTCTTGCATCTGTGAGTCAGCATTTAGCCATGCTTGAGGAGATTGGTTTATAGTAGAGACGTTGCAATGCAACGTCTCTACATAATTACGGCTTTCTGGCAATAATTGTCCGATGACGGGGGTCGCTGGGGACTGTGACTGGTGGTGCGAAACCTACTGCTTGTAAGGCTGCTTCGATATCAAAATTGTAGTAATCATCACTCCAAGGCTCAGTACTTTTCATGAGAGTGAACAGAACTGGGGGCAAATTTTGGATGACAGGCGATCGCGGGTTATTATCAACTAAGGCAATATAACCACCAGTCCGTAATAACCTTTTCGCCTCCAAGAAGATTTCTTTGCTGACATAGCCAGGGAGTTCATGAGTCACAAACTGAAGCGTTACCAAATCAAATGAGTTATCTAATAATCTGGTGTTTTCTCCCCTAGCATGAAGCCATTCGGAGATTTCACTGTTAACATCTCTCGTCTTAGCGACAGCCAGCATATAGGGAGATAAATCTAACCCCACCGTCCTGACTCGATACCTTTCTTTGCTTTGATAATAACGGTGCAGTGCCAAAGTAGAGACACCAACAGAACAACCAATATCTAAAATATCCCTAACTGGCTGAGGTGCGTATGCTTCTAACGCATCATGAAACGTGCCTCTGAGCCTAGCATGGGCAGCTTCCCAAGTGAGATTTTCTTGTGGCCATACCCGCAACGCCATCGAGTATGTCGCTGATTCCGCCTCAAAAGCCGCTTCCCAGCACAAATTCCCCTCAGAGTACGCATGGAAGGGGACTTTGTAGTAGTCAGGATAGACAACATGAGGATTTGTCACCGCCTCTAGCAGTTGTTTTGCTGGTGATGCTTGGAGTATTTCCAAGTTTTTCCGCCAGGGAACACCGTTTTTCTCGGCTGTTTTGATGAGAACTTGCCTAGCTTGGTGTTTCATCACCCCGTAAATGGGTTTGTTTTGAATTAACAAATTGACAAAATTGGAGAGTAAACTGTCACCAGCCCAGTCCGGCTTGCGCTTGTTGTTCATCAGTTTGAATATTGAGGCGATAACTGCAACTATCTATATTGTAGAGTTTTAGTGGCATATAGAGATATTAATTCTGGCGATCGCTTGGGTGCATCCCAGCGTGCATCGGTGTAGGCGTTGTGGGGTAAGTTGTTAGGCATTTAAGTTGCCTTGTAGCTGTTGAAGATAAGCTGAGAAACCTTGTTGATATTTATTTCAGAGTTTGCACCCCAGGATATCCCAGAATTTTTGCGTCAGCCGTGAGTAGCGGACACCCGTCAATTCTTGCAGTGGCTACAATAACTTGATCAAATGGATCTTTGTGAAAGCCTTTAAGTTTGGTTGATTCAACGATGATGGGTATTGTTAGTTCAAGTAGCTGTACTCCTGGGTAAGCTAAAGCTTCTGTAAACCACTCATCAACTGAATATGGGAGAGTTAGCTTACCAATCTCTACTAGTTTGGCTATTTCCCAACAAGACATTATGCTAACCCCTAACCCTTGGGATTCATTTTGTTGCAGCCAGCCTTGATATTTTGGGGTTAGTTTTGCATCACCTTGAACCCACCAAACCCATATATGAGTATCTAATACAATCATTGCAAGGCTTCCCAATCTTCCAGAGGGACAGCAGGTTCAAAAGGATCATCATAACGATATGGTTGTTTGCCACGCAAGGGATACGGATTAGCTTTTGGTGGATGAGTATGACTTTCTAGAATGATAATTTCAACAGCTTCCCCAGCGTGAAAGGGTAAGTCTTTGATGACTAAAGTTCCGTCTTCGGTTAATGTTGTTTCAATTCGATGTGCTTTCATAGTCACTCTGTTGGTTTTAAATCTCATCAATAAGCAAACGGTTTCATCTGCTGTAAGAGGATGTTGGAAAAGTATTATTGTTAACATCAAAATCTTAAAAACCTAACCCCCCTAGCCCCCCTTCCCTACGAGGGAATAGGGGTTTCAAAGCCTCTCTCCGTTTCGGGGAGAGGGTTGGAGAGGGGTTACTAGTATACTTTTCGACTTTTCAAACAACCTTTAAACTTTACTTGTGTGTAAGTTGATTATCTAATTGTAATTCACATTGTTTAAACACATAGTTAACTGCTGCAAATAGCTGCTCTAAGTCTTGAATTGTATAGAAGGTTTTATTTTGTGTAAAAATATCTAAATTTAGTTTGCCAAATTGCCACATGGCTCCATTAGTAACAATTCCAAAGAGAATATTTTCAGGTTCATTGTTAATTTTTTGTACTGCTAACATTTCGGCTAAACATTGACCCCATCCTTCTGTAAAGTCGCCTTCTTTTTTGGCTTCAACTAACACAAAATATGGTTTATCAAAGACTACTGTCCCTAAAGGGGAACGCTTTGCTAATATATAATCAGGAATACCACACAAATTCTGATCATAAATTAGTGTTTGATGACTCCAAATTAAAAATTTACTCCGATAAGCTTTCCAAATCTCTTTTAATACCGGATAAATCATATTTTCACAAATAGCAATTTCGGAATTATCAAATACACCTTCATTAAAAATGAGATTTATTTCTTGGCGGAAAGTTTCACTGATGGGAAATTCCATCTCGACAATAAAATTTTCTCGAACATACTTTATTTGAAATTCTTTAGCAACTGTGCTAATACTCTTATAATTACTAAACGGCATTTTCATCTCTCCTTATTTGTGCAATAAATGAGAAAATGGCTGTATCTGTCTTAAAGCTTCCTCACGCCAGCTATGATCATTTTCTCCTTCTTCTAGAGTAAACAACTTTTCTCGACAAAGAATTTGCAATAACAGTGGATGATATTGGCTTTGAGTTAAAATCCATTCCACATCCTCATCAGGAAAAAGTATTGGCGAACTCGCTATTAATTCTCGTGCTTCTGTTTCAGTGAATGCTTCTAGAAATGCGGTGTAGCCGAAAATATTGAAAAATGGGGAATTGTGTCCTGTATGATGGGCTAAATCAATTGGTGATTCGAGAGTTGATAAAATAAAGGCGAGATTTCCTCGTGTCTGGTTAGTAGCTAAAGACCGCAAGCTGTCGCAAAAGGTATCATTTAACTCTGAACAATTATGTAAACCAACACCAATTTCATCTAATAATATGATGGTAGGAGAAAGTAAGTTTTCACTAACTATATCCATGAAATAATCTAAATTGCAAGGTGTTGGGACTTTGAGGTTTAGAGATTTAAGAATGTGTGTTAATAGTCCTTCTAGGCTGTGCATTCGTACATCTTGAAAGTCTACGAATACCCATTTGTAAGTTTCTGGATGAGGTAGCCAATCAGATTTTTGGTTTGGACGCAGTTGTTCTGATGGAGTGGTGGTGATGTTTTTTAAGTAATGCAGTAGGGAGGTTTTACCACTGCGCTTTTTCCCAATGATGGCGGCGTTTTGTAGGGGATGGCGTTTGAGGAGGTTAAACAGGCGTTTTAATTCTTTCTCGCGTCCAAAAAAGTAACGTGGTTGAGTAATGGGTGCGCCAGTTATAAATGGTGATGTTTCCCTATTAGTCTGCGGAGGTTGAGTTTCTGGTTGTTTGTAGGTGATTTCTTGCCAGTCTAGTCCTAGTTTTTCACAAATTACTAAAAAATATTCATAATCGATAGGTTTACCACCGAAGAAGTTTTTGACGGTGGATAATGAAGGATCTATATCTTCACAGAACTTTTGCAGGCTAGGATAGCCATGACGCTGAAGTGCTGACTTTACTTTATTAATATACTCTGGAGCTACCCGAAGCGATCGCGCCATCACTCCCCATCAAAGAACTACTGAGAGTATATCAGATTTTTATACCCAGAATACATAATCGGTAGTAATTGAGAGCATCAGCCACAATACAACCTAAACTCATCTATATTTCCCCAAACAATTAAAGATAAGTTGTCTAATTGTAAACTCTTGCTCAACCGAGTACTCAACCAGCCTCAACTTTTAATAGAGAAGTCAGCAGTTAAGGGTTAAAAAAATGAAACGGGTATTGGGAATCCTGCAAATTACTTTGTCACTGGCTGGGATGATGATGTGTGGTACAGTGACTTATGCTGCTATTAATATGGCGACTGGTCAATATAGAGTTGAGATAGCAGTCAATGATCAGGGACTCAAGATTAAGTCAGATATTGACAAGAGAGAATGTAAGATCAATGTCACTAATATTCAAGCACTGGAAGAGAAAGATTCTCAACAGAATTGGTTGAATTAAGTATCAGTTGGGGTGAGGAGTGAGTAACTTCTCACTTTTGACAGATCGAGCGATCGCCTACACTCACATTGCCATTATGCTGAAGATAGTTAGTGATGCGATCGCATCCTTGCTGCATCAAGTTATCTAAGTCTAAATTCCACAATCTTACCCCAGCGTCTTCACCACCACTGAGTAACACTTTACCGTCGGGACTAAAACTCAGGCTGTTAACTTTACCTGGATGTCCCAATAAAGTTTTGAGTAACGTTGCGTCTTGCGTATTCCACAACTTGATGGTATTGTCAGCACTACCAGAAGCGAGAATTTGCCCATCAGGACTAAAGCTGAGGCTAGTTACGCCGTCTGTATGTCCGTTGAGATTATTGATGAGTTTCCCGTCTGGTACTTGCCAGAGTTTGATGGTATTATCCCAACTAGCAGTAGCGAGAGTTTTGCTGTCTGGACTGAATTTTACGGAGGCGATCGCTAAACCATGTCCAGTTAAATTGTTCACTAATTTGCCGTCTACTTGCCAAATTTTTACTGTATCATCAGCGCTACCAGAGGCTAAAAATTTCCCATCAGAACTAAAACTCACACTTGTCACTTCATCACGATGTCCTGTCAGAGTGCGGATTAATTTACCGTCAGCTACACGCCATATTTTAATAGTCTTATCTACACTTCCAGAAGCAATAATTTGATTATCTGGACTGAAACTGATACTTGTAACTCTATCTTGATGTCCAGTTAAGGTTTGCATTAGCTGTTGAGTTTGGCTATTCCAGATTTTAATTGTCTTGTCAGCGCTGGCTGTGGCTAAGATTTTATGATCAGGACTAAAACTAACTGCCTCAATAATATCTTGATGTGCTGTAAATTTAATTAATGGTGATGCACTGATATTTGTTGCTTTTTGCCAGATAGTTACACTTCCATCCCAACTACCAGATAAAAAGTTTTGGTTGTTATTACTCCAACTCACAGTATTAACATTGTTTTGTAATGTTGATAAATTATTTACTTGCCATAGTCTAATAGTTTTGTCACTACTAGCAGAAGCCATCACTTTATTATCAGGACTAAAACTAATATCTCTAATTTGTTCATTATGTCCTTTAATGGTTGTGAGTAACTTACCGTCTAATAGCCAGAGTTTAATAGTATTATCAGCACCAGCCGAAGCTAAAATTTTACCATTACCATTAAAATTAATACTGTTAACTTGTCCATTATGGGCATCTATACTTTGCAATAATTTCCCATCAATGTTCCAGAGCTTAATAGTTTTGTCACCACTGGCAGAAGCGATAATTTTACCATCTGGACTAAATTTAACGCGAGTAATTTGACCTTGGTGTGCTGTCAGAGTTTTGATTAATTTCCCATCTGCTGTTTGCCAAAGTTTTACGAGATTATCTTCGCCACCAGAAGCGATAATTTTACCATTTGGACTAAACACAACAGTATTGACCCAACCATTGTGAGCATTCACAGAATTAATTAAACTGCCATCAATGCGCCATAATTTTATGGTCTTGTCTAAACTAGATGAAACAATTATCTGAATATCTGGACTGAAAGCAACGCTAGTTACAATATCTGTATGTCCAATGATGGTTTTAATTAAGTTTATCTGATGAGTAGTTTTATCTAAGCTGAGTTTATTTAAACTATATATTTTAATACTATTGTCAGCACTAGCCGCCGCTAGATATTTGCCATTTGGACTAAAATTAATAGCTGTGATTCTTTGTTTGTTTCCAGTAATAGTCTCTATCAATTGACCATTGAGATTCCAGATTTTGATTGTATTATCATCACTAGCAGAGGCTAAAATTTTCCCATCGGGACTAAAACTCACAGCGTTGACTTGTTGCGTATGACCTTGCAGACGATTAATTTCCTGAGTATTAGCAATAGCTTGTTGAAAAGTTGCTGCCGTTGTGGTTTGTATATCTTGTGGTGGTAAAACAATTTGTTTGAGTTCTCGTCTA
Source organism: Nostoc sp. TCL26-01 (assembly GCF_013393945.1). NCBI lineage: Bacteria > Bacillati > Cyanobacteriota > Cyanophyceae > Nostocales > Nostocaceae > Nostoc > Nostoc sp. TCL26-01. The sequence goes on from NZ_CP040297.1 coordinate 4,735,514, forward strand.
GCTTTCACACTAGCAATCACTGATTCCAACTGTTGATTAGATAAGAGAAAAGCCTCAGAAGAAGCATTTAACGCGGAAATTTCGCGCAACTGAGCAGAGCGTTTTTGCAAATAAGCTAAACCACCAAAACCACTAGCCGCAATTCCTAAAACACTCATAATAACTACAGCCCTTTGAGCTTGACGGAGGCGCTGTTTTTGTTCCAGTTGCTGTTGTTGTCTAGCGGCTAAACAAGCAGCGATAAAATTTTGAACATCTGAAGATAATTCATCAGTGTATTTGACATAAATTTCTTCAGCTTCCCCTAAACGCACACCTTGTAATAAAAAATCTCCTTGCTCGTCATGATGTTTCCATAGCGCTGCTGCTTGTTCAATTTGACGTTGCGATCGCAATCGACTACGATTTTCTTCTAACCACCAGCGTAACGTTGACCAATGGCGGATCAGGATTTCGTGAGCTACTTCTATAGTTACTGAGAGAGTGCTGAGTGCTGAGTGCTGAGTGCTGTTAGCGGAAGCGGGGCGTTTAGCCCGTGCTGTTAGCGGAAGCGGGGCGTTTAGCCCGTGCTGAGTGCTGAGTGGGGAGTGCTGAGTACTGAGTGCTGAGTCATTTTTCCCTATCCCCAGTCCCCTGTCCCCAGTCCTCTGTCCCCTGTCCCCTGTCCCCAGTCCCCAGTCCCCAGTCCCCAGTCCCCAGTCCCCCGTCTCCTCTAAATTCACCACAACTAACTTAGCCGTCGTCAGCGCTAAGAGGGTTTTTTCCACCAATTCATCGGGATATTTCTGCACCACTAACTCAGATTTGAAGACTCGCCGTCTGGTGTCTTCTGTTCCTTCACCTAACTGCGTCAGGGAGAGAAAAATCCAGCGAGCGCATTCTTGAGCTTGTTTGTCTAAGCTTTCGTAAACTTCTTGGGCTTTCCGTTCTAATGCTCCTTTAATTCCACCAATTTGCTGTTGATAGGCTGTTAAAGTTAACTCACCTGCTCGGCGATATTCCCATAATTGTTCTAGAACAAATTCCAACAGGGGTAAATCTCCCGCCGAGTGGTTTAACTCTTGTAATAAAATTTCCACTAAACCTGGCTCAACTTTTAAACCCACTTGTTCGGCTGGGTTGACGATGACACGGCGATAGTCATCATCACTCAAATTGGGTGGAACCAAAACGCTAGAATGTTGCAATAAACTAGCCAGTGCGGGAACTTCTAGACAAGGAGCGATGAAGTCTGCACGTAAAGTCACCACCAATTTAAACTTATCAGCAGCATATTCTAGCGCCCCCAACACCAGTTCTAAAAATCGCTGTCTATCTTCAATGGGTGCAAGAGTAAACAATTCTTCAAACTGATCTACCACCAATACTACCATCGGTTCCGGTCGGCTACGCAGCCAGTAGACAAAGCCTTCTACTCCCTGGTAGAGCATCGCTTCTAGGTGGAGATGGGGGGATGTGGACAAGTAATTATTGCTCCCCTGCTCCCCTGCTCCCCTGCTCCCCTGCTCCCTCGCCTCTCCTCCCAACTTCCGCGCCAAAGCTTCTAAAGGACGTGCGCCGGGGCGGATACTTTTAATTAGCCAAGAGTCGCTACTGGGTAATTGTTTACCGGTGCGGAGTTGAGCAATTAAGCCGGCTTGGACTACAGAAGATTTCCCGCTACCAGATGCACCGACTACGGCTAAGAATGATTTGTGGGCGAGGTGGGAAATTAACTGCTGAGTTAGAGATTCTCTACCATAGAAATATTGGGTATCTTCTTCACTAAAGGCTTTTAAACCGCGATAGGGGCAGATTTTTAAATCTAAGGCTACTGATTTTTGCTGGTTGCGTGTGCTGGTGGTGGCGGGGATGATTTCCATTACGCCTTGTGTACCAGAGAGCCAAATTTGTAGGGGTGGATATGGGGTAATTGGTGTCTGGGTGGCAAAATGAATTTGTAATTGGGTTATCCAAGCGGCGACTGATAAGCCATCAGGTGTGGACGTTGCTTTTAAGGTGGTGATGAGGGCTTGAGCAAAGAGTTCTGAGTGGCTTTTGGGACAAGCGGCGGCAATGATACACTGTCCTGTGTCTGAGCTGAGTTGCAAGTCTTCTACCCATTCTTGCACAGATACATTGTCTGTTCCCACTGGACAATCTAAGATGATGATTTGTTGAGTGACACCAGAACGCTGTAGCTGTTGTCGCAACCAGGAACGACTTAGGCAGATATCATCTAATAAAACTAGTGTTGCTTCGCCTGTGGGGGTTTCTTCTAGTCGTCCACGCAAATATAATAAAGCTGTTATTGATGCTTCAGTTTGATAGGGCTGTGGTTGATGGCTAGAACGTAAACATTCTTGAATGGTTTCTTTGATGTCTTGAGCAGTTGTAGTTGTCGAACGAGGCAAATATTCTAACTCAAAAGCACCAGCCCCAGCTAAGAGTTTACTAAAATCTAGTGCTGTCTGCGAGCCAATAATCCCATCAATAACTACTGCTTTTCTCGGTGGGAGAGATTGAGCGATCGCTGGTATTGTACCAAGAATTAGTTCCCCAATGCCTTCGACTATCCGTTTGGGGGTTTGCAAAGGATATTCACTATACAGTTCGGTATCACCTTTACCCCGTTTTTGCTGGTTAATTAATCTTAGTTGTTGATTAGTCTTATCTATATATTGTAGTGTTTGGTGATAAACATAACGGTATAAACTATCAGCCGAAATCATCCCTTGATGATCAGCCGCATCTCCACGTAAGCCCCGCATTAAATAATATGTAAATACCCCATGTCCCAGTTCGGGAAATTCCCATGATAATTGGTTTGTATCACAAGAAAGTAAAGCGTAAAAACCCTTACTTTTAGCAGCCCGTTGTTGTAAAACTTGCACCAATTGCGGTGTAGGATTCAACCCGCGCAGTGTCATTCCCCCACTATGACAAGCATCGAGCCAAACCAACTGATTTTGCACACCACTATTACTTAATAACTCTAATAATTCTTTAACAGCTAAACCTGTATTTTCTAAATTATCTTTTTGGGTATCCGCTAAACATAAATATGCTTGTTGCGTATTTGCTTGCAACATTCCATGACCAGAAAAATAAAATAGAATTGTATCGGTAGGTTGAGCAGTCTGAGATATTTGCTGTAAACTATGGCGAATATTAGTTAATATTGGTAATTCCCCAGCAAAATCATGATAAATATTGATTTCTTTTTGCAAAAATTGCTCTTGGGTAGCCCCCGCTAAAGCCTCTGCTAATACCTGACAATCAACCGCCGAGTAACGCAAACTAGCAAGTTGTTGATCCTGGTATTGGTTAACTCCCACCAGTAACAACCACAGTTTAGGTGTGATTGTTTTTTTAGTTTGATTTAAACTACTAGTAGCAACTGCGCGTGGCATTTTAGTTAAGTGTGATCAATTGAGTTGTTTTCAGAATAGCAATAGAGTCGCCTGGGATATTATTAAGTCTGTTGGAGCTTAAATATGCGTTAGCCAAAGCCTTTGGCGAAGCGATCCTCATATCTTGCAGGCGACTGGAAGTCGCGGCTACACAGGCAAAACCCGCCTGCGCGGGTTTCAAACCCTTGATTTTGTGTTAGTGCGCGTAGGCGGTGAGACCAGTCCTGTAGGCGGGTCTCCCGCCGTAGGGAACTGGCGAACCCGAAGGGACTTGGTTTGTATAGCCGCGATTTCTAATCGCTACGGCTAGGTGCAAGATGTGAGGATCGCTCTATTTTATTTTGATTACTCTCATGACTTTTTTTATTTATTACAAGAGAAAAAACAAATAGATTATTTGCATTTCCCTTGCCACGCATGGAAATTTGGTTGCTTCAGCTTATACATCTCCCTCACCAACGGCTGTATCCTGGTCTGGCAAAATATCTTCCACATTCCGCAATCTTCGGAAGGCATAGCCACTGATCCCAACTAACACGATACAAATTGAGGTAATTACATATAAAAGGGCTATACCATTGCCAGTACCATCACCAAATACAGGCGTAAACATCGCTGCCAAAATTCCTCCTGGTTGCATGGCTGGTTCAAAAACTCTGTCAGCGAGAGGCCCAGCAATTAAACTGGCAACTGTCCCAATCATCATGCCAATTGCATGATCAGCAGCAAAAACCCGTCCTTGTATACTTGGCGCTACTTTTACATACCAAATGGCACTACTGGAACTAAATAGCAAGGGAAGATTGAAAGCAGAACAAAAACTAGTACCAGTCCAGATCAATGGTATTTGACCTATACCCAGGATAATTTTGCTGAAGCCAGTACCAATAAAACCAAGCAGCATCCCGTGAATGCGACGCTCAAATCCTCCCCAAATACTTAAAAATGCGCCACCAACAACACCACCGACTCCAGCCGCAGTCATGACAACACCCAAAACCTCAGTATTACCACCTGTGCGTGCGAGAATCATGGGTTGAAATATCGTGTCTCCTATTTGGTGGGCAAACCAGAAACACGAAAAGGCGATGGTCATGGCGAGTAAACTCGGTCGTGAGAGGATGTAATGAAAGCCAAAAGCTAATTGTTGCTGAATTTTTGCGCTGTCTTGGTTGGTTGTCTTGGTACGGGGAGGTTGAGGTATGGACAAGAAAATTATTGTTGCAGCAGCTAAAGCAAAGGTAGCAATATCAATTACAATTATGCCGAGTAAACCGATCGCAGGATAGAGAAGACCGGCTAAGGCTGGAGAAATGATTGCCGAGGCGTGAGTTACTAAAGAACTCATACTACTAGCACGAGTATAATGCTGCTTTGATACCATTAACGGAATAGAAGCGGCATAGGCAAGATTTTGGATATGTCCAAAGCAACCAGATAGAGCAACAAGAAAGTAAAGATGCCAAATTTGTAAACTGTGAGTAGCGTAGAGTAAGCCGATGAAAACGGTACAAATAATGGCGCTAGTATCGCCCAAAATTATGAGATACTTGCGATGGTAACGATCTATCAAAACTCCAGCAAATAGGGAAACAAAAATCAGAGGGAGTTGGTAAAAGAAACTGAATAAGGCGATCGTTGTCACTTCTCCAGTCAATTGCCAAACCCAAATAGTTAAGGCAAACTTAGTCATAGCACTACCGATCGCAGAAACGATCTGACTGCTCCAAATAATTATAAAAGTACGCACGGCAAGGTTACATATTGGGGATTGGGGATTGAGGATTGGGGATTGGGAAAGACTGGTTTGCTCTAGATAATAGTTTTTGTTAATTGGTTGACGCGATACTGTTTTACAGCTTCCAGGGGTTGTTCATGACCAGAATTGAAAAGTGTCATTACCTGGGCATAGGCTTCCACTCTGGCGAAATAACTGCCTTGTGTGCTGTTGTCTGGGGATGTAAAATCAATGCGAACTTCAGCCCAATCGGCATTCCACTCATCATGGATGGGATCTTGGGCTATTACTTCACCGGATTTTTTGTAGTTGAGCCAGTCCCAGCCTTGTTGTAACCAAATTTCTCGTTCCACGATTTGTGCAAATTTTGTCATTCCTGACCAGCCCCGGTAAAATTGACGCAGATGTTCTACTGGGTTGTCGCGCCTAACTAAGACACTCAATATACTTGGTTCCAGGTGTCCCCAAAATTGACCTGTTGGTAAGTCAAAGAGGGTAGGGGCAAACTGATGCGCGCCAATGTGAGAACAGCGCCAGACTCGCAACTTGCCAGTAGATGTAGCTGCGTCATCTTGGCGTAACTTTTGATAGATGGGATAACCAAATCGAGAGCAAGCAACATCTACATCACCGTGGGTACAAACCAGTAAATCACGGATGTGATTGTCTGGTTGTAAATATGCGGCAAATTGATTGAGGTCTTGGGGTGCTTGGGTGAAGGCTGTCGCAAACTGACTAATCAGGCTTTCTGGAATGAGAAATTCTTGCTTGCTAAACTGAGCAAAGTGATCTTCCGGGCGTTGGTAGTAGAGGACACGGATATGTCCTGGTACAGAGTACTCTTTGTCAGGTGCGATCGCAATGGGCATAACTGATGCTGGGCGATCGTCTAATTTATGGAATAATTCGTGAATCTCGTTGAGAATGGGATCGCTGTGCAAGTGTTCTTCTGTCCAAGGTAGGGCAGCTTCCATAACTAGCCAAGCATGAGTTGTGCTGGCTGAACCAATGGGATCTTCCCCGTTGGCTTTGGATATAACCGAGCAAAACTGATGATTGGTTGAGGATTTTTGAGTGGTCATTTTCCTGGTGGGGAAAGTAATTGGTTTTGCAGTTCATTGAGATAGAGTTCTGTACCAATGGGGCCTGGTAAACCCAAACAGAGGTAGACAGGGAGGAAATATACTCGACCTTCTTGGCTAGCTTTCAGAGATTGAGCGATCGCATTTTCTTGCCACTGTTGTTTGAGTTTTTTCATCTGCGATGCAAAGTAGTTGTGATGACTTGGCTGAAGGTTGCTAAAGTTTCCTCCTAATAAAATAATGGCATCTGCACTATTAAATTTAGGTAAAATTTCTATCGACAGTGGTGGAGGAATACTTTTATTTGATGGCACTAAACTTTGGGGAGATACTAGTTTAAATCCCAGACTTGTCACTAGAGAATCACAAAAACTATCCCGGCGGGGAAACCTTAATTGCTCAGAAATTGACTGACCAAGAGAGACTAACATCAACACTTGTGGATGTGTCTTTACTATAGGAGAAAATGCTTTTTGAGCAGCAGTTAATCGCTGTTGATTATCAGCTAATATTTTTTCTGCTTGTTCAGAACGCCCTAACAGTTTAGCGATTTTTTGCAGATTATCTTGAGCCTTAAATCTGGGAAATAAGAGGGTCGGGGCAATTTTTGAGAGCATTTCATACTGACTTTTATTGTTTTCAGTACCGATGATTAAGTCTGGTTGAATTTTGAGTAAAGCTTCCACGGAAGGACTATTAGCAATCCCGACATTTACTATCTCACCAGTTATTCGCTCTCCCAAATAGGGAATTTGCCGACTAGGATGATCGTAATCACCCTGATGTAAGGGAATATAATCAGCATATCCCACTGGCTGAACATTCAGGGCCAGCAAGATTTCTAATGTATTGGGAGCAAGGGCGACAATTTTTTGAGGTTGACCACAAATCTGAGTCGGCCCCATTACCTGTTCTACAATTTGGCATTGTCTGGTGACATACTGTGGTTGACTAACAGGATGCTGAGTTCCTCGACTGACGCAAGCTGTAATCATCAACATGGTGATGATAGCCAGCAAAAAAAGTTGGCGTTTCCGGTTCATTTTTAAGCTGGTAAATATGATCATCAATGTTTTTTTCACTGGCATTAGTTCCCTAAAATTCCACACCAATTGAGCCAATGACAGTAAATGGTTGCCCTGGTTCTATGGAACGAGTTCTAGTTAAGGTGGAAGCGCTGGTAATATAATCGATGTCGAAAATGTTGTTAAAGTTCAGTCCAAATCGCCAGTTATTGCGGCGATAAAATAGCGCTGCATTTGTGAGGAAATAACTATCGACCTCGAAATTATTTTGGAAGTTGCCGAAGCGCTTGTCAACATAATTAAAGCCAATACCAAAGCCTAAGCCTTGGAAACTACCTTGTTGAATCTCGTAGGTTGTCCACAAACTAGCACTGTGTTTGGGGGTTCCTGGTAAGCGATTACCCACAGGTATAGTGTTATCTTTGGTAATTTCTGCATCTGTGTAGGCATAGCCAGCAATAATATTCCACCCAGGGGCAATTGTGCCAATGGCGCTAATTTCAATCCCCCGACTGCGTTGTTCACCTGTGGCTACAGATGCTCCTATAATGTCGGGATCGGCTGTGGCTACATTCTGTTTGGTAATGTCAAAGTAAGCTAATGTAGCGAGCAAATTGCCTTGGAGCAATTCAGCTTTAATCCCCACTTCGTAACCTTCACCGCGTTCTGCTTCTAAATAATTATTGTTAGCATCTACAGAAAAAGTGGGGTTAAATGAACGGGAATAGCTAGTATAAACGGAAATATTTTTGGCAGGTTTATAAACTAGACCGATGACGGGACTGAAGGCTTCATCGTATTTAGTCACATCGGTTAAAACATCCTTAAAATCGACTGTATCGTAGCGTAAACCTGCCAGCACCATGAATTGTTCATTCAAGGCTATTTGATCTTGCACATAGAAGCCTAATCTGGTGAATTCTTCATCTCTTCTTCTGGGGGTGAGAGTGGAAAAATTGGTTCTGGGTGGCACTCCGTAGACTGGATTAAAGATATCTATTCTGGTTGCGGCCCCACGAAAGACTGATGTATCGAAAATACCCCGGTTGAAGTCAATCCCAGCTAGCAGTGTATGTTTGATGGAACCTGTGGCAAACTTACCGACAACATTGGTTTGGAGGGAGTATTCATCTGAGGTTGATTCTTGTCGAGAATAGGTACGAGTGAGAATACCTGTAGTTTCATTCAAAGCGCCGGGAAGAGTAGCTTGGAGTAAGATATCTTGGTTGATATAGCGGAAGGCATTGCGTAGAGTCCAGCTATCACTAAAACGATGGTCTAGGTTATAGCCAAGGCTCAAGGAAGTTGAATTAATCGAGTCATTGGGATCGTTGAAATTGCGACTATACGGTACATCAGCCACACCATTGCCAAAAGCAATCAAACCGGTATCAAAGGGTCGGGTGCTATCCAGGTATTCTAGGGAGAAGTTTAACTTGGTGCGATCGCTAATATTCCATGTCAAACTTGGTGCGATAAAAAAGTTTTCTGTTTCTGTATTAAAGTCTCGAAACCCGTCTTCTCGCTGGTAAAGTGCATTCAGTCGATAGAGGAGTTTACCGTCGGTGGTTAATGGACCAGAAACATCGAAGCTAGGCCTGATGAGTCCATAACTGCCAAATTGCGCTTGTATTTCGGCAAATGGTTCTGATAGTGGTTTTTTGGTAACGAGGTTAATCACTCCTCCAGGATCAAGTTGACCATATTGGATTGAAGCCGGGCCTTTTAAGACTTCAATTCGTTCTAAATTGGAGGCTTCTTGGGAAGAGAAGTTGTCATAGACTCTAAAACCATCTCGTAAAATCGGCAGATTTGCTGTACTAAAACCGCGAATTGTGATTTGATTGCCAACGATGGAGTTGGCACTGCCAATAACACCAGGGACGTTGCGGAGTGCATCATCAATGCGGGTAATTTGCTGATCTCTGAGTACTGCTTGGGGAATAACTTGAATAGACTGGGGGATATCAATCAGAGGTATATCTGTGCGCGTGACGGTGGGAACTTCGGGAACTTGATATCCGTTTTCTTCCCCTGTCACTACTAATTCAATGGGTGCTTGAGTGTCTGCTGATGGCTGGGGTTCTGGCTGGGTTTCTGGCGGTGACTGGGTTGTTGGTTGTTCTTGTGGTGGTGGCGGTGCAGTAGCCACAGATGTCAGACCAAAAATTAATCCTGTTTCACTATCAAACAATTCGATATTGGGTAAACTTGTCTCGCCAATGATGCTAACTCGAATCGTATTAGCATCTTGATTTGTGACTGTAATCTCAGTGATACCGGCAGTTGGTTTCTCGGAACGGAAAGTAAAAGCTTCTCCACTAGGTAACCGCAGTTGTGCATTGGGAATATCAGCAATGTAGTTATTACCAGTACTGAGATTGGTAATTTCTAGTTTTTCTCCTTGGGTAGTTTCTAGAATTACCTCTACACCTTTTTCTGTAGGATTAGCTTTGACTCCGGTTACAGAAATAACTGTGGCATTTGCCTGCGCTAGCAATTGTTTAATTACTCTGTGTCTATTCTGAAGAGTCGGTGTGAGGAATTTTTGTTCTCTGTTGTCTATGACTTGTCTACTTTCTGCCCATACAGGCTGCATTGCCACAAGCGCTAATGCTCCTGCTAATAAAACTGTCATCTTCATACTTACTTCCTGACACATCCTCACCACTAAACCCCGATCAAGTTAGTTGACTACTAGTTAAGAATTATTTTCAAAAACGAGTGAAAAAATTATACGCACTTCACCTCTAGAATTTCTTTGTGAAACGGACTTTTTTCTTTGTGAAACGGACTTTACGCCAATTAGCGATGATTTCGCTGCATTTGATATGCTTTGGGACTGATGGCAAATTTGCGCCGGAAGGCGACGCTAAAGGCTTCTGGGTTGGTATAACCTACGGTTGTGGCAACTCTGGCGATGGATATATCTCGTTTCTTAAGTAAATCTTGAGCTTGTTGTAGGCGATAGTCTTGTAAGTAACCGAATACTGTTGTGCCAAAAATCTGCCGAAATCCCTGTTTGAGTTTGCGTTCGTTGAGTCCTATCTGCCTAGATAACTCTAGTAATGAGGGGGGATTATTGATGCGATTGATTAAAATATCTTTGGCAGCATACAGTCGCTCAATGTCATCTTTTCGCAACTTAGTCTTCAGGGATGGCTCAGGATTTTGTGTCCACTGAGTAAACTGTAAAGTCAATAGTTCTAGGGCTTTGGCTTCTAGATACATTTGGCGGGGAATTCCCTGATAAGGGCAATGGAGGATTTGCTGGAGTATTTGTTGCATGGCGATCGTGTTCTGCCCCAGAGATTGATAAAATTGCGTTGGTGTGCCTGTTTCTATCATCTGGGCTAAGGTTGCTGGCAGGGATTCATCATTGGGACTGAACAATCGAAAATAGTCGATGTCTGCATAGAGCATGACTAATTGGATTGGTTCTTCTGCTCGCCATTCTTCGTATTCTAAGACGTTGGGTAGGCAGTAAAGGTAGTTGTAACCGTGGCTTTCTTCATAATCGTCGTTAATCTCCACAGCCCCCGGTGTTTTGACTCTTGAACAACTGGATAGATAAAATTTTGCTGTCAAGGGAAATGTCGCTTCGTGCTGTCGTTCTAATCTCAAGGGTTGTCGCAGTTGGGCTTCTCGAATGTGTATGGTTAGTCCGTGACGCAGTTCGGTAATGCAATCAACGCCTCTACCAAAATACTTGGGCAATCGATAGGTTTTTTCCGCACCCGTTTGCTGATACAGCACTTCTCCCTGGTGTTGAGCCTCTTTAACCAAGTCCGCATATGCTTGTTGTGAAACTGAAACTGTCATGGCGATCGCACTCTCTAATTAATAATATTATTTCTCAATAATCTACTGTGCGATCAATCCAGCAGAAAATTCAGTTGGTCAATGGTCAATGGTCAATGGTCAATAGTCAATAGTCATTGGTCATTAGTCATTGGTAAAACTCTTACCCATTACCCATTACCCAGATAGTTTATATTGCGAAAAGTTAAGTAATATTACTCAATTAATTAAGAAAATTGTCATAAATTGAGTTAACTTGATGTATTTTAAGTGTAATCACTGAGAAAAATCAAATCAGATTCTGTTAAATTAGCAGTGTTAATTCAGTTGTCAAAAAGTCAAAATCACTCAAAGATAAATTAACAAAAACTTACATGGTTTAGGGAAATTTATAATTCCCAAAGATTTCTACTATATTTGATTTGCCACAAATTCTCATTCATAAACTTTTACTAAAAATTACATAATTCTACTAACTAATTTCTGATCAGACTTGTGGCAGATTACACATCTAGAATTCATTTCAACGAAACACAAAATGAGTACAACGCCTCTTAGTAGCTACAGGTTGATTCAGAAACTACATCCCCTATCTTTGTTAGCACAACTTACCAGTCGTCATGCTACTGGTTGCTTGCGCGTATTTACAGATACAGCTTTTTGGTCTATTAATCTGGAGGAAGGTAAACTCACCTACACTTCCTACTCAGATAATCTATTTGAACGCTTGGATAATCATTTAAGGCGCTTTAGTCAAAAAATTCCGACACTGAATAGCGCTACTCGCGTACAAATGCGGCTGATGTTTGAACCTAATGGTGATAGTCAATCCCTAGCGTATCCAGATTATCAAGCGATTTGTTGGCTAGTAAATCAAGACTATTTGACGACAAAACAAGCAGCGACTCTCATAGAAGAATTAGCCAAGGAAGTATTAGAGACTTTTTTGGTGATTAAAGAAGGTAGCTACGAATTTTATCCTGAAAGTGCGTGGGATGAATTACCGAAATTTTGTCATTTAGATTTGCGTTTACTGGTGGAATATTGTCAAAAACAATTACGCCATCGGCAACAGATGTCATCATCAGTAAATACAGGTGGTGCTTCTCAAGTCTTACCTTCCTCAAGACCATTATCAACTCCCTTAGCACAACGCCACGGACAGCAATTATTAAGACAAAATCCTCTGGAATTACCGGAGAATTTGCCCCCAAAAAATCCCTCATCTTTGGTAAGAAAAAGTTTATACACAATTGCTTGTATTGATGATAGTCAAACAGTCTTAAACTCCATCAAAAACTTTTTAGATGAGAATGTGTTTACAGTTGTCACTATTAATGATCCGGTGAAAGCATTGATGCAAATTCTCCGGAGTAAACCAGACTTAATTTTACTCGATGTAGAAATGCCAAATTTAGATGGTTATGAACTATGTTCTTTATTAAGGAGGCATTCAGCATTTAAGAATATCCCAATTATTATGGTGACGGGCAGAACAGGATTTATTGACAGGGCTAAAGCCAAAATGGTGAGGTCTTCGGGCTATTTAACTAAGCCTTTTGACCAATCAGAATTACTCAAGATGGTATTTAAGCATATTGGTTAATGAGAAACATACTAATGGGGAGTTATCAGAGTGAGTATTACTTTAGTTGGGACAATTTTGATTGTGGAAGATTCGCCTAGCGAATTGGAATTAATGAGCAGATATTTGCGTGATAGTGGTTACAAAGTGATTAAAGCATTAGGAGCAAAAGAAGCTATCGATAAAGCTTTATTAGAAAAACCTGATGTGATTGTTACTGATGTGGTGATGCCGGGAATGAGTGGATTTGAATTATGTCGTTCCTTGAAGAAAAATCCCACAACAGAAAAAGTACCAATTGTGATTTGCAGTTCCAAAAATCAGGAAATAGACCGTTTGTGGGCAATGAAACAAGGTGCTGATGCTTATATCACCAAACCATACACCCGCGAACAACTGCTGCGGGCGATTAAATTAGTGGTGAGTTGAAATTATGAATAACTCACCCATTAAATTAGCGGCAAAATTACCGCCTAATAAATTAGGAGATGGCTATCTCAAGTTTCAGCTTAATCACCAGACGGCAGCAATTATCGCTATGGAACATACACAAGAAGCGGTGATTTTGCCTGTGGAATCTGTCACGCCAATGCCGCATATGCCTAGTTGTATCTTGGGGTTAATGAACTGGCGCAGTCGGATTATTTGGGCAGTAGATTTGCCAAAAATGCTGAATTTGGAATCTATAGAAAATAGGCTACATCAATACAATGTAGTTGTGATTAAAGTTGGTGCGGTGCTGCTAGGTTTAGTGGTACAAGAAATTAAAGGCATCACTAAATTTCTACCTGATGAAATTCATTCCCCCATTGGGCAAGTAACATCTAGCTTAGTTCCCTATCTGCGGGGTTGTGTTGTTCAACAGGAAGAAATATTTCTGGTTTTAGATGCTCAATCTATTGTCAATTCTCCTGCCCTGACTAATTAGACTAGCTACAAATATTTAATTTAGCGAGTGTTCCTCTTAGAGAAATTTAAATTATGGTACATAAAACTGATATGGCTCAGAGTGGTGATGCCAAAAATCAACGGTCTTTGAGCAAAAATCCCAAAACTGCTGAGAGTATAGGACAATTATCTAGTAAACTAAATCAGCATCAGCAAACTATTAATCATCTGATTGTATATTGTCAGCATCTCAGCTTAAAGACAAAAGCGATAATTTTAGCGATCGCTCTCGGTACACTCCCCATCTTGACTGTCGGGGCGATCGCTTATAATTTACTCAATAGATCCATTACCCAACAAGTAACTCAAGCCCAACAAGCCCAAGCTGCGAGTTTGACAGATAGAGTCAACCGCTTTATCTTGGGACATTATCAAGATATCCAAGTCCTCTCCCGTTTACCCTTCTTAGCAAATCCCCGCTTTAGTAACAATACAACGATTGCGGAAAAACAAGCAGTCTTAGATAGTATTGTCCAAGCTTATCAAGACTACGATAGTATTGCTGTATTTAATATTGATGGTCAATTAATTGCCCAATCTTCTGGCACACCTCTATATAATCAAAAAGACCAAATTTATTTTCAAGAACTTCTGCAAAAAGACACTTCTATTATCAGTTATGCCGGCACAGCCAATATTTATTTAGCTGTACCCATTAAAGATATGATTTCTGAGAGAACTATTGCCTTTATTCGGGCTAGCATTCCGATCAAATCTCTAGAAGCCTTAATTAAAAATGAGCATACATACAGTTTACTCGACCCATCAGGCAATGTAATTCTCAGTTCCGAACCTGCATTATTAGGTAAATCAGCCCAGAATTATTACCCCAATTTAGCATCACGAATAACTGCTAAAAAAATTGCTAGTTTCACGACAGTTTCTGCGATTAATCGCCAGTCACAATTAGTTAATTACATCCCACCTCAAAGTTTTGCGGGACTACCAGACCTCAACTGGCAAACACTTTTAACAACAGATGCAGATATCTTATTTCAACCACAAAGACAATTGTTATGGACAATCGCCATCGGTACAGTACTGACAGCTGGCTTAGTTAGTGCGATCGCTGCTTGGTTAGCCCAGGGTATCACAGAACGTATCCTCAAAGCGACACAAACCTTAGCAAAACTTAGTCAAGGTGAATTCTCAACTCGCGCCTCAGTTGACAGTGACGATGAATTAGGAACACTAAATACCAATATCAACCAAGTCGCAGAACATTTACAAATTTTAGTCAAGCAACGCGCCTATGTTCCCAACTTCAGCGAGGGACAACCACCAGAAGCCTTACAACTGCAACTCTTAGAACTCCTCAGCAATGTCGAAGGTGTAGCCAAGGGCGACTTGACAGTACGTGCAGACGTGACAACAGGAGAAATCGGTACTGTCGCTGACTTTTTCAACTCCATCGTCGAAAATCTCCGCGATATCGTCACCCAAGTCAAACAAGCTGCTCATCAGTTGAATATTGCCATCGGTTCTAATGAAGGGGCAATTCACCAACTCGCTGAAGAAGCACTCATCCAAGCTGGCGAAATCAACCGCACTCTTGACGCAGTTGGGCAAATGACTGACTCCATGCAAGCAGTCGCCACCAGTGCCAAACAAGCTGCCATCGTCGCCAACCACGCCGCCCACACTGCCACCAAAAGTGGACAAGCAATGGATTTGACTGTGCAGAACATCCTCTCATTGCGGGAAACTGTCGGCGAAACTACCAAGAAAGTCAAACGCTTAGGAGAATCTTCTCAACAAATTTCCCGTGTGGTGGCCATTATTAATCAAATTGCCACCCAAACCAACTTACTCGCCATCAACGCTGGCATAGAAGCCGCCCGTGCTGGGGAAGAAGGGCAAGGTTTTGCAGTCGTGGCTGAAGAAATCGGTGAACTAGCCGCTAGAAGCGCCACAGCTACTCAAGAAATTGAACAAATTGTGGAAAATATTCAACGAGAAACCAGTGAAGTTGTCAAAGCAATGGAGGTAGGAACTACCCAAGTAGTCGAAGGAACCAGAATTGTGGAAGAAGCCAAGCAAAGCCTTAGCCAAATCTTAGATGTATCGCGGCAAATTGACACATTAATTCAGTCAATTTCTACCGCCACCACATCTCAGGTAGATACATCTCAAACTGTCAGCAAATTAATGCAAGATATCGCCTCTGTCTCTAAACGCAGTAGTGATTCTTCCCGCCTAGTTGCCCAATCTCTCAAACAAACTGTAGAAATTTCTCACCAATTACAAGAAACCGTCGAGACTTTTAAGGTTAATTAATAGTGAATAGTCCATAGTCAATAGTCCATAGTCAAAAGACAAGACTGTTGACCATTTATCATTAACCATTGACCATTGACTAACAACTATGTCACACAACAAACAACAAGAAATCCAGATGCAATTTCTGGAAGAAGCCACAGATTATATTAATACCTTAGAAGGGGTATTATTAGAAATTGATACCAGTCATCGGATTGATTTAGAAAAAATTAACGGCGCATTGCGGGCAGCCCATTCGATTAAGGGTGGGGCAGCGATGATGGGATTTAAAGCTTTGAGTGATTTATCTCATCGCTTGGAAGATGCTTTTAAGGTTTTAAAAACTAGTAAAAACTCTTTAGATATTGATACCCAATTACAAAGTTTACTGCTATCGGGTGTGGATTGGCTGCGGCAGATAGTGCAGTTACTGGCAGAAGGTAATGCTATTGAGGAGGATTGGTTAGGAACTTTTTGTTATCCAGTATTTGATGAATTACGCGATCGCTTGGGTGAACCCACCCCGGAAGATGCTGCTACTATCCTATCACCAGAAGAGGGACAAGATGTAATTCCCTTACTATTTGAAACAGAAGTTGAAGGATGTTTACAGCGTTTAGAATCTGTCTTGGCACATCGAGAACAACCTTGTTTACAAGAAGAAGTTGCTATCATGGCAGCCGAATTAGGTGGCTTGGGTGAAATGTTGCAGTTAAATGCCTTCACTCAACTGTGTGAATCGATCAAATATCATATAGAAAATCCTCATGGTCATAGTATAGCGGCAATTGCCCAATTAGCTTTACAAACATGGCGGCGATCGCAAGCTTTAGTTTTGACAAATCAGCGTCATAATTTACCGACACAACTGCATCTAGAGGAATTGGTAAATGTTGCCCCATCTCCTACAGAATTACAGTTAGCTATACCAGATACAATTATCGCACCTGAACTTATTGTAGAGAAACCCGATGAAGAGATTGATAGTGCTTTAGCTGCTATTGATTTCCCAGAAATAATTACCGAATTTGCTAAAGAAAATATTACTACAGATTATAAATTTATTGAACCAACAACTCTAGGCAAAAATCGAGAACATCCAGAAAATACCGTCAGAGTTCCCAGCAAACAACTAGAGCAAATCAATGATTTATTTGGAGAGTTGGTTGTGCAACGCAATGGACTCAACTCCCAACTAGAAAAATTGCGTAAACTCGTGCGGAATTTAAACCAACGAGTCCAGACTTTAGAACAAGAAAATCAAGACTTACGCAGCAACTACGATAAAACACCTTTATCCCTAACTCATCACCACGAAAATCCCTCAAACAGAGCCAGTGAATTTGATGCTCTAGAAATGGATCGCTACAACGAGTTAAACTGGCGATCGCAAGCCGTCATGGAAACCATAGTTCAAGTCCAAGAAGTATCTACAGATATTCAATTAAGTGTTGATGACACAGACCAAATTGCTCGTAAACTGAATAAAACATCGAAACAATTACAAACCAAACTCAACCATATCCGGATGCGTCCTCTATCGGATTTAGTCGAGCGTTTCCCCAGAGCCATCCGCGATTTAAATGTAGAATATGGTAAAAATGTCCAGTTAAAAATCACAGGTGGCAATACCTTAATTGAACGCAGCATTTTAGAAGCTTTAAATGATCCCTTAATGCACTTATTAAGAAATGCCTTTGATCATGGTATCGAAGAATCTGCCATCCGTCGGACTTTAGGTAAACCAGAACAAGGACTAATCGAAATTACTGCTACTCACCGCAATAATCGCACAATAATTACCATCCATGACGACGGTCGAGGCATTTCTTTAGAGAAAATTCGTACCCGCGCCCAAGCAATGGGGATAGACGCAGCGCTACTCACTAACGCCACAGATGAAGAACTCCTCTCACTCATCTTTGAACCAGGTTTTAGCACATCTGAGCAAGTCACTGCCCTCTCTGGACGCGGTGTAGGTATGGATGTGGTTCGCAATAACTTAAAATTAGTCCGGGGTGATATCACTGTCGATACAGAACCGGGAGTAGGCACAACCTTTACAATGTCAGTGCCGTTCACCCTATCCATTGCTAGAGTCTTGCTAGTTGAAAGTCACAAAATGTTGTTGGCATTTCCCACAGATGTGGTTTCAGAAATCTTTCTGCTACAAAACGAGCAAGTTTTCCCAATGGCAGGTAACGAAGTACTTAATTGGCAAGGAACAATGTTACCCCTCATTCGCCTTGGTTGCCACCTAGAATTTAACTGTCCCCGCTACGATAACCCAGAATTAGAAACCCCTCCAGCAATCAATGCTAGCAGTGTATTAATTGTCAAAGGAAATAATCAACCAGTTGCCATCCAAGTCGAAAGATGCTGGGGTGAACAAGAAGTTGCCATTCGTCAAGTAGAAGGAAATATCCCTTTACCCCAAGGTTTTAGTAACTGCACAATTCTTGGTGATGGTCGAGTTGTCGCATTAGTAAATATCAATGAATTACTCTATAAAATTGCCACAAATCAGCGCACTCCCAAACATCATCAATCATCATCAGCTAGGTTAAAAACACCATTTCTTTTCTTTGATAGTACCAAGCTACAAGCACCACTCACCCAACAAAAAGGCACAATTTTAATTATCGATGACTCTATCAACGTCCGCCGTTTCCTAGCATTAACTCTAGAAAAAGGTGGATACCAAGTCGAACAAGCCAAAGATGGTGAAGATGCCTGGGAGAAATTAACAAATGGCTTACAAGTCCAAGCCGTAATTTGTGATATTGAAATGCCCCGTCTTGATGGCTACGGCTTTTTAGACCGCATTAACTCCAGCTTTAACACCAAAAATATTCCTGTCGCTATGCTCACCTCCCGTAGTAGTCATAAACATCGACAACTAGCTATGCAATTAGGAGCTAGAGCCTATTTTTCTAAACCTTATAATGAGCAAGAATTACTCCACACCTTAGAAGAGATTATCAGTGATGTAGCTGTATCAGCAGCATCTAATTAAATCTAAAAGTGTAGTGGATGATGCCAGTCTAGAATAATTAAACGCAGATAAACGCAGATAAATTGGGTGCATCCCGGTTTTGATTTTGCAATAAGAGCATGATACACATAAATTATGTAGAGACGTTGCAATGCAACGTCTCTACTGTTCACATTTAAAGGAAAACAGTCCAAAAAAACTTGATTTTGACCATTGACTATTGACTATTGACTACCCTCATTTATGGTTTATTGGTTGAGTGCGTAAGTCTTAGTAAAGATGCGTTTTAAAAACATCAGTATGAACTGTTCACAAATATTTTCTAAATCAGTATCTATCCCCATGACAATCAAGATATCAGAGCAGATACTTAATTAATTAGATACCAGATTATCAAGTTCCAGGTTCGTCACTGGGCAGCTATTTAGGGGTAGATGCTTCGTCAAGCACGCAGGTCATCTATCCCTTTAATTAATATTAATTCTATTTTCTATCGCTAACAAAGCAGCACCATAAGCAGGTTCATGACGGGGAAAAATCACTTTGACTAAAGGGAACTGCTGAATAATTTCTGTAGTAAATCGCTGGTGTATATTGCATCTACATCGCCAAACACTGCCTGTTGTCACCACTTCTAAAACTGAATTAGGACTAAAGATAGTATTCATAACTATAGATGTAGCTTGCACTAATTCTTTAACAGCATCATCAATAATATTGTTAGCTACTTCATCACCAGATGCGGCTGCTAAATCTACAATTGGTGCTAAAGCAGCTATTTGTTGAACCCCCCAACCCCGACGATAGATAACTTCGATTAAATCTTCTATGTTTTGTAAACCTAGATGTTGTTGTAAATCTTCGATAAGTCTTGTCGGGTTTCCCCGCCCATCATAGGCTTTTAATGCAGCTTGCATCCCCGTCACCGCAATTTTATAAGCGCTACTTTCGTCACCTAAAATATATCCCCAACCACCAACTTTTTTTGTTTCTCCTTGTTGGTTACAACCAAAAACTATGGAACCAGTACCTACTGCAACCACAATACCAACTGCATTACCAATACCACCAACAAGAGCAATTAAAGCATCATTACAAATCACAATATTTGCTGATGTTAAATCCCAAATAATCGGTAAGGTATGACTATTTTTTAATGCCTCTACTAGCTTTTTGACTACGGCAATATCTTCGGGACGACTTACACCAGCTAATCCTAAACATATGGCTTTGATGGTAACTGAATTTATTACCTGGAGTGCGGCATTAATTGCTGTATGTATCGCTGCTTGAATGGACAAAAATGCTGCTTCTACTCCGATACTTTGGTAGTTAGATGCACCTGCTTGACCACGACTAATAATTTGACGTGCCTCATCCATTAAAATACATACAGTTTTGCTACCACCACCATCTATTCCTAAAACATAACTCATAGAGGATTTCGAGTTGATTTTTACAAAAATAGGCTACTTTTAAAGCTTTAATTGTAGGCTAGGTAATGTTGGGTTGAACTATAGGAATCCGACTTGATTGTTGAATAAAATTAAGTATTTGTAGTCTAACGCACCGAAGCCCTAAATTTGCTGCGTTGCGCTGCGCGACAACACACCCTACTGGCTTGTCTGATTATGTGTGACTGCTGTTAAAGGAATAAAAAATAAAGTCACCATCCCAGGAATAGTCAACAGACAAACTAAGACAAAAAACAATGGATATCCCAGGAAGTTTTGCAGATAACCACTGATAATTCCCGGTAGCATCATACCTAAAGCCATGATGCCAGTTGAGATGGCAAAATGGGAGGTTTTATATTCTCCTTGGGAGGTATACATCAAATAGACACTAAAAGCGGTCAAGCCAAAACCGTATCCGAATTGCTCTATAGAGACTAGGGGATAGACTAATATTAGCGGAGGCTGCACGTAAGCCATGTAAACATAAAATACATTTGGTAAATTCAAAGCTAAAGCCATTGGGAATAAACATTTTTTTAACCCATATTTAGCAATGACTAAACCGCCTAAGATGCCACCACCAATCAAAGAAATTACTCCAAATGTGCCGTATACTAAACCAACTTCTGATGTCGTGAGTCCTAAACCACCTAATTCTGGTTTATCTAATAAAAATAAGGATGCCATCTTTACAAGCATCGCCTCACCAAATCTGTAGAGTAAGATAAAAGCTATGATAAATGTAACTTTTTCTTGCTGAAAATAGGAGCTAATAATTTTTAAAAAGGGGATTTTGTCGGTATTTTCTAGATGTTTTTGTTGATCTGCATCAGGAAAGGGCAAAGTTAGACGATGAACCATCAAAAGTAGTGCTAAGATGATTGCCGAGAAGCCAATAGCGATCGCCCAGCTTAAAGGAATGTTATCTAAGTAAACTTCTAACTGACCAGCTAACACTACTAAAATACCCGAACCAAAGATAATGGCGAGTCGATAAAAGACTGAACGAATACCTACAAAAAATGCTTGTTGTTCTGGACTGAGAGCTAAAAGATAAAAGCCATCTGTGGCAATATCATAAGTGGCAGAAATGAATGCTCCTATTGTTAATGCTGCTAGGGAGATAAAGAAGAAGTTTGGTAGTTGTAGACAAAATGCGACTATAGCTAAACAACAACTCATGGCAAGTTGGGTGTATAGTATCCAATTTCTTTTAGTTGAGTAGATATCTACAATTGGCCCCCAAAACATTTTGATTACCCAAGGTAAATAAAGAAAGCTTGTCCATAAAGCGATTTGTGTATTATCAACTTCTAGCTTTTTATAGAAGATTACTGAAACTGTATTGATAATGATGTAGGGAATACCAGCTACAAAATACAAAGTGGGAATGAAAATCCCTGGTGAATGAGTTTTAACTTGATGTTGCACGAATTGTCATTAATAAACTACAGATAAAAATTAAGAGTAACATCTGATGGGATGGATGTTAATGTTTTTACATCAGCCTCATCCCTTGATGATTGGTGACACTCAATACAATAATTGTTTGATAAATAACGAACTTGAAATGAGAATATGCAAAGAATTTTAGCTTTGATGTCTTTAGGTTTGGGAACTATCTTGATTAATCCGTTACAGATGGCAAGTAGTCAAGTAGCGCAAGTTTCTCCTCAACCACCTCAGTTATCGCCGCCGTTAAAACTTGTGGATATTGGTACACAGTGTACTCCCCAGCGTACTTGTTTGGGTTGGGATGAGCAACTGTTCTTAAGTCGTGGAGGCGATCGCCAAGGTCTGCTACGCTCAATAGATAATAGTCTACTTTACCTCAAAACAGATAAGGCAATAGCAACGTATCGCAATTACCCCATCAAGGAAATTACTCTAGAACGAGTGCGTCGCAGTTTACAGCGTTTTCGTCGGTTGGTGGCGACAGCTAAATTACCAGCACAACTGCAAGCTGCGGTACGTCGTGAGTTTGCTTTTTACAAGTCAGTCGGTGACGATAATCAAGGGACGGTCAAGTTTACTGCTTATTATGCACCTATCTATCAAGCGAGTCGGGTACGCACTGCCCAATACAAGTATCCCATTTATCGAGTACCTCCCAATTTTGATCAATGGACTAAACCCCACCCCAAACGCATTGATTTAGAAGGGGTAGATGGTTTGTTGGGGGATAAAAGTCAGTTACGGGGATTGGAAATGTTTTGGTTACGCGATCGCTTTCAAGCATACATGATCCATATCCAAGGTTCTGCTAAACTCAAGTTAACCGATGGCACTCAAACCAGCGTAGGTTTTATCCGGGGAACTGATTATCCTTGGACAGGTGTGGGAAGACTGCTATTTCAAGACGGCAAATTATCCAAAGAAGAATTAAATATGCCGGGGATTATTCGCTATTTTCGCAAAAATCCCCAGTCAATGAATAATTATTTGCCCCGTTGGGAACGCTTTATTTTCTTTAGAGAAACCAACGGTGAACCAGCTATCGGTAGTATCGGTGTACCCCTAGTACCAGAACGTTCCATTGCTACTGATAAATCTCTCATGCCACCTGGAGCTTTAGCTGTAATTAATGCTACTTTCCCCTATCCTGGTCATAATAAAAAATTAGTTAACCGTAGAGTTAGTCGCTTTGTCCTTGATCAAGATACAGGTAGTGCTATTAAAGGTTCTGGCAGAGTAGACTATTTCTTAGGCTATGGTGACTTAGCAGGCGATCGCGCTGGTATTACAGTCACTAATGGTTCTATTTATTACCTACTACTCAAGGAATAAAAAGAGCGAGGGAGATGGGGAGATGGGGAGATGGGGAGATGGAGGGAAAGAACCTATATAAGTATTTTCTCCTTGTCCCCTTGTCCCCTTCCCCTACCTCGCTTGCTGGCGCGTATATCTACCATCAAGTCCCTGTTTAATCCAACTCAAACACTCATACTCAGATTTGAATAATTTTGGTGCAGCAATATTATTCAATAAGTCTGGTGGGTAATGATCGTAGAAATATCTGTCATTTTCGTAGAAGATAATAATCAGATTGTTGCGGTAAATGTAGCGTGATAGAAAGCTATCTTTTTGACTACAAAAATCTGCATTTTGGTCAATATGCTCTTTGGCTATCTCCACAATATTACTAATGCTATTGCCGTAGATTTTAGCAGGATTCTCTGCTTTATGTAGCTGACTTTTGCGACCAACTTCTGACAAAAGTTTATACGAATAAATTTCGTATTGATCTACCTTGCCAAACACAAATGGAATGATGAGATATCCTTGGTATGAAACGGAATTTTCATAAAGAAGACGACTCATCTGAACCTCCTTTGATATAACAGATTGAACAACAACCGCCTCAACAAATCCACATTAGCAATCAACTCATTTCTGTTAGTTAATCTTGGCATTGTTGATATACTCTTGGTTATTTTGCCAAGAGGGGTGTGACCCCTTATTTTAGGGAATAATGATGTATCAGGTCTGATCAGAAAAGGATTGCAAAAACTATTATCACTCTTTTTAAAATGGTAAATACAAGAGAGATGGGAAAAGTCAAAGAATCATGAATTTGCAGAGTTTATTACTTTGATTTGCTCAACTCAACAATATTTCGTGGAAATTTAACCACAGAGACACAGCGAAAAGTCGGAGCGGAGGTTTCCTCCGCTCTGAACTTTTCAAGACAAAGACACAGAGTTAGAGGTTAGGCGCTACCAAAGATTAAGTTGATTGGGTGGATTTTCTAGGTGATTCCAAGGTAGGGGTGGAACGGATATGTTGTTTTGTTCTAATAGCTGTTGGAAATGACGGGCGGTGTTAGGCGATCGCTCTTCTAAGGGACAATGTACAAAGAAATAAATTCGTGTTCCTATTTCTAGCCACTGTTGAATTTGTCTCATCCATTCTTCCATAAATGGCTGATTTACTGCCAAATTAGGATGAGAAATAAACCGCACTAAGCTAAAAGGTGCAGTCAGGCTAAATTGTAATGGTACTTGGGGTTTACGTCGTTCTGATTGTAACTGGGGGTCATCATCTCCAGTATAGATGGGACGTGAATCTAACAGTACCCTGCCCACACCCAGAGTTGTTAAAAGTTGAGTTAAATCACTCCTGTGAGGTTCTTGGAACCAATGGGGATGTCTCACCTCTAGCGCCAGTGGTGCTGATGTACGTGGCCAAGCTGTTAAAAAATCAGCCAAATCGTCAATTAATGTTGGTGGATAACTTGGGGGTAACTGAGCAAATGTGGGGCCAAGATGCTTACCCAAAGGACGCATCCCCTCTAGAAAAGCTAAAGCTGCGGGAATATAAGGTTTTAACAAACCTTTATGAGTAATATCTCGTGGCAATTTTAAACAAAATTCAAAGCCAGGAGGTGTTTCTTTCGCCCAACGGCTGACAGTTTCTGGATTAGGTATGGCATAAAAAGTTGTATTACCTTCTACTGTTGTGAAGCGACGACTATAGAGATGGAGAAATTCTGTAGCGCGAGTTCCTGTGGGATATAGTTCACCCACCCAACCCTTGTACGCCCAAACAGCACAACCAATAAAAAACTTCACAAACCTTAACAAAAAAACTTGACAAACAAACCCACAATCTTAAAAAGCCTTAGCTACTCATAATACCCTACAGTCAGCCACACCAAAAAAATTAATAACCCATGACCAATGACTAATGACTAATGACTAATGACTAACAAAGATTGATGAAAACCAGAAATTTTTTCTTTCGGGAGATAACGAGTAAACCAATCACTAGCTAGTTCTGCAACTGCTTCTAACTTACCTGCTTCTGCAAATAAATGAGTGGCTTGGGGAATAATCTTCAGTTGCTTTTGTGTATTTAACTGTGCTGTGGCAAACTTATTCATCAAGATGAGTGGTGTGTCATAACCGCCAACAATCATCAAGGTCGGGGCTTGGACATGAGA
The DNA here is from genome assembly GCF_013393945.1 of Nostoc sp. TCL26-01. NCBI lineage: Bacteria > Bacillati > Cyanobacteriota > Cyanophyceae > Nostocales > Nostocaceae > Nostoc > Nostoc sp. TCL26-01. Next base: position 4,760,738 of record NZ_CP040297.1, read on the forward strand.
TAAAGCTGAACCAGCCAAATCAACACGTCCACCACGAGATACGACAGCCTGAACAGCTTTTGCCAGTGTTGCTGCGGCTACAAGCGCTGCACCAGCGCCCGTATTAGCGCCAAAGTAACCTACTGCTAGGTTGTGGGTATGTGGGTATTGGGCTAACCAAGCTGTACAACCAGCCAAACGCGATGCTAATAACTCAATATCAAAGTGTAAATGTTTTGTACGCGCGTCAATGGCTTCTTCTTCCAACGTCAGCAAGTCAATAATGAGAGTGGCAAATCCTACCTTGCGTAAGAACTTAGCCAAGTAAATATTACAGGGATGATAGCAACTGTTACCACCACCATTCACCAACACAACTATACCTGTAGCACCCTCTGGGATGACTAAACTACCTTGTAACTCTACTTGATCTACTTTGACCGACACTAAATCATCATAAATATGTCGTGTAAACATAGTCTCCATTAACTACACCTCCGTGTATGAGTTAATAGCGATCGCTCTTTTCCATATAGACAAAAATTCACATACTTATCAACAGTTGGTTTAAACATCTGCAACCAATGTACGACATTTTTATTCATTACACACAAATCATCAGAAATAAACCTCGTTGCTGAGAGCTTATATCATCAATCTTGTGTCTTATTAGACATACTTTACGTACTCAGCCAACATCTTAAGCTGTATTCAGCACCTTGAAGACTTCATAGGCTACAGCCAAACTACTACAAAGTTTCCCTAAAACTATAACACCTAAATAATTAGTGTTTTCATCTATAATTCTCCATATCCAATGAGTGTATGGGTTTAGGGTAATTTTTGTTAAAATAGCGGGGCTTTGGCTTGTGAGTTAAAAATTATGGCTTAGAGCAATAAAGCTGCATTCCTGTGTTACTTTTAATCATTAAGCAATCACCATTATTAATATCAGTCAAATTATTTCCTTGATTGTTGTTTTTCACAACCAGCGAGATTTGCCATAATAATGCTACGCTAATAGCGACAGATAGCATATACAAAATGGGCATATATTGATTTTTGACAACATTTGTCTTAGTCGATTTTTGTAGCTCTTGAGTATGACAAACTAATTTAGCTGGCCAGAAATGCTCATCAAAATTATAGTAACTTATTGATTATCTACTCCTAACAAAAGATTTTTTTTATAAAAACAAGTAAAGGTTTTAAAACACCTCTGCAACTGAATACTGACAAAAACTACATCCCTATACTTGTGGGAAGTTTTGATTTTTAGCCATAAAATTATCACACAAAACGGCAATTTTTCTAATATGAAATAGCTACTTAATGTTATTCATTAAGTAGCAATAGCTTTTAGCTCAATTTGTTGCTTTCTCAAATAATTAAAGCTTTTTTTTCATCAAAATAGTTCTAACGAAAGTCATAAATAAATCCATGACTTTAGTCACGATTGAAGATATATTCAGTAAGGCATAGTAAAGTTTAATTTGTGAAGTCAGTGTAGTTAAGTGTAGTGTAGCTTAAGAGGTTGTTTGAAAAGTCTAATATGTTGCTCTTATGGGCGATTAGAAATCGCGTCTACACAGACAAAACCCACCTCCGTGGGTTGGAAATCCTTGATTTTGTATTAGTCTAATTATATTCGCCCCATACTTTTCAAACATCCTCTAAACTCAAAATCTCATCTATGGTTGGGTTGTACATTACCTTCTAACTTGCACATTTTGGAAGCCTTATATGGCAAAACTTTTAGCCCTCCTTTGAAAAATGTGCTAGTTTCATTTGTTGCTAGTGGCGTAGTCCGCTAGTGGGAGGCTCATATCTTGCAGCAGGCGACTAGAAGTCGCGGCTACACAGACGAAACCCTCCTACGCGGGTTAAAAGCTTGATTTTACGTTAGTCCGCGCAGGCGGACTTGGTTTGTATAGCCAAGCCACTGCGTTGGGGAGATACTGCGTTGTGGGGGTTTCCCCCATTGAAGCAAGTGGCGTGCGATTTCTAATCGCTAGGGCTAGGTGCAAGATGTGATACCATTTCACGTTAATCATGATACACATAAATTATGTAGAGACGTTGCAATGCAACGTCTCTACTGTTCACATTTAAAGGAAATTGGTATGAGTTACTCACTCAATCTAAATTCAATACTCAAAAAAGGAGGATTTTTAGTTCTACTGGAAAAATTCTTACGCAAATGGCACTTTTCCAGTAAAAATTCAGTCGAGAGATAGCTGATGAATCTGATGGATGATTATGATGGCTGTTCAAAATCAAATCCGCAGTTTGTTAAGCACATCCAAGGGTGTCCAACATCCCAGTCAGAGAATACTTTGGAGTCGATGGGTTAACTTAGGTTTAGCTTTAGGGCTACAGTTTTGTCTACCCATGAGTTGCGTTACCGCCGCGACTAAAATCAAAGTCATGTCTCTAGGTGACTCTCTTTGTGCCAATAACATTACAGTTCTGCGTCAAACCGTAGCTGCAACTAAGTTTGGCTCTACTATAGATTGGGTAGGCACTAAAAAAGATAGCAAGCATTCAGACCGAGATAACGAATGTCATGGTGGATGGAGTGCGGCGCAAGTATGGCAAAAATCCGGTGCAAATATTCGTCTACCTGGGTGGGAGAAGCAACCAGGAAGTGTTCGTGACTGGGTGCAAAAGACTAAACCAGATGTGGTGCTAGTTATGCTTGGGACTAATGATTTTTTTGGAGATAAAGTCCGGGGTGATAAAACTTCCGGCTTACTGAAAGAATCTCTACCAGGAATTATTGATAGTATCTTGTCAATACGTCCCCAAGCTGCTGTTGTAGTGGCTTCTATTCCCCCATTCAAATGGGATATTCAGAAGGGAGTTGATCAGAATAAAACTAAAACTACAGCCAATGAATTTTTAAAGCAGTATATCAGTCAATTATCTGCCCAGAAAAAACGCATTTTCTTTGTGGATATGCACACTGCAATCATTAATCAGTCCAATCAGGAAAATATTTTTAGTCCTGATGGTGTTCACTTGAATAATCAAGGTAATAAGTTGATAGCCGAGGAGTGGAGTTGTGCCTTGAAAACAGTATTACAAGGTGGGTCAAAGCCTATTATCCCAGCAAATTGTAGCAGATAATTTACCAAAAAAAAGGACGCGCAGCGCCCTTTTTTTATCTATAAATTGGTTATTAAAGTGGAGTTCAGAAGTCATCTGAATTCTGACTCCTGACTCCTGAATTCTTATTGTTAAACCTTTGCTAATTCTGGTGTAGGACGTTTGCTGTTGCGAATATTGGTAATAGCTTCTGCATAATCCTTGGCGTTGAATACAGCTGAACCAGCAACGACTGCATTCGCACCCGCTTCTAGAACTTGCCAAGTATTGTTAGCCTTGAGTCCACCATCTACTTCAATCCAAGGGTCAAGACCCCGTTCATCACACATTTGACGCAGTTTGCGGATTTTTGGCAATACTTCAGGGATGAAACTTTGACCACCAAAACCAGGGTTAACGCTCATGATTAGTACTAGGTCAGCTAATTCTAGTACATATTCAATCAATTCTAGAGGCGTACCAGGGTTAAGTACTACTCCTGCTTTCTTCCCAAGTTCTTTGATTTGTCCCAAGGTGCGGTGGAGGTGTGGAGAAGCATTATGTTCAGCATGAACAGAAATAATATCAGCACCAGCTTTAGCAAAGCCTTCCACATATTTTTCTGGTTCCACAATCATCAAGTGGACATCCAGAGGTTTAGCTGTAACTGGACGAATTGCCTCCACTATCAGAGGACCTATTGTAATATTGGGTACAAAACGACCGTCCATTACATCAACATGAATCCAATCGGCTCCAGCTGCGTCTACGGCACGGATTTCGTCACCGAGACGGCTAAAGTCGGCTGATAGGATAGATGGAGCAATTACTATGGGTTTCTCAGATCGATTTTGGGTCATGGCTAGTGGGTTTTATGCGTCCTCGTCTGTAAGTATTGTAACAAAACACTGTAACAAAATATTGAGAATTTAGAAAATTTAGCAGTGGGGGAGTGATGAGTGCTGAGTTATGAGTGAGGGAGTGAGGGAGGGAGGGAGTGAGGGAGTGAGGGATAAGAAAAAAATCTGTTGACTAATGACCATTGACTAATGACCATTGACTAATGACTAATGACTAATGACTAATGACTAATGACTAATGACTAATGACTAATGACCATTGACCATTGACTAATTAACTATGACTAAAAAACTCAGCTGGATAATTTTGGGATTAAGTGCTACTTGCTTGAGTATGCCTGTGTTGGCTGCTGTACAAACTTCTTTAGGAAGTAGTGGTATTGATGCTTTTAGGTTACATCGATCGCCTTATAATTTACTCGGTCGCAAGATTGCCATTGGTCAGGTAGAAATAGGCCGTCCGGGGATGTTTGGTTGGGATAAAGCTGTGTCGAAAAACCGTGCTGTCTCACTGGCGGCGGTTTTTTTACGCAATGGCCCGGCTAAGTCTAATAATGGTGTTGACCCTCATGCTTATAATGTTGCTGGTGTGATGGTCAGTCAAGACAAGGGTTTACCTGGGGTTGCACCGGCGGCGAGATTATATTCGTCGGCGGTGGGTTCTACGAAAAATATGGGTCAACCAGAAGAGTGTATTTCAGCTCAACACATTGCCTTACAAAATGGTGGTGATGTGCGGGCGATTAACTTTAGTTTTGGTGAACCTCTCAACCGTGACCCCAGACCAGATGCAGTTCTAGATGGTAATGCTTTACTAACCCTGTGTGTTGATTGGTCTAGTCGGGTTCATGATGTGTTGTATGCGATCGCAGGCAATCAGGGTAAAGGGGGTATACCCATCCCTACAGATAATTTTAACGGAGTTAACGTCGCTTTTTCGTCTCGCAAAGGAGAGATGTTTAATAAAGTTGACGTTTCCAACTTGGCTGGGACTAATCAAGGTGTGAGTGGGCGCTTGGCTGGTAGGGAATTTAATGTGGGTGGTCGGCGTGCTGTGAGTATTGTTGCGCCTGGGAGTAATATTACTTTGCTCAACCCCGATGGCAAATTGAATAAAGTGACGGGGACTAGTTTTGCTGCACCTCATGTGACCGCAACGGTGGCTTTGCTACAAGAATTTGGCGATAGACAATTACGCACCAAAAAACCTAATTGGAGTGTTGATAGTCGTCGTCATCAAGTGATGAAAGCCGTTTTACTCAATTCTGCCGAAAAAATTCAAGATAGCGGTAATGGTTTGCGTTTGGGTATGACGCGGACATTAATTGATAAACAAAATCTCGATTGGTTAGCTTCTGATGCTTATCAAAACCCAAAAATTCCCCTCGATGCCCAAATGGGAGCAGGTCATTTAAATGCGTTTCGTGCCTATCAACAATTTAGCGCAGGTCAATGGCAACCAACAGCCGCAATTCCCGCTATGGGTTGGGATTATCGCCAAGTTGATGTGGGTAAATCTGTTGATTATGGGTTAGCAAAACCTTTAAAGCAAGGTAGTTTTGTGGCGATTACTTTAAGTTGGGATCGGTTAGTGGAACTCAATGATACTAATAGCAACCAGCAATTTGATGTGGGTGAAAAATTTAGTGATCGCGGTTTAAATAACCTCGATCTTTACCTAGTAAAATCTGATGCTAATAGTATAGAAACTGCTGCTGTTTGTGCTTCCATTAGTGAAATTGATAGTGTAGAACATATTTTTTGTCCTGTTCCTGCTAATGGCAATTACAAAATCCGTGTACAGTTTCGTCAACGAGTCAATGAAGCTACCCAACCTTATGCTCTAGCTTGGTGGACTGTTCCTGTTAATTGAAAATCACATTATGCACGCATTTAACAATAGCAAGACTGCCACAGATTTTACTCCCCTCTTCTACGAGGAGAGGGGTTAGGTGTGAGGTTAAAGCATAGTCCATCGAATTCACGTTTTATTACATGGAGTAGTTTAAAGTACAAATATTCAATCTGAAGATAGATTGAAAAAAATCAACGCTGTAAACATTAATCTTTTGTGTCACCTTACTAAAACTTCAGCCACAGTTATATTGTCTTTCTCCTACCACCTACTGTTACCAAAACTGTAACCATCGAGTGTTTTAGTTTTGTTAATGCCATAGTAAATAATTAATACAGCATTAACGTCAAGCTTGGTAGACAGCTAAAAAACTTTGGCAAGTGAGGTAGTAGCATGATTCAGCAGAAGTTCAGTGGGGTGAGAGAAAGTTTCTTACAAAGACGTTATGCTGTTAGCCTGGGAAGACGTTACGTTTTAGCAGCAGCTAGCGTTGTTTTACTTGGTGTAATCGGATGCTCTCAAGTTAATGGTAATTCTAGTGCGATCGCCCAGCCTAGTCTATCTCAAACAGACTCACCATTGCAAAAAAAAACAGTGATGCCGGATACTAAATTCGTTGATGCTAACAATAGATTTGGCTTCAAGCTGTTTTCCGAAATTGGGCTACAAAACACTCCACCAACCAAAAACATTTTTGTTTCACCTATGAGTATTGGTACAGCACTAGCCATAGCTTACAATGGCGCTAGTGGCTCTACCCAACAAGCAATGGCTAAAACCCTTGAGTTTCAGGGTATCAGTCTACCAGAAATCAACTCAAATTACGCTGCATTAAATAAGTTGCTCTCAAACCCAGATGCTAATGTCCAACTGAATATTGCTAACTCACTGTGGGTAAATCAAGATATTAGCTTGCGTCCTGATTTTATCCAAATAACCCGTGATTTCTATCAAGCCAAAGTGGCAAACATAGATTTTCAAAATGTCACATCTGTCAATACCATCAACGATTGGGTAAAAGACAATACTGGCGGTAAAATCAACAAGATTGTCAAACAAATTGCCCCCAACGAGGTGCTATTTTTAATTAATGCCATATATTTTAAAGGTAAATGGAGTCAAGAATTTGCTAAATCCCAAACAACTACACAGCCATTTTATTCGGTATCTGGGCAACAAAAACAACACCCAATGATGTCCCAAACGGGTGATTATAGATATTATGAAAATGACCAATTTCAGGCTGTGAGTTTGCCATATGGTCAAGATGGTAGAGTTAGCTTATATGTATTTCTGCCCAAACAAAAATCTAACCTCCAAGTCTTTCAGCAAAACTTAAATGCCGAGAATTGGGAAAAGTGGATGTCTCAATTTAATAAGCGTAAAGGCTCCATCAAATTACCCCGATTTCAGACAGATTACGAAATTACACTCAACGATGCGCTGAAAACATTAGGTATGGCGGAGGCTTTTACTAACAAAGCCGATTTTTCTGGTATAGGGAAAAATATTGCCATTAGTGAAGTTAAGCATAAAGCATTTGTAGAAGTAAACGAAGAAGGCACAGAAGCCAGTGCAGCTACCTCTGTAGGCTTTAGAGCTACATTCGCAAGACAGCCACAAACACCATTTAAAATGATTGTTGACCGCCCATTTTTCTGTGCAATTCGTGACAATCAAACTAAAAGTATTTTGTTCATGGGTGCAATTGTAGAGCCATGATTAGTTAGTTATTGGTTATTAGTCATTAGTCATTAGAGGATGTTTGAAAAGTATCATGCGTAACACCAAAATCTCAAAAACCTAACCCCTAACCCCTTCTCTACTAAGGAAGGGGAACAGGAAAATCAGGGTTTCAAAGCCTATTGACCTTTCGGGGAGCCAGTGCGTTGCGTATTTTTCCCCCGTTGTAGCAACTGGCGTGAGAGGTACTCTACGAGAAGCGCTGAGTGCAAAGCACACGCTAGCGAACGCTCTATGGAGAGGGGTTTATAGTATACTTTTTGACTTTTCAAACAACCTCTAAGAGAAGTAGTATGTATTTTCAGAACTTAGACTGTTGACTATTGACCATTGACTATTGACTATTGACCAATGACTAATGACTTTTTTCTTGTTCAACTAATGCCTTCTTGGCTTGTTTTAATTGCTTCCACAACAGGTGAATTTGTTTATAAGCTTCTTCTGGAGAAATCTTGCCATTAGTTTGCAAGCCACAAATATAATTCACTCGTTGAGCAAATTCTTGGAGATTGGCATTAAAGTTCAAATACTCTGGCTTGAATTCTCCACAATAGGGACTGCGAGGATAGAGAAAATCGCATAACTCTGAAAGAACATCAGACTGCGGGTTCATAAAATTTTACATCTTGAATAGTGAAAACTTAAGCTGGGAGATCAAATCTCAGTAAAAAATGGAGTTGGGGAATAAATTTCTTCATTTGTGCGTGTGTCTTTGTCTGGGTTTAGCTAAATTGTATTTAAAAATATAGCGATCGCTCAGTAGATGAGGAAATAACCTAATTATAAAATATTAAAACTAAAATAATTTCTAGCCTATTCCCTATTCCCTGCTATGGGTAATTATTGAGTAAGGTAGCAGATGGTTGAATATCTTTCAACCATCTACCACTAGCAGAGGTTAGGAGACAACTTATATATTTGTAGTTTTTATATTCATCTATTAATAATTTATAAAGTTCTAACCATTGATAGTTGACTTTTGACAAAATATCAGGGGTTAAGAAAATTAGCAGATGAGTAAAGTTATCCCATCTGCTTACAAGAACATATGGAGGTATAAGGTTGATGAATTAATGATTAGGCTGAGTAAAGAGAGATTAATTAGCATTAACTAATTCTTGAGTGGATGTGGCAGAAAATCTTAGAGCTTTAGTAAATTCTTGCAACACATCATGAAGTCTTTGCTCAATTTCTGCATCTAGACGGATGCTACCATCGGCTTGTTTTTCAATTTGTTTTTCCACAGCGTAGATGGTGGCAAGAATATGCCGCCCACCTAATTCAGATAGGATGGGTTTTAAAGCATATTCCACTGATAATAAATGAGCGATCGCTCCACCAGTCGCTATTGGTAAAATTATTTTGCCTGTCAATGATTTTTGTGGTAACAAGTCTAAAAATGTCTTGAGTACGCCTGTGTAAGCGGCTTTGTAGATGGGGGTGGCAATAATTACACCATCGGCTTTAGCTAGCAAGTCTTTTGGTTTTTCTAATGCAGGGCTATCATATCTGCCAAACACTAAATCTTCCGCAGGCAAATCACGCACAGATAAAATATCGACGTGCAAGCCTTCTTGTTGTAAAAGTTTGGCGGTATATTCTAGAATGCTGTAGGTTCTGGAAGGGTGAGAAGGACTACCAGCGATCGCTAAAATACGAGTCATTAAATTCAACTCCCTGTTTTTTATAGTTTTCATGCTTATAACCGCAGGATAGTTAAGAGACAAATGCGGCTTTCTCTTAGTGCTGCTGTTTGGAAAAATCTTTGTTAGCTACGACCTCACAGATAAGTCTTTTCCTTATAAATAACGGTAAGTCTATCGGTTTACCGTATTTTGTTGTTTATGAGTATTACACATTCTTCATGGATAAGCAAGAGACTTTTGTCAATTCTACTGTATTCCGACCGACTCAATGTATATTCAGCCTTGAGCAAAATCCCCGCAATCACACAAAAACCAATAATGAATAGTGCTGTATTTATATATACACTTAAAATTAAAATTTAATTTTTAAATTATAGACACTGTTAGCGATGTTCGCGTAGCGTCTCCCCTTGGGAGAAGGAGCGTCACCCGTAAGGGACAACAGTCCAAAATAACATGATTTTGACTATTGACTATTGACTATTGACAATGGACTATTGACCACCCTCATTTATGGTTTATTGGTTGAGTGCGTAAGTCCTATAGTTATTTTACCTAATGACAATTATTTGTTAAACTTTACTTAATTTACGGTAATGAAGTAGACTTACAGTACTTTAAGTATTCATTTAACTTACTGGCAATATATACAAAATCTATTTTTTATAAGGAGTAAAGCAATGGGGTCGATGTTGATTACTGCTGACGACTGGCCACACATAGGATTTAGATTAACAATGGCACTTGTAGTTGGTTGCATGATTGGATTTAACCGTCAGCAAGGGGGTAGGCCAGCAGGGATGAGAACATTTATGTTAGTGAGTATGGGAGCAGCTCTGTTTGTTATGATTCCTCTACAAGCTGAAGGAGATAGTCCTTATGCTGCTACCAATGCTTTGAGTCGAACAATTCAGGGTGTTGCTACTGGTGTAGGATTTCTTGGCGCAGGATTAATTTTGCAAGAATCCTCTAGTGAATTTACAGTACCTAAAGTCAGAAACTTAACTACAGCTGCTTGTGTTTGGACTGCGGCTGGATTAGGCGCAGCTATTGGTTGTGGTTTGTGGCAAATGGGATTAATCGGAGGGCTGTTAACTTTGATTACCCTCAGTGGAGTGAAGCGCATCAATAAAACAGTCAGAGTTAATCAAAGTTTAGCTAAACAGAGAAATGGTCAAACCATAATTGATACTTCTGAAGAAGATGATGAAAATAGCTAAATAGTAGTCTAGTTTAATTTTTGCACTGACTTACCTGTAGAGAAAACAGCGAAGAAAAGAGGTATAGATGTACAGTTTTTTTAAAAATTAGGTATTAATTCCACATAGCAGATTTCTTCAATTATGCTGAAATCTAGAGCAATTATCAGATTTAATGGATATACTCGAAGTCAAAAGCTAAACAGACGCGGGTATGATATTAGATTGGTTAGCTGTCTGGGGAGTAACTCAAGCTGTTGGTTTTGTTTTCAAGTCAATTTTTGAGGACTTAGCCAAGGATGCGGCGAAAGACTGGGCGAAGGATATATTAAAAAGTATACCTAATAACATTTTACAGCAACTCAAAAAAGAAGATATTGAAATTGCTGCTGGCAAAGCATTGAAAGAATTTTTGCAATTAATGCAGCAAGAATTAGAAGACGCTGACTTAGAAGATAACGAACTGCAAAAATATACCCAGCCTTTAAAGATTTTTATTCAAAATCAAGCTCTACAAAATATTCTGGGCAGTCCTTTTAACCCAGACTGCCAATTTATCAACTCTCAAAGTTTATCCCATGCTTGGTGTGAGATGAAATTGCCCAGTCTGCCTGATGAATTTGATTGGGAACGACTAGCTAAACGTTATCTTAAAAAAGTGAAGGCTATTATTCGAGAATCAGAAAAACTCCGGTCAATTCTTGATTCTCAACATTTAGAAGAAGTTAAAGATAGCTTACAAGAAATTGCGGGAATTCCCACAAATTTTGATTTATTGGGATACCAAGAAGGGTTGAATGAGCAATATGGTAATTTAAAGTTAGATAGTTTGGATACAACAGGTTATGCTTACAATGAATTAAAACTATGGCGAATGTTTATCGCCCAAAATGTGCGAGAAATTCATCAGGTTTTACCTCAAGTACATGAACTACCTAAAGAACATCTTAAACGTTTGCAAGAGAGTAACCAAATCGAAGATATTTCCCCAGATGAGGTGGAATATTACAAACAAGTTTATATTGATCAACCAATTGTTTCAGTATTAGATATTATTAATGATCGACAAAATTACAAATATATAGTGATTTTAGGAGATCCAGGTTCAGGTAAGTCTACTTTACTACAATTCTTAGCATTAAATTGGGCAGAGACACCTTTAGGAAATGCTGTTGCTACACCAATTCCTTTATTAGTTGAATTACGCACTTATATGCGTCGGCGCGAAAATAATGAATGTAGTAATTTTATTGATTTTTTTCATAAATGTAGTGGTATAGTTCACCATCTCAATCAACACAAATTGTCAGCACAACTCAAAGATGGTAATGCTTTGGTGATGTTTGATGGCTTAGATGAAGTATTTGAGCCAGGGAAAAGAGAAGATGTGATTACAGATATTCATCGCTTCACCAATGAATATCCTGATGTGCGGGTGATTGTCACTTCTCGTTTAATTGGTTATAAACCCCAAAGGTTGCGGGATGCTGAATTTCGCCATTTTATGTTGCAAGACCTAGAACTATCACAAATTCAAGACTTTATCAACCGTTGGCATGAATTAACCTTTGGTAAGCAAGTAGATAGACTCCGCAAGAAAGAGCGATTGCAACGAGCCATTGACACATCCCAAGCGATCGCTGAATTGGCCGGTAATCCCTTACTATTGACAATGATGGCTATTCTCAACCGGAATCAAGAACTTCCCAGAGATAGAGCCACCCTCTACGAACAAGCATCACGGGTATTGCTGCATCAATGGGATGTAGAACGCGCCTTGGTGGAAGACTATCGTTTAGATCCCAAAACGATTGATTATAAAGATAAGCAAGCAATGTTGCGTCAAGTTGCCTATCAGATGCAAACCAGTGAAAAAGGTTTAGCTGGTAATTTGATTAGTACTGGGAATTTAGAGAAAATTTTGATTCGTTATTTAAAGAATATTGAGTTTGAACAACCTGTGATAGTTGCCAGAGTCATGATTAATCAATTGCGGACTCGCAACTTTATGTTATCTTATCTGGGTGCAGATTACTATGCTTTTGTCCATCGAACTTTTTTAGAATATTTCTGTGCTTGGGAGTTTGTTTGGCAATTTAAAGAAACTCAAACTTTATCGATTCAGGATTTGAATTATCAAGTATTTGGTCAACACTGGCAAGATGAAACTTGGCATGAAGTCTTGCGCTTGATTACAGGCATGATTGAGCCAAGATTTGTTTGTGAAATCCTCGATTATTTAATGGCTCAAAATGGTGAGCAGGCAAAGTTTATTAACCTTTTCTTAGCCGCAAAATGTTTAGCCGAAGTCCGTAATCGTTTACTCGTTTCTACTACAGCTACTAAATTATTGCAGCACCTGAAAGGGTTAACTAAATATGACCTAAGTTACCATTACCAACCTTATTTAGATGAAGAAGAAACTAAAATAGTCCAAGAAATTCGTACCAAAGCAGTTGCGGCTGTAGCTACGACTTGGAAAGATGATTGGGAAACTCTCCCTTGGCTCAAACAACTAGCCACATCTGATGAACATGAATATGTTAGGCTGGCGGCATTACAAGAATTGGCTAGAGGCTTCAAAGATGATCCTGATACATTATCTTGGTTGAAGCAATGCGCCACCACGGATAATGATTGGATTGTTCGTCAAGCCGCAGTCCAAGAACTAGCCAGAAGTTTTAAAGATGACCCCGATACTTTACCAATTATTAAACAACGGGCGACCATTGACGATAGTGAATATGTCCGGCAAACCGCAGTCCAGGAGTTAGCTAGGAGTTTTAAATCTGACCATAATACATTATCCTGGCTGAAAAAATGTACTATCACCGACCATTCAGGTGCTGTGAGACAAGTTGCCGTGCAAGAATTAGCCAGGGGTTTTAAAGATAGTACTGACACCCTCTCTTGGCTGAAACAGTGCGCTAATGCTGATGATTGGACTATCCGCCAAGTGGCTATGCAGGAATTAGCCAGGGGTTTTAAAGATGATGCTGATACATTGTCTATTCTCAAACAAAGTGCGGCGACTGATGATAATGAATATGTGCGTCAAGCCGCAGTCCAAGAATTAGCCAGGGGTTTCAAAGATCACCCTGACACACTATCGATTCTCCAACATCTAACGATCGCTGACAAGTATTCTGATGTCCGTCAAGCCGCAGTCCAAGAATTAGCCAGGAGTTTTAAAGATGACTCTCAAACTATCCCCTGGCTAAAACAACACGCCACTATCAATAATGATCAGTATGTCCGCCGTACTGCATTACAGGAACTTGCTAGAGGCTTTAAAGATGACCCCGATACTCTACCGATTCTCAAAGGACGTGCTGTGGTGGATACCTACTCTGAGGTGCGCCGTGCGGCTGTGCAAGAATTAGCCAGGGGTTTTAAAGATGATCTTGATACATTAGCGATTCTCAAACAAAGTGCCACGACGGATAATAATGAATCTGTGCGACGGACTGCTGTGCAAGAATTAGCCAGAGGATTTAAAGATGATCCTGACACATTAGCAATTCTCAAAAAACGTGCGACAGCCGATAAATATGCAGATGTCCGTCAAGCCGCCTTACAAGAATTAGCCAGGGGATTTAAAGATGATCCTGATACATTAGCAATTCTCAAAAAACGTGCCACTGTTGATAAATACGCCGATGTCCGCCAAACTGCCTTACAAGAACTAGCCAAGGGATTTAAAGATGATCCTGTGATATTTGATGTATTTTACAATTGTGCCGTCAATGATCCCTTTACCCGTGAGTATAACTTTCAACGCAACCCCAGACAATTAGCCCTGGAAACCATCATCGAGCAGTATCCCCACCATCCCCAGACTATACAACTATTGAGCGATCGCACCAATCATGACCCCGATGAGCAAATCCGGGAATTTGCTGAGAAAAAGCTAAGGGAGATAGTTCGTAATGGTACTTTGAATAAGTAAGCTACATGATGCTTATTTTGTGTCATACCAATTCACTAAAAATCTAATACAGATCCAAACACGGAAACCCTTGTAGGCTCAGGCTTTCTTAATTTTGAATTTTGAATTTTGAATTTTGAATTGGTATCACAACGAGCGATCGTTTTTTATTTCTGTTCAATCCTGGTTCGGTGCTTTGATGGTACTCTAATTTGATGAGGGTCAAGAAAATCAATTAAATCGATCAGCCTACTGTGAATTAATATGATTCTTTCTAAATCAACTTTTGACGCATTTGCAATCATGTTAATATCATCTGCTAGCTTGGCAAACCAACCTGCAAACTCTGGATCGCTCATCTTTTTCACGAACGTTGCATAACCAATGCAATCATATCCAATTGTTTCCTTACTAAAACGAGGAATCGTCATGATTTCACCGATGGCTCGCTGTTCGCCATTAAAGAGACGGAAATTGACTCCAAGTTTGTACTGTCCGAATGCTTGATTGATACTGGCTAGGAGTTCACTCAAGCGACGATTTAGTTCTAAATCGCCTAAATCCAAAAACTGAATTTCTCGGCGGAGAATTTCTACCCAACCAAGATACTCCGCTACAACATAGAGAGTATTGTAAAGTGCATAACTTTGTGCGGAGGGTGATTCAGCGTAGAAACGCGCCAAAAACCTGTTTTTATGAATGTTGTACAAACGGCTTTGCAAATCAATTGCTGAACGCAACAAGGGATCTCTGTACCTAGACATCAAAGCAGCTGTCTGAGCTTCACGCGATTCGGCTTCACGCTGCTTCGTTAGTCGATCAGTTAATTGGGCAATGCGAGTTTGACCATATACACTGATAACTGCACTAATAACCGCGACAATCGCTGCAATTATCGCTGTAATAACTTCAGGCTTCATCTAGATTGCTTCTATAATCACTTGTTGCATCTTAACTTGATCTCAAATATGAACATCTAGTTTTTAAACCACTCTCGTCACATATAGCTCAAGCAAGATAAGTATTTCAGCTATTCCTCTAGACTCCAACCTAAAGCGGTGGCTACTTGATTAGCTAATTCTAGGGGATCAAAAGGTTTTGCGATCGCACTGACTATTCCCAGTTGAGAATAGCGGCGACGATCTGAAGCTTGAATTTTAGCGGTTAATAATATTACAGGTATTTCTTTAGTAACTAAGTTAGCTTGCAGTTTCTCAAAGGTAGCAATGCCATCCATCTCTGGCATCATCACATCTAAGAGAATAGCATCTGGTTGATCGGCTTGTGCTTTATCTATCCCTTCTTTACCAGAACTTGCCGTCATGACTTGCCAGCCTGCGACAGTTTCTAAGCAGATTTTGGCAACTTCTTGAATATACTGCTCGTTATCTACTACAAGAATTCGCTTTTTGTTCATGATAAGTTGGGGAATAGGCAATAGGGATTAGGGATTAGGGATTAGGGATTAGTGATTAGGGACTAGTATAGGACTCATATTTGATTTTTAAACAAAACTCAGTACACCTTTATTCTTTCTTCCCAGTCCCCATTACCCCTTATCCCCAGAGGGGGCCCCGAGTTCCCCAGTCCCCAGTCCCCAATCCCCACTTACTCCTGATGTCTTTTATGGGTAATTCGCTGGAGTAGTTCGATAACTCTTTGTTCAAACTCTTGGGTGGTGACACGTCCTTTAGTTAAAAATTCTGTATGTCCTAGCTTGAGGCGTTGACGTTCTGACTCGTCTAAATCTCTAGCAGAGTAGACTACTACCGGTACATTGCAAAGGCGATTGTGTTTTTGCAACCAATCTATGACGGCAAACCCGTCGGTTTCTGGGAAAATTAAATCGAGAATTAGTAAGTCGGGATTGACTGTTTGGCTGAGGCGGATGGCTTCTTTGCCTGTTTTGGCTAAAAAGGTTTCAATGTCGTGTTTTTCTAACAGAGTGATCAATACTTCTGCTAAATCAGGATCGTCCTCCACAATCAAAATTCGGACTCTTTGAGAAGATGTAGCGATCGCTTTTCTGAGAGACTGTAATAAGTAGCTTTCTTGGACTGGTTTACTTACCCAATCCACAAAATCATGACTAGGTTGACTAGAGCTAGTCTGTTGATAAACACTGCAAATCACAATGGGGATATCTTTTGTTGCGGGACGTTGCTTTAACATTGCCATTGTTTCCCAGCCATTAATCCCAGGCATCAGCAAATCTAAGATAATGATATCTGGATGTTGTATGGATGCGGTAGCGATCGCTTCTTCACCGGAAGCTACTGTGACAACTCGGTATCCCCCTTGTTCTAGCAGAGTTTGTAGTTCGATGCGGATGAGAAGATCATCATCACAGACTAATACTAGCGGTATGTGAGCAGCATCAGAGTCAGCCAACTCGGACTTTTGCGGTAAGGAAATAATTGGTAAAGTGAAGTAAAAACTACTACCTTCACCCAAGACGCTTTCTACCCAGATGCGCCCGCCATGTTGTTGTACAATACTTTGACAAATTGCTAACCCTAAACCAGTACCTTCGTGATTGCGGGAGTCGGAGGAATCCACTTGTTGAAACCGTTCAAAGACACTATTGATTTTGTCAGAGGGAATTCCCCGTCCGTGATCTTTGACTGTCACTAACAGTTCATTGTCTTGTTTCTCCACTATCAACCATACTGTATTCCCCCCGTCCGAAAATTTAATTGCGTTACTCAGGAGATTTGTGAAAGTTTGCACAATCCTGTCTGCATCTACCCATAACTGGATCGATAGGCTAGAAATAGATAACTTTATCCCAGCTTTGTTAGCTAACGGCTGCATAATACTCACTGCTGATGCTACCAAGTCATTGAGATTGCAGATTTCTCGTTCCATTTTTACCCTACCTGACTCAATCCGTTCAATATCGAGAATGTCGTTAATCAGGCGTACTAAGCGTTCTGTACTATCGGTAGCAATTTGTAGCAAGCGTTTTCCTGATGGTGAATCGGCTGTTAATAAACCACTAGCAAGCATTCCCAAGGAACCGTGAATTGAAGTTAGGGGTGTGCGGAGTTCATGACTAACGACAGAAACAAACTCGTCTTTCATCCGTTCAATCTGTTTGCGCTCTGTAATATCACGTAAAATTGCCGTATAAAAAACTTCTCCATTTAGATGCAATTTAGATATGGAAGCCTCCGCCGGGAATTCTGTACCATCCTGACGACAACCAAATATTTCCTTCCTTTCACCCATGCGTCGGGCTAAACTAGCAGCCTGACCAAAGTCTTGTACGTGTTGACGATGGACTTGAAAAAAACGTTGTGGAATGAGTACATCAAGACGCTGACCGATAATTTCTTGGGCAGAATAACCAAAGATTTTCTCTGCACCTTGGTTAAATAATGTGATCTTTTGGTTGGCATCCATAGAAATAATGGCATCATCAGCAATATCTAAAATTCGCGCCAATCGTACTTGAGAGATCCTTAATGCTTCTTCAATCCGTAGGCGTTCATCAAGTTCTGACTGCAACTGTCGATTGACATTGATTAACTCAGCAGTCCTTTCTTTGAGTGCGGCTACGACTGGTTGGGAATGACTCACACGATGTAGTAGCTTCACCCGTTCTAAGCGATTGATAATTCTCGTAACTAGTTCTGGCCCAACAATGGGTTTACTAACAAAGTCATCAGCGCCGACACTAAACACCTGATTAACCATTTCCCCATCGTTGTGAACTGTCAAAAACAGTATGGGTAGTTCACTCCATTGCGGATCATTACGAACTACTTGACATATTTCGATACCAGTAGTGTGTGGCATTTCCACATCTAGAATTAACAAGTCTGGCTGAACATCTGCTAATGTTTCCCAAAACTGGCGTGGATCTTTGAGGGTAATGACTTGTAGCCCCCAAGGATGGAGTAAGATTTGTAATAGTGCGAGAATTTGCGGATCGTCATCTACGGCTAAGACTTTAGCTTCTGCATGGCTGCTTTGTTGCAGTATTTGAGCGATCGCTTCTATCATCTCACTAGCACTCATAGGCTTTTGTAAAAATGTGTGTCCACCTTGACGCGCTAGCTGCAAGCGGTGTTGAAAATCTGCTTGTTCTGTAAAAATTACTACTGGTATAGGTGGTTTATATTGTGCTAATTCTGCTAGAAAGCGCAAATTATCTTCTTGCTGGGAAGTAACGCTCGGATCAAGTAAGACAAGATGAGGATGTCGTTGGTATAATATATTTCTAGCTTGCTCCAAACTATGAGCATTAGTCACAATAAATTTCCCATCATTAGCGGCTGGTGCTAATTGTTCAGCTAAAACCACATCTCTATCCACAACCAATACTAAAGGCAGTTGTTGATTAACTGGTGAAGATAATGCTTCTGGTTCCTGTGCAGCAATCTCTTTTCTTAATGACTGCACCCAATTTTGCAAGTTATTAATATCGGTGGATGTTAAATGATTTCTAGATTTTAATAACTGTTCTATTTTACGTGCTAGCTTTGAGCCTTCCGGTAGACCAAAAGTACCCAAGGAACCCGCCAGTGTATGAGCTTCTTGTGTAGCTTGCAAACATAAATCTGGATTTAAAGCCTCTTGAAACAGAGCAATTACTACTTGCTCTAACACCTTCACTTGCTCATCTATCCGTCCATAGAATTTGTGCCAAATTCCGGCTATTGCTGCTAGTGTTTGCTGTTGATGAGATTTGCTTTTGGGTAGGGATGGCGAATTTTTGATCTGTTCCTTACTCCCTGATTCCCCTGCTTCCTGCGATTTGAGCCGATAGCCAATTCCATATACTGTTTCAATTAAATCATGAGGCGCTCCCACATTTCTCAACTTCATGCGCAACCCTTTAATATGAGTCCGCACTGCTTCTTCTTGGGGAGTATCTTCATAAGACCAAATATGCTCTAAAATCATGCTACAGCTAAATACCCGGCGGCTATTGCGTAAAAATAACTCTAGAAGTGCATATTCTTTAGGAGTTAGTGATAGTAAATGTTGGTTATAAGTGACTTCACAACTACTAGGATCAAGCCGCAAATTTCCCCATTCTAAAATTGGTTGGGCTGTTGTTCCTCCCCTACGCAATAAAGCTCTAACACGTGCCACCAATTCCTCTTCATCAAATGGTTTAACGACATAATCATCTGCACCTGCATCTAAACCGATCGCTTTCTCATGACTGCTATCACAACCTGTTAACAAAAGAATTGGCATTTGCCGACCACTAGACCTAATTTGCCGACAAAGACTGATACCATTCAGCTTTGGTAGCATGACATCTAACAAAATTAAATCATAGTCGTAAGTCTGAATTAAATCCCAAGCTGTATCACCATCAACGGCAACCTCAACTACATAGTTTTGGTTAGTGAGAACAGCTGTCAGTGCATAAGCATTTAATTTATCATCTTCAACAACTAAAATTTTCATATTAAAATCAGTCATTAGTCATTGGTCATTGGTCAATAGTCAATAGTCAATAGTCATTAGTCATTAGTCATTAGTCAACAGATTTTCTTCTTGTCCCTCACTCCCTCACTCCCTCACTCTTTACTCAGTACTCATAACTCCTCACAAGTTCCTCAAATTTTTCTTATACAAATAATAGGTAATAGTCATTGGTCATCACTGCGTTATACCAATTCACTAAAAATCTGATACAGATCCAAACACGGAAACCCTTGTAAAACCAGGCTTTCTTAATTTTGCGGAAAGTTGCGTGCGGGGGTTTCCCCCGTTGAGCAAACTTTCCAAGACGAATTTTGAATTTTGAATTGGTATTACTCCTTAACTCTCGAAATCCAGAGGTTTATATGCTGAACAAGATTCTAGTTGCATTAGATCGCTCAGAAATAGGACAACAGGTTTTTGAGCAAGCATTGGTTTTAGCAAAGGCAACACAAGCTAAGTTATTGCTGCTGCACGTTCTGTCTCCAGAAGAAGAAGGCAGTCCCCATATGCCAATGATATCTAGTTATGACTACTACCCAGGACTAAGTGGTCAAAGTTTTGAAGTATATCAAAAACAATGGGATAGCTTTAAATCAGAAGGCTTGGCAATGTTGCAATCCCTCAGTGCTAAGGCTAATCAGGCTGAAGTATCCACAGAATTTGCTCAAACTGTGGGAAATCCTGGTCGCGCCATATGTAAATTAGCTACTACTTGGGATGCTGATCTAATTGTAATGGGACACCGGGGTTTATCTGGATTAAGAGAATTATTTCTTGGTAGTGTTAGTAATTACGTATTACATCATGCTCCTTGTTCAGTGCATATAGTACGTGGTCTAGTGACAATTCCCCCATCCGAGTTTCCAACAACCTCTTATCCTTCCCTAATCTCCAAAGTATCAAAATGATGAATTATTGCTAATAGCGATCGCCTGTAAAAATACCGTCGTACAATTGTGGAAATGCTATTTGCACAAGTTTCATCACGTTTGTTCATTGTGTGTTGTACTCATTGCAACCTTGTCTGTCAGTCCCAGAGAACATGAGCAAATCCAGCTCAAATTTTTAGTACCGCGAGAAAAAACAACAATGGAATCTTTGAAAATGGGGAATAAGGAATCGGGAAGAAGAAATGAGGAAATGGGGGAAGCACAAGGAAATGCGTCTACATTCTTCCCATCCCTACCAGTATCAGGAGGTGTAGCTGATGTCCAAAATCACCAGAATCTCACACAACCAAAGGAAAACTCTTCGTCCTTTGTCTATGTGTCTGTCTCCAACTTCTTTAAAAACCCTATTTTGGTGGCTGCTACTGTTGGGGATACTGACACTGTATATATTCCTGGGTTTAGGAAGTCTAACATCTCCAACAGCGATCGCGGCGGTTCATCAGTCAGAAGCAGTATCCGTAGAAACTCTTTATCCCTCGTTGACAAAATTAGATGATTAATTACAGTGCGTCAACAGTCAATAGTCCAAAAAACTTGATTTTGACTATTGACTATGGACTATTGACCACCCCCAGAAGGGTTTATTGGTTGAGTGCGTAAGTTCTAATTTTTAACATCTTGCAGAACGGGGTAGCATAAATTTCTCACCTTCTGCGGCAAATTTACCACGAACCATTAAAAATGTTGCTTCTAATTGATGAGGTAATATTTGAATGTTTTGCACATTCAAAAGGTCTGGACTAAAGTAAATAATTACTTCATTAATAGGTTGAGATACTCTTGCCAAAATATCACTTAAATGATATGTCTTGGTACTGACTAAATCGAAAATATGCAGTTGATTCTCTTCTATATTTATAGAGGCGATTAAATCTAAATCTTCTGCATAATATAATGATCTACTGCCTTCATTGACACAGAATACTGGCTTTTCATTCACCACTCCAACGATGTGAGAAACAGGTGCGCGTGTTTCTAAAAGTCTGTGCAATAATGTGACATCTTTACTATCAGAAAAATCTAGGATTCTCCAGCTATTTTGCTCACTTCTAAAATTGCCCTGCACTTTGAAGATATATTCTTCAATCACCCGAAATCCAAAAGGTGAATAAAACTCTGGATTTGGTGTTGTTAAAACTAGTGTTTCATAAAGTTGATCACAATATGCTAGTACTTCTTGCATAACTTCACGATAGTAGCCTCTCCTGCGAAATTCTGGATGGGTAGCTACTCCGTGGACTCCGCCAACAGTTACCCTTTGTCCCATAATTTGCATCGGTATCTCTAATACACCCACATGGGTAATAGCCTGATCATCATGAAACCGCATAAAGGGAGTAGAAGCACTTTCCCAAGGTGCGCCAAGCTTTCTAGCACATTCTGCTAAACTCTTGAGTCCGGGAAATGTGATTTCCATCAATTCAAAAAGGCGATCGCTTAATTGAGGATCATCAGCAAACGACTGTTTAAAACGATACTGATTCATCACTGTAGTATTACATTTATAAAACACTGTGTACTACAATAATACAAAATCAATGCCACTAATTTACGAGTATAAAAATATCTTATATACATATATAAAAATACACATTATTTTTAGTCCAATCTGCCTCTTTAGTTAGATGTGGAGAATATCACTATCTGTTGTATTAAACATATGTGTAAGGAGTGATTATTGAGGAGTGGAAAGTAAAATATTTTTCACTTCTCATCTTTTTAGAAACCAATAACTAATAACCAATAGACATCGACCGAATTTAATTCTGCATTGCCCAAAATCCTTGTAGAGACGTTGCACTGCAACGTCTCTACATTCATTTTCGGAGATGTCTAATGACTAATGACCAATGACTAATGACCTTCAACTACTGGAACTAAACCACTCCCTACTCCCCACCCCTCACTTTCAATATCTTGATCTTGATAAATTTCTGCTTGCAGTGGTTTGTAAATCAACTCATACCAACAATGACCGACGGTAGTATCAAAACCATCAGGTTGACCACGCATAAATAGATGTAGACATTTAGCAGCATAACCGGGTAACAATTGCCAAGAGAAACAATTATAATTGCCGTGATGAGGATGAGCGATCGCTTCTATATGCAAACTCGTTGCTAAACCATAAGCAGCATAGGGAGGATTCATCGAACCAACAGCAAACCAATCAGGAACAGGAAAAACTTGCTCAATTTCTTGAGTTTTCCCCATATTCATGTAAGCAAAATAGTTCAATCCAAAGGGTAAATTAACTAATTCTGGCCCATTGCCAATTTTGTCTTCTGGATTCTTCGGTTTTCCCTTGACAAACAATTCTTCAATCAAATAGTTTGCCCCAGCATACAAACTAATTACCCGATAAAGTTCACAAATTAAATGCCGATTTTGTCCGGTTACTGGATCTGCACCCAGATAATCAAATGGTTCTGAAGCAATGGTAATACTGGCACGCACCGCACCGCTAGATTGAGTAACTAAACGATAAGCATGATTAAATAGAGAAACTTGGTAGTAAGGTGATTTAGGGTGAGAAGCTCCTGGTAGTTGCAATTCACTCACCTGCATACAACGCTTTTCTGGGTCTTGTCCTAACCATTCACCCATAGCTGCTCGTACAGGATCAAGTACTTCCTGATGATCTAACTGCACACTTGTCGCTGAACCAGAAAACCAATTGCGTCCGTTATCTTCCGGTGCAGGGATTAAATTGAACCAGACAATTAACCGATCATTTACCAGTCGCACCCCCCGTTCTCGTCCATCTGTACCGTAGACTACCTCTAAAAATGGCTCATTTAATTTGGTGGGTATTGGTTTTCCTCGATCTACACGAATAAACCCCGAAGCTAAGACATCATCTTCAGAACTTGGGGGAATCGGCTTTTCCAGAGCAAAAACCAGCGTATCACGAGAAGAATCTTCCGGATCAACTCGGTCAATTTGCGCTTTAATTGGTGTGCGAGCTAAGTCACGCAGATCACTTAAGACAAGTTCTGCTGGTGAGATTTGCCATTGTTGGGCTAGCGGCTGCCAAGGTATTGTGACATAACCACTACGCCAATAATTAGACGGATTGAAAATAGTTAATAAATTCAGGCATGGCATAGATTAGCCCTCCTGGGAAATTTTAAAAAACAGTAAATTTAAATAAGTTCATGGCGTAGGCGATACCTACAGTCAGCTACGCTAACGCCTAAAGTAGAGCTAAGTTTGAAAGTATAAGAAAAATTTGAGGAACTTGTGAGGAAATAGAGAACGTTAGAAAACGAAATAAATAAAAAGTGCCAAGTAATTGTTATTAAAATCGATATAACAAAACCATTTGTGAGGCTGTTTTATGACTGAAGTTAATGAGCAGCAGCCCATTAATAAAGCTACTACATTAATTGAGATGTATACTGCGGGAAAGCGAGATTTTAGCCGAGCCGAACTGGGAGACGCTGATTTACAAGGGGTTGATCTCAAAGGCGCTGACCTGAGTTACGCTGACTTAAATACAGCCAACCTCAAAGGCGCTAATCTCCGAGGTACTGATTTTAGCTTTGCCGATCTGAGTCAAGCTAATTTACAAGACGCAGATTTGCGAGGTGCATTATTAATGTCAGCCAACCTGCGCCTAGCCAACCTCCAAGGCGCACATCTAGAGAAAGCAGACTGCGATCGCCATACCCATTTTCCTGATAATTTCGACCCTATCGCCGCAGGTTTGCAAATAAAAGCATAATCCTCAATATTCCGATTAGGCGATCGCTATCAGACCAGTCTCTAGACTATCGTAGACATCATGAATTTTGTTATGTAAAAATGAATTGAGGATTTGAAAAGCTTCGGAGTGCCACGGAGATGTCTCAACTAGACCGTATTACTGTTAATCCAAATATCTGTCTTGGGCAACCAACAATTCGTGGAATGCGTATTACCGTGGCCTTTGTTCTGAAATTACTAGCTAGTCAACTCTCTGTTCAAGAAGTTTTAGAGGCTTATCCAGAATTAGAGGCCGAAGATATCCGACAGGCTCTAAACTATGCAGCTTGGACACTTTCCGATAGAATCAAACCTATTCCTTCGGCATGAATCCTCTTCGTTTTATTGCCGATGTGCATATTTCTCCTTTAACAGTCATAGCTCTGCAACAGCAAGGCTATGATATTTTGCGTACTACAGACTTGCTTCCTGCAACTGCTCCCGATTCAGACATTTTGGAGCTTGCGAGAGTTGAGAATCGAGTCATCATCACACAAGATTTAGACTTTTCTATGCTTGTAGCTCTTGGTAAATACGATCAACCAAGTCTAATTACGTTGCGCTTGTCTTCTGCAAAGCCTGATGTGGTGACACAAAGGTTACTAGAAGTTCTACCTCAGTCAGAGCAAGAGCTTAGAGAAGGTTCAGCCTTAACAATTGAGGATTATTCTGTACGTGTTCGTAAGTTACCAATTTTTTAAGGAAATATATTACACCAATTTGCAAAAAGAATGTGACAGATGCCTTAGTAGGAGCGTACGGCTTAAACTCTATTGCTTATTACCCAATACCCAATAACAGCAAAAAGGCTGAAAATTACATCCCTAGTGGCAAAATGATATGTTTTGCTCACATTATTTAGTCATATTCCCCTTGATAAGTTGC
Source organism: Nostoc sp. TCL26-01 (assembly GCF_013393945.1). Lineage (NCBI taxonomy): Bacteria > Bacillati > Cyanobacteriota > Cyanophyceae > Nostocales > Nostocaceae > Nostoc > Nostoc sp. TCL26-01. Next base: position 4,786,065 of record NZ_CP040297.1, read on the forward strand.
TAATATTAGCATACTTCTCCCTTTACGTCTTGCATCTAAAGGTAGAGAATAATGGTTAACTTAAAGTTGGGCAATCTGAAAAATTTTATTTGCCCAAAGGTAAGCTGCCAATCTATCAGCAGTGCAACTGAGGTCAAATGACGCAACCTTACAATTTATCCAACGTGTGGGAAGAACGTCGCAATCTAGCTAATGGCTACTATCAACAGGGAAGGTTTCTAGAATATCTGGATTTGGTCAGAGAAAATTTACAACTAGCTAAAGCCATTCCTGATCGCGCTAGAGAAGGGCATACACTCAATGATATTGGTTTAGCTTACCTTGGGTGCTGCCAACCAAAACAGGCTCTAGAGAGTTTTCATCAAGCGCTGGCGGTAGCTAGGGAAATTAGTAATATCCAAGCAGAAGCTACAGCTTTGAGTAATTTGGGTTCTACTTGTAGTCGTCTAGGCAGACTTGCACAAGCTTTAGAGTATTTTGATCAAGCAGTCCAGATTTTTAGAAAATTGCAAGATACTCAAGGTGAAATTTCTACACTCAATGATGTCGCCTTAATTTATGTCAGGTTGGGTGAACCCAAGCGATCGCTTATCCTGCAACACCAAATTTTAGCCATGCGTCGCTTGCTAGGAGACTTTTCGGGTGAAGCTACCACCCTGAATGGCATCGGTTTCGCTTACAGTTGCTTGGGTGACTTTGAGCAAGCCTTAGAATATCTTCAACAAGCCTTACCAATTCAAAAAGCCGTCAAAAATGTGATCGGCCAAGCAATTACCCTCAACAATATTGCCTCTATTTATCTTGATTTAGGGCAACCCAAACAAGCACTATTACTTTATCATCAAGTTCTGTTAACACGTCAAGCAATTAAAGATCACCCAGGTGAAGCGACAACTCTCAATAATATTGGGTATACCTACTCTCATCTGAAGATTCACCGCAAAGCACTGAAATTTTATAAACAAGCCTTAGTTATTTATCAACAACTGGGAGATTCTCTAGGAGAAATTTCCACCTTGCTAAACATGGGTAGCCTTTACGGTACAACAAAACGCAAAAGATTAGCGCGATCGTGCTATCAAAACGCTCAAGACTTAGCAGAACGAATTGAGGACAAAGCCACCTTTGAGAAAGTTAAGCAGTTTATGGATGGTCTTTAGACAATATTTATAGCGTTTATCAATCGAGTCCAATACAGACCTAACCCCCAACCCCTTCCCTGCAAGGGAAGGGGAGCAAGATTCAAAGCCTTTCTCCTTGTAGGGCGATCGCTTGCTGTGGTGATTTGCGATCGCAACCTGCAAGGGAAGGGGAGCAAGATTCAAAGCCTCTCTCCTTGTAGGGCGATCGCTTGCTGTGGTGATTTGCGATCGCAACCTGCAAGGGAAGGGGAGCAAGATTCAAAGCCTCTCTCCTTGTAGGAGAGAGGTTTGGAGAGAGGTCAAAGCGTATTGCGTACAAACGAAAACCGCTATATAAATAAAATCTTAAGTAGGGTGTGTTGTCGCGTAGCGCAACGCACAATGTTATTTTGCGGTGCGTTAGGCACTCAAATTATCAATCTTCTCTCCCTTTACCCTTTCCCGTGGAATTATGACGCAGGATGAGTTATTGCTACTGATAGATCGGGCGGCGGCTGAGGGTTGGCAAGAGTTAGACCTATCGGGACAGAAGTTGACTGAGTTACCTGGGGAAATTGGTAAATTGCAGCAGCTTGAGTCTTTGATTTTGGGAAAGCAAGTTGATGGTTATGAACCAGTAGGAGGCGGCTATCTCAAAAAGGTTTCGGGCAACAATTTAAAAACTCTTCCTCTGGAACTATTGAGTTTGGCTAATTTGCGGAAGTTGGATATTAGTGGCAATCCTTTAAAGAGCATTCCCGATGTGGTAACGCAAATACTACATTTAGAGGAACTTATCTTAATTCGAGTACAGCTAACCGAGATACCAGAGGCGATCGCTAATTTAACCAATCTCACCCTGCTTGACCTCCGTGACAACCAAATAACCGAAATACCAGAAGCGATCGCCAAGTTAATCCATCTCACCCAGTTTTACCTCAGTCGCAACCAAATAACCCAGATACCAGAGGCGATCGCTAATTTAACTAATCTAACGCAGTTTTACCTCAATTCCAACCAAATAACCCAGATACCAGAGGCGATCGCTAATTTAACTAATCTAACGCAGTTTTACCTCAATTCCAACCAAATAACCCAGATACCAGAGGCGATCGCTAAATTAACCAATCTGACGCAGTTTTACCTCAATTCCAACCAAATAACCCAGATACCAGAGGCGATCGCTAAATTAACCAATCTGACGCAGTTTTACCTCAATTCCAACCAAATAACCCAGATACCAGAAGCGATCACTAAATTAACTAATCTCACCGAGTTTTACCTCAATTTCAACCAAATAACCCAAATACCAGAAGCAATCGCTAAATTAACCAATCTCACACAGCTTTACCTCAGTCGCAACCAAATAACCCAAATACCAGAGGCGATCGCTAATTTAACTAATCTTACCGAGTTTTACCTCAATTCCAACCAAATAACCCAGATACCAGAGGCGATCGCTAATTTAACTAATCTTACCGAGTTTTACCTCAGTCGCAACCAAATAAACCAGATACCAGAGGCGATTGCAAAATTAACCAATCTCACCCAGTTTTACCTTGGTAACAACCAAATAACCCAGATACCAGAGGCGATTGCAAAATTAACCAATCTTACCCAGCTTGACCTCAGTTACAACCAAATAACCCAGATACCAGAGGCGATTGCAAAATTAACCAATCTCACCCAGCTTGACCTCGGTGGCAACCAAATAACCCAGATACCAGAGGCGATTGCAAAATTAACCAATCTCACCCAGCTTGACCTCGGTGGCAACCAAATAACCAATATTCCATTAGAAATTCTTAATTCAAGAAATACAAAAAAGATTTTGAATTACTTGAGGCAAATTAGCAAAAGTGAAACTCGACCATTACACGAAGCCAAACTCTTGCTCATTGGACAAGGCAGTGTCGGCAAAACATCCCTCATCGAGCGACTAATCCGCAATGAATATGATAAAAATCAATCCCAAACCGACGGACTCAATGTGGAAACTTGGAACGTGCAAGTCAATAGTAAAGAAATCCGCCTGAATGTTTGGGACTTTGGTGGACAGGAAATTTATCATGCTACCCATCAGTTTTTTCTCACTAAGCGTAGCCTCTATCTTCTAGTTTGTAATTGTCGCACCAGCGAGGAAGAAAACCGCATCGAATATTGGCTAAAACTCATCGCCAGCTTCGGTGGACAGTCCCCCGTGATTATTGTTGGCAATAAAAAAGACGAACAACCCCTCGATATCAACCGCAAGGCATTACGCGAAAAATACCCCAACATTCAAGCGATTATCGAAACCTCCTGCCAAGACAATATCGGCATTGATGAACTCCGCACCGCAATTTTGGAGCAAATTGCCAACCTCAAAGAAGTTTACGACCTGCTACCTCTTTCATGGTTTGAGGTTAAACAACAACTCGAATCTATGACTGAAGACTTCATCACTTACAACAGCTATATCGGCATTTGTCACCAAAACAAGATTCCCGAAGAACAAAACCAAGACCAATTAATAGACCTACTCCATCGACTCGGCTTAGTTCTCAATTTCCGCGATCATCCCATCCTCAAAGACACCAATGTCCTCAAACCCAACTGGGTGACAGAAGGCATTTACACGCTCCTAAGTGATGAAAACCTCAAAACTCAAACCAAAGGCATTTTCACCCCCGCCGACCTCACCCGCATCCTCAATCCAGAGCGTTATCCCACCAAGCGTCACGGCTATTTAATCGGGCTGATGAAAGAATTTGAGCTTTGCTTTGCCCTAGAATGTTACCCACCACAATACCTGATTGCGGGACTTCTGCCCAAAGACCAACCAGAAGCAACAAGCCTCGAAGGTGAAACCCTGGAATTTCAATACCATTACAAAGTTCTCCCCGAAAGCATTATTTCTCGCTTCATCGTTAACACCCACGAAAAAATCCATAATCAAATCTATTGGCGCAGTGGGGTAATGCTGCAATATCAAGAAAACCACGAAATCTACAACATCGCTCGCATCAAAGCTGATCCTGAAGACAAAAAAATCTTCATCACCATTAGCGGCCGCAAAGAAACCCGCCGCTTATTTCTCGGCATCCTCCGCAATGACTTCCAAAAAATCCACAAAACCCTCCCCAATCTCGAAATCACTGAATGGGTTCCCGTTCCCAATTATCCCAATCATCCACCCCTCGACTACCAAGAACTCCTCGGTCTTGAGGCAATGGGTGTTCTTGAATATCCAATTGGTAAACTCAAAATAAACATTAATATCCGTCAACTTTTAGATGGGTATGAAGATATCAGAACTCGACAAGAACAACAAATAGACAAAGATAGAGACAAAGGAATTATTGAACCAGCCCCCATTAAGAAACCAATTATGTCAGAAACTATCAGAAATCAAATATTTGTTAGCTACAGTCATCAAGATGCAGAATGGTTAACAGAACTGCAAAAACAACTAAAACCCTATATTCGTGCAGAAGGTTTGATTGTTTGGGATGACACCAAAATCAAACCTGGCGCAAAATGGCAAGCCGAGATTGAAAAAGCACTGGCCACAGCTAAGGTTGCTATCCTACTAGTTAGCCCTGATTTTATAGCCTCTGATTTCATCGACAGACATGAACTCCCCCCCTTACTCAACGCAGCCGAACAAGAGGGATTAACTATTATCTGGATTCCCATTAGTGCCAGTTCATACAGAAAAACCGACATCGAAAAATACCAAGCTGCTCATCCTCCAAATAAACCTCTCGACACTCTAAATAAAGCAGAACGTAACCAAGCTTGGGTGAAAATTTGCGAAGAAGTCGAGAAGGCAATGATATAGAACCTAATTATAGATAGACTGAATATTCCGATGATTTTTATCAAATTGATTAACAACAATTTAAGGTTTGGTAATCATTGTTAAGTAATTTTTAAAGATAGAATATAAGCTACTTTTAAATCTTTATAAGATAAGATGAAATAACAACGCTATACAAATAATTCATTCAGCAAAATATAGGGAGCTTTCTCAAGTAAATTTAGGAATTTCAGACTATTAGGACTCAAAAACTCCGTAAAGTTTGATTTTTGAAAATATTTATCTGTCAGTATACTCAAAGTTATTTGTAAGATATAAACCAACAAAAAATCTATGTATAGATTCCAGGTGAGTGCAGATACACAAACTGGTGAATCCATTGGGCTAGTCGGTTCTACGCCTGAGTTGGGATTGTGGGATATGACTAGATGTATTCACCTCCATACCAGTAGCGATCGCTATCCTTTATGGTGGACAGACACAGACATTGATCTTCAGCAAATTGGGGAATCAGGCGATCGCCAAAGAGTTGAATATAAGTATGTACGTTTCGATGCCCAAGGTCGTGGGCAATGGGAAGCTCTAGGTTCTAACCGTTGGTTGCCGATTAATCATCACGACTCTGGTACTATTTTTGTGGATGATGGCGCATTCGGTTATTTGCAGCCTTATCCCTTTGGCTACATTCAGCAGCCGACGGGAATAAAACAGCCGTGGTCAGACAGGTCAGAAGATTTAAAAATTGTCGTCATTGGCAGTTCTGTGGCTGTAGGTCATAAAGCTTGGTTGTTGAAAGGTTGGGTCTGGCTATTAGAGCAGGCTTTAGAAGAAAAATATGGACACAGACTGGTCAATGTCTCAGAAGTAGGAGCCAATGTTGGCAGAACGATCGCCAGATTTGGATCAGTCGTCACACCAGAACAACCAGATGTAGTAATTATTGCCTTATCTCTCGGTAACGAAGGTTTAGCTTACTGTCCCCCTCACGAACGGCGTGCAGTCCAGCGACGGTTTGAAAGCGGCTTACAACAACTGGTGAAAATGACCAAAAAATTGGGGGCGCGGCCAATTTTGGGGGGGGTCTATCCTCATGGTGATTATGCTCCTGAGCATCACTGGCTACTAAAGGATACACACAAGCGGATGTTAGATTGGGGCGTGCCGGTTTTGGATTGGTTGGCAGTATTAGATAATGGTCAGGGACGCTGGCGAGACGGGATATCTTTTGACCCGGCTCATCCCAACACAATTGGTCATCAGCTGATGTATGAGGCGATCAACCTGCACCTATTTGACATTAACAAAGCCGAATTAGCCAAAGACAAGCAACGCTTCTGGCAGTCGCATGAAATCCCCATTTATCTAGACAATGCAGGCTTTTATGTCTGTGCCTGTCCCGAAGAGAAGTATTTACGCATCAGCAATCCCTCAAAATATAGCTATACCATTGCGCCTTATTGGCAAGAACTGCAAACTGTCATCCAAAGCACAGCCGGATTGATCCCAGGGATTTACATTGCCAAAAATGCCCAGCCAGGAACCCTGCCTTTCTTTGCTGTCCAAGAAGATAGAGCGATCGCCACAACAATCGAAATTCCTCCTGGGGCTGATTTAGAATACAGTGCCGCTTTCAATCTCTTCGCTCCCAACAACTCGGAAGTTTTATTTTATGATGGGCATCTGGGGATTTTGCAAAAAGACGCACACCAACTCTGGGTGATCAACGAATCCGACCACGAGTACAACATTCAGCCCATGTGGACAGAGGTACGGAACGCCCTCAAAGCTATGCCAGCAGGTGTTTACGAAGACCCTCTCCATCCCCATATCCCCTTCCGCACCATGATGATTGGTAATAACGGGCTAGAAAGTCGGGTGAAAATACCACCACAATCTGCTGTGCTATTTCAATACCAGTGCAAATTATCAGATATCAGCCGTGTAGGGATCATTCCTCTGGGCGATCGCTGTGCTGTCCGCATGATGCTGTACAAGATGGAGTATGATGGCCCCGCTTTTCCCTTTGATTTGACACGCACCACCAATATTGCAGATATTGCAGATATCATCGCCAACCGTTTTGATGATATGTGGAATCCGAACTTCCTCCATTACAATCCAGAAGCAGGCAGAATCTACCATAGCAAGTGGTCGGGTCTATCCTTTGCCCATGAAGTTGAAGAGACAGACAACCCCACCAGCGATATGTCCCCCGTTCATCAACGAATGCGCGATCGCTATACAGCACGTTCCCAACGGTTTTGGTACACCATCGATAACTGCGACGAAGTACTTTTCGTTCGCACAGGGATATGCGATCGGGCTGGGGTAATTGATTTAGTTGACAAACTGGAAAAACAATGCTGTGGTAAGCCTTTTCGACTCCTGCTACTTTCTCCCCAAGCCAGTGAAGAGTTTTTCGACCTTCCTCATGTCTGGCATTACAATGTCGAGTTTAATCCCGACCGGATGTATGATGACTTAGGACACTGGATGTACTGCACAGAGGTGATGCGCCAAATTTTAGACTCCCTGGGAGTGTCTAGCAAAAACCTCTTTTGGTGTCCACCTAAAACACCGAAAGGGTGAGAAATATAGCAATAGGATTAACGCTAAAATTAAGACGGTTTAACCAAAGCATGGGTAGGGAATTGAACAATGGCAACAGAAACAATTACTCTGCAAATTCCAAAAATACTCTATCAGCGTTTAGTCAATACTGCTCACGCTCAACGTCGATCCATTGAAGATGTAATAGTTTATTCTTTGCAAGTAGGTAGTCCTCCAGAATGGGATGATGTACCAGAAGAATTTCAAGCTGATCTCGCAGCTTTAGATAAACTAGATGACAATAGTTTGTGGCAAATTGTTCGCAGTCGCAAAACAGCACAACAAATGGAGCGATACGACTTTCTGCTTGAGTGTAATTCTAGTGGTGACATTAAAGATGCAGAACAATTAGAACTAATAAAATTGCGTCACGAGGCTGACCGTTTTATGCTTTGTAAAGCTCAAGCAGCTGTGTTACTCCGTTGGCGAGGACATGATCTCCCAACTCCTTAATTTATTGTGTCTAAATACATTCTTGAAAGCTTAAAAACTCAAATAGCTGCTACCGATAAAGGATGTTGCTGTTATTGCTTAACTACTGAAGCCAATAGCGGTATTCCTATGAGTTATGATCATATCCACCCCCGTTCAAAAGGTGGCGAAAATACCTTTGAAAATCTCTGTTTAGCTTGTCGTTCTTGCAATGAATTTAAAGCTGATTCCACCGAAGCCATAGACCCTTTAAGTGGTGAAATAACACCTCTCTTTAATCCGCGTCAACAGAGATGGGCTGAACATTTTGTTTGGAATTCTGATGCTACAAGAGTTGAAGGTTTAACTACTATCGGTAGAGCTACAATCATTTGCTTGCGAATGAATAATTCAGTTATAGTTGTTGCCCGACGACGTTGGACAATTAGTGGTTGGCATCCTCCTAATGAATAAATTGGCCATGCCTTGACTTTGACAACATATCTACAAAGAAATAACATGAAATTATCTGTTAATTATTAAAAAATATGACTCTTAGCCTGCGTAACATTTACCCACTGTCAGAATTTCAACGGAGTGCCAAAGCCTTTTTAGAAAAGCTTAGGGGAACAAAAGAACCTATTATCCTTACTGTCAATGGAAAAGCGTCTGTAGTTGTTCAAGATGCGGAAAGCTATCAGGAATTGCTAGACAGGCTAGAACTGTTAGAGACAAGTGCAGGAATTCGCAAAAGTCTTGAGGAATTTGAGCTTGGTTTAGGTATCCCCCTAGATGAAGCGTTCAAGCAGCTGCGAACAAAATATGATATACAAAGTTGAAATTTCACCAACTGCGTTCGCGTAGCGACTCCTTCAGGAGTATCGCTGATATCGAACAAATATTTCTCTGGATGCGGGAGTATTCGGTAGATATAGCCCATCGATGGGTCAGAGAGTGCTACGAAATTATGCTGACATTGGAAAAATTCCCTAACCGTTGTTCCATGTCACCAGAGAGTGAGTATATGGGCATAGAAGTAAGGCAGCTACTATACAAACGGCAATTTCGGATTTTGTTTACTGTTAGCGAAACTTCAGAAGAAGATAGAGGAATTGTTCGCATTCATCGAGTTCGTCATAGTTCACAAGAAAGATTACGTCATCCTGAACAACTATTAAATGATGACGATGAATAAATTAAGACTGTATCTTGATATACAAAAAATAGCTAATCGCTAGTTTGAAACTCACCAGCAATTAGCTATTAATTATAGTTAGCAATTGACTTGTACTTAAGTCAAAGCTTCTGCACCACCGACCACTTCTAGCAGTTCTTGGGTAATTGCAGCTTGACGAGCTTTGTTGTAGGACAAAGATAAGGTCTTGATTAATTCACCAGCGTTATCGCTAGCGTTGCTCATAGCTGTCATCCGTGCTGCTAATTCACTAGCGGCGGATTCTTGTAGGGCGCGTAGTAGTTGGTTACTCAAGTACAAGGGCAACAGAGAATCGAGAATCTGTACTGGATCTTGCTCGAAAATCATGTCGCGGGGTAAAGGACGAACTTGAGCTGTCACTGTCTGACGTTCAACTTCAAATTGACCACCACGGGTTGTCAAGCGGAAGATTTCGTCATCGGCTGCTTCTAAACCTTGAGGATCAAGGGGTAGGAGGGTTTGGATAACGGGGCGAGAGCTAACTAAAGAGACAAAGCGTGTGTAGACTAATTCGATGCGGTCTACTTTTTCTGACAGGAACAAAGACAGTAATTCGTCAGCAATTTTAGTTGCTTCTTCGGCTGTCGGGATTTGTTCTAAGCCAGTGTAGTTAGCATCAATTGGTTGTTCGCGTCGTCTGAAGTATTGTTCGGCTTTGCGGCCAACAATGACAAATGTATAGTTTACACCTTCGGCTTTCAGTTCCTTGGCGCGGTTTTCGGCACGACGAATGGCGTTGCTATTGTAACCACCGCACAAGCCACGATCGCCAGAAATGACTAACAACCCTACTGATTTAACTTCCCGTTTTTTCAGTAGTGGCAAATCTACATCTTCAAACCGCAGACGAGTTTGCAAACCATACAAAACTTGTGCCAAGCGGTCAGCAAAGGGACGGGTAGAGATTACTTGCTCTTGGGCGCGACGAACTCTGGCCGCCGCCACCAGTCGCATAGCTTCTGTAATTTTTTTGGTGTTTTTGACCGACTGAATGCGATCGCGGATTGATTTGAGATTAGGCATAATATTATTTCCGAGTCAATAGTCAATAGTCCATAGTCCACAGTCAAGAGTTCAAAGTCCAAAGTTTTTTCTCTGTTGACTCTTGACTCTTGACCTTTGACTAATGACTAATTACGCTGTGGCTTTGAAGGTTTTCTTGTATTCGTTTAAAGCTGCCTTCAAAGAAGTTTCTTCATCATCACCCAGTACTTTCTTGGATTGTACGTCTTGGAAGTAGGAGTTAGCGCCTGACTTCAAGTAATCTCTAAAACCTTTGGTGAAGGTGGTAACTTTGCCAACTGGGATATCATCTAAATATCCGTTGATACCAGCATAAAGAATTGCTACTTGTTCAGCTACAGACAGAGGTTCGTTTTGGGATTGTTTGAGGAGTTCCCGCAGGCGTTGACCCCGTGCTAGCTGGTCTTGAGTGGCTTTATCTAGGTCGGAAGCAAATTGGGCGAAGGCTTGCAGGTCGTCGAACTGTGCCAGTTCGAGTTTAATCTTACCAGCCACTTTCTTCATGGCTTTGGTTTGGGCCGCAGAACCCACACGGGATACGGAGATACCAGGGTTTACAGCCGGACGAATCCCAGCGTTGAATAAGTCAGAAGATAAGAAAATCTGACCGTCGGTAATGGAAATTACATTGGTGGGAATGTATGCAGACACGTCACCAGCTTGGGTTTCGATGATGGGTAGGGCGGTCATGCTACCTTTACCCAATTCGTCGCTGAGTTTAGCTGCTCTTTCCAACAAGCGGGAGTGGATGTAGAATACGTCTCCGGGGTAAGCTTCCCGTCCTGGTGGACGACGGAGAAGCAAGGACATTTGGCGATAAGCTTGTGCTTGCTTGGATAAGTCGTCGTAAATTACTAGGGTGGCTTTGCCTTTGTACATGAAGTACTCAGCAATGGTAGCGCCGGTGTAAGGAGCGAGGAATTGTAGGGTAGCGGGGTCACTGGCGTTAGCAGCAACGACTACGGTGTAGTCCATTGCGCCTTTTTCTTGCAGGGTTTGGACAACGTTAGCTACGGTGGAAGCTTTTTGACCAACCGCTACGTAAACACAAACTACATCTTCACCTTTTTGGTTAATGATGGTATCGATGGCGATCGCTGTTTTACCGGTTTGTCTGTCACCAATGATCAATTCCCGTTGACCACGACCAATGGGAATCATGGAGTCGATAGCGGTGATGCCCGTTTGCATGGGTTCATGTACTGACCGCCGCGCAATAATACCGGGGGCTGGGGATTCAATCAAACGGCTGTCGCTGGCTTTAATTTCTCCTTTACCATCGATAGCGCGACCCAAAGCGTCTACTACACGACCAATCAGGGCTTCACCTACACCGATTTGAGCAATTCTGCCGGTGGCGGTGACGGTACTACCTTCTTGAATCTCACGGCCTTCACCCATCAATACCGCACCGACGTTATCTTCTTCTAAGTTTTGGGCGATACCAATTGTACCGTCTTCAAATTCTAGAAGTTCCCCAGCCATAGCCTTTTCTAGACCATAGATCCGGGCGATACCGTCACCTACTTGTAATACAGTCCCAACGTTAGCAATTTTCACCTCTTGGTCGTATTGCTCGATTTGCTGTTGGATAATACTGCTGATTTCGTCAGGTCTAATGGAAATGCTCATGTGTGTATCTTTTTTTTCTTGCGAAACGGAAAAATTTGATAGTAATGAATGGAAAAAGTGGGGGAGATGGCTGAGTTTATCGCCCCTATACCCTAGTTACTCAGGCGCAATGACAAACGACGTAATTGGCCTCTCAAACTAGCATCAATTACCTGTGAGCCGACTTTGATGATGACACCACCGATTAAGTCGCTGTCTACCTTGGTTTCCAATTCTACTTGACGAGCCTGGGTAATAGCGATGACTTTTTGCTGAATGGCCTGCTGCTGCTCTGGTGAGAGGGGAACGGCAGAGGTGACTTCTGCTAACACAGTTTGATTCAACTGGCGTAATAATACTAGATACTGCTGTAATATCTGGTCTAAGAAAAAGATGCGTCGTCTGTCTACTAACAGCAGTAAAAAGTTGCGTAAGTAGGGGTTAGCACTGTCACCACCAAGGATCTGGCTGATCACTGCTTTTTTGGTTTCAGCTTGAATGAAGGGGTTGTCGATCAGGTTTCGCAATTGGTCTGAATTTTTGAGCAAATCCAGTAAGTCACGAGCATCTGAGCCAAACTCTTCTGTCAAATTTTTTGATTGTGCTACCGAAAACAACGCCTGTGCATAAGGTTGGGCTATTTCGGCTGTTTCTACATTACTTTTCATCAGCTTCCTCCCACCTGAGCGATGCTACGATCAATGATTGCTTGTTGCACATCATCAGCAATTCCCGATCGCAGTTGTGATTCGACTTTTTGTAATGCCAGGGCGGCTACTCGCTGCCGCAGTTCGGCTAGCGCTCGCTCTCTTTCGGTGTTTAAATCAGACGCGGCTGTTTGTTTCAAGCGTTCTACGTCTTGTGCTGCTTGTGCCAGGGTGGCTGCTGTCACCGCTTGGGCATTTTCTTCAGCTGCTTTGAGGATTTTTTGTGCTTCAGCCTCAGCCTGGATTACTTGTGCTTGCGCTTGGGAAAAGGCAGTCTGTGCCTCTTTTAAGCGTTCTTCTGCTTCCTGAATAGCGGTAGCAATGTTGGCTTGTCGCTCGTTCAGGATATTGCTTAAAACTTTACGTCCAAAGTAGAATAATATGCCAATCAGAATCGCTAGGTTAATGACATTGGTTTCTAAGATGTCTAGGTTTAGACCAAAACCACCTTCGGCTGCGCCTTCTGCCATCGCTTCTGTGGCAAGTAATAAGAATGTGCCCATGATACCCATCTACAAGTGCGCTGCTCTTAACAGTTATCAGTTACCAGTTATCAGTTATCAGTAACAAGTGATGTATTTACCCTTAGAGGAAACATCACTATACAGTTATCGGTCATCAATATTTCTATTACCTTGATAACTGTTTACTGATAACTGTTTACTGAATTAAGCGCTCTGGGACTAATGCCCAGTTGCGCTAATGATTTTGGCAAAACCGGACTGGTTAGCTTATCTAACTAGACTCGGCCCCAATAGTTTTTCGAGAATTTGTCTACTGAGAGCATCAACTTGTTGCTCTAATTCACGGAAGGCTTGCTGTTTTTGTTGCTCGATTTCCACAGCTGCTTGTTCTCTTTGAATTTGAGCTGATTTTTGAGCTTCAGCGATTTTCTCGGCGGTGATTTTCTTGGCTTCGGCTTGAGCTGCTTCTACAGTTGCTTGTGCTTGTCTGCGAGATGCTGCTAGCTGTTGCTCATAGTCTTGGGTCAAGCGTTCTGCTTTCGCCAAACGTTCCTTAGCATCAAGGGTATTCGTTCGGATATAGTTATCGCGATCGTCTAGTACCTTGGTCAAGGGTTTATAGAAAATTGCGTTCAACAAAGCTGCTAGTAGCAGGAACTGCAATGCCATGAAGGGCAAGGTAGCATCGAAATCAAACATTTCTCTCCTCTTGGGCTGGACTAGCAGTTTTTGTGGCTTGCAATATCATCCAACCTGTCATATTTTAGAGACCCACAGTAGAGACGTTGCACGCAACGTCTCTGATGAAGTATTAAGCGAAGGGGTTAGCGAATAGCAATACCAAGGCGATAACCAGACCGTAGATAGTCAGGGATTCCATGAACGCCAGTGTTAACAGCAGTGTACCGCGAATTTTGCCTTCAGCTTCGGGTTGACGGGCAATACCTTCTACTGCTTGACCAGCAGCGTTACCTTGACCAATACCAGGGCCAATTGCCGCTAAACCAATTGCTAGAGCAGCAGCCAGAACTGAAGCAGCAGAAACTAATGGATCCATGTTGATTTTCCTTGCTTTAATTACAGAACTAACAAAAGTAGATTAACTAGTAAAGACGTGTTTTTTCACGCTGCACCGTGTTCTAGATCGCGCTGGGCGACATTTTGAGCATAGATGCTCGCCGGAACTGTGCTATCAACTGAGGGCGTTAATGATGCTCCTCATGCTCTTCCCCGCCGTGTCCCTCTAATGCCTCATGAATGTATGCCCCAGCTAGGGTAGCAAATACCAAAGCTTGAATTGCGCTGGTAAATAAACCCAAGGCCATGACGGGCAGAGGTATAAATAGAGGAACTAGCAGCACTAATACCCCTACGACTAATTCATCCGCTAATATATTCCCAAAAAGACGGAAGCTTAGGGAGAGGGGCTTGGTGAAATCTTCGAGAATGGCGATCGGCAATAAAATCGGCGTTGGCTCGATGTATTTTTTAAAGTAGCCTAAACCCTTCTTGCTAAAACCCGCGTAAAAGTACGCTAAAGAGGTCAGCAGTGCCAATGCTACTGTCGTATTGATGTCATTGGTGGGAGCTGCCAATTCACCTGATGGCAATTTGATTAGCTTCCAAGGAATTAATGCTCCCGACCAGTTCGATACGAAAATAAACAAAAACAGTGTGCCGATAAATGGCACCCAAGGGCGGTACTCTTTCTCACCAAGCTGATTTTTTGCTAGATCCCGAATAAATTCTAGGGCATATTCCATCAAATTCTGGATGCCACTGGGAATCTTTTGGGCGTTGCGAGTAGCAGCTAGGGAAGCTATTACTAGAATGCTAATTACAAACCATGAGGTAAGAAAAACTTGCCCATGAATTTTGAGGTTTCCCAATTGCCAGTAGAAATGATGACCTACTTCTAATTCGGCGAGGGGAAATGAATTAAAGGCGTTTAAGACACTAAGCATTTGCATTCTTCAAACATTTTCCCCAACGAGCGAGGATGGGATTATTGCCTTGAGTGAGCCTGACTTGCTAAGAATCAGGAATGAACGCAATTTGCACCATGTAGACGAGGAGTGTGGCTTTGTAAGTTAGAAATCCCAAAAATATGGGTACAATCTGTAGTTCATGCCATTGAGTCGCTAATATGATCAACCCAATAAATAGAGCAAAGCGACCTTTGCTCAACTGCTTTTTTTCACTACTCAGTCTCTCAACATCTTTAGCCAGCATTCTCAAGTAAACCACACCTGTACACGCTCCAATTAAATAATTCAGAGCAATGTTTAGTGAATAAACTATCCAGACAGAGATAAATATAATCCCCGTTAAAGCAAGTGTGATTACCAACAACCTCTGATAGAGTTGATAAAAATCCTCCATAGAAGCCTGTGCTGATTTTGTTTTCTCAAAATCAGATTGGGCATCTTGTTGTGTTGTCGGGGTTGGTGCAATTGATTCTTCTGACAAGCTCACGGGACTTGAAACCAGTACAGCTAACTATAAAATGACTGCACATTCAGTCAGCTGAATCATATCACGATCCGGTAACAATACTTTAGAAAAAAACAATTAACTTCTTGTCATGTTCATCATAGACAAACGGCTATTTGACTCCGATACAGTGCAGGAGCAGAAGCAAAAATCAGTATTAGGCTAAAGCCGGATATTTTTGCCTGAAAAACTGTGAATCTTGCCTAAACTTGGTGAATAACTATCCTCCAATATTTTTGTGGTGGGGGTCTAGCTAGGACTTTTCTTGTGGCGATGTAGTCAGAATTGCTAAATTCAGCTAGTGTCTGAGGCGTAATCACACCACTGCTAAATTCACGAGATTCTCACTTTGGCAGTTTGAGTGCCTAGTTTTGGGGCGATCGCTAGACTCACTTCTAATGTACATGAAATTTGCAAAAAGGGGGTGTGGGGGTGTAAACAGTGAACAGTGAATGTTTATTAACTGGTAACTGATAACTGTTAACTGATTAGGCTGGTGTCAAGATTATTAGCTGTTGTTGAATTAGTTTTCTGACTTCATCTAAACCTAGTTGCACAGTATTGACAATCTCAGCCACCGTAGAATTACCATGACATTGTTGTAAAAACTCAAACTCGGCTGTGGACAAGTTGACAATCTGGTAGTTGTAATCAAATACGCATTGACTGGGAAATCCTTCAATACAAGGATTAAGTTCAGGGATTGCTGTGAGTAAAGTATGATCTTCTGACCAGTAGGCTTTAGTGATGGGTGGACGACCGAGGAAAAATTCGTAATGGGTAACTTCTGGGTCTAGTAGTTCTATTAAACGATAACGTTGGCGATCGCTCAATGCTTCAGCTCGTTCTCTTAACTCTGGTGCTTTACCTAACAGTCGATCTATCTGCCAAAATCCTGGATTGGAAAAACCAATAAACTCTAACCCCGACGCATCAATTAATTCAAACAGGGTGTCAATGTTGTAGTCAATCTCCTGGGGATGAACATACATATCAGCAAAACATTCATCCCTGTGATTTTCTAATGACCAAAGCTCTTTGTCTCGTTTGACAATGCGGTTATTTTCTGGTAATGAAGCAAATAATTGCCGACCAACTTTGACACCATCGCGGTAGTCGCCTCGTTTCTCATTTTGCAGGAGAGCGATCGCTTTTTGCATCAGTTGAATTTCCCAGCGTCCTAATTCCCCATACACAAAAATGTGCATTAAGCCACCAGGCGCTAACTTTTTCGCTAAAGCTTGAATACCGCGTATGGGGTCTGGTAAATGATGCAACACACCCACACAATTGATTAAATCAAATTCACCCGGTAATTGTTCCACATCATACAAACTCAGGTGATGAAACTCAACCCGGTTAGCCCCAGAACGCTGACAACGTTCTTTGGCGATGGCTAAAGTCCCCGAACTTAAGTCAATTCCCACTACCGAAGCTTGGGGATTAAGATGTACCAAATATTCTGTCCCTACACCTGAACCACACCCCGCATCTAAAATGCGGATATCTTGCTTGGGTGGTTTCCTACCAGTGCAAAAATTGTAAGCTGCTAACCAATTCCAACGCCAATTGTAACCGGGTGGCGGTTCATCAAGTATGGGTTCTGGAGGAAAAGGATAAGTATCGTAGAGTTTAGCAACAGCACTACTAACGGTTTGGGGGTCGGACATGGTGAGGAAGAACGCAGCATTTCTGAGTTTAGCGGATAGGGGTAACTGGGGCAAACATGAATCAAACTGAGTTAATAGCCATCTTAGAAGATAATCACTTAATGCAAACAGAATCACAAACTAAGCAATTTGAAAATGCTTTAGCTCAAATAGCTGCGAATTCTGATGAGCAGTATTTATCTGAATATCATTTAATTTTAGATGATAAATGCCAACAGTCAGAAGTTATGTTTAGCTTAATTCATTTTCTCGAATCTTTTGATGTTGAAAAACAAATTGCTGCCTTTATTAACATTGTTCCTCAATTAATGATTAATGCGCCTGAATGGGCGAGAATTATTCACAATCGAATTTTAAATGATGAATTAGCTTGCCGCACATACCAAAAATTTTTACACTCAGCAAATTCAGAAACACCTCATTTTATTTACTTTCTATTAGAAGCAAGTCTGCTCAATCATCTAAAAAATCAGGAAGATGTTTTAAGTGAATTAAAAATCCGTTGATTTTTATGCAAAATCAATGTCTGAAAAAAAGTATCATCCTGGATAGAAGCATAAAAGTGAGCTTGAATTGACAACAATCAATAAGTAAATATTAAGGTAGGGTGTGTTACGTCTGTGCAAGGATTTGGAAGTTTGAGAAAGTAAAAATCAGCCGTAACGCACCATCTTTCTCGGTGCGTTAAACGTTGCCATAACGCAATACGGTTCAGTTAAGCAGAAAAGTAGTTTGGGTTGAGCGACAGCGAAACCCAACAAAGTCTTGATCCTAAATACTGATCAATTAAATTTATTACCTCTTATTCGACAGCAAAGCCTGTAAATTGACGTTTATAAGGCGCGTGAAATCCTAAGATAATATCTTCTTTTGGTACACCAGCAGCAATTAACTCATTAGCAACACCAATTTCTGTACCATCTCTTTGTATGCAAATTTTCTCATTCTTTATATCAACGTGAATAATAACTCCGTAAATTCTTTTATTATCTCTCCAACCGATATTCAAAACTTGGTAATGATGGCGTTCTGTGTCAAATAAAAGTTGTATTTCTGTAAAATTGTTCAAGTCATTAGCGGAATGATTGCTTAAGACATCTTGAATAATTTTAGAATAGTTTATTCTTTCCATAGAACAACCTCCAGAGTTGAGATGGCAAAAATTAAAAGTTTAATTTGATATTCTTTTAAGGAGTCTTGTATAAACTGGCGAGAGAAGAAGTTTTGATATGTATCTTCGCTAATAGCTAAATATAAAATACGTTCAGGGTCTTCTTTTTTCAATGCTAGTCGATAATTAAGAGTCTGACCCAAGGCTAGATGAAACTCAGTAACTTCAGATGCGCCTATAAAGGATTTAATTTCTACAGCTATTCTTTGCCCTTCTTTTTGTGCTGCTAAGAGTCTTTCTGCACCTAAATCTATAAAAAATTCAATGTCATCAACTTTAAGATGTAGCGGATCATGAGTAATAGTCCAACCATCCTTTTCTAAAGCTGTACGGACAGATTGATGAAAGATATCTTTAGCTGACATAAGTTAAATCTAATGCTCCAATCATTACATATATTAGTAAGATTCCTTTTCCTAAAATCATAGTTCTATATTAATTACTACTTGAACTGACAACAATCAACAAATTTTCCGTTTTTTAGAATTTAAAGAATCGTAAAGCATAAGATTTTACAACCAATCAGAGTTAGATGTGCGGTGTGGGTAGGAGGAGTAAAGAATAGTTATAATTAAATTCCTCAGTAAAAACACTATTGTTGACGTATAAATAAGTTAATAAAGTAAATTTATATATTTAGTATTATGATTCACCTCATCAGGAGTATTGAATGTCGATAGGACTGCCTGAATTTGTAGAAAACCCAGAAAATCGTTGTCCGGTTGTTCTTCTACTTGATACCTCTAGTTCTATGTCAGGTCAGCCAATACAAGAGTTAAATCGAGGGTTGGCGGCTTTTAAGGAGGATGTGCTGAAAGATGCTCAAGCCTCTCTTAGTATTGAAGTTGCTATTGTTACTTTTGGCTCAGTGGTGCGACTGATACAAGATTTTGTAACTATAGATCAGTTTACAGCGTCCAGGCTAGAAGCAGATGGTGTAACACCAATGGGTGAAGCGATAGAGTATGCTTTAGATTTGTTGGAAAATAGAAAACAGACTTATAAAAATAACGGTATTCTCTACTATCGTCCTTGGGTATTTTTAATTACTGATGGTGCGCCGACAGATTTTTGGCAAGGTGCAGCGCAAAGGGTGAGGGAAGCCGAAGAACGTAGTAGATTGTCATTTTTTACTGTAGCTGTTCAAGGTGCGGATATGAACAAGCTTAGACAAATTGCACCTCCTCAACGTCCACCGATGATGTTGAATGGTTTAGATTTTCGTTCTTTATTTGTTTGGCTTTCTACGTCCATGAAACGGGTTTCTAGTGGCAAAGTAGGCGAGGCTGTAGCATTACCGCCTGTGGGATGGGGTCAAATTACTACCTAGATTTTAAGGATTTATTTATTGTGGGTTGGAAAGCAATTGCTCGTTCTGAGACGGGGACGAGTCATCTAAATCAAGGGATACCTTTAAGGAAAAACATAATGGAATAACAGGTAAGATATATCCCGTTTTTCTTCTGGGTAGCACTGTTAATAAATTGAAAGAAAATAGTAGAAATATTCCTTGGTTTGGGTTAGCATTTATGAGTTTATTATATGTAATACCAGGATTTGCTACGGTAAACTGTACAAGTAATGTAATTAGTATAAGTCAATCATATTCGACTTTTCTACTTATATCTTTATTTTTAGCATTTTTACCAAATTCTTTTTATGAAACTACTGTTAAATTTGAAATTAATGGTAATGCCGTTCACCTATTTTATTTCTTCCTTTTTCAGCAGATAATCGCTCTTCCTTATTTTTATACAAAAGCAAAATTAAATAAATCTTTTAGCAGATGGCATCAGTTTTTAATTACATTCAGTACATCACCATTAGGTTTGTTTTTAGGATGGTTTATTTATAAAATATCTCATTAGTTAATGATGATTTTTTTACTATCAACTAATAGTTCATTCAAATTACCCTTTACACAATTAAAATATAGTCCAATCTTCTAAACGTAAATTAGGGACTTTTTTAAAATCCCTGTGGTTGCGGGTTACTAAAATCCCATTCACTGACAGCGTAATTGCTGCAATACGTAAATCTTGTGTACCGATATGTTTAAGCTTTTGAAGAACTAAAATTTGATATTTTTCATAAGTATTCTTATCAAAATGCAATATTTGAATATTCTTAAAAAACTCTATTTCATCTGTTAAACCTTTATAAGCCCATACTAATTTGCTGTTAACTTTAAAGGGTTCATTATTGCTATTGTTGACTGCTTTGAGCCATCCTTTAATTTTCTCCTCCAATGTAATCACAGTGACAGCTATACTTTCAGGGCGTTTTTGTCTTATGTGCTGGATTAATACAGGATGAGAATTTTGTAAAAGCGTTACATGATCGGTATCTAAAATATATAGTTGACTCACTATAAATTATTCTCCTCATCATTTGTTGTAAATACGCCTTGATTACGTTGAATCAAATAGACAACTTTTGCAACATTATCTACATGGTCTATATTTGTTTTCCATCCTGATTTTTCAAATCCTTGATTGATTTCATTAATAAACTTTGCATTACTTTCTTCTACTTGTGCATCAATTTCATTGCGTTCTTCTTCTATATAAGCAATTACCTCATTAAAAAGCGGATTATCCTTGTGCATACCCGCAAATTTTAGCCAAGGATTTGGTGATTGGGAAGCTTCAGCTTCAACTTCCAACGTTAAAATCTTGGCGCTTTCTAATCGATTCTGTAAACTTTGGCTAAGTTTTTCTATCGCTTCTTTTTCTGTATTGCCTAAACCTTGGCAGTCTGGTAAACCTATTAATGTTGCCTTGACTGTGCTGTTTGGTTGGTTTTCAATCAGCACATCGTAAGTTAACTTGGGGATATTATTAGCGGAAGTTTTGAAAGTTAAATTCATAACAGTTTTAGCTTGGGAATTTTATATTGATTATAACTTGGCAATAGAATGATTTATTAACGCTGAGTTTTAATGGTCATTTAGAACTAAAGTGCTTACTACGAACTTGGATATTGTTTTAAAAGTTCTAACGCACGCATAAGAAGCTGTGTATCTACACTGACAACCTTAATATTATCTATTAGTCGTGTCGATCCAGTAGGGTGCTTTAGCGAAAAATCGCTCATCTTGCTCGTTCCTTCTCTATGACAGGCTACGCGGTTTATCGGCGGTTAATTTTTTCCAAATTTATTGCAAAAAAATCAATTTACGCGATCGCTCTCTTTCCGTAGACATAGTTGATATTCCAACAGGTTCATCAAACTTAAACACGCAATAGCCATTATTCTTTTTCTTCAAAATTAACATCTTGATAAATATCAACTAAAGTAATTTCAAAATCAAGATGTTGTAATTTGACAATATCATTTTCAGATTTATATTCTCTAAAAATCCATTCTGCCTCATTAGTTTTGCTATAGTGCATTACCTGATATTGATTTTGTTCCACTAAAACATATTCTTTAAACTGGGGAATAGAACGATAAAAAGTAAACTTATCACCTTGATCATAATTTTTTGTAAACTTAGATAAAACCTCAACAATTAACAAAGGATTTGTAATAGTAGTGTTATTTATACCTGTATAACTAGCCTTACCATCAGTTACAATCACGTCAGGATAAGTATATTCTTTAAATTGTGGAATCCATAAACGCATATCTCCCATAAAAACTTCGTTGTTTTTGCGTCTCATGGCATATAGTAAAATCGCAGCGATCGCTAGTGTGATTTTATTATGATTACCAGTTCCGCCAGTCATAGGAATTATCTCTCCATCCCGATATTCGCTTTTATAAAGTGCTTTTTCCTCTAATTCTAAATATTCTTCAGGGGTGTAAGTATGTATGCGAGTTTGTACTTCCATATTATTCTCCTTGATTTTATTTACATTGTTGCGATTTTTCTAATAAAGGTAAAGTATGTAAAGGTTTTTGCTACCGTTTTTGATAACTCCAATTTAGCAAATTTTCTATATATTGATTTACAGATTACTAATTTTGCATATTCTAAAGAATGGTGACATAAGCTTCGTAACTAAATTTTGAGTTTCATTCCTAAAATTGGGGTGCGTCATTGCTATAAATCCTAGTTATAACTCTTGATATTAGTTCGTAGTGGGGCTTTAGCCCTAAAAGTAGCAAGTTATTGGTGTGTAGATTTGCAGCCTATTGTCTTTGGAACTGTAGCGATCGCTCTCATATTCTCATGATTTACGATCAGTCTGAGTTTGATTTACGCTGTGAGTGGGGTTTGCAAGGAGTTACTCAACTTGCGCCTATCAGTGATGTGGTGATAATTGTCGATGTTCTGTCTTTTTCTACTTGTGTAGACGTTGCAACTCATAACGGTGCAATCATTTTTCCCTACGCGATGAAAGATGAATCAGTTATAGATTATGCCAAGTCAATATCAGCAGAGTTGGCAAGCCATAGACAACGTTGGACAACTGGCGGTTATTCTCTGTCTCCTCAATCTCTGCTGGAGATTCCGGTGGGGACTAGATTAGTTTTACCTTCACCTAATGGTTCTTTTCTCACCTTGCAGACTGGAACTACACCAACTTTGGCTGGTTGCTTGCGAAATTGCCAAGCTGTAGCTGAGTTTGCTCAAAAGTATGGTAAAAAAGTTGCAGTGATTCCAGCAGGGGAAAGGTGGCGAGATGACGGTAGCTTAAGACCTGCGGTTGAGGATTTACTTGGTGCTGGGGCAATTTTAAGTTATCTACAGGGTAGTTTATCACCGGAAGCTGAGGTTGCTGTGGCTACATTCCAGGCTTGCCAGCAAGATTTACTTGGTTATTTGAAACAATGCAGTTCTGGGAAAGAGTTGATTGCCGCAGGATTTGAAGGTGATGTGGCGATCGCCGCCGCTTACAATGTTAGTGATTGCGTGCCTTTATTTAGGGATAATGCTTATGTAAACTCTAGGTTTCAGTGACAAGTTTTCATCAAAGAGTAATTTCCTGCGGATAATGGAGCAGTCATAAACTGACGCTCACAGTTGGCAGCATAAGCAATACAGGCTTTTAAATCTTCTCGTGTTAGATCAGGAAAATCGTCGAGAATTTCTGCTTTGGTCATCTCGGAAGCTAGGTACTCAAGCACTTCATAAACCGTAATCCTCAATCCACGGACAACGGGATTGTTACGCTGCCTCAATCAACTACTAGTAACATCACCTAAAACTGGGCGCATGAACGATCGCTCATAACTAAAAATGCACTTTGTTCGACGTGCAAATTCGTATGCTTCTTGACAAGCAGGATCTTGCTGGGAATCTATCCGGTATTTTTCGTAGGTTGCAAGGCTGGGAAAACTGAACAGAGCTACGGCAACATTATTAGCACCTTCATGCGGAAGAAAGTACCCGTGATGCTTTCCACCAAACTTTTTTACTAACGGAATCCACATTTGCCCATATGCTTCAAAATCCGAAACCTTATCTGGATCGATGACGTAGCGTAGGTAGCAAGTAATCATATCAATTCAACTTCACTTCAGATCCTGCTCTCGCAATTGGGGTAATTTCAACCGGAAATGCCATACTTTTGCTGCATTTCTTGAACGAAATCTCTGATGGGGCGAGTTTGACCAGAGTTTAGTTCCTCAAAGCCTTGCTGAATCCCCTCGATTGTCTCCAACTGATCTATCAGTTGGCGTAGTTTGACAGAATCGATTTTGCCAGGATCGAGAAAGGTGACGAGAACTTGTGAGCGATCGCTAACATTTTGTGGTAGCTCGTTGAACCGAATTTGCCCATCCTGATAAATGCCTTCGATGGTTTTTAGCATAAGTTACCGTTGGGTTGGTTTCTCGTTCAATTCTATCAGCTAACTTCAAAGGGCTGGATCTGCAAATCCCGCCCCCTCAAAAGCTTGGGGACGAGATATTTGTTGATGGCAATATGAGAATTATAAATACTTTGTAACATTTTCCTGGGATTGGCATTTTTTGTGGTCGATTTGCGGCAATTATTTATTTGAGAATTGATGTCTGAAAGATACATAATCTACATACTTCTTAATAAATCAGCCTTGGGAACGCAAAACGTTCTAATCTAAAAGCTAACTGGGTTAATTTACTGGCAGTTTTGCAGGCAGTACTCTTAAGCTCACAAAGCATACACACACCGATGTGTCAAGCCTCAAAGCGACCCAGACTTAACACATAAATGATTATGATGGGAGTTTTACAAATCCGATGAGTGTTAAGGCGAGTGGTGGAAGCTCAGTTGCGCGCCCGCAACTATATCAAACCCTAGCTGTGGCAACAATTACCCAAGCGGAACAGCAAGACCGCTTTTTGGGCAGGGGTGAACTAGATGAACTAGCGAGTTATTTTGCATCTGGTGCAAAACGTCTAGAAATTGCCCAAATTCTCACAGAGAATTCGGAGATTATTGTTTCTCGTGCGGCAAACCGGATTTTTGTTGGTGGTTCACCGATGGCTTTTTTAGAAAAGCCCAGAGAACCAGAACTGGCAATGGCGACTGTCGGTGGTGGTCGAGATGTGAGCGAAGGAATGAAACTGGGAACAGTTACCTATGTGGAAACTCGTGGTGGCTTCCTAGAAAATTTACGCTCTATCTTCAACACATCACCCAGCGGCCCGACCCCAGTAGGCTTTAGACCAATTAACATTGCCCGTTATGGCCCTGGTAACATGGCTAAGAGCTTGCGGGACTTGTCCTGGTTCTTGCGCTATGCTACTTATGCGATCGTGGCTGGTGACCCCAACATTATTGCTGTGAATACACGGGGTTTACGGGAAATCATTGAAAATGCTTGCTCTGGTGAAGCAACCCTAGTGGCTTTGCAAGAAATTAAATCAGCAGCACTGTCTTATTTCCGCAAAGACCCAGAAGCTACAGAGATTGTGGCTCAATACATGGATGTGTTGCTCACAGAATTCAAAGCACCCACACCATCTAACAAACTGCGCCAGCGCCCCTCATCTGACCAACAAGGGTTACAACTACCGCAAATTTATTTCAATGCGGCAGAACGTCGTCCCAAGTTTGTCATGAAGCCTGGGTTGTCTGCTAGCGAAAAAAATGAAGTAGTCAAAGCAGCCTATCGGCAAATCTTTGAGCGTGATATTACTCGCGCTTACAGCTTGTCGATATCTGACATTGAATCTAAAGTCAAAAACGGCGACATCTCGATGAAAGAGTTTGTCCGTCGTTTAGCAAAATCTCCGCTTTACCAAAAACAGTTTTACCAACCTTTTATTAACAGCCGAGTTATCGAACTAGCTTTCCGTCACATTTTGGGACGGGGGCCAAGTAGCCGGGAAGAAGTACAAAAATACTTCTCAATTATTTCTAATGGTGGTCTATCAGCTCTTGTAGATGCTTTGGTAGATTCTGCGGAATACGGCGATTACTTTGGCGAGGAGACAGTACCTTACTTGCGCGGTTTGGGTCAAGAAGCCCAAGAATGTCGCAACTGGGGGCCACAGCAAGACCTGTTTAACTACAGTGCGCCTTTCCGCAAAGTACCTCAGTTTATTACAACCTTTGCTGCTTACGAGCGGCCATTGCCAGACCAGCATCCTTATGGTTCTGGTAACGACCCCTTGGAAATTCAGTTTGGGGCAATTTTCCCGAAAGAAACTCGTAACCCTAGCACTAGCCCAGCTCCTTTTGGTAAGGATACTAGACGTATCTTGATTAACCAAGGCCCTGGTATTTATAACCAAGTTAGTAATCCTGGTGCGAGAGGTGTGGCTCCTGGTTCTCTAGGGCCGAAGGTGTTCAAATTAGACCAAATTCCCAGTACTATCGGCAAGAAAGCTGCTAAGGGTGCAAGTGTCAAGTTCTCAGAAAGCTCGACCCAAGCAGTAATTAGAGCTACTTACTTGCAAGTGTTTGGTCGGGATGTTTATGAAGGTCAACGGCTAAAAGTCCAAGAAATCAAGCTGGAAAACGGAGAAATTTCGATTCGGGAGTTTGTTCGGGCTTTAGCTAAGTCGGATCTATTCCGCAAGATGTACTGGACATCGTTGTATGTTTGTAAAGCGATCGAATATATTCACCGTCGCTTGTTGGGTCGTCCTACCTATGGTCGTCAAGAAAATAACAAGTACTTTGATATCGCTGCCAAAAAAGGTTTTTATGCTGTAGTTGATGCCATCATTGATAGCCTTGAGTACACAGAAACCTTCGGTGAAGATACGGTTCCTTACGAACGTTATTTGACTCCGGCTGGTGTGGCCTTGAGACAGTTACGGGTTGGTAGTATTCGAGAAGATGTGGCGAATGTTACCAAGGAAGAAACGCCACGCTTTGTGGAACTGGGTACAGTTACGGAAAATCGTACAGAACCCGATATTGATTTCCGCATCAAGCAAGGTGTTACCAAGCAGCGTGAACAAACTAAAGTTTTCAAACTAGTAGCGGGTAAAAAAGATAAAGCTAGTGTGAAAACTGTAATTAGTGCTGCTTATCGTCAGATATTTGAGCGCGATATTGCACCATACATTGCTCAGAATGAGTTCTCTGCTTGGGAAAGCAAACTGGGTAATGGTGAAATCACGGTGAAGGAATTTGTTGAAGGTCTGGGTTACTCGAATCTTTACCTGAAGGAATTTTACACACCATACCCCAACACCAAAGTAATTGAATTGGGAACCAAGCACTTCTTAGGACGTGCGCCAATTGATCAAGCAGAAATCCGCAAGTATAACCAAATTTTAGCTACCCAAGGGATTAAGGCTTTTATCAATGCTTTGGTAAATAGTGCGGAGTATCGTGAGGTATTTGGGGAAGATACAGTACCTTATCGGCGCTTCCCGACTTTACCGGCGGCGAATTTCCCGAACACAGAACGGTTGTATAACCAACTGACTAAGCAAAATAGTGATGTGGTTATACCCAGCTTTAAGCCCGTACAAGCCCGAATTCAGTCTGACAAGACACCGATTTTGGCGAAGGCGATCGCTGATTCTGCTGCCAAGGCCAGAGAAATTGACAAGACTAAGCCCTTGTTTATTGAACTGGGTCGTTCTTACAACGATGGTCGTGGACAGTCTGTAGAGGTGGGTGTAGGGACAACTCGTCGTAAACCTGCGCGCATTTATCGCGTGACTGATGGTACTAGCCAAGCCGAAAAACAACTGGTAATTAACGCTATTTACCGTCAGGTATTGGATGTATTTAGCGGACAAGTACCCGATTACTACCGCCGCAAAGATTTGGATAGCAAATTGCGGAACGGTGAAATTTCCGTGCGGGAGTTTGTGCGGGAATTGGCTAGTGCGGAAATCTATCGCAAGCGTTTCTACGCACCTTATCCCAACACCAAGGTGATTGAATTCCTATTCCGTCATTTGTTGGGACGTGCGCCTGCTACCCAAGGTGAAATCCGTCAGTACAACAAGCTGTTAGCTGATAGCGGTTTGCGGGCTGCTGTAGACACAATTGTGAGTAGCGCTGAATATAGCCGCTACTTCGGTGAAGATGTGGTTCCTTACCCCCGCTTCCCATCACTACCCGCAGGTAACTACCTGGGTAGCGTACAAGCAGCAGCTGATTTAGTGAAACAATCTTGGTCTAGTTTGTCGCCATCGACGATTACCAGTAGAGCTAGCGATCGCTAAATCTAGAACATAGGGACTGGGGACTGGGGATTTGCCTCATACCCAATCCCTTCACTGATTAGGGACTGGAAACTGGGGACTGGGGACTGGGACGGGGTACTAGAAAAGATTTTTTTAATACCCAATACCTAATCCCCAATACCTAGTAACCACTCCCTAGCTTTGCATTGCTCACTGTTAAAATCACAGTGAATCTGAAAGCAAATGTTACAAAGTATTAAGAGCAGTCATAAATGCTCAACAGAATGCCGGAGAATATTTTGCGTAAGGTTGCTGAGTTTAAAAGCTTGTGTAGTTGTGTTAACTCAAGCGAACTTGTAATGTAAAGACAATAGCAGTCACTTCTTTTACTGCTGTGTCTACATGATGAGAGAATAATCTCAGTCAACCAAATTTAAAATCGCACCAGTTTAATCAAATTCTGGTTTCATTTCGTACTGGAGGAATCCATTAATGAGTATCGTCACGAAGTCCATCGTGAATGCTGACGCAGAAGCCCGCTACCTCAGCCCTGGCGAATTAGATCGGATCAAGAGCTTTGTTGCTGGTGGTCAGCAACGCCTACGTATCGCTCAAGTTTTGACCGATAACCGTGAGCGTCTAGTTAAGCAAGCTGGTGACCAACTGTTCCAAAAACGCCCTGATGTTGTTTCCCCTGGTGGTAACGCATACGGTCAAGAATTGACTGCTACCTGCTTACGTGACCTAGATTATTACCTCCGTCTTGTTACCTACGGAATCGTAGCTGGTGACGTTACTCCCATCGAAGAAATCGGTATCATCGGTGTCCGGGAAATGTACCAATCCCTCGGTACTCCTATCGCTGCAGTTGGTGAAGGTGTACGTGCATTGAAGAATGCAGCTGCAAGCCTCCTCTCCTCTGAAGATGCTGCTGAAGCTGGCTCTTACTTTGACTACGTAGTAGGTGCGTTGCAGTAGGGTGCAGCTGTTTCCCTGCTGAAACTGGAATATTGCAATAAGGTTGGAAATAAGGAATTAACAACATGGCTCAAGATGCAATCACCGCCGTCATTAACTCTGCTGACGTGCAAGGTAAGTACCTCGATACCGCAGCTTTAGAAAAGCTCAAAGCTTACTTCTCCACCGGCGAACTGCGCGTCCGTGCTGCTACAACAATCAGCGCTAACGCAGCTGCGATCGTTAAAGAAGCTGTAGCTAAATCTTTGTTATACTCTGACATCACCCGTCCCGGTGGTAATATGTACACCACCCGTCGCTATGCTGCTTGCATCCGCGACTTGGATTACTACCTACGCTATGCTACCTACGCTATGCTAGCTGGCGATCCTTCCATCCTGGACGAGCGTGTATTAAACGGTTTGAAAGAAACCTACAACTCCTTGGGCGTACCCGTCGGCGCTACTGTACAAGCTATCCAAGCCATCAAAGAAGTAACCGGTAGCTTGGTTGGTGCTGATGCTGGTAAAGAAATGGGTGTTTACTTAGACTATATCTCCTCTGGCTTAAGCTAGGAGCATTTTCGCACTGAGTTAAGTTAGGTGCGGTTTAATTAAGGTCTGGAAATCAATTGTGAGTGCTAGGACGTTCTATTGCTTAGAATATGAGTATTAGCGGTCTGGTATTGACGCTTGATTTCCAGCCTTTGATTGATTAATTTAAAGATTTCGCTTCAGAATTTTTGAGATAAAGAATTTTCCCAGATACCAATAGGAGATTTCCGATCATGGCTCGTTTGTTTAAAATTACCGCTCTTGTTCCTAGCCAAAGCCGTATTCGTACCCAGCGCGAACTACAAAACACCTATTTCACTAAGCTAGTTCCTTATGAAAATTGGTTCCGCGAACAGCAACGTATTCAAAAAGCGGGTGGCAAAATTATCAAAGTGGAATTGGCAACTGGTAAGCAAGGTGCTAATGCAGGCTTGCGGTAATTGCTATAGGTCGAGAATTATTATAGTTAAGTTATGAAAGAGGTCTAGATAGACCTCTTTTTTGTGTGTTAATGACCTCAACGCAGGATTAGCTTATGAATTTCTCGTCAGCACGACAGTATTTTTATCAAGAGATTCAGCAACCTGACGAGTATATTGACTTAGCAAAGGCTGCTTTGTATGTTGCTCAGGAAGAATACCCGGAATTGGATGTAGAGGAATATTTAAACGCTCTTGATACAATGGCGGATGAGGTGGGAGAACGGTTGCCATCTTCACGGTATCCATTGCGGGTGATTCAGAGTATCAACCAATATCTGTTTGATGATTTAGGATTTGTCGGGAATCAAACGGACTATTACGATCCGCGTAACAGCTTTTTCAATGATGTAATTGACCGTCGATTGGGTATTCCGATCACTTTATCCTTAGTTTATTTGGAGATTGCCCGTAGGATTGATTTTCCTATGGAAGGGGTGGGAATGCCAGGACATTTTCTCATTCGTCCGGCTATTTCGGAGATGGAAATTTTCGTCGATGCGTTTAATCGCGGTGAGGTGATGTTTGCAGCAGATTGTCAAGATAAACTGACACAGATGTTTCAACAACCCGTGACTTTACGACCAGAATTTTTGGCTACAGTTAGTAAACGGCAATTTTTAGCAAGAATTCTGACTAATTTGAAGTATATTTACTTAAAAAAGCAGCAGATAGAAAAGAGTTTAGCTGTAGTTGAAAGAATTTTGTTGCTATTTCCTGATGCAACTTCCGAATTACGCGATCGCGGTTTTCTCTACTATCAACTAGGTTACTATCCCCAGGCTACGAAAGACTTACAAATATACCTGGAAAATGTCCCAGATGCCGAAGATGCAATGAGTATTCGGTGGTTGCTGAAGGAGATGAGGGAGTGAGGGAGTGAGGGGTGCAGGGGTGCAGGGGAGAAGAAGAAATGCTAAGAGGTTGTTTGAAAAGTGGTTGACTGTGATTTTAAGCACTTATCGATCCCCCCTAACCCCCCTTAAAAAGGGGGGAACTATAATCAAAGTCCCCCTTTTGAAGGGGAGCCAGCGCCGTGGGCGGGTTTCCCGACTTGAGGCGACTGGCGTGGATTTAGGAGGATCTGAAAGTATTTGATACATGATTAAGGACTTTTAAAACATCCTCTAATGACTAATGACTAATGACTATTGACCAATGACCAATTCACTGACTTTCTGCGACACGTTTAAGTCGGCGGAGTTGGGCTTGCATATCTTGTTGTGTCCACGTGGCGGCGAAGGTGTTGAAGCCCCAGCTTACTAGGGGGTTAGGGATGTCGAATTCAAAGCGGTTGATGAGTTTAGTTCCTTGGGCTATGGGTTGACATTCCCAGCGATCGCTTCCTTGAAAAAATCCTTTAAACCCCCACACTACCACGCCTGGTTGCCTTTCGACAACGATGGTGTCGAGGGTGGGTTGTAGTAGGGGGATTTGAATTATAAAGCGGCTTTTAGCACCTATATCTGTACTCCAGGTTTCACCCACAGGTTCGCAGCGTAGAACGGGGTTTAGCCAACGGTGCATCAGGGTTAAATCGGTAATACAACGTTCCACAACTGTGGCTGTGGCGTTAATTTGAATTGATTGTTCTAAAACTTGAGACATGGGGATAATGTCAATTCAAAATTCAAAATTCGTCTTGGAAAGTTAGGCGGGACGGAAACCGACACCGCCTACTTTCCGCAAAATTCAAAGCTTAAAAATTCAGTGTGATTATTAGGTATTTTTCTTTGTAAAAAATTACTCTTGTGACCCACTCTTCATAATATATTGCTTGGTAAATTAAAACGCAAAACACTTTTAAAAACCTAGAGTTTAGTATTGTGGATCACAATCTGCTCTATTAGTATTACCAGTGTTCTGCTGCATACTATATAATTCCGGAAAACATGAATACAACGTGGCAAGGAATATACCAAGTAACAAAAGTTGGTTTGTGGTGGCAGGCGCAGCAATTTTTGGCACAGTCACCGACTACATTACAACAACTAGCAACTCAGAATACGGGCGTGGCTGATTTGCAAGGCATTTTTCAACCAGTGTTACAGTTTACACCCAGATTGTTGGGGGCGGCGGCGATTTTGTTGGTGGGTTGGTTGATTGCAGCGATCGCCGCTACGGTAGTTAAAGGTATTCTCAATCGCACAAATCTAGATAATCAGATTGCGGCTGGGGTGACGGGTCAGTCAGATGTTCCCCAGGTGGAGAAATTAATCTCTGGCTTGGTGTTTTGGAGTATTATTCTGCTGACGGTGGTTGCTGTCTTGCAGTCTTTGGGTTTAGAGGTTGCGTCTCGACCTTTGAATAATTTCCTTGAGCAACTGCTTGGTTTTTTACCTAAAGTAGTAGGCACAGGAATTCTTTTGGGTGTGGCTTGGATTTTAGCCACGTTGATTAAGATTGTGACGATTCGTGGACTAAAGGCAGTCAGGTTAGATGAACGGTTGCGGCAAAATGGTGGAGATGATTATCTCAGCTTAGATCGTCTGTCTTTGAGTGAGACGATTGGTAATGCTTTATATTGGTTTATCTTTTTGCTATTCCTTGTCCCTGTTCTCGATACTTTGGGTCTGAGAGAAGCATTAAGACCAGTCCAAGCCCTGATTACAGAAATTTTGTCAATTCTGCCCAATATCTTGGCAGCGACCTTGATAGCAATTTTAGGCTGGTTTCTGGCGAATATTGTGCAGCGCATTGTCAGTAATTTGCTGGCGACAACAGGCATAGATCATTTAGGGAGTCGCTTTGGGTTATCTTCAGCCGCAGGTGGGCAATCTTTATCCACGATTATCGGCACGATAATTTATGTGTTGATTTTGATTCCTGTGGCGATCGCTTCTCTCAATGCGTTAAAAATTGAGGCGATTTCTGTGCCAGCGATCGCTATGTTACAGCAAATTCTCAATGCTTTGCCTGGAATTTTTACGGCTGTGGCAATTTTGATTGTGGCTTTCTTTTTGGGACGGTTTGTCGGGGATTTAGTCACCAGCATCCTCACCAGTTTGGGCTTCAATAATATTTTTGCCATCTTGGGTTTACCTATACCCACAACTCGACCAGTGGCTGATGGTGAAGCTACAACTCGTATTCCCACTCGTACACCGTCAGAAGTTGCCGGTGTTATTGTGTTGGTGGGGATTGTCTTATTTGCCACTGTCGCGGCTGTCAATATCTTGAATATTCCCGCACTGACGGTTCTGGTAACTGGTATTTTGGTGATTATCGGGCGGATTTTAGCTGGGTTGGTAGTGTTTGCGATCGGGTTATTTTTAGCTAATCTGGCGTTTAACCTCATTAGCAGTTCTGGTGACAGACAAGCGAGAATTTTAGCTCAAGTTGCCCGAATTGCAATTATCGCTTTAGTTTCCGCTATGGCGTTACAGCAAATTGGCGTGGCTAGTGATATTGTTAATCTAGCATTTGGCTTGTTGTTGGGAGCGATCGCTGTGGCTATTGCTTTAGCCTTTGGTCTTGGTGGTCGAGATATTGCCCGCGAACAGGTGCGAGAATGGCTAGATTCTTTCAAAAATCAAAGCTAGAACACTAAACAATGTAGGTTGGGTTAAGCGGAGCGCAACCCAATACCGATCTTGATGTTGGATTTCCTTACATCAACCCAACCTACTGCTTCTTCTGATTCTGGATTGTCATAATCACAAACTAAATTCAGCCGCATTATCATCGCTAACTTGTGCATCTTGACCCACAGTAGTCGGTTTAAAACTATCTCCATGAATCAGTTCAGTAAACTTAATAGCTGGATTGTGATGTAGGATATTTAACACACTAATAAAATCTCGCACAATTTCTCCTGGTGTGAGTAGTGCTTCTGCACCTAAACGACCAACAATTTCTTTGACAAATTCTTGTAATTCCCGATTGGTTAAAGTCTTATCATAACCAAAATGCAAAGAATGAATCTCAGTTAGACGTTGCAAAAGTGTCAGAATTTCGGCTTCACTTAAAGGGTTAAGGCGGATAACTGGCCCTAAAAATTCTTGTACATCAGATTGGGTAGTAAAACGGCTTTCTTTGGTGCGTCTACGCCAAGCTTGATCTGCGAAAAGTCCCCTGTTGGGGTCTTCTAAAAATTTAGTGGTTCCACCAACAACAATACCTAAATGTTCGGCTTTGCATTGCATGGTGTCATTAAACATTGTGAGCAGTCGATTATAATTTTTTTCGCGGGTGACTGTAGTTGATATTTGATAAAGATTGACTGCTTCATCTAACATGATTAACAGTCCTTTGTGACCAATTTCCGCGACAAATTTAGCTAGCAATTTGATATAGTCATACCAACTATCATCATCAATAATTACGCGCACACCTAAAGCGGATCTAGCCTCAGTTTTAGTGTTAAATTCGCCTCTTAGCCAACGCAAGGCAGAGTTCTTTAAATCATCATCATCTAAGCGATAACCTCGCCAGTAGGCAACAATTACACTACCAAAATCAAACCCGTGAACTAAGTCTTCTATATACTGAACTACTTCTCTAATTTTGGCTTCTACTTGGTCATCAAAACCTTCATCGTTGGGACGGAGTTCAGTTTCTTTTACTACTTCTTGCTGAATTTTATTAATCCAACCTTCTAAAATGGAAACTAAAGCACCGCCATCGGGACGAGTTTTTGTAGACAAGTGACTCATTAATTCTCGATAAGTTGCTAAACCTTCATTGTTGCTGCCGGCTAGGCGGCGTTCTGAAGATAAATCAGCATCAGCTACAACAAAACCTAACTCCATTGCTCGGTTACGAAGCATCTGGAGCATGAAGCTTTTTCCCGAACCATAGTTGCCAATTATAAACCGAAATGCGGCAACCCCTTCAGCAATATCATCGAGGTTTTGTAATAGGCTTTTAAGTTCTTGTTCTCGACCAACTGCTATATGTTCAACACCTAATCTGGGAACCACACCTGCACCCAGAGAATTTATTAAAGCCGTAGAAGTTTTTTTCGAGATTTTCAGCTTTGCCATGTAGTGATAGAGTAATGAGTGATGAGTGCTGTTAGCGGTAGCGGGGCGATGAGCAGCGTGCTGAGTTAAAAGTAAAATACTCTCATCTCTAGCCCCTAGTCTTTTGATATTTAAGAATTTTACAACGAGGTAGATATATTTAATTTGATGAGACGTGTCTAGTTGTTAATTTTTCATATAAGGCGATGATTTGTCTGGTATTTATTTTGTATTCTGGATAAACTGCTGGTGATTCTAAATCTGTATCAATAATTAACTCCCCAATCGTATCATTAGCTCGTTCATTAATTGCATCAATTAACAGATTAGGCATAGTAATATTAGCCTCAGCAATTTTTTTAATGACTGCCTTGGGATTATCTTGTTCGACAATGGCTTTTAATACTTGGATTTCATACTCCGTTAATTGCTGGAAAAACTGATGCCATGTTTCGGGTATATCTTCTGCTGTATCTAGATTTTCTAGTAAGTTGGAAAATTGTCCAAAGTCGATACTTTCTGTAGATGAAATTTCCTCTGTAGGTTCTTGATTAAAAGTTTCTATTTGTTGTAGTAGTTCCCATACTTGACTTTGGAGAAAGTCACGTTCCTGTTGTAAAAGCGTAATTTGGTTTTGTATTTGTTGTAATACAGATTGTTGTTGAGTGCTTTGATTTTGCAGAGAGGTGAGACTGGCAATTATCGTCGCTTTTTCGTTATTGGCATCTACTATAGATTGATTTCGATGATTTTTCTCTATTTCTAAATCTTGAATTTCAATGCGTAATTCATAGAGTTTTTCTTCTAGCTGTGGTTTAATTCTACCTAACAAGGTTAAACTACTTTCAACTTCTTGTTTTTCTCTTTGGAGGTCGTTAATTTGGTTTTGTAACTGGGTAACTTCTGTTCTATGAGTATAAATACTAGATTCTACCTGACGTTTTTCTGCTGTCAGTGTTGATAAGGCATTATTTAGTTCTACTTGATTTTGCTCTAAGTTGCGAATTTGAGTTTTTATATTATTAGCATCTAATTCTAATTGCTTTTTTTGACTGGCGAAATTCCCTAAATCTCGATGCAGGCTATCTCTTTGGTGACGACAATCTACAATTTGATTTTGCAGTTGTTTTGATTCTGCATATAGTAGACTACGATGAGCTTCTAGTTGCTCAATTTCTTTGACTACACGAGATTTTAGTCCCTCCATTTCTTTAATATGCTTACGCAGGGAACTTAAAAGTAGTAGTTCATAATTTCTGCGTCGCCTATCTACAAATAAAGCGGCTGCATAGGTGGCAATGACTGTAATTGAACCTGTGAAAAAAGCTTGATTAAAATCCCATTTGGGGACTAAACTCAGTCCAAAACTCACACTAAAGGCAACTATGCCTAAGATAAACCGATTACTGACTATTACTGATTGCATATTGCTGATTTTTAGCGTAGTTAGGTTTTAGAATAGGCAACTTATCAATTGATGCAGCCTCATAGTTTTGCTCTGACATCTTTAGTTGTATGTGTTTGTGCATAAGATTGTTGTGAAAGTAACAAAATATTGAAATCATGCAACAATTATTTTCATGATTGGCCATCTACAGGATTGTGATTTGCGCCAAATAGTGCTATGTCTGCTTGCAAGAAGTCAACAAATTGTCTTGCTGTCCTGCCTGAACGACCATTATGGCGTGTTGCCCATTGTAATGCTTGATATTCTAAATCTTCTGGACTCAGAGTAATTTCGGCTTGTGCTGCTAAATGCTTGACTATTTGTAAATATGTTTTTTGATCGGCAACTTCAAAGGTTAAAGTTAAACCAAAGCGATCGCTAAAGGAAAGTTTCTCCTGCATCGTATCCCCAGCATGGACTTCTTCTTGATCCTTGGGATTTGGTCTATCGACAAAAAATTCTCGAATTAAATGACGGCGGTTAGATGTAGCATAGACAACTACATTTTGTGGGCGTGCTGTGAGGTTGCCTTCCAACACTACCTTCAGCGCTTTAAAAGCGTCATCATCCTCTTCAAAGGATAAATCATCAACAAAAATAATAAATTTCTGTGGGACTTCTCGTAAGTGTTCCACAATAGTTGGTAAATCTTGTAAATTTGATTTTGTCACTTCTAGTAACCGCAGGTGGCGATCGCTATACTTATTTAATAAAGCTTTGACTAGAGAAGATTTGCCAGCCCCGCGACTACCATAAAGTAATACGTGCAGTGCTGTCTGTCCTGATAAGAGAAATTCTGTATTTTTTAATAAAGCTTCTTGTTGCCACTCATACCCCACAAGTTGATGCAACGTTACTGTATCTGGGTGGGGAATACCCACAAATTTTCCATCTTGCCAACGTAAAGCACGGTATTGAGCAAATAAACCTACACCATATTGGTAATAATAAGCTGCTAAATCTTCTATACCATCTGCCCAATTTTCTAGATGCTGTAAGGAAAATCCGGTGTGTTCTTGTTCCAGATACCAGACTACAGGAGAAATGGGTAAATGAGCTACAGTTTGCACCCACTGACTCAAAATTGCACTACTACATTCATACAGATGCTGCAAAACTTGTAAATCATGCTTGGTGGCGGCAACCAATGCTGGTGGTAAGTCGGCAAATTTTTGCTTTTGTGCCAGCCGACTAAAAGGATTCTCATCTATGAGAATATGAGAAATCAGGTAATTTTCCCAATTTTGCTTGCTGTTAGCTAATTTGTGGAAATAATTGCCATAGGCTTGTAGGCAACCTCTAGCATCCGCGTCATTGTAACGTATGGCTTGCAACAGTTCCAGAAATGCCATCCCGATATCAGTCTGGAGAACTGACTGATAAAGTAAAAGTGAGGCTGCTTGGCGTTGCAGAAATTGCACCTGGGGAGAGAAAGAAGTACTTGCCGACATCACGAGGATTTTAGGGGGTGAGAGAGTTAGGGAGTGAGGGAATGAGAGACAAGGAAGGGGACAAGGGGAAAATAATTTTGACTGTTGACTAATGACTAATGACTAATGACTATTGACTATTGACTAAACAAGGTTTAACCATGAATTTAAGTATAATTGCAGCGATCGCCTATGGTACTCTAGCGATTATTGGTGGCATTATTGGCTACTTTCAGGCTCGTAGTCAAGTTTCTCTCTTCAGTGGTATTGTTAGTGGTTTATTGTTAATTTTTGCTGCTTACCTCCAAATCCAAGGAAATACCTGGGGATTGATTTTAGCAATTGTTGTTAATGCTATTTTGGTAGTGGTTTTTGCATTCAGATTGAATAAAACACGCAAGTTTATGCCTGCTGGATTAATGACTATCTTAGGGATGCTGTCGTTGGTAGTGTTGGTTAATCAGTTAATTGTGTCTAGATAGTTATTGTCAATTTATAGTACTTTTGTATTGTTTTAATGTAAAGATACAACGCGAGAATTCAATAAAACTTATAGGACTTACGCAGGGCGAATATAATTCGCTAATACACAGGCAAAGTCTGCCTACGCAGACTCATGAAAACTCAAGTATTTTCAACCCACGTAGGTGGGTTTTGTCTGTGTAGCCGCGACTTCTAGTCGCTTTTCAAACAACCTCTAAGATACATCGTTACAGTTTTTTGAAAAAAATAGTTATTACTCAGCTAAAGTATCCGGTTCTTCGATCTGCTGGTTGATAAATAAAAATAATACCTCATATCAAATTAATGGCCTTAATAGTGTAGGTTTTTACCTTTTGTACTTAAAACTTTGGTTTTAGGGTGTAGAGGTAAAAGCAATGATCATGCTTAATATGAGTTTTAACGTCATTACTCATTGCTTGATTAAAAATCTACACTTTTCAGCTACTCCCTACTTTCTGCCTCTCGTGCTGCACGCACCACACAAGTAAGTTTAAAAATTAAAGCAGATTACTATATTAGATTTTATCAAGTCATTTGATGAATCTTCAATATATCAACTAAGCATAAATACTAAGACATCTATCTAAGGATAGTTGTTAAAAGTATTTATTGCAGTTATCGAGCGAATTTAGAGATTAAAAGGTCAGTAATTAATAGTCGTTAAAATTTGCTATACAAATAATACATTATGTTATATTTTATACATAAAAGTGTATTAGAATTAACTATTATGTAGTCATAAGCAGAGAAAAAATAATGTAATAAACACAGCCTAAATGCTTTCTTAGCAGTATCTATAGGCTGGAAGA
Organism: Nostoc sp. TCL26-01; assembly: GCF_013393945.1. NCBI lineage: Bacteria > Bacillati > Cyanobacteriota > Cyanophyceae > Nostocales > Nostocaceae > Nostoc > Nostoc sp. TCL26-01. The sequence goes on from NZ_CP040297.1 coordinate 4,825,039, forward strand.
TGATTAAATCAATCACCTTTGCCAACATAAATAACAAAAGTAAAAATTATTACTTACCAAAAGGCAACCGAATCAATTATAAATTTTAAAAATCATCAAAAACTACCATAAAAATTGCGCGTCAAATATTTATATTTCTTGGATAACTAAATGAATAAATTTAAAGATTCAATAGGGATAACACTAGAATTTAAAGCAAAAATGAAGGTGATTTTGCCATTTTGGCAGGCATCAATAAAACAAATGAGATATTAATAGATAAGAGCAATCATGATCGATATTCATATACTTGTTGTTATCTACCTAGAGTGTTAAAGCTACACCAATCTTATGATCAGGTGATTATCCCAGCAATTTTACGAACTAGGACATAATCAATGTTATTATCACTATCTTCTCAAAATGTTATTCAGTATCTGCAAGCAGCAGGACTGTGTGGCTTAGAAGATGGCACATCAGATAAAATTGAGTTGCCAGAAAGTAACAAGAAGAATTTCAATTTAGTAGTGAAGTTAGCAGATAATCGTCAACTGCTAGTTAAACAAGAACGTCAGATTGATCATGAAGGAATTCTTCATGAATTGTTTAACGAATGGCGATTTCATCAGCTATTACAAGAGTTTCCCGTTCTCGGTAATATTTCTCTGATCACTCCACTAGTACAATATTATGATGAAGAAAACTCTATCCTTGTTCGCAGCTATTTCGGCGAATACTTAGATTTAAGTAAGTTTTATCAAGATCACAATATTTTCCCACCAGAGATAGCACAAGCGATCGCCACAACCTTAGCGGCGTTACATCGAGCAACATTTCAAGGTAAAGAATATCGTAAATTTATGGCGACTGCGCCACAAGGACAGTTCCGCTATCACTTTTATAATCCAGCCCAAGGGATAGGTTCGCTGACTCCAGAGATTTTGGCTAAGGTTCCTAGTGAAGCGTTAAAATTTCACATTCTCTATCAACGTTATGAGAGTTTAGAAGCAGCGATCGCGGATTTAGCATATGAGTGGGATGCTTGCTGTCTGACTCACAACGATTTAACGCTCAACAATATATTAATTCATTCTCGCTGGAATCAACTAGATAATTGCCTAGTGCGATTGATTGATTGGGAAACTTGTACTTGGGGAGATCCAGCTTTTGATTTAGGCACTATCTTAGCCAGCTATTTAGCAATTTGGCTTAACAGCTTAGTGATAGATCCGACTATGGAATTAGAAGACTCTCTACAACTAGCAATGACACCATTAGAGGAGATTCAACCATCATTAATAGCCATATTACAAGCTTATCTCAAAGCTTTTCCGATGATTTTAGAATATCGTCGTGATTTTGTGGTAAAAGTTATCCAGTTTACAGGATTAGCTCTAATTAATCAAATCAAATCAAAGATTAATAACTGTAAATTATTTAATAGTTCTGATATTTATATGCTTCATGTAGCCAAAAATCTGCTAATTATGCCTGAGCAATCTATCCTCAGTATTTTCGGTGTTTCCGAGGCTGAAATCCTCTCTCAGGTAGCCAGTCTCCATAAAATATCACAACCTGATAAAGAACAACAATTAGTTCGTCTTTATTACGAAAATACCCGCTTACGTGGTTGCTAAATACTATGTAGGGTTTGTCTGAGTATCAATTGTCAATTTAGAATTTGGAATTGATTAATGCTAGAATCTGCTGCTAATTCAATGTTCAATTCTCTGAGAGATATTACTACCAATATCCAAATTGAGCCACATTTTTGTATTCATCATCCCAGTTATCAGCCTTTTGCTCTACCCTCGAAAATAGCAGATAGATTTCAGCAAAATTCGGCTGCCTTACAGAATAAATATCTAGCTTTACTGCTGCGGAATTTTCTTTATGGCATCTATTACAATGGTGTCTTACAAAATAGTTTGGCAGTTGATGAACAAAGTCACTACCAAATACCGCAAAATTTAGCAACTAATGTGATTGCGGGTATCGATTGGAAATTTTATGAACAACTGCAAGCTAGCAATCATGGTCAAGGTTATTTTGATCCATGTTGGCAGGTATTAAGAAAAGAACCTGATGGTAGTATGGCAGTGACTAAAAGTGGTTTAACCTTATATATCGAGCCTGATTGCCATCTCAAACCAGGAAAAAAATCTGCGGCTATTGGGGAATCAGTAGCAATTTGGATGCCCAACAATCGCTTACATAATGGCTATTACTTAGCTGTGAGTAATGTGGGACAAGAACAGCAAGCACATCCCGATGGTGATTTAGGTACGGGGAGGATTTATTTTAACTTTACCGCATCCGGAGCGATCGCTCTCATGGATAGCTTAACCCAGCAATTAAATGCAGCAGCGATTCCCTTCACTTTTCAAGTTATCTATAATCCCTGTGCTTACGGACGTTATGATGCAGGTGTACTCTACTTTGAACACGACGACTACCCAGCACTCCACAAAATTCTGCAAGCTACATATCAAGAACATCAAGCTTATTTTCAACCAGAAATACCTTTATTCACTAAGTTTTTAGCACCAGGGTTAGGTTTAGCTGAAGAACCAACCCAAAAGTTTGCCGCACAAGAAAGTTTTGGCATGAATCGTTGTCAAATTGTCGCTAATGCGTTGTTAGAAGCTTGGTATAAAGGTAAGAACGCAGTCGAAGAACGGATGAAGACAATTAACCAACATTTTCAACGCCATTCTATAGACTTGCAGCGTCCTTATCTCAACCCTACCTCTGAAGATATATATTCACCTTTAAAGTTATAAGTTGTCTCAAGCAGAGTAATATTATTTTTGAGAGTAAGCTAAAAACTTACTCTTTTTGTTTGAGATTTTTAAATATGACATTTACATATCACCGGACAATCAAATTTTCCGATACTGATGCTGCTGGAGTCGTTTATTTTGCTAACATCCTCAGCATTTGCCATGAAGCCTATGAGGAATCCTTAGCAGCATCAGGAATTAATATGCAAGAGTTTTTTACTAATCCCTCTGTAGCTTTCCCTATCGTTCATGCGAATGTAGACTTTTTTCGACCAATCTTTTGTGGAGATAAAATACTAGTCCAATTAGTCCCTCAAAAACTAGGTTTAGAAAAGTTTGAAATTAACTATGAAATTTCTTTAGATGCAGTAGTAGTAGCTAAGGCAATTACTCGACACGTTTGTATTGATGCTATTAGTAGAAGTAAGCAAGAGTTATCTGCTGAAATTACCCAATGGCTAGAAAGTAACCGCCGAGAAGCTGAGGGTGCAGAAAGGCGAAAAGCGCGAGAGGTTATTTAACTAATTTATGCTGCTCGAATTGAGATTTTTTCCTGGCTTTAGATCGGCGAGTTAACTTTCAAGAAACACATTTTGTTAGTCTTCATCGAAATGAGACTCTACATCCATACGATCATGTAGAATACGAATAATATCAATCTTTTCATCGGTTTCCCGATAAAAGATCAAGTGTCGTCCGATGTGGTATTTACGATATCCTGGACGAATATCATCGCAAGTACGTCCCTTGTGTGGATCTTGTGCCAACAGATGAAAGCAGTCGTCCAACATAGCAAGATAACGGTTTCTCTGCTCAATTCCCCATGTTTTTTGTGTGTAGCGACCGATTGATAGCAAGTCCTGGGTGGCTAATTCAGTTAGGCGAAATGCTGACATGAGCTATTCACGGTCAAGTTCTGCAAGCAATCCTGAGAGAGAATAGTCAGCAAATTCGCTGTTCTCTCCGTCTGTTAACGCTCGTTGCAAAGCTGCAAGCTTTATTTCTCGCTCTTCCAAAAGGCGTAATCCAGCTCGAATCGCTTCACTCGCGCTGGCAAAACGACCTCTGTCAATCTGACTGGCAATAAACGCTTCAAAATGGTCACCCAAGGTAACACTTGTATTTTTTTGCATACAATTTCCTCCTGTATAATACCAATATATAATATTTTTTGGTATTTAGGTTAGTAGGGTGCTGTCAAAAAACTTCTTTGTGTCTCTGTGGTTAAATAAATCACTTTTTACCACAAATCCACAGTTGCAAAGCATCTTGCAGAGAAGACATAAAGATATATTCACTCTACCAAGTTATTTTTGCAAAAATTCTGTAGCTATTTTTTGTAGCTGTTGCCGATTGATTTTGCCTTGGGGATTACGAGGTAAATTATCTACAGAAATCCAATATTTAGGGATTTTAAATTTACTCAATTTACCAGAAAGTGCGGTTTGCATTGCTGTAACAGATGTATTGATATTTCTGGGAATATAGATTGCTGTTAATGCTTGTCCCCAAGTTTGATCAGGGATACCAATTACACAAACATCAGCCACCATTTGTGTAGCGCGGATGGCTGATTCTACCTCTAGTGGATAGATATTTTCTCCACCACTGATAATTTTATCGCTATTTCTGCCGACAATATTTAAATAACCTTGCTCATCTAAAAAGCCGAAGTCATCTACTGGGAAATAATCTTGATTTTCCCAAATATGGGGATAATAACCAAGGGCTAAAGATTGTGCTTGAATTGTAATGTTACCTATTTGATTGGCTGATAAAACTGCACCTTGTTGATTGCGAATCCTTACTTGGGCATGGGGAAGAATTTGACCACTGTTAATTTTACCATTTAAAAAATCTGCTGGTTTGAGAGTGGCAATTTGAGAAGCAGTTTCTGTCATGCCGTAAGTTGGGGCTAATCGAATGTGATGATACTTGGCTTTTGCTAATAATTCATCCCAAGCTGGCGCGCCTCCTAAGAGTACAGTGTGAAATTGGGATAGCCATATAGTTAATTCTGCATTTTGTAAGAGACGTTGTAGTTGTGTGGGTACTAAAGATATAAAAAAATCTGTGTTATTAATTTGATATTTTTGACCTGATTCTAATGATTTAAATGGCAATATGACAAATTTTCCCCCAGTGGTAAAAGAGCGCATGAATTGCATTAATCCACTGACATGATACAGAGGTAAAACACAAAATGAGTTAACTTTTTGTACCTGAAAATATGTTGTAAATCCTTCTAATGATGCCATGAGAGTTTCCCAAGTATGGATGGCAAACTTAATTTCTCCCGATGAACCACCGGAGGGAATCATGATGGAATGGGTAATGGGTAATGGGTAATGGGTAATGGGTGATTGGTAATTATTTTTATCTGCTATGTGTGATGGGATATTTCCCCAAATAATATCTGGTTGTACTAAATTAAATACTTGATACCATTCTTGTTCACCCCAATCGGGGTTACAGAGAAAGACTGGGCAATTTGCAGCACAGGCGGCGATGAAACTAGCTAAAAATTTAATGGGTTCACGTTCAGCGAGGATGATTTTTGGTGATGTGCCAGAGGCTGATAATTGAGTAAGTTGTAAATATAACTTGCTGGTGATTTGGGGAAATTCACTGCTGTTATCACCAATCAGCCAATCATCATATGTGAGGCGATGGAGGTAGGTTAGGGGTTGTTCCATAAATTTTCCAGCCAGTTTTCATCTTCTGGGGCAAAAAAGTGATTGACACCAAAACCCACAGCCCGGTTGTTGCGAGATAATTCTGCTGCTAATTTGAGGGCAGCCAGTCTAGCGATCGCAGTTTCCAATACAGATGAAAATACCACGTCAATTTCCTGCTGTTGACAAAACTGTCGCAAGCGCGAAGGTGAACCCGCAATCGCTGGTTTAATCACAAACACACCCCGCCAGCCTCTCTCATAACAAGCCACAAGTTGCTGGAGTGTGGCAACAGACTCATCTAAAGCGATCGCTGTCCTATAGGATTTACTTAACGCCAACATCTGCGAAAATTGTTCCACAGGTAATGGTTGTTCAATAAATTCTATTTCTATTGGTAGTTCCTGATTTTTTTGCAAATCATCACAATTTTGTAGCCACGACTTCGCCTCTTCTGCACTCAATCCCCCATTTGCATCTAATCGCAGTTTGGCTGAGGCTGGTAACTTGTGCGTAAGTAAATCAAAAATCTTCATCTCTTGAGTGATATCAGCCACGCCAATTTTCCATTTAAACGTCCGATATCCCTCTTGCCAAAGACTTTGCCATTCACTTAAAGCAGCTTCACCAGTCGGGAGTAAGGCGCTGTATGTGAGAGGGGGGGAGGGGGGGAAAGAATCTAGACAAGTATTCTCCCCTTTTCCCCTTGTCTCCTTGTCTCCTTGTCCCCTTGTCCCCAATTCTTCCCAGGCTGTTTCAAAACCAAATTGACACGCTGGTAAACTATCAGGAATAGAAAAAATTGTGTCTGCTGTAATTTTTGTTGGTAACTGGCGACAAAAATCTAAAGCTTGTGCTAAAGTTTCGGAACCAAACCAACTAATCGGCGCAATTTCTCCCCAACCAACTCTACCAGTCGCATCACGAAGACGGAGAATTATTGCTTCGCGCATATCCCAAGTACCATGATTGGTAACTAGCGATCGCAAAAATTTTCGGGCAATAAGACGAAATGTAAATTCGTAATTCGTAATTCTTAATTCGTAATTAGGACACACAATCAATAAGTACTCGATGAATTACACAGATTTTCTCCCATTACCCATTACCTATTGATCAAAAACCTGCAATTACAAACCCTAAACCTATTAATAAGCAACTCCAAAAATGCACCGCAACAGCGATGAATTTACAATTGCTAACTTTTTCTGGCTGGTTGTGATTTTGTTGGACGTGGCGACAGAGTTTAAAGGCGTAGGGTAGACTGAGGAAACTTAGCAATGTCCAGATGGGGAAAAATCCTAACAGCACAAACAGCAAGGTGAAGGGATAAATGCTGGCTGTAAACCAAATCAAGACTTTTGCACCGTTGGTTGTACCTAAGCGCACAATAGGCGATCGCTTACCGGCGACTATGTCATCATCAACTTGGTGGAAGTGTGAGCAAAATAAAATCAAACTGGTGACTACACCGACGATAACGGAGGCTGCTAAACTCGTGATTGACCAAGTTTGAGTTTGGCTGTAATATGCCGCACTTACCCCCAAAGGGCCGAAGGCGAAAAAGCAGAGAATTTCCCCTAAACCTTGGTATCCTAGACGAAATGGGGGGCCTTGGTAAATGTAGCCTAAAGCGCAGCACCCCAGAATTATAGCGATTACCGTGGGATCTTGTTGCCAAATAGCGATCGCCAATATTCCCAGCAACCCGGAAATTAAACACAGGTTTCCTAACCAAAATACTAAAGTCTTCTTCCCAGTTAAATTTACCAGCGAATGATGTTTATTGATATCAATGCCTGTTTCTGAATCAAAGACATCGTTACTGATGTTTTCCCATGCCAAAATCAAAATTGCGGCAGCAACAAAAGTAGCAAATATTGCTGTGTTAAAAACTTGATTTTCCGCAAAGGCAATTGCTGTTCCCACCCAAATTGGCATGATGGCAACGCTGTACATGGGTGGTTTAATTGCTGCCATCCATAACTTACTTTGAGGACGAGAAATTTGCTTGGTAGTCATCAGTTGTGGTAAGTAATTCAAAATTTAATGTGCAAAAGAAAATTACTTCTAGCGGGGAGCATCCCACTTTTTTTCTATGTCATTGCGAGAGAAGCGAAGCAATCGCAAAGTCTCTGGGATTGCTTCGCTTTGCTCGCAATGACTTTTATTATTCTGTTAAAAAGTAAAAACTAGGATGCACCCCTTCTAGCGAGATTCTGAGGAATTATCAAGATGCAACTTGAATGTAGTTTTGTATTGACCGTAACTAATTAATCTCCTATTGACGACTTTTATATTTTCCATTTTTAAGTCAAAATTAGCTATAGCTTGTCGTTGTTTGAGAACGCCAAGAACAAAGCTAACCCCACTCTGGTGAAATGGTGACGGAATATGTTACCTGTAGAAATACGACCATGATTAATTACACTTTGGAAGATAACTTAAAAAAAATTTACTATTCCTAGATCCATGACAGTTTCACCATGTCGTCGTCACGTCTTTGTAGAACACCAAGACCTCTACCAATTTTTGTTATCAGTGCAAGAAAATTGCCTCAAGCATCATTGTAGGCAGATTGTGAGCATCTCTCACGAAATTGATCTGGTAGATCCTCTAACCGTATTAGATAAATTAACGCAAGCAAATGAAATAAATTTTTACTTTGAGAACAGAGGTAAAGGGGAGGCGATCGCTGCCATTGATGCTGTGGCAAAATTACAAATTAGTGGACAAGACCGTTTTTCTCAAGCCGAATCTTTTATTAAATCTAATTTAAAAAATATAATTAATTTTAGTAACACAAAAGCATCTTTTACTGGCGCTCACTTTTTTTGTTACTTCAGCTTTTTTCCGGAAAATCACCAACTAGATTATCCATTTCCCTCAGCAACAGTTTTTCTCCCACGTTGGCAAATAGCTGTCAAAAATCAACGCTGTGTTTTAGTCATGAATACAGTCATCAATGCCAGCGTTAATATGCAAATATTATTACAAAGCTTACATAATAAAATAGAGGTTATTACCTCTCTCAAATCTTCTCTATCCCATCTTGATTATTTTCCTGCCAATCTCAGGAAAAAATCTGTCAATAATGGTCAACATTTTCAGCAATCAGTGGCATCCGCACTCAAGAAAATTCAGTCTAGTGAACTTAGCAAAATAGTCTTAGCAGATGTCTTAGATGTGAGTTCCAACCAGAATTTTAACTTATTTAACTCATTGAACAATCTCCGCAAAATTCATCCTAACTGTTACGTATTTTCCACCAGCAACGGCAAAGGACAAAACTTTATTGGTGCAAGTCCCGAAAGATTAATTAGCATTCACAATCAACAGTTAATTACTGATGCCTTAGCAGGTTCAGCACCACGAGGCAAAACACCTGCCGAAGATGCAGCAAATGCCAATCGCTTGTTAAATAGTCAAAAAGAAAGACATGAACATTTACTAGTCATGGATTTCATTACACAACGCCTCACCCAACTAGGTTTATTACCCCAAGTCTTAGCACCCAGATTGCGCCAACTATCTAATATCCAACATTTATGGACACCAATTAACGCCATAGTTCCAGCTGATGTTCATCCCTTAAAAATTGTCGCCCAACTACATCCCACACCCGCCGTTGCTGGTGCAGCCAGAGACATAGCCTGTGAAGAAATCCGCCGCTACGAGAAGTTTGAGAGGGGCTTATATGCTGCGCCTCTCGGTTGGATAGACTCTCAAGGCAACTGTGAATTTATCGTCGGGATTCGTTCAGCTCTTATAGATGGCGATCGCGCTAGACTTTATGCAGGTGCTGGTATCGTCGCCGGTTCTGATCCTCAAAAAGAATTTGCCGAAGTCCAACTCAAACTTCAAGCATTGTTAAAAGCACTAGTGTGAACAGAGAAAACCCCTCTGTGCCTCCGTGCCTCTGTGGTAAAAACACAAAGACACAAAGACACAATGAGTATCTATTTGCAGCCTACCACTTGTACTTAATCCAGTCGTAAATATCTAAATATTCTCCTCCTGGATGATTCCATGAGTAGTCATATCTCATCCCCTGAATAGCTAATTGTTGAAACTCTTCTGGAGATTGATACCACAAATCAATTGCCCGATTCATAGCTGATTCTAAAGCTTGATGATCAGATTGATAGAACACATAACCATTGCGTTCTTCTGGTGGTAAATTTTGGTCATAATCTCGATCAAAGACTGTATTTACCAAGCCACCAACACCACGCACAATGGGAACAGTGCCGTATTTTAACCCAATCATTTGTGTTAACCCACAAGGTTCGTAATTACTGGGGACAACAATCATATCTGCCCCAGCATAAATCAAGTGAGATAATTCTTCATTAAAACCGAGTTCTAAATGTACATCAGGATGGCTATTTAAAAATTGTTTTTCATGGCGGAAATGAGCATTAATTCCTGGTTCTGTAGCAGAACCCAGTAATACAAATTGCGCGCCTTTATTCAGAGCATGATAAATGGCGTGATGGACAAGATGCACACCTTTTTGATGATCTAATCGACCGATGTAAGCAATGATTGGTTTATCAGTAGCTTGCAGCATCAGCCGTTCGCGTAAAGCTTTTTTGTTATATAGTTTTTGTTCAAAATCATCTTGGCTGTAGTTATAAGGTATGTGAGTATCGATTTCTGCATTCCAAAAATCGTAATCAATACCGTTGAGAACCCCACGGAATTTATCTTTATGCAAGTACAGAGTATGTCCTAAACCACAACCAACATCAGTATATTGAGCTTCTAAAGCATGGTTGGGTGAAACTGTAGTCACAGCATTGGCGTAAACAATTCCCCCTTTCATATAATTTAAAGCAAAGGGGTTAAAGTCATCTCGCAGCTTATCAATTTGGAAGTAATAATCCTCTCGATTTAAACCTGTAGCCCAGAGAGTTTTCGCACCACCAATTCCTTGATGCTTAAAGTTGTGGATGGTGTAGCAAACTCGTTGAGTATCCATGCCATGATATTTATAAATTTCATACAGCATCACAGGAATTAAGCCTGTTTGCCAGTCATGACAATGGATGATATCGGGGCGCTTATTGCTTTGATGGAGAAACTCTAAAGCGGCTTTGCTAAAGAAAGCAAAGCGCATATCATCATCATCACAACCGTAGTAACAACCCCGATTAAAGAAATTATCCTGAGAATGGGGTTCAATAAAGAAACACACCCGTCCATGTACCCAACCACAGTACACAGAACAGTGAATCGCTGCACCATACCAGGGAACCCACAGGTTTAAGAAAGCCTCATGTAGCCCCCAGATATGGTCATAGCGCATACAATCATACTTGGGCAGAATCAGCTCGACACAATGTCCCCGCGTTTCTAATTCTCGACTCAACCCGTAGACAACATCCCCCAAACCACCTGCTTTAATGACAGGGGCGCATTCCGAGGCAATCTGTACAATGTACATCCGTAACCCTCGCTTTACAAAAGTTCATCTTTACTATACTAATCCGTACAAGAAAGATGTACTCATTGACAAGCAGCTTATGGAGTGATATTGAACATTTTCTGCCCAAAACCTTGATTTAACGAACCTTAATTCAAGATTTCTTAACTTTACTGAATTAGATTTGGGCAAAATCTTCTAGGGGGGCGATCGCATATCTTCCCATTTCATCCCTAGAAATTAAACCCAAAGCTTGTAAATCTTTGTCAATAAATAACTTAGTCGCTTTACCGCCTGCGTCAATTTTGGCGTTAATTAACTGCACAGCATAGCAAATTGTCTCGTAAACCCGTTGGGGATTTATCGCTGTGGTAATAGGCTGATATCTACCTACAGACTCACACAGTCGGTAAACCCCATGTTCTACAGACTGGGGATAGCCGTAATGTTGAACAGCCCTTGGTAAAAAGTAGCCGGCGGTGATAGGTTGTTCACCACAGGGGCGTACACAGGAATAACTGTCATGGCTAGGGGTATCAGCTGCCAAACTTCCAGGCATAAATCGCAGGATATTAAAGTTTAAAAAATCAGGATGACACTCTTCTAAACCAAAACGAATGGCACTCATATCATCTGCTAAAGTTGTCGGTTCATAACCTAATATTTTGGTTTTATCAGCATTCAGCTTGGCTTTGGGCAATCCCAAAATTAAAAAATAGCTGCTAGGTAAACCAGCTTTATTCATATCTTGAAAGACTTTTTTAATCTTGTCTGGATAATCAAAGGCTTGCTTGATTTGACTAGCAACAGAACCATTAAATTTATGACTAGCTAAAGAAACCTCTGGTAAAGTATGCTCAACCCCAAAAAACAGATAAACACAGTTATGTTCTACCAAGTAGCACATCTGTTCGTAATCAATTTTATCAATTCTCGTATTTGAACCCCAAACAAACCCTTCTTGTTTGAGAATCTCTGCTTCTCGCCTAGCTGCTGTTTCATGAACGGTAAAAGTATCCACATCTAAATAAACAGCTTCATAACCCCGCCATTTTAAATGTCTCAACTGCCTACGGAAAGATGTTTCACTTAATCTGACAACATGATTACTTTCCTGACTTTTATTACAGAAACCACATCCCCAAGGACATCCCCTTTGAGTAAAAAGCTGGGCTGTTTTGAGTTGTTTTCCATCCTGGTTTTTAAAAATATCCATATCATGAATTTTAGGGATATGAATCAAACCTAAGTTTTGATCAATATCATCAAAATTATTCACCCTAGGGGCAACAGAACGATGAAAATTAGTTCGTTGATGATGGCGATAAAAATCTCCATTTTTATCAACAAAACACAATCCTGGTAAGTGCTGCATATCTTGATAGAAAGTACCTTTGGCAACAGCATGAGCAATTTCCACAATGGACTCCTCACCCTCACCATCACAAAAAGCTGTAATCCAAGGTGTAATTAAGGCAATATCTTCCACACTTTTAGTAGCATAACCACCAACTAAAATTGGCACATTTTGTCTACCATATTTTTTCAGTTCGGCAGCTATTTTTTGACTATGTTCGTCAATTTCTGCCCATTGGTTAGTCATACAACCAGCAAAAACAACTAAATCAGCATTTCTCACTGCTGATAAAACATCATGAATAGTTAAATCAGAACGTTCTAAATCTAGTTGTACAACTCGCTGAAATCCAGCATTAACTAAACTAGAAGTTAAGACAGGTAGCGCTTTGTTAGCACCATTAAATGTTCGATGTTTAATGTATTCACCAATCAGAACTATTTTTAATAACTTAAAACTGTTCTCTATTGGTTGTAATTTTGCGATTGGTAGAGCTAAAAGCTTCTTTGTATCTACCATGTCTTGTAAAAAACCTAAAAAATTTAAAGATTGATTTTGCCGATTAATTATTGATGAAAACACTATTCAACACCTACATTTATGAATATTTTTGTGGTGGTGATGCACATTGGGATTGGTCAATGGTCAATAGTCATTGGTCATTGGTCAACAGTTAAAATTATTTTCCCCTTGTCCCCTTCCTTGTCTCTCACTCCCTCACTCCCTCCCTCACTCAGCATTATTAAGTCCATAAATGAACAAAGAACCAAAAATCCACAGTTAGATTCATATATCTTTTGAGGTATTTGCTAGCCAAAATGCCGTTGTCAATGTATCTTAAATAATTTGTTGGTTGGCATTAGTCAACTTGCTTCAATTGCACCCAACCTTTTTAAGGAAGCTTTCTCTGCATCTGTGATACCTGTAACGCCTGTGATGTCTAGGTTTTCATACAGGCGATCGCATTTTAGTGGTTGCAAACGTCTACAAGTTTGTACATCCCAAAGCTGGATTTTTTCGTCTTCGCTACCGCTAGCAAGTAACTTGCTATCAGGACTAAAAGCTATAGTCCGAATTGCGGCGGTATGTCCGCGCTTCAGAGGGTCTAAACAAACACCTGTGCTGACTTGCCAAAATATAACGGTGGTATCAGCGCTACCACTGGCTAAAATCTGCCCATTGGGACTAAAGGCGACGGAGTAAATGGGTTTAGTGTGTTCTTGGAAGACATGGACACATTCACCTGTGCTGAGATCCCAGAGTCTGACGGTTTTGTCTTCGCTACCACTGGCTAAGTATTTGCCATCAGGACTGAATGCTACTGACCAAATCATATCTTGATGTTCTTTGAGCGTTTGCATACATTCGCCGCTAGACACATCCCAAAGTTTAATTTCACTGTCAGCGCTACCACTGGCTAAAGTTTTACCATCAGGACTAAAAGCGACTGTCCACACCCAATGGCTATGTCCAGACAATTTTTGTAGACAATCACCAGTGATCATATCCCACAAGCGAATCGTCCGGTCTTCGCTGCTGCTGGCGAGGGTGCTACCATCAGGACTGAATACCACAGTCCATACCCAATTTGTATGTCCTGTGAGTGTCTGGATACATTTACCGTGGCGAATGTCTGTGATATCCCAGAGTTTGATGGTATTGTCTGCGCTACCACTAGCCAGTATGGGTTCACGGGGATGAAAGGCGACAGAACGAATACGTCCTTGGTGTCCCCGTAAGGGGTAGTATTCCGTCGAGTCTAAGTTCCATAGTCCGATGGTATAGTCATCTCGACCACTAGCGAGGACTTTGCCATCAGGGCTAAAAGCCACAGAATAAACATCACGGGTGTAACCTTGGAGAACATTTAAACAATCACCTGTAGCCACATCCCACAATCTCGCAGTTTGATCATCACTACAGCTAATTAAAGTATTGCCATCAGAACTGAAAGCGATCGCCCATACTTGGCTATGATGTTCTTGCAAGGTATACACACAATCACCGCGTTGGATATCCCACAATTTAATTGTCCTGTCTTCACCGCCACTAGCCAGAAGATTACCAAAAGGGTGAAAGCGAACGGAATAGACTTTTTTACTATGTCCCTCAAAAACTTGTTGACATTTACCTGTAGTTATATTCCACACTCTCACAGTGCTATCTTCACTGCTACTTGCTATAGTTCGTCCATCTGGACTAAAGCTGATAGAGTAAACATCCTTATTGTGACCTTTAAGAGTTTTTAAACACTCACCCGTAGAAATATCCCACAGTTTGATAGTCCTATCAGCGCCACTACTAGCAAGTAACAAAGCTGTATTATTAGCATCGGGACTAAAGGTTACTGACCATACCCAGTCATCATGACCACGGAGGGTTTTCTGACACTTTCCTGTAGTTACGTCCCACAGTTTAATTGTTTCGTCTTCACTTGCACTAGCTAAGAGGTTTCCATCAGCACTGAAAGCGACTGAATAAACTTTATTAGTATGTTCTTCTAACGTTTGCAGACACTCACCTGTCTGGACATCCCAGAGTTTGACAGTGTAATCTGCACTACCACTAGCTAAGATTTTACTGTCTGGGCTAAAGGCAAAAGCCCATACCCAAGCAGTATGAGCTTTATAAATGCGGATTTGCTTGGTATCTGAGGTACGCCATAGGCGAATTTCGCCATTGCTTAAACCAGTGGCAAAATATTTACCATCAGGACTAAATCTTACAGATATCACACTAGACATGGTTTCCGTAAACAGAGAACCTTTTAAGTCAGCATGAGCAAAGCTGGTATCCTCTAATTTCACATCCTGGAAATCAGCTTGCCAAATAGTCAGTCCAGAAAAATCACGCCCGCTTAAATCGATATCGCCATGATTAGGAAACTTATTTACTTGCAATTGCCGCAAGAGATTAATCAAATTACCAGCAGCATAACCTTTTTTGGTCAGAGGCTCCTGCTGTAAACTCACCAGCATTCGCCGTAAATGTGATTCTAGTTCTGTGCCAAAAATAGCTAGTAGCTTTTGTTTGACTGGTTCTAAGATTAATCTGGCTTGCGTATGGCGGATATAATCAAGCGATCGCACCTTCATCAACGGATAGATATTGATAAAATCGATTTTTTTTTTCTGGCTAATTTCCTCCAATGCGTTTTCAACTAAGCGTTCAGTCACATATTCCATCACCACAGACTGCAAACCAAATTTACTACTATTTCCTTCCTTTTCAATTAGCGATCGCCGTAATAAAGACTCTAAAACTTCGAGAATTTTGCTAGCTGATTCTGTCGTCATCAAGTCTTTCTTTATTTCCCCAAAGGAAACATACTTACGATTAGTCGCTAGCCAATACATCACTTGTTGTTCTAACTTTGACAAGCGATTAAATTGCTGTTCTAAAAGTTTACGAAAATCCCCATACACAGCACCTTCTTGTTGAATTTGCTTTAAAAACTCCTCAATATTATTACCAAACAAGTCATAAACTGTAGTGGCAACTATCTTTAAGGCTAAAGGGTTACCAGAGTAGCGGTTGACTAATTCCTCTAACTGTTCATCAGTAAATAAACAGCCTTTATCCAGCAAAATTTCTCTAGCTTCGTCCACATCCAAACTAGAAAGCTGTAACACCTTCACAGGCAGATTTTTCCCTTCTAGGGCTGCTACTTCTTTCGGCTTTTCTCGACTCGTTAGCAATAAACAACTGTCGTGGGCTGCTTCGGCAACTTTTTTAAATAAATAGCCGTAGTTTTCATAACCTGATTGATATTCACCTGCCCATTCTTGAGTTTTGCCCTCCCCACTGCGAAATATAGATTCCACATTATCTAAAATGATTAAACATCGGTTTTTTCTTAAAGCATCTATCAGCCGTACTATTTTGTTGTTATCACTATCTGTTAAATCTGGTTCTTGATCATTGGGTAAAAATCTTAAAAGTTGTGTCAGAATATCTCCTAGAGGTGGAGCATTGCGGAGCGATCGCCAAATCAAGTAATCAAACTTTTCTTGAATTTTTTGAGCAACCATTGCCGCTAATACAGTCTTACCAATGCCCCCCATCCCTAACACCGCAACTAAGCGACAGGGATTAACAGTATCAGTAATTATCCATTGTTCCAACTCCGCACTTTCAACTTTTCGTCCCCGAAAACCTCCGACATCAACAGCTTCACCCCAGTCTTCCCTCGGCGATGAGAAATTTTTCTGACTGCTTTGGTACTTGGTATATAACCTTTGCTTCAGATTGTTAATCTTTTTGTTACCGCTACCGTCTATCCCTAATTTGCGATAACTTTCTCCTAACCTTTTTCTCACCGCAGGTTGCGAAATCTCTAGCTTGTCAGCAATTTCAGCACCAGAGTAATCATTTAACGCCAACAGTAAAGCATCAAGTTCTGTTTTTGTTACACCATGTTTAGTGGCTATATCTGTGATGAAATCTTCAGGCAGCTGAGACATATCAACAGCGCTCATCATTTAATCCTGGCTCCACACAATATATTCAATTATCAGTATGTGAGATATTTTCTTATAACACGAGCCATAAGTGTGGAAAAGGGTATTTATACATACTTCATGGTAAACACACAATTTCCCCAGTTAATCTTTAACCGTGCCACTCAGTTCTTATTTCCCTCTCACACAAGAGAAATAAAATTTTTGACTAAAATCAGTCATTACAACTTTTTGTATAATAACGTACTAAAAACTTAAGTTTAGTATAGCTCTGTGATATATAAGTATATCAAAAATACACTATTTTTAATCAAATACATCTTTTGTAAAAAAATATGCTCAAAAAGCACTTGCCAATTTTTAACGATATGTTTATCATTATACCTAAGCTATCTATATGTGAGATAAATAGATAGGTGTAAATCTCAACAGTCAACCTCACGGAGCGACTAATATGAACAGCTTCTCACGATTACCAGCATTTATCAGGGGTTCCAACACTATCAGAATGCAACTAACGATAGAAAGTAAACCCTGGGAAGCCTCACCGCTACTAAAACTCAACGACAAAAACAAGCAAGATATTTTGCCCTCACAATCTTACTCAGTTGAGTTACCACCAGTTTTTTCGCACATGAACTTTCTATTGATTGAGTCATTATCAGAAACTCAACACGGAGAGTTTATTACTCGCAGCAAACATGGTAGATACGAAACCTTCGTAGAACTGAGTGGACATATTAGTCACCGTTACAGTTTGACTCCCCAAGAGGTTGCACAAATCCAAACAACTTACGAGCAAATTTTAGAAATGTGGATAGCTTGGCGATTATCTCACAGGTAGTTGAGGGGTGTGAGAGAGTGCTGTTAGCGGTAGCGGGGCGATGCAGCCCGTGCTGAGTGCTGAGTAGAGAGTCAGAAGTCGGAGAGTACTGACCAATGACTATTGACTATTGACTATTGACCAATGACTAATCAAAACTGAATATCCGAAATTTCTGAAACATTTGGCTTTCGATAAATGAGAAGTTTACAAGCCGGTAGTGTGATTCAACACTCACCGGCTTTTTGCTTAGGTTGATTCAATACAGGAGGAATAACCATGAAATCTAATTTCAACAACAAGCAAAATCCACTGTTGGTTTGGTTTGGTAGAGGATTTAAATATTTTTCGCTGATGCTAGTTGGTTTAGCGATCGCTTTTGTTGTCTCTCACGCTTTTGGCATAGTCGTCATCCTAGCACTTTTGCGATCGCCTGATACCTGGACATGGATTGGCAGATTGGCTATCTCACTATTTTGCCTGTTTGCTATGGCGATGATATTTGAGTCTTGGCGTTAATTCTCACACTTGCATTTGCTGATGAAACTGAATTTATCTGCCTTTGGCTTACTTCAACTCAGCTAAAGGCTTCACACTACTAGGAGGCGAGGTTATGACACACAACAACAAAGACTGCAATCCAGAAATACTCTCACCCATGTTAATCATCTTAATTGCTGGGTCGATATCGTTGGCGATCGTCAACAAAGATAACCATCCAGCATATTTCGACATCGTGAAAATAGCAATGGCTTACAGCTTCGGCTCACACAAATCTCATAAAAAATCTGAGCCAAGTAATAATCAAGATAATGCCGATTAAGATGAATTAACTAACTGGGGAATATGGGGACTGGTTTTTACTCAGTGCTAGCGATAGGTAAAACTCGTCCCGCCCAATCAGAAATTGTCAAGTTTTTGATAAAGTAAAACATATATAGAGGTAAGATTATGACCCAATCTTTGCCAAAACTACTCACATTTGCTGAATTTAGTGAATGGTATCCCAATGATGGTAAACGCTATGAATTGCACAATGGAGTAATTGTTGAAATGCCACCCCCAACCGGAGGACATGAAAAAGTTATTGCTTTTTTGTCTCGTAAATTAACCGTGGAGTTTGATCGTCTTAACTTACCCTACGGAATTCCCAAAACCGCGTTAGTTAAAACTCCTACTGCTGAATCTGCTTATTCACCCGATGTATTGTTATTAAACCTTAACAACCTTAGCAATGAACCGCTTTTTCAAAAGCAGTCAACAGTCAGCCAAGCTGCATCAGTTCCTTTGGTAGTTGAAGTTGTATCAACTAATTGGCGCGACGATTACTATGACAAGCTGAGAAACTATGAGGAAATGGGTATTCCTGAATATTGGATTGCGGATTATGCTGCATTGGGTGCAAGAAAGTTTATTGGCAATCCTAAACAGCCTACTATTTTTATCTGCGAATTAGTTGATGGTGAATATCAAATGACACCGTTTCAAGGTAATAGCGTGATTTCATCACCTACTTTTCCCCAACTAAATTTAACCGCACAGCAAATTTTTGATGCAGCTAACTAACCTACATTTTAACAGAGTAATTATGGGGACTTGTTTTTGCTCAGTGCTAGTGGTAAGTAAAACTTGTCTCTCCCAATCCTAACTCACTGCGTATTCTGTAAACTGCCTCATAAATGGTGAATGAAATCCAATCACAATATCTTGCTTGAGTACACCATATTTGCTTAATTCCTCTGCAATATCAATTTCTGTACCATTGTATTGCAGCCAAATTTTACCATTTTTAATATCTAGGTGCAGCACACAACCATAAACACGATGTTGATTGTCCCAACCGACATTAACCAATTGATAATGATTATGTTCTGTGTCAAAAATCATTTGTCTTTCTACATCATCTCTAGTTGATGCTTTATTAACATAATCTGCAATCAGCTTTTTGATAATTTCTTGATACTGAACTATCTTATCCATTGTTCGATTACTTTCCGTTGTGGTTCGTAAATCAGCAACTTTATATTTTTAGATTGAATTACAATTTGAATCAGTTCCAGTTTAAAAAATGTTTCATAAGTGATACTAGGAACAGCTAAATATAGTTTACGTTCTGGTTGCTGTTCGATAGTTAATAAACTGCCCTAATGCTGTGTGGTGTGGAACTCAGAAATGGCTGAACTTCCTATAAAACTTTTCACTTCTACAGCAATTTTTTTCCCCTCTCTCTCCGCCGCAATTATTTTTTCCGCACCTAAATCAATATAAATTTCAACACTGCCATAATCTAGATAAATTGGATCATCGGTAATTAACCATCCATCTTTTTCTAGAGCCAGTTTGACTGCATTATGAAAAAAATCTTTAGCAGGCATCTTGCGACATGAGAGAAGACCTATATGCAATATAGCTTCAGAATGACTTACATTCTTGAAGCTATGTTCATTTTATTTTAATTTATGCGGATGAAAGGACTTGAACCTTCACTCCTCTCGGAACTAGAACCTAAATCTAGCGCGTCTGCCAATTCCGCCACATCCGCTTAATGCGACTATCCTAGTATAACAGATATTCTCAAGAAATGGGGAATGGAAAAGCGAATTAATTACCAACACCCCATACCTGCTTAATTACATCACACCGACACGGGGCAGACGATGCTTAAAGCCACAGAGAATTTCCCAAGAAATTGTATTTAATTTTTCTGCCCAATCATCAGCAGAGATTTTTTCCTGGCCTTGCTCACCCAATAGAGTAACAATTTCCCCTTCTTGGATATCTGGGACAGAACTCGCATCCACCATCAACTGATCCATTGTAATTGCCCCGATTTGTGGCACGCGCTGACCCCTAATCAATACCTGCATCTTGTTGGACAGATTACGTGGTACACCATCGGCGTAACCAATACCGACAACAGCAAGGCGCATTTCTTGAGGAGCTATAAATTGATGTCCGTAACTCACACCAGTACCGGCAGCAATAGTTTTGATGTGGGTAACTCGTGCTTGCACTTGCAGAACGGGTTTGAGGTCGATGCTATTTTGCAGATGCGGGGCTGGATAGAGTCCGTAAACAGCTAATCCCACACGTACCATATCGTAATGTAGTTGGGGATTGGTGAGGGTGGCAGCAGAATTAGCCAAGTGTAGGCTAGGAATTTTGATACCTAATGATTTAATTTGGGCGATCGCTTCCTCAAATCTCCTGTGTTGTTCTGTCATAATTGACGGGTCTGGACTATCGGCTGTAGCCAGGTGAGAGTAAACGCTGGCAATATGCAAATTAGGTAAACGATCTACCAACTGCACAAATTCCCCTGCTTGTTGCCAATTAGTACCTAACCTCGACATACCCGTATCTAACTTAATGTGTACAGGTAAAGAAGAACCAAATTGAATATTTTCTAAAGTATTGGAAAATATTAAAGCCTGTTTGGGACTGCCAATAGTCGGTTGGAGTTGCCATTGAGCGATCGCTTGAATTTGCTCTGGTGTATGGGCAGCCCCTAAAATCAAAATTGGTGCTTTTATTCCCCCCTCCCGCAATTGAATACCTTCGGGAACTGTCGCAACTCCTAACCAACTAGCCCCTGATTGTAAAGCCGTTTGGGCAACTGTCACCGCACCATGACCATAAGCATCAGCCTTGACGACTGCCATCAACTGAGTACGTGGTGATAAAAATTGTTTTAATTGTCGAACATTGTGTGACAACGCCTCTAAATCAATTTCCACCCAGGCACGTTGAGAGAACCAAGCATAAGTATCGCCCTGTTCTTGAGAAGCCATGCTTGAAGCCAGCTTGCGACTTAACATTTTCACTTCCTCCTGTCACACCACTGATCAGTTTATTAGTCAATAGTCATTAGTCAATAGTCATTAGTCAATAGTCAGTGGTCATTAGCATTTCTTCTTCTCCCTCACTCCCCCACTCCCTCACTCGCCTCTAAATACTTGCGAACGTATAATTTATTCTCATCTCTCAGGAAGAGTAGATTTGTGTTAATATATGTAAAACTAATACCTTGAGCGCTAATCAATGGGGAAGGTTTTAGTCCTAAACGCCTCTTACGAACCGCTTAATATCACGAGCTGGCGTCGCGCTGCGGTTTTACTTATTAAGGGCAAGGCAGAACGTGTTGAACATAACGGCAAGTTCCTTTACGCGGAGTTTCCGTTGCCAACCGTAATTCGGTTGCGCCATTATGTGCGTGTTCCCTACAAGGAAATTCCTTTAACTCGCCGAAATATACTGCATCGTGACGGACATACCTGTCAATACTGTGGCTACACAGGCGATGAATTGACCTTGGATCATGTCATTCCGCGATCGCGTGGTGGAGGCGATAGTTGGGAAAACATTGTGACAGCTTGTGTCCGTTGCAATGTCAAAAAAGGTAATCGCACACCACAGGAAGCGCATATGTTGCTGCGCCATCCTCCTCGTCAACCTTATAGCAGTCTTTATTTTGAGGTCAGCAAACACCTCAAGAGTGGACTCCATCAAGAGTGGCAAAAATATGTCATAGGACTTTAACACTAGAATCATTAGCCTGAAATACACGGGTTGCTTGTCACCTTTTTTAGGTGCTAGATTCGTTTACCTGTTTTGCAAGCACCGTGTACAAACTTGAGTACAAGCATTGCTCCATTGGTAATCTTTATGGAAACGAAGCTTATCTGTTTTCCAACTTGTGATGCAGAGGTTTACCCACTGTAACTTAAGAGAACAGTGTGAGCTTAAAAAAATCCAACAGTCTACTATTATAACTCATTTAATCTTAAAATAACAAGTCTTCCCAGTTATTTTATTAAAAATTATCATGATGATATTTATATTAATGTGTGTGCCACAAGAGGCTAGAGAGAATTAGAGATGAGGAGGAAGTAACTTTAGATATAAATTTTAGGAAAATTGAGTTAACAGCTAACACTGCTTGTGGACAAAAAATATACCGAGATATGTATCCCCATATTGCTAAATTTTTGCGAAGATCAGAGTGTGGGGTCAAATCATTATCTGCTGATTTTTATGTCTCTAAAAAAATCAATGGAGCCTCACATTCACAAAGACTTTCCCTATGCAATTGAATTCTTCGTTTAAGCAGTCTGAGAGTTTTTCATCCACTACGGAGCCAAATCCGGAAGAGCCTGAAATAGACAAAGAAGTAGAAGTGATACTGACTAAATCATCCTTGCCAACATCCACGGGCGAAGGGGTAGGAGTTTATACAGGGCAACGTAGTAATTCCCTAGCCTTTCAAAAATCAGAAGAATTGCAAAGAACCCTGTTATCACACCGACATGAGCGTCAGTTGATAATTTTGCAAGATTTTCCTGACCCTGACGCATTATCTTGTGCCTGGACTTATCAATTAATTGCCCAGCAGTACGATATCAAGTGTGAGATTATTTACGCTGGGACTTTAAGCCACCAAGAAAACATTGCTTTAGTGAAGCTGACAAACTTACCAGCCCAGCGTTGGACACAGCAAAATCTTAAAGGTAAAGATTTGTCCTGTTATCAAGGTTTTGTCTTAATCGATAACCAAGGTACAACCAGTCAAATCCTCTCATCTGTGCAGCAAGCAGGCATACCATTAGTAGCAGTAATTGACCACCATAGCTTACAGGCAGACTTAAAAGCAGATTTTGTGGATGTTCGTCCTTATGTACGAGCAACTGCTACCATTTTTACGCAATATCTTCAATCAGGGTTACTGGCTTTAGATAGCAGTATCAGCCAGCACGTCAAATGCGCTACTGCCTTGATGCACGGTTTAAGATCAGATACAAATCGACTAATGCAAGCCCAGGAAGAAGACTTCATGGCAGCAGCTTATCTGAGTCGATTTTACGATGCTCAACTGCTGAATGCGATTCTTCAAGCTAACCGTTCCAAACGGGTGATGGACGTGATTGAGCGATCGCTAAAAAATCGTATAGTGCAAAATAACTTTTCCATTGCTGGTGTAGGTTATTTACGCTACGATGACCGTGACGCTATCCCCCAAGCCGCAGATTTCCTCGTCACTGAAGAAAACGTCCACACTGCTGTAGTTTACGGCATTGTTCACGATGAGGATGATGAGCTAGAAGTAGTGATTGGTTCTTTGAGAACTACCAAACTCACTTTAGACCCTGATGAATTTATCAAAGAAGCCTTTGGTCAAGATAGCACCGGGCGTTTCTTTGGTGGTGGACGTACAGGTGCGGGTGGCTTTGAAATTCCGATGGGTTTCTTATCTGGTAGTAATGAAAACTCCGCTTACGCCAGAATGAAATGGGAAGTATTCGATGCTCAAATTAAGCAAAAACTGCTGCGCTTAGTTAACCCGAAAGACAATCCCATTCAATCAGAGTAGTCGATCCATCTAAAACTTAGCGTTTAGTGGTCTACCCTTCGGGTTCCCGAAGGGTACAATTAGCGCAAAGTCTGAGCCGAGGTTTCCGACGCTCGCAGACTCGCTAACGCTACGCTATCGGCTCAGAACTTTGTAAGAGAGTGGGAGATTCAACCCGCCACTAATTAACTTTGACTCCTGAATTCTGACTTCTGACTTCTTCTTTAAATAGTGTTTCTAAATCTAAATTAGATGCAAGTTGTGCTAGCTTATCAAAGTCGCTGAAGTTATCGATGTAAGGTAAACAGCCTAATACAGGAATATTGGTTAGAGATTGAATTAAGTTAGATGGTGTCAAGTCAGCGATTTCTTCCTCGGTTCGGGGTTGTGTGCAGTTCAAGACAATACCTTTGAGATCCACCCGTGTTTGTCTAGCTAATGCTACATTGGCGACTGTATGAGCGATCGCTCCTAATTTAACCGGTACTACTAACACTGTGGGTAAACGCCATTCTCCGGCTAAATCTGCCACAGTCAACTCATCTGTGATTGGTGAACCCAAGCCACCGACAGCTTCAATTAAGATAAAATCGTAGCGCGATCGCAATTGTGTTAAAGTCTGCCAAACTAGCGCTAAATCCACTGAGCGATTTTCTTTAGCGGCGGCGATAGGCGGGGCTAAAGGGGCTTGGAAGTATAGAGGCGTGATTTCCGTTGCCGATTGTTCTAGCTTAAATAAATTTTCATACCATTGGCGATCGCCAACTCCCGATTGAATCGGTTTCATAATTCCCCAGGGTTGATCTGGGTGATGTTTTTGCCAATAGGCCGCTAAAACTGTAGTTAAAACAGTTTTGCCAGCTTCGGTATCAGTTCCAGTAATCAGTAGTGACTTTAACAATCTGGTAAACAATCTGGGTAAAATGGGCAATTTTTGCAGTCAATAGCACTAAAATAGCAGGTTTAATTTTTGCCGTGATGTACTAGACAAAAATGACTTTCTAGCTATTAGCATCCATTGTCTATCTGTGCTACTCCAATGTGCTGAACCAAGTTTCTAAATCTGCAAGTGTTTGAAAATCTAATAATGCCTCACCGAGATTTTCTAATTGTTCAATAGAGAGAGTTTCTATTTTCTCACAAACCTGTTGAGGTAATTCTCCCACACGACGATTCAGGAGTCTGAGAATAAGCGATCGCTCGCCTTCTTGTCGTCCTTCTTGTCGTCCGCGTTGTTCACCTTCAGCCAGAATTTCCTGATAAATGACTGACTCGCGCATCATACCCTCCCGAAATAAGTTTTTAATCAAGTCCTGTTTGTATGATGATGGTCAAGAATCTTACAGGGCATTGTAATTATCTCGTAGATCGTGATTGAGAGAGCAAAACTTAGTCGTAATTTACGGCTTGTCTACTGTTCAGGTTGACAAGGAGTCTCTCAATGTACTAGCTCCTTTTGAGCATCTGAACACAAAATATAAAATGTAAATGCGTCATAGCTTAGGGTGAATTTTGTAGTTCAGGAAATAAATTTGGAGTTTCATTTACAGGCGGAGGACTATTTTCTGGATTGAAGGTAGGTGTGGGTGTGGGTGTAGGTGTAGGCGTTGGTGTGGGTGTGGGCGTTGGTGTGGGCGTGGGTGTGGGTGTGGGCGTTGGTGTGGGTGTCGGTGTCGGGGTAAATGTCGGTGTGAGTGTCGGTGTCGGGGTAAATGTTGGCGTTGCTTTAATTGCTTTTTCTATTGCCACATTCAGGTTATAGTCGCTGGCAGCCACTCCAGCAGTGAGGGTTAACTGAATAGTATATCTACCTGTATTTGGCAATGTCCCGACATAATTTGTTACTTGTTGAGCGCTGCTGTCAATTGGCTGTTGATTAGGAGTGAGAACTGTGAGTAAAACACCTCCACTTTGGTCAACAAAGGCAGTTAACTTATCTCCGGCTTCCCCGGAAAAACTATATTGAATAACTTGATTTGCTTGGAGGGTATCTGCAACAGTAGCAGTATTAGCCGCGTCAAAATTGAGTCGTTTGTTGACGATAGATGGTTCTGGGGTGGTTGAGGAAAATGTCGTTCCACCAGTCACCACTGGTGAAGGAAAAGTTTGCGGTGGTAGTGTTTGATTCGACTGTGAGGACTGAGAACGGATAGAACTGACCAAAGCCCAAGAACCAACACCAGCTAAAATAACTACCGCACTACCAATTGCTCCTAAAGCCAAGGGATTATCTAAAACTGAACTATGCCGACTGGGTGTAATTATGGGGTCTGGTTTATTGGGTGGCGGTGGTGGTGCTACCGCATCAGGACGACGACCAACAGCAACTGTTTGAATGCGGGAAACTTCAGGATTAGGTAAATTAGGTAAACTAACACTGGGCTGGTCTATTAATTGTAAAGCTTGCATGACCTCAGTTGCACTTTGAAAGCGATCGCCTGGTGTATAGTTCAACATCCGATTGACAATCTGTGCAAATAAAGGATTTACCCTCACCCACCGCAGCCAATTCCAACTGAGTTGGTTTTCATCAAATAATTCTGCTGCTTCCTTGCTAGTTAATAAAACTATGGCAGTAACCGCTAAAGCATACAAATCACTACTAGGGTAAGCTCGCCCAGTTTGCATTTGTTCACTAGGAGCATAGCCTAATTTTCCTACAGTTGTTATTGGTGTGGTGATATCTGGAGATTGCAAACGAGTCGCTATTTCCTTCACCACCCCAAAGTCAATCAACACTGGTACAGAATCACTATCCCGTAAAATCAAATTCTCTGGTGAAATATCCCGGTGAATAATTCCTCGTCCGTGAATATGTTCCAGCACAGGTAACAAAGAACGGATTAACTGTAAGACTTCTGACTCAGTGAAAGTTTGACCAATTCCTTGACGTTCACTTAGCAGATCCCGATAAGTCTTACCTGCAACATAGTCTTCCACTAAAAATAAGCGCTGGTCTTGCTCGAATCTTTCACGGAATTTGGGAATTTGGGGATGTTCTATTTGGTACAAGATAGCCGCTTCTCTGTGAAACAATTCTTGTGCCTTTTCCCAAGCAAAAGTTCCTGTTGCCGAGGGAATCAATTCTTTAATCGCGCATAGTTCATTAAAACGTCTTTGATCTTCAGCTAGATAGGTTCTACCAAATCCTCCTTGTCCGAGAATTTGCACTATACGGTAACGGTTTTGCAGGACTGTGCCAATTAAAATTGGTGGTTGCATGATTAATCAATAGAGTATAAAGGCAACTCAGGAAGAAGTAAGTCACCCACCAAGATAAATCATAGCGGCGACCAACATTTACCTGCGGCGATATTCTACCGTACACGGCAGGTAAACTTGCAAGCAATGTAGAAAGCGAGGAGTTGTGAGTGAGATTTGCCATCGGAAAATTCGTTAGTGGGGTGACGCTTCGCTAGACTAGATTTCCTCAGTGAGTATTTTGACTCAGTACACTACTCATCCTCCTGCTAACGCTCTAAGCGCAGCCATGCCCGTTGGCGTAGCCTCTCGTAGAGAAGGGCTTTACATTACTCTCTAATCTTGTCTGCTTGTGAAAATTCACTAAAATTTTCATAACTTAAATTTTAAAATTCTATAGAAATACTGTTTTAATGATTTTAATTGCCGTGGTAGAATTTAGCTCGGCTTCTCAGATTACAGCTTCGTTGATAGTCTTAGTATAGTTCCCCAACTCGAAGCTAATTTTTCCAGGGTAGTAAAAAACCCTTTCAACATATCTCACCAACCTGAATAAGCTTGTGAAAAATAGCAAAAAATTTTCGTAATTAGCTCAATCCCCAATTATCACAAAAATTGGCAGTATTACCTTACTCTTTATCCTGAAGGGTAATCGATTAGCACCTATCTATGATTTACTCTCATCAAAAACTATGGCTCAGACAAATACAAGACCTAGAAAATCTTTAGGAATTTTTTGTGTTCGTCTGTTAACCGCAAATAGTCTACAGTCTCAACAACTTTGATTTTGACTATCTTCGTGTTTGTATGAGCTTTCTACTAAGCGATCGCATAACTCCTAAACCAGCAACTTTTCACCCTGGAGTCAGTAACTCATCAGCTACAAGTCAATTAAGTTATAGTTCTCATGAATCTGCAAATCAAGAATTTTTTGTAATTTACAACTAAAAACCTAGCTTGTTAGTTTATATTATAATTCTGCGACTATTATTATAGAATATTGAACGAACGTTCAGATGTCCTTCAGACATTTGTTAGTTGGTGTTTTTGGCATTGGTGATTGCTATCATCCTCAATTCAGCTAAATCGTGAATAGTTGACTGTGGCAATTTTAGATTTTGGATTGGTTTTCCAGTATCATCCCCGTCCCTCTTGGGTGGCACAAATCTAAAATCACCAAGCTGTATCCCAAAAGTGGGTACAGCCAACCTAAAAATAGCAAATCTAAAATTCACAATTGATTGACCCTCAGATAGCAATATAATGGGTAAAAGCGGTATTATATGCGCACTAACCTCGGAAAAATTTGGTGGTTATTATCATCAACCAAGTTTAATTAAGAGATTAGTTTCTGGATTTAGCATCGGCTAATCTGTAGAATGCTTTGTTTGTCATAAAGGCTAAAAAATGAGCAGGTGATCATTATATTGAGAAATATTTAAAGTATTTATGAAAGCTTTAACAAAACACACAGATGTTTTTTTTGAGACTCTTTCAGTTAAATCCACTAAATATCTAATGCTAAGATTGCCATGAATGCACATCGAGGATCTGCTGTACTCAGTTCTGCAACTTTAAAAGTGCAGCCAGCAGCCACAGGCCCGACCGAAAATCATCGCCTGCGGCTATTTTCTGGCTCTGCCAATATACAACTTTCTCAAGAAGTCGCTCGTTACCTGGGTATGGACTTAGGCCCCATGATTCGCAAAAGATTTGCGGATGGGGAACTATATGTTCAAATTCAGGAATCAATTCGGGGTTGTGATGTTTATCTGATTCAACCATCCTGTCAACCTGTAAACGATCATTTAATGGAATTACTGATTATGATTGATGCCTGTCGGCGGGCCTCTGCGCGACAGGTAACAGCAGTAATTCCTTACTATGGATATGCTCGTGCTGATCGTAAAACAGCAGGTAGAGAGTCTATTACAGCTAAGTTGGTGGCTAACCTGATTACCCAAGCAGGTGCTAACCGTGTGTTAGCAATGGATTTACACGCTGCACAAATACAGGGTTATTTTGATATTCCCTTTGATCATGTTTACGGTTCGCCTGTTATTTTAGATTATTTAGTCAGCAAACAACTGCATGACATTGTCGTTGTTTCTCCTGATGTTGGTGGTGTAGCGAGAGCAAGAGCATTTGCCAAAAAGCTCAATGATGCACCACTAGCTATTATTGATAAACGTCGTCAAGCACACAACGTTGCTGAAGTTTTAAATGTTATTGGTGATGTCAAAGGCAAAACCGCAGTTTTGGTTGATGACATGATTGATACTGGTGGGACAATCGCTGCTGGTGCTAAGTTATTGCGTGACGAAGGGGCGCGTCAAGTGTATGCTTGTGCTACCCATGCAGTATTTTCTCCTCCAGCAGTTGAAAGATTGTCTAGTGGCTTGTTTGAAGAAGTAATTGTCACCAATACAATTCCCATACCAGAAAGCGATCGCTTCCCCCAATTAGTAGTATTATCAGTTGCTAATTTATTAGGGGAGACTATCTGGCGGATTCACGAAGATACCTCAGTTAGTAGTATGTTCCGCTAGAGTCCAGAGTATTAGTTTTACTTAGTTGCAAGATACCCGACTTCCCAGAGAAATCGGGTATTTTGTTATGACATAAAAGAAAATTCATGTTTGTAAATTTTGATCAGATGCTAGATGTTCTATTTGGGTAACGACTCTGGCTAATTCTGCAAAAATTGGTCTAGTGCCGATTTTGTGGTAGGCATCCACTAGCGATCGATAGTACCAGAGAGTGCCTGCTTTGCCTCCTTGAAATCTGTCCCACAGGGATTCACCTACGAGGCGGTAATCTTTGAGAATAGATTGAGCATTGTAGAGTTTATCAGCAGCTGATACTAACAGCACCGATGGAGAAGCATGAGCAATATGAGCAATGTATGCTTCCTTACGCTGTTGCCAAGGGGGTTTAGGTGTACTATCGGTATCTGTACAACCATCAACGATCGCCGTCACACTCTCACCAAAACGACGACGAATTTCAGCTCGTGTTGCTGCACCACCTTGATCTTCTACAGCATCGTGTAGGAGAGCTGCGATCGCTTCATCTTCATTCGCCCCATATTCTAGCGCGATGCTAGCAACACCTAGTAAATGGGCAATATAAGGCACACCAGAACCCTTACGCACTTGGTTAGCGTGAAGTTCAGTAGCATAGACGAGTGCTTGGGTAAACCGTTCTGAGAGCATATAGGAATCCGACTTGATTATTGAAATTTCTTGCGTAGACAGGTAACAGGTAACAGGTAACAGGTAATACCAATTTCCTTTAAATGTGAAACAGTAGAGACGTTGCATTGCAACGTCTCTACATAATTCATGTGTATCATGATTAACGTGAAATGGTATAACAGGTAACAGAAAAAGAAGTGATAGAGGTGTATTGAGTTTTTTTGTGTAAGCACAGGCTACGCCAACAGAAATCAAATATGATTCCTATAGAAGCAATAATTAACGAATGTCTTGAGAAATATTGGCAGACTTAAAATTCTCCCACTTTCAAATTGTAATTAACATTGACAAACCAGCTTTCAAAATCAATATTTTTGGCTGTGGAATCGCCAAAACTAATGCCAGTTTGAATATTCATGCTACTGGAATTAGATAAGCGATAAATTAAGTGTCCATATAAGCGATGATATTGGTCACTTCGTTCACGTCCTGTAAAATCTGATAAATTTAATTGGTAGTTTAAGCCAACTTGTAACGGTTTTTGTAGATAGTAATTTAAAGATAGCCAAAAAGAGTTAATCAGCCGACTACGGTTATCTGGATCAGCTAAGTGCCAACTAAATTCATAAAAACTATCGATCATGAGTCTTTTGGTGAGAGGATCTCGTCTGCCTAATGATAAGCGGAAAGCGTTCTCATTTAAGAAGCGATCGCCTGCTTGAAACACATCACTATTTCTGGCATAAAATAATTGTTGGTTACTCCATTTAATTTCCCCATACATCCGCCGCGATAACTGCTGATATATCCCCACACCAAATACTATTTGGTTGTAGTTAAATTTTGATTGATTGACATAACGAATCAAGTTACCATCAATTGACGCATTTAAGTAAGTGTTTTTTGCCACAGGAACATAAGTTGATGCCAGCCTTAATCCATAAAAAAACAAGCTATCTTCTATTGGTAAAATATCAGAGGAAAAAATATTATCTGTTAGGAAAAAACCTACACGAGCCTGTAAAGAACCTATAGGTTTAAACTTAGGTTCAGTCCGTTCAGGTGGTAGTGGAGGTTGTTCTAATGGCTGTGGCAAATCTCTCGACCGCACCCTTAACCCTAGTTCCCGATAGCTTTCTGCCTGAGAACTGCGTTGTTTGATTTCTCGTAATCTTCGCCGGAGTCTTTCTAGTCGCTCATTGTTATTGATTGGTGGTGAATCTAACAATTGCTCTATTGGTTTTGGCGTGGTCGGAGGAAATTCACTCGGCTGTCCTTCTAGTGGTGGAGGAGTGTTATTTTGTTGACTGACATTAGGACTATCTGGAGGTGTAGAATTAGGTTCAGTAGCTTGGGCTGTGAGAAATTTTGCTGGGGAAACATCTAAGGCGATCGCGTCGGAAACTTTGATGTCAAACACATCACTTTGAGGTAGAGGAGAATCCCCATCTTGTACCACACTATTTTGACATAGGTGAAAAAGTTGGTCTTTAATCGGATAATTTTTTTTCGGTGCTTTTACACCGGTTTGACAATGTGCGGTATCTAACTGTTTAACCCATGTTGCATCTACTTTCATGGCACAAGTAAGTATGCCACTGGAGGCTAATAAAATTGTCAATAAAACATTTTTCCAGATGTGGAGGTGCATCTTAACACTTGGTATTAATGGCGTTGGGAGTGAAAGTATACAGACATTGTGTCTTAAGTTCCAGATATGCAGCGTTTTTGCCAGAATCAATCTTAATTCCTAGAGATGATTTAAATATTTAATTAGATTAAATCATACACCTAAGCATACACAACCTCATGTTATGGTTGGAGAGATGAAAAATATAACTAAAAATTTTGCTGGATGATCAACAGTATAAAATATTTCTAATTAGCAATTATGCGATTAAAACTGTTCCCTCTATTAACAGCAATTGGATTGTGTGGGGTGATAGTATTAACCTGGTCAAATCAGGTAAAAGCTAATACTCCTTTAACCCGTGCTGAGATTCAAAGTTTGCGTAACTTTGTCCAATTAATTCAACGAGCTAATAGAAATAAGCGTCCAGCACGCCAAGCAGATGCCATAATTCCCGGAGATGGACTATCAACAGGACGAGCTTCTTTAGCAGACTTGCGTTTTAATGACGGTTCTTTAGCCAGAGTTGGTGAACAAGCCGTATTCCAATTCATGCCTAAGACGCGGAATTTTCGACTTTCTAACGGTACAGTTTTACTACTAATTCCACCAGGTAGGGGACAAACACGTATACAAACGCCAAGTGCTGCCGCCGCCATTCGTGGTTCTGCATTATTTGTCCGCTATGATCAAAGAACCGATACTACTGTTGTAGGTGCATTAACAAATAGTGGTATTGCCGTTTCTAATCAAAATGCTTCTCAAACTCAACAACTACAAGCAGGACAACTGTTAGTCATAACCAAAGGTGAAATTACAGGTCTTTATGATTTTGATTTGCAGAATTTTTATGAAACAAGCGAATTAACTCAAGGTCTGAATTTAACTAAACAAGATTCATCTGCAACTACAGACCCAGCTATTGCTAGTGTGCAAGCAGAAATTATTGCCGCTTTATCAATGCAGTCACCTCTTGTTGGTCAAGGGGTCATGGATAACCCAGCTTTTTTAGATTTGACTACTGGTACTTCTAACTTAACAAGTGAAGAGGTTGATCAAGAAAACGCCTCAGCTGATCTAACTACGGATGAATCACTGGTTGATTCATTAGTGGAAACGGGAGAAATTCTGTTTAATAATGCTCAAAGACTGGAAGATAGGCAAGAAAATATTGTTGGTGGCAACAATTCTGGGAATGAGAATCCCCCTGTAGTTAAACCTGGAAATGAGAATCCGCCTACTGGTAATCCAGGGAATGACAAACCTGTTGGTAACGCCGGTGAAAATCCTGGTAACAATAACTCAGGTGGCGTGACTCCACCTGACAACAATCAAGGCGGTGGTGGTGTGACTCCACCTGATAATAATCAAGGCGGTGGTGGTGTGACTCCACCTGATAATAATCAAGGCGGTGGCGGCGTGACTCCACCTGATAATAATCAAGGCGGTGGTGGTGTGACTCCACCTGATAATAATCAAGGCGGTGGCGGCGTGACTCCACCTGATAACAATCAAGGCGGTGGCGGCGTGACTCCACCTGATAATAATCAAGGCGGTGGCGGTGTGACTCCACCTGATGAGGACAATCCACCTCCTTAAAATATCTGGTAAAAATTAAGAAAGCTAAATATTATGGCGTTTCTCCGTTAAGTGCGGTACAGATTTTTAGTCAACAGAGGCTACCCACATTTCTCACAAGCGGTAGGGGCGGGTTAACAAATATGCTGACATCATTCACTAATATCTCACTTAACCCGCCCCTACGACCTCTGGACTAAACAGGTGTACTTCATCGGCATGAAAAGCGCTATATCAGGGTTGCTGGTTCTTAGAAAAACCGCAAATTTCAATTTCTTCCTGGTTAAAAGTATCTTTTAATATCTTGCGCAGAACACGCTGAATATGCAGATGTTTTCCTGGTTTAACTTTTGTCAGCGTCAGCAGTAACAAGTGATGCTCTCCAAAATGTTCTATTCCAGCTACTCGTGTAGATTCGAGAACATCCGGTTCATCCAACATTAACTGCTGTCCTACCTTCTCAACCACTCTATATACATGATCTAAATTCTCTTCATAAGAGACGCTAATTTCCACCCTGGCATATATATACTGCTTGGAGAAATTAATAATCGAGCCAATATCTCCATTGCGAATAATCTGTAATTGACCATCAGGATGGCGGATGTGAGTGGTTCGCAGTTCAATTGCTTCTACAACCCCTTCGACAGTTCTTTCTTCCATTTTCCCGGCTGCAACATAATCACCGACCAAGTAATAGTTTTCAAACAAAATCAAAAATCCACAAACAACATCATTAATTAGGTTTTGCGCTCCCAGACCAACTGCTATACCGACAATTCCTGCACCTGCTAAGATAGGCGCAGGATCGATACCAATCAGCTTGAGTATAGTAACTCCAGCAGTAAAGTAGATAAAATATTTGGCAAAACTCCGCATTAAAGGAATCAATGTTAGCCGCTTTTGTCGCTGTGAGTTATCAACATCTGTAGTTTTTAAGTAGAACTCATCTAGAAGAAAGTAAGCAACTTCATTCAAAACATTGCTAATAAAATAAACTCCAATAATCTGGACGATTTTAGGAGTATAAGCACTTATCCAAGCAATCGGTTCTATTTCGGGAACAACAAGATTGACTATACCAATATAGAGGACGTATTCTAAACATTTTTTTAATAAGGGTATGAGATGACGTAAACGTTCGTATAAACGCAGTATATCGTTGGAATTGGAGTATTTATGACTCAGTGCGTCGAGAGTATCAACGATAGTAGCAACAGCCTTAACAATCAGTAAACCAACTGTGACAATAATGTATATTTTTAAGGTAATATATAAATATTTGGGAATAACTTCTGGCAGATAGAGAAATCTAGCAGATAGAATAACAGAAGATATCCAGAGAGTATGAGTAATAATTCTTTTTAAGACTTTAAAAAAAGTCTCAACGCTTTCATCATTAGCTTTGATTTGATCGGCTGTCTTAGCGTAATTGCAGACCCAATCAATAGCCTGATGTAAGGATGGTATACTAAATTTAACTAGCATTAGCAAGCTGACAGTTTTCAAGCTTGCAGTTAAGATATTGAGCCAAAATTGAGTAGGCAAACTGCGAATTAAATTAAGTTGAAATTCCTTAACGTTGCCACCTCGATAAATCACCATCCCATTCACAGCAATCAGTGCCAGACATAGCACAACAGAAGTCAAAATTAAGATTCGGCTGATACTGCGGCGTAGGAAGGTGATATTTGCAGTTTTTCCTTGGAGCCAGGAAATTTTAGCAACCTGCTGAAAAGTTATGCCAATTAGCCAGTTTAACAACAAAAAAATGACTATTAAAAAGATGATTTCACCCAGGATAATTAGTATATTCATCTTCCAAGGATAAACATTTGCAAAAAAGCGATTATATCACCGACCTATTGAAGAATTCAGTTTCAACTAGCAGAGATTTTTATCCCATTAATGCAAAGTCCACAAGCTTTGATGCCATACTTCGGCAATAACACACACTACATATATTATCTTCTGCACGCAGGTTTCCACGTGCCGTGGAAACCAGGGGGAATGACACTCGGTAATCTTAGTTTACAGACGGGTTCATCGTCTAGGCGATCGCTATCAAATACCCAAGCTTGACTACTATGAGAATTACCGTCGTATATTATTGTTAACACCCAGCTTTGATGAGGGTTTTGGGCATCTTGTACAGGTAGTGGTTCTGAAGTGTAGAGATTTTCTGGCAAGTTGGCTTCGACAAGGGTTTCGGTTTGGTGATCGAAACGAGCGATCGCATTTAATAGTTCTTTACCGATATCTGCTTGTTGGCGGAGTGAGGAAAAATACGTATATCGAGAGGCTTGCCCCACATTTTGCTGTAGTATAGTTGGTAGCTCACAATGTCGGTCTAGCACTTGCTCAATAGTGGTAACTTTGCTAGTCTGGGGCTGAAGATGTATTCGTGTCAATGTACTTTGAGCAGGAGTGTGAGTTTCACCTGTAGGTACTTCTTTAAAATATTGGTTGACTTGAAAGTCTTTGTAGCAAGCAATATCGACAATTAGCGAACCACTAGCATCTAGATAACCGTTGACAAAATGCCACTGAAACCAAGGTTCGGCTTCACCACGACTGACTAGAGATAATGTCTGGCGATCGAAAACTAAAATTTGAGTTCCCAACTGAGGTTCCCACTCTAAGGCATCACTATAGTTGCTTCCTAGCAGTACAGACAAGATATTTAGCCGCACTGGGGGAATGCAAAATACCAGATATTGTCCTGCTAAAACAAAATCATGGACTATTGGTATGCCGTCAAGAGTGTATGTTGCTTGTTGAATAATTTTGCCTGTAGCATCGCTTTTATAGAGATTTAGCTTGGCATTTAATCCGAGAATGATCCCAAAGTTAAAAATCTCCCCTGTTTTCCCATCACGTTTATAGTGTGCAGAATAAGTGAATCCTTGATTTAACCCCCCTAAATCATCTTCACCGTAGGTTTCTAAAGTTTGCAAATCTAAGGCGTAGGGTTTACCAGCTTCCCACAATGCTAAAAGTTTATCTGGAAGTGCGATCGCTGAAGTGTTGGCTGCATTTTTCACTGGCTTAAACCATTGATGCCAAAAAGCCCCTGGTGCAGTCATACCATAGTTACCGTAGAGCAGTTTAGCTGCTGCGGCTTCTGCTTTATAACCAGTTGTTTGCACGTAGCGATAAACTGCGCTGGCTCCTGCATCAGTAAAATGGACAGCAAGAATTGCCCCATCGCCATCAAACCAGTGTCCCATCCGCCTATTGCCACGTTCTAGCCGTGCCGGGCCATTACGGTAAAGTGTGCCACGTAAGCCATCGGGTATTTTACCACAGATAACTGGTAATTGAGTCAGAGGAAATTCTGTTGCAGGTTTAGCGATCGCATTTGCCCAAGCTTTTTTAGTTGATTGTTGATTGATTATAGTCATCTCAAATGTGGAGGAAGGGAATAGGCAATAGGCAATAGGCAATAGGCAATAGGGTTCTAGAAAATGAATGTGTACTGAGTTTTGTATGCGTAAGCGCAGGCTACGCCAACAAAATTCAAATAGTAGTCCTATAGTGACATAACTGGCAACTTAGGTTTTTTAAGATTTCTCGATGAGTGAAACATCATAGGTTAAACTCCCATCATGAATATCCAGCGTCGCCAATTTATCAAAACCTGTGGTTTAGCTACCTTAGCTACTCAGTTTCCCTTACTTACGGCTCAAAGTCAGACATCACCTAATACTATGATCAAGCCACCACGCTTACAAGTAGGCGATACGGTGGGTTTAATCGCACCTGCGGGTATATTTGAACCCCAGTATATCGAAGTAGTTCAGCAGTATCTGGGGAAATTGGGATTAAAAGCGAAACTGGGCAAGCATATTTTAGATCGTTATGGCTATCTGGCAGGTAAAGATACAGACCGCGCCTGTGATGTTAATGATATGTTCGCTGATAGTACAGTTAAAGCCATCCTAGCGATGCGTGGCGGTTGGGGATGTAATCGGATTTTAGCTCTACTTAATTATCAACTAATTCGCTCCCATGCCAAAATCATCATGGGTTACAGCGATATCACTTCCCTATTGTTAGCCATTAATGCCCGTAGTCGGATCATGACTTTTCACGGGCCTGTGGCTACATCTACCTGGACTCCCTTCATGCTAGATTACCTAAAGCGCATCCTCTTTGACGCTGAAGCTGTCAAGTTGCAAAATACCAACTCTCCTGAAGGACGAGTGCAGACAATCAACCCAGGCAAAGCCAAGGGTAAACTTGTGGGTGGTAATTTGTCGGTGTTATCTGCGATGGTGGGTTCGCCATATCTACCTGCTTGGCAAAATAGAATTTTATTTGTAGAAGATACCAACGAAGATATTTACCGAGTAGATCGGATGTTGACGCAGTTAAAAAATGCTGGAATACTGCATCGAATTTCTGGTTTTATCTTTGGACAATGCACTGATTGTCAGTCAGATAATGAACCATCGCTGACACTAATGCAAGTGTTGCAAGACCATTTACTGCCTTTAGGAATTCCCGTTTGGTATGGTGCAATGATTGGACATATTCAAGATAAGTTTATTTTACCCATTGGTGCAGAAGTAGAAATTGATGCCAATTTGGGGACAATTCAGTTATTAGAAGCAGCTGTGAGTTAATCAGTAGCCATAATCTTGAGTATTAAACTGCAATTGATGCTTCTTTGCGTGGTCGTGTTACAGTTTG
This sequence comes from Nostoc sp. TCL26-01, assembly GCF_013393945.1. Taxonomy (NCBI): domain Bacteria; kingdom Bacillati; phylum Cyanobacteriota; class Cyanophyceae; order Nostocales; family Nostocaceae; genus Nostoc; species Nostoc sp. TCL26-01. The sequence goes on from NZ_CP040297.1 coordinate 4,863,191, forward strand.
GACTACGTTTGGGCTTGATTTTTGTTTAAGTCCCGTTAGTATGAATAGCTGTAAAGATTCATGTGGTGATCGAAACAATGCTTGCTGAATAATTGTGCTACTGGTATACGTAATTCTAAGTTACCGTGCAGTTCAAAAAATCAATATTATGATTATGCCCGTTATTACAGAAAAATGGACTAAAGAACTCGTGCAGGCTCATGCCCAAACGGCGGTGAAAGTAGAACTATACACCTTACCCTTTTATCTCACTGCACTCACCTCTATCCAAGAACCAAGTACCTACGCCTATAAATCTCTCCTGAGTATTTGTATTGAGGAAATGCTTCATCTGCAACTAGCTGCCAATTTGTGCCTAGCGCTAGACACTCAGCCTGAGTTTACAGCACCGCAGTACGATGGCACTGCTATTCCATTTTTAGATCCTAAGAATCCGGATACTGGACATTATAAGCTGATTAATGCCAAGTTGGATGCTCTAAACGCCGAAACCCTCGACTTAATGTTGGATATCGAGACTCCCAGTGGTTTAGAGCCACATCGTCATCCAGCGAAAGGAATCAGCAAAATCATTGATTGGGAGGAAGCTTCTGCGGAGAAGATATGGCAGTTCTCACATCATTCAACTCCCGTGTATCCCTACGATACGATTGGTGAGATGTACGACGCACTAATCGCTGGCATCCACCATGTAGGGATAGATCAATTCTCTTGGGATGATGAGAAAAAAAGCCAGAACAGGAATCAGCAAGTTATTTGGGATCAAGAGAAAGAGAGTTTTAAGCAGCAAATTACCAGCTATGAGGATGCACAGGACGCTGTCAAGACGATTAGTTACCAGGGTGAAGGTACAACCACAGGGGAAGATAGATACGCTGTACCTCCTCACTATCGCTTAGAAGCAGAGAGTGATGATGCTCATGGTTTAAATGAGTACTCTCACTACGAACGACTTTTAGAGATCAAGCAACAAGGGTTGCCAAAAATCTATGCAACGAATAATCAGCTGGAGAATCAACAAGCGCAAGCAGTTGCTTTGGAAGAGCTGCAATCTAATTTTGCTAACCTGCTCAACGAATTAAATAGTATTTGGGCTGGCCATAGCAAAAATCTTGATGATTTTTGGGCTACGATGACGGATAGGGAGAACGGTACAATTGTCAAAGCTCGCAACTGTTGGAAAGCGGGTGTGATTCCCAAGTGGTCATAAATTCTTAGAGGATTTTTGAAAAATATTGGGCGAATATAATTCGCTACTAGTTTGCATGAACTATAGCGTTTCCTAATCTGCGGAGGTACTGAGTACACCGCTAAATAAAATTGGGCAATCTCCGCGCGCCTCCGCGTTTTCCTCCGCGTCCCTCTGCGTTTAAAAAAATGTTTCTGTACCTCACTTAACTGGGAATCGCTATAGTGTTTTTTAAAATTTAATAAATACTGTATGGAGAATTTTGTAAGTCTTGAGCATTCTGCTCAGGTATTCTAGACTTTGATTGACAATAAACTTGAGCGATCGCTTTTAATAACTCATCTGCATCCACAGGCTTAACTAGGTGCTTTTGAAACCCGGCTGCTAGGGCGTGTTTTTGGTTAATTTCTCCAGCATAAGCCGTGAGAGCGATCGCTGGTATTTTACCTCCTTTTGCTGATGGTAGCGCTCGAATTAACTGCATCAGCATATAGCCATCTATCCCTGGCATACCAATATCACTTAACAGTAAATCAACTCTGGTTTTAGCAATTACTTCTAAAGCTGCACCTGCTGATGTCACAGCCGTAACGTCAGCGCCAAATTGTGCCAACATCAAGGTGAGAAATTCACCTGTATCGGCATCATCATCTACTACCAAGATGGACAAATTTGCCAAACTAAATGTACTATCATTTTCTGGCTGAATTTCTGGTTGAATATTGGGAACTTCCGCCATTAATGGCAAACTCACTGTAAATGTTGCTCCCATATTTTCCCCACAACTTTCGGCTTTGACAGAACCACCATGCAATTCTGTCAGATGGCGGACAATAGCTAGTCCTAAACCCAACCCACCAAATTCTCTTGTCGTTGTGCTATCTGCTTGACGAAAATCCTCAAAAACATGAGGTAAAAACTCTGGGTTAATGCCTTTACCATTATCTTTGATTTGCAGTTGAGCATGGTGATGAACTCTGGTTAATAAAACTTGTATTTCTCCCCCTGAAGGAGTGAATTTAACTGCATTAGCAAGTAAGTTCCAAATTATTTGCTGTAGACGAGCAGCATCACCTGCAATTATGCCGACATTGGCATCGACGAAAGTTTGCAGATGAATATTTTTCGCTACTAATGCCAAATTAATATTTTCTAAAGCCTCAAATATAGAATTGACTAAATTGACAGGTTGAATGTTTAAAATTAATTTTCCCTGCTGAATCCGGGAAACATCTAATAAATCTTCAATTAATTGAATTTGTAATTTAGCATTGCGCTCAATAGTTTCAATTCCTTTCGTCAGTGTTGCTTCTGCTAAATTACGTTTTTTGAGTAGAGTTGCCCAACCTAAAATTGGATTCAGTGGAGTCCGCAATTCATGGGAAAGCACAGCTAGAAATTCATCTTTTAAACGATTAGCTTTTTCAGCTTCACTTCTAGCCATTTGTTCACGAATAAAAAGATAATCCCGTTCTATTTCTGCCTGTTTTCGTTCAGTAATATTTCTCAAAAATATCCCCAAGCCATCTTCATAGGGATAGGCATGAATTTCCAACCACATCTCCCAAGGTGCGTACAATGCCTCAAAATGGACTGGTATATTTTCTAAAAGCGATCGCTGATATTCTCGCTCAAAATCTGTACCTCTAGTTGCTGGCCACTGTTCCCAATGGTTTTTCCCCAGCAAATCTTCTGGTTGTAAATTTTGCAATCTGGCTACTTGGTGATTAGCATAGGTAATCTGCCAGTCTCGGTTCACTGTCATAAAAGCATCGCTCATGCTTTCGAGGATCTTACTCAAACGACTGCGGAGTGCTTGTTCGCGCTTGAGTAATTCATCTTGTTCTTGATGGGATGCAGCTAAACAAGTATTGGTTTTTGCCAATGATTCATTCAGTTCTATCAATTTTTCTGATAGTTTGGCACGGGCTTGATATTCTCCCAACCGCACTCTTTCCACAGCCAACTCTACCTGAATTCTGGCTCTATCAGTAATTGCAATCCCCACGAGCAGCCCAACAGCACACTGTACTAATAGACTCAGCTTGTGAACGTGCAACACTTCCGGTGGTACAGGGAAGGTAGGTAATGCGATCGCATTGGGATAGACAATGAGATAACAGAATAGTGTTATGAGTACACAAAAACTAGAAGTGAGCATCCCACTAGTAACACCAAAGCGAGTGGCAGCCCACAGCACCGGTACAAAGCTTAAAAAAGATAATTGCTGGAATTTAAATTCATTTTGATGAGTTTCGCTCACAGTCAGAGCTGCTATGGCGATACAAAGGAGTACAATAGCGCTGAACTCTAGTACAAGACGACGCGAAAGCGGCAATTTAACAGCAGTAGATGAAGAGTTTAATTTTTCCTTCTTTGGTAGCCAGCCCTGAGATTGGAAATAAGGAGTTAAAACTAATAATGCCGTAGGTGTAATCGCCATGACACCAATAGCATTGCCCAACCACCAATGGGAAATGTTATGAGCTAAGTTAAAAGCCGACATTTTACCCAGTGCTACCCAAGCCAAACTCCCCATAGTTGCTGAAGTAACACAAGCTATTATGGGTGTACTGAAGGTAAATAGAGCTGCGTCTTTAAGGTTATTCAAGGTTCGGGAACCATGCCAAAGATGACGGTAAAGCCACCAAGCGATCAAAGGTTCCACAGCATCAGTTAAAGCTGCTACTCGCTCCCAACCATGCAATCCCCAAAGCGGTGACATTAACACAGATGCCAGTCCCGTCAGAATTATACCATAGGGGCCAAACCAAAAAGTTAAGGCGATCGCCACACCTGATGGCGGAAACCAAAGTGAGACTCCAGGCTGAATCCGGTAGATGAGCGCCATTCCATGAGCGATGCTCAAAGCTAGTAAACCTAACAGTGAAATCATCAGCCATCGACGCATGGTTGCAATTTTAATTAATTCGGTCATACGTTCCATTATCAGTACTTGGACACGATTAATTAACCAGATTCTTCTCCTATTGCCTATTCCCCATCTCCACCAATCAATTTAATTTTGTCCAACCACTTATAAATCACATCCAACAAGCAAATTGGGGAGAAGACCTTGACTTTAGAGTCATGAGGAATTTTCTCTTCTCAAATTTTCTTATACTCTGCCTACTTTGGCTGAAAAGCTAACTATGTCAATTATTAATTATTTTTAACATATGTTTTAAAAACATCACACAGACATAATTAACAACTCTAGTACTGAAGTAAAACTGCAAACATTAAAAATCAGGGTTTACTCTGAAAAACAATTTAGACCTCTAGCCCTCTCCTGCTTTGTTGTCTTAGTTAGGATAAATATTATTTGCAATTTAGTACATTATAGTTAGTATAGTTTAGTCCCTAGAGCATTTTTCAAGACTATGCTTCATAGTCAAAAAAGTTTGCTTTATGGCGAAACACTAGCAATTATCAGCTAGTCTTTTTCTCAGCAGAAGTGAAGCATTGCTAGCAAGTTATATGACTATTGAAATTTTTCAGCACAATGATCACAAGAGGTTAAGTTGGTTTGGGAGCAAAGAAAAAAAACATTATCATTGTTATCAAATAAACTTATTAATCGGCTTGTTTGCCACCTTACCTGTGACTTTGGCATTACCTGTAGAAGCTTTGCAAGTAAGGGTTATTCCCAATAATCCTCGGCTAGGAGATACAGTTTCTGTGATCATCAATTTAGATAATCCAGAAAATAACAGCAACCCAACCGTATCTGTAGGTGAAAAAACTTACCCAGTTTTTGAACTAGCACCTAACAAATATAGAGCATTTTTACCGACAACTCCCCTAGAAAAACCAGGTACGAGAAAACTCAGAGTTGCTGGTGATGGACAGGTGCAAGAAGTATCAGTCACCGTCGGGAATCGTAAATTTCCTGTGCAACGCATTACTTTGCCACCAGGAAAATCCGCCGATGGTGCTACTGAATACGAACTCAACCGTGTAGCAGCCTTTAAAGCATTACAAACTCCACAAAAGTATTGGAATGGGCTATTCCTCAAACCCAACAATGGGCGAATGAGTACACTCTATGGTGTACGTCGTTACTACAATGGTAAATTTGCCAATGACTACTACCATCGTGGACTTGACTACGCAGGTGCAGCAGGTTCTCCCGTCACTGCACCAGCTGCGGGAAAAGTGGCTTTGGTCGGCAGGGTATCCCAAGGATTCCGAGTTCATGGTAATGTAGTTGGCATTGACCACGGTCAAGGAGTTGTCAGTATTTTTATGCACCTGAGCCGGATTAATGTTAAAGAAGGTGACATAGTTAAAGCTGGACAATTAATTGGCGCAGTCGGTTCAACAGGCGCATCTACCGGGCCGCATTTGCACTGGGGTCTGTATGTCAATGGGCAATCCGTAGACCCAACATCTTGGCGAACAAAGACTTTTGAATAATAGGAGTGTAATTATCACTTCTATGCTTGACGTTGTATATTTTTTGTCGATAATTAGGCAAAATAAGTTTGAATTGGTTCTGTCCCTAACTTGCTTGGGTGGCTTAAATTTAGAATGAGCGTTATGAGTATTGAAAAAATTGTAAAGCAAGCTCTCCAGGATGGTTATCTTACACCAGCAATGGAAGCAGAAGTCGGACGTATTTGTGATAACGCATCAGAACTCTCCATCGAAGAGTACATGGCGCTAGATCAGTTAATGGGAGCATTATTGACTGGTGAAGTAGTAGCTGTTCCTCGCAAACAGTTTATTAATGTCATGGAAGAGTTAGTATTAACTGAGGCGATCGCTCGTGTAGCAGAAATTGAAGCAACTAGTGAGAGTTCCATCGATGTTGGGGATATCGCCGCCTATGCCCTCAACCGTCTTCCACCCCTATACGCCACCACAGAAGAAGGTGCAAACTACCAGCGCCAACGGGCCAAAGCAGAACTTCAAGAATTTATCACCAAAGAGGTAACAGAGGCAATTAACCGCAACCTCGACCAGCCCAACGACAACAGGACACCATTTGTCACCAAAACCACTGGTAACGAAGTGTTACGTCAAGTCAGCAGCTTATTACAAGTCTACGCTCCCAGCTTTGAGCAAAAATCTGCTGATGAAGGGTAATGGGGAGTGGTGAGGGAGTGAGGGAGTGAGGGAGTGGGGGAGTGCTGAGTGCTGAGTGCTGAGTGCTGAGTTTTGACCAATGACTAATGACTATTGACTAATGACTAATGACTAATTCTGCACTACCACAGATGTACCTACCTCTACTTGGTCATACAATAACCGGACATCCGCATTACGCATCCGCAAGCAGCCGTGAGAAATAGCTGTGCCGAGTAGGTGTGTTTCTGGTGTACCGTGAAAGCCAATTTCATTGCGTCCATCAGACCAAAACCCAATCCATCGTTCACCCAAGGGACTATCAGTCCCAGAGGGAAACACTTTGCCTGTGATGGGGTGTCGCCAGATGGGATCGTGCTGCATATCTTTGACTTTAAAAGTACCTGTAGGCGTTTCCCAACCCTTCTTACCTATAGCAATTGGGTAACTAGCTATCACTACATCCCCTGAATAAACATAAGTCCGGCGATCGCTTAAATCAACTACCACCTCTTTTTTCCCATTGCTCAATTTACTCGGTGATGGTTTTGGTAATGATAACTGGGGAAATATTGAATCTGATTGGTTAGAAGAGTCAGAATTTTTGGGAATTGCTGGTGTCAATACCTGAGTTTTGTTGGGTTTGCTAGTCTCTAGATTTACATTTTGGTTAACAGTATCTGATTTATCCCCAGACTTGATAGCCGAAGACTGAGATGAAGAATTTTTATCTAGAGTAGACCCACCAGGGGGTGCAGAAGCACCAAAAGCGGTTTCGCCTAAACCTCCTCGGTAAACACCTCCAGGGCGATTTAAGCTAGCGGAGATTTGTTTTTTAAACTGCCCCTGGGTTGTGGTAATTCGCCAATAGACAGCTAGCGATAAAACGGCTGTGCCAAAGCAGAGAAACATCACCATACGCCCAACAGATTCATTTCTTACCATTGCCATCGCTTATTGTTTATCCCTGACATCTTCAGCCGATTATATTGAACATCTTAATTACCCAGTTATCAAGAATTTATCAATTCTTCTTTATTTCCTCACAACTCTGCCAACACCATTGGGCAAACTAAGGCTATTGGAAAAGTACAGCCAGCAAAATTTTGGAGCAGCAATTTATTGACTTGAAGTTTCTCGGACATACTTTTTCGTCTCAAACTTCTCTGTAGTCTCCAAGTGTAGCAACTAATCATTAATGGTGTGAGCGAGAGAGAGACCATGTTAGAAAAACTGTTATTAGCAGCCACGATTACATTTGCCCTCAACTTATTTTTTCACATCCGTGTGCCTCATCCACCCAATTCTGAGGCTAGTTACCAACAACACATAGAAACATCAACAACAATTTTGGTAAAAAGACCGGAAAGATAACATTTTCTGGTAGCTACAGACCCACACAGCCTTTTTCATTAACATGAGCGACATCACTCTAGGGATTTCCAACTGAAAAAATATACAATCGTTTTGGTGAGCAGGGGAGGCAGGGGAGGAAAAAGCCCATGATCATATTTGCTCTCACCCATTGAATATTTTATTTTTTGGAAGTCCCCTAGACTCTAGTCCTTAGTCTCACCGCCTCTCTTTTAGTTTTAATTTAGAGAGTTGGGACTTCAGTTAGTTGCACTCTGCTGTACATATTAAAGCATCAAACAAATCTTTACTAGACTTAGAAAGTAATCTCCTTACTACTTAAAATACTGTTTAAAAAATCCAGTTTCTGTCTGCCAAATAACTAAGTTTTAGGACTTACGCAGTGCTAGAGATGTTTCGCACTTTTTGTCAATAGTCCCAAGTCCAAATACCTTAATTTGGAACGCAGTCTGGTTCCAGTCGAGAGAACTGTCCACACGGCAGTCGCCCCAGTCACCCCTACCGTTTTGTGAGAAATGCCGGGTAAGTCCTATCAATATACCTGTGACTTGACAGATGAACCGTAATAGTCGAAAAAGTTACTAGGCAATAACTATTGCTCAAAAGTAAAGTTTTGCGTAGACAGAAAATCGGCAAAACTTTAGATAACTCAGTGTTACAGTCCCAAATCCGGCACTTATTCAGGAACAAGCCACCAATTAGCGAGTCTAATAGAAAGGGATGATTTACAACCAGTACGATCTATGAGTCAATCGATTGCTGTATCCTGGTCAACGGTTGATGCGAGGTGTCCAGAGGCATCGGTGCAAGTTGACAAGCTCTCAAATCACGATTTAATCTTGCGTTGTCAAGTCGGACTACGCCCAGATCGTGTTGCTTTTGCAGAACTACTGCGCCGCTATCAAACCCAGGTTGATAGAGTTTTGTATCACCTAGCCCCTGATTGGTCAGACAGAGCCGATTTGGCTCAAGAAGTTTGGATTCGTGTGTATCGGAATATTAGCCGATTACAAGAACCTGCTAAATTTAGGGGCTGGTTAAGCCGCATTGCCACCAACTTGTTCTATGACGAATTGCGTAAACGCAAGCGCGTTGTTAGTCCTTTGTCATTAGATGCTCCCCGTTCTGTTGATGACGGTGAGATGGATTGGGAAATTGCGGGAGATACACCAGGGCCAGAAGAAGAACTGACCACTAGAGAATTCTACGAACAACTGCGAGAAGCGATCGCTGATTTACCGGAAGTATTCCGCACTACCATAGTTCTCAGAGAAATCGAAGGCATGGCATACGAAGAAATTGCCGAAATCACCGGCGTATCTCTGGGAACCGTGAAGTCAAGAATTGCCAGAGCTAGATCCAGATTGCAATCTCAGTTGCAGAATTATCTTGACACTTAATTTACAGTATCTTTAAGCTGTCCTCTGGCAAAATTTAAGCATTGATTAAGAATTGTGAGGAAACTGTATTTTACCTTGGCCATCAAAACAAGAATTGATGAAATCTTCAGGGTTGCCTAGTCTATTTACCTATAGATGAATTGGTAATAATGTTAGTATGACTACTGATTCTCACTTTAATAACCGTTGTCGGTGGCAATTTCCTAGAGATTTAAATCCAGAAGAGATGGTTAAGCATACCAACGAAGCAACGGGTGCTGTAGACATGGTAAAGCGCGATCGCTTTGAATTACTGAGTGCTTACCTCGATGGCGAGGTGACAGCTGCCGAACGTAGACAAGTAGAAAACTGGTTAGCAGAAGATGAAGCAGTTCAACGACTGTATGCCCGACTACTCAAGCTCAGGCAAGGTGTGCGGACAATGCCAGTACCAGCAGCCCCACAATCCCCAGAAATAACAGCTAATCAAGTATTTGCCAGAGTTAACCGCCGTTCTCGGTTAGTTTGGACATTGAGTGGTGCAGCAATAGCGGCTTGTGTGATTGGTGTTGTATCTGGCTGGTTACCAGGCCGGGAAGCAGGAGTGCCACAACTGGCAAAACAACCAGTAGCCCAACCCACTCCAGTGGCAACTAAACCTGTAGCACCTACAGCCGCACCTCTGATGGTGGCGCTAAACAACCCAGTCATCGAAATACCCAAAGCCGCAATAGCTTCTCCCCAAAAGCCAGCGAACTCACAAAAACCCCGACTAGGAGAAGTTAACTCTGGTATCAACTAAAACTACTCCACCAGCCATCAGGTAGGGGAACACCCCCTAGCTGTTTAATTTTTTCTCGGTTCATCAAGTAGACCCAGGCTAAATCTAGAACTAGTCCTTCTAGATTGTCAACTGGAATCTGCTGGCGATAATAAAGGTTTTGGGACATATGCCTGTGAGGTTGGTAATCTTCCAACTCATCCAGCTCATCTAAAATTCCCCAATCCGCAAACGAGAGTACATATCCCTGAACTAGGTCTTCTCCTGTCGTCATGGCTGGATAACCCATTGGCAGGGCAAATAGTTGACCTAGTGCAGTTGCCCTTTGGCTAGCTAACACCTTGCCAGCACAGTATCTGTGATAATTGACTTCACCTGGTTTGAGTGTCCCGTAAACAAAAACCTGCACTCTACCAGAAAATTTTGTGGTCAATTTAGTCATCCCTTGTGTCAACCAACAGATTCCTTTGCCTACCATCATCTACAATATGGAGGCAGACAAGATTGCAGTCCAGTAGGAGAATTTTCGGTGGATTCCCGATACAACCCCAGCACAATTGAGGCAAAATGGCAACAAACATGGTTAGAACTGGGTTTAGATAAGACCCCAACACAGAGCAATAAACCAAAATTCTACGCTCTATCCATGTTCCCCTATCCATCGGGTAGCCTACACATGGGTCACGTCCGTAATTACACAATTACCGACGTAATCGCCCGCCTCAAACGGATGCAAGGTTATCGGGTACTACATCCAATGGGATGGGATGCCTTTGGCTTGCCAGCAGAAAACGCCGCTATTGACCGGGGCGTACCACCATCCAAATGGACTTATCAAAATATTGCCCAAATGCGGCAACAATTGCAGCAGCTGGGTTTATCTATCGACTGGGATAGTGAATTAGCTACCTGTTCCCCAGATTATTATAAGTGGACACAGTGGATTTTCTTGCAGTTTTTGCAAGCGGGGTTGGCTTATCAAAAAGAAGCAGCCGTCAACTGGGACCCCATTGACCAAACTGTCTTGGCTAACGAACAAGTTGATAATGAAGGACGTTCTTGGCGTAGCGGTGCTATCGTCGAGCGTAAATTGTTGCGTCAGTGGTTTTTGAAGATTACTGACTATGCCGAAGAATTATTAAACGACCTGGATAAATTGACAGGTTGGCCAGAACGAGTCAAATTAATGCAGGCAAACTGGATAGGGAAATCCACAGGGGCATATTTGGAATTTCCCATTGTCGGCAGTAGTGAGAAAATTGCTGTCTACACCACCCGTCCTGACACAGTATATGGGGTGAGTTACTTAGTATTAGCACCAGAACATCCCCTCACTCAGCAAGTCACCACCAAAACCCAACAATCAGCTGTCAACACCTTTGTTCAAGAGGTGACAAATCAAACTGAGTTGGAACGTACCGCCGAGGACAAACCCAAGCGCGGTGTCCCCACAGGTGGCAAAGCCATTAACCCATTTACAGGGGAAGAAGTACCCATCTGGATTGCTGATTATGTACTGTATGAGTATGGTACTGGGGCAGTGATGGGTGTACCTGCCCATGATGTGCGGGATTTTAAATTTGCTCAAAGATATGATTTGCCCATTGATTTTGTCATTGCTGCCCCAGAAGATGTAGCAGGTTTTGACTTAAGCCCAACAGTAGAAACAGAAGAAGTTACACAACTCGTCCAAATTGAATACAACGAGGCGTACACAGAACCAGGAATTTTGATTAATTCTGGTCTGTTGACTGGGATGAATTCTACAGAAGCTAAACAAGCAATTGTTAAATATGCTGAAACCCAAGGTTTTGGCAAAGAACGCATCCAGTATCGCTTGCGGGATTGGTTGATTTCTCGACAACGTTATTGGGGCGCACCCATTCCCGTGATTCATTGCCCCAACTGTGGCATAGTACCCGTACCCGACCAAGATTTACCCGTGCAATTGCCAGAAGAAGTGGAATTTACCGGACGTGGTGGTTCACCGTTAGCGCAGTTGGCAAGTTGGGTAAATGTGCCTTGTCCGACCTGTGGCACTCCTGCTAAACGGGAAACAGACACGATGGATACCTTTATTGATTCCTCGTGGTATTTTTTACGCTTTCCTGATGCACAAAACCAGCAGCAGGTGTTTGAGTCAGCCAAAACGAATGACTGGATGCCTGTAAATCAATATGTAGGTGGCATTGAACACGCGATTTTACATTTATTGTATTCCCGGTTCTTTACAAAAGTGCTAAGAGATAGAGGTTTGTTGAATTTTGATGAACCCTTCCAACGCTTGTTAACTCAAGGGATGGTACAAGGTTTAACTTACTTAAATCCTAACAAGGGCGGTAAAGATAAATGGATTCCTTCTCATCTTGTAGACCCAGCTGATCCCCGTGACCCCCAAACAGGCGAACCCTTACAACGCCTTTACGCTACTATGTCCAAGTCTAAAGGGAATGGTGTTGCACCAGAAGACGTAATTGGCAAGTACGGCATCGATACAGCACGGATGTTTATTTTGTTTAAAGCACCACCAGAAAAAGATTTGGAATGGGATGAGGCTGATGTTGAAGGACAATTCCGCTTTTTAAATCGGGTTTGGCGTTTGGTGACAGATTATGTTGCCTCTGGGGTAAAGTCTGGTAAATTTCAGTCTGGTGAATTGAGCAAGCTAGAAAAAGATTTGCGTCGGGCAATTCACACAGCCATTCAAGCGGTGACAGAAGATTTAGAGGATGAATATCAATTCAATACAGCTGTTTCCGAGTTGATGAAGTTGAGTAATGCCCTGACGGATGCTGGCTGTAAAGATTCAGCAGTATATGCAGAAGGGATTGAGACTTTGATTTTAATGCTTGCTCCCTTTGCACCCCACATTGCTGATGAATTGTGGCAATTATTGGGTAAGAGTGAATCAGTTCATACTCAAACTTGGCCAGGGTTTGACACTGAAGCTTTAGTCGCTGATGAAATCACTGTGGTGATTCAAATCAATGGCAAAAAGCGCGCTGATATCCAGGTTCCATCTCAAGTAGATAAAGCTGCCTTAGAGAAATTGGCATTGGAATCAGAAATAACTCAGCGTTATATCGAGGGTAAAGAGATTAAAAAGGTGATTGTTGTGCCTGGGAAGTTGGTCAATTTTGTAGTTGGTTAGTTGTACTCTGTCAACGCACAAGAACGGAGAATATGCTGATGACAGCACTGACACTAAATCTCAATTCTGTGATTAAACTGACAACAGAACAGTTTTATCAATTGTGTGTTGAAAACCCCGATTTAAAATTAGAACGCAACACCCACGGAGAATTAATTATCATGCCACCCACAGGCGGGGAAACAGGCAGAAGTAATGTTAATTTAATTCTGCAAGTAGCATCATGGAATGAAAAAAATCATGGGGGTGAAGTTTTTGATTCATCTACTGGATTTACTCTACCAAATGGTGCTGACCGTTCTCCGGATGTGTCTTGGGTGGAACAATCTCGTTGGCAGGCTTTGACTAGAGAACAAAGAGAAAAATTTCTGCCTCTATGTCCTGATTTTGTCATTGAAATCATGTCACCATCCGACAATTTAAAAAAGGTTCAAGACAAAATGAATGAGTATATCTCAAATGGATGTCGATTGGGTTGGTTAATCAACCGTAAAAGGCAAGAAGTAGAAATTTATCGTCCTGGACAAGAAGTGGAAGTTTTAAAATTACCCCAAACGCTGTCTGGTGAAAATGTGTTATCTGGATTTGTACTCAATCTCCAACGAATTTGGCTCTAAAAGCTTTGGTTATTTTGTGCAAATGTCAGAGTGCGATCGCTTGATTAATTACTTACCTTTGAATTTGCTTCGGAAATTGCGGAACTAATAAAGATTGTGCTAATTCACCTTGTTCGTTATAAAATTTCATTTCTCCTTGTTCATTACATAACCACACTTCTATAGCTTTAGCTGCTAAATATAATTTTTGTTTAAATTCCATCTCTTCCAAACTGTTACCACTGGATTTAACTTCTACACATATTTCTGGTGCAATCCATGCTGACACTTCATCTTCAATTTGAGTAAATCTTTCCTCAGAACACCAAACAACATCAGCAACTTTCACCCCATCTGACGTGTTTATAGCGCATTCTGGCATCACTTCTCCCGTATGCAGTAAAGATTCTAATAACCGTTGGATTCTCCCTTGGTAAAAAGAATATTTAATTTTGACGGGACTCATAACAATTTGACCCCATTTATTTAATTCAATTTTGAAGGGTAAATCTTGTAAATTTTTATCGTCACAAACTTCTTCCCATTTCATAATTAATGTTGCCTGAGCGCCAGAGAATGATTGATTTAATTTTAGGCTAACTCAAGTCAGAAATGGCGATCGCACTTCAATATGTATAGGACTCATATTTGATTTTTGTTGGCGAAGCCTGCGCTTACGCATACAAAACTCAGTACCAGTGAAGGAACTTCTTACCTATTGCCTATTGCCTATTCCCTATTGCCTACCTACGCAAACTATTTCAGTAATCAAATCGGATTCCTATAGGACATCGCACTGTGGGTAATTACAAAGGCGATCGCACTGGCAGCATATGCAGTTTTAATACAAAAAATCAAGTAAAAAAGTATTAATTTTTATTTCTTTACTGGTTGATTTGGGAAAATTGATCGATATAGATACCCGACTTCTGGTAAAAGTCGGGTATCTTGCTTCTTATGGTTGTTAATTCTTGATTTACTGTCGAGAATGAAGAATGTTTGTCCTGAGACTAGTAACTATTGGGTAAGCGTGCATGATCAGAAAACTTCGTCGCCTTTCCAAAGCCTTCACTAAGCCAGATAAAGATAAATACAAAGATCAGTTCTATCACTACCCAGGCACGTTGCCAGGAACCATTGTCATTGATGAAGATGCACCACCACCGATAATTTTTTTAATTGATTATGGTCATGATAATTTTCTTCGTCAGCAGGTAGCCACACCAGAAGAATGTATCCCCTATTTGGATTCAGATTCTGTTTCTTGGGTGGATGTGCAGGGTTTAGGTAATCAGGACATATTAGAAAGATTAGGTAAAGTGTTTGAGTTACACCCTCTGGTTTTAGAAGATGTGGTAAATGTGCCAGAACGCCCAAAAATAGAAGACTATGACGATCAATTGTTATTTATCGCGCGGATGGTAGTACCTAAAGCAATCAGCTGTGGTTTTTATAGTGAACAAGTGAGTTTAGTTTTGGGGAAACACTATTTGTTGACTATACAGGAAGAACCAGAGCATGATTGCTTTGAAGGGGTAAGAGTGCGAATTGAAAAAGCCAAAGGGACTATCCGCAGGCAAGGGGTTGATTATTTGGCTTATGCTTTGTTAGATGCGATTATTGATGGGTTTTTCCCCGTTTTGGAACTTTATGGAGAGGAACTGGAAGATTTAGAGGAAGAAGTCATTGTTAACCCTACCCGGCAAACACTGCAAAAAATTTATCAAATTAGGCGAGAATTGCTGCAATTGCGACGAGCTATCTGGCCACAGCGAGACGCAATTAATGCTTTGATTCGAGATGGCAGTGAATTGATTAGTGAAGAAGTACGAATTTATCTGAGAGATTGTTATGACCATGCTGTACAAGTCATGGATATGGTGGAGACTTATCGAGAATTAGCATCTGGGTTGATGGATGTGTATCTCTCAGCCGTTAGCAACAAGATGAATGAAGTGATGAAGTTGCTGACTGTGGTTTCGGCTATTTTTATTCCCTTGACTTTCATCGTTGGGATATATGGAATGAATTTCAATACAGAAAAATCACCATATAATATGCCAGAACTGAATTGGTACTGGGGTTATCCACTTTGTATAGCTTTGATGGGAGCGATCGCTTCTGGATTACTATACTTCTTTTGGAAACGCGGTTGGCTAGAAAATTCTTCTGTGATTAGGCGTGATTAATATATTTAAAGAAAATTTTTGTAGGGAGATGATATTTCGATGACACGGAGTAGTGACCAAAATTTAGTGGTTTTGACAATTTATATTATTGGCATATCTTACGTTTTTAATCGCATGGTTGAGTCCATCGATGATCGACTCAAATTTGAGTTTAAAAAAGGGGATGTAGAGGAACAATTAAAAAAACTAGAACTAGACGAAAAAATTGGGATTTCCTTCAAACTCGATGCGTCAAATGCTTATGATGCCGTCAAAGACTTATCAATTAGTGTGGAAAACAAATCTGAGGATTTAGCGATCTATGTTGACTGGGATAATAGTACTTTGATAGTCGATCACACAAAGCAATCTTGTCGTGTGATTCGCAAATCACCAGACTTAATTCGTGACTTGGGTGTACCACAAGTTCTCAGTCTAGTCGCTCCTAAAAGAACTCTCTCAGAAAAAGTGTCAGCAGAAAATCTTTACGAACGAGATAAAGAAACTGGCACTTTTTCCGCAACCAAACCGATAATTGATATCGCTGGGTTGTCAAAAAACAAGAATCAGAAAAAGTTGTATAATGACTTTATTAATGAAAGAGAATCATTAAAATTTTCTCTACAATTAGTTTTACGTTTATCTGAGGTACGTGCAGGTTTAGCTCCAGGTGTCAACGTTCCGCCTGTGTGCATTATCGATTGTCCCTTCACTGTCAGAAAGTTACCCTGGACTTACGCCTTACCTTGGAATAAAAAGAAATAATTAACAACATAATCAACAACGACACTTGACACCATCCAAGACTACACTGGAACTAAGGAGAGAGTAGGCGTTGGCGGTTGCAGGTTAGTTGTAGTGACTAATTTGAGGAAAGTCCGGACTCCCCAAAGACCAGACTTGCTGGATAACGTCCAGTGCGAGCGATCGTGAGGATAGTGCCACAGAAAGATACCGCCATTTTCAGTGAAGAGTGAACAGTTATCAGTAAACAGTTAATACCTGATAACTGATAACTGATGACTGACAACTGAAAAGGGTAAGGGTGCAAAGGTGCGGTAAGAGCGCACCAGCAGTGTCGAGAGGCACTGGCTCGGTAAACCCCGGTTGGGAGCAAGGTCAGAGGAACTATGGTTGGTCTTTTACCAGTTCCGTGAACATAGAGCCGCTAGAGGCGTTTGGTAACAAACGTCCCAGATAGATAACCGTCCTTGTATAGAGCAATCTAGACAATGAACAGAACCCGGCTTACTACCAACTCTCTCCTCTCTAAGGAATCAACAGTCTATAGTCCATAGTCAAAAGTAACCACCATAGGCTATACACTGTTGACTAACAACTAATTTTGGTGAGTAGTCCATAGTCATAGGTAACAACTGTTGACTATTGACTATTGACTATTGACTATTGACTATTGACCAATGAGCCTTGTTTATCCACGCCGTCAGAGGCAACTTGAAAGTTTAGTAAGAAAATTAGGTCTGCCGACAACAGCACCTATTAAATGGGAATTGCTGGATTTGGCACTGACTCATCCAACAGTGTCTGAGTCTGCCAATTATGAACAGTTAGAGTTCGTTGGTGATGCAGTAGTGCGACTGGCGGCGGCTGTGATGTTGTGGGAGGTTTACCCAGATTGCCAAGTAGGAGACTTTGCGGCAATTCGTTCGGTGTTGGTGAGCGATCGCATTCTTGCCCAACTTGCTAGAGAATATGGTTTAGAGTTACATTTACTCGTTGCTGGCAGCGCCACCAGTGACAAAATTGGTCAAGAGTCACGCCTTGCTGATGCTTTTGAGGCTGTTTTAGGTGCGCTTTATCTCAGCACCAATAATTTAGACCTGATTCGTCCTTGGTTAGACCGTCATTTTCAACAACTGGCGGCAGAAATTCGCTCAGATCCTGCTCGACTCAACTACAAAGCAGCTCTACAAGAGTGGACACAAGCACAATTTAAAGTTTTACCAGAATACCGCGTTGTGGAAATCAATCAAGCCAACCGCACTCAAGAGCGTTTCGCGGCTGAGGTATGGTTACACGATAAAAAGCTCGGTGAAGGTAAGGGACGCTCTATCAAAGCCGCCGAACAAGCAGCCGCTAAAGTCGCTTTTATGGGGATTACACCTCAAGAAGAGGTGTAAGGGTCAAGTAATTATCAGTACCTATTGACGCTTCAGGATTTACCCTTGACTATTGACTAATGACTAATGACTAATGACTAATGACTAATGACTAACATCGCTGTGATTGGGGTGGGACGTTGGGGAGTACATCTGTTGCGGAACTTTTTAGCACATCCGCAAGCCAATGTTGTGGCAGTAGTAGATCCCCATCCAGATAGGTTGGCTATAGTAAAGCAGCAGTTTAACTTAGATGATGATGTATTATTGACGACTCAATGGTCTGAGTTGCAGCAAATTCCCGAATTGACAGCAGTGGCGATCGCTACTCCCGCCACTACCCACTATGCTTTAATCAAGGACGCTCTCAACTTTGGCTACCATGTTCTCGCCGAGAAGCCTTTAACTCTAGATCCGATAGAGTGCCAAGAACTTTGTCAATTGGCACAGCAACAGCAGTTAATCTTGATGGTTGATCACACCTATTTATTTCACCCAGCCGTTGAACAAGGACAGGCCGTTGTCCAGTCTGGTAAATTAGGTGAGTTACGTTACGGTTACGCTGCTCGCACCCATTTAGGCCCCGTGCGGCAAGATGTAGATGCACTATGGGACTTAGCCATTCATGATATTGCCATCTTTAACAACTGGTTAGGAAAAGTACCGATTAGTGTACAGGCGACAGGTACAGTTTGGTTACAAGGTGCGAATTATCTCCCCATCTCCCCCTCTCCCCAACCCCCATCAGGTTTAGCCGATTTAGTCTGGGTAACATTGACATATCCTGATGGGTTTCAAGTTTACATCCATCTTTGTTGGCTCAATCCTGATAAACAGCGTAGATTGGCTGTGGTGGGTAGTCTTGGCACGTTGATTTTTGATGAAATGTCAGCATCATCACCTTTGACGTTGTTGCATGGTGAGTTTGAACGCCAAGAAAATCTGTTTTTACCTGTGAATCAAAGCCGAGAGGTGCTGGAATTAAAAACAGGTGAACCGTTACAGCGAGTTTGCGATCGCTTTCTCAATTCTATTTCCCAAAATACAACTCCTGAGATTTCCTCTGGCTGGGTTGGCACAGAATTAGTCAAAATTCTCGCTGCTTTGACAATATCGCTGAATCAAGGAGGTAAATCTGTTCATCTTAGTGAAACCTCTTGACTCATATCTTGCAGCAGGCGACTAGAAGTCGCGGCTACACAGACGAAACCCGCCTACGCGGGTTAAAAGCTTGATTTTACGTTAGTCCGCGCAGGCGGACTTGGTCTGTATAGCCGCGATTTCTAATCGCTAGGGCTAGGTGCAAGATGTGAGTTGACATAATTGCAGCTTTGCTACTTACCTACTTTGATTGAACTCATACCTTAGATATATACAGGTATATACAAAAAGGCAGAAAAAGTATCACAGTCAACCAAGGTATATTATCTCCAGCAAAAATTTCGGTTGCATCAATGACTAGTAAAGACTTTCAATTGTACAAGAAGTTTTTAAAGTGGAAATCTTAGACTTAATCTAAGTTCGACAGATTTAAAAAATCTTTATCTACCTTATGGTAATTTAATTTAAAGATGCCTAATAAACAGCCAGTCGCCACTAGCTGTTTATTAGGTCTTCCTCCGTAATTGATTTGGGCAACTAGGGAGGCAATTATATCGTGACAAATAATTCGGAAGAACTGCATCCACAAAACGTTACAAATAACATTCAATCTTTAGAAGGGTTACAAATTCTCGTAGTAGATGATAACCCTGACAGCCTATTCCTAACCACTTGTATTTTGGAAAGTTATGGTGTTCAAGTATTAACTGCAACATCAGCTTTAGAAGCACTGGAGGCAATCGAGCAATCAAAGTTTGATCTGTTAATCTTTGATATTGCTATGCCAGACATGGATGGATACTCATTAATTCGCAAAGTGAGAAAAAACCTCCTCACAGAAAACACCAATGTTCCAGCGATCGCTCTCACAGCGTTAAGCTTAGAAGAAAGTTCTAACATGGCTTTGATATCTGGTTTTCAAGGCTATGTCAATAAACCCATAGATCCCAATGTTTTAATCATAGAAATCCTCAAAATTC
Organism: Nostoc sp. TCL26-01; assembly: GCF_013393945.1. Classification (NCBI taxonomy): domain Bacteria; kingdom Bacillati; phylum Cyanobacteriota; class Cyanophyceae; order Nostocales; family Nostocaceae; genus Nostoc; species Nostoc sp. TCL26-01. Next base: position 4,883,100 of record NZ_CP040297.1, read on the forward strand.
TGGGAAGTTCTGCATCACAAAATGGCAATAGTTAAGCATTAATGTGAAACGCTAGAGACGTTGCAATGCAACGTCTCTACATAATTTATATATGTCATGATGAACGTGAAATCGTATCACCTATTTTTTCCCGACAGGAATAGCTTCTGGAGGAATTTCTCTGATTATGCGAAAGGGAAAGACTTTAGTGGAAGCTACTTGGGCATACTCTGGAGTCAGAAACACAGCATATTTTTGGGCTTCTGGTGTGAGTTGAGCGACGAAAGCTAGAGCGATCGCTTTCATAAATCTACGGACATCAACAGCTTGTTCACCGACGATTTCACCGCCACTAAAAGGTGTATCTGGCTGTCCTACCTGATCTAAAGTTGTACTGGGATCTTTCACACTCAAATGTGTCCCGCCAACAATACCTACTAACCATTTGGGTGAAGGAATTTTACTAAATCCAATGATTTGTTCGGTTAATGCTGGAGTAGTTTTATCTGCGGAACTGGCGACAATTAAAGTCGGTACTTGCACTTTAGTTAAACCAGTTTCCCCAAACATTAAGGAAGTTGTGGGACTCATCGCCATTGCTTGTTTAATTCTGGCATCCCGCAGTTGATAATTGTTTTCTGGCAATTCTTGAGCTAAACATTGAATAGTTTCGCCAAAACTCAAAATAGATAATTTACTTTGACAACGTTTTTTTAGTTCTGCTAGTTGTAATTCGGCTCCTGCTAAAGATAAAGCCGTACTACCGCCAAAAGAATAACCCAAAATCATTGTATTATTAGTTGCCAGTTTTCCTTGCAGGGGATTACCAGTTGTTTGGTTGAGTTTTGCTAATTCATCTAAGACAAAACTTACATCTTGGGGACGATCTAAAAACTCTTGAGGTGGCAAAAGCCTAGCTTTACCCTGCGCTGCTAAATTAGCATTTGCCTGATTACTGCGGGGATGTTCTAAGGCGACAAATACATAGCCGTGAGAAGCTAGATGTTCTGCTAGATAGCGTAAATCTGTGCGGACTGAACCTAAACCGTGAGAGTAGACAATCAGAGGTTTATCTTGAGTTGCAGCAGTTGACCAATAGATATCAACAGGGATGTTGCGTTCGCGTTTTTCGTCATTCAAACTTAAATTAAGTACTTGTACTTGGGCCGTCCCTCGTTGACTAGGATCAAAAGGTAAAGAAATCTGCGGTGTTGTGGGATTAATAAAAGAAGCGATCGACAGCATAAACTGTTGTGTACGCCAGAAACCACTATTTAAACTACCTGCAACTTTAAAGGCTTGGGGCAAATTAATTTCCAAGCTTTGACTAGGATAAGCACGAATAAAACTAATCACAGAAAGACCTTGAGGAGAACTAGCCCCCAGTACCAATCCGGCTCTTAACGCTTTTGCTCCCGCTTGGTCTTTACGAGCCACAGCTGTTGATAAATCATTGAGTATGGTCGTACCAATTTGCGTATTGAGTAATCTACTAAGAGTAACTACACTCAAAGGTATTCTCATTCTCAGCGCACCGATGAGGGAATTACGTTGCTGTTCAGATAGTCGGCTGGTGAATGTGTTCAAACTACTGGGGAATTTGCCAGTATCCGCCGCCTTTTGTAAATCAGCTACAGGAATGGATTCTGCAAACAAACCAAACCGCACCACAAGAGTATCAGCCGCGTGTGCAGCAGTATTTGTACCAAAAAACTGCGTTAAGGCGATCGCACAACCGAAACTTGCTGCTAATTTCAGATTTTTTCCCATAAAGTCATGACCAATTCATACTGAGGGGAATATAGCTGATATTGGTGTATTTGACTACTGTGCTTTGAAAACTGATATAACTATTAAAAAAAATATAAGCATAAATAGCATAGCCAAACCGCAAAAACTCAGTCTATTGATAGATATTTATATATGTACAAAGATAGAAAGGATACTTTAATCAATAGGGTAGGATTTGCATGAATCATGATTATTGCTGTGCTACTCAGATTTCATGCAGTGGCAATGATATTAAATTGTCGCAAATATTACCCCGTTGCCTCAACGGGGTTTATTTTTAGGAATTACCTCATCGCCATAAATAATACTAATTATGCAACAAAGACTGTAAAAATACTGGTTGATTAACTTAAAGCTATCCATTGATTTCACACAATATATATAATTCCACGGTTAATTTAAAGAAAGTTTTCACCATAATCAATTGCATAATTCAGTAATGACGAATTTGTTTTTAGTAGTTAGACTATTTATTAAGAAATCAATTACAGCTAAGTAATTGTAAGATACAAATTTTCATCAGACTTAGAGTTCAGTAGTCCACTCAAATCAACCGTAGTATTCCCTCTACGGTTTTTTTATGCTCAAAAATACTAAAATTAAATCGGACATTTGTATCAATAAATTCACATTTTCCGTGATTTCACCGCAGCAAAAAATACTGTTTATGAATACAAAGTAAATATAGTTTTCTATTTTAATTATGATGTTTTTGCAGCGATTAAGTAGCGTAGTAGCAATAGTATGCTTATCATTTAGTGGCATTGCGAGTGCCGAAACCACAAAGAATAATTTTTATATTCAAGTAGGAGCTGATAATCGTGGTTTTCCCATCGCGCTAGATTTAGCGTCTGTAAAAGGAACAGACTATACCCTAGTACAACAACATGAAAATGGCATCGCCAAAAGAACCCTTCATGCTGCTTGTAGTCAACGTAGATTATTCTCTAAAAGACTATCTTTCTATTCTGCCAATGGTCAATTAACTAGTGAAGATCGCACTGAAAAAGAAATTTTTCCTAAGCCAAAAACGGCTGATGCTGCCTCAATGGAAATTGTTTGCCGAGTAGCAAGCGATCGCCCTAATAATTAAGTTTTAGAACTTACGCAGTGTCATTAAATTTTCTGGCTTTTTTGTCAATAGTCCATAGTCAACAGTCCAAAAAACTTGATTTTGACTATTGACTATTGACTATTGACCACCCTCTTTTATGGTTTATTGGTTGAGTGCGTAAGTCCTAGTCTAATGATTCTGACTCACGACTGTTGAATCACAGCCCAATCTTCTGGTGTATTGCAGTTAAATAATATTTCCGGAGTTGACAAAGGTAAAACTTGGACAGAATACTGCTGTAACCACTGTTGAAACGATCGCCCCCCTTGATTGATAAACTCTAACAATTGAGGTAAACAGCGACGGCGATAGAAACCACATAAAGGTTCCCAGCCTTTAGGGTGATGCGCTAACGCAGCGATCGCTTCATCTGGTACACTATCAAGTCCAGTAGCCCACTCTCGCAATACCTCAACTCGCAACTTCGGCAAATCACAAGCCAAAAGCAACACCCATTCAGTCTGCACCTGTGCTAATCCTTGAGCAAAGCCAACCAGAGGGCCGGGAGTCGAGAAAGAATCAGCAATATTTTGTGTTCCTTTCTTCTCATCTAGCGGAGTGAATGGAACTTCTTGAATAAATTGGCAATTGGGTAAAACCAAGTGTTGATAGCGTTCTGGCCAAGGTGTGACTACATAAACAGTTTCAGCACAACTTGCAGCAATGTTACACATCAACTGCAACAACGGCACACCATGAACTGGGATCAAAGTCTTATCTTGTCCCATACGGGAACTTTTCCCACCTGCTAGAACGATAGCACTTAAGTCATTCATCAGTTTACTGGCTCATAAAATGTGATGCACACGCCAGCCACATCCAGAATGACAAATTCTTTCATACCCCAAGGTTTTGTTTCTAAGATACCGTTTGGATGAATCATTTGCCCCCCCTTGGACTGAAATTCCCGATACAGTTGCTCAATGTCATCAACTTGGATACGAAAAGTTGTCCATTCTGCCAAGTATCGGTCATCATTTCTTTGTAGGATAATTTCTGCCGAGTCACGTTTAATAATTGCTATCTCGACCGGATTACCTTCTTTATATAAAGTGGTAAAACCTAACTGTTGTTCATAAAAAACAATTGATTTTTCTAAGTCCCCACCAGCCGGAATAATGGGAGTGATGTTTCCCAATACAGGCAATTTATTCATAGTTCTCTAAGCTCTGTTTTGACTCTGCTGCACTTGCTGCAACAACTGTTCCACAGTAGCAGCTGGTGCGAGACATTTTAAACCTTGGCAAACTAAGCCGACGCTGTTTTCTGGTAAATCAGATACTACAGCAAACGCAGCTGTGGGTAAGTATTGTGGAATTAGAGAATTAATTTGCTCAATAGTACTGCGAATCAAAGTAGAATTACGATACCAATCTAAAGCTGTAAACAAGCTAGCACAGGCTTGAGGAGCGCTAGACATAACACTGGTAAAAGCTTTTAAACCTTGTTCCGCTAAATCTAGATAGTGTAGATCCTCAGTTAGTAGTGATAGACGGACGAGATTAGCGATCGCCACCCCATTAGCTGATGGTGTAGCATTATCTGCATAACTGCGTTCGCGGACAATTAAATCTTGACTAGCATCGCTGGAGGTATTGAAGTATCCACCCAATTCTACACTCCAGAGAAACTCGTTAAATTCTGTTTGCAGAGCGATCGCTTTTTCTAGCCAGTAACTATCTGCTGGTGTACAAGCTTGTAAATCTAGCAGCGCTTTAATAAATAGAGCATAGTCTTCAGACTGAGCCAAAACAGTTGGTTGACCTTGATAATTTAGCCTCTGGAACCGTCCCCCAACAAACTGATGCTCTAAAATAAACTTTGCTGCCTTTGTCGCTAAATCTAGATACAAAGATTCTTTAAACACCCCAGCAGCTCTCGCCAAGCCAGAAATCATTAGACTGTTCCAAGCCACAATCATCTTTGTATCCGTCACCGCAGGAATTCGTCCTGGCCAGTTACTACTCTTGGCTTCTTGATTATCCCGTGCAGGTGGAAAAGTCTCTAACACATCCGCAACATGACCATAACGAGCTGCAAATAATTTTGCTAATGTCACTTCTACACTTGCACTCAATTGCCCTGGATGTCGCCTTTGCAAAACATTCTTACCCTCAAAATTACCATCCGGAGTAACGGTAAACTCCTGTTGTAATTCTGTCAGTTCTGTGGGTGTTAATAGCTGTTGCAGTTCAGCGTAATTCCAAACGTAAAAAGCACCTTCCTCCGGCTCTAAGGCGTGAGGATTAGTAAAACTATCAGCATCTTGAGCCGCATAAAAATAACCAGCAGGCGCAGTCATTTCTCGCTGTAACCATTGGATAGTACCAGCCACCGCCCTTTCAAATGCTGGTTCTCTGAAACCTGCACTCCATAAATCTGCTAGATACTCGACAATCTGACCATTGTCATAAAGCATCTTTTCAAAGTGGGGTACTGTCCAAGTGGGATCAACAGTATAGCGGTGAAAACCACCAGCCACATGATCATAAATTCCTCCCAGAGCTAAATCTAGCCCTCGTTGCCGAGAAATTTGCTGACCATCATATCGGGATGCAAAATTAAATCTAGTTCCCCGTAGAGCCAATTGGGCATAGGGAATCATCGGAAAACTGTTCCCGTACTGTTGAGGTGTAATTACCCCTGTATTCGTTTCCCAACCCTGCTTGAGCAATTCACCTGCTTGAGTCTCTTGTGTCGCTTCTGTTTGCAAGACAGCAGAAGTGAGTAGAGACTCAACAATTAGGGCTTTACGTTGGCGCAAATCATCTTTTTCTGTATCATAGTAGCGACGTAGCGCTTGCAACACCTGAAAAAAGCCGGGACGATTATAGCGTGGCTCTACAGGGAAGTAAGTACCAGCATAGAACGGGACTAAATCTTCTGGTGAAAGAAAGACATTTAAAGGCCATCCCCCTTGACCACTCATCATCTGCAATGCCTGCATATAAATACTGTCAAGGTCTGGTCTTTCTTCTCTATCGACTTTGATAGGCAAAAAATGACCGTTCATATACTCGGCTATAGCTTGGTCAGAAAAAGCTTCGCCTTCCATGACAGTACACCAGTGGCAACTAGAGTAACCAATCGACAGAAAAATCGGTTTATCTTCTGCTTTAGCAGTAGCTAGAGCTTCATCACACCAAGGCCACCAATCAATTGGATTCTCAGCGTGTTTGCGGAGATAAAGACTTTTAGCTTGAGCAAGACGATTAGTCATGGTGCAGATAGCAAATAGAGGTAGTTACCTTCTTTGCCCAGTCTAACTCGTTCTTGAGGATATTCTGCGGATTGGGAAGTGAGGAGTGATCAATAAATTAGTTTTTTTAATTAACGTAGCGATCGCCACAAACTTACAATAGATGCTGGTGGTTCTAATGATGGTGAGGCTACTTTGATATCAAATCTATTATTTGTGTTCAGTCCTGCTATCACATGGAGCAAGAAAGTAATGATGGCGGCTTGCACAAGTTTTTCTGGCATGGCAGGTCTCCTTCAGTTGATAGCATTACTAAATGAAATCGGTCAGTCTAACTACACACCCTTCTTCTGGTTTACCGGATTTGTTAGCAATATCCAGTATCATTGCTGATAAAAAAGCTAAAGAAATGTTGAAAAAAAATAATTTTTCAACCGGGTCAAATCAGGAAATTTAGTCTGTATTGGTTACAGCAGTTGGGTAGTAAACTTTAATTTTATAGATGATGTAGACATCACTAAGGATTCTTAAATCCAATTTCCCTGACTAAAATTCAGTTACCTTCTTAGACGTATTCCCCTATAAAAAGTGCCAAGATAAATTATCGACCTCTGCCAAAGGGAGTGAGGGAGTGCTGAGTGCTGTTAGCGGAAGCGGGACGATGCAGCCCGTGCTGAGTGGAAGTCGGAGAGTGCTAACTAATGACTAATGACTATTGACCATTGACTATTGACCAATGACCAACGACAATCCCACAATCTGCCTTTCTCATCGATAAAATAAATGTAAATTAGCTACAAGAACGCTGCATGACTATTCCTATCGTAATTGAACAATCGGGTCGGGGCGAACGCGCTTTTGATATTTACTCACGACTGTTGCGTGAGAGGATTATCTTCTTGGGACAACAGGTTGACAGCAATTTAGCTAACTTAATTGTTGCCCAACTGCTGTTCTTGGATGCCGAAGACCCAGAGAAAGACATTTATCTATATATAAATTCTCCTGGTGGTTCGGTGACTGCTGGTATGGGAATTTTTGACACCATGAAACACATCCGTCCTGATGTCTGTACCATTTGTACAGGATTGGCAGCAAGTATGGGTGCTTTTCTGTTGAGTGCTGGTACTAAAGGTAAGCGGATGAGTTTACCTCATTCACGGATTATGATTCACCAACCGCTAGGTGGCGCACAAGGTCAAGCAACTGATATCGAAATTCAGGCGCGAGAAATTCTGTATCACAAGAAACGGCTCAATGATTATTTAGCTGAACACACTGGTCAACCAATTGAGCGCATCGCAGAAGATACTGAACGCGATTTCTTTATGTCGCCAGAGGAAGCCAAAGACTACGGCTTGATTGACCAAGTAATTGACCGTCACGCTGCTGGTAGCCGTCCGGTGGCTATGGTTAGTCAGTAGTCATTAGTCATTAGTCATTAGTAGTAGGTTGGGTTAAGTACAGCGCAACCCAACATGGATCTTAAAAACCCAGTATGGATATTGGTGTTGGGTTTCCCAAAGCCTCAACCCAACCTACATCTAATACTGCTGACTTGGGACTAATGACTCATTAAAACCCGGCGATAGGATCTGGTTGGGATTCAAGGTGTTTAAGAAAACTGTGTAATTCGTCTTCTGTTAGTAAAGTACGTCCTCGTTTACCGTAGGTTTTAATTAAATATTCTCTTCCTTGTTCTGGTGTCCAGCCTAAGCGTTGCAGTTCGACATCGGTTTTGGCAATGACATCAGATAAATCTACAGGTTCGGCTTTCTTCTTTTTCTTGCCTGTGCCTGATATGTTAGTGACATTTTCTGGTTGGCTATAGCTACGGGGTGTAAATGGCGTGACATTACTAGCTGCTATTTCGGGTACAGTCAGATTTTCTGGTTGTTTAGCAGACAGTAGGGGTAAATCTTCTATTGCTGTATTTAATTCTGGTTCGTGATTACCAGTACTGAGTAAACTTTGATGAAAATCTAAGTTTTGGGTATCACTTTTAGGGATGGTGTACGTCTCAGGTGTATTAGAAAAGCGATTTGGGTTTTCTTGACTATCATTACTAGTGATTGACCACTGATTACTGGCAAAATCCTGATCTTTACCATCACCATCTTGAGCAGAAGTATAGGTAGACTCATGGGATGTAGGATTTGTCTGTGTCTGTATCTGTAGTTCTGGTTGAGGAGATGAGACTACTGGTGTTTGTGGTGTATTTTGCATACCCAAAACCATCAGCGCTCTATTTCTAGCTTGGTCTTCAGCAACTTCCACAGTTTCAGCCGCAGCCATACCTGTGGCACGAGTTACACCTTCAATTTGTACGCTTGCCCGAACGATATATTTTCCCTGAAAAATTTGTACTAATTCAGAAATGAGACTACCGTTAGGGTACAAGCTCTGGAATTGAGCCAACATAATACTGCCACCAATCTTAACTCTACGTAATAAGGGGGTTGATGCTACCTGTATACCCTAGTCTTATTACCCTTTGTAATTCCCTATCCTACCTTAGTTTTGCCAGTCTGGGGGTTTAGGGGTCTAGGGAAAACTTGACTCACAACTCAGCACTCACTACTCACCTTGTAGCAGTGATTTTAGATTACTGTTGATTAATTCTCAGTGGCCTTGCTATTAATGCTATACTATTTACCCAACTCAAGATCCAGAACTTTTTTCTGGAAATGCGCTCTAAATCTACAATAATGGAGATAAGGTTCGCTCTCGCTGCTTGTTGGACTGCTGCCTAATTGTGGCCGATTCTACATGGGGACAAATTAGGTAATTCCGCAGTTTCTCCTAGTAAAAATCAGAGTATCATAGCGTAAAAGTACCTTCAAGCTAGACAATCAAACACCTGTGTTTTCCCCGACAAATCGCTTTTGGGTAGTGTGGAGAGTAAATTTTCTACCAGCCTCTCGAAACCATTTGCGTAATTACCTAACGGGGCAAAGATCGCATCAGGCGTACTTTATCAGTTTGGTTTAGGTGAAGGAACTCAAGCGCCAGCTAACTCTGAGTTGTCGTGCAGTGAGAAGTTCGTCAAAGGTGTACTCCTCCAAAAAAGCCAGCTACGCGGAGCGTCTGTTGAAGAAGCAGCTTACCATCAAAGTGGGTTAGCTTTTCTGGTTGGAATTTCGGGAACCCTATTGCAGGGGAATTCGTGATCCAGCTAATATCTGTAGGCCGTGAGGGTATACGGCAAAGAACCAAATTCAAACAAACATGATGTTTTGACCAAAGGTCGGTTCACTGCATGGAATTTTCAATCGCTACACTCCTTGCCAATTTCACCGATGATAAATTGGTAGCTCGTAAAGTTTTGGAAAAGAAACTTGGCTGCGAGGATGAAGACAGTTTACACAAACTTCATATTGTCTTAGAAGTTTTGGAGAAAATCGGGATTTTAGTCAAGGAACGCGGGAAGTATCGCCGCCTTACAGAAGAAGGTCTAATCGAAGCAAAACTGCGTTGTTCTAGCAAGGGCTTTTGCTTTGCCATCCAAGATGTAGAAGGGGCTGAGGATATTTATATCCGAGAAAGTCATCTCAGCAATGCTTGGAATGGCGATCGCGTTTTAGTCAGAGTTCTCAAGGAAGGTAGTCGTCGCCGTTCTCCGGAAGGCGAAGTCAAGCTGATTTTAGAACGTTCTAACCACACTTTATTAGCACGGATTAAGCAAGTAGAAGGCGGTTTTCGGGCTGTACCCTTGGATGATCGATTGCTGTTTGAACTGAAAATTCAAGCCAATAAACTGAAATTAGAAGAAGCACTCGATCATTTAGCTCACGTCGAGGTGCTGCGCTATCCTTTAGCTCAGTATCCCCCTGTCGGTCGCGTAGTACAAATTCTCGGTAGTGATGCAGAAGCGGCGGCTGATATAGATTTAGTCACTTGTAAACATGATCTATCCCGTAATTTCTCGGAGACGGTACAAGAAGCCGCCGCTAGATTACCGAAAAGGCTACTCAAAGCAGACCTGAAAACCAAACTGGATTTACGTAATATACTTACTGTCATTATCACTGATATGAATAGTGACAATAAGTTAGTAGAAAATGCCATTAGTCTGGAAAAAACTGTCGCTGGGAATTGGCAGTTAGGTTTTCATATCTCTGATGTTTCTCACTTTGTCCAACCAGATGAACCCTTAGACAGAGAAGCAATTAAACGCGGTAGGTCTGTATATTTGGGTGACTTAGTTTTACCTATGTTTCCCGATACCGTAGCTGAACGCTGTTCCCTCGTTCCTGGAAGCGATCGCTTGGCACTATCCTTTTTAATTAGCATCTCGCCTGAAACAGGAGAAGTGTTGGAATGGGAAATCCAGCCCAGTGTCGTCAATGTCGATACAGCCTTAAGTAAACAGCAAGCTGAAGCAATTCTCCAGGGACAAGCTAGCAAAAAAGACTCAGCCCAAATAGTCCAATTACTGCAAAACCTGGCAACCATCGCCCAAGCAATTAAACAAGTCCGCCTCTCCCGTGGTAGCTTGCAATTAAATCTGCCATCGAATCACAACCCCTACTATGATGAAGGGATCTTAGGGGCTGTCATCGTTAATGATTCACCAGTGCGATCGCTCCTGACTGAATTGGTGTTATTAGTAAATGAATTAGTCGCCCACCATTTGAGTGCTTTAGGTGTCCCAGCTATTTGGCGCGTCCAAGGTACACCCGATGCGGAAGATGTGCAAGAAATGCTGAAACTGGCAATTAATCTCGGTGTTGAACTGTCTCTAGAACCAGAAGTAGAGATTGAGCCTCTAGATTATCAGCAGTTAACCAGAGCCTTTGCTGAATCTCCCTCAGAGCAAGTCTTAACTTATCTGTTGCAAGATACACTTAAGCCTGCGGTATACAGTACAACAAAAGCATCCCACTTTGGTTTGGCGCTACAGCAATATGTACACTTCACTGCACCCTTAAGACGCTACCCAGATTTACTGATGCAGAGAGTATACTATCAGCTATTGGAACATGGACGCGATCGCCGTAATACCAGAGTCAAAGAACGAGTCAATCTGCGCCACTCCTCCAGCCACGCCGAAATTAACTGGAATGTTTTACCGCCAGAACTGCAACAGGAATTGCAAAGCGACTTGACTAGAGTGATTATCCAAATCAACGACAGAGAAAAAGAAGTCCAAGAAGCAGAAGCCGATTTAGCCGGGTTGCAAAAAGCCCAACTGATGAAGCAACGCATTGGGCAAGTTTTCCAAGGGGTAATCACTGGTGTGCAATCTTATGGTTTCTTTGTAGAAATCGAAGTTTCCGCCGTCGAAGCCACAGCCAAGAGTCATGTTGGCGTACCTTTACGTGTAGAAGGGCTAGTACACGTCAGTTCCCTCAAAGACGACTGGTATGAATATCGCGCCAGACAGCAAGCACTCTTTGGCAGAAAAAATCGCGCTTCTTATAGATTAGGCGATCGCGTCTCCGTCCAAGTGAAAAGCGTTGATTACTATCGCCAGCAAATAGACTTAGTAACTGTTGGTAGCGATGGCTTAGTCAAAAATGTCGGCGTGGGCGCAGTTAACGATGATATTTCCCATATGTATATGCCCAATGACCTTGAGTCTGACGATTTAGACCATTATGCTGAGGAAGAATAAATTTTGTTAATTTCCGGTGACAAATTATAACAAACCCCTAATTATCGGCGTATCAGGAGCATCTGGCCTAATTTACGCTGTTCGCGCCCTTAAATATCTGCTAGCAGCTGATTATGAAATTGAATTAGTAGCCTCTAAATCAACTTACATGGTTTGGCAAGCAGAACAGGAAACTCGAATGCCCTCCGAACCAAATCAACAAGAGCAATTCTGGCGAGAACAAGCCGGAGTTGCTTTAGCTGGTAAACTGCGTTGCCATCCTTGGAGTGACGTTGGCGCTAACATTGCTAGTGGTTCCTTTCGGACTTTAGGAATGATTGTCATTCCTTGTAGTATGAGTACAGTAGCAAAGCTAGCAGTTGGCTTGAGTTCCGACTTACTAGAACGCGCTGCCGATGTTCATCTCAAAGAAGGACGTAAGCTAGTAATAGTCCCTAGAGAAACTCCTTTGAGCCTAATTCACCTACGAAACTTAACAACCTTAGCAGAAACCGGAGTTCGAGTTGTCCCAGCCATTCCCGCTTGGTATCACAACCCTCAAAGCATCGAGGACTTAGTTGATTTTGTCGTAGCCCGTGCCTTAGATCAACTCGACATCGATTGCATCCCTATTCAAAGGTGGCAAGGAAGATGAGAAGGGGAGTAGTGAGTGCTGAGTGCTGTTAGCGGTAGCGGAGCGTTCAGCCCGTGCTGAGTGAGAAGTGCAGGGGTGCAGGAGTGTGAACAGTGAACAGTGAACGTTTATTAACTGATAACTGATTTGGTAGGGGTGCAGGAGAGAAGAGGAAATGCTAATGACCAATGACTATTGACTATTGACTATTGACTATTGACTATTGACTATTGACCAATGACCAATGACCAATGACTAATAATTTATGCCTCTAATTCGCTTAATTCTATTAGTAGCAGTAATGGGTGGACTAACACTGTTGTTAGTTCAAAATTGGTCACCTGTTATATCACTGGTGTTTTTAGGGATGCGGAGTCAACCATTGCCATTAGCGTTGTGGATACTATTTAGTACGGCTGCTGGTGCTGGCACATCTTTACTAATTACCAGCTTGTTTAAATTATCAAATTATTTTGGGGGACAACCACGCCCAGCCCCATTCAAATCAACTACAACTTCTAGACGTGCCACAACTACCCGCCAAACAGCATCTACACCCCCTCCATCTAGTCAATCACCAGTTCGTGAGCAAGATGAGTCTAATAGTGATGAGTTTGATGATTGGGAAACGAATACTGGTGCAAATGATGATTGGGATTTTGCACAAAAGCCACAAGAAGCGGCAAATCCTAATTCTCCAGCCCAATCAGTTCGAGACTCTACTGTCTACGAACGTCAACAACAACCCAAAAGCAGTTCTCAATCTGGTTCCACCTATTCTTATAGCTATCGTGAGCCAAAAAACACCGCCGCAGGTAAAACTGAATCTGTCTACGATGCTGATTACCGAGTAATCATCCCTCCTTATCAACCTCCAGCCAATGAAGTAGCTAACGATGAAGATGATTGGGGATTTGACGACGATGACGATGATTTTGAGGATGAACGCCCTCGTAAATAATGCAAATCAGCCATCTATTTTGACCAAGGTTGGGACGGTCTACTACTTCTCTTAAGATACAAGGTTGGGTTGGGCTGTGCTTAACCCAACCTATTTTTCTGGGCCCTACTTATTTAATTCCACAGCGCTCACGAGACTCCTGCTTGACTCTACCGTTCATAGCAGCTTCTTGCAAACTCATGAAAGCATTTAAATCGTCTAAATCATAATGAGTGGTTAATAAACGCCGTAGCTGATTTTCTGCGTCAACCGTCAGATAACCAGTTGTTATAGCTTGTTGCACAACGTCACGAATTCGAGTCATGGTTGATGCCTCATTACACACCACAATTAATTAATCTGGGCTAACCAGGTAGAATATGCAGTCTTGCTTACGCTTCGATATGCCAATTGATCAAACAGCTTAATGGTTTTTTGAAAGTTGCATTGTCTTTTTTTACACTTTTATCTGCAACAATTATTAGTTAAAGCTGACTGTCATTCAGTCTAATAACTTCATGCCTGTGCTTTAAGAAACACCGTATTCTAGCCAAATAAATCAGCTCCTTTAGAGATAGAAAGACACTAGTTTGTATTGACAGCATTTGTCTACATAAAGTTTCAAAGAAGCTTGATTAAATTTATATTAAGCCAAACATACCTAATCGATTACTCTGAAGTCACCTAACAACAGTTAGTAAATTTGTTATAAATTCACCTGCAATTTATTCTGACTTTATCAAAGAATCGCTAACATATTGCCTAAGTTACATCCAATACATAGAAAACAGTAATGGCAACTAATGATTCTCATCAGATAGAGGAATTTATCGAGGCCATAAACAACTGGGAGTTAGAAAAGTTATACATAGATTTAGCATCAACTAAGGGAAAAGCTCTCACACCAGTAGAAAAGAAATTTCTCAGAGGCTTACTATGTGGCTGTAGTCCAGCAGAGATTGCTAGTATCGTTTATCAAAGCCGTAGTAGCAGCACTGTGAGAGTTTACCTATCTAATGGTTTATACAAATACATTGAAGAAATGCTGAGTATTCAAGCAGGGTATTCAGTCAAAGTCAAAAATTGGAGTCGTGTTACTTATTTGCTCGAAAAAGCTGGCTACAAAAAGGATAGGTTACTACCACAACTAATTAATAGTCATCAACAAATACACCAAGAAACAGGAACTGAGTTAGTAAAAATTCAACTTACTTCTACCCAAGACTGGGGTGAAGCAATTGATGTAAGTATGTTCTACGGACGAGCAGCAGAACTAACAAAAGTTCAACAATGGATTATTCAGGAACACTGTCGGCTAATTGCACTTTTGGGTATGAGTGGCACTGGAAAAACAGCGTTTTCCATCAAACTAGCTCAAGAGGTTCAAGAACATTTTGATTATATTATCTGGCGATCGCTACTTCTCGCACCTACCCCAGAGGGGATATTAGATCAAATAATCGCCTTTTTATCCCCTCATATTGAATCAAAAGTGACTGAGACTGTAGAAACTAAAATTTCTCGCCTCATAGATTGTTTACGTTCTGCACGTTGCTTAATCATCTTGGATCATCTTGACTCTATTCTCGCTAATGACCATCAACACACACAAGCAACTACTGTAGGTATAAAAAATATCCCAAATCCTAATATTTTATCTCAAATCAAATACAATTCCAGTTATGAGATTTATCAAGAATTAATTAGAAGGGTAGGAGAATCTCAACATCAAAGCTGTTTAATCTTTACTAGCCGAGAAAAAACTCCGGAAATTACCCTTTTAGAAGGAGATAGATTACCTGTTCGTTCTTTACAATTAACTGGTTTAACAAGACAAGACAGCAGATTAATTCTGCAAGACAAAGGATTGAGTCAAATTGCGGAAACAGAATTGCAAGTATTATTTAACTGGTATGGAGGTAATCCATTATTTTTAAAATTAGTAGCTAATACTATTCAAGAATTATTTTCTGGGCAAATTGCTGAATTTATCGCCCAAGGTACGGTGATTTTTGGAGATATTAGAAACATTCTCAATCAGCAATTTCATCGCTTATCCCATCTAGAAAAACAGATCATCTATTGGATTACTAGCAATCAAAACTCTGTTGGGGTTAATCAGTTGCCAGCAAGTATTATACCAGGATTGTCACCTCGAATTTCCCAAAGACTAATCTTAGAAGCCATAGAGTTACTACAAAAACGTTCTTTAATCACAAAGCAATCGTCAGGCTTTAAGCCAAATCCAGCCCTACAGGAATACATAATAGACTGCTTGATAGAGGAAAATTGGCTATTAAGTGCCGAGCAAAAAGGTAATCTATTAATGAGTCAGACAATTGTCAGTGCAAATTTAAACAACCACACCAGAGAACATCATGAGAAATTGGAGATTTGAAAGAGCGTGAGTAGTTTATTAAAGGGAGTCAACGTATACCTAATTGGCATGATGGGGACTGGTAAAACTACAGTCGGCAACTTACTAGCCCAACAATTAGCCTATAGATTTGTAGACACTGATGAGATTATTTGTCAAGCCAGCAAAAAATCTATTAATCAGATATTTGCCGAAGCCGGAGAAGAAGCATTTCGCCAATTAGAAAGTGATGTCTTAGCCCAAATTTGTGCTTATACTCAACTAGCGATCGCTACTGGTGGAGGCATTATCTTACGACAAGAAAACTGGGGTTATCTACATCACGGTTTAGTTGTCTGGCTAGATGCACCAGTAGATTTACTCTACGCCCGCCTAGCAGAAGATACCACAAGACCGCTACTACAAGAACCCGATCCCCAAGGCAAATTGCGATCGCTCTTCGCCCAAAGAACACCACTCTATTCTCAAGCCGATTTACGCATCACTGTAAATGAAGGTGAAACACCAGAACAAATCGCCAATAAAGTCATGGCAGCAATACCCAGTGTTTTGAAGTAAGAATTAGGGGTGTAGGGGTATGGAGGTGTAAGGGTTTAGGGGTTTAGGGGTGTAGAGGTATGAGAAAAAAGAGAAAATAACTAATGACTATTGACTATTGACCAATGACTATTGACTATTGACCAATGACTAATGACTAATGACTTATATCACAAGAGATTGTGACTAATGGCAAAGTCTTTTACACTTACTGCATAAGTATTTAAGTCTCAACAGCTGTTAGTGATGGTCAACGATACTGAGTACATTAGGCAAGCCGAAGCTACACGAGTACGTGTCCTAAGTGAAGCACTACCTTATATTCAACAATTTGCCGGGCGCACCGTTGTTGTTAAATATGGTGGTGCAGCAATGAAAGATAGCACCCTCAAGGATCAGGTGATCCGCGATATTGTGTTTTTGTCTTGCGTCGGGTTGCGACCAATTTTAGTTCATGGTGGCGGCCCAGAAATTAATAGTTGGTTAGATAAGCTGGGCATTGAGGCACAATTTAAGAATGGTCTACGAGTTACCGATGCCCCCACAATGGATGTGGTAGAAATGGTGCTAGTTGGTCGAGTTAATAAAGAAATTGTTGCCCTAATTAATCAAGCTGGTGGTTTGGCAGTGGGGCTTTGTGGTAAAGATGGTAACTTGATTACTGCTCGTCCTCAAGGTCAAGAGGATATTGGTTTTGTCGGGGAAGTCAGTAATGTCAATATCAAAATTTTGGACACTCTAGCCAGTAACGGCTACATCCCTGTGGTTTCTAGTGTGGCAGCTGATGAATCGGGACAAGCTTACAACATCAATGCTGATACTGTAGCTGGTGAAATAGCAGCTGCGCTGGGAGCAGAAAAATTGATTTTATTGACTGACACCAGAGGTATTTTAAAAGATTATAAAGACCCCTCAACCTTAATTCCTAAAGTAGATATTCGTGAAGCCCGTGAGTTGATTAATAGTGGTGTAGTTAGTGGTGGCATGATCCCCAAAGTGAATTGCTGTGTGCGATCGCTTGCTCAAGGAGTCCGTGCAGCACACATCATCGATGGCCGTTTGCCTCACGCCCTATTGTTAGAAATCTTTACTGACGTGGGGATCGGTACAATGATCCTCGGTTCTCAGTATAGTTAATCTGTAAGGGAGTAGTGAGTAGTGAGTGCTGTTAGCGGAAGCGGGGCGTTCAGCCCGTGCTGAGTAGAGGAGTGAGGGAGTGAGGGAGCGAGGGAGTGAGGGAGTGAGAGAGTGCTGACCAATGACCAATGACCAATGACTATTGACTATTGACCAATGACCAATGACCAATGACTAAGGTGAATACAGAAAGTTTAGAACTAGCTAAAACTAGATACCAAGCGGGTAAAATTGCCTTTGAAAGTGGGCAATATCGAGAAGCTGTAGAAAATCTGGAAACAGCCAGTGGATTATTAGCACGAAACACTCGTTTGGGAGGTGAAGTAGAAATTTGGTTAGTCACGGCTTATGAAGCCGCCGGACGTACAGAAGATGCGATCGCTCTTTGTCAGCAACTCCGTCATCATCCCCATGCAGAAACAAGTCAACAAGCCCGGCGATTACTTTACATCTTGCAAGCACCAAGGCTCAAAAGACCTAGTAATTGGATGACACAAATTCCCGATTTGGCAGCATTGTCTGATAATGAAGCCAAAACTCGCATCACAGCTAAACCACGCCAATCATCTGAACGGAAAAAGCCGACTGAAGTCGAATTTGTTGATCTCACTCAGGTCAATACCAAAGATAATCGTTTTATCTGGGTAGCACTCATTGCCGTTGGGATCACTATTTCGTATTTGATCTGGCTCGGTGTTAGAGGCTAGAAGCGAGAATTTTTTACTCAGCACTCCCTCATTCCCAGTTACTGAACGCAGTTGAAGTACACTCACTCAGCACTCTCTCACTCTCTTTGACAAACTCAAAATTTGCAGAGGACATATATTAATGAACTATTCTCTTATTGGTAAACTTTTAACAGTTTTAGTTAGACCGTTGAGGTTTTTACTAGCAAAATTGCCTCATAAACCTCGCATCAATAAACCTATTTCGTTATTAATACTGTTAACAGCACTGTTAATGTCTGGTTGTGTTAAATACGATGTGGGCGTGAAATTCGATAACTCCAATCGTGGAGAACTGGTACAACATATTAAGTTAGGAGAACAACTGACCAGTTTTAGCGGTGACTATGTTTATGAATGGTTAAACAGCATTGAACGCCGTACTCGCAAACTAGAAGGTACAGCCAGACGTGTTTCTAGAGAAGAAGTATTTGTCACAATTCCCTTCAGCAACGGTAAAGAATTACAAACCAAGTTCAATGAATTTTTCAGTTCTCGCGCCAATCAAAAAACCGAGAATAAAAGCAATGAAGCCAATTCAGAACTCCCAAAAATTGAGTCTAACTTACTAGTGACACAAAATAACTTCTTGCTAGTAGTGAGAAATGAATTGATTTATGATTTAGATTTGCGATCGCTCTCTTTGATCGGTAGTCAAGGTAACGTATCAGCCGATGCTAGCTCTATTCTCGACTTGGATTTTAGTTTAAAAACACCTTGGGGAGCTAAAAACATTCAAATAACAGAAACCGCCATCGCACCCGAAAAACAAGGTGGACAGCTAGTATGGCATCTCCAACCAGGAGAACTTAACCACATAGAAGTAGTATTTTGGCTCCCCAGTCCTTTAGGCATTGGTAGTCTGTTAATTATTCTCTTTGTTCTAGGTGGCTTGTACTTGAGATACATCTTCATGCCAGATCCCAGCATTCAGTTTACCCCCAAACCCGCAGCAACAGAGTAATAATTGCTATTAACGCTAGCACTCACTTACTACTCAGCACGGGCTAAACGCCACGCTACCGCTAACAGCACTCCCTCACTCCCTTACTCAGCACTCAGCACTCCTCAAGGTGATAATCGCTGAATCTTCCAGCTACCATCATCTAAGTGAGTATAAAGCAAGCGATCGTGCAGCCGACTAGATTGTCCTTGCCAGAACTCAATTTCTGTGGGGATCACTCGCAAGCCTCCCCAATGCGGGGGTCTGGGAGCTTTTTGATTTGCATACTGACTCTGCAATTCTCGCATCCGTTGCTCTAGAACTTGGCGATTCGGGATAATCTCACTTTGATTGGATGCCCATGCACCCAGGCGACTGTTAGCTGGACGACTTTCAAAATAATAGTCTGATTCACTTTCAGACACTTTTTCTACAGTCCCTAAAATCCTGACTTGGCGTTCTAATTCTGCCCACCAGAAAACTATGGCTGCTTGGGGATTTTCTGCTAGTTCTTGGCCTTTGCGACTGTTATAGTTAGTGAAAAAGACAAATCCTCTTTCATCAAAGTCTTTTAAGAGTACCATTCTGGCTGAGGGCTTGCCATCAGGTGTGGTAGTAGCCAGTGTCATCGCATTGGGTTCGGGCAGTTGGGCTGCCAGTGCCTGCTCAAACCACTTTTTGAATTGTATAAAAGGATTAGGGTCGGCTTCAGTTTCGCTCAGACTCTCCAAAGTATAGTCTTTCCGAAGGTCGGCAATAGCTTTATCCATAGTAATTTACTTCCTCCTGGTTCAAAGTTAAAAATATCTATTATGATGATCAGCGCCAACACTACCTGCACAAATTGTCTCAAAAAGTAGCGGAAATAAATTACCCCAGATGCGCCGTTCGCCATCCCTGAAACTTTTACTGATCTATGGTCTGAGTGGCCCGATTGTCGCTCTGAATATCTGGTTATTATCCGTACTGTTTCGCTATTTTCAAAATCCTATTACGATTTTGAGTGTTGCGGCAATTTTGGCTTTTTTGCTGAACTATCCAGTAAAATTCTTTGAGCGCGCCCGCATTACTCGCACTCAAGCTGTGGTGATTGTTTTGCTTGTCACCTTAACTCTGTTGGGAATCTTGGCTGTGACTTTAGTGCCAATGCTCATTGATCAAACAATCCAACTATTAAATAAGATTCCCGATTGGTTAACAGCTAGTCAAGCCAACCTAGAGCAGTTTGAGACATTTGCCAAGCAGCGCCGTTTACCTCTTGATTTGCGAGTAGTGAGCAATCAGATTAACGCTAGTATTCAGAGTTTGGTACAACAGCTGGCTTCTGGTGCAGTTGGCTTGGCGGGAACATTGCTGTCTGGATTACTCAACTTTGTGTTAGTGGTGGTTTTGGCATTTTATATGCTTTTGTATGGCGATCGCGTCTGGCATGGTTTAATCAATCTGTTACCATCCAATCTTCGCATCCCTCTCACCGCTTCTCTACAACTCAATTTTCAGAACTTTTTCCTCAGTCAGTTATTGCTAGGGGTGTTCATGATTATCGCTCTCACCCCCATTTTTCTCGCTCTCAAAGTACCCTTTGCCTTATTATTTGCCATACTCATCGGTGTTTCTGAACTTATTCCTTTTATCGGTGCAACTTTAGGTATTGGCTTGGTGACAATATTAGTACTTTTACAAGACTGGTGGTTAGCAGTTCAAGTTGCCATAGCCGCAATTATCCTGCAACAAATTAAAGATAATTTGTTAGCTCCCAAATTATTAGGTAACTTTATTGGGCTTAATCCAATCTGGATTTTTGTATCTATTTTAATGGGATATGAAATCGCCGGTTTACTAGGTACATTAGTTGCTGTTCCCATCGCCGGCACAATCAAAGGTACTTTTGATGCTCTCAAGAGTGGTAAGCAAAGTGATTTTGGATCAATAGTCACTATTACTCATGATTCAAATATTGAGTAGTCATTAGTCAATAGTCAATAGTCATTGGTCATTAGTCAGTGGTCATTAGTCATTAGTATTTTTTCTTCTCCCCTGCACCCCTACCAAATCAGTTACCAGTTAACAGTTATCAGTTACTAGTTAATAAACGTTCACTGTTCACTGTTCACACCCCTGCACCCCTCACTCAGTACTCAGCACTCCCTCACTCCCTTACTCTTCTAATATTCTGTATGTTCTGATTTCATGTTTATGTGATTATTTCTTTGCGTAATGAAACCTAGAGATACTCGCTTCATGATCAAATACAAAACAAGCAGGATCACAAAGCTAACAGTAATGATAATCAAAGGCTGTTTTCCTAAAAGTTCTTCAACGCCTCTAGTGAGTACTTCATCTGGCTGAGTGATAAAATCCCAACTGTTAAAACGTAAAAATCTACCCCAGTAAATTCCAATAGCATTGAGAGCGTGTGTAATTAACTCAACTGCTAAAATCCATTGACTTTTCCCAATTCGATGTAAATAGTAGCCTAAATTAATTAAAGATATGACATAAGCTTCAAAGCCAGCAAAAATAACGATTAGATAAACTGGAATCAGCACCAAAGTAATCAACCAAACTGATTGAATCGTGCGAATATCATGTATCAAGTGAATTACATCAGTTAATAGATAAGGCGCATTTGGTAGAAAAGCGTAGAAAACTAAGAATCCTAACCACCATATCCCAGAGTTTCTGCGTCTAGTACGAAATAGCCAAACACTCAAAACCAAAGGTATAAAAGCCAGAAACAAATTCCAAGTCATCCAACGTACATTTATACTTAAAACCTGTAAGACTCTAGCTATCAATTCCTCTGTCATAATTGTTTACTCACAAAATGAATGAATTTGCTTTGTACAATTAACCAATCTATTGACTAGAAAGCTAGCAATATTTGGTTTGATTGATAAGTCATTAAAACAGTATTTTCTCTTTAACTTACTGGCTTTGCTCGATTATAAAAACCAACACTATTAAATCACAGTATAGCGAGAAAATCATCAATGGTAAATCTATGTAGTCTTTGACGATGTTTCCCGAATTTCTCACGAAATTTATCAAACCGAAGTCCAGAGGCTGTAGGGGCTGGTTCACAAATATGCTTCAATTATTCACGAATATCTCATGAACCAGCCACTACCGTTTTGTGAGAAATGCAGGGTTTGAGATTAGTTGCCTAGTCGGAAAGTAGAAAGTGGGTAATGATAAGTATGAGTCTTTATAAAAAAAAGTTCTCATTAGCTGTAAAAACAACTACTAAGAACTTCAGTAAAGTTCGTGATAAAATCTCGCTCTTTTCCTAGCTTCGATATTAATTACAATCTGCTGGTGGGAGATTCCCGAATTATTGAATAAATAATTTTTAGTCTAGATCATTGTTGTTAGTTCCTTGGAGGCTGAAAATCGCTTGTCAGAACAGTCTAGTCGTTGTGGAAAACTGATTTGTCTGTTATTCGCTAGTTTGATATGAAATTGCTGTAATACTTTCTCCCAACTCTTCTAACTCTGACCACACCTCACCTTGTAGGCGTTGTAGTAGCATTAAATCCTCATGACTAATAGCGTTATTTTTATTGTTAGTGATTAACTCCTGAATTTGCTGGAGACAAGTTTTTAAACCAGTTGCAAATTCATAACGACTAATTGCCTGATGCCCTAAATAGCCGCTATCCATGTTAGTTATACAACCATGATGCTCTGCTATCGATTGCAAAGCACTAAATGCCCAGTCAG
Source organism: Nostoc sp. TCL26-01 (assembly GCF_013393945.1). Classification (NCBI taxonomy): domain Bacteria; kingdom Bacillati; phylum Cyanobacteriota; class Cyanophyceae; order Nostocales; family Nostocaceae; genus Nostoc; species Nostoc sp. TCL26-01. The sequence continues at coordinate 4,905,795 of NZ_CP040297.1, forward strand.
TAGGTTGTATATCATCCAGTTGAGAGACAGAGTTGATTTGAGACATCGATTCATCTGCATCGGGTGTTTCTGGAGACAGATAAAAAGAGAGAGATGGCGAGAATTCTGCTCTATTGACTAGTTCTTCTGGTACTGCTGTAACAAAGTGAGAATTAGCGAAATTTGGCGCTGTTACTTCGCGGATAACTTTATTTATGGGTGAAAGTGCGTAGTCGCTGCGGTTATCTGCTTGTGTAAATTCAGGTGGGATAATTTCCGCATTGGGAAATGCCAGAGGTAAATGATCTCGCTGGAGATTTTCCTCAGCTTTGTCTGACTGAATTATCGGCTGTGCTGGTAAATTGTCACGCAAAGAGGTTTGGCTGGCACTTAATACACTAGCCATCAGTAGACTTATGTCACTCATTGTATATGGTTTGACTAACACCAATATTTACATTTGACAATGAATCATGGTGTTATTCAGGAAAGTTTTAAAAAAAACAGTGCTAAAAATTACTATTATTTTTAAAATTATTTGGGGACTGAAATTTAATCCCCAGTGAATCATAACGGATATCTTCAAGAAATTACTGAGGCTGTACGCAGTACTTATTCAGTTCCTCAACTAACATATCCGATTCTTTGCCAGCAGTTTTAGCTGCACTAGTAAGTACAGTATCAATTTCGCTTCTAGCCTTTTGTAATTTTTCTCTCCCAGTTGAGGATGCTTCAGCCGTTTTAGCCATACCAAGCGCCCTAGATGCTTTGGCGATCGCCTGACTGAGATTCTGGAACACCTTAGCAAAACGGCTTTGAAGGTCTTGGAGATTAGGATCTGTTAAGTTGAGTTCTTTCAGGGATGTGGTGATAGCCTCTAAATCCTTGGACAGTTGAAAACTCGTAATGACTTGCTGTCCTTTATTTTGCTCTATCAGAGAATTGCCTGCATTGACAACTTGAATGAGTCGCTGACACTGGGAGGCTTTATCTTCAATACAACCAGTCATCAATAAAGCAATACTGAGACTAATAATAAGATTATACTTACGCCAAACTGACATACATCTGCACCAATAGTCAAATACAAATAATAGTAGCTAATAATTGAGTTTATCTGATATCAAGCTCCTCGACTGCTTGAAGGCAACCAGAGAGCCGATGTCTAAATGAATGATCGAACAAAAAATAAAAAACCCAAGTTAATTAATAACTGGGCTAGGAAATTATTGAGTTATCTTATGAACGTCTTTGTCTGCACAACCTGGTTAAGCAATGAACTTTTTGAGGTAAGCTAATTCACTTCAGCAAATCCTATGAGTTGCTGACTTTCATTGAGCTTTTTTTGCGTTGTGATAGCATACCAAGACCTGCAATTAAACCAATGCCCAAAGCAGCAGAAGGTTCAGGTACAGATTTAGCAGGATCATAGTCATAGGTGACTTGGACACTTGCTTTAGCTAATGTATTGATAGAGCTAGTGATGTTACCAGAACCACTCACTACTGAGTTAGCGAAAGCTGTGAATAAAAAGTCTAAATTGCCAGTACCAGTAAATACTTGCAAAGATGGGCTATCAGTAAAAATTGCATCTGTAGATTTTGTGGCGGATAGACCAGTAAGAGTTCTTCCTGATGTGCCACCAAAATCTGTTACTCCGTCAAAGGGACTCACATTGTAACTGTTAACTTGTTGTGGAGTTAGTAACAATAGAGGTTTTGGCTCTAAGTTCACTTGTGTTAAGGATATCTCTCCACTCAAATCTACTGTAACCGTAGAATTCCGTGCGTTTCTACTTTCAAATTTTGCATCTCCAGTTAAGTCGCCAACAAAGTTCAATGTTACTTTCTTGAGAGTTCCCAGAGCAGAGTTGAACTTCTGAACGCTAATAGTAGAATCGACAATGTCTGTATTTGCAAAATTAGTAGCAGTAGTGTAGCTGAGTGAAGCAGCATTAGCCGAGCCAGCAGTAGCGATGATTCCCGCTAAGGTTGTAGCCGCGCCTAGAGTTTTGAACAGTGTTGTTGTCATGGTAAATAACTTTTTCAAACAAAAGATTGCCAGCAAGATTCCTCATTTATTTCTATCTTTGAAATGGAGTTAATTGGCTTGAGAAATATACCTAAATTTATGTAAAGCTTTAGCGAGGAAATGCGTTGGCAAAATCTACCTTTTCCAATATGTATATGAATTTTTGTTGAGGAAGGTGTAGATTTAGCTGGAGTTGAGCGCATCAGCACTCAATGTAGACTTTGAAAGCTCAATTTGGATCTCAGTGTTGGGTCTGCTGAGGTCAGCCCAGCCTACAGCTACAATAAGGCTATGTCTCAAACTTCTGCTTCTGTGAGTGATACACGTCCAACGTTCATCTTAGTCGATGGACATTCTCTGGCTTACCGTTCATACTTCGCCTTTGCTAAAGGGCGGGATGGCGGCTTACGTACTCAAACCGGTATTCCCACGAGTATTTGCTTTGGTTTTCTGAAATCTTTGCTAGAAGTCATGGCTACACAGCAGCCGCAAGCAATAGCTGTAGCTTTTGACTTAGGCTTACCAACCTTTCGCCACGAAGCCGACGATACGTATAAAGCAGATCGTCCAGAAACCCCAGAAGATTTTGTTCCTGACTTAAAAAATCTGCACGAATTACTCCAAGGCTTGAACCTGCAAATTTATACTGCACCTGGCTATGAAGCAGACGATGTGCTGGGAACTTTGGCTCAAACAGCAACTGCGGCTGGATATAAGGTGAAAATTTTAACAGGCGATCGCGATTTATTTCAATTAGTCGATCCTGAAAAGGAAATTACAGTCCTTAATTTTAGCCCCGATGCTCTTAAGCGCTCTACAAATACGATTACTGAATTTAGTACCGAACAAGTCAAACAGAAAATGGGTGTTTTACCTACACAAATTGTAGATTTTAAAGCCCTGTGTGGAGATAAATCAGATAACATTCCTGGAGTGAGAGGTATTGGCGAGAAAACAGCAGTCCAGTTACTCAATACCTATAGTTCTCTAGAAAATATTTATAAATCATTAAGTGAAATTAAAGGTGCAACACAAAAAAAATTAGTAGAAGGTAAAGAAAACGCTGAGAAATCACAATATTTAGCAAAAATAGTTACAGATGTGCCTTTAGAAGTTAATTTAGCAGATTGTAATTTAAGAGGATTTGATAATACTATACTTGCACCTATTTTAGAAAAATTAGAGTTTAGCTCTTTTCTAAAGAAAATCAATGAACTGCAACAACAGTTTGGTGGTCAAGTTGCAGAAATACCACAACCAGAAAAATTAGATATAGAAACTGACTTTGATGATGCAGATATTTCTTTCTACACTGCTGCGGAAACAGAACTAGCACAACAAAGACCAAAGAAACCTATTTCATCAATTCAACCACGCATAATTAATACAGAAGCTCAACTCACCGCATTAGTTAACATCCTACAAAAATTTACCAACCCAGCAAATCCCGTGGCTTGGGATACAGAAACCAGCGACTTAGAACCACGAGATGCGGCTTTGGTAGGTATCGGCTGTTGCTGGGGAACACAAGCAGATGAGTTAGCTTATATTCCCTTAAATCATCGAACTGGGGAAAATTTAGCTCTAGAAATTGCCCTGACAGCATTGCGACCAATTTTAGAAAGTGTTGATTATCCCAAAACTTTCCAAAATGGCAAATTTGATCGTTTAGTTTTCCGCACTCAAGGAATTAACTTAGCAGGTATTGTCTTTGATCCGATGTTGGCTAGCTATGTTTTAAATCCAGATACTAACCATAATTTAAGTGATTTGACTCTGCGTTACTTGGGTTTAATCATTCAAAACTATGTAGACTTAGTTCCCAAAGGAAAAACTATTGCTGATATCGATATCGCTGTGGTTGCAGATTACTGTTGTTTGCAAGTTCATGCCACATATCAACTTGTGCCAAAATTGCGTGAGGAACTAGCAAAAAATCCGGCTTTATCCCAGCTACTAACAGATATAGAACAGCCGTTAGAAGCCGTGTTAGCAACAATGGAATACACTGGTGTTCGCATTGATTCAGACTATCTAAAAGAACTTTCTCAGCAATTAGAAATAGATTTAGCTAAATTGCAGGAGCAAGCAACAGAATTAGCTGGAGAAAAATTTAATTTAGGTTCTCCCAAACAACTGAGTTATATATTGTTTGAAAAATTGGGATTAAGCACCAAATATTCCCGAAAAATTCAGACTGGCTATTCTACCGATGCAGCAACATTAGAAAGGCTGCAAGAAATTGATGAAACTGGTTTTGTCAATGCCATTATTGAATATCGGACTTTGGCTAAATTAAAGTCTACTTATGTGGATGCTTTGCCAGCGTTAGTCCGTCCAGATACGCAACGGGTACATACTGATTTTAATCAAACTGCCACATCAACTGGTAGGTTATCTTCTTCTAATCCCAACTTACAAAATATCCCCATTCGTACAGCCTTTAGTCGGCAAATCCGCAAAGCATTTTTACCAGAATCGGGTTGGTTAATGGTGGCTGCTGATTACTCGCAAATTGAGTTAAGAATATTGGCTCATTTGAGTCAAGAACCATTATTAGTGCGAGCATATCAGCAGAATGAAGATATTCACACAGTCACAGCCAAATTAGTCTTTGAAAAAGAAGATATTACAGCAGATGAACGCAGAATAGCTAAGACAATTAATTTTGGTGTAATTTATGGAATGGGTTCTTTGAAATTTTCTCGCTCCACAGGTATAGATAAAAATGTAGCTAACGAATTTATCAAGCGATTTAACGAACGCTATGCTAAAGTGTTTGCTTATTTAGAGGGAGTGAAAAAACAAGCGATCGCTCAAGGTTATGTGGAAACTATTCTTGGTCGGCGGCGATATTTTGATTTTACTAGTAATAGTTTACGCAGGTTAAAAGGCAGCAATCCAGAAGATATTGATTTGAGTAAATTAAAAAATCTTGGTGCTTATGATGCTGGATTACTGCGTTCCGCAGCCAATGCTCCCATTCAAGGTTCTAGTGCTGATATTATCAAAATTGCTATGGTCAGATTGCACGAAGTTCTAAAACAATATCAAGCGCGATTGTTATTACAAGTTCATGATGAATTAGTGTTAGAAGTTCCTCCTTCTGAATGGGCAGAATTACAATTACAAATTAAATCGGTGATGGAAAATGCAGTGAAATTAACTGTGCCTTTGTTAGTAGAAGCTCGTGCAGGGGATAATTGGATGGAAACAAAGTAAATTAATCCGAGTCAATCGAGATTACTGGTGTTATCTACTCAAATATGCCAATCTACGGTGCGGATGCAATTAATTTTCATGGGGTGAATGGCGATCGCTATTGGTTCCACGAGCCGTATGCTTATACTGGCGTGGCTGATATTGATGAACGTCTCAGTGGCTTTCCTGTCGCCGTTTTTTTGCCAAATCACAGGCCAAGACAGCACACACCCCTAGTCATCGGTTTGCAGGGTATGTGTGCGCCTTATGGTTGGAACGCCTTTATTGTCCCGACACTGACACAAATGGGGATAGCCGTAGCTTTATTTGACCCACCATTGGCGGGTGAACGTAGCTTAGTTCGTACCTCCACAGCTTTAGTCCAGAACGAGATCAAACCATTAATTGAACGGGGTATTCCCTTCGATACAGCCCTGTTTTTGTCTATATTTCAGAGAACAGCCAGTGACATTGCCATGATACGCGAATTTTGTGGCGATCGCTACGGACTCACTGATCCACGAATAGCACTATTTGGTGTCAGTATGGGTGTGCTGCTATCCGCCTACGCTTTTACCGCCAATGGTTTAGGAGAAAGATTGCTAGGAACCATTGGTCATGCTGATTTGCCATCTTTTGCTAAAAGTTGGGGTTATCCAGTTTTGCCAGACATCGCCGCTTCACCTGTTGGTATATTAGCCGAAATAGTGTTAAAAAGATTACGTCCAGATATGCGGTCTGTAATCAAGTTGTTACAGTTAACTAAAAAGCTGAAATATCAGGATGAATATGCTTGGAACTGTAACCCGATGAATTACATTCAACAAGTCAGGCTACCTCGTAAAGTTCGCTTTTTACTTGGTGCTAACGATTCCATTGTCAATATTCAAGATGCCCGGACTTGCGCTCAAAAATTTCCTGATGGAGAATGTTATGTTGTTCCTGGGATGGGACATGGAACAAGACACTGGGGTGTTTCCTTCGTCGATCATGTACGCTATTTTTTGGTGACTCAATTGGGTGATTGGCAAGATTAAACTCTTTTAACGGGAACAGGTGACAGGTGACAGGTGACAGGGAATAGGGAATAGAGAATAGAGCAGGGTGTTGGACTCTTATTTAGAGACTTCCAGAAAATAAAATATTCAATGGGTGATAGCAAATATGATTATGGGATTTTTCCTCCCCTGCCAAATCAGTTACCAGTTAACAGTTATCAGTTACCAGTTAATAAACGTTCACTGTTCACTGTTTACACCCCTGCCTCCCCTGCTCACTAAAGCGATAGAGTTACCCTTTACGCCTTAGTTCTACACAACCTGCTATTAGCATTCACTTAACTGTATTGAGTTCTCAAGAAGTTAAATTACTATTCTTAATCAAAAAATCATCAAAATTTAAAATGTTCAAGGCAAATTGAAAGATTGTGTAAACCTTGAGGATTTAATTTTTTGATGAATGAAGTTTTTGTGTATATTTGCAGTTGGTATAAAATAATTGCTTTTACAAAAATATAAAAACTAATTTGTAGTTATGTTAATACCCAATTTGACTTCTAAGCTAGGAAAAACCTCTGTGAATCAACTATCTGTTGTACATCATCCACATTTAAATAAGTTTTCACAACAGTCTTTACATCCTTCCACTATCAGTATAACAAAAAGATTTATTGATATTTTAGGAGCAATTGTTGGGTTGTTCATCACAACTGTAATTGCCATCCCCATAGCAATTATTACTTTGATCATTGACCCCGGCCCAATATTTTATTCGCAAATTCGTTGCGGTTTAAATGGACGGAATTTTCGCATTTGGAAATTTCGGTCTATGGTGGTTAATGCCGATAAACTCAAGCATTTGGTGAAAAATCAAGCCCAGGGTCACATTTTCAAATCGGTGAATGATCCACGCATCACTTCTGTCGGGAAATTCTTACGTCGTACCAGCTTAGACGAATTTCCCCAATTTTGGAATGTTTTAATTGGGGATATGAGTTTGGTAGGAACTCGTCCACCCACACCTGATGAAGTGATGCACTATGAACCGCGTCACTGGGAAAGATTAAGAGTGAAGCCGGGGATGACTGGAGAATGGCAAACAAGAGGACGTTCTAGTATTAAAGACTTTGAAACTATTGTGCAAATGGATCTAGATTATCAGCGTAAATGGTCGATCGCTTACGATCTCCATCTTGTATACAAAACTATATGGGTAGTCTTGAAAAAAAGTGGGGCTTGTTAAATTAACCTTTGATACCACTACCAGTATCTGTAGCGACAATGTAACGCTGTAGGATTAAAAATAATATTAATACAGGTGCGATCGCTATAACTGAACCAGCCGCAACTAAACGCCAGTCAAGAGAGAATGTCCCTGCCAGTTTGGCTACACCTAGAGGTAGGGTGTACAAGTTTTCATCTTGAATCACAATTAAAGGCCAGAGAAAATCACTCCAAGAGCCAATAAATACGAAAATAGCCAGAGTTACCAGTGCAGGACGAACTGCTGGGATCATAATATGCCACCACAAGCCTAATTCTGAACTACCATCCATCCTTGCGGCTTCCTCTATTTCCTTGGGAACACCCATGAAAGCTTGTCTTAAGAGAAAAATCCCAAAAGCAGAAGCCAAGCTAGGAAAAATCATGCCCAGATAAGTATTGCGTAACCCCAACTGCACAGTCAGAATGTATAGGGGGATCATGACAATTTGAAAGGGAATCATAATCGTAGATACGATCGCCACAAAAATCCAGTCCCTTCCCGGAAATGATAATCTTGCTAAAGGGTACGCAGCTAAAGCACAAAATAAAAGATTCAAGCCCACAGTTAACACCGCTACCAAGGTGCTGTTGTATAAATACTGACTAAAAGGTAAAGAATTCCAGACAGTGACAAAGTTGTCTATTGTAGGTTGACTAGGTAATAACTGCGGTGGCGACTGTAAAATATTTTCGCTGGGTGACTTTAAAGCTGTACTAATCAGCCACAGTAGAGGAAAGAGAGTTACTAGAGCGATCGCTGCCAATAACCCATACATTACCACCATTCGCCAACGCCAGTTTGCAGTTTTCCCAGTCATCATTGACCCACTTAATTTTGACTACAGCCTAAGTTTAACTACTTTCAGGTAGCATCAGAGTGGCTGGTCTTGAACTCAGTTTCTGTACAAACAGCTTGTAATGGCAAATCCCAACTAGCAACAGGTAATTGGGGTAAATAAGCAAAATCAAAGACAATACCTATAGTGAATTTTTGTGACCACTCTGGAGAATTGAGCAAGCGATCGTAATATCCTCCACCATAGCCCAAGCGATATCCACGATAGTCACAAGCAACACTGGGGACAAGGATTAAATCAACGTCGTCAGGATTGATGATCGGGGCTTGAGAAGATGGTTCTGAAATACCGTAATTATTAATATTTAAAGAATCTGTCTGTGTCCAAATATGCCAACAGAGGGATTGACCAACGCAGCGAGGAAACCCCCAAAAATGTTTCGTGTTGGTAAATAAAGGACTGAGATCAGGTTCTTGACGAAAACTGAAATAAGCAAGTATTGTGTTTGCTTGGATAAAGAGAGTAGAAGATTGTAGCTGAGTGCAAATGCGATCGCTTTTTTCCTTCCACTCTCCAACAGACATTGACTGCCGAGTTTTAATTAAAGTCCGGCGTAATTCAGTTTTACTTTTTTGATGGTCAACATTATCCATCGAAATCTTAGGTTATGAGGAACAGGTTATAGGATAAAGGTTACACTTCCCTGTCCCCTGTCCCCTAAACAGCGTTTTGCCGATACCAATCAATCGTATTTTTCAACCCCTGCTTAAAGTCTACCTGAGCAGTGAAGTTAAAAGCTTGCTTGGCTCGTTCAGTATCCAAACAACGCCGGGGTTGACCGTTAGGTTTGTCAGTTTCCCAAACAATTTCTCCGGTAAACTCCATCAATTCGCAAATCAGAGTGACCAAATCAAGGATAGAAATCTCATAACCAGTTCCCAAGTTAACTGGTTCAGATTCATTGTAGAATTGCGTCCCCATGACGATACCCAATGCGGCATCATCAGAGTACAAAAACTCACGGGTAGGACTACCATCACCCCAAACAGGGAGTTGTTTATCTCCCCTGATTTGAGCTTCATGGACTTTGCGAATTAACGCGGGAATGACATGAGAACTTCCTGGGTCGAAGTTATCTTCAGGCCCATATAAATTTACTGGTAGTAAGTAGATGCCATTAAAACCATACTGCTGCCGATAAGATTGCAGTTGGACTAATAGAGCTTTTTTAGCAATTCCGTAGGGAGCGTTAGTTTCTTCTGGATAACCGTTCCACAAATCATCCTCTTTAAAAGGTACTGGGGTGAATTTAGGATAGGCGCAGATTGTTCCCACACACACGAATTTTTCTACATTGGCCTGATAAGCTGCATGGATGAGTTGCGTACCCATGATCAAATTATCGTAGAACAACTCTGCGGGTTTTTCGCGGTTGAGTCCAATACCACCAACATGAGCCGCTAAGTGAATGATAATGTCTTGCTGATCAACTGCTCGCTGGCAATTTTCCATGACACGCAAATCCAAGTCACGCGATCGCGGTACACTAATTTTCGCTACATCAGCCCCAGCCTGACATAGCTGATTAATCACCTGACGACCTAAAAACCCTGCCCCACCGGTGACGAGAATTCGCTTATTTTTTAGTTCTAAGGCGGTCATATTTTTATCCTTGGAAGGTTAATCAGAAGTGGAGAGCGCCCAATTCTTGACGAATAGTGGCTATATCGCGCTGTGACAGGTGTGAACCATTACCATTGGGTGAAGTCAGACCCAAAGCTTGTAAATCTGCCTCTACCATCAACGCGACTAGTTCTGGAAAAGTAACGGAAGGTTTCCAGCCCAACTTTTGCTGTGCTTTGGTAGAGTCACCGATTAATAAATCCACTTCGGCTGGACGCAGATAACGTTCGTCAAACTCCACATGATCTTCCCAGTTGAGATTGACATGACTAAAGGCTAGTTCTAGAAATTCTTTTACCGAGTGAGTTTCCCCTGTGGCAATTACGTAATCATCTGATTGTTCTTGTTGCAACATTAACCACATTGCCCGGACATAATCTTTAGCGTAACCCCAATCTCGCTTGGCATCAAGATTACCCATGTAGATGTTTTTCTGCTTCCCGGCGACAATTCGAGCCACAGCTCTGGTAATTTTGCGAGTCACAAAGGTTTCACCACGACGGGGTGATTCATGGTTAAAAAGGATACCGTTGCAAGCGAATAGATTATAAGATTCGCGGTAATTGACAGTTTGCCAGTGAGCGTAGACTTTGGCGCAAGCGTAGGGACTGCGGGGATAAAACGGTGTTGTTTCACTTTGGGGTACGGCTTGAACTAGACCATACATTTCTGAGGAGCCTGCTTGATAAAAGCGCACTTGAATACCTGTGCGTCTTTCGTAATCTCGAATGGCTTCTAGTAGGCGCAGGGTTCCCATACCCACGGCATCTACTGTATATTCTGGTGAATCAAAACTAACTCTGACGTGGGATTGAGCGCCCAAATTATAAATTTCTGTAGGTTGGACTTCTTCTAAAATCCTTCGCAGCGTTGTACCGTCGGTTAAATCACCGTAGTGAAGAAATAACCGCACTCCCTCTTTATGGGGGTCTTCATAAATGTGATCGATGCGGTCAGTATTGAAGGTAGAAGTCCGGCGAATAATACCATGAACTTCATAGCCTTGCTCTAACAAAAATTCACTCAGGTATGAACCATCTTGACCAGTGATACCGGTAATCAACGCTCGCTTGTTTTGCGCCATGCTCTATTATTCCTTTTTGTGTGTATTGAATTTTTGGTAGGTCAATTGATACAACCTAGCAGGTAATCACTAAATTGCCTAATGGTGAACTTACGAGTTTTACAGGACACAGGGATTTTATCGTAAATAAATATACTTAATAAAGTTGAAGATTTTAGGAAAATTTACGACTGAAGCAGCATAAATAAAGCTGTATCAGAAATTTTACTGAATATTTGAGACAATTGCGCGAGATTTTTCTTTGCCAAAACTTTACATAAGAGAGATTTTATTCAGTCAAAGTTAACAAAAAGCGAGAAATGTATCAAGTGAAATTTGGTTTTTGAATTTTAAATTGATATTGAGGGGCATTAACTGCCCCTGAAAAGAAAAGTTTTATGATTGCATCAGTATGCTCCGTTATTTTTTGGCATAATGACGACATCGATGGTTTTAAATATAATCCATAGATCCAACCACAGGTTCCTGGATTTGACATAATACAAATCTATTTGGACTCGACGTGGATAGGGAATGTCATTACGTCCAGAGACTTGCCATAATCCGGTAATTCCTGGTCGGATTGTTAAAACTTGCTCGATGTGATCGCCGTATTTTGGTAATTCTTCTGCTACTAAGGGGCGTGGCCCAACAACACTCATATCCCCTTTTAAAACGTTCCAGAACTGGGGAAACTCATCTAAACTAGTGATTCGTAAAAATCGACCAATACTAGTGATTCGAGGGTCTTTTTTGAGCTTAAAGCTATTTTCAAATTCTTGCCGCAACTGTGGGGATGTTTCCATCATTTGCATGAGGATTTCATCTGCATTGGTCACCATTGTGCGGAATTTAATACAATTAAAGGGCTTGTAATTTTTGCCTATTCTTTCCTGTACGTAAAAAATCGGCCCTTCTGAACTGAGAGCAATCAGCAAAGCCAAAATTAGATAGACGGGTGAGAACAGGATCAACACCAATAACGAAAACACAATATCGAAAAGTCTTTTAGCAAACTCTCCGTTTAAATCCTGCAAAGACAAACCTTTGGGTTTGATTTTAGGTGTCTTTGTTTTTTGACCACGCTTAACAGTAGAACGCATAGACGGGCTAGCTTCTTGCCGTAAACGTCGCTTGCCGGAGAGGAGTGAGCTCTGGGCAGTCATCATACTCCTTAATAATCCACACCACACATAGTCCCAATCTTAAAGCCAAAAGGAGGTGCTTCTGGGGTTAAATTGCCAAAAGCATACAAAACAATTACAAAAAATTTTGGCTATCCTGCTAAATAAGGCTTTTGCTGATGGCACTGTTCTAAAAAATTTAGATAGCGCTGGGCAAAAATTTGCGGCGAAAACTCGGCGGCGTGCGATCGCATATACTCAGGATTGAGCGTATCTTGATACATTTCAAATTTTTCCACTGCCTCTACCAAAGCTGCTTCTGTCTGCATTGTAAAGAATATCCCTGTTCCTGTATCTTTATAAGATCGTACATCCCTAACGGTTTCTGTTGCCCCCCCCATACCATAAGCAATTACCGGAGTTCCACAAGCCTGTGCTTCTACTAAAGCAATACCAAAATCTTCGCAAGCTGCATACACAAATGCTTTGGCTCTAGCCATGTACTTTTTGACTACATCCTCAGATTGCCAACCCAATATTTGAATATTGGGCTTCGCTAGCTCACGAATCTTGCTCATTTCTCCACCTGTACCAATAATCACCAATGGGCGCTGCAATTGATTAAACGCTTTAACAATTAGAGATACTTGTTTATAACTCACTAACCGGGAAACAGTCAGATAGAAATCCTCTTTCTGCGGTAAAAAAGGAAATGCCTCTACATTGACTGGTGGATATATAACTTTTGCTTCTCGTCGATAGCAACGCCAGATGCGCCGAGCCGTGTACTGAGAATTGGCAATAAAGTAATCAACTCGATTGGCACTCAGTACATCCCACTGACGTAAACGATGTAACAAGTAACGAGTTACCCATCCCGGCAGACCATTCCCCATTTGGCTATGGCGTAAGTAATCAAATGTTAAGTCCCAAGCGTATCGCATGGGACTATGGCAATAACAAATATGTAATTGGTCGGCAGTTGTCAACACTCCTTTAGCTACAGCATGAGAAGAAGACAGAATTACATCGTATTGACGCAAATCTAGTTGTTCTACTGCCAAAGGTAAAAAAGGTAGGTATTTTTGGATACCATTGCGGGCAAAGGGGAAATGCTGAAGAAAAGTCTTGCCAATCTGACGTTGGTATAAATAACTATCAGTATTGCTAGATTCAAAGTCAATCAAGGCATATAAATCAGCATCAATGTGATTGAGAATTTCTCGCACGACTAATTCTGAACCACCTGTGGCTTTTGGTGTCAGCCACTCATGAACAACAGCATATTTCAAGGGCACAGCTAACTTTTAAGGTGTAGAAAAGAACTCAAGCAATGTGTGAGGTTAACTGCAAGGTTTCCCTTGGCGAGCAAGCGATGGGAAGCGCCCCAGATTTATCGTTAAGACGCGATTCTCTCAGAAGTGGTTCCAGAGGGGTACGGCAAGCTGATAACCTCAAATGAGGGACTAGGGATTGGGTAATGGGTACTAGGTATGAGTCTGACACTAACCCTAATTACTAGCCTCTAGCCTCTAGCCTCTGAAAATATACATAGGAATTGATAATTTATGCGAATTTTAATTATGGGTGGTACTAGGTTCATTGGTGTCTATCTGACGCAAATTCTGGTGAAACAGGGACATGAGGTAGTACTGTTCAATCGTGGTAATCGCCCTCTACCGAAATTACAAGGAGTAGGACAAATTATAGGCGATCGCACTGATGCCACACAGCTGAAAGAAAAATTATCACGAGAAAATTTTGATGTCATTTTTGACAACAATGGGCGGGAATTAACTGATACTCAACCGTTGGCAGAGATTTTTCAAGACCGAGTGCAGCATTTTGTCTACATGAGTTCTGCGGGGGTGTATCTCAAATCTGATCAACTACCCCACATGGAAGGAGATTCGGTAGACCCCAAGAGTCGCCATAAGGGTAAGCACGAAACTGAAGCTTATTTACAGCAACAGGGATTACCTTTTACTTCGATTCGTCCGACTTATATTTACGGGCCGCTCAACTATAACGATTTAGAAAGCTGGTTTTTTGACCGCATTGTCCGCGATCGCCCAATTCTGATTCCTGGTAATGGTTTACACATTACACAACTAGGTCATGTCAAAGACTTGGCTCAGGCTATGTCGCAGGTTGTGGGTAATCAGCAGGCAATTGGGCAAGTGTATAATGTTTCGGGCGATCGCTTTGTAACGTTTGATGGTTTAGCTCGTGCTTGCATCCAAGCTGCCGGTAAATCACCAGATGATATCAAAATCTGGCATTACGACCCAAAAAATTTTGATTTTGGCAAACGCAAAGCTTTTCCCATGAGAGTACAGCACTTTTTCGCTGCCATCAACAAAGCCCAAACAGATTTAAATTGGCAACCTGAATATGATTTAATTTCTGGGCTGAAGGATGCTTTTACCAACGATTATTTAGCAACTGGGCGAGACAAAGCAGAAATAGATTTTTCTGTAGATGAGGAGATTTTACAAGCGCATTAGAGGGGGGATAGGTGACAGGTGACAGGTGATAGGGGATAGGTGATAGGTGATAGGTGACAGGGGATTGGGGATTGGGGATTGGGGATTGGGGATTGGGGGTAGTGTTACTTGTCCTCTCTTTCCTGCTGACCTGAAGGGTGGGTGATGATCTGAGTAGAAGCATCAATAAACCCCTTTGGTTGCTCTCATCGGGCAGAGGGCAGAGAGGGCAGTAGTATTTCTCCTGCCTCCTGTTCTGTGCTTCAGTTGATAAAAATAATACCTTAACAAACTAAATAACCCTGGCAACTGAATCATCCGTAAAGTAAGCACAACACTTGGACTTGATTTAAGTGGAGTGTCTAGGGGTGCTTTGACTCACCCCACTCGGATCTATATCTGGGTGACAGCTAAAAAGAAGCAGAGCGATGTGGTTTCAACCCGTCGCGTAGCATCCTTTTAGAATCCCCCGAATTTAATTCGGGGGAGTAGTCAAAGCAAGTAAATTAACAAACAGAAAACAAATATTGACAGTGGATGTATAATTAGCGCGTCTCTTCCTGATATAACAAGATAAATTTAAGACTGGCTGATTTTCTGTTCCCTGTACCTGGTAAGGAGCATATGTGGCAAAAAGACAAAAAAGATAGTGGCATAGTTAATTTGGCATTGTTTCTGGCCTTGGCTACCACCCCGATCGCTACAAACCTGTTAGTGTCAGCGCCTATACTGGCACAATCGGAAGCTGATATACCTGCTTTTCCCCTACCGAAAACTGTAGAAAATGGCACTACGGTGCGAGTAGATGGTTCGACTACCTTGGCGGCCGTTAATCAAAGCTTGAAACAGGGTTTTGAGGAGCAGTTTGCTGGGACAAAGGTGGAGGTGGCGAATAGTGGTACAGAGGCAGCACTGAAAGCTTTGTTAGCAGGAAAAATTGACGTAGCAGCAATTGGGCGTGGTTTAACTCCAGAAGAAAAAGCCCAAGGTTTAGAGCAAGTCAGACTGCACAGAGAAAAGATTGCCATCATTGTCGGTGAGGAAAATTCTTTTAAAGGCAGTTTGACTGATCGACAATTTGCCAGAATTTTCCGAGGGAGAATTACCAATTGGTCTCAACTAGGGGGAAGCAACACCAAGATTCGTGTCATCGATCGCCCTAGTGAGAGTGACACACGCAAAGCTTTGAATAACTATCCTGTATTCAAGGCTGCTAAATTTGCTACAGGTTCCACTGCTACCCAGGTGACAGAAGACAACACCGCAGAAATTGTCAAACAGCTAGGTAAAGATGGCATTAGCTACGCCAGAGCTAATCAAATCTCCAAGCTGCCGGGTGTGCGAGTTCTGCAATTACACGATACTTCACCAACAGATCCTAAGTATCCGTTTTCACAACCATTAGTTTACGTTGTCAACAAAAATCCTAGTCCTGGGGTGGCTGCCTTTGTAGGTTATGCCCTAGCATCACCAGGACAAAAAGCTATAGAAACAGCGAGAGTGGCGGAAGCAGTAGCGATCGCTAAAGGTGAAGAGCAAATATTTCTCACAGCTAATAACCTCACCAGTACCCCGGGAACTACACCTGCTGCTACCACTACTCCTATAGTCGGTAGTACCCCAACAACTGTGCCTTTCACTACACCTGCGGACAATGGTTTCCCCAATGCGGAAACGGCAAACGCCAATGTCAATCAGCCTGCGGTTGCGACCTCTCCAGAAACCCCTATGGGGCGCAACTTACTATGGTGGTTATTGTTACCTCTAGCAGCGATCGCAGGCTCACTGGTTTGGTGGCTGAGGCGGCCATCAGCTAGTAAGGTGACTAATGATCAGCCAGAACCCACTCCCCAAGATGATGGTGATCAGTTGACTCTACCACCTGTAGCTGAGTTGCCATTAGTAGAGATCCATAATCACACTACTCCTAACTCTACTGTCGCTGATGGTGATCATTTGGCGATCGCTGACAAAGAGATAGACCATCAAGTACCAGCAACAACCAATAATTTGGGAAATTATCCAGTAGCCATTCCCCCAGAACTAGAGCAATCGCCTTGGGATATGGAAGCACCTGCTGCTGTTGTTAACACCTCATATCCCCAACTCAGAGACGTATCAGTACCTCCCACTCATTTAGAAGTACCGACTGAGGATATTCCAGAGTTACCCGATATTCCTGAACTGACGACATCGAATAGAGAACAATTGACAGTCTTACAACCTCCATTCCCAGAGGATTTACCAGATACCACTACAGCAGTAACAGATATTTGGTCTACAACCGAAGAGTTGGCAAACAGCAACCCAGAGGAACCGACGACAGAATTAACTCCAGTAGTTGATGAGGAAGTCTCGGAGGATTTAGATTCATTCCCCGATATGCCGGATATCTACCAAATCTTTGCGGATGAAGGCGAAGTTACCCAAGAGGAGACAATATCCCCAACCGCAGAAACAATTAGCTGGCCTGAGAGTGCAGAAGAACCTCCAACAAACTCGACATTTGCAGAAATTCCTGAAGATGCTTTAAATTTGGTCGCTGATGCTGCCGAACTGGGTGAGAGTGAAACCTTGGAGGAAACAGAATTCTTAACCCCATCCAGTTTAGGGACTCTGGCAGGTGGTGCAGCTTTAGCAGGCGCAGGAGTCGCTACCTGGAATGTTGTTTCTAGCATTGAGGAAACAGAAACATTACCTGTACCTGTAGTCAGTGACACTCCTGAAGAAAATTTACCAACAGTGGTTGCAGAAACAGCTGATTTACCAGATGAAGAGGAAGAAAGCAGCATCGTCCTCAGACCACGTAGCCCTGAATGGGCATACGTTTCCTGGTATATTTCTCCTAGCGATCGCCAAAAACTAGAAGATGCAGGTAGCCCCGAATTAGCTCTGCACCTCTATGATGTGACGGAACTTGACTTGAGTTATCAAACTCCCCATCAGGTACAGCAGTATGAATGTGAGCCAGCTACAACGGATCGCTATATCCCCATCCCTGCTAGCGAACATGACTACATGATGGAGGTTGGCTATCTCAGCAACAACGAAACCTGGGAAACCATCGCACGTTCTCTGACGGTGCGTGTCTTTAATCGTCCCTATACGGAATCGCTATCAGCAGAATTACCCACAACAGATGCGGCTAGTATTGTTGTCTTTACTCCCCGTACACCTAAATGGGCTTATGTCAATTGGGAAATTGCTGATACTCACAAGCAAATACTCAAAGATAAGGGAATCGCTCAACTAGCACTGCGGTTGTATGATGTCACCAATGTTGACCTGAGTTATCAACATCCCCAGTTAGTACAGCAATACGAATTTGAAGAAATCACTAGCGATCGCTATGTATCAATTCCTCAAAGTGAACGCGATTATATGACAGAAATCGGTTATCAGACAACAGGCGATCGCTGGGTAACTATCGCTCGTTCTGCTAGCGCCCGTGTCTTTAACAGTCCTCACGGCGATTTTTGGTTTGTTGCTGACACTGAGTTAATGATCCACGGTGCAACTGAGCCAGGTGCAAAAGTGATGATTGCTGGTAAACCCATTACCTTGAAATCAGACGGTACTTTCCACTTGCGGATACCTTTCTCCGAAAAGGTGATTGAGTATCTGATTTCTGTCGCCAGTGAAGGACAAACTAAAAGTATCCACAAGAAGTTTTTCCAAGAAACTTCTGAAGGGGATAGGGGATAGGAGGGAATAGGCAATAGGCAATAGGCAATAGGCAATAGGGGATAGGAGGGAATAGGCAATAGGAGGGGATGGGCAATAGGAGAGGATGGGAGGGAATAGGCAATAGGCAATACCCCTAACTACCTACCTCAGCAAATGTGGGTGTTTCTACGCTATAACCAGAATAATGAAGATAAAAAAGCGACGAAACACCCTGCGCCAATCACTCGCAGTTTTCCGTTATAGCGGTAGAGCCATAAACTTGGTGTGGACTACGAGCCGCAGGATGACGATAATTTTGGCTACTTTAACTTTAGTGGCTGGGTTGTTACCTGGGGCGATCGCCTACATAGGTAAGTTGATTGTGGATGGGGTAGTTTTCTCATCCCAACTCAAACCAGATAATCAGAGTTTTGTCAATATTTCTCAACCATTATTTTATGTGCTTTTAGAGGCGATCGCTGTAGCTTTACTAGCAGCTAGTCAAAAGGGGCTAATTGTTTGTCAGTCTTTGTTGCGGGTGCTACTCGCTCAACGAGTCAATGTGCTGATTTTAGAGAAAGCCTTAACACTTGATCTGACTCATTTTGAAAACTCAGAATTTTATGACAAATTAACCAACGCCAGAAAGGAAGCCTCTATTCGTCCCCTATCTCTAGTCAACCGCACTTTTGGTTTAGGACAAAATGCCTTGGCTCTCATTACTTACGGCGTTTTACTGATCAAGTTGTCCATCTGGGCAGTAGTAGTGTTGATTTTAGCAGCCCTACCCGCATTCATCGCTGAAACCAGATTTGCTGGGGAAGCTTTTCGTGTATTTAGTTGGCGTGCGCCAGAAACCCGTCACCAGCACTACATCGAAAATCTCTTAGCCAGAGAAGACTTTGCCACGGAAATTAAACTCTATCAATTAGGAGAGATGCTATTAGGACGCTACCATAGTGTGTTTACTCAACTCTATGGCGAAGACCGAAATTTAACTATCCGCCGGGGAATGTGGGGATATTTGTTGAGTTTGGTGAGTACTGCGGCTTTTTACATCGCCTATGCTTGGATTGTGGTAGAAACAGTGGTGGGGCAAATTTCCTTGGGAGACATGACGATGTATCTGACTGTGTTTCGTCAAGGACAGTCTACCTTCGCTAATGCTCTCACTTCTATTGGGGGGATGTATGAAGACAATTTATATCTTTCCAACCTATACGATTTTTTAGAAGAGCCAGTCAATCAACCTTGGGGAAATATCACTCAAGGGATCAATCCCCAAGATGGTATCCGGTTTGAGAATGTATCTTTTACTTATCCCGGTAGTTCTCAACCTGCACTAAAAAATATTTCTCTGCATTTACAACCAGGAGAAAAATTAGCGATCGTGGGTGAAAATGGTTCAGGAAAAACTACCTTAATTAAACTGCTCACCCGACTCTACACACCCACATCTGGGAGGATTTTACTAGATGGTGTGGACTTACAAGAATGGAATGTCGATGCTTTACGTCGTCGCATTGGGGTGATTTTTCAAAACTTTGTCCGCTATCAGTTCACTGTGGGCGAGAATATTGGTGTGGGCGATGTCAACAATCTCAAAGATAGCAGTCGTTGGCAAGTAGCAGCCCAAAAAGGCATGGCCCAACAGTTTATTGAGCGATTACCCCAAAATTTTCAAACCCAGTTAGGACGTTGGTTTAAGGGCGGACAGGAATTATCGGGGGGACAATGGCAAAAAATTGCTTTAGCGCGGGCTTTTATGCGATCGCAAGCAGATATCTTAGTCTTAGATGAACCCACATCAGCTATAGATGCTCAAGCTGAGTTTGAGATTTTCAATCATTTTCGCGCCTTAACACAAAATCAAATGGTGTTTTTGATTTCCCACCGTTTTTCCACTGTCAGAATGGCTGATAAAATTATGGTGATTGAAAATGGGGAAATGGTAGAACAGGGAACTCATACAGAATTACTGGCAGCTGATGGCAATTATGCCAGACTTTTTTGGTTACAAGCTGCGGGTTATCAGTAGAACAATAGAGTGTAGGGTGTGTTGTCGCACAGCGCAACGCACTGCTAACAATTGCAAAACTAAACTAGTGACAAAAATTTATAAATAACGAGATAGGACATCTACAGTCGCTTTGCCAGTTTTTTCCCAACTAAATTGATTGGCCCTAGCCATACCTTGAATAGATAAATGCGATCGCAATTCTACATCATCAGCAATCATCCGCATGGCTTGGGTAATTTCATCTGTGTTGTAGGGATTAACCAAAATCGCTGCATCACCAGCAACTTCCGGTAAGGATGACAAGTTAGAGGTAATCACCGGAGTACCACAAGCCATTGCTTCTAGAACCGGAAAACCAAAACCTTCCCAAAGACTAGGGAACACAAGAGCGATCGCTTGGTTAATAATAATGGGTAGTTGAGCGTAGGGGACATAATCCAAAAACTTAACACGGTGGGTTATCCCCAGTTCGGCAACTTGCGTCTGTAAAAGTGGTGTGTAACGTCCATCAGTAGGGCCGACTAACCATAGTTCATAGTCGCTACTCTTGGATAATGCGGCAAAGGCGTTGATTAATCGTTGTAGATTTTTGTAAGCATCTTGCCTGCCGATGTAGAGAAAGTAGTTGCGAGTTGGTATATTAAGATGGCGAAAATGTAGGCGATCGTGTGCTAAAGGAATGGCAGTGATTTTACTCGCGGGAATTCGGTAAAAGTCAACAATATCCTTAGCTGTAGCTTCAGAGTTACAAACAATATGTTGCGCCTGCGTCAATACTTGCGGAACGTAATAGCGATGATATTGTGTCAACGGTGAAAACCGTCTCGGAAAGCGCAACGGTATCAAGTCATGACACATAACCACAAAGCGACAGTTGTTGTAAAGAGGTGCTTCTGGTAAAGGTGAAAACAGTAATTGGGATTGAAACTGTTGATAAATTCTAGGCAATCGAAATTGTGTCCACATCAACCGATGGAAGTGTCCTCTTGTACCATGCTTAGGAGTCAAATTATCTGGTACAAGATAGCATTTAAACTCAGAATAATTTTGAGATGTTAATAAAGTGGGCTTAAGTAATTTTAAATAAGGAAAAATATTTTTAGCATAGTTACTGATTCCAGTTGGTTGAGATAACAGTATAGATAAATTGATTATTAATTTATTCGATGAGACATAATCTACCATTGTCATTAAATTAAGCTTCTATAGGCATTTAATGTTTGCTTTGCTGTTCTTTCCCAAGAAAATAATTTGGCTCTTTCTCTACCTTTGGTAATTAAATCCTGTCGTAATTGAGAATCACTAATTACCTGCAATATTGCTTCTGCTAACTGAGTATAATCATTTGGCTCAATTAGGATAGCAGCATCTCCTGTTACTTCTGGTATAGATGAGGCGTTAGACGTAACAACTGGTACACCTAAAGTCATAGCTTCCAATACAGGCAGACCAAATCCTTCATAATGAGAAGGATAAACAAAAACGTCAGCTTTTGTATAAAACAGTGCTACTAATTCATCAGATAAGTAGTCAAGATGGTGAATTTCATTTTTCCAAGGAGAATTTTCTATAGCTTTAAATATTGGTTCATAATTCCATCCTTTTTTACCAACTAACACTAATTGATGTTCAATTTTATATTTTTCCTTCAACCAATTAAAAGCGGTGATTATCCCATGAATATTTTTCCTCGGTTCTATAGTACTGACAAAGAGTAAATATGGTTTAGAAAAATCATAGTTTGCTTGCTTTTCTAAGAAATCATTATCTGTGTTAAATAAATAATCATCATTGTAACGACTAGCTAAAGGTGTCACATAAACTTTTTCTGGCTCTACTTGTAGATATTCAACAATGTCTCTTTTTGAGCTTTCGGAAATAGTTAAAACTAGGTCTGTCCATTGTAAGCATCTCTTGATTTTTGTCGTATATGTTTTGACAACTGAGTTTATATAATTAGGATACCTCACAAAAGTCAGATCATATATATTCATCACTTTTAAACTCTGATTACAAGGATAAACTGAGTAATTTGTCCCATGTAATATATCTGGTTCACCCAAATATTGTTCAAAGTAAGATAATCCAGGTTTAAATTGTAAATTTAGTAGTAAATCTGATATTCTCACCGGTAAAGGCAGGAAATAGTTTTCACTATATGGTTTCAAATAATCAGGAAAACTAAAGTCACGCTTCAGCCAATTTTTTAACCCTGGTTGATATACTATTCCTAACTGAAATTTTTCTGCTGTTTGTAGTGAATTTAATGCACATATTAAATTAAAAACATAAAAGCCAACCCCACTTGGTTTTGGATCTATAGGGGTGGCATCAATGACAACTTTTAACATTCAAATCAGACTCCGCCGTTGCTTAATTTTTTTAGGTCATAATCAACCATTAACTCAACCATTTTCTCAAAAGTATGTTGAGGTTGCCAACCTAATTTAGTCTTGATTTTATCAACAGAGCCAACTAACTGTACTGGTTCATCAGGACGATAAAAAGTGGGGTCAACAGATACATAATCTTGCCAATTTAAACCAACGCAGTTAAAAGCGCACTCAACCAATTGTTTTACCGAGTAGGTTTCACCACTAGCAATAATGTAATCATCGGGTTCGTCTTGTTGCAACATCAACCACATAGCGTAAACAGCATCTTGCGCGTAGCACCAATCACGACGAGCATCAAGATTGCCTAATTTTAATTCACTTGCTAAACCGAGTTTAATTTGGGCTGCTGTCTGCGTAATTTTGCGAAACACAAATTCTGCACCACGTCGCGGTGATTCGTGGGTGTAGGTAATGCCGCAACAACCATATAAATTGTATTGTTGGCGATAGTTAATTGTCATCCAGTGGGCGTAGGCTTTGGCGACACCGTAAGGGTTTCGGGGACGAAAAGCAGTACGTTCGGTTTGAGGTGATTCGTCGGGTTGACCAAAAACTTCACTACTAGATGCTTGGTAGAATCGAGCATCCGCCTTGCAGCGCCGGATAGATTCTAAAAGGCGAGAAACACCAAGGGCTGTATATTCAGCTGTGAGGGCTGGTTGTGTCCAAGAGAGAGGAACGTAGCTTTGGGAAGCGAGATTATAAATTTCGTCGGGTTGACACTCGCTAATCACATCCATTAAAGAAGATTGATCTAAAAGATCGCCAGATAAAATTTGGACGCTACCTGAGAGATGATGAATGCGCTCTAGGTTGCTGGTGCTAGAACGGCGAACTAAGCCAAACACTTGGTAGCCTTTCGTTAAAAGGAGTTCAGCTAAATAAGAGCCATCTTGTCCTGTTAAACCTGTAATTAGAGCTTTTTTGGTCATATGCTATAACAAAATAAATTATCAAGATTAGCTGTTAATTATAAGGTACGAAAATTATTTGTAGGGGAAATATCCTTCGAGAAGCCTTCGGCTACATGAATTACCCCAAACCAAGTAATTTTTCAAAAATATTGGACAAAGTATCAATACTAAATATAGCGTTTCCAATTCTGGTAAGGTACAAAATTACCCCTCCCCAACCCTCTTCTTACTAAGGGGAGGGTGCGCGACAGCGCGGGTGGGGTGTATTTCATGTGGCTGGGAATTGCCATATACCCAAATAAAAGTGATAAAGTAATCACTGATTTTCATGCTTTAAATGCCCACCTTGAATTAAGAAAAAAATTACTTATAGGTATAAAAATAATTGCTATTATTTGCCCAATTAAATACCACAAATGTAAAACATTAACTATCAGATACATAATTCCTAAATTTAAACTGAAGCCAAATAAAGAGACTATTGAATAACGAAGCAAAGCTCTCCTATGCTTGCTTTTTGATCGGAAAGTCCATCTATAATTCAGCCAATAAGAAATTATAACTACAACTATGAAAGCGGCAGATGAACTAATTACAGGAGGTAAAGTCAAAATCTCTACTAGCAATGTTAGCAAACCTATATGAGTGAAAGTTCCTAACGCTCCAACTATTGCATATTTAATAAATTTACTGCTTGTTTTCATTTACATTTCATCAATTATTTCTGAAATAATATATCGAGGGCGACATTTAACTTCTTCATATATTCTGGCGAGATATAATCCAATGATACCCAAGCTAATCATGATTAAACTTCCAATAATGAGAAGAAGAAGAATTACGGTAGTAAATCCGTCAACTGATCGTCCTGTCAACTTAAAAAACAGAGTTTGCAATCCTAGTATGATGGCAAAAGTCAAAAATAAGCAACCAGAAAAAGTAATCAAATGTAGTGGTAATGATGAAAATGATGTAACTCCAGTAATAGCAAGTTTCATTAAATTAAGAGTAGACCATCTTGATCTGCCACTAATGCGAGATGCAACCTCAAAAGGAATTTTTATGCGTTGGAATCCTAGCCAAGCCGTCATACCACGAAAGAAAAGATTACGCTCTCCCATTCTTAGCCAAGCATTTACCACCTTACGATCAAGAAGCTTGTAGTCTGATGCACCCTTAAGATTATAGCCAGATAGTTGATTCAATATTGCATAAAAAATCTCAGCACCTATCTTGCTGCTAAAAGACTCGTTCCCACGAGATATTTTGATAGCTTCTACTATATCGGCATCAGATTTTTGCCAAATACTCACCATCTCTGGAATTAAGTGTGGAGGATGCTGTAAATCTCCATCCATGATAATTACTGCGTCACCTTTAGCCATTTCTAAGCCAGCACATAAAGCACATTCTTTACCAAAGTTTCTGCTTAAACGCACTGCCTTCAATATTGGGTAATCTTGAGATATTTGCTTTATAACATCCCATGTATTGTCTGGAGATCCATCATCTATTAATATAATCTGATAAGATTCTTTGTTGGTTACTTTTTCTAATGCTGCAATCACCTCTTGAATAACTACATTTAGATGATTCCCCTCTCGATATACTGGAATTACAACATTCAACGTAGGTTGGCTATACATTAGATTCTCTAGATTCTTTATGACTAGAATATATTCTGTAGCTTATCTGTATTCTAAAGCTCACTTTATTAATCTCTCAAAAGTTTGATCGATAAGTTATTAAAATTTTAAACAAGGATTTCATCCTAATAACTATAGTTTTTCATGTAAGTATTTCCTGTTTAATTTTCTTTACTACTTTGATTCTTGCTATCCTTAGTTAAAATATAACCTAGCAAGAACAGGGATGAGACACTAATTCCTGCACCAATATGAAAGCTTATAGGGTTAAACTCAAACTCGATTAAATGATTTCCCTGGGGTATTAAAACACCTTGGAGTACATAGTTAGTTTGAAAGATATGTGTCGGTTTACCATCAATTTTGGCCTGCCATCCAGGATAATAAATATTACTTAATACTAAAAAAGCCGGAGAAGATGAATTTGTTAGAACTTGATTATGTGTATCATTTAACTTAGTAAACTTAGTAGTAGCACCTAAATCGAAATTTTGAGTTTTTAAATTTATATTTTCCTCTACAAATGCTACTTTAGATGGCTCATAAGAACGTCCATCTGGTAACTTAGATGATTTTACTATATTAAGCACTTCATTAGCCTTAAAACTAATTATTTCAGGTACTAGCCATACACGCGGCATAGCAAGAAGATTATTATATATGCTGGTTTGGTTAACATTCTCAATATGATGCCAATGTCTATGGTCATTTAGAAAATTTAAATTTTCTGTAAGAGGATAGGATTTTTGTATTTTACTATTTATAAGGCTAATTTTGTGAATATTAATAGCTCCTGATGTACCCACCCAATCAATTTCTAAACTTTTGATGTTATCCATTTCATCTATAGGTAAAATACTTATATATTTGTGTCCATCACATTTTTTTAAACCATCTTTTTCAACGGTAAAACTTTCAAATATAGATGCTCGCTTATGTTGCATCAACGAAACTACATCACTACAGTCATAAGCCCATTCAGAAGTATCTTGTCCAGCATAAAGACTCTTAGTAACTACTCTACCATTGCTATCTGTTACTCGAACATTGAGGACTTTTGAATTATTAACGATACCTGTAGAACACGCTAATGAACTGACAATACCAATAGCATTCGCATTGGGAATAGAGTTGGCAGATGAAATTGGAAACTGAACAGAATCAGACTGCTGAGTATTGCAACCCGAACCTAGCGATGTAGTCAGATTCTCAGTAGACCAATTAATTCCTTTAATATTGGATATGGGTGATAAATCTTTAGGGGTAAAAACATATTTTATTGACATAATATCTAGACTTCTGTCGGATGGCGAAGCCCAGGTTCCACTAACATCTCCTGCTGCACCCATTTGTAATAACTGACTAACTCTGGATAGAATCAATGGCCCATACCCACTAGCACTAGGTATACCCCATAGTCTGGACATATTAACTGGAATTTCGTCCATAGAAGCAAGTCCACCCCGAATCGGTAAAATTCTTTGGTGGCTGGTACTTATAAGTTTCTTATACTTTTGGGACAAAACAGTTGGTGTAAGCAAATCCTTACTAGGCGAAGAGTATTGCCACTCATAAAACCAGCCAAAACTTCCTATATCTATAACTAAAATGATCACTAACAATAATTGTCTAGTCCTAGACTGTGGCAATCGACTCCAATAGAATAGGGTAAATGTTACTACTGTAAAAATTAGTATTGGTATGCCTAACGACAGATTAGACCAAGGGAGAAAATTTATTATTTTTTGTTGGTTAGCTATTTGGGTTTGAAGATAAATAAATAACACTAAACTACTTAATAAACTAGCAAGCATTAATCCAGTGCTAATAAGAATAGCTTTACGTATCCAACGATATGAAAAAACTTGTTTTTGTATAGCAGACACACCATAGCCTGCTAGCACACTTAAGGACAGAGTCATCTCAATTAAGTGACGTGCTGGTACACGAAACTTGTTATAACCAGGTAAGTGATACATTATATTAGCAAGAGGTGTGACATCGCCAAGAGTTAATAAAAATGTAAAAAACGTTGCGTACAGCCAAAATACAGCTGTAAAACTATGACGATGTGCTAAAAATCCAATAATTGCTAATATTAAAGTCAGTATCCCAACGTAACCGGTTACTTCTGTAAGTCCCCATATACATTCTCCTGAATATGGAATGGTATGTTCTGGTGAGTTACTACCAAAAATCCAGGGGAATAACATTCTAATACTTTCACTTAAAGGCAGAGAGCAATAATTAAAATCTTTAAAACTTAATTTCGAGCGCAGTCCCAGGTTAATCAATTCGACAGTAGGAAAAATTTGGATACAAGATAAAGCTATTCCTAATAATATAGCAGCTATATAAAATTGATAATATCTCCATACACTAATTGGAGTTTTCCATCCATGAGCAAAAACGTATATTCCACTCATCCCTATACTGTAAACAGCAATTTGTGGATGTCCTGCAAGAATGCAACAGGCAATAGCAAAACATGCAGATGCAAACCATTTAATGCTGAAACTATGACGAAGCTTCTCCAACGCCCAAATGATCATGGGCATCCACGCAGCAGAATGAATCATCATTGTGTGCCCTAGATGAGCCATCATGAAACCACTCATGCCATAAATAATACCCCCGACGATCGCTGCTAACTTGGAATTAGTAATTGTATAGACGTAACCATAGGAGAAACAACTGGCTAGTATATAAGCTGAGATGACCCAGGCATTCCAAGAATTAGGAATAAGAGAAAATATTACTGAAATAGGATACCAAGTTTGAGTTTGCGGATCTGCTGCTACCGGAAATCCTGAAAGAAGTAAATCTGTCCATAGAGTTCGATAAGAATAAAAAGCTGGTATGCTTTGAATAATTCCATCTCCAGGCGCTAATAATTTATCGGAGAAGATAACAGGAAAGAAGAAAAGAGTGTAAAGAACAGAGTACAAAAGTATTACTGATATGACATGAATAATACGTCTGTAACTTTCAGGCATCAAATTATACATTAGAGACATATATTTCGTTTAAATTTTTAAATGCAAAATATTGGCTGTTATGAGCATAATAGCTGTATTTAAATCAAGTCCTAAAAATAATTAAAATACATAAACTTTAGCGGGTTACGTAAAGAATTTATTGAATATTTCTACCACCTCGCTCAATTATGTGTATTTTAAACTTATAGGCTATCATCAATAAATGAACAAATATTAATTAAGAATACTCCTCTTACTTTACTTAGAGGATGTTTTAAAAGTGGTTAGTTGTGTTTTTAAGAACCTATTGATCCCCCCTAACCCCCCTTTAAAAGGGGGGAACCGGAATTAAAGTCCCCCTTTTTAAGGGGGATTTAGGGGGATCGGAAAATATTTGATACATCATCAAGGACTTTTAAAACATCCTCTTAGTATTGTCATTGCAGCCGCCAAGTAATTAAGGTATCGGGGAACGGAAGCCTTAAAGTAATCTCCGTGACCTTGATTACTAACTAATTGTTCTATTTGGTTCAATATATTTTGTGATGCTTCTAAATGTGGCTGTATTTTCTCTGGTATATCTGTTGAAAATAATGAATTAAAGTTGGACTGCATAAGAAGTTGCTTTGCAAAAGCAACTTCTGAGAGAATTTCTTCATCTGGAATTACTTCTTTTATCATTTCTAATGATGGCTGTTCTGTCTTATTACAAAAAAAGTTTCATAACATCAATAATACTTTTTTAAAATTTAATCACTGAAATCTTTCTCCTTGCAAAAGATACAAGTAAAAATCATCAACTGGTACATTATATTTCTTTGCTCCTCTAAGAAAATTATCACCAAATCCAAAACTTTTTCTATAGTGAGACTCCCTTGAAAATAGCTCTCGATAACGTTCAGGATGCTTTTTCATTAACAGAGCATCTTTTTCAAAAAACAGGTTTTTTTCTTCAATACTTTCACGTTTATCTATCCGAATATGAGGTGGATGAAAAACGCAAACATCGTGAGCAAAAGGATGCCATGCTGAGAGAAAAATTAGGTACTAATAAAATGTATAGCTTGTGCAACTCCTCTGATATCCATATCTACTCTTTCGTAATTGATCCAGTTACTTAATTCCTCGCCTATCTTGTCTGCAAAGCTGTAAGCTATTGTAGTGTGTCTAAATTTTCCGCTTTTTTTTGCAATGTCAATAATTGCTTGAGAATAATTTTCTAAGTTATGATAATCTTGTAAAAGCTGCCAACCATTTTCTCCTAAGTGTGAAAAGTCTAGAGGATTAGCTAGAAAGTTTTTGAGATGTTGCTGTATATCCTCTATCTCATGATCTGGACGTACAAACGCAACTGTACTTTCAGATTGTTCAGCATACCAGCCAACCTGTGTAACTAGACTAGGAAGTGCATGACTCCAAATCCTAAGTTGACTTACTGATGCCTCTCCCATTGTTGGGTAACGCAGATTAATAGCTAAATGAGCATTGGCTAAAGCTGAGTCCAACTTAGCTTCTTCGACAAAACCATGTAATTTTACTAAATTAGTAAGACCTAATTGTTGAATTTGATGACAAATATAGTTTTTATCCCAAACTTGACCGTAAATATCTAAACGAAACTGATTCTTTTCGCTAAGATTAGATAAAGCTTTTAAAAAAACTTCTAGACGACGATTACTGCCAAGATATCCGAAAATTATGAGACGATAGGGTGGAGTAATGACTTTACCATTTCTTGTTCCTTGCCATTTACTAACATACGGTAGAGGTGCATAACCAACAACCCAGCGATTTTTATGCTTAAGAATTTTCTGAAAAACCTCTTTTGTATGAGTTACTACTCCTACTGCATTTTCTAAAGCTAGAAAAGTTAGAGGATAGTATTCAGCCATATATTCAGTTGTTAAATCACCATTCCAGAACCTTAAGCTGGCTTGCTCACCCTCTACACCATAGTATTGTTTCATATATGAGGCGTAAATCTGCCAATCATTATGTTTTTCTCTATAGATCCCTGCAAAAAAATGCTGGAGTCTGCAATCATGAAGAATAACTAGACCCGGACACTGCTTGCTAATCTGCCAGATTTGGTAATGGAAATTGGAATTATTGCCTATATGGTAAATATTTAAATCAGCTTGGTTGATTTCTTTCCAAGGAACACTAGCCAAATTATATTGGCGAACTTTAGCATACTTTTCAATATCTAAATTCCATTTCGGTTCATCTGTCCATACTAATACTTCAGCATAGTTAGTTAAAATTGGCAGCAAACGCATTGTATACTCAGCTATACCTGTTTGGGCTGGGGGTATAGGAGAAAACCAATTCAGTTTCATGAGATTAGCTTTTGAACGACTGTAGACCATGAAATATTTAGGCTATCATAATACTCTTTTCCTGCTTTACCAAGAGCTTGCGCCCAAGAACGATTTTCCCATAATTGATCCATTGCTGCTGCAAAAGATTTAGGATTAGGTTCTGCTATCAATCCAGTCTCTTCATGTCGGACGAATTCTAAAGAGCCTCCTGAGTCTGTACAAGTAACAACAGGCTTCGATGACAACATGGCTTCCAAGGTGACATAGCCATAGTCTTCATCAAAGGGTGGATAAACAACTCCCAAGCTTCTGGCATAAGTTATAATTTTTTCTTTTTCACTTATCTCTCCTAAAAAAACTGCTTTCTTTGTAACTCCTAATTTTTTAGCTAATTTTTTTAAATACTCGTTGTATTCATTGTTGTCTGCCTTACCTGCGAACAAAATCCTGACAGGATTTGTAGTTTCCGCTAATGCTTTTATTACAAGTTCCTGCCGTTTAATACTCCAAAGTCTACTTGGAAAAAACAAATAATCTTCTGTATTTTCGCAGTAAAAAGTTTCTGCATTTCTTGGTGGATGATAAAGAGGAATAGACTCTATATGATTAAAGTATTTTAATCTTTTAGCAACATTTTGTGAGTTAGCAAAAATAGAGATACATTCACTAAATGCTTTATTATCAGCATTGACAATTGCTTCACGAATTTGTAATCCGTTTGCAGCATTTATCAAGTCACCGTAATGTGTCCCCCATAAATCATAAGCTGAACGATACTGATGAAGTAACCACATCACTTTCTGAGGGTGAGGAATTAAGTATGCAGGAAATTTCATCCCAATAATTCGATCAACAACTTGTCCACAAGATTCTGTTAAGTCTAGTAGTCTACAAGCTAACATATGCTCCAAAATTCGTTCTGGAGGATACCATTTAAAGGGAATTGCAACTATTTCAGCCTCATGACCCTCTGTATTGAGTGCCTTAACAAGTTCTTCTGCATGTATTTCCGCTCCACCCCTAATAAAAGGAACCTGAGTTGTAACTATCAATACTCTCATGGTTTCAATCCTACGATCGCATAATCTTGTGAGCCATAAAAGTAATCACTGAAACGTTCAGCTACTGCTGATCCAGTTAATCTAGTTTGAGTAGTATCAGGATGAAGCTTGATACATCTAACTTCTGATAGACCAAATGATTGTGCAACAAATGTAATCATAGGACTTGGCAGTGGATTCCGATGTGTCGGATCTAGATAGAATGTGTTACTACCCACTAAAATATTATCTGGATTTGGTGTTTCAAAAATCACTAATCCCCCTCTCTTAAGCACTCTAACAGCCTCAGTAAATAACTTTAGCAAGACCTCAAATGGTAGATGTTCAATAATATGGAAGCCAGTTACTGCGCCTAAACTGGCATCGGGAAGAGATTGTAAATAGCTAATGACATCTCCTTCTGTTACCTCCAGTCCTCTGACTCTGCATTGTTCTATCATGACTCTATTGATATCCAAACCTCTAGCCGTATATCCTTTCTCTTGCAGCAGTTCTAGCCATTCACCACGTCCGCAACCTATATCTAAAATAGGTGAGTCTGATGTACCAATATTAGCCTCTTTGATTATGGGTAGATATACTTTCAATCTGTTGAAAATATCCTCTCTACTACCCCGAAACATATCTTCAAACGCAACATAAAAACCATCTAATAAATGCTTCTCTTCATTGACAAAAGTGTTTATTTGTTCTAAATTGAACGGTTCTGGTAGTCGCCTCCGCGCTTCTTCTAAGAATAAGGTAATCATGCGCTTTTGCTGTATTAGATCGTTTTTAAGATAATTGTCGTTTCTAATATGATGATGTTCTAGTTTTTGAATATGCGTTTTAAAATTATTTAACTGCTCTTCTATATCAGTATTCCGATTATTTACACATTCATTAATGTCATGAAAACTATTATCTATACCTTGAAAACGAATATCTATAACACCTGATAACTGCTCTATTTCGTGGAAATGACTATCCGCATTAACCAAGCGCTGATCTATTGTTTGGAAATGACTATCCGCATTAACCAAGCGCTGATCTATTGTTTGGAAGTGATTATCCACATTAACCAAGCGCTGATCTATTGTTTGGAAGTGATTATCCACATTAACCAAGCGCTGATCTATTGTTTGGAAGTGATTATCCACATTAACCAAGCGCTGATCTATTTGTGTCTTTAGAGTGTTGATTTGCTCCATTAACTGGCTATTAACTTTTACAGAAGTTTTTAAGGCAAGAATTAAGTTGAAATTTACCTCTCTCTGGTCTTTAAAGAAAAAATTAATAATTTTTAAAATAAATTTTTGTAATTTTGAACTGAAATTAAAAGGAAAGCGATCAAGCTTATTAGGCCATTTCGTGCGTGCATAAGCTCTAGATTCTGCATTTTTCAGGAGAGATTCAATATAGTCGATTTTTGACATTAAGTTTGTTGCATTTGTATGATTGTTTGTAACTAATACTTGAGATTCTCCTTGGCGATTAGCAACTTCTTGGCGAATCTTTTGCATCAACTCATCGATATTAATTTCTGGATTATTTGAATCAAACATATATATAGGGAGTAACACGCTATGAAAAGACTCTTGACACAATATATAGTTGTGCAAATTTATGTTTTATTAACTGAGTTTAAGTAGTGGTTAACAGTTGCATTAGGATCACCGATAAATCGTAATTTTCCTTGATCAATCCAAACGCCCCGATTACAAGACTGTTGAACAAACTCTAAATCATGGGAAACTACTAAAACTGTAGAGTTATCATCCCATAATTTATTGATCCTTTGCTTGCATTTGTACTTGAAACTTTCATCACCTACTGATAAAACCTCATCTAATATCAAAATGTCTGGTTGCACATCTGTGGCAATAGCAAATCCTAAACGCGATACCATACCTGAAGATAACCCTTTTACTGGAACTAGTGAATAGTCTTGCAACTCGGCAAATTCTAAGATTGAGTGCATTCTTTTTCGCATTTCCGCCTTGGAAAATCCCAAGAATACACCATAAAGAATGATATTATCCATGACGGAAATTTCTGGATCAAATCCTGCTACTAATTCAATTAATGGGGCAATTTGACCTTTTATCCTAACTGTGCCGCGAGTTGGTCGCAGAATGCCAGAGATAATTTTTAGTAGTGTTGATTTACCAGAACCATTTGCTCCGACAATACCTATTTTTTCTCCTTTGGTAACTGTTAAATCAATTTTATCCAAGACTAATTTTTTAACAGGTTGACGATGTTTACCTTCTAAAAAAGAGAGAAAAGTTTTCTTGAGATCGTAGGAAAACTCCTCTTGTGTTCGTCGCCATAGCGACACTTGATCTAGGCGAATTACTTCCATTTAGAGCAAATCCATGAACTGATGCCGCCACAATTGAAAACAAGCCCAACCGACTGCCAGTATTATTACCCCACTCAGCCACGCTCCAACAATCAACTCTAAATCGGGTAAACTTGTGGATAGAGCAATCTGACGCATACTTTCAATGATTGGGGAAAGCGGGTTTAAACCTAAAAATGGTTGTACTGACTTTGGAACAATAGCAGATGGATAAAATATAGGGCTACTAATCCACAGTACAAACACAATTAATTCGTAAAAGTAAGGTAAGTCTCTAAAAAAAACGTATAAAGCGCTAACTATAAACCCAACTCCCATACATACTACAACTAATGCTGAAAATGGTAGTAATAAAGCCAGCACATTAATGAAACTCTTGGAATTAACGAGAGTCATTACTGCCAGCAAGGGAAATACTCCGACTGCAAACTGAAATATATTAGCGGCAACCATTGATACTGGAAAAATACCGACTGGTAACTTTATTTTATTTAACAATGCGCCATTGCTGACTACACTACTCAAGGCTTGTGATGTTGAAGCTGAGAAAAAATTGATGACTACTAACCCTGTAAACGCTGCCAGCATATAGTTGAGTATGGAGTTTTGATAATAGGATGCAAAAGTTGTGCCAAAAATCGCAGTGTACAGGAGTGTCATGATCAATGGATTCAACAGTGACCAATATACTCCCAAGAAAGAGCCTCGGTAACGGACTTTGAGATTTCGGACTACTAAAACGTGCAGCAGTTCCCAGTAGCGCTGCACTTCCAACCAATTGAATTTATCTTTTATCAACAGCGCCATTGTTCAATACACCACGCAGCAGAGGCAAGTTATTCGCGCATTTTATACTATAAGAGTGCATTTTGCAGCATTCAGTAATTGTTAAATATACAAGCACAATTTAAGTCTGCTGTGTGATTTAATTTATCAGGTCTGGATCTATTCCTTGCGATCGCAAATACTCTGCTAGTTTATCAGCCCGTTGACGTTCTTGTTCAGCTCGTTGGCGTTCCTGTTCAGCTCGTTGGCGTTCCTGTTCAGCCCGTTGGCGTTCCTGTTCAGCCCGTTGGCGTTCCTGTTCAACCCGTTGGCGTTCCTGTTCGGTTCTTTCCTTCAATGTTGGTAGCCAGCCTGCTTGATCATACCAACGCAACCATAAACCAGTGGTCTGCTGATAATCACCTTGCCATAGACCTAGTCCCATATCTAACTCTTCTAACCAAAATCGCTGCTCTGGTAGAGATATTGGCTGATAACGAGTCCCATTTATTTTAAACGCCCGGAAATTATTTTCATAGCGGTCATAGACCACGTAGTAGGGAACACGCAAAATATGTTCATATACTTCCCACTTGGTTGGGGGTTTGTTAACTTCCCGTAATGTTTGTCCTAAATCGTCCTGTTCTGTACCGGGGGAAAGTAATTCTACTATTAAAAATGGATCAATCCCTTCTTGCCAGATTACATAACTCAAACGTAAATCTTGCTGTTGCTGAGGATTATTTACACCCACAACCATGTACCAGTCAGGACGCTTGTACCACAAAGGATAGCGAGGGTCGTAGTAGAGATTTAAATCACTAGCCAGTAAAATTTCTGTAGGTGAATAGTTAGCAGGTTGGCAAGTCTCAGTCAGCAAATCCGCTTGGATGCGGTGAAATTCGTCCGGCAATCCTGATTCTCCCACTAATTCACTAGGTAAATCATACATCGTCGGCATACTTTCTTGCGGCGAACGAGGTGGATTGGGTTGATACATATTCTCAATTGTTTTAGCTATTGATTTAATTTTAAGCTGGTTAGGCAATAGGCAAATAGGCAATAGGCAATAGTTTTCTCACCTTGTCTCCCCATCCCCCCATCCCCTACTCTCTTCTCTAGCCTCTAGCCCCTAACCTCTAGCCTCTTTCAAATCAGATGACAGATAAGTCCCGGATTCGGCTAAACTAAATCTTGGTTTATTGCGTTTTATGTAGGCATGGAAATCGGACAAAAGGTTAAGGTGTTTCGTTTGCGCGATCGCGTTTCTGCTCCCATTGCTCAGAAACTAGGAAAAGTAGGGATTATTGAAGGCTACAAAGTCACTGATGGTGGTGGTGTTGGTGTAGTGGTGAAGTTTGACGATAATACTTCAACTTGGTTTTTTGAAGATGAAATCAAACCAGCGTAGTAGAAGGCACTCAAGGTAGAAGCTAAGAGTATTTGCCTAATGTTAAGTTGGAATTGATCAAAATCGCCGATAATTGGAAATCAATATAATGTCCCTCATACTGACATTTTTGGGCAAAAACGGGATTGCTCGCACTAAAGTAGCGATCGCCGCAGCCAAGTTATTGGCCAGTCAAGGCAAGCGGGTACTCCTAGCAGGACTAGCGGAACCAGTATTACCACTGCTGTTAGACCAACCTCTTGCCCCTGACCCTCAAGAAATAGCGCCTAATTTGCAAGTTGTGCAGTTCCAAGCATCTGTACTGCTAGAACGGAATTGGGAAGAAGTCAAAAAGCTGGAGGCGCAATATCTCCGGACACCGATCATCAAAGAGGTTTATGGTCAAGAACTGGTAGTATTGCCAGGTATGGACAATGCCCTCGCCTTGAATGCGATCCGCGAATATGATGCCAGTGGCAAATATGACGTGATTATTTACGATGGCACAGGTGATGCTGCTAGTTTGCGGATGTTGGGCTTACCAGAGTCTTTAAGTTGGTATGTGCGGCGTTTTCGGCAATTATTTGTCAACTCTGATTTAGGGAAGACCATTACCGAATCACCATTAATTCAGCCTCTTATCAGTAGTCTTTTCAATGTCAACTGGACAGCAGACAACTTTGCTCAACCCACCAACCAAGTCAATAATTTCCTAGATCAGGGGAAAGCAGCACTGGCTGACCCCAAGCGTGTTGCTGCCTTCGTAGTAACTACCGCAGATCCTTTGGAAGTAGCCAGCGCTCGTTATTTGTGGGGTAGCGCCCAACAACTCGGTTTAACTGTGGGTGGTGTAATTCAATTATCTTCCCAGGTTGAGAGTAATCTGTCAGAAGAATTTGCCCCTTTAGCTGTAAGTGTAGTTCCTGATCTGGTTAATGGTGAGTGGCGATCGCTAATCGATGCCCTGCCTAACTTTGTTGAGCAAGCCTTACAGGCTCCTACACCCATCACCATTGACATCCATAACCGTCAGGTGCGCTTATTTTTACCTGGATTTGATAAAAAACAGGTGAAACTCACTCAGTATGGGCCAGAAGTGACAGTGGAAGCAGGAGACCAACGGCGGAATATTTCTCTACCTCCAGCGCTGAGTGGTAGACCTATCACCGGGGCAAAATTTCAAAATAATTATTTGATCATTTCTTTTTAATGTAGAGGTAATGGGGACTGGGGACTGGGGATTAGGAATTTTTAAGTCCAAAATTGCTTCTCGATACCCAATACCCAATACCCAATACCCAACCGATAAGTAACTCTTATGTCTGAATCAAATCCAACTGATTCCAATTCTCAGCCATTAGTTTCTAGCACAGACGCAATAGCATCTGATGACCGCAGTGCTAAAACCCGGCAGTTGTTAGGGATGAAAGGTGCTGCACCAGGGGAAACCTCGATTTGGAAAATCCGCTTGCAACTGATGAAGCCAATTACCTGGATTCCTCTGATTTGGGGAGTCGTTTGTGGTGCGGCTTCTTCTGGTAACTACACTTGGACACTAGAAAATGTTTTGAAAGCAGCAGCTTGTATGTTGCTGTCGGGGCCATTACTCACAGGTTATACCCAAACCCTGAACGATTTCTATGACCGAGAAATCGATGCTATCAATGAACCTTATCGCCCCATCCCTTCCGGTGCAATTTCTGTCCCTCAAGTATTTACCCAGATTGTTGTCTTATTTCTGGCTGGTATTGCTTTAGCATTTGTACTGGATTTATGGGCAGGCCATGACTTTCCCAATGTGACAGCCCTGGCGCTGTTTGGTTCCATCATCGCCTTTATTTACTCTGCACCACCCTTAAAACTCAAACAAAATGGTTGGTTAGGGAACTACGCCTTGGGTGCAAGCTACATTGCCTTACCTTGGTGGGCAGGTCATGCTTTATTTGGTGAACTCAATTGGAAGATTGTTGTTCTCACCTTAATTTACAGCTTGGCAGGATTAGGGATTGCCATTGTCAACGACTTCAAAAGTGTAGAAGGCGATCGCCAACTCGGACTACAATCATTACCTGTAATGTTTGGTGTCAACACCGCCGCTTGGATTTGTGTCGTCATGATTGACGTATTTCAAGGCTTGATTGCCGCTTATCTCGTTACCATTCATGAGAATCTCTACGCCGCAATTTTAGTGCTGTTAATCATCCCCCAAATCACCTTCCAAGATATGTATTTTCTGCGTGACCCCCTCAAGAACGATGTCAAATACCAAGCCAGCGCTCAACCATTTCTAGTCTTAGGAATGTTAGTCGCTGGTTTAGCCTTGGGTCATGCAGCCATCTAATTTATACTTCCCCAGTCAGAAGTTACGATGAGAGAGTTAGGAGTTAATATACTTCTAGCTCTTCATTTTTTGAGAATTTGCCGTGTTAGGATTGACAACTTTTCTTATTAGTGGGATTCAACAGTTCCTAGTCCCTGTTTGCTTTATTGTCGCTTGGGCTGTAATGATTCTCTTCGTTTGGAGTATTTGGTCAGCAGCACGAGATAGCGTCACCACAGCCAAACAAATGCACCAAATCCCCTGTACCGGCTGCCAATTCTTTACCGATGACTACCGCCTCAAATGCACAGTACATCCGTCCATCGCCAACACCGAAGAAGCCATCAATTGTCTTGATTATCAACCAAAAACTAACCCTTATTTTTATTAGGGGGGTAAGGGTGTAGGGGTGTAGGGGTGTAGGGGTGTAGGGGTGTAGGGGTGTAGGGGACAAGGGGAGCAGGGGAGAATAATTAATGGCTACTCAGCACTCAATACGGTTCGGTTAAAGAGACAAACAAAGTTTTTAAGTAAATGAGCAAAAATATTTACAGTCATTGCGAGCGAAGCGAAGCAATCACAAAGTCTCTGGGATTGCTTCGCTCGCAATGACACTAACCGAACCGTATTGACTCATCACTCAGCACTCTCTACTCCCCACTCCCTGACAATGTAAATTTAGATATACTGGCACTACGCGCATTTTTCTATTATTCTGGGGCTAGTTTCAGAGTCAGTGATCTTTTGATAACATTTCTGATACCCTATTAACTTACTATTTGATACCAATTAACTGATGCGAACAACTACCGGTTCGGCTAATGGCAATCCGTCAAACCCCAATTCTCCTAGCTATCCTCCCTCTGTACCCATGTACGTATATCGAGAATTAGCGACAGAATTAAAAGCAACACAAGCTAAGTTAGATGCCCTGATAGCAAAAAATCAACAGATAGCGCAAGAAAATCAATTATTACGTCAAGAAATTAGTCAAGTTGTGCAGTCTTTTTTACACTTACAAAAATTGGTAGATGATCGGATTCCCGGTTCCCATCCGGAAATGAACATTCCTAGCAACTATTACCCTACAGAAGCACCGCCACGTCCCCAGACTGTTCGTTCCCGTCAACCCGTCGTCCCCGACCCATCGACCAATAGAAACCGTCAGGTGGAGTTTTCCTTGCCTGTGATGGAAATCAATCCCCCGATTTCAGAAACAGTCTTGATTGAAGAACAAGATGTAGGTTATTATCCTTCCACAAAAGCAAAAGTTAAGGAATTTAATGGTTTGTGGTTAGCCATCAGTATCTTGCTAATTATGCTAAGTGCTTTTGGTGCTGGGTATTTAATTGTGCGTCCCCTATTTGAACACCAAAGTCGTTAGTAAAACAAGATAGTCTCAATGAAACAACCTTCACTCTTATACTTTTGATTCCTACGGCATAAGCAAGTCAACAGCAATGATTTTTGTTGTAGTCCGGCAACAGTTCATTTTTCTTCACATAGTTTGATTTTTTTGTACCAACTTACTTAAACTTGATATCTATTTGTTTTGAGTTACAAAGGCTGCATGGAAAAATTTTGTCAAAAAACAGCTATTTGCTTTTCAAGTTTCCAAAATTAACTGATTAATCAATTCTTTTCACCATACTTATAACTGCTCATACAAAGCAGATAGAGTTAAAAAAAATTGTAATTCTCATAAGTATCTGGAAAATTAGGTAAATGGTGAAAGTGTCAGACATTGGATCTGGTTAGATATATAAACGAACCTACTATCAAAACAGGAGTCGAACAAGTGAAAAAAGTAGAAGCAATTATCCGCCCATTTAAGTTAGACGAAGTAAAAATCGCTCTAGTCAATGCTGGCATTGTCGGGATGACAGTTTCGGAAGTCCGGGGTTTTGGACGGCAGAAAGGGCAAACAGAACGTTATCGCGGTTCTGAGTACACCGTAGAGTTTCTGCAAAAACTCAAGGTGGAAATTGTAGTTGAGGATAATCAAGTTGATATGGTGGTTGATAAGATTATCGCGGCTGCCCGCACTGGCGAAATTGGTGATGGTAAGATTTTCATCTCACCTGTAGAGCAAGTGATTCGGATTCGGACTGGAGAAAAGAACACGGAAGCAGTGTGAGAGTTAGTGCTGTTAGCGGAAGCGGGGCGTTTAGCCCGTGCTGAGTGCTGAATGCTAGTAGAGACGTGATTAATTGCCGTCTCTACAAGGATTTCAGGCAACGCAGCATTAAATTCGGTCGATGTCACCTGTCACCTGTTACCTGTTACCTACCTCCACCAAAGGACTTTT
This sequence comes from Nostoc sp. TCL26-01, assembly GCF_013393945.1. NCBI lineage: Bacteria > Bacillati > Cyanobacteriota > Cyanophyceae > Nostocales > Nostocaceae > Nostoc > Nostoc sp. TCL26-01. Next base: position 4,946,552 of record NZ_CP040297.1, read on the forward strand.
TCAGCAAGCCCTAATTAACTAGCAAACTCTTGCGTGAAATTAAAATCATCCAACCCAACCTCAAGCCGAAAGTGGGTGTTTTGGGGACAACGGAAGCGTTTGAGTTGAATAGAGTTATCAGTTTCCCGTGCTGCTACTGATTGAATTACTTGGCCGGAACCAGAAATCAACCCTAACTTAATATTGTCAGGTAAATAGCGCGTGCTGCCTCTGGGATATAATTGAGTACGGATGCTGACTCTACCATCGGTTTCTGGTGTCAAAGTCAACATTAAGACCACAGTTTGATTGCTGGGTAAAGTAATTTCCTTAACTCGTTGGATTGATTGTTCGCTGACATCATTGGTTTGGCGAAAGCTAAAAGCTAAATCTGGCTGTGTACCCAACAATGCTTCGATGGTTTGCCAGCTATCAGTAAAGATATTTTGCAACCACTGACGCAAGTTGATAGACTCTATTTGTGGTTTTAATTGTCCGGTAGCTAACAAAGCTCCCCAGGTTTCCCAAGGTAACTCTAAGCGAGGATTAGTGATGGCTGGATTTGCTAACCTTTGCCAGAGATTGTCTATTTGGGTAGTGGATAAAGTTGGTAGAGGAGCGATCGCTGTTTGTGTTTGCTCATCAGGGTACAATTGCCGGACTACCCAAAGCACATTTAAATCCTCAATCATTTGAGTAGCATCTAAAGAGTAAGTCCGTTCATCAGGATTGTAGTTACCTTGATTTTTCAGTTGTTCATGAGTGGTATAGCCCCAAATACGTATCCACGCCCCATCAGGATTAACTTGCACTGGTAAATAATAATCTCCTGCCCATCCCGGAATGTCTACCCATTCTTGAGGTACAGCAAATTCTCTCGTCTCTAAATTTTTATCCGGAATCAGAATCAGGCGTTTTGTATCCATGGTGATAGCAACGCCATTAACCAATTCCCAATACTGGGGCAACAAGTTAACATCAATACTCACGCTGGCTGCTGGTGCATATTCGGCTTGCAACCAAGGTAAAAAAGTATTGAGGCTAACTTGACTCAAAAACGCATTCCAACGCCCACGGGGACTAACACAAGCCTGGCTTTGCTGCCATGATTGCTCTTGAACTTCAGCTGAAACCTCTAACACAAGTTGAGTTGGAGGAACACAGAACAACGACATAACGACTACTCCTGTAAAGAGTGAGGCAGATTACGGAAATAATTCTGTAACCACTCCTCTAACACTGCACTAATATGTTTAACCACGTGGGAAGTAGGAGAAATATGCGTTTTTTCTTGACTCCATTTCGTGATTGTCAATAATAAAGATTCTGTTGCCTTAGATAATTGCCGTGATACTTGATATTGCTGGATTTGCAGTTGTTGAGCAATTTGCTGTTGCGTCAATCCTTCTTGATAGTATAGTTGCAGCAGTTGTTGTGCTTGTGGTGGTAATTTTGTCAAGGCATCTTTTAAAATATTTTGAATTTCTAGTTGTAGATTTTGGCGAGTTGCGGTTTCTTCTTCGGTAATCAGATTTGCTAATAGAGACTCATTTGTAGTGTCAAGTAAATCATCTTGCAACTCCCCGTCTGCTTGTCCTAGTTTAGGTAGGTTGAGGGAAGAAACCACGGGATATAGATAAGCACGTGCGTGTTTTGCTGATAAAATTAGCCATTTTTCTAGAGTTGCGGGAGTCTGTGGCGGATTTCCTTCTTGGTTGTAGAGTTGAGATATCGTTTGCCAAGTATCCTCATCAGGTTTTTGCAACTTCCGCACCTTTGGCGATTTACTGAGAATATAAGCATCAACAAAACATTTCCAAGCCAATAAGTAACAGCTAATAATTTCCTCTGTTAATCCCGCATTTTCTAAAGACTCTTGTAATCGCTTGCGGCTTAACTTCAACAATAAAGCCCAATCATGACAATAATCTATCTCTTGTTTTTGCCGTAAAGCATCGCGGATGATATTGGCAAAAGCGACATTACCATAACTTTTGAGACTAGCTTTTTGGTCAGGATCGCAACCTTTGAGGATTTTTGGTAATTGGGCGATCGCTATTTGAAAACAGTCTGATAATTTACACTGGACACTAGCATATTGGGGAATCGTTCTTGTCGCAGCCCAATAACAAGTTTCCTGTAAATAAGCAGACAAATGACCTTCCGCTAAAGAATTTGGTTGATTTTGCCAATTTTTATGCCAGTAAATTGCCCAAAAAGTTTCTGAGTGTTGAGTTTCGGATAACTGAGTCAAGCAATTTTGGATACTACGCCTTAACTTGGCATCATATACCCAACCACTAAAGCGATCAGCTTCCCATTGTAGGAAAGTCGCAAACATTTCCGGTATACTTTGCCGAGAGCGCATGAATTAAAAAATTGAGATTAATTAAATTAACATTATTATGTGTTCAAGATTAGCAAAAAATCCCTAAATATCAAAAAATACAGTTGTTGAGCGATAGGGAAAACCAATCATCAGTGATCTGGCGATCGCGTTTAGCTCGACGAATTGCCCCTTCTTTGAGATGTTGGCGAAGTTTTTCTGCTTGAATCTGAGTGATGTAAGCCTGAATTGCCGCATGAATGAACCGACTGCGATCGCCTTTGGGTGCAAATTTATCAATTTCTTGCAGCGTTTGGGCGGGGAGTGTGATGTTAATTCGCTGATATGCCATTAACGTAAAGTACACACTAATAATAAGTATTTTTAGTGTATCACACAGTTAGCCTTGAAATCAGATTACGACAACGATCACGAATTGATCAAACACCAGCACAGAGAATCTTTTTGGGTTTTTCTTTTATCTTCAGGTAGGGTGTGTTGTCGCGTAGCGCAACAGTGCGTGGCAAGGGTAAAATAGTGCATTATCATCCGCGTCTATCTGCGTCCATCTGCGGTTAATTTTATCTAAATCTATTGCCACATTTTAGTCTAATCAGTCCACTACTAGCTGGCGACAAACAAGGTTGGGTTGCACATTAAACTTGAACAGTATTAATGCTGATTTCTGTTACTCTACTCAACTGTGCATCATTGCTCAAAAGTAATGAATTAGTAGATAAAGCTGAGGCGCAAACAATTGCATCGGGTAATTTCAATCGATATTTTTTACGTAGTATAATTGTCTGATTTTTTATATCTTCGTCGATACCAATGACTGTGACTTGAGATAGAAACTGCTGTACTCTCAGCATTTCATCTGCCGCGATCGCTGGATAAGAAAGCATCTCTATTTCACTAATCACAGATAAGTAAAACTCGCCAACAGGCAAAGGGTTAAGCAGCTTTCCTCCTAAAAGATACAAAGCTACATTAGTATCAAGAACATATCGCATTATCGTTATGTCCATTCATCCCGAATTTGACGCTGAAATTCTAGAGGATCTTCTTGTAGTTGAAGAATACCACTAAATAAATTTAGATCAACAACACGAGTCATCTGGAGATTATTCTGTGTTGCTAACTGTGCTTTTAACCAGTCCTGCTCCTCTGGAGACAGCGCTAAAATCAATTGTTTAATCGATGTTACTAATTGAATATTCATTAATAATCTCCCTTCACAAGTTAGATACCCTAATCATAACTATCGCTGCATTAGCAAGTGTTTTGAGGACAACGGAATTGGTTAAAAGGTAAAAAAGTATTTAGGGTTAAAATTAGGGAAACGCTAACTCCTGAGCGCTAAATTATCGACTAACTCTTGCCTCTCACCCTCATCTGCAAATAGTCTCTATGGTTTTGCATCAACCTCCTCATTCTATACCAGTTCCGGTTTTAGCCAGTGGCGATCGCCTTACTCGTGCTGAGTTTGAGCGCCGCTACGAAGCAACCCCAGAAAAATTCAAAGCCGAACTCATTGAAGGAATCGTTTACGTGGCATCCCCTGTTAGAGCTTTTCATGGTGTTCCCCATGCTGCATTGATTACTTGGCTGGGAGTTTACAGCGCTGCAACTCCTGGTACTAGCGGAACCGATAACACCACTACAAGGTTGGATTTAGACAATGAACCCCAACCGGATGCGATGCTGCGGATGGAAACTGGCGGTACTTCTACCCTGAGTGCAGACGGCTACATCGAGGGGACACCCGAACTGATTGCCGAAATTGCCACTAGCAGTGCGGCTATTGATTTGGGGGCTAAAAAAAATGCTTATCGCCGTAACGGAGTGCAAGAGTATCTTGTGTGGCAAACCTTTGAAAATCGGCTGAGTTGGTTTCGGTTGCAGTCTGAGGAATTTGTTCTCATCGAGCCAGATGAGTCTGGCATAATTCGTAGTAGCATCTTTCCAGGGCTGTGGCTAGCAGTGACGGCTTTATTGGAAGGTAGAATGATCGATGTCTTGAATACTCTGCAAACAGGTTTAACATCACCTGAGCATCAAGCCTTTGTCCAGAAACTTGCCGAGCAATAGACATCTGGTGAAAATGAATGTAGAGACGTTGCAGTGCAACGTCTCTACAAGGATTTCGGACAACGCAGAATTAAATTCGGTCGATTTCTAATAGGAATAATGACTTTAGCCTAATTGATTTTTCTTGATAAAGTTTGATTTTATTGTGTCAACTTACTTAGTATGGCAACAGCCTAAGTTCTATTGACTGGGAATTTTAAATTCTTATGCCCAATTACTTCCGCGCCAATGTTGATGCAATGGCTAGCTATATTCCCGGTGAACAGCCACCACGGGGGACGCAAATCATTAAACTCAACAGCAACGAAAATCCTTACCCTCCTTCGCCTCTAGCTTTAGCCGCGTTGCAAAATATTGATGGTGAACAGTTGCGGCGATATCCCGAACCATTTGGGGGAGAATTTCGCCAAGCGGCTAGTCAAGTTTTGGGTGTTCCTAGTGATTGGATGATTGTCGGTAATGGTAGCGACGAAATTTTGAGTATAGTTATTCGTGCTTGTACAGAACCGGGACGAAAGGTAGTTTATCCCATGCCTACTTATGTTTTGTATCGCACATTAACCGAGATGCAGGCGGCGGATGTTGTAGAGATTCCCTACAAGGAAGACTATAGTTTACCTTTAGATGAGTTGATTGCGGCTGATGGTGCGGTTACATTTATTGCTTCTCCCAATAGTCCATCTGGTCATATAGTAGCGAAGGCTGACTTACGCAAATTAGCCAGTCATTTATCTGGGGTGTTAGTTATTGATGAAGCATATGTAGACTTTGCTCAAGAAAATGCTGTGGATTTAGTGCAGGAGTATGCAAACGTCATTTTAATTCGCACACTGTCTAAAGGTTATTCCCTAGCCGGGTTGCGGTTGGGTTTTGGGGTGGCAAATCCTCAATTATTAGATGGATTATTGAAAGTGAAAGACAGCTATAATGTGGATGCGATCGCCTCTACGGTCGCCACAGCCGCTATTATCGACCAAGCCTATAAAAATGCCTGTGTAGCCAAGATTCAAGCATCCAGAAATCAACTAACAACAGACTTAAAAAACTTAGGTTTTCATGTTTGGGATTCTCAAACCAACTTTTTATTAGTGCAACCTCCCCAAAACAATGCCGAATACCTCTATCAACAATTGAAAGCACAGAAAATTCTCATCCGCTACTTTAAACAACCAGGATTAGATGATAAATTACGGATCACAGTTGGCACTGATGAGCAAAATCAAACTTTAGTAAAAGCGCTGGGCTATCTACTACAAGAGTTGCCAACAGAATAAGTTTTTCAAGCTGGTTAATAAGTATTAAATTTGCTGAGTTATTCTATTGTGAATCAATCTGCAAGTGGGAAGCAAGTTGCTCGGAGCGTGTTCGTAAACAACTTAGTTTTCCCAAGGAATTACGAAGCTTTAATATACTCTTGAAAGTATATGTTCTTGAGTGCATAATTAATGAGTTGGGTTGTTGAATTTCATCCAGATTTTGAACCGGAATTCGATGCCATACCAGAAGAGGTGCAAAATAAGTTACTTGCTCGTGCCAGTCTATTGGCAGCTTTTGGTTTTGAATTGGGACGACCTCATGTTGACACACTTAATGGTTCACGACATAGCAACATGAAGGAACTCAGATTTAAAGCAGCAGATGGTGTTTGGCGTGTCGCCTTTGCATTTGATCCTAAACGTTATGCAATATTGCTAGTCGCAGGTGACAAATCAGGTGGTAGTGAAAGTCGTTTTTACAAACAACTGATCAAAACAGCCGATGCTAGATTTGATGCACACTTAGCTCAATTAAAGACTGAACATGAGGAAAAGTGAGGATTATTTATGGGTAGAACACTGAAAGAAAAATTAGAACAGTTATCACCAGAACGACAAAAAAAGATTGAAGAAGAATCGAACTTGCTCATCGCCGAGGAAATGACTCGACAGCAACTAAGGCTCGCACTTAAACTCACCCAAGCACAGATGGCAGAACTTCTGCAAGTTGACCAAGGGAATATTTCTAAACTAGAACAGCGCGCAGATTTAATGCTGTCCACTTTGCAGAAGTATATTGCAGCAATGGGAGGAGAATTACGCCTTGTTGTGGAATTTCCCGAACGTCCCCCTGTCAGGCTTATAGGTTTTTCAGAAATTGCAGCATCAGAGGAGCTAGAAGACGATCACACTCTACCAGTAAAATGAGCATTTTTACTGTCAAATAAAAAAGTGCGATCGCAAACTGGAAATAGAATACAATACGGTTCAGTTAAGACTAAAAACTACAACTGGTGTAAGTTGGCTTAAAGAATGTAGGCGTAAGCCTTCAAGGGAGAGTAACCCAACGGTATCAGAACTTAACACTCAACACGGGCTGAACGCCCCGCTTCCGCTAACAGCACTCACTACTCAGCACTCACTACTCAAACCACCAAGGGTCATGATTAGAGTTGGTTTTAATTAAAAATGCTTGTTTTCGTAAGAACCGCTTTAAGCCTGATGCACCCATGCGTGAACCACCCATACCGGAGAACTTGAAAGCATTTTTTTCTCCCTCGTGCATCATCGCTGTGAGTCCAGCATCATTGATACTGATAGCACCTGCATTTAATTGTCGCGCAACTGTTAAAGCTTCTGCTTCGGAACCTGCAAACACCGCCGCACTCAGTCCATAGATGGAGTCGTTGGCTAAATATATCGCTTCTTCTACAGTGGGGAACGGCATCACAGGCATGATAGGGCCAAAAGTCTCTTCTGTCATGACTTTCATGGAATGATTAACTTGCGTTAGCACTGTTGGACGACACCACCAACCACCGCCTAGTTCTTCGACTTTACCGCCACAATGAATAACTGCACCTTTTTCCACTGCATCTAAAATATGATCATTAATAATCCCAGCTTGCCTTTCTGCAATGATAGGGCCGATCGCTCCATCTTCTACCGTGGGGTAAGCTAGTTGCAGACGATGGGCTTTGGCTACTAATTTATGATAAAAGTCTTCAAATATAGATTCAGCAACGTAAATTCTTTCAATAGATAAACAAGACTGTCCCGTATTCACCACTGCACCCCACAAAATCGCTGAGGTGGCTAATTCTAAATTAGCTGACTCTAAAACGATCGCTGGATCTTTACCTCCCAATTCTAAATAAGCGGGAATAAATAGTCTAGCCGCCTCTTGGGCTACTTCTCTCCCTGTAGAGACACTACCTGTAAAACAGACTAAATCTAGACACTCAATTAAAGCTGCACCAGTTTCTCCACCTCCCTCCAGAAAAACCAAAACTTCCCGCAATTCGGGGACTGTATTCAAAGCTGTCAACAGTGGTGCGACAAATCGGGGTGCAATTTCACTAGGCTTGACAATTACCGCACAACCTGCTATGAGAGCCGGAATTGTATCAATCATCGAGAGCAATAGGGGAAAATTCCACGGACTAATCACCCCAACTAAGGAGTAAGGTACAGCCGTTTGTTGCAGAGCAATGAAGGGAATGCTGGTATTTTTAGCTGATTCTTGCAGTAATTCTGGCGCTAAACCACACCAACGGTCAATACTAGCTAAAAAAGAATCAATTTCTAACACAGATATCGATAATCTACCTGTATCATTGACCAAAGCTTCTGTTAACTGTTCACGTTTGGATATAATCGCTTGCTTCCATTGCTGCAAAGCGGTGATTCTTCCCTCTACACCCAATTGTAACCAACGAGGTTGCGATCGCCGCGCCCGATTACATTGCTGTGCCAACAGCCTCGGCGGCGGTGGAATAATCACATAATCAAATTTTCCCGTCCTGGGATTACGAACTTCCATTGGTTTTGTCATTGGTCAATAGTCAATGGTCAATGGTCAATAGTCAATAGTCATTAGTCATTAGTCATTAGTCATTAGTCCGATTCTTCAGCACTCCCTCACTCCCTCACTCCCTCACTCCCTACTCAGCACTCATCACTCCCCTTACAAATTATCCCTAATTGTGACAGACGCTCGATGGTGGCTTGTTGGGTTTGGATGAAGTGTTGACGGTTGATTTCTTTGTCCAACATGGTGTTAGCTGGGTAAATTGACTGGGAGTAACTTTGAGCGTAGAGTTCAAATCTTTGGCGAGAAAGTAAATTATTTAACCCTGGTCTTTGGCGATCGCGTCTTAATGCGACTAAATCTATCTCGGCAAATGCTGCCATGCTTTCGCCTGCACCTGTTTCTGCTAGGACAATACCGCGATGGTCAATGATTTTTGAGCCACCGTCAACTGAGGCTATGGGGATGGGGCTATTAGCTAGTCCGGCTGTATTAGCTGAAACTACGTATACCATGTTTTCTACAGCGCGGGTAATTTTAGCCGCATCTTTGGGGGTGAGTGTTTTGTTATATACTTCTGATGTGGAATGGAGAAAAATTTCTGCTCCCCGCATTGCTAAACATCTTGCTACTTCTGGATATAAAATTTCTTCTGATGCTAAAGCTGCTAAATTCCCAATGGACGTTTTGGCTACAGGAAACACTGCTTCTAAACCGTAACAATCTAAATACTTATCCCAAACATCATGGGGTGTAGGTGCAAACAAGGAATTTAACCGCCGATACCGTAAAACTACTGAACCAGAAGGGTCGATGACAAAGCAGGTTTGAAAGTATAGTTGAGGAAAATTGGGATCGAGTTCGTAAGCGTTACCAGCTAAAAAAATTTGGTGTTTCTGGGCAATTTTTCCCAACTCCTCATATTCAGCACCGTTGATTTCTAAACAAGCTTTATTTGCCCATACCTCTAGAGGTTCCCCCAAGGGAAAGCCTGTGAGAAAATATTCTGGTAACACAATTAAACGGCAGTCAAAACCAATAAAAGCGATGCTAGCGGCAATTTGTCGTGCCAAGCGGCTAATACTATTTTGCATCATCAACCCAGCTTCTTGACGATCGCTCGCCTGATTCACTGCATGACAAGTAACTTGCAGTGCCAAAGCTCGATATGAATCTAGATTACCAGAGTTATCTGCCATGAGAGGAGTGAGGGAGTGCTGTTAGCGGAAGCGGGGCGTTCAGCCCGTGCTGAGTAATGAGTAAGGGAGTGAGGGACAAGGGGACAAGGGGACAAAGGGAAAATAATTTTGACTAATGACCAATGACCAATGACCATTGACTATTGACCATTGACCATTGACTACTTATTCTCTCACTTCTCCCCAGAGCGATCGCACTAATTTATCAGTCATGGCTTCACCAAATAGGCGTGTAGCTATTTTATTATCTGGGTCACGTTCAGCGATCGCTCGGCGGATAATTAAATCGCGTTTTGCTAAAGCCGCACGTTCTGATTCTGGTACGGGTTCTGCTTCATCTACCCAACCCAACCACCGATCCATCATCTCATGAGCTACCGTTTGAACAGTGGCGATCGTTTCTTCTGTTACGGGACTGGTGTAACATAAACTGGTTTGCGACTGTACTTGACGGATGTACAGAGTTTTACTCATATACTGTTGAAATCGAGCATCATCGAGAAATTTTAAGTATGTTGCGTTGACAGGTTCATAGTAACGATCTAAATAATCTAAGTCAGTAAACAAATCACTCCGCGCTACATAATCCATATAAAAGAATAGATGCGGTACAGTGGCAAAGGCAAAAGCCAAATGAGGCACACGAATCTGCGAACCCAACCAAATTGTCAGGTGCATATTGCAAAAGCCTGATTGTGGTTCACGCAACCATGAATGGACTAACCAATCGATTTCTGTACCAGTGAAAGCATTGAGAGAACCGTGCGCTGCTCCTACTTGAGCCGCATAATTCTGTAAATCTTGAGTAGAGGGATGCAGATGTACTTCAAAACGTGCATCTAATTTTTGCCGTAGTTCTTTCGTGATATTCCATAACTGCTCAAATATAGCTGTACTCTCTACAGAAAATTGCTGTTTATCCATCGTTTATACATATCCTTTGGCATGAATGCAAACAAAGTTAGTCTAAACGCACAATCTTGGCATCTAGCTTGTGTCAGAATTCGACTCCTCCCTACTCAGCTAACCATAAAGCCACATTTCGCACATAGGTTTTGATATCTTCTAGTGCGCGTGGTTCTTTTGTCATCGTGTTTCCTGGTACTTCATCTACGAATGAGGGACAACCTTTTGTAATGTCCCAATTGTAATCGACAAAGTGATGGAAACTGGAGGTAGCGATCGCCCGTCCTAAGCGATCGCCTTGAGCATCTGTATAATGATCGATAGCTACAACTAAATTAAATTGCCTGCCTGTTACTAGACTTTTTCCTAATGCAATCACTCGTGCATTTGTTTGGTTTGGAGTCACACCGATACCACCTTCATGGGGATGGGCGGGAAAAAAGTCAATCAGTCCAGAGGTGGAATTAGGGTTTTTTAAAAGTTCGTGAATTGGTTCGACAGGGATAATTTTTTGATAGTCGCCGTTAGCCCCAGAATGGTAATTAGGCCAAGATATATATGTTGTATGTGGGTCGTCTCGACTCCAGCGAGAATCATCAGGGTCGGGATTTTTGGTATTAAAATAATGGACATCACCAATGTCAATTAAGCTGCACATAGAACAGCCCATGTCTTGATGATCTCTAGTTGTCAGAATACCGCCACCGCGTTTTCTAAAAGCATTAATCCCAGCGATATCTTTTTCAGTTAAACCGTCGCCAGTATCTAAAGCAAATAGCCAGAGTTCATCAAAATCTGATTGGTCTAGTGTGCCTAAGATAGGATCATTACCTTGATTATCTGATAAGCGATCGCGTGCTGTGACAGCAAACAGGGAATTTCCTGCGTCATCATTAATGGATTGTATATAATCCCGTAATAACGAGAATCGAGCAATACTCCAGTCATCTTCAGTTGAAGCGATCGTCGTTTGCAAAAGAATACGAATTGGTTCTGCCATAGATTTTGTAAATTAGTTTTTCCAACAATCGACTTATGGCTATCAATGCTGGAACTACTTTACAACAAATTCGCTATTTATACATGACCAAAAATCTTAAAATCCTCTTTGTGTCTTTGTGCCTCTGTGGTAATCATATTTTATTTAACCACAGAGGGAAAAGCCAAAACTTGAGCGCTAGAAATTAAGAGTCTTCTCTACCCTGCATTCACAATTCATTACAGTTTTTGAAAATTCTCAATAGTGAGAAATAACTCTTCATCTGCTATCTGGCTTTCGTAATCAATATTAATTTGTGTAGGATAGCCCAGCCTGTGATTGTAACTCACATTTAAGCTATCTGCTCGCCGTGCGATAGCATCTTGAATCACATCGAATAATTTGGGAACTGTATTATATCTTTGAAAAAACTGCGGATCAGCTGGTTGACCAGTAGCCACAGATGTAATTGAAACTGTTTGACCATTGCGGACTTCGATAATTACTGGGCCTCTAGCATCAGGTATACAGAAGCAACTATTGCTGAGTGTATAGCGATAATTGAAAATATTTTTGCTATTCCACAAGCTGCGATTGTATTTTAATAATCTTAAATTCAGTTTATTGTTTAATGTTGCTTGTGCTATTTGGACGGTAGTATTTGGTTGAGACAATACAGGCAAGTTAAAGCTCAAAGATACCAACAATCCCACACCAATGATCAAAGGTAAACGCATATTAGTTATTAATTGAATCTACAGTAACTACTGGGAATATTTTAACTATTTTTCTGGCAATAGGTTAAGTTGACTTTATACTTTGATTAAGACTTGCCACGCCACTACAGCTAATCCCGCATTTCTCACAAGCGGTAGGGGCGGGTTTACAGAAATGATTAATGATTAACAATGATCTTAATGAACCCGCCCCTACAGTCTTTGGACAAAGAGAAAACCTCAGTTTAATAAGTCTGGTGAGAAATCCGGGTAATTAACTTTTCCACTCCAGTTGAAAAATTACACCAAGTTTAAGAAATCCCATGCCTCGCAAATGAAGTGATACCTTAGACAATTAGTTGCCCAGAAGGGCGCAAGTTATGAAAAGCTTTTCGGCTTCCCTTGGTAAAAGTCAAAAAAATAAATTAGCTCGTTTTGCAACAACATTAATAGCTACATTGGCTCTGACTAGTGGTATTCAGGCAGCAAATGCCACGAATGTAAAGACATCTATTCCTCAAGAAAATACTTCCGCGTCAGTTCAGCTAAAGCAAACCAAGCCTGATATTGCTCAAGTACAAATTACGAGAACACAATATCAAGCTGCTGCGGTTGACCCTTTTGTATTAATTCCTGTTGTGCTGGTGGGTGGACTTGTGATCTTCGTCCCCCTGTTTTTTGGTGGCTTGGTAGTCATTGGTGAGAGAGAAGTTGGCATCGTTGTCAAGAAGTTTGCGGTTTCAGGAAAAGGACTGCCAGCTGGACAGTTGATTGCCCTCAACAATGAAGCTGGTTTGCAGGCTGATACTCTCGCCCCTGGTTGGCATTGGGGTTATTGGCCTTGGCAGTATTCGGTACGTAAAGAAAGTGTCATTGTTGTGCCTCAAAGTGAAATTGCCTTGATTGTGGCGGCTGATGGCGCATCGATTCCACCAGAGAGGATTTTAGGCAAAATCCTTGATTGTGATAACTTCCAAGATGCCCGGAAATTTCTCACTCAAAGTGGTGAAAAAGGTCGGCAAATGGGTTTTCTGACGGCAGGTACGTACCGGATTAATACGGCACTGTTTAAGGTAATTACAACTGCTAATGCCAATGCTCATGGGATGAGTCCCGAACAGTTGCGGGTGTACACAGTTGCCTCTGATAAGGTGGGTGTTGTCACTACTTTGGATGGGATGCCCATTACGGTGGGTGAAATCGCTGGGCCAGTGATTACGGGACACGATAACTTCCAAAACAGCCAAAAGTTTCTTGATGGCGGAGGACGCAGGGGTTTACAAGAGCAGATTTTACTTTCTGGTTCGTGGAATCTCAATCCCTGGTTTGTGAATGTTGAGCAAGTACCAATGACGGAAATTCCCATTGGTTATGTAGGTGTAGTGATTTCCTTTGTAGGTAAGGCTCAAGAAGATGTGAGTGGTGCAGCTTTTACTCACGGTAACTTGGTAAATCCTGGCCATAAGGGTGTGTGGGTCGAAGCTTTGTATCCTGGTAAGCATCCACTAAACACTAGAATCATGAAAGTGGAACTAGTTCCCACAACTAATATAGTGTTGAACTGGTCGGGGCGTACCGAACGACATAAGTACGACGCGAATTTAGAAGCTTTGACAGTACGTTCTACAGATGGTTTTGCCTTCGATTTAGAAGTGTCGCAAATTATCCATGTCGGCGCTTTGGATGCACCCAAGGTAATTTCCCGTGTCGGTTCCATGCAAAACTTGGTTGATAATGTCCTGGAACCCAGTATTGGTAATTATTTCCGCAACTCGGCTCAAGATTACACAGTCTTAGACTTCTTGAATGCTCGCAGTGAACGTCAAGTAGAAGCATCTGAATATATTAAAGCTGCCTTACGGGCTTATGATGTGCAGGCAATTGATACTTTGATTGGGGATATTCAACCGCCAGCATCGTTGATGCAGACACAAACAGATAGAAAAATTGCCGAAGAACAACGCAAGACTTATGAAGTGCAGCAAATGGCGCAGACTCAGCGTCAACAACTGGTGCGGGAAACAGCCCTGGCGGATATCCAACAAGAGATGGTGAAATCAGAACAGAGTGTGCAAATTGCCGAACTCAAAGCCCAAGCCCAAATTAAACACGCCAATGGGGAAGCAGAATCGACAAAATTGCGCTCAATTGCCGAGGCAGAAGGAATTCGGGCTACAGGTAATGCTAAAGCGGAAACCTACCGCACTGGTGTAGAAGCTTTGGGTACACAAGGTTATACCGCTATGCAACTGATGCAGATTATAGGCGATCGCCATGTCCGTTTAATCCCCGATGTCTTAGTTGGTGGCAGCAATGGCAGTACCAATGGTTTGGTTGATGGGTTACTATCCATGATTTTGTGGAATCAAACCAATAAGCCGGGTGAGACAACAGAATCAGCAGAAAAAAACGGTAATCCTCCCTTAGTTCTGGAATTACCCAAGGATAAGCAATAGTACAGATTTCGTAAGTTGTAGGGTGGTAAAGCTATGCCACCCTAATTTTAGACTTGAGACACTTTTGCTAATTCTTAGCACTGCGAAACAGATGATCATGCTCAGGATGATATAAACGCGATCGCCCCCTGATCTCTGATAATGCTGGACTAATCACGTATAATGTGGTACGCATCAGGTTTTCTTCCTGAGTACAATCAGCCATCTGGTTGAGAGGGACTACACGAATTTTTTCATCGGGCCATCCGATGCGAAAGCAAATAGCCACGGGGGTATCGGCTGGATACTGTTCTAATAATTTGGCTTGGGCATTTTCGATATGACGCGCACTTAAATACAGACACAAACTCGCTTGATGGGCTGCTAAAGTGGCTAATTCTTCCCTAGCTGGGACTTGTGTACGTCCACTGATGCGCGTCAGGATAATAGTCTGGACTAAACCAGGAACAGTTAATTCAACTTTTAGTTTAGCGGCTGCGGCTTGGAAAGCACTAATACCGGGGATCACCTCAAAAGGAATATTTGCATCAGCGAGGAGGTGCATTTGCTCATGGATAGCGCTGTAAAGACAAGGATCACCCGATTGGAGACGTACCAGAGATTTTTTTTGCGATCGCACTCTGTCAATCATTAACGGTAAAATCTCCTCTAAAGTCTTGTCAGCCGTCCGAATAATTTCCGCATCTTCCCGACAAAATTGTAAAAGCTGTTCTGGGATTAAAGAATCCGCAAATAAAATTACATCAGCCACCTCTAGCAACTTTTGTGCTTTAACCGTCAGTAAATCCGGATCTCCAGGCCCTGCTCCCACAATATAGACTGCGGCTTCTAGGGAATTTAAACTATTTTTCATACAAAATTTTCTAAAAACACTAAGTATTTACAGGTAGATATTTTCGCCTCAAAAAAATTTTTGGAAATTTGCTCAGTATCTTTCCGGATTAACTCCCTAGCCCTAGTAGAGAGTAATGGTAGATGCACCCTGGTTAAGCCCTAGAGATTTCTCTGGGGCATTTTTTATTTTTAGTCATTGGTCAATGGTCAATGGTCATTAGTCAATGGTCATTAGTCATTAGTCAATAGTCAAAATTATTTTCCCCTTTTCCCCCTGTCCTTCACTCCCTCACTCCCTCGCTCCCTCACTTAGCACTCAGCACTCAGCACTCAGCACTCTCTATCACTCCCCATTCTCTTTCAATGGAGAAACCACATCAGGTAGAAAGCGTTTATTAATGTAGAGCCAAGCTAATCCGGCTAATCCTATAACAATACCGCTTAGGCTGACAATTTGGGCTATGCGTAAAGGCCCTAGCATCAAGCTATCTGTGCGGAGTCCTTCAATCCACAAACGACCGAAACTGTAGGTTACTAAGTAAACCATAAACAAAGTGCCTAAGCGTAGACGTGGTCTGCCAGATAAGCCTCGGAAAAATAATGTTAACAGTAGAGCAAATACCATTAAATCCCACACAGATTCGTAGAGAAATGTGGGGTGAAAATACTCAAAATTTGCTAAATCTGGGGGACGACGTTCTAGGGGGATGTAGAGCTTCCAGGGTAAATTAGTAGGAGCGCCAAAAGCTTCTGAGTTAAAGAAATTGCCCCATCGCCCGATCGCCTGTCCTAAAATCAAGGAAGGAGCTACTAAATCTGCTAGTTGCCAAAAAGACACTCGCTTCAGCTTGGCAAAAATTAACGCCGCCAATGTTCCACCAATAATTGCCCCGTGAATCGCAATACCACCTTGCCAAATCGCAATGATCCTTTCGGGATTTTCTGCATACTCTGCCCACTGAAACAAAACGTAATAAAGTCTAGCGGCGGGAATCGCTCCAATTACCAGCCAAATTGACAAATCACTGAGTAAATCTGGATTAACCTGTCGGCGTTTTGCTAAATACTGGGAAAGGCTCACACCGATTAACACGGCTGAGGCAATCAACAAGCCATACCAGCGAATAGTGATGGGGCCGATTTTCACTAGAATAGGGCCTGGAGAAGTAAATAGAAACGCCAGAGGCAAATTGAAAGATTCCAGTGCCATGTAAAATTACCTAAATCAACTATTGAGCATTTTCGTACATAAACAATTAGAACATTTTGACAGTCATTTAGTGATGAGTGCTGAGTGATGAGTGCTGAGTGAGGGAGTAAGGGAGTGACGGAGTGAGGGAGCGAGGGATGGGTAATGGGTAGTCATTAATTATTCTCCTCTGCTTCTCTGCTTGCCTAGCTTCTAGTCCCTAACTCAATGAAATTTACCTCATTAAAGCAAGAAACGCTATAATTTTAATTCAAATATAGGACTAGTATTTGATTATTGAAAAAAATCAGTACCAGTCAAGAAACTTCTTATCTATTGCCTATTGCCTATTGCCTATTGCCTACCTACGTAAATTATTTCAGTAATCAAATCAGATTCCTATATTGGGAAATAAATATCATGACAATCAATTTACCTCTGAAATTGTCACACTTACCCAATAGTCTACCCTTAGATGGTGCTGTTCGCATTGAGTTAGTAGAAGGAGTGCCAATATTTCGTGCATCCAGTTTAGTCCAAGGGCGAATTGAAGCTTTATTAATTAAACAAAAAGAATCATCTCTAACTTTTGCAGAAGAAACCGAATTAGACGGATATGAAGAATTAGATGATTATCTAAGTTTGGTGAATCGGATTATTAGAAACACAGCATTAATTCAAAACGAAAGCTAATTTTAGGAAATTAGAGATTTGTCTGCGAATCGTTATATTAGTGAAGCTATTCAAAATCAAGTCAGACAAAGAGCCAAGTCTGTGTGTGAATATTGTCATGCGTCAGAGCAATGGCAGTATATCACATTCACTGTAGATCATGTGATTCCTATTTCAAAAGGTGGGGCTAACTCAATTGATAATTTGGCTTTGGCTTGTTTTCATTGCAATCGCCAAAAATCTGATAAAGTTAAAGTGTTTGATGAACAGTCCTCATCGGAAGTACTTTTATTTCATCCTCGCACTGACAGTTGGCAAGAACATTTTATTTGGTCAAAAGATACACTTTCTATTATTGGCTTAACACCAATAGGACGCGCGACAGTAACAGCATTGGAATTTAATCGAGTGAGAATCATTAATATTCGCGCTGCTGATAGAGAAATTAGACGGCATCCTCCACCTGATGACCCAATTCAAAGTTGGAGATTTATAAATTGGCTCTTTTTAGGTTTCAGTTGATCAGCACCTACATACTAGTAATATTTTTGATCAGTAGTTAGCATCCTGTTATCGGCAACCATTAAATTTCGACTAGATTTTTCCCCAGAAATAACCGTCTCATTGGCTAAAGCGCAATGACCAATGACTATTGACTATTGACTATTGACCAATGACTATTGACTAATGACCAATGACCAATGACCACCATATGTTAATTTGATGAGATTTATGGGAAGTATGGAAACTGTCGATTATCTAAAGTGTGTATCATTTACATGATAAAAACGAAATCAGCATCTACGAATTGTAATATTTTTCCGAAAAATAAAAATTTCAAATGAAAGGATGATTACACTCATGGCAAGTAATGCTAGAGTTTCAGGAACTTCGTCGGCACTTTTCATCGAGTATCCATGCTGAAGAAACTACAAAAAAAGCAAATTTCTCTCATCGCTGGTGCGGCACTGTTTGCCTTTTCAGCTGGGGCGATGGTGTCAGCACCTATAGTTGGTAAATCCTTGGGGCAATGGCTGAATTTTGCTAAAGGGCAGCCAGAACAGTTATCACAGTCAACGAAAGTAAAATCGGCTGTGTTCTCACTGATATCAAAATCTCCAGCAGAACGTGCGGCACAATTAGAACAACTCGCACAAAATTCTCGTTCACCAGAAAGAGAACAAGCCCGTTATCTGTTGGCGAGTGATTATATTGAGACTAAGCAGGGGCAGAAAGCGTTGCAATTGCTCACAGGATTGGAGAAAGATTATCCTGTGATTGCTCCCTACATTTTGCTGAAACAAGCTCAAGCACAGGATCTTGTGGGTGAAGATGGTAAAGCTTCTGATTTGAGACAAAAGGTATTAAAACAGTATCCCCAAGAAGCTGCTGCTGTCAAAGCAATTTATCTGATTGCTCAACCTAAATTACAGGATAGCGCGATCGCTAAATTTCCCTCTCATCCCCTCACTTGGGAAATCATCAACAAGCGCTTGCAAGAAAATCCTAATCAGCCACAGTTGCAGTTAGTCTTGGCGAAATATGCCTATAGTCAACCAGGTATCGGTATAGTGGGCGTGTTGGATAAGTTAGTACAACAGCCTACCCTCAAACCACAAGATTGGGAAACCATCGGGACGGCTTACTGGGAGAACAATCAATTTCTCAAGGCTGCTAACGCTTATGCCAAAGCTCCGAAAACAGCCCGTAATCTCTACCGCACAGCACGAGGATTGCAGGTAGGCGGAAAGGATCGAGAAAAAGCGATCGCCACTTATAATCAACTAATACAGCAGTTTCCTGATGCTCGTGAAACCGGAACTGCTTGGTTACGTTTGGCAGAGATGGCAAAAACTGGTAAAGATGCTCTACCTTATCTCAACCAAGTCATTGCTAAATTTCCAGAACAAGCGAGTACAGCACTAGTCAAAAAAGCGCAAATTTACCAAGCGCTTAATGATCAAACATCAGCACAACAGACTTGGCAGGAACTAATTACTAAATATGCTAAGTCGGATGAATCTGCCGAATATCGCTGGAAAATCGCCCAGGAAAAAGCCAAGGCTGGAGATTACACCGCCGCTTGGAAATGGGGACAACCAATTGTCACCAATAACCCTAATAGTATTTTGGCTCCGAGAGCTGGCTTTTGGTTGGGTAAATGGGCAACGGCTGTCGGTAAACAACAGGAAGCTAAAACTGCTTATGAGTACGTGATTAGCCAGTTTCCTCAATCTTACTATGCTTGGCGATCAGCGAATATATTAGGGTTAAATGTCGGCGATTTTAATAACGTCCGCCAACTCAACCCAGAAGTAGTTCCCCTCCAACGTCCTCTACCACCTGCTGGTTCAGCTACCTTCCAAGAATTGTATCTCCTGGGGCAAGATAGGGATGCTTGGTTGCAATGGGAAACAGAATATCAAACTAAACCACAGCCCACCGTTGCAGAACAATTTACTGAAGGTTTAATGCGCCTAGCGCGGGGAGAAAATCTCTCTGGGATTGATATCATTTCCAAATTAGAAGATAGGGAAACACCTGAAGAACAAGCCCAGTATCAAGCCTTGAGTCAACAGATTATCTACTGGCAAGCCCGTTATCCCTTTCCTTACCTGAAAGAGATTGAAAAATGGTCAACTGAACGGCAACTTAATCCGTTGTTAGTCACGGCTTTGATGCGTCAAGAATCGAGGTTTGAAGCCAAAATCAAATCGGTGGTGGGTGCGACTGGTTTAATGCAAGTCATGCCAGATACAGCTAAATGGATTGCTTCTAAAATTCCTTTAGATATCAAAACGATCAATCTGGAAAATCCCAACGACAATATCATGCTGGGGACATGGTATTTGGATCATACCCATGAGCAATATGGTAACAATTCCTTGTTGGCGATCGCTAGTTACAATGCTGGCCCCGGTAATGTCTCTAAATGGTTGCAAACCATCTCGAAGGAAGATCCAGATGAGTTTGTCGAAGCCATCCCCTTTGATGAAACTAGAAATTATGTGCGTCAAGTGTTTGGTAATTATTGGAATTACTTGCGGCTATATAATCCTGAAATCTCTCAAACAGTAGCTAAATATTCAGCCCAACATCCCAAACTGCCAGGGGAGGGGGAATAGGGGATAGGGGTGGATGAAACTATAATCTCTGGGAGTATCCTGTTTTGGCAAATCATCCTTAGACTAGAAATCACAAGTCAGGTACAGAATTCATGCTGAATTCTGACTCCTGACTCCTGAATTCTATTCAGATAAATATTGTTGTATTTGTTGGGCTTCTTTTTGTTTACCCTGTTGTTGATAAAGTTGGATAGCCTTTTGCCAGTCAGCTTTAGCTTTTTCTAGATTATTGACTTGGCGATAGCATAAACCACGAGAATGGTAAGCTTCGGCAATATTGGGGTGTTTTGTTAATACTTGATTAAAGTCTTTAATCGCATCAAAATAACGCTTTACTTGGTAGTAAGTAATGCCACGTTGATAGTAAGCTTGAGTATAAACAGGATGACAACTAATAGCACGATGTAATAGGGTAATGGCTGTAGTGAAATCTTTTTCTTTTACACGTTGTAGTGCTTTATCATATAATTCTTTTGCCCCAATTTGTGGGTTAAAAATGTATTTTTCAGCAGTGGCTTTAGCTTGCTGTTCGATATCTGTTTGAGGATTTTTGAATACAGGATGATGACGGAGGCGATCGCAACACACCTGCAACCACTCCCGCCAGTGACTACGCCACAAGCGTATTGTTCCATCTACTCCACCACCTACACCGACAACAAACTGACCATTTGGACTAAAAGCTACTGCTCTAATACTAAATTGATCCGCTTGAATAGGTTGAATAATTGGATTTCCTTCTAAATCCCACAAGCGTATTGTTCCATCCATTCCACCACTCACAATCATTTGTCCATCAGATCTAAATGCAACTGATGTAACATCAGACTCATGTGCTATAAAAAGCCGAATAATACAGTTATTTTGTACATCCCATAAACCTATATTTCTCCTACGTTCACCACTCACAATCATTTGTCCATCGGGACTAAAAGCAACTGAATTAATTTCCCCTTGATGTTCTTCAGGAAGTTGACAAATATGATTTCCTTCAGAGTCCCATAAATTTAATACTGTATACCAACCACCACTAATAATTTTCTTTCCATCAGGACTAAAAGCCACTGAATTAATTGCTCCTTGATGTTTTTCAGGAAGTTGACAAATATGATTTCCTTCAAAATCCCATAAGTGTATAATTCCGTCTACACCTGCACTAATAATTTTTCCATCAGGGCTAAAACTCACTGAACTAGCACTATTTTCATGTTTAGGAGTATCTTCTAGAACAGATGATTTAGTAATCTCATCTCCCTGCAAATTCCATAACCGGATTTTTCCATCCCAACCCCAACCGCCACTAACTATTCTTTGACCATCAGCACTAAAAGCAACTGATTCAACTCCTGTTTCATGTCCTACAAAAGGTTTAGTAATTTGCTCTCCTTGTAAGTTCCATAAAATCAGGGTTTTGTCTGCACTTCCACTAACAATCTGCTGACCATCAGAGTTAAAAGCGACTGACGTAACTAAATTTTTGTGTCCACGAAAAGGTCGGTTAATAGCATTCCCTTGTAAATCCCAAAAATATAATGTCCCGTGTACATCTTGGCTTACAAGTAGTTTAGCGTCAGGACTAAAGGCTACTGAAGTAACCCAATTGTTATGTCCTCGCAGAGGTTGATTGATCAAATTTCCCTTCAAATCCCATAAACAGATTGTTTTATCCCGACTTCCACTAGCAATTATTTGACTATCAGGACTAAAGATAACTGACTCAACACTTTCTTGATGTCCACGAAAAGGTTGACCTATACTGTTACCTTGTAAATCCCATAAATGTAGTGTTCCATCCCAACTACCAGTAACAATCAGCTGACCATCAGGACTAAAAGCTAATGAACCAATACTTCCACCATCTTGCTGAAAGATTTTGCTGTCTGATTTATCTTGTAAATTCCATAAACATAATGTTCCATCCAAATTGCCAGTAACAATCATCTGACTATCAGGACTAATGCTAAAAGACATAATTTGTCTTTCAGCATCATAGAAAAACTCATCTATTAAATTTCCTTGTAAATCCCATAAACATAGTTTTCTGCTTTTGTTTTCACTAATTGAACCAATAATTATCTGACCATCAGGACTAAATATTACTAACTCAGCCCAATTTTCATTAGTTTCATCAAGAAGATTACAGATAAGATTACCTTGTAAATCCCACAAGTACAGAGAGCGATCGCTATCTACACTAATAATACCTGAGCTAACAATCCTATCATGATCGGGATTAAAAGCAATTACTCTAATCCCTTCTGGGTGTACACGAAATGGTTTACCAATTAACGAGCCTTGTAAATTACATAAGCCTAGCGTTCCATCTCCATATACACTGATAATTTTCTGCCCATCTGAACTAAAAAGCACTTTAGCAATCCAGCTATCATGACTTTTATCAAATTGGCTGATTAAATTGCCTTGTAAATCCCATAAACTTATTATTCCGCTATTACTACCACCAACAATTCTCTGACTTTGAAAGCTAAAATCAACAGCATTAACATCGTGTTGATATCCTTCAAAACAAAGTGGAACTCTTGCTCGTTCCATGACAATATTTAAACTACTTTGAACGGGAGTAAGAATTTTCTGAGGTAACTTATCTAAATTTTCACCCATTGCTTGAATCGCTAATATTAATGCGTCTAAAGGTTGAGTAGGTAATAAATTTAAAATTCGTGCTGATTTCTCTCGCAGAGATGTTTCTGTTAAAGCTTGATTGAGTTTGGCAATTTGCTCATCTTTTTCCCGCTTTTCTCTATCCCGCAATTCAATACTTGCCTTAACAAAATCTTCAACCGTTTTCTTAAAATCGCTGGCTGCTAAATCACTATTAAAATTAGTTTGAGTGAATCCAAAAATTCTCAACTCAAAAACTCGCTCTAATTTTGACCCTCGCCACAATTCACTGCTTGCTTTATCTGGATTATTTGTGGCTTTCTCCCAACTTTGTGCAGACTCTTTTAACTGTCTTTCTAAAACGATCGCTTCTTCATGGGTATCAATCCACCCTTGCAACCTTGACCAAGAATTAATCAATGCTTCATGAGCTATTTCTATTGTATCCGGTTGACGACCACTAATTAATAAACGATGTTCTTTAATTAACTCATCAACAATTGTTTCTAATACTTCACCAATAAATCTAGATTTATTTTCCCGTTTACTGACTCTTTTACTATCACCAGTAATCGTTACTAATTTGATAAAAATATATGCGATCGCTTGACTTTGACCTTGATTATCAAAGTGTTGATAGATTTTTTCAGCTTGCTGTTGTAATGCACCACCAACACGACCTAAATCTTCATAAGTTTTTTGATTAAGTAATCTATCCGACAAGTCATCATTCTTCCAAAGCAAATCAAGGGTATATTGCAACAGAGGTAACGACCGAGATTCACCACGAAAATCATTAATAATTTCTTCAATTAAATCTTTATCAACATTCACTCCATGACTAGCCGCAGGGTTTTTTATAACTAATTTCAATTCCCGGTCTGTCATTGGAGTAATATAACTGAAAGGTTCTTTACCCTCATTTTGGATTGCTGCCACAAAATCAGGAAACTCATTCATCAACCGATCTAAAAAATCAGTCCGCATTGCTAAGACAACTTTTACTGACTTATCGTTTGAGTTTTTTAGATGGTTAATTAAATTACTGAGAGACTGAATAAATAAACCTCTCTCAAACTCTGAAGTTCTTGTAAAAATCTCTTCAAATTGATCGATAAAAATTAGCCAGACAGAATCAGGATTTTTCTTGAGTGTTGTTACAACCTTGACTAAAAGATTTAATGCATTCTGCAAATCCTCATCAGTATCTATTTTGCTAGGAGGTAAAGCAATTTGAGCATCTGATTGTTTATAATAATTGGTATTTGTCGAAACAAAAGCTATAATTTGTCCATAAAATGAGTAAAAGGGGCTTTGGTTAGGAACTAAATAAAAATAAACAAAGTCTTTTTTATTTTCATTAGAAAACTTAGGAATTAAACCTGCTTGAACTAATGATGATTTTCCACTACCTGATGCTCCTAGAAGAATCAGTAAATTATTCTCTTTTGAATTATTATATAAATCTTCAATCAGTTTATTTCTGCCATAAAATCTACTAGAATCAGTAGCAGTAAATTGTGCTAGTCCTTGATAGGGTGATGATGCCTTAAAATTGAAATTTTTATAAGATTCTTCTTCAGAATCATCACCATATCTAATCTCTGTTTTGAAATTGACAATCTGCGTGTTATTATCACCCTGTTGAATTACTTGTTTTTCAGCTTGAAAATGATTTATAGGACTAGCATCAGACATTTATAACCTCTTGACTTTGATTACATATTAACTGTTTGGTTACCGCCATCACCTTGTTGAATTGCTTGTTTTTCTGCTGTAAAAGTTGAATTAAATACTTTTTGAGATGTGGAATCGGCAGATTTAGTTGCCTTTAGTAACTCTTGTAACTCATTAACTTTTTTCATGATTTCCTTATCTTGATCAATTTCAGCTTCCGTTAATTCATCTTCTAAAAGCCCTTTAGTTTTTTCAGGTTTCTGCTCATATTTATCTAAGGTTGACACAAAATCAGATTTACCCTTTTCCTCATATTTGCGTTTAATTAATTCTTTTAATCCTTTGTAAGCATCTTGCACTGCTTCACCTGCGGTTTTAGCTGCACCAGCAACTAAGGCGGCGGTAATTAAAGAGACAGGTTCCATCGTTTCCAACTCCTGTATTTCAACAATAAAGCTGACTGTAGCACAGACTCTGGCATACTAAAATATTGGAGTTTAGAAAAATTTATACTCTTTATACTAAAGAGCGATCGCAGCCTACCACAGCTGTTTGCGAACTTTTTATGAATAGGGAATTACAGTCTTATAACCAAGGCGATCGCTATCAGTAATCTTTCAGGCTGTAGACGTAAGCGGGTCGAGGAGAACATAGATTGAGCATCGCATCATCTGCTGTCCAAAAGTTAGCGGATTCTGTTTTGGCACAGGCTAAGAAAACTGCATCATACAACGTTGGCATTCCATATTGTTCAGCAAGTTGCCAAGCTTCGAGTTGGAGAGTTTTGCTGTCGATGTAGTCAATCGGTAGGCTGATATAGGCTGTGTAAAGTTGTTGGGCTTCAGTCGAAGTCAATAGCTTGACTCTCACTTTTTTACGAAGAACTGAACCCACCTCTGCCCAGGCAAAGCACGGTGCTACAAGTCTGGTTTGTTGAGTTAAGGCATTGGTAATTAAAGCGATCGCTTCTGATGTTTGTTCATCTGGGCAGAGGTACTTCATCATCACACTGGTATCGATACACAGTGCCTCAGTCACGTCTACTTTCTCCTTCGCGCAGTTGACGAATCATGGGTACTGGATCGGGATGCACCCCGATTCGCTGTTTGACCTGTTCTCGAATGGTTTGAATTTGTTTGTGGGCTGCCCAAGAACTACGCCACTTCATTTCTTTTTCCAGCGCTTGAACGACTAGATCGTTGAGAGATTCATCGTCTCGCTTCAATGCTCGGATTTTCTGAAGTAATTCCGCAGGGAAGCGAATTGTTAAGGCTTCACGTTCCATAATTACACCTTTTGCAACCAATTTATGATACCATTTTATGTAACTGCTTTAACGCAAAAGTAATACATCCAGGCGTTTCGGGAGTAAAGTTGTTTAAGTGATTGCGATCGCGAGTTAAGCGATTGACCAAAAGAATGGGATGCAAGCCCCGTCGTTCTACGACGGCTTTTCTTGATTTCTGATGTACTCCTTTAGGATCTCTAATGGCGCACCTCCTACGGACACAGCAAAATAACTGGGACTCCACAAGGATTCTTTGTGGGGTTTTTTGTATCTAGCTTGCCCATACCTGCGACTAGAAACACCTTTCAAGGCATTAACAATTTGAGAGATAGACAATTTAGGTGGATATTCAATAAGCGCGTGAACATGGTTATCTTCACCGTTAAATTCAATTACTTGAAAATCCATCTTTTTGGCTACTTCTCTAAATGTTTTATCAATTAATCCAAGGCTATCCTTTGTAAATACAGACCTGCGGTATTTGGTAACGCAGACCAAGTGAATTTTTAAATCTGTAACGCTGTGTCTTTCTCTCCGGAACTGGCTTGTCATTACGTGTAGACCCAAACCCCGTCCTTAAGGACGAGGTATAATACTATCAGACCAATCTTAACACGAGCCATGAAAGCCAGATACCAGTTCCGATTCTACCCAACAGACCAACAACAACGGAGTTTAGCTCAGTTGTTTGGTTGTGTTCGGGTAGTTTGGAACGACGCGCTGGCAATCTGCAAGCAATCTGAGAAGCTACCTAGTAACAACGACTTGCAAAAGTTGGTGATTACCCAAGCTAAAAAGACTGAATCTCGCGCATGGCTTGGAGAGGTTTCAAATATCCCCTTGCAACAGTCAATAGCAGATTTAGGAGTTGCCTATAAGAACTTTTTTGAATCGCTAAAAGGCAAACGCAAAGGTAAAAAGGTTGGGACACCACGATTTAAAAAGAAGACGAGCCAGCAGTCAGCAAGGTTCAGAATTGGCGGATTTTCAATCAAAGGACAGCGCGTTTATCTTGCCAAGATTGGGGAAGTTAGTCCTATTTGGTCGAGAGAGTTGCCCTCCGCGCCTAGTTCAGTAACAGTAATCAAAGACTGTGCAAATCGCTATTTTTTAAGCTTTGTAGTAGAAATTGAACCTATTCAAATCGATGCCAAAAACCAAAGTATCGGGATTGATTTAGGTATCAAAACTTTTGCTGTGATGAGCAATGGCGCAAAGTCTGCCACCGGGGATACTCCCCGTGGCGAGCTTTGCGAGAAAGCCGAAAGCCCCATCTACTCTGTTCTTGATAGAAAAATACGCAAGCTTCAGAAGAAATTAGCGCGGCAACCCAAAGAATCAAAGCGCAGAGCCAAGACTCGCATCCAGATTGCAAAACTACACAATCGGATTGCAGATACCCGCAAAGACTTTTTGCACAAACTTTCTACCAAAATAGTTAGTGAAAACCAAACAATTGTTTTGGAAGACTTGAATGTGTCGGGCTTAGTCAAAAACCGTAGGCTTGCTAGGTCAATTAGTCTTCAAGGATGGAGAGAGTTTAGGACACAATGCGAGGCAAAGTCAGCCAAGCTGGGTAGAAATTTTCGCGTCATTAGTAGATGGGAACCAACTAGTCAAGTCTGCTCAGAGTGCGGCTACAAATGGGGGAAACTTGATTTATCAGTGCGCTCGGTGAAGTGCATTAATTGCAACACTCAACACGACCGAGACGAGAACGCCGCGAAAAATATAAACAAAGTCGGGATAGGGCATTGCCACGACTCTAAATGGGCGCAGAGACGGGATAAGACTACAACGGTTACGCATCTGTCAACGAAGCGTCAAGAATCACCTCGCCTTCAGGCAGGTGAGTATGTCAAGTAAAAATCTTGCAGCAAAGTGCTTGCTTCTTCAGGCTGGTGTGTGATAGCTTTTTCTACAACCTTAAAGTACTGTAAATTGATAGGTTTACAGTACTATGCAAAACCGACTGATTAAGAAACTCACCTCTAAACTAGAACAAGCTGATATGAGCAAAATACTTGCTGGACACTTGTCTGGGCGGGTTTCCCACGCCAGTCCACCTACTTTTCTGCACATCAACAGAGATACAAACCATCTGGTCAAGTCTGAATAGTACAACTTGGAGAGATAAACATATGGGTTCTCAATACTTTGACATCAAACCAATTGCCGGACGTATCGGTGCAAAAATTATCGGTGTTGACTTGAATAGTCATCTAAGCGACGAAATTATCAGCGATATCCGTCAAACGTTAGTTAAATACAAAGTTATCTTCTTTCGGGGGCAGAACCTTGATGCTGAGGGACAAGTAGCCTTTGCTCGGCGGTTTGGAGAAGTTACCACAGCTCATCCTACAGTACCCTCACTTGCCGACAATCCCGAAGTTTTGGATCTCAACTATGGCAATACAGTAGCACGGGCGAATAACTGGCATACTGATGTCACATTTGTTGATCGTCCCCCTCTGGGTTCTGTTTTGCGATCGCTAGTCATTCCCCCTTCTGGTGGTGATACTATCTGGGCTAACTCTGTCACTGCCTACGAAGATTTACCAACTCATTTACGTAACTTAGCTAACGAACTTTGGGCAGTACACAGCAACGCCTACGACTATGCAGCTGCCGTAGTTGATGTTCCAGAAGCAGTGCGTGCTTATCGCGCAGTTTTCACCTCGACTGTATACGAAACTTTACACCCAGTTGTGCGCGTTCATCCTGAATCTGGAGAACGTGGTTTATTTATTGGTGGTTTTGTCCGCCGCATCCGTGGCTTATCACAGCACGAATCCGACGAAATTATCAAATTGTTACAGGCTTATGTGACTCGTCCAGAGAATACAGTGCGGTGGCGTTGGCAAGTTGGTGATGTCGCATTCTGGGATAACCGGGCTACTCAACATTATGCGATCGCTGATTATGGCGATCAACCCCGTCATGTACAGCGTGTAACCATTGTTGGTGATATTCCAGTGGGTATTGATGGTAAACAAAGCGAAGCCATCAAAGGTGATTCCTCTGCTTACAACCGCCGGGAACCTGTTCTGGCGTAGGCAAGGAAAAGTGCCGAGGATGAAGAGTTAACAATTCAAAATTCAAAATTCGTCTTGAAAAGTTTCCTACGGCGGGAAACCCGCCTACAGAACTTTCCGCAAAATTCAAAATTAAAGACAGTTGAGTTGGGGATTTAAACCCCAACTCAACTGATACTAAGTGTAGACGTAGGGGTCTTAAACCCTTGATTTTAAGATAAGGAAGAATACTCTGTTGACAAAAAATAGAGGTTGAAAGCTTATACTACCTCCCGCTACCTAACGCCCCTTGTGGGCGTACCCCTCCCGGAAGCAAGGTACAACTAAAATCCCTATTAGGGATTAAAACTTCTTTTATCAAAAACCAACGAGCGCGGAGGGATTTGAACCCCCGGCCAACAGAACCGGAATCTGTTGCTCTATCCACTGAGCTACGCGCCCTTGTACTGGTTGATTATATCATATTGTGAGACTTTTGACGCTACAGATAGTCGGCGGGGTTGACAGGAGAACCATTGCGGCGGACTTCAAAATGGAGATGTGGCCCGGTAGATAATCCCGTGGAACCAACAGCAGCGATCGCCTGTCCTCTCTGCACTGCTTGCCCCTCAACAACGTATAATTCACTGGTGTGACCGTAGAGTGTGGTGATACCATTGCCGTGGTTGATGATTACAGCTTTACCATAGCCACCATACCAACCTGCAAAAATCACTGTTCCCGAATCAGCTGCCCGAATTGTACTACCATAGTTTGCTGCAAAATCTAGACCGCTATGAAAGCGGCGATAGCCGAGAATGGGATGTATCCGCCAACCAAAGGGGCTACTAGTAGGTGCATTGCTGGGAAAAGCAAATAATCCTGTGCCTTTGATAATGACGCTATTACGGCTATTAGTTTTTGCTTGGGCTGCTTCTCTGGCTTGGGCTTCAGCTACCTTTTGCTGAATTAAGACTGCTAAATTTTGAGAATCCCTATCTAGCTGGTTTTGGGCTGCTTCTAGGGCGAGGCGATCGCTATTGAGGCGTTGAATCAAGTCTGATTGGGATTGGGCTTGGGTTTGATAATCTGCTTTTTGCCCCAATAGTTGTTCTCTGATCAAAGCTACCGCATTTTTCTGTTCTTCTACACCTGTTTTTTGCTGGTTGATGAGATTGGCTTGGTTGTTGAGTTTGGCTAAGATTTGCTGATCTGCTTGGTAGACTAACTTCAACTGATAACGACGGCTGATAAAATCGCCAATATCTCGACTTTGCAGTAACACAGCCCATCCTTGGCTAATTGGCGATCGCTGAAGATATCTTAATCGGGCGACTGTGGCTACTTGTCGTTCTTCATAAGCACGTTCTGCTATCGCTAAATCTGTCTCTAATTTTTCTAAGCGTTGACTAGCTTGTTGTAGTCGCAGTTCGCTATCTTGAATTTGAGTGTTTGTGGTTTGCAAGTTTTTCGCTATCCCAGTCAAGCGATGTTGGGCTGCTTGTTGTAGATTAGTTAAGCGATCGCGTTCCTGAATGACATTTTGCCGTTCTTGCTGAATCTGTTGCTGCTGCTGTTTAAGTGTATCAATTGACGTTGAGGTATTTGCCAAAGCTGGCATGAATACAAACAATGTCCACAAAATACAGCAAAATGCTGTGAATAATCCCAATAATCTTGTTTTTTGCACAATTAGCGCTTTCATGCCGTTACATTCAGCCAGAGAATTGCCAGCATAAACAGTATCTTGCCCAAAATGCACAAGAATCTAACATTAAAAGGGAACAGGCAATGGGGAAATCCCCATAATTAATCTAGGTGAAACTCCCCAAAAATTTTGGGGTTATATTGGCTAGAAATCCAAATAGAATAACCTGGTTTCAAGGATATGTCTGGCTTCCATTCATAAACTCCGTCACTCGGAGTATGGGAAGCAATATTTTTAATCAATTGTGTATTATCGTACAATCCGATTTTTACATCACCATCAAGATTATCCCGCCATAATATGAGATAAGGCTGATTTTTTGCTAAAATTACCTTCCCCGCAGGCTGACTAACAAAAATACGTGGAGAAAGCTGCTTTTTACTTTTTCTCCGAAACCCTAAATAGTGCGGTAGTTTAGAAAAGCTAGGTTTTTCAGCTAAATTAGATAGTTGTGGAAGGACAATATTTTCTTTTTGAGAATTGAATAAATATGTTGAAGTACCACCATCAACTGTAATGATATCTCCCTTAACTCCTAATTGACGTAGTAAACTAGCTGCTTCATCTAACGTAGCTTTGTTCACCGTCATAATTAACATTAATTCATCACCCTTGATACCATCTTTATTCAAAGTACCAATGACTTGATACTTGTTTGCTGGATTTTGGGCTAAAACTTTTGCTGGGTGATCACTGTAATGGTAAGTAACGATCGCATTTTGCACACTTTTTTGATTTAGAGGCGTACCGCTAACAGGATTGTAGTCAGTGATATATGCTTGCTTATCGTCCCAAACTAAAGCTTTCAGACGAACTCTACTATAAAACTGATCTTTTGGTTGCCTAATAGGTCCATAAGGGCTAGTTCCACCACTAATCACTATACCATTGAGTTTAATTGGGAATGATAGCTGTGTGCTAGATTGATACTGCTCAAAAAAAGAGCAATTAATCAGAGAAAAAACATCATTATTGTAAAGTTGTTTATATTCTTTTGATACTTCAGAAAACAATTTACTCTGAAAAAATGGGCTAAAATATCCTTCTTCTCCTTTATAATATTTTCCCTGATTTACACCCATTCTATCGACTTCTCCAATCAGTTGATCAATGTGCATTTTTGACAAATCGATAATTTGCAAATAAGCTTCATTCCCATTGTTTAAATTTTTCTTATATAACCCAGCGCCATCTATAACTTGAAGAGGCTGATAAAAAGATAAAGGTGTAAAAGCATAGGAAGTTAATAAACTGCTTATTAGCAGTATTGAAAAAAATACAATTAACGATATAATTCTTTGCATAATTACCTTCTCCAAACATCTGGTAAATTCTGAGAGTTAAAACGGCGATCGCTCCTGTAGGAATCATAGAAGACTACTGTTTTGAAGCCCATGCTGTTTAAAATAAATAGTTTAAAGTCTAGCCATACGTCGAATTTACCATCTACTGGCTGTAAAATGCGTCGCTTACCGCTAACTCTACAAGATACACTCTGAAATAGTCACATAATAGATACTTGAATATAGAGGTCAAACAAAAATTAGGAAATTATACTCATGTCAGAAATTTAAAACTTAGGAGTGACTGTAGCGGAGTATAGTGTTGCACTCCCCCTATATTATCCCTCTAGCCTTGAATCCAGTTTCAATTTCTGCAACGAGATGGGCATAGTTGTTACATAGAGGTTAAGTTAGTTTGTAATTAACAGCCGCACTCTAGCAGCTATGGTAAAAGAATTAGCAATTCGTACCTGTGGATTAACCAAGCAATTTGAACGGCATATTGCTGTGCATAATATTGACTTAGAAATTCCTACTGGTGAAGTATACGGACTGATAGGGCCGAATGGCGCGGGGAAAACTACTCTCATCCGGATGTTGGCAGCAGCTGAAGAACCAACTACGGGTGAAATATATATTAGTGGTGAATACTTACGTCATGATCAGAGTAATCATACTCTCAAGCGTCGTCTGGGCTACTTACCTGATGACTATCCCTTGTATGAAGACTTAACCGTTTGGGATTATTTGGATTATTTTGCCCGGTTGTATCGTTTGCGAGAACCACGACGGACGCAACGCTTGCATGAAGTTTTAGAACTGATTCAACTTGGTAATAAACGTCATAGCTTAATTTCTACCCTGTCGCGGGGGATGAAGCAGCGTTTGAGTTTAGCGCGAACGATTATTCATGAACCAATTTTACTTTTCTTGGATGAACCTGTATCTGGACTTGACCCGATTGCTAGGATGCAATTTCGAGAAATTATCAAAGCCTTGCAAGAAGCGGGAATGACGATATTAATTTCGTCTCATGTTCTCAGCGACTTGGCAGAACTTTGTACTTCTATCGGCATTATGGAGTTGGGTTTTTTAGTAGAAAGTGCTACACTCTCACAACTATATCAAAGACTGTCTCAGCAACAAATTTTGTTATCCACATTGGGTGATTTAGACTCGCTTGTGAGTGAGTTAAAAAATCATTATTTAGTGGAAGAATGGGAAATTATACCAGAAAAAAATAGTGTGAAGGTGAATTTTTCGGGGCGAGAAGAAGATGCTGCGGAATTGTTGCGATCGCTCATTTATTCTGGTATCTCTATAACTGATTTTCGCTGCATTCAAGAAGACTTAGAAAGTATTTTCTTAAAATTAGGACACAAACAAGCTTCTTAATGGTTCAGTAATCATCACAGCCTATTTTTGGAGTTTTACTGATGCTAGACAAACTAGGTGAATTTAACCCTCAACTCTTACGAGAAATTAAAGGACGTTGCAAAAAACTTCATATTCTGCCAACTATCACTATATCTTTTCTCATTCAGCTAGGAATATTTCTTTATTTCCAATCTCTGTTGCCCAATCAATACAAAACTTATGCAAATAAGTACTGTACTGGAGGGATTCAATCTGGCATAACTCAATGCTTATTCGATAGTCGTGGTAATGAATTAATCAACTGGCAATTATGGTTTCATGAAATTTTTGGATTGCTAAGTTTAGTCATGATTTTTGTGCTGATAATTGGTGGAAGCTATCTACTCATCAGCGATTTAGCTACTGAGAAACGACGGGATACTCTCAACTTCGTTCGACTTAGCCCCCAATCACCACAAAGTATTCTCATTGGTAAGATACTTGGTGTTCCTATTTTATTGTACTTGGGAGTATTGTTAGCAATACCTGGACATTTGTGGTTGGGAATAAATGCTGGGATTCCCTTCAGTATAATTTTGAGTTTTTATGTGATTTTGATAGCTTCTAGTGTATTTTATTATAGTATTTCCTTGCTATTTAGCCTAGTTTTTACTTGGCTTTGGGGATTTCAAGCTTGGTTAGGAAGTGGCTTAATTTTAGGTTTTTTCGTCTTCACACAGCAAGCGCTAAACTATGGAGCATTAATTAATTATCCCTTTGTGATCTTCAAGCTAGTTAATCCATATTTTTTTATTCCCTATTTTGCGTTTGGTTCTTTATTTACATCTCAAAGTTCAAGCTTTGCGGAATTTAAATGGTTTGGTATTCGATTAGGAACTAGTTTTTTAGCTACAGTCGGCTTTACTCTACTAGTGTACTTCTTAGGAACGTATTTTATCTGGCAATCTTTAGAGCGTTGCTATCTTGATCCACATACTACAATGTTGAGTAAAAAGCAGAGTTATTTACTAACTACTAGTTTTGCAATTGTTACTTTAGGATGTGCAAATTGGCAAGAATTAGTTTTTAGTGAGCGATATAACTCATCACTTATGACAGAGAATATAGCTTGTTTAATGGGTCTGGATTTCTGGCTGTTCTTTTTTTTAATTGTAGCATTGACACCAAATCGGCAAAAATTACAAGACTGGACACGCTTTCGCTATATTCCTAGTTCTCAACTACTAATTAATAAAAAGTTAACTAAGGATTTAATTTGGGGTGAAAAAAGTCCAGGATTAATAGCGATCGCTATCAATGCCATTATTGCTAGTGCCTGTTTAGAATTCTTTGTGGCTGTCACGCCAAATAACAGTGGTTATAAAGTTCTTACTTTGATATCTTTAGTTTTTGCTACTAGTTTAGTTGTCATTTATGCAGCTTTAGTGCAACTATTTTTATTCATGAAAAATGGACAAAGAATATTTTGGGCGCTCGGTATTGTGGGTACTCTGATCATTTTGCCACCCATCATCTTGATAACATTTTTCGGTTATCCTGGAGTACACAATATAGTCTGGTTATTCTCTGTTGCTGCACCACTTGTGACTTTGTACTCAACTGAAGGATACATATCACTAACAAGTATTCTATTAGGACTAATCGGACATGGGGTAATTTTAAGTGTACTGCTGTGGAAACTAAACGACCAACTGAAAAAAGCAGGAGCATCAGCCAGCAAAGCACTAATGGCAAATTAACGCACTTGGGATAAAAATTTGTCAATTATTAATATCTCCTACTACGTCACCACTTCAAGATTTAAAATTTGTTTGCAAAAGTTTGCACTCCTTTCCTATGGTTCCTTACGGGTACAGAGAAGCAAGCTGTAATGGGGAGAACTTTCTCATCTCCCCATCTCCCCATCTCCCTCAATGTTAGATTTCCTCTAGGGTTGGGCAAAACAAATTTATTATGTGGTAGACATTATTGGTTGAGGAGTGAATTTTTGTGAGATTAGTGATTCTGGGAGGTTCAGGATCGGGGAAAAGCACTCAAGCACAAAGACTTTGCAGTCACTTTGCCGTTCCTCAGATTTCTACGGGTGAGATTTTACGAGATGTAGTATCTGGGGATAAACCCCTTGACGGTATTTACGGTGATCTTAAGGAATTAAGCCGTTACGCAAAGCCATACATGGTGAAGGGTGAACTAGTTCCCGATGACATGATCATCAGGTTAATTCAGTCGCGCTTAAAAAAATCAGATGTCAGTTGTGGTTGGATTTTAGAAGGTTATCCCCGTACTGCCTTCCAAGCGGAAGAGTTAGACTTTTTGCTGGATGAATTAGAGCAAAAGCTAGATTGGGCAATTTATTTACAGGTATCAGAGGCAGTTATGGTCAGTCGCTCTTTAGGGCGTTCTTTGCCTGATGATCAACCAGAAATTGTCCAGCGTCGGGTAGAAGTTTTCTACGATCGCACTGTCCCCATTTTAGAATATTACGACCGTCGTCGTCGTTTGTTAACAATCAATGGCGAACAG
Organism: Nostoc sp. TCL26-01; assembly: GCF_013393945.1. Classification (NCBI taxonomy): domain Bacteria; kingdom Bacillati; phylum Cyanobacteriota; class Cyanophyceae; order Nostocales; family Nostocaceae; genus Nostoc; species Nostoc sp. TCL26-01. The sequence continues at coordinate 4,982,302 of NZ_CP040297.1, forward strand.
TCACCAGAATCAGTACTGCAAAATATCCTAACACTGTTGATCAAATCAGTTACCAGTTAACAGTTAACTGTTACCAGTTAATAAACGTTCACTGTTCACTTTTGACGGTATCTTAAGGCATGAGGGATAGGGAATAAGAGAGGCTAAGTCAACAAAAATCAAATAGGAATCTTTTATTTTTATAATTTTTCAGATGCTGATCCTGCGATACAGTACGTAAACGAGTTGCAGCACTAAGGTAACTTTAAGGCAGTATTCCACAATTAAAAATTAGAGGCAACTCTTATGGTTTGGCAGCGTCCTGATGGCCGAGAACCCTATGAACTCCGTCCTGTGACATTTCAGACTGGGTTTACTCGCTTTGCTCCTGGTTCAGTACTGACTGTATGTGGCGAAACTAAAGTACTTTGTACGGTTAGTGTTACGGAAGGAGTACCCAAGTTTTTGGCGGGTAGTGGTAAAGGTTGGTTAACAGCAGAGTATCGGATGTTACCATCAGCGACTCAACAACGCCAGGAAAGAGAATTAATGAAATTGTCTGGACGGACACAAGAAATTCAACGCTTAATTGGACGTAGTTTACGAGCAGCCATAGATTTTGAGGCATTAGGAGAGCGAACTTTAACAGTAGATACAGATGTTTTACAAGCTGATGCAGGTACAAGAACAGCAGCAATTACAGGCGGATTTGTCGCTTTAGCCCAAGCAATATCCCAATTATTAGAGAAAGGGGTATTAGAGCGATCGCCTCTGTGTGGACAAGTAGCAGCAGTTTCTGTAGGTTTGTTAGCCCAAGAACCATATTTAGATTTAAACTACATCGAAGATGTGGCAGCAACAGTAGATTTCAACGTGGTGATGAATCAAGACTTGAATATCATTGAAGTCCAAGGCACAGCCGAAGAAGGCAGCTTTAGCCGTACACAGTTAAATCAACTACTAGATTTCGCCGAAAAAGGCATTCAGCAACTGTTAATCGCGCAACGAGAGGCAATGTGAGTGCTGAGTTAGGGAGTGATGAGTGCTGAGTAGGGGAGTGAGGGAGTGAGGGAGTGAGAGAGAAGAAGAAAATCTATTGCCTATTGCCTATTGCCTATTGCCTATTGCCTATTGCCTATTGCCTATTGCCGCCCCATTCAACCTTTCGTGCCAGTGACTACTGACAAGCGCCCGTTGAAAATGATAAGGATTATATTGACCTATCCCTCTAAGTGAAGTAGAGAAATGCTTTTGATGTTAAGAGTTTCAAAAGTTCAAAAGGGGGGCTGTCAGAAGTTAGGTATTGTATTGCTGGAAGTCGGCAATGTGATGATGAAGCCATGAAAAAAACGGTAGAAGTCTTACCGGATCAAACAGCATTGATAGCGCGATCGCTGGATTTGATCCTGACCAAGTTAGATACTGCTATCAAGGAACGGGGGCAATTTACCATTGCCTTATCTGGTGGTAGCACACCTAAGCCGTTGTATGAAGCGATCGCCAAGCAAAAATTACCTTGGGATAAAATTCATGTTTTTTGGGGAGATGAACGTTATGTTTCTCCAGATCATCCCGATAGTAACGAATTGATGGCGCGTACTGCATGGCTCAATCGGGTGGATATACCTCCAGCTAACATTCATGCCGTACCCACTCTAGATAATAATCCGGAATTGTCAGCTACCAAATACGAACAGCATCTACAAGCATTTTTTCAGGTTGCACCAGGAGAATTCCCGGCTTTAGATGTGGTGTTGCTGGGCATGGGTGATGACGCGCATACGGCATCTTTGTTTCCGCACACAGCAGCTTTACAAGTGTGCGATCGCCTGATTACCGTAGGTAACAAAGATGGCAATCCCCGCATCACTTTTACATACCCATTTATTAACGCTGCGCGGAGTGTAATTTTTGTAGTGGCAGGTGCAAATAAACGTCCAGCCCTAGCTCAAGTCTTTGCACCCGTGGCTGATGACTCTACTTATCCATCCCGTTTAATTCAACCCCAAGGGGAATTGTGGTGGTTATTAGATGCAGCCGCAGGTGCAGGGAATAGGGAATAGGGAATAGGGGACAGGGGACAGGGGGACAAGGAAGGGGACAAGGGGACAGTTTTTCCCCGATTGCCTCACTCAGCACGGGCTAAACGCCCCGCTACCGCTCTAAGCGCAGCCATGCCCGTTCGCGTAGCGTCTCCTTGAGGAGAAGGGCTTTACAGCACTCAGCACTCCCCCACTCCCCCACTCCCTTAGTTTTTGTAATTGTTAAAATCGGAAGCTAGAGTCTCACACTTGCCGCATTTTCATGTCTGACGACAGGCCAGCAACTTTGGGCGGATACGGCAAGAATAGCCGCCCAAAGTTATTTTGCTTGTTAGCAATATATTTTTAGGATGCTCTTGAACAAAGGCTTAAATCAATGATCGTCTGTCCTAACTGCAATCACCCCAATCCAGATGGCGCTGTCCAGTGTGAAGCGTGCTATACGCCGTTACCTGCTACTACTAATTGTCCTAATTGTGGCGTAACTGTGCAAGCGGATGCTGCTTTTTGTGGTCAATGTGGCTTTAACTTGCACTCGTCGGCAGCTGCACCTGTGGCTACAGTGGCGACAGTGGCTCCTGATATCCCAATGGAAGTGCCACCATTAGTTAACCCCGATCCACTTTTAGAATTGTTACAACCCAATGCTTTAGGCTTAGATCCTGTAGCTAACCAAAATCCACTAGAGGCTTCTGCCATACCACCAACGGCAATGGCTGCACCGCCAGAGACACCCGCAGCACCACCACCAACTGTTGTTGCTACTCCTGTAATGGCGGAACAAAGTATGCCAACACCTCCGCCCGAACCTGCACCAGAACCAGAACCAGTTCCGGTTCCAGTAGCGCCACCAGTTGCACCTCCATCTCCTGCCAGAACGCAATTACAACAGGTAACAGCCTGGTTAGTTCATGTTCAAAGTGATAGAGAAATTGAATTGTCGCCCAATTTGTCTGTAATTCACATTGGCAAACCGAACGATCGCATTCCTCCCGATGTTGATGTCTCCGGGTTTTCCAATTCTGAGATTGTCTCACGGATACACGCAGATATTCGCTTGGAAGGAGATGCTCACTATATAGAAGATGTTGGCAGTTCTAACGGCACTTACATTAACAATTTACCGCTTTTACCAGGTAATAGACACCGTCTCAGACCAGGCGATCGCATCAGCTTAGGTAAAGGGGATTTAATGACATTCCTGTTTAAACTCGCTTAACTCAGGGTATGGGGGTGTAAGGCTGTCCATCTTTGTGGACAACTCTTACACCCTATCAATCATCCACAATAGTAATAATTACGAATTACGAACTACGAATTACTATGGCTGAACCAGGGAAACAATTTGACACCTTGCTACATCAAGAAGCCCCACCGGCAGTGGAACGGATGGGACTAACTTGGTTAATAGGAGCTGCGATCGCTACAGCTTTACTGTGGCAAGTTCCAGGAGGTGACTATATTTTATACCCATTTACTATTCTGGCTACTTGGTTTCATGAAATGGGTCATGGCTTGATGGCATTGTTATTAGGTGGGCAGTTTCAGAAGTTACAGATTTTTAGTAATGGTTCTGGTGTTGCTACCTATGCCATCAGAACATCATTTGGCCCGATTGGCCCTGCTTTAGTTGCCGCCGCCGGGCCAATGGGGCCACCGCTTGCTGGTGCGGCTTTAATTTTAGCTTCCCGCAGTTTTCAAACCGCTTCCCTCAGTCTCAAAATTTTGGGGAGTTTTTTACTAATTTCTACATTAATTTGGGTACGTTCCTGGTTTGGATTTGTGGCTATTCCTTTACTAGGTTTAATTATCTTAGGAACTGCTCTCAAGGCTCCCCGATGGGCGCAAGGATTTGCCATTCAATTTTTGGGTGTGCAAGCCTGTGTGAGTACTTATCATCAATTAGATTATCTATTTAGTTTTTCGGCTGGCCCCTTGGGCATTTCTGATACAGCCCAGATCCAAAAGTATTTATTATTACCTTATTGGTTTTGGGGTGGATTAATGGCGATCGCTTCTCTCATCCTACTGGTGCAGAGTCTCCGTGTTGCCTATCGTTCAGCACAGTAGTTTCCAGTTTTACATAACAGTTAAATTTGAGTTCAGGACGACTTTTGGGCTGACTGGGTAAACTAAAAGCAACACTTGTTGTCTCCGGATGATCAAGATAACCAGTGATGAAAAATAATTGCGAAGGTTTACAAAATGATCAAAACAAGTTACACATTTGACCAAGCAATATTACCTGTTGGTGCTTCATCAAAAACTAATCTGTTACTGCGGTTTCGGGTTGATACACCTGAGTCTCGCCGACGTGATCTTAACTTATCGCTTGTAATTGATCGTTCTGGCTCTATGGCAGGCGCACCCTTGTTTCATGCACTCAAAGCTGCTGAATCTGTAGTGGATCAACTTGAGGCAAATGACATTCTTTCGGTGGTTGTCTATGATGATACCGTGGATACTGTTGTCCCACCTCAACCTGTGACTAACAAATCTGCATTAAAAAATGCGTTAGGCAAAGTTTACGCAGGTGGTATTACCAATTTATCTGGGGGATGGCTCAAAGGTTGCGAATATGTAAAAAACCAATTTGACCCCCAAAAAATCAACCGTGTCCTGCTATTAACCGATGGTCACGCTAATATGGGTATTCAAGATCCGCAAATACTCACAGCCACAGCTGGGCAAAAAGCGGAGGAAGGCATTATCACAACTACATTGGGTTTTGCCCAGGGTTTTAATGAGGATTTGCTGATTAGCATGGCAAGAGCTGCTAATGGTAACTTCTACTTTATTCAAAGCGTTGATGAAGCTACCGAAGTGTTTAGTATTGAGCTAGATAGTCTCAGAGCAGTGGTAGGGCAAAACCTGAAAGTAACGCTGGAGTTGGCTGATCATGTCAATCTTGTAGATATTTTAAGTCTCGCTAAAGTCAGCCACAATCAGGTTAATCAACCTGTGATGACATTAGGCGAACTGTACGAAGGTGAAGACAAACTTTTAGGATTAAGTCTAGAAATTCCCTCAACTCAAATCGGCGCATTACCTGTGATGAAGCTACATTACAGTGCTGATGTGGTGGAAGATAATATCATTCAAAGCATTTCTGGGACAACAGATATTGTGGCTCAAGTTGGTACAGTTGAGGAATCAGCTTTTGCCTCTTCTAGTCATATTATTCTTGATTTAACCCGTTTAACTATTGCTAAAGCTAAAGAAACTGCCCTCGATTTGGCAGAACATGGTAAGCACCAAGAAGCTGAACAAATTCTCCGTTCTCTGGTGGAAGAACTGCGAAATAAAGGCTTAAATGAAAATTTTGAGATTGCTGAGGAAATAGATCAGCTGGAATATTTCGCCGGACGCATTGCTCAAAAAGCTCTGGGTAATGCCGGACGTAAAGAACTGTTGGATCAAACATATCAGACAATGACGCGCAATCGTAGTGATTTAGCGGGTCGTGGTGTGACTGCGGGAGAAGAAATATACGCAATTCCCACAGTCAATGAAGTTGGTTCAGGTGTGGAATTGTCCTGTGTGCGTGAAGGGGGTAAGTTACGGGTTAAGGTCGTATCTGATGGTTATGATGCCAGTAAAAACGTTCAGTTTCCCCGCGCCATGCGTGCGGAGGGGGCGCGCTACGTTGTGGAAGGGGTCGAACTTTCCCAAGATGGCAGTTTCTATCGGGTACGTGGCACAATTAACCGCTTTGCTAAACCCGGTGAAACTGATATCTTTGTTGCTAGGCGATCGCCAACAATCAGCAGTGGTAAAACTTTTAAAGCGCCAGCTAGCGCTGCTAATCTTCCTACTACTGACACTGTAGATAGTGGCATTCTTGTTCAGTGTGTCAAAGATGGTAGCAAGTTGCGTGCTAGGGTAGTTGCTGACGGATATGAGCCTGATTGGAATATGCGCTTTCCTCGCTCAATCCGTGAAGAAGGTATGCTCTATGTTGTTGATGAAGTCAAATTAGCCCCTGATGGCAAATCCTATATTGCCTGTGGTGAAATTAAGCGTTTTGTTCAACCCAATACTGTGTAAACTGGGGAATGGGGCAGAGTTGTGATTGAGATAGTAAACAGTGAAGAGTGAACAGTAAACTTTTATTAACTGATAACTGATAACTGGTAACTGATTTGGTCAGCTTAGGCTTCAATTACGGGATGATATTCATCAGGATTAGTAAACCCGGCAACCCAGGCTGCTGCTTGATGGCAACTTTGCATATAGGGGGGAACACGGAGGATATGAGTGTGTCCTGTGGATGGGCAAGTTACCCGCAAAACCATCAGGGCTTCGTCATCCTCAAAAGGAATATACACTAGTTGACGTTCCCCGCCTACATCACGATCGCGATCGCGGATCAACCCACCTACCTGTTGTAAAAATTTCTCGTATCCCAGCCGTTCAATTAGCACACGGCGTAATTCTACGTTGTCTGTATTCAGGATATCTTGTCCTGTAATAGACTCGGCAGCAAAGATGATTTGATCACTAACCTGTACACCCCGCCAGCGCAAAACAAAACCATGTCCTGCACCTAAATTGCTAATTCCACTCCCAGCTAACTCAATCCATTGGGTAACATGAAGACCTTTAGGAAGATGAGTTAAATTTACGCAGTCGCTAATATTGAGGGTTTCACAAGTGAGATTTTCGGGCAAATGATCAAGCTGTGACGCACCGCTTAAATCTAAGTTACCCAAAACCCGCATCCCCTCCCAAGCACGATTTTCCAGGATGAGTTTTCGGGCAAGTTCAGCCGATACAGGCTGCTCATGTAGGTTTGGGCGTGGCTTCGCTACTTTTTTTGGCACACGTCCCTTAGACATCAAACTCAGCATTAATCTTCCACCTCTACGTAAGCATCAGGGCGGTACTCTCGTTGTCGCCAAACGTGATAAACTCCTGGCGGTAATTCAATCGGCCGATGCTCCTCATGAACTAAAGTAGCGCCTGTTTGTTTGACCTCTAGAAACAGTTCACTACCATGCACCCATAACTGAACAGCCTGAGTCTGTTGGATACGATGGCTGTGTCCTGTGAGTTCCCCATGAGCGAGAATAGTACCTACGCGCTTTTGAGCGTTCTGAGGTATGGTAACAATACGTTTAATTAAAACGTCACCGTGTCTATAAAGAGCGTTAGCTAAATTCACTTGAAAGTTTTTACTGTGATTCAGCATATTTAGTTACAACGAAAAATTTATATTTCGCCTGAGAAAAGCTGATTTATTATAGTACATTAATACTAAAAAATCCAGACTGGGCTAATCTTTACATCTACGTTGACGCAAACAATCACCTGTTTGTTCATCTCTAGCTGAAATTCGCCAAGTTTGCCTATGCTCAACGATAGAAGATACACTCAAAATACGATTTGTCAAACTGGACAAATCATTACTGACCAAATTTACCCCGGCATTGTAAAAATAAATGGGCAATGCCATGAGGGTAATGCAAATCCTCCTATTCATACCAACCTCAGCAAAAATTTCCGATCGCTTGATTTGTAGATACCACCTGATGAACCGGAATTCAAAAACTGAGCATTGTTGACTAATGCTGCCACCCATCGCCACAGACGTGATTTAATCACCACTGTTCCGGCTTTTTGAGGAGATGAATTTGTGACTAATTATGCAGATACTACTCAAAAAACATCTTGCACGACTTACGCATCAAGGCTGTCTAGGATTACCAACCAAGAATATTCCCAAAATGCAGAGTCAAAAGTCGGTTCATTCCTATATATTCTCATAATCTCATATAAGTTCTGTTTATTTGCATCCCAAACCCATAATTTAATTTTTGCTTTGAATGGGTTAGTCCTGTTGTCGTAGTTGCTTCCCCAGATACAATAGTTAGCAAATGTTGCCTACCACTTGACTCATGACCCCCTCACAAGACGTAGATACCAGAACCACCCCTGACATTGATACAGAAGGATATGGCAACTCAGAAATGGAGGCTCAAGATGAGTTGCCAGATGAAGTGGAAATGTCTCTATTTGACCATCTCGAAGAGTTACGCCAACGGATTTTTTATGCCCTAATTGCTGTAGCAGTAGGTATTGTTGGCTGTTTCTTTGCTGTCAAACCAATTGTCCAACTCTTAGAAGTCCCAGCCCAGGGAGTAAAATTTCTCCAACTAGCACCAGGAGAGTATTTCTTTGTTTCTCTCAAGGTAGCCGCTTACAGTGGCTTGTTGCTTTCTAGCCCTTTCATCCTCTATCAAATCATTTTATTTGTGCTTCCAGGTTTAACTCGCCGTGAACGTGGGTTACTTGGGCCGATAGTTTTAGGTTCAAGTGTGCTGTTTGTAGCTGGTTTAGTATTTGCCTATTTACTTTTAATTCCCGCCGCGTTGAATTTTTTCATCAGCTATGGTGCAGATGTTGTCGAACAATTGTGGTCAATTGACAAATATTTTGAATTTGTGCTGCTGCTATTATTCAGTACTGGTTTAGCATTTCAAGTCCCGATTATTCAATTGTTATTGGCTAATTTAGGCATAGTTTCTTCAGGTAGAATGCTTGCTGGTTGGCGCTTTGTCATTATGGCAGCAGTAGTCTTAGGCGCTGTTCTCACTCCTTCTACAGATCCTCTAACTCAAAGCTTGTTGGCTGGTGCAGTACTTGGGCTTTATTTTGGTGGGATTGGTTTAGTAAAGCTGACAGGTAAATAGCGAATCAGTTATAGCAGGAAACAGGAAACAGGAAACAGGGAACAGGGTTGAAAGTCTATTAGTGTATGAATTTTGTGGTCAATTCTGTATCTCATTCAAGTGAATACCGCTATATCAGTTATCAGTTATCAAAGTACTGATAACTGATAACTATTGAAATTCATCTATCAAATTAAGATGAGATTGGCATAGGTTCAGTAGATTTAATGATGTGCATTCCTGCTGCTGCAAACCTAGCAAACGCCGCATCGGCTTGTTCTGTGTAGTCCACAACTCCTGGAACTACGACAGGGGAAGTACAATCTTCTAGCAAGTAAACTTTTTTAGCAAGACTAGGATCTATGTGTTGGATTTCTGTTAATAAATCATCAATCGTCCAAGCAACACAATGACTTTTAGCTTGTCCAGCAATGATGACAGCATCAAATTCTAAAAGTTGCTGAATTAGGCGCTGGTTTTTTTGCGCTAGAGGATTTTCATCAAACCCAATTAAAACTTCTGGACGCAAAACAGAATAATTTTCTGTTAAAGGGTTATCACCTTTAATTTCAAATTGGGTGGGACTTTGACGAACCAGACTATGAAAAAATATCGCTTCTTCGACTGAGGCAACCAAAGCATGACCAATTCCTCCCAACATAGAATGATAAGGCCAAACTATTAAAGGATACTTGCCATTTTGACTGAGTTGTTTGACATAGTGGTAAGCGTGTTTTTTTAATAACTCATAATCACCATGAGTAATGCTGTTAGCTACATCTGGATTAACTTGCCAAATACCTTGATCAATATCTGTCGGAGAGATATTGGTAACTGCTGGTATGGGGTGTTCACCTAACTGATTTACCCAAAAAATTGGGTGAAATATTTGTGTTGCTGTATGAGTATCTAGGGTAGGAATGATTTTGGTAATCACGCCTAAATGATGATAGATAAATTCACAGATTCTTCTATTATCGTCAACTGCTCCAGTTCCAGATTTACCACCAACAAATAACTCAAATCCGGGAATACAGAAAGTATTCTGAACATCTATCAGTAATAGGCAAATACGAGTTTGATCTAAGATTGCAGGTTGAATATTGTGTTTTTTTTGCCATGCTGTTGCTGCTGCTGCTCTTTCTTGATAGGGTACACGCCAGACTTCGCTAACTTTTTCTGAGTGAAAGTGAGGAGGAGTGGGTAATTGAGTTGTGATGAGATTATTCATATAGCACTCTGATTTGCTTCCGGAAATTACTTATAATTAACGCTGTTGGTTTGGAACAGGAGAGGATATGATGAGGCAAGATTGGCAACAGCTAGCAGAACTGTACAAAAATACTCTCCTTGATCATGTATTGCCCTTTTGGGAAAATCACTCCCTCGACTGGGAACAAGGCGGTTACTTTACTTGCCTCGATCGCCAGGGTAAAGTGTATGATACAGACAAATTTATCTGGTTGCAAAATCGCCAAGTTTGGACTTTTTCTATGATATGCAACCAGTTAGAAAAACGGGAAAACTGGTTGAACATTGCCAAAAATGGGGCTAAATTTTTAGCTCAACACGGCCGAGATGCAGAGGGTAATTGGTATTTTGCTCTCACTCGCACAGGGGAACCATTAGTTCAACCCTACAATATTTTTTCTGATTGCTTTGCAGCAATGGCATTTAGTCAATATGCCCTAGCCTCTGGTGCAGAATGGGCCAAAGATGTCGCTATGCAAGCATATAACAACGTTCTCCGCCGCCAAGCAAATCCCAAGGGAAAATATACTAAAGCTTACCCCGGCACACGTCCCATGAAATCTTTATCTGTGCCGATGATTTTAGCCAATCTCACTTTAGAAATGGAGTGGTTGTTATCTCCGGAAACGTTGGAAAAAGTCTTAGCTGCAACTGTTCAAGAAGTGATGGGTGATTTTCTGGACACAGAACGGGGGTTGATGTACGAAAATGTTGCTCCTGATGGTTCCCATATTGATTGTTTTGAAGGACGACTAATTAATCCTGGTCATGGGATCGAGGCGATGTGGTTTATTATGGATATTGCCCAACGGCAAAACGACAGCAAAACTATCAACCAAGCTGTTGATGTAGTGTTGAATATTCTCAATTTTGCTTGGGATAGTGAATACGGCGGCTTGTACTATTTTATGGATGCTAATGGTCATCCACCACAGCAACTAGAATGGGATCAAAAATTGTGGTGGGTACACCTAGAATCGTTGGTAGCATTGGCAATGGCTTATCGCTTAACAGGACGTACAGACTGTTGGGAATGGTATGAAAAAATGCACGATTATACTTGGGCGCACTTTGCCGACTCAGAATATGGCGAATGGTTTGGCTACCTAAATCGCCGTGGTGAAGTATTATTAAATCTGAAAGGTGGCAAATGGAAGGGATGTTTTCATGTACCCCGTGCTTTATATTTGTGCTGGCAACAGTTTGCTGCTTTGAGTTCACAGTCAAGTTAATTTTAAATTAGGCTAAGACTAGAGATTTTTGGTAATTGGTCTTATGAGTGTTGTCACACCAAAGCGATTCACTATAGATGAATATCATCAATTGATAGAACTGGGATTTTTAAAAGAAGGCGATCGCATAGAATTAATCAGAGGAGAATTAATCCAAATGGTAGCTAAGGGAACGCCTCATACAGTCTGCGGTTCTATTCTCTGTCGTCAATTAGATCGACTTTTGGGTGACACAGTTGTGATTCGTAGACAAGACCCAATTACTTTACCCAATCAGAGTGAACCAGAACCAGATGTAGTTATTGCACGCGGGAGAGATGAAGATTATCTCGCTCATCATCCCTACCCCCAAGATATTTTACTAGTGATAGAAATTTCCGATTCTACATTAACCTATGACCAAACCAAGAAGTTAGAAATATATGCAGAAGCAGAAATTTTAAATTATTGGATTGTAGATTTAAATGCTCTTCAACTTGAGCGTTATAGTCAGCCTTATCAAGATACTCATGGTAAATTTAATTATCTGAGTAAACAAATTTCTTTACCAAATCAGTCCGTAGCTATTCCTGGGTTTGAAGATATTTCATTAGAATTGAGTCGAGTTTTTCTCTCAAGCGCAACTGACAAGGATAAACTCTGATGAATGGAGTCAATAGCCAATCCTTTTCCCTACAAGACGCTACGCAAACCAGGAATTCAAAACCAATGACTAATGACCAATGACTAATGCTAATCCCGAATTTCTCACGAAATTTATCAAACCGAAGTCCAGAGGCTGTATGGGCGGGTTAACGAGATATTCGTGAATGATTGAAGCATATTTGTGAACCCGCCCCTACCATTTTGTGAGAAATGCAGGTAATCTGGGTTTGCATCAATTGAGTTAAGCAATAATAGATGGCAATTAATAATTTATTTCAAGCAGGTGGCGTGGTGATGTGGCCTCTGCTGGCATTTTCGTTACTAGCAGTTGGGTTGATTATTGAACGTGTGAGTTTTTGGGTGAGAATTAGTGGTAAGCAAAACCGTGTAGTGAAAGAAGTACTAAAACTTTATCGTCTGGATAATGTAGTTGGTGCATTGGAAACATTGCAGCAACATACAGATTTACCCATCGCGCGGATTTTTCTGGCTGCTTTAGAATTAGAGGAACCAACACCAGAGGAATTTCGTTTGGCTTTGGAAAGTGAAGCCCAAGCGGAAATACCTATACTCAAACGCTTTCAAAGTATTTTTGACACTATCATTGGACTTGCACCTTTACTCGGCTTGCTGGGTACTGTTTTGGGATTAATTACTTCCTTTGCTGCTTTGGATATTGGTGATGTCGGTGGCACAAAAACCGCAGGTGTCACATCGGGAATTAGTGAAGCTTTGGTGTCTACAGCATCAGGATTAGTTGTGGCAATATTTACCCTGTTTTTTGCTAACAGCTTTCGTGGACTTTATCAACGCCAGATTGCTTGGATTCAAGAGTATGGAGGACAGTTAGAATTACTCTATCGTCGTCGCTATGAAAGAAGAAGTTAGCTAGAAGAGAGACGGGTGACAGGTGATAGGTGACAGGTGACAGGTGATAGGTGACAGGTGATAGGTGACGGGTTATAGGTGACAGGTGATAGGTGACAGGTGACAGGTGACAGGATTAAAAGTTTTTTTATTGTAAATAATTGCTTGAGGATTTCACAGTCTTAGGACTTACGTAGTGTCACTAAAGTTTCTGGCTTTTTTGCCAATAGTCAATACTCAACAGTTCAAAAAACTTAATTTTGACTATGGACTATGGACTATGGACTATTGACCACCCTCAGAAGGGTTTATTGGTTGAGTGCGTAAGTCCTAAGTCTATTACTATTTAAAATAGGCAATTTTTTTCAGAGGATAATTCATGACTATTTGGGTAAATGAACAAATTGATCCATCAGGAATGATTCATGCCTGTATTGCTTGTTGTGATGAGTCGCAAGCTAAGGACTGTCATGAGTCGTTCCAGAACAATTTAACCGACTTCCAAAAATCAGCTGGTTGGGTGGCAAGTTTGCGGACAGTTGCATCTTGGGATGAAGTACCAGTTAATGCTTTAAAACTTGATTAACTAGAATAATTTGGCTGAATTTTTGAGATGATTTGCTTAGACAGGGAGAGAGAAGTGGGTAAGAAGTTTTACATATGGTGATTATTTATCTGCAAGATTAGTATCAGACGAGGTTAATAAATTATAAAAATCAGATTAAAACTTCACAATTAAGAGGTAACTCTTTGATCAAAAACTAACTTTGACTAAAAATTTGATAAGTTTTTGGAAGTGTTAAGAGTTATCATCGATTTTAAAGAGTAAATTAAAAAGTTGCGAAAACCGAATCGATGTGGTGAATTATCCCAGAGTTTATACTGCGGAGCATACTTGTCCCATTAATTTGGTTGGCAAACAGGGACAAGCGGTGCAAATTTCTATTCACTCTCCCAGTCAGTATATCTGTGCCAACCGCGAACGGATATTACCAGATTGGCAACAGCAAACTCTATTTTGGGTTGTGATTGTTTTACAAAAGTCCCGATATCCTTTAGTGACAAGTACACCCGAAATAGAAATAGAAAAGGAACTTTTGCGGGAGAGGTTTATGCGATTTGGTTTTGACCTTGCTTTTAATTTACGCGATCGCAATTATTTAGCAGACCTCATAGATCCTCGTACTGGCTACCCTCTACTTTCTCGTCCTGGGGCAATCCCCCACAATGATACAGCAGTTGTCAAGGCTTTACTTCACTACCCTGTTTTAAAAAACAAATGTTGTGTCCTCGTACATCCCACTTGGGGTACGTTTGTTTATCCCAGTATTTTTATCTCCGCCGCACCACCAATGATTGTGGAATGGGCGACTAAAAGCGTAGCATCTAGTCACGGGTGGCAAGAGGTTAGTTAAGCTTCAACTATTCTTAGGCTGTCGCAAATACTGAGAATTGATGGGGCCGAGAACTTGATTGAGGCTTCTAAGTTGTTCGGCGGTTCCCATGCAAATTAGGGTGTCTCCTGGCATTAAGACGGTATCGCCGGTGGGGCCACCGATGAGTGTACCATCAAGACGACGAATAGCCAGGACTAATGCTCCTGTTTGCGATCGCAATTTAGCTTTTTGCAAGGTTTGACCGACGAAGGGACAAAAGGCTGGGTCAAGTAAAAATTCTTCCATGTATAATTGACGGTCTGCACCTGTAAGAATCCCATCTACAAAGTCTAATACTTGTGGTCTGAGGGCTGCCGCAGCCATGCGCTTACCACCTGTAATATACGGTGAAATTACTGCATCTGCACCGCCACGTTGTAATTTTTGTAGCGCTTCTTCCGTGCTGGCTCTGGCGATCGCTCTAATTCTTGGATTCAAGGTTTTCGCTGACAATACAGTGTATAAATTTTCAGCATCAGAAGGTAGAGCAGCAACTAAACACATTGCCCGGTCAATACCCACTTTCAACAAGGTATCATCTAAAGTAGCATCACCTTGATAGACTATATAACCTTCGGTTTGCGCTCTTTCTACGGATTCCAACTCAGAATCAATCACGACAAACTGTACACCTTCCGCGCGAAATTCCTTCGCAATTTGCCGACCAGTGCGACTAAATCCACAGATAATGTAATGTTCTGATAGAGATTCCATTAATCGCCTTTGTTGTCTTAGTCGAATACCTTGTTGAAAGTAGCCCTGAATAACTGCTTCCGTAAACCTGTTGACAATGTAACCAATATTCACCACACCCAATAAAATCAGGGCAATGGTAAACAACCTGCCTCGGCTACCCAGGGGGTGTGTTTCACCGTATCCCACAGTAGCTAAGGTGATGACCGTCATGTAAGCAGCATCTTCCCATGACCAGCCCTCGACTAGCTTATACCACAAAGTCCCAATGAGAAAAACACCACCGAGAGCGATCGTCCCGGCCATTAATTCTTGTTGAATGCGTTTGTATTTTTGCTCAAAGGTTGAATACAAAGTTATTTTTCACCATCGTCACAGGTTTGAAGATATATAATGTTAAGCTCAAGATAATGTAAAAGACACACTAAATTTTTAAGAATCTCTAGGAAACTAGTAAGTAAGTATACGATTAAGCATCCGCAGGAGGAGCGTTAGTGAGCCTACAAACTCTGCTAGAGCAAGCCACGAACCCCCCATCAGGTTCTGTTGCATCTAGTCCCTTTAGCGCAGATAGCTTTGACGCATCTGTCATGTCCACCTATGGCCGATTTCCCCTCGCCCTAGAACGGGGTGCAGGTTGTCGAGTTTGGGATACCCAAGGACGGGAGTACCTAGATTTTGTGGCGGGGATTGCCACTTGTACTTTAGGACACGCCCACCCAGCGATGGTAGAAGCAGTGACACGCCAGATTCAGAAGCTGCATCATGTCTCTAATTTGTACTACATTCCCGAACAAGGTGAACTAGCTAAATGGATTATTCAACACTCCTGTGCTGATCGTGTATTTTTCTGTAACTCTGGTGCAGAGGCAAACGAAGCCGCAATTAAACTGGCGCGCAAATATGCTCACACAGTTTTGGACATTGAAAAACCAATTATCCTCACAGCTAACGCCAGTTTCCACGGTCGGACTTTAGCAACTATCACCGCCACAGCCCAACCAAAGTACCAGAAATATTTTGACCCTCTAGTACCAGGATTTCATTACGTACCATACAACGATATTAGTGCTATAGAAGCAGCAATTAGTGAGTTAGATGAGGGAGATTACCGCGTTGCTGCCATCTTAATTGAACCATTACAAGGTGAAGGTGGCGTTCGTCCGGGAGATGTAGAATATTTCCAAAGACTGCGGAAGATTTGTGATGAGACTGGTATTTTGTTGATTTTCGACGAAGTGCAAGTTGGTATGGGACGCAGTGGTAAATTATGGGGTTATGAATATCTGGGTGTTGAGCCGGATATCTTCACCAGCGCCAAAGGTTTAGGCGGCGGTATCCCCATTGGGGCAATGATGAGTAAGAAATTCTGTGATGTGTTCCAACCAGGAGAACACGCTAGCACTTTTGGCGGAAATCCCTTTGCCTGTGGAGTCGCACTGGCAGTTTGTCAGACATTAGAAAAAGAGAATATTTTGCAGAATGTGCAAGCTAGAGGTGAACAACTAAGAGCAGGATTGAGAGCGATCGCTGCTAAATATCCCCATCATCTCACTGAAGTGCGCGGTTGGGGTTTAATCAATGGTTTGGAATTACAAGCAGATATCCAGTTAACTGCTGCTGATGTCGTCAACGCTGCGATTAAGGAAGGCTTATTACTTGTACCCGCAGGGCCAAAAGTCGTTCGTTTTGTTCCACCATTGATTGTGACAGAGGCAGAAGTCAGCGCGGCGTTGCAAGCAGTTGAGAAAGCGATCGCCAACATCATATGAAAGAATGTAGAGACGTTGCAGTGCAACGTCTCTACATGGATTTCAGGCAACGCAGAATTAAATTCGGTCGATGTCTATTGACTATTGACTATTAACCACCCTCAAAAGAGTTTATTGGTTGAGTGCGTAAGTCCTAAGTCACTAGTCCATAGCTAAGATTTCATAACTAATAACTAATGACTAATGACCAATGACTAATGACTAATGACTAATGATTAGATGAATCTTCCTCAGGTAAGATTTGATTGACGTTAATAACCCAGGGTATACCTTGATTTACGGGAGAACTAATACTAATTTTAGCTTGGTTAGCATAACGTTTTAACTGACTGGCCAAGTAAGGAACAATCATCATGATATTTTGGTAACTCTCGATATCATGACAAACCATCACTAGCATGAGAATACCGCTATTAACCTTAAAATACCAATGACAACTAGATAACAAAATGCGTATTGAATGCTTACACGCTAAATAAAAACTCTTCTTGGTTGTCTCTTCTAGCTGACTGAGTAATATTTCACTAATCAGCGTTGTTTTATGTGTGGGCAAATCGTCGGGAGAAAGATATGGTTGTTTCATAGAAGTTCGCCCTAATTTTCTAGAGTAGATGACGGATGTAAACCCCAACTCTTTGGTAATGATGACAGAAGCATCATCATTAATTGGTTAGTTACATCTGGTACAAACATCGTTTAGTGTGACTTCCGTTCACTCCCTTACAACTGTTTATATAGTTGACTTAGCCTGTTCTCTCATTTTCCTCAGATTTCTTTAGCAATTAATCTACAAAAATCAATATTGTTTAGCCTTTCGTGACAATGAAGATGAGAGTGCTGAGTGCTGAGTGAGAGAGTGAGGGAGTGAGGGAGTGAGGGAGTACTGAGTGGTGAAGAATCGGACTATTGACCATTGACCATTGACTATTGACTATTGACCAATGACTAATGACCACTGACTCCTTTCCCCCTACACTCAAACAGATGTAACCCCAAGCGCTGTGAGAGTTCTTCGCAGACTTTCACCCCTCGGACGCTGTTACCGCGAATATCAAGAGGTGGGGAAAATACAGCAATTCCCATCTGGTTAGGGACTACAGCCATAATTCCGCCACAAACGCCACTTTTGGCGGGAATGCCAATTTTGTAAGCCCATTCACCAGCAAAGTTATACATCCCACAGGTGTACATGACGCTGAGGATATCTTTTATATATGTACTATCTACAGCTTGTTCTTTTGTGATGGGGTTGACACCTTTGTTGGCTAGAGTCGCCGCCATCACAGCTAAGTCACGACAGTTCACCATCACAGCACACTGCTGAAAATATAAGTCTAAAGCTTCTTCTATATTTTGGTTGATCATGCCAAAGTTGAGCATGAGGTGCGCCATCGCCCGGTTGCGATGTCCGGTGCTGCGTTCGGAGGTAAAGACGGAAATATCAACAAATACGTCATGACCAATGTACCGACGAAACATTTCTAGGACTCGATTCAGTCGTTCTGTAGCTCCAGCACCTTTAATTAAACTAGTGGTGGCGATCGCTCCAGCATTTACCATGGGATTATATGGTCGCTTGGACTGCTCATCTAAAATAATCGCGTTAAATGCGTCTCCTGTTGGTTCCACTCCCACTCTAGTCAAGACATAATCTCGTCCATGATCTTCTAAAGCGAGTCCGTAAGCCAGTACCTTAGAAATTGACTGGATAGTAAATAGTTGTTGATCATCTCCCACCTGATAAACCTGACCGTCTACTGTGGCAATGGAAATACTAAATAGGTCTGGGTTTACTTTCGCAAGTTCTGGTATATAGTTAGCGACTATTCCTTCTTTGAGCGATTTGTATTGAGAATGCAAATCGTTGATCACAGTTAGTAGAGGGGAAGGTAGTATTTCTAAATCTCCTGGATTTGCCATGAGCTAATAGTTTGCTCTCAAAAAGTACGCTTTATCAATTAATCTAGTGTTTAAGAATCAAATGTTACTTTTGATACAAGACAAAATTGCTGCACTCACGATTATGGGTGATTTTCTCTTTCTTTACAATTTATTTTACTTTGTCGTGCAAAAAATTTAGCTACAAGAAATAGCACTTTTTTTTACTTGGGATTACGGTGATTAAATGTCACTAAGGTCACGTTTTTTAACTACTTTAAGAGTAGTATCACATATTTATGTATCATAAAAAATAGATAAAGATAAATACTTATCTTTCGATCACCGTAAAAATCTATTGCTTGAAACTATTGACAATACTAAATTGTCAGCTATCATGAAATAAATGTAAAGCAATTACAACTCAGTATTTTCCGGATGAAAATCTTGTAGTATAATAGATTATTATTAATTTGATGAGAAATTGGTATAAGTTATAAAAACTACAGATTATCCTAGAGAATTCCCTGAAAAAAATCAGCATACTTTGGGCGAATTCCTCCTAGAAAATTGTTAAGTTTTACTAAGAAAAACTTGGTATTTAGAAAAAAAGGTTACATGGGCAAAATCCGCATTTGAACAAGGTTTCACCCTTGTGCAGCGAAATTAATTTGGAAAAAATTGCTAATACCTACGATAAAACCCTGATCCCCAAGGCTAGAAGTTCGTGCTAGTCTGATGCAGTTATAAACAGAAAGTGAAAGCGGAACGAGTTTGCATTTTTAGGAGTTGCCACTAAAAGTGAAACAAGTCTTAAGAGTAAATAAAACTGCTGTTCTACAGTCGCTTTAAAATCGGACGCATGAATCAAAGACATTTGTGGACTATTGCCGCCCTATCTGTAACTGTTTTGGGAACACCAACAGTCGGTAGGACTCAAACTACGAACACCACCGCACCAGTTGCTCAAACAACCGCAACTAGTGACGTAGTTAAAGTAGGGGAGTTTAAATCCTCAGAGGGGAAAATAACCTCGGATGCTGTGATTACGAGCATTCATCCTCACAACATCGGAGGTCGCAGGGCGGCAACCCTGTTTATCCGGAATATTCCAGTTCTCACCTTTACGAGTTCTAAGCCAGTTGCCAATGTGGAGACAAAAGAGGGTGTAATTGGAAATGCTGAGGGCGTGCGATCGTACGCCCTTAATACTGATAACTCAGTTAAAGTGGCGAGTGCTGGAAATTTAGCGGATGCCAGAACCCAAGTTGACTCGCTAAATGATGATCCAGTCAAAAGAGCTAGTTTAGTAGCAGCAAAAATCAACCAGCTAGTTCGGGAAGATGTAAAAGCCGATCAGATTACCGTCAGTTGGCAAGGCGAGGACAAATCATCGGTCGCTACTCAAGCTCAAAACAAAGGTTCCTCTAACCAACAATCGAACGGCGATCGCTTTATCATCAAAACCAGTAATCAAGAATTGGTGGAAATTAATCAAAATACCCGCCTAGCGGATACCACCAACAGTTTGGCACAAGACGCATTACAAGCCACTAATCGCCTACGGCGACTCATAGGTAATGCCTCTCCTCTCAGCCAGATTGCTAATTTACCGACACGTTCACCAGTGTCCATCCCCAAAATACCGCAGGAGATTGCGATCGGCGGAGTCCGGCTGAGTTTCCGAGGGATAGCATCTTATTATGGCTATGACGGTTCTGGTAGCCAAACTGCCAGTGGCGAGAGATTTAACCCCGAAGCCATGACAGCAGCGCACCGCAGCTTGCCTCTGGGGACAAAAGTGAAAGTAACCAACACCCGCAACGGTCGTTCTGTAGTTGTCAGAATCAATGACCGTGGCCCATACATTCGGGGTCGCATCATTGATGTGTCTACTGGTGCAGCCAGACTTTTGGGTATGATCGGCAGTGGCGTTGCTCCAGTGCATATTCAAGTATTGGGAAGATAGAGGACAGGGTACTGGGGATTGGGTACTGGGAGAAAGCACATAATATGGAAAGGACGCTGAACTAGTCCCTAGTCGCCAATCCCCAATCGCCAATCACTAATCTCCAATTCCTAAATCCTCTGGTTCAACTATCTCTTAACCCCTATTTCAGATATAAACTAACGGGGGAGAGGTTCAAGAAGAACTAGGGGTATTTTTTTGTGCGCCTGCTGACAACGGTTGCAGCTTTACGCTGCTATTTAAAGAAACGTCGCTTAGAAAATCAGCTGACAGTATCAGCAGAACAGATACTGGATGGCATAACTAACTGGTATCAGACAGCAATCGGTCTGGTTCCGACTATGGGTAGTTTGCATCAAGGTCATTTAAGCTTGATTGAACGGGCGCGACAAGAAAATTCCACGGTGATTGTTAGTATTTTTGTCAATCCCTTGCAATTTGGCCCCAAAGAAGATTATGGACGCTATCCAAGAACGCTAGAACAAGACCAACAATTGTGTGAACAAGCGAGTGTGGATGCCATTTTTGCACCTAATCCGGAAGAATTGGGAATTCCGGCGAAAAATATACAGGAATCTCTGGTTACACAAGTAATCCCTCCATCTGCTATGATATCTGGCTTGTGTGGTCGTTCTCGGCTAGGTCACTTTCAGGGTGTGGCAACGATTGTGACCAAGCTTTTAAACTTGGTACAACCTGATCGTGCTTATTTTGGTCAAAAGGATGGTCAGCAATTAGCTGTGATTAAACGGTTAGTGGCTGATTTGAATTTGCCTGTGGAAATTGTTGCTTGTCCTACGGTGCGGGAAGCATCGGGTTTAGCCTGTAGCTCTCGCAATCAATATTTGACTACCGAAGAAAAACAGCAGGCAGCAATATTGTATCGTGGCTTGTTGCAAGCTGAAGCTGCATTTAAGGCAGGCGATCGCCACAGTCGTGAATTGATAGCAGTGGTACAGCAGGAATTAGCTAAGGTAAGTACTGTTTTCGTGGAATATATTGAATTGGTTGAGCCGACTACGTTAATGCCATTAGATAAAATTCAGGAGGAAGGAATGCTCGCGATCGCAGCTCGTCTTGGTTCTACACGTTTGATTGACAATACCATCTTGCGCGATCGTCAACTTATCATCGCTATTGATGGGCCAGCCGGTGCGGGAAAATCCACCGTGGCTCGTCAAGTAGCAACTAAGCTGGGTTTAGTGTATTTAGATACAGGAGCCATGTACCGTGCTGTCACTTGGTTAGTGCTACAACAGGGTATTGCTATTGACGATGAGTGTGCGATCGCTGAATTAGCCAATAAATGTAAAATAGAGCTTACCCCCAATCAAGATTTAAAATCACCAGTGCGGGTGTGGATTGATAATACTGATGTGACTCAAGCAATTCGTTCCGTTGAGGTGACATCTCAAGTATCAGCGATCGCAGCTCAAACTGCTGTCCGCGAAGCGTTGGTTAAGCAGCAACAAAGCTGGGGTAAAAAAGGCGGACTAGTAGCTGAAGGTAGAGATATTGGGACTCATGTCTTCCCCGATGCGGAAGTAAAAATCTTTTTAACGGCCTCGGTAGGTGAACGCGCCCGTCGTCGTCAGCAAGACTTTCAAAAACAAGGTCAGATGGAAGTAAATCTAGCACAACTAGAAAAAGACATTGCTGAACGTGACTGGAAAGATAGCACTCGCAAAGTTTCCCCTCTGCAAAAAGCCGCAGATGCAATTGAGATTCAAACTGATGGCTTGAGCATATCAGATGTTACCGCACAAATTGTTGACTATTACCAAAACCGTTTGTCTCAATGGTAATTATCACCTTCTAGATATCTGAAAAATTGTAGGTTGGGTTAAGTGCAGCGCAACCCAACATGGATCTTAAAAATCCAGTATGGATATAGGTGTTGGTTTTCCCAAAGCCTTAACCTACTACGTTTAATACTATAGATTTATGAGGAGTAAGTAACATCAAACTTACTTCTTATTTTTATTTGACATCCAAAGGGTAGAGCCACAAGACTGTAAAATTAGCTATATTTAAATTAAGTTAAGTATTTTCGTCAAATCTTCTCAAGCATGGGAAAACAAAGTCATCTAACTTGAGATAGATTTTTAATAATTAAGTACTACACCTAAAGGTAGAAACAATAAAAATTTCCAAACACCAACTCTTAAATTTAGTCAACTACAACTTATCGTAAACTTAAATCAAGAATTAACTTCATTTCTAAAACGCAAGTTTTGAAACTTAATTTTTTTAGAGACAGCTTTTGTTCTCTCAGTTCTCATACTATATAAATGATCAATGATCAAACATTTCACTACTCATTACCCGCATTTCTCACAAGCGGTAGGGGCGGGTTTACAGAAATGATTAATGATTAACAATGATCTTAATGAACCCGCCCCTACAATCTTTGGACAAAGAGAAAACCTCAGTTTAATAAGTCTGGTGAGAAATCCGGGATTAGCCTCTATACCAAAAGTATTAGCTGTTTTTATCTATGAGCATTGATTGACCAGATTTTAGCTTATTTAAAAACTACTTTGTCTTAATCTTCACTTTGGTAGTAGAATGACGATGTTAAGTTTTATATCCCGTATTCAGGATACAAAACTAGTCAAGACAAAAACTGCAATTTCCTAAGCTCTGTACATAGCTTTCAATTGGAAACCGGTCAAGAGAGGACTTCACAAAATGGCATTCACACAAGCACCCTTACCCTACGACTTCAATGCTCTAGAGAAGTATGGCATGAAAGGTGAAACCTTTGAGTATCACTACGGCAAGCATCATAAAGCTTATGTAGATAACTTGAACAAGCTCACCGACGGTACAGAACTAGCAGATAAGTCTCTAGAAGAAGTCATTAAAATCTCCTTTAAAGACTCTGCTAAAGCCGGCATCTTCAATAACGCGGCTCAAGTGTGGAACCACACCTTTTTCTGGAATTCATTGACCCCCGCAGGTGGTGGTACACCTACAGGCGAACTCGCAGCTAAAATCGACCAAGATTTTGGTAGCTTCGACAAATTTAAAGAAGAATTTTCCAACGCGGCTGCAACACAATTCGGTAGCGGTTGGGCTTGGCTAATTAATGATAACGGCACACTGAAAGTGACTAAAACACCAAACGCCGAAAATCCTCTAGCTTATGGACAAAAGGCACTCTTAACTTTAGATGTTTGGGAACACGCCTATTACATCGACTTTAAAAATGCTCGTCCTGCTTTTATCAAAAATTTCTTAGATCAGTTAGTTAACTGGGAATTTGCAGCAGCAAATTATGCTCAAGCTTAACTCCAATTTTCTCTAACATTGATCTGTAAATAAAGTAAGCAGTCACGACTCTAATCGTGGCTGTTTTATTCTCTAAATAGTCACATATTTGCATATCAAAAAGCTAAAAATAATATGGATAGTAAAGAATTAGCACAATATATAGAATCCACAAATAGCATTGCTAAACCCTGGCTATTAGTGCAGTTGCGCTTAAAAAAATTACAAGAATGCCGAGACACTATGTCAGAAAATGACTATGCTGAAAAATTAGCAGATATTCACCAAGACTTAATGAATCTGGGAGAATGGTGGCAAGGACTTGAAGATGAGGTGTTTTAGAGGTAGAGTTATAGGTAAAAAAATTAGACGAAGAAAACACGCCCTAGCCTCTATTTATTGACATAGTTGAGCTTTGGATATTTCTGGCTGTCTTCTATTAAAAGATACTTCTCTGACAAAATCTTTTAAAGTTTTGTCTTGATTGATAGCGCTTTCTACTGTCTTCATTCTGATCAGTATTGAACTGTAATCTCTACCACTCAAAGTAGTTGTGACACCAAGAATTTGAGTAATTCTGGTAGCCATAATTTCAAAACTGATATTGGCATAATCATCAATCAGTTTTGATAATTGCCGTCCTGTATCCGCCGCCGTTACAAGTTTAGATACAGCATCTTCTAGCATCTTTTTTTCAGCAGTGTTAACTTGTATCCATTTATCTATTTGTTCAGCTACTTGACGTTTAATATCCTCAGAATTTGCTGGTGAATTATTAAACTGTTTGCGGAGTTGCTGTAACTTGATACTGATAAGTACTCGTTGGGGATTGTTGGGTTTAGGTGGTCTTTCTTGAATTTGTTTTGCTAAGAGTAACATCTTAACTGTTAAGCATCTCGCAGGTTGAGCAGATTGAGAAACTATTTTAGAACTACCATAATCTATGTTTTCGAGATTTTGAAATATCTCTAATGCTGTATCATATTCTGCTGTTAATGCTGCTAAATCTTGATCAAAACTGGATGGTTGTTTATTGGTTTCGTTATCTTGGGTGATAATTTTATCTACGGCTCTAATATCTCTAAAGTTAATAGTGGGATCTGTGAGTAATTGTTGAGTAATTAAATCACGAGAGAGTTCTGGGGATAGTGGAACATTATTCAGTTGATATATTTCTTTGAGTGATGCGATCGCTTCTACTACTTGCTCATGAAATTTCTCAGTAGTTATTCGCAACATTGTTCTTCTTTCTTGTGTGCAACTACTGAGAGTCAAGCTCATAGTCAAGGTTAATATACTATATTTAACTATCCAGGGAACAGGGTGAAAAGTCTTTCGGTGTCTAAATTTGATCATCTGTTAATGTTTTAATCACCTTGGCTATTGCTATAAGCACTATTCATCAATTTTTCAAAATATATCTAGTCTGTAAATAAACAAAAAGCCCACGGATGTGGGCTTTCTCAATTAATGACGGAATAAACTATGGCTGTACTTACCGTTTTGCCAATTTCTTCGCCATCTTCCGCAGCCGAATTGATTGTGGTGTAACTTCCACTAATTCATCAGGGCCGATGTACTCCAAAGCACGCTCTAAACTCATGTCTATTGGCGCTTGTAATTGTACTAGTTCATCGCCACCAGCAGCACGGTGGTTAGTTAACTGCTTGGTTTTGCAAACATTCAGTTCTAAATCTTGGGGACGATTGTGTTCTCCCACAATCATACCTCTGTAAACTTTAGTACCGGGAGTGATAAAGAATGAGCCTCTATCTTCAGCGTTTTTCATGGCGTAGAAGGTGGAAACACCCTCTTCAAAGGAGATGAGAACACCTTTGTTACGGGCTTCAATTTCCCCACTGAGTTGACGGTAATCTAGGAAACTGTGGTTCATGATGCCTTCACCACGAGTCATCCGCATAAATTCACCCCGGAAACCAATCAAACCACGGGCGGGAATGACAAACTCTAGTTGAGTGCGATCGCCACTACCAGGCTGCATATCTTGCATTTCGCCTTTGCGTTGTCCTAAGCGTTCGATACAGCTACCAACAGCATCAGCAGGAACGTCTAGCACCAGCAATTCATAAGGTTCGCAAGGTTGTCCGTTGATTTCGCGGTAAATTACTTGTGGCTGAGATACTTGGAACTCAAAACCCTCACGGCGCATGGTTTCGATTAAAATACCCAAGTGGAGTTCACCACGACCGGAAACGAGGAATTTATCGGGAGAATCGGTTTCTTCTACTCGCAGGGCGACGTTGGTTTCTAGTTCGCGGAATAGGCGATCGCGTACTTGTCTTGATGTCACCAATTTACCTTCTTGACCCGCAAAAGGTGAATCATTCACCCAGAAAGTCATCTGTAAGGTTGGTTCATCTACTTTAATTAGTGGTAAAGCTTGGGGTTCGTTGGGGTCGGTAATTGTTTCGCCAATATAAGCATCAGCAAAACCAGCCACAGCCACAATGTAACCGGCGGTAGCTTCTTCCATTTCTACCCGCTTCAAGCCTTCAAAACCCATCAACTTAGTAATTTTGCCCTTGACAATATTACCACTTTCTGTCACAAGTGCTGCTTGTTGTCCAGTGCGGATAGTGCCGTTGTGAATTCTACCAATGACAATCCGTCCCAGATATTCAGAATAATCTAAGGTTGTGACTTGCAATTGTAGAGGCTTGTTGATGTCGCCTACTGGTGGTGGAACGTGTTGCAGAATGGCATTAAACAGAGGCTGCATATCTACTGCTTCTGCTTCCATGCTCTCTTTGGCATAACCGCCCATACCGGAAGCAAACAGATAGGTAAAATCACATTGGTCTTCATCTGCACCTAGTTCCAAGAACAGATCCAAAACTTTATCAACAGCAACGTGGGGATCAGCCTTGGCGCGATCAATTTTGTTGATGACAACAATGGGGCGTAGCCCTTTTTCCAAAGCTTTTTTCAACACAAACCGTGTTTGCGGCATGGGGCCTTCATTGGCATCGACAATCAACAGACATCCGTCAACCATGCCGAGTACCCGTTCCACTTCACCACCAAAATCGGCGTGTCCCGGAGTATCAACAATATTGATGAGGGTTTCTTTGTAGCGAACGGCTGTATTTTTCGACAGGATGGTGATACCCCGTTCTCGTTCTAGAGCGTTGGAGTCCATGACGCAATCCGGAACGTCTTCGCCTTCGCGGAAAATGCCGGATTGTTTGAGGAGTGCATCAACCAGGGTGGTCTTGCCGTGGTCAACGTGGGCGATAATGGCGACGTTACGAATTGGGAGCGTCATAGAGGCTTTCGGTAAAATTTAGAGAGAATTTTTGAGTTTACATTGGTGTGCTAGGCTGTTTTAACAGAATTGGGGATGTTCGGCAAATTCTGTAAAGAAGCTTTAATAATTCTAGCGTAATTGTCACAATTCTAGGAGCTTTGTAAATGTGGCTGCGATGGAGAAGTAAATAGCCGATTGAGATCAATAGCTTTCAGCGTCACATTTCCTACAAAGCATATTTGCCAAAGAACACCCACTTAAATAAATCTGCAACATTGAACATCAGGTTTAGAGGGTGTTGGAAAAGTTTCAGTAGGTATAAAAATGTCATTCTGACTGGAGCGGAGCGTCAGTCAGAATCTAGGTTTTGTGGCACATACCGAGATGTTTCATTCCGCTACGCTGCATTCAACATGACAAAGAAACAGACTTTTCCAACGTCCTCTTAATAAACTTAGTCTGTTTCACCTTAAAATACTTAATATGATCGATATATGATCGATGGCAAACAAAGAACTGTTGCAAATCATTGAAAAAGCTGCTAGAGAAAATCTAACAGAGCTAGACCTCTCTGGCGAGGGACTGAGGAGCCTGCCGTCAGAAATCTGCCAACTTTCTAACTTGATGTGGCTATTTCTCGATAACAATCAACTGAGCAGCCTGCCGTCAGAAATTTGCCAACTCTCTAACTTGACAGGGCTATACCTTGATAATAATCAACTGAGCAGCCTGCCGTCAGAAATTTGCCAACTCTCCAACTTGATCATGCTAACTCTCAAGAACAATCAACTGAGTAGCTTGCCGCCAGAAATTTGCCAACTCTCAAAGTTGATGGGGCTACACCTTGATAATAATCAACTGAGCAGCCTACCGCCAGAAATTTGCCAACTCTCCAACTTGAAATGGCTATTCCTCGATAACAATCCATTAATCTTTCCACCACCTGAAATTGTCAAACAAGGAAAGCAGGCAATTTTCACTTATCTTCGAGAAACTTTAGAGGATAGCCAAAAGCATTGATTCGTAATAGTTGAAAGGGCTAGTCTTAAGTATCTGCTATTTTCTCGGATACACTTCAAAATAGATCCATGATCATGACAGTAATCTAGTAATGACTACATCTGCCCATACACAAGCTTCGCTCTTAACAGCGCGAGATCCTCAGTTTATTGCATCATTAATGCCTGTATGGGAGTGGTTTTACCGTTATTACTTCCGAGTCACCACTGATGGATGGCATCATATCCCCAGGGAAGGCAAAGTGCTGCTAGTCGGTTCTCATAATGGTGGCATGGCTTCACCTGACATGGTGATGATGATGTACGATTGGTTCCGGAGATTTGGGACTGGGCGTTTGGTGTATGGTTTAATGCACCCTTATGCTTGGCAGGTGAGTCCACAAATAGCTGGACTAGCGGAAAAATTAGGCGCGATTCCTGCACACCCAAAAATGGCTAATGCTGCTTTTGATTTGGGTGCTAGCGTTCTCGTTTATCCTGGAGGACAATATGATATGTTTCGTCCTCACAGCCAACGTTATCAAATCCAATTTGCCGGTCATAAAGGTTTTATCAAACTGGCATTAAAACAAGCCGTTCCCATTATTCCTTTGATATCAGTTGGCGCTCATGATACGTTGATTGTCTTAGGTGATTGCTACGATGTAGTAAAACAATTACATCAACAGGGTTTACCTTGGTTATATAAAATAGATCCAGGTGTTTTTCCCATATATTTAGGTTTGCCCTGGGGTTTATCTATCGGCCCTCTACCAAATATTCCCCTACCAATCAAAATTCATACTCGTGTTTGTAGTCCGATTATTTTTGAAAGGTATGGCGAAGATGCAGCCAAAGACCGTAACTATGTAAATGCTTGTTACGAACTTGTTTGTACACGAATGCAGCAAGAATTAGATGATTTAGTCATTAGTCAATAGTCAATAGTCAATAGTCATTAGTTATTAGAACTGACAACTGACAACTCAGCACTCAGCACTCATTACTTCTCGTGGGAGCGATCGCTACTAATTCACTGACTTGGCAATTACCCCCAACTGTAACCCAGACGGATAACTACCTTCTTCCTTGATGCGTTTAATTTCCGCATCGCTAATTCGCAATCCTAATTTTTGTGCTAATGACTTGACAATATCACCACGATCAATCACACCACCGACAGCACCAGCAGGTGTCAGTACCGTCATGCGGGGTAATTGTTTATTTTCTAGTTGATTAATTACTTCTGCAATAGAAGTTGACTCAGAAACAGTAGGTATCTCTGTCAAAGGATGAACAATACTGTGGAGAGTTTGCTTTTCCCAGTCGCTTCTTTCCACTAAGCGTAAATCCTCAATAGCCACCATACCTCGATAACGTCCATCAGATGCAGCAAAATAAACCTCTGGTGCTGTAGTCTCCAATAGGTAAGTATCAGCAAAGGAACGTAAAGTTTGATCAGCATCGATGACACGAAAATCACGAGTCATAGCATCGGCGGCTGTCAGCTTCAGCAAAGTTTCTTGTAATGTAGTGATGCGGTCATAAGAATTAGCATTACGAATAGCAAACCAACCTAGTAGAGCAATCCATAAACCCGTGACTAATTCCCTAGTCAAGAAATCTACCACAAATCCCAGAGCGATCGCCAAATATCCTAAAATTTGTCCCGCCTTGGCTGCCCAATGTACTGCTTGAAAGCGGTTCCCAGTGATTTGCCATAAAGCAGCTTTCAAAACTTGACCCCCATCTAAAGGTAGCCCCGGAATCAAGTTAAATAAGGCAACAACAAGGTTAATTCTGGCTAAATCACCCACCATCACGCTGATAGGGCTAGCATCTGGGACAATCACCCCTGCCAATCGTAACAGCAAAAATAAACCAACACTCACCAAAGGCCCAGCGATCGCTACTTGAAACGCCTTCAGAGGAGTTTTCGATTCTTCTTCAATCGCCGCAATCCCACCAAACAAAAATAGAGTAATCGAGTTAACTTTAATTCCTTGCGATCGCGCTGCTAAACTGTGACCTAATTCGTGTAATAATACTGAACCAAACAGCAACAGCGCCATAGTGATCCCAGCACTCCATGCTATTACTGTTCCCCATTCTTGGTAAGCCACACCGAAATTGAGAGTTGCTAGCCCCAGAATGATGAACCATAAAGGGTCTAAAAATAGGGGAATACCAAATAAAGAACCAATTCTCCAATTCGTTTGCATTACATTGTCCTGAAACTAAATATTTTCAGCCGACATAGCAGACACTTTCAGCGTGCTTTTTGTATACAAATTTTCTTTTATTTATGTACTTTAAAGTGTCTAAATCCAAAATTTCTCACCCACAGAGATTATCTAGTCAGCAGTCGTTGGTCAATATCTCCTAGATTTTAGAATAGCAATCCAGCCGATGCGAATATTTAAAAAACAAAAAAATATATTTTTGATTGTAGAGACGTTGCGTGCAACGTCTCTATTGATTCGTTAAGACATGAATAATCAAATCTTAACGTCAGCCAATTTACAGACGACCGATATTAGTTAATCCTAAAACTATGCCAATACCAAGAACATGACCAAAGGCCATTGCACCAATAAAGGCTGGGAGACTAATAGGTAACCCAGGTAACTTCGGGCCGACTTGGGGATATTGAATTCTCGTAGCCAACAGCAGCGCAACTATACTGCTAGCACTAATAATAATTGCGACAGTGGGACTCCACTCAGGTGTTGCGGGTACAGTTGCAGCTGCTGCTAATAAAGTTGATGAAATCAATCTTTTGTCTCCTAATATGAGGTGAAAAGTTAATGTATACCTAGAGAATTATAGAGTTAGTCAGGACACAACCGAAATTCATCCACAAAAATTCGCTCTTTTTTTGTTATCAAATATCTGAAATTTTTATGCGGGTTAAAATTTGCGGTATTACACAACCACAACAGGCAGAAGCGATCGCTGCTTTAGGGGCAACAGCGCTAGGATTTATGTGTGTACCTTCGTCTCCTCGTTACATCAGCGCCGCACAAATCCAGCTAGTAGTGGCAAACTTACCAGTAAACATCGACAAAATCGGAGTCTTTGCCAATACCAGTATCAACGAAATTAGTCACATCGTTCGGGAATCGGGTTTAACTGGTGTTCAGTTACATGGTGATGAAACACCAGAATTTTGCTACCAATTACGGCAATCTCTACCCCAAGTAGAAATTCTCAAAGCCTTAAGAATTCGTCGTGTTGATGACCTACAGCTAGCAGCGATTTACACTCCATGTATAGATACTTTACTGCTGGATGCTTATCATCCCCAAAAATTAGGTGGTACAGGTCAAACCCTAGATTGGCAAATGTTGCAACAATTTGTCCCTACTTGCCCTTGGTTACTAGCTGGGGGACTAACACCAGATAATATTTTAGCAGCCCTCAGCCAAATTCATCCTGATGGGATTGACCTATCTAGTGGTGTAGAAATTAAACCAGGTGATAAAGATTTAGAGAAAGTAGGTTGTTTATTTCAGAAACTAGGCAATCGGTAATTCACAACTCTGAGAAATTTATGAATCAAACATCCATTGCTACTCAGGCTACGGAAGAGATCAAACTGCTGGTATTGGACATAGATGGGACAATTTCAGGGGAATCGAATACTATCAGTCCAACTGTCAAGCAAGCGATCGCCGCCGTGCAAGCACGAGGTATTCATGTAGCGATCGCCACGGGTAGAATGTATCGCTCGGCACTACGCTTTCATCAGGAAATTAACTCTAACTTGCCATTGGTAGCTTATCAAGGAGCCTGGATTCAAGACCCCACTAACCAAAAAATCCATCAGCATCTACCTCTAGCGAGAGAAATTGCCTATGAATTACTAAATTATTTTGAACAACCACAATGGCGATCGCTTTTATCTATCCACTTCTACATCAATGATCAGCTGTATGTGCGAGAAGTCACCAGAGAAACGCAAATTTATGGGCAACGCTCAGGTATTACACCGATTGCTGTAGGTGATTTACGCCAAGTTTTAACCAATGAACCGACAAAAATATTAGCATTATGTGATGACATAGAGGTAATCAACAAACTCTTAGGCAGTTTGCGTCGTCAATATACACCAGCCGAACTTTATCTGACTACATCCGTTGCCACTTTCTTTGAGGCGACTCATGCCACTGTCAACAAAGGTAATGCTGTACGTTACCTAGCAGAAGAATTACTAGGAATCAAAAACACCAACGTGATCACCATTGGTGATAACTTCAATGATGTCGAAATGCTCCAGTATGCCGGCATCGGTATCGCTATGGGTAACGCTCCTCCAGATGTGCAAGCGATCGCCCAATGGGTCGCCCCCAGCGTCGAGGAAGATGGTGTAGCCGTGGCAATTGAAAAATTTCTCCTGGGTTGAAGAAATATTCTGTCAAATTCTTTATCAAAAAGTACAAAAAAACAGGGACTTATCTCCCTTTTTTATTTTGGATATTTTGCCTAACTTTAAATTTAGAACCCGATAAAAAACCCTAAAAATCAGAAAGAACACCGACGACTGGCCGTGTTTCGTCTCGGTGTTCTTGCTGGTTCGCTCCTCACACACCAGATAATATAACCGAGGTAATCTCATGAGTCAATACTTAGTAATAAAAGTTTTTATTGTCTTTTTGTGAGTTTAGGGGTGTAGGGGTATAAACAGTGAACGTTTATTAACTGATAACTGATAACTGTTAACTGGTAACTGATTTGGTAGGGGTGTAGGGGTTTAAGGAAACTAAGATTTTTTCATTGGTTCGATCCTCAGCACTCATCACTCAGCACTCAGCACTCAGCACTCAGCACTCATCACTCAGCACTCAGCACTCAGCACTCATCAATCTCTAAAGTTCCCAAGGTGCAATTACTCCTAATTTTGTCTCTAGCAAAAACCTCAACACTTTTTGCGTGACCATGACCAAGCCCAACCTGACTTGAGCTAGTTCTGGAAAGTTAGTTTTCACCTCACCCCAAATACGACAGTAGCGGTAGAAATCTGCAAAAGCTTGACTCAAGTCTAATCCCAGTTTTTCCCAATTCACCACACCACTATCCGAACACATAAGCTCATCTACTACTCTGACTAACTCAGAAATTAACCTCATCTCATGGGGATGATGGCAGCGTAGTTTGGTATGACTATTTAGCCAAGGGATTGTGTTTACTAATCGCAAATTCCCCAATAATTCACTATTGTCTGGAAGTTGTTTCTCAATTTCAATTAATCCCTCACGAGCAGCTAATAATATCAATGAGCAGCAACGTGCATGAGCGTGAAAAATAGTAAATAAGCGAGATGAATCTACAATTTTTACTCTCCTGTGATTTACACCTAGCTCATTTTCTCCTAAACCTTTGATTGCCAGATGTTGCAACCAAATTGCTAACAAAGAATCTGTGATTGTGATATGAATCGATCCAGGAGATACAATTTGCACAAGAAATATTTCACTAGAAATAGCCCAAAGATGAGAAGCGATAAAATTGCTGACCTCAGTTGTGGCTCGATTATGAGATTTTGATAACATCAGCGCTAGGTCTGAGATATATAAAATTTTTTGGTTATCTCTACCTTTATACAGAGGAATTTTTCTGTTTAATATGCTTTGCTGTTTTAGATGATGGTTGTAATTATCTAGAACAGCTAGTAAGTAACTGTATACTAACTGCTTCAATGCTGTACTTTTACTTACTGATAAGTCATGCTCCACTTAGTCTTTA
This sequence comes from Nostoc sp. TCL26-01, assembly GCF_013393945.1. Taxonomy (NCBI): domain Bacteria; kingdom Bacillati; phylum Cyanobacteriota; class Cyanophyceae; order Nostocales; family Nostocaceae; genus Nostoc; species Nostoc sp. TCL26-01. The sequence continues at coordinate 5,016,021 of NZ_CP040297.1, forward strand.
TGAAAATTTTTGTTTCATAAATTACTGATAAGCCTGTCATCTGTCTTTAGATATAATATTATTCTGATCGAAGAAAAATGAGAATAGCATAAAATTTGATAAATATTCGATGAATAATATGTAAACTTTACTACCGTCATTGTACAGTAGAAAGTATAACAAAATAGTAGAGAGTAATTTACCCTCTACTTTTTGGGTGGCTGACGCTGTTAGGCGTTAAGCCTACTTCAACAAATACAAAGACACTCCTTGCACTTTTTATGACGTCTTTGTTTTCAGCCGAACGCTCTTTGTTACCTATGCAATCTCCATCCTCCTTTTCTGAGGCATCACGGCCTTTTTTGACTTGGCAACGAATTCTTGACTGGGCTCAAGAACACTATCGCTGTCGTACTTTCAGCAAAGATGAACGCATTCCAGCCAGACCTGGTTTGCTGTATCTTGTGCAGAGAGGCGCAATCCGCATGGTGGGAACAGCCCAAGTGAGTGCTACTGCCAGTCAACTGACTTCTCGACGCATCAACAGAACTCCAGAAGAAGCTTTCTTGGGTTTTGTCGGCGCAGGACAGCCGTTTGAAATTGTTGCTCAGTCTCCATTTACGCTCCAATCATACGCTCACGTTGATCAAACAGCCGTGCTGTGGATGTATTGGCACGACTTAGATAACTGGCCTCACTTCCGCCGTGAAGTAATGGATGCTTTCAGATATCAACACCAGCGCAAGCTACTATGGCTGAGTGCTTTGGGTCAACGGCGTACAATTGATAGACTCTTAGGATTCCTCACTTTGTTAATTGAGGAATATGGAGAGCCTGCCATGAGCGACACCGATCCCGATGTGATTCGTGGTTATTGTTTGCCTTTCCCTTTGACTCATGCTCAAATTGGTAGTGCGATCGGTTCCACTCGTGTAACTGTCACCCGCTTAATGGGTAAACTGCGTCAACGTGGTTTAATCCTCACGCAAGGGGATAATCTTATTTGTTTGCCAGCAGAGTCAATTAATAGAGCTAGCTAAAGCATCTTTGACTGTTTATTGTTTATAGGGCATCTACGGTTGGGAACTACCACTTTGTCTACAGCAATAGCAAATGTGGGTAAAATTTAGACTTTCAAGCTCCAGTCATCAGTTCCTATCCCCCGATCTCTTAGCAGTAAGTCGTCGCCAGCAACACTCACTTACTGCTCAACTCAATTAAAGATTGTGCAATCGGGCTGTCTTTTAGCAAAGCCTCAATGTTCAATTTATCTAGTCACCGAGACATTTAGGGAGGACGTTAGCGCAGCTTACCGTAAGTATCGCTTCTCGGTCTAGACTAATCTTAAGTCCCTACATTCGCCCCAACGGCAAGGGTCTGGTTGGACATTGAGGAACCCAACTTTGGGTAACAATTCAAAATTACAAATCTAAAATTATTCTGCCTGGAGTCAAGATTAATTACTTGATTCTAATAAAACCTGCTTTCTCTAACAGTTCTTGTCCTGGAGATGACAGTAGCCAATTGGCGTAAGCTTCACCAGCTTGTTGGTCTACCTGACCATTTTGTTTGATAATGACAAATAAATTGCGGGTAATAGGATATTCACCACTACGAAACATTTGAGCATTCAATTGATTACGCTGATTGGGGCATTGAGATGGGGAAATGTATGGTTCCTGGTATGGAGTGATCAATTGCTGACTTGTGCGTCCAATTGCTAAAGACTTAATAGTACATTGGGGTACAACTTCTGGGGCTGAGGCGTAGTAAATTCCCCCAGGGTTGGCAGCTAATTTGCGCAAAGCTTCTGTAGTTGTGCCAATGTAGCTGACATTATTGGCAAAACGCTCCCCTTCCAGCACATTCTGCACAAAAAATTCCACTGTACCGCCGGCTTCTTGATTACGAGAAAAGGGTGTAATAGGTAAATTGGTTCCACCTACTTCACGCCAATTGGTAATCTTGCCAGTGTAGATGTCTTTAAGTTGAGAGACAGTTAAACCAGGAATATTGAGATTGGGATTGACAGCAATAGCAATACCATCAATTGCTACGGGAATTTCTTTGAGAGTAAATCCTTTTTGTTGTGCGGCGGAGTTTTCTTGGGGCTGAACTGAGCGAGAAGATTGAGAAAAAGCTAGTTGATTATCTATCAACATCCGAATACCAGTGCCAGAACCGGGTTTACCAGAGGGGGGTTGGACATAACGTAAGATAAAGCCGGGGCAGCGTTTTTGCAGTTCTGAGTCTACATCTTTGCGAATGGGGGCCCAAGTAGTGCTGTCACCGTAGTTGAATGTTCCTTGGGGTAGGTTTGGCACTTCGCATTTGCCGTTGGACTGATTTTGCGCAATATTATTAGGCTGATTGCTATTTGGCTTTGGTTGCCAGATATCTCTAAAAAACCATAAACCAGCTAATATTAAGCCAATGGGGATAATGCTGGATAATAAAAGTAAAAGTGTTTCGTTTTTTTGAGACATATCTCTCTATTAACGCGAAAAATTTTGTTAAATTATCCGAGATAGTAATTTATAAACGAGACGGAATATTGCTGTAGCTGCGATCGCGATTAAACTGGCAGCAACTGGTAAAACTACAACCTGTGGAAAGGTAATTCCCGGAATAAACAAAAGAATAGCCAAACTAACGCCAGCAATGATTAACAAATCAATTTTTTCGATCCATCGTCTGCTTTGGGCAAATATCAACAATCCTAATATTACAGCTGACAGACTCACAGAAATTATGGGTGATTGGATGAGAGAGGAGGAGGCGATCGCAATAAATGCGCCTTCAAAGCCACTAAACGCCGCACCTGCTAATAATTCCTGAGTGGAGAAAGTTGCTGGAGATTTTCTGGATTTGGCAGGTAGTGAGACTGTTGGGGGTGCTAAGTACTGAGCGATCGCCACTAGTACTTCGTCGGCTGAGGGAAAACGCTCTTTGACAGCAGGTAAGAGCATTTTGTCTAAAATATAAGCCAGATGACGATTGACATTCGCGTGCTGTCGCCAGATCCATTTATTTGTTTGAGGATCAATCAATTTAGTCGGTTCTTCTCCTGTCAAGAGGTTGAGAATAGTTGCAGCTAGCGCGTATAAGTCTGTGGCAGGAAATACTTGATTGCCTGTGATTTGTTCAGGTGCGGCAAAGCCCGGAGTATAGATGCCGGTGGAAGAACCAGCACCAACAGCCGAGACAGTTGTGACTTGTTTAACTGCACCAAAATCGAGTAGTACGAGTTTGCCATCCCGACGACGCATAATGTTAGAAGGTTTGATGTCTCGGTGAATGATGTGTTTATCGTGGATAAATTTGAGGATGGGGAGAATTTCTTGCAGTAAATCTATGGCTTGCTGTTCGGAAAATTTACCTTTTTGGGCTAATTCTGCTTCTAAGTTTTGCCCATCAATGTATTCTTGTACCAAGTAAAAAAACTGGTCTTCTTGTCCTGGTTGAGAGTTGGTAACTGTCATGGGAAAATAGGCGAATAAATTGGGAATTTGTTCGTGTTCTTCGCCTATGTAAGCTAATACTTCTGCTTCTCTTTCAAACAGTTTTTCGGCAATTTCTCTTTGTTCTGGTGTTAAATTGCCGACAGGTTGGAACTGCTTCACTACACAGGAACGCATTCCAGGAATCCGGCGATCGCGTGCTAGGAATGCAGAACCAAAACCACCTCTACCCAATAACTTGTTTGGTACGTAGCGACCATCTAACATCAGAGGCATACCACAACTGATGCAGTATTTCTGCTGTGCGGTTCTTAATGTGGCGATGTCATCTAAATCGGAAAAATGATTTTGTGGACTGGGACAACGTGGACGAGTACAGTAGACTTCCATGTTTGTTTTTAGTCATTAGCCATTAGTCACCAGACAAAAGTTATTGACTCTTACAGGTTAGATAGTTGCTTGCCGATGCCAGGCGACACGCCACCTCTCAAGTCAAGCCACTGCGTTGCTTTGGTTGACAAAGTTGTAGCAAGTGGCGTGGGAAACTTGCCCACGGATTTGGCTCAGAAACGCACTATCTTACTGTTCCCGAATTTCTCACGAAATTTATCAAACCGAAGTCCAGAGGCTGTAGGGGCGGGTTTACGAGATATTTATGAATGATTGAAGCATATTTGTGAACCCGCCCCTACCATTTTGTGAGAAATGCAGGTGTTGACTGTTGACAAAGGATTAGTCTTCGTCGCCAGCATTGGGTAATGCTGCATCCAGTGCATTTACCACTATCCTTTTTTGTTCTAATTTTAACACATCTTGATTCCAGTCAGGTGTAGCAAATTGGGGCAAAATTTCTTGACTAAAAGCTTCTGCGGCCTTTGATCTATAACGATTGGGGTTATAAATCAACCACAAAGTTCGCTTGACAACTACACCTTCAATAGGAGTGCGATGTAGCACACTCATTTGCAGTTCTTTAGCTATGGCGGAGGTAGAAACAAAGGCTGCACCTAAACCAGATTGCACAGCATTTTTAATGGCTTCAATGGAATTTAATTCCATTTCGATTTTAAATCGTCGAGTATCAATTTCACAGCGAGCTAGTACTTGGTCAATGACTTTGCGAATTGTGGATTGTGAATCTAGAGCAATGAATTGCAGTTTATATAAATCTTCTTTTTGAATGGTTTCCAGTTTGGTAAAAGGATGGAAGACGGGCAAAATCAGAGCTAATTCATCCTCTGCATAGGGGATAATTTCTAGAGATTCTGCTAATTCTCCAGGGATTTCGCCACCAATGATGGCTAAATCTACCTGTCCATTAGCGACACTCCAAGCAGTGCGGCGAGTCGAGTGGACGTGTAGTTGGACTGCGACATCGGGGTATTTTTGGCGAAACATCCCAATCATCCTGGGCAAAAGGTATGTACCAGTAGTTTGCGAAGCGCCGACAATTAAAGTACCGCCTTGGAGATTTTGTAAATCTTCAATAGCGCGGCAAGTTTCTTGGCACAGACTGAGGATTTTTTCCCCATAGCTTAACAGTAGATGCCCTGCTTCAGTTAATTGAGCGCGCCGTCCGCCACGGTCAAATAGAGGTACATCCAACTGCCGTTCTAAATTTTGCACTTGCAAACTCACAGCAGGTTGGGAGACATAAAGACTATCAGCAGCGCGCTTGAAGCTCCCTTCTACAGCGATCGCTTTGAGAATACGTAGTTGATCTAAAGTGAAAGGAAGGTCAGACATAAGGCTCAACCTACAAACATGGAAAGGAGCAGCGTTAGTAACAAATCAATGGTCAATGAGACAAAAAGCATGAAAAATCTGGGAAATTGGGTAAGTCCTAAATTTTTAGATGAAGTCTCCTGTTGAATACTTTGTGGTATTGGTGGTATGGAATTAACTTTTCTTTAAATTACTTCACCTGTGTCTATGATGCTGAATCCTTGGTTGACTCCGAGTCATTTTGTCATGCTGGGGTTACAATTATCCTTTGCGATCGCCCATAGTGGTGGAGCAGCTTTGCGACCTTGGGCAGAAAAGTACATTGGGCCAAGGCTTTATCGCATTATTTTTGCATTAATCAGTCTACCGTTGGCTGGCATACTAATTATTTACTTTTTTAATCATCGCTACGATGGCTGGCAACTCTGGCAGGTACAAGGTGTACCAGGTATAAAAGCGCTAGTTTGGGTGTTGTCAGCGATTTCATTTTTGTTTTTGTATCCTGCCACCTTCAATCTACTAGAAATTGCTGCCATTCAAAAGCCCCAAGTACATTTGTATGAAACAGGAATTATCCGCATCACTCGCCATCCCCAGATGGTAGGGCAGATAATTTGGTGTGTAGCCCATACTTTGTGGCTAGGGACTAGCTTTACCTTGGTGACTTCTGTGGGGTTGATTTTGCACCATTTATTTGGGGTTTGGCATGGCGATCGCCGTCTATTGTCGCGTTACGGCGATGCTTTTGTCATGGTCAAACAACGCACATCAATTATCCCTTTTCTGGCAGTTCTGGATGGCCGCCAATCTATCAAATGGATAGAGTTTATTCGTCCTGCTTATTTAGGAGTTGCTGTTTTTGTCGCTTTACTTTGGTGGGCGCACCCCCTGTTGTTTGTCGCCACCAGTAGGTTAAGGTGGTAGTTTTACATGATCCCCGCTATCAAAAGAAAATACTAACTTAGTGAAAATTCCTACTTATCAAGTGCTACCAAATCAATGTAGGATGAATTGAAACAGCTGTTAGTGGGGGTATGCTCATTTATTTGGATATTTTCATGGTCGTTAAGTTGCCAAGCAGTCAACTCTCCTCGGAAGAATAAGACACAGCAGTCAAGATATTCTCTCCAGTAGAATAAATATCAGAGGCAAAAAGCCTGAAAGCAGTCTTTAATGTCTAGTGACTTTCTGGTTCAGAGTCAAAAGCAATGTTGAAATATAGCTGCCATAAGACATTAACTAGCTTGCTAACTTCTTTTGCTGATAGCTAGTTTGATAGTAAAACCCTATAATTCTAGAGGCATCATGGTGTTGTCGGTTAGTGAGCGGACATTTACTCAAGAAGTTTTAGAATCTCCAGTTCCAGTTTTAGTTAATTTTGAAGCGCCTTGGTGTGGCTTGTGTCGCATTATCCACCCACTGCTATTACAGTTCCAATCTCAATGCGGCGAACACATAAAACTAGTGGGGATTAACGCTGACGACAATTTCAAGCTGTCTAACACTTATCGCTTAAAATCATTACCCACATTACTTCTGATTGAAAATGGGGTTGTGCGCCATCGTTTAGAAGGTTTTCGTGGCCGGGATGACTTGCGTCTGGCGTTAGAAGAAATCAGACTTACCTACAGTACCCGTTCTAAAGTCTACAGTGGCGCTAAAACGGCAGAGTGGGAATGTCGGACAGCATGATTGGGGATGGGGGATCAGGGTTCGGGGATTGGGTAAAATTTTTGCCCGGTTTCCATGCACCAATACCTGCTTCCTGCTACTCAAATCTAAAACCATGCTTAATACCCCGTCTAATTGTTATTAGGCGGGGTATTTTATCCTCTAGGGTGTGTGTCACAATTATTAACAGTTCCGACGCGGACAGTCGCCTGCGGTGGTAGCCGTACACAGCGCTGTCCTCAGTTAGTCAAGAATCCTAAAAGTAAGCGTCAGTGATGGAAGTAATTTATCAATATGCTTGGCTGATTCCGGTTTTGCCACTTCTAGGGGCAATGCTGGTCGGTCTAGGCTTAATTTCCGTAAATCAGACGACAAACCACCTGCGCCAGCTGAATGCTGTGTTGATCATTTCCCTCATGGGCGCAGCAATGGGTCTGTCGTTTGCCTTGCTGTGGAGTCAAATCCAAGGACACGCCCCATATCTCCGCACTCTAGAATGGGCAGCAGCAGGCAATTTCCATCTGAGCATGGGTTACACGATTGACAACCTGACATCTCTGATGCTGGTGATTGTCACAACTGTAGCTTTTTTAGTCATGGTTTACACTGATGGCTACATGGCTCATGATCCAGGATACGTAAGATTTTATGCCTATCTCAGCTTGTTTGGCTCCTCGATGTTGGGTCTGGTTGTTAGCCCCAACCTAGTCCAGGTCTATATCTTCTGGGAACTAGTGGGGATGTGTTCTTACTTGCTGGTAGGCTTTTGGTACGATCGCAAGTCAGCAGCAGATGCTTGTCAAAAGGCATTTGTCACCAACCGCGTTGGGGACTTTGGTCTACTATTGGGCATCCTGGGCTTGTATTGGGCAACAGGCAGCTTCGATTTTGGCATAATGGGCGATCGCCTAGCCGATTTGGTACAGACTGGTTCTGTGAGCAATTTCCTCGCCATTCTGCTGGCAATCCTCGTGTTTCTGGGCCCAGTGGCTAAATCAGCCCAATTTCCCCTCCATGTCTGGCTACCAGACGCGATGGAAGGACCCACCCCCATTTCAGCCTTAATCCACGCGGCAACAATGGTGGCAGCTGGTGTCTTCTTGATCGCGCGGATGTACCCTGTGTTTGAACACGTTCCAGCTGCAATGAACGTGATTGCCTTCACAGGAGCATTTACAGCATTTTTGGGCGCGACTATTGCCATTACCCAAAATGACATCAAAAAGGGCTTGGCTTACTCCACCATCTCCCAATTGGGTTACATGGTGATGGCAATGGGAGTCGGCGCTTATAGTGCTGGCTTGTTTCACCTGATGACTCACGCCTATTTCAAGGCGATGCTGTTCTTGGGTTCTGGTTCTGTGATTCATGGCATGGAAGGAGTCGTCGGCCATGATCCCGCCTTGGCCCAAGATATGCGCTTAATGGGCGGACTGCGGAAGTATATGCCCGTGACGGGATTGACCTTTTTGATTGGTTGCTTGGCAATTTCTGGTATCCCTCCCTTTGCCGGTTTCTGGTCAAAAGATGAAATTCTCGGTGCAGCCTATGCAGCTAACCCATTTTTGTGGTTAGTGGGCTGGTTGACGGCTGGAATCACTGCTTTTTATATGTTTAGAATGTATTTCTCGACATTTGAAGGCAAATTCCGGGGTACTGACCAGAAAATCAAGGATAAACTCAAGCAAGCTGCCACCATCGTCTTGGAAATAGAGTCAGAAGAACCCGTACCAACTTTTGGCCCTGGGGCGATGAAAAAAGGCGAACTAGAGGCAACTGGGGATCATCATGGTTCTCATGGTCATCATAGCGATTCACCTCATGAGTCACCTTGGACAATGACCTTGCCATTGCTAGTTTTAGCTGTACCTTCAATTTTGATTGGGTTAACAGGCACACCGTACAACAATTACTTTGAACGGTTCATTTTTTCGCCCACAGAAAGTTTGGCTGAAGTTCTAGAAAAAGCGGCTGAGTTCGACCCCAATGAGTTTTACGTCATGGCGGGTGGTTCAGTGGGTATTTCCTTGATTGGCATTACCTTGGCTTCTTTGATGTACTTACAGCGTAAAATTGACCCAGCTGCGATCGCATCTAAAATCAAGCCACTCTACGAACTATCTCTCAACAAGTGGTACTTCGATGACATTTACCATCGTGTATTTGTCCTTGGGTTACGCCGCCTCGCTAGACAGGTCATGGAAGTTGATTTCCGCGTTGTCGATGGTGCTGTTAACTTGACAGGTTTCTTCACCCTCGTTAGTGGCGAAGGTCTGAAATACCTGGAAAATGGTCGTGTTCAATTCTATGCCTTAATTGTTTTTGGGGCTGTTTTGGGCTTAGTCATATTCTTTGGTGTCACCTGATTTTAATAGGGGTGGGCAGGTGTCCACCCCTAAGTTTTTTCAGAGTCTAATTTAGACTCTTTTTTTTTGGCTTGAATTCTTCAGCAGTATTTAGTGTTGAGGTTTTATGGTTTTTACTTCCAGTAAAATAAGAGGTACTGTACTAGAGAGTTTAGGTACTCACTATGACCCTTGAACAGCTTGAAGCTGAAGTTCTTGCACTTCCAAAAGATTCTCAAGTGATTTTATTAGCAAGATTACTGGAAAGGTTAGGTCAAGAAAGTGCGATCAATCAAGAAATCGCTGCTAGTTGGACGGAAGAAGCCCAAAAGCGTGATGAAACTATGAATACTAATCAAATTACTGGTATTCTTGCTGAAGAAGTGTTTCAACGAGTTCGTGCTTCTTTACAATGACAAGAATTGTATTTCATCCATTGGCAGAGCAAGAACTGGTTGATGCCGCAAATTATTACGAGGAACAAAATCAGGGACTAGGGTTAGAATACTTGGCAGAAGTAGAAGGTGCAGTCAATCTCCTCATGCGTTATCCCTCTGCTGGTGTGGTGGTTCGAGGAGCTGTTCGTCAGTTGATTCTGCCTAAATTTCCTTATTTACTCCTGTACCGTGTTGTTGATGATGATTTAATTCGGATTCTAGCCATAGCACATCACAAACGTAAGCCTGTGTACTGGATTGATCGAGAATAGAATTCAGAAATCAATTAGTAGGGGATTTAAACCCCCTAAATTTTGTTAAATATTCAAGTCTTTTTTTACATCATCTGGCGGTTCAAATACAATCTCAAAACCTCCATTGGGAATAGTTCGACGCAAAAATCTTAAGTGGTCGTCTGCATCTTGGCGGTTAGCAAAACGGGCGACGGTGTGAGATTTCGGCACTGATTTTTCTTTGTTTGTTTAAGTCTTCCGGTATTGGCAGCTTAATACTAAGAATATCTGATGCCGAAACTCTAGGAAGTGAAGTACCACTCTGTAATGGCACAACTTGATTAAGAGTAATTTGACTTAAAAGAAGTGCTTGTAAAAAAACAGGGTCTACTTTTTGTTTGTTAGGTCGAAGTACAACTGCTTCACCTGAACAGACACCATCAAATTCAGCTAACCAGACTTTGTTCAGATATGGCCGCATACGCCCGAAGAGTATGTCACCAAGTTCAAATTTTGGTGATGAACTCAAAACTTCCTCTCCTTTAACTGGGAAAAAATCTACTAATTCACCAGTATTTGAAGCAATATTACCTAGCCCAATATAATTAATATTTTCATTTACATACTCATCTACTGGAGTAACACGTTGATTAACTTGCCTAACAACTTCTTTAAGTAAAACTGGTTTAATAAATCCAAAATTCATTTCTTGCAAAGTAACTACCGCTTCAAAATCAAATCGACCGCCAGCAATAGAATTAATTGATTTTACAGATCGATTTTGACTTTGAAGTTTAGTAAGGTCGATTCCTAATTCTCCTAAAATATACTGATCAATTGTTCTATACAATTGTTCTGCTTCAGATAATTTATTCTGTCGTCTAGCATAAGTATTCTGCATTATTTGAGCAATGCAATCTTGAATAATACTAGATGGAAGGGGAATACGAAGTGAATGAATAGAAGGCTTATCAATATAAGATACAGCATTATTGGGAATCTGAAGTTTACGAATTTGACTTTTTAAAATTTCGCTCTCAAGCATTACAGCAACATATAAAGGATTATGAGGAGGCTTGACTTGAAATCGGAAAATAGTTCCATTAACTATTGTTTTTGAAGCAACTTCACGAGCAATAAATGCCACTGATTTATTCGAGGCAATTGACGCTCCTTTGACAGCTAAGATTACATCATACTTTTTGAGTCTTGCTCGCTTATGACGATAATATTCCTCTGGAACTTTTAGTGATTGCTCAAAGTCTATTTGTAGGTTATCACGCATATCAGTAACACGAACATAAGTTATAGGATGTGTTGATAAATAAACATCCCCCGGAGTGAGGATGCCATACGAATCGTCCTGAATAATGTCACCTAGAGGCACTAGCTCAAACTTTTTTGACCAAATATCAAAGAAAGATAATTGCTCAAAAGCGTGATATCCATGATCCCAACGATGACCTATAATCATCGGTGATTTAGTTATCCAACTTCTATTCATTTCTCCTTAAAACACCTAGCAGTTTTGCAAAATCATTGATTCTTTAACTACCACCCTACCATCCCAGCCTCAGAGCAAAATCTGCAATTGTCTCCTTGACTTGTAGCGGTTCGTGAGACTCATCTTCAGAGACAAACATACGACCAGCCGCGTCGTAACCAATATCATCAATACGAGCCATGTAAACGTCGTAATCTTCATCTATTTCAACAAGTGTTTGTCCTATTTCTAACTGTCCTTCAGCTAATAAAGCTATTTTCCGCTTTTCTAAAACAACTACGCTAGTCTTAACACCTGCACCATAAGGTGCAAATGTTTGTTGTGGTAAACTAATGACTGCTTTTAATCTAGCCCAACGTAAAATCCAGTCCCTTACATCCTGCATTGAACTATTCGCTAACAAGCCATCAGGTAAAACAATTGCTAACTTTCCATTTGGTGCAATATATTCCAAACAACGATTTAAAAAAGCAACTTCTTGAGGAATACTTTTTGCAATCTTACACTTTTTTTTTGTCACCCCATCTCGTCCAGCAAAGTCTTTCAAAACACTTTCATTTGTCAATTTAGAACCAAATGGAGGATTAGTTAAAATCATTGTCAACCCTCCCATGTAAAACCCAGGACGTTCTGGAAGCCCTTCTGTAATTCCTCCTGTAATGCTACCCAATCGCTCCAGCGAATCCATTACTTTTCAATCGGCATATTGTGCGCCATTCATTAAAGTATTAACTCGCGCTACGTGCATAACATTTCGAGAATATTCAGCACCAAATAAATGATTATCTCGAAACTTGATAAACTCTTGTGTTGGTTCTTCAGGATTAATCCCTTCAGTATTACCACCATTATTTGCGATCGCTTTTGCATACTCCTGCTTACGCACATAATCCAAAACGTGCGTCAACATCCGCGCTGAACCGCAAGCAGGATCGCCAACATAATCATTTACTGTAGGTTGCAAAATCCCTACCATTAAATTAATTACTGGTGTAGGTGTGAAATATTGCCCTAAATCATCGCGGAAAGTCTTACTCAAAAAATCCTCAAACACCCCACCTTTGACATCTGCTGAAGATTTTCGCAAACTCCAGGGCTGTAAACGCTTGACGATTTCCATTGTCGTGTGAGGCTTGAATTGCAGCACATCAGCCTCATTAAAAGCTAAACGTACACCCAAATCATCACCAAATTTTTTCGCTAGTGTTTCCTGTTCCCACCGCTTTGCTTTCTCAAAAGTCTCTCTTACCTGAACTAATAAACGTTCTGGGTCAGTTTCATTACTAACACTAAATACATAAGCCCGTGATTCGCCTTTTTGCTTTACCAAGTCAATTGTTGCCTGTTCGTCATACCACTTAGCAAACAAGAATTTAACCATTGCATCAACGGCTTCTTGTGGCTGCAAACCCTCGTTATCTCTGAGAATAGAGTGACAACCAGAGCGTGTATCTCCCAAAACCTCCCGAAACCTATCACGAGATAAGGGCGTGAGTCCTGTTTGAATCCCATCTGGTTCACTGGGATTAAGGATTACAGTATAAGGACTGTGCTGTGCGGCTTCACGGGCGCTTTCATACTTAGGTAAATCGCCAATAGGTTCTAATTTTCTTGGGTAGTCAAGGTCACGGCGATAAATTACTGTATGTTTACCACTGGTTAAAATGGCATAACGGGCAGATGGTGAAGCACTCATGTAAGCATTGAGTCGGTTAAGATGCTCTACCCAACCTTCTGCCTCAGTTCCACCAACTCTTTTATTTGGTTCCATAGCCTCCACCACAATGAAGGCTACATCCAAATTACCTACAGAATCAGCATAACGGTCATCGTAAACTACAACGTCTACCCGTCCTAGATAGCGTCGCCCACCTTGATGAGTTCCCTCGGCAAAATCTGAATTTAGTTCTAGTTCCATTGCCTCTAGTGGAACACCGTACTCTTCTACTAAAATCTGAAGCGCCCACATCGTTACAGGGTCTTCTGCTGGACGCACATAAGAACCATCAGCTTTAAATAACTTCTGTAGATTTATATGCTGGCGATAGTTCTGCGGTATGTTAGCCGGATTTTGGTAAGGATTAGTGAAATCGGAGAAGGGCATGAAATTATTGCTATGGGAGACAGACTACACAGTAGATAAATGATATGCGATCGCCCGCATAAAGTTAAGGTAAGCTTGGCGATCGCACAAACCGTTTTTTTGAACAATTACCACACAGGATTGCTTAATTCTAGTTTAGAAGTATTTTTTAGCTCATATTTGGACTTTACTGACAGTAATATTACGTATATTTGCCATTTTGAAATGTCAAAATAGATTCCCTCAAGAAAAAATCAGGGGTTGCCAATTTAATTAAATCAACCTAACAATGAAGGGCAAATTCGCAAAAAGCTGTTACTTAATAGCTAGTGCCTCATTGACAAACATGATTTTGACAGCAGACAAATTGCAATGAATACAGCTAACTTCCCGTGGCTGACGACGATTATTTTGTTACCGATCGCAGCGTCGCTACTAATTCCCATTATCCCAGATAAAGACGGCAAAACAATACGTTGGTACGCCTTAATTGTCGGTTTGATTGATTTTGCTCTGATTGTTTACGCTTTTTATACCGGGTATGACTTCTCTAACCCCGATTTGCAACTGGTGGAGAGTTATCCTTGGGTTCCCCAGCTAGATTTAAATTGGTCGGTAGGGGCAGATGGCTTGTCTATGCCTCTAATTCTGTTGACAGGATTCATTACCACCCTAGCGACCTTAGCAGCTTGGCCTGTAACCTTAAAACCCAGGCTATTTTACTTTTTACTCCTGGCGATGTATGGCGGTCAAATCGCCGTGTTTGCCGTTCAGGATATGCTGCTGTTCTTCTTGGTGTGGGAACTAGAATTGATTCCGGTTTACCTACTGTTGGCAATTTGGGGAGGTAAAAAGCGCCAATATGCAGCCACCAAGTTTATCTTGTATACGGCTGGTGGTTCGCTATTTATTTTAGTAGCGGCTTTGACAATGGCCTTTTATGGCGATAATGTGACTTTTGATATGCGATCGCTCGCACTCAAAGATTACGCCTTGAATTTTGAGTTATTATTGTATGCTGGCTTCCTGATTGCCTACGCTGTCAAGTTGCCCATTATCCCCTTACATACCTGGCTACCAGATGCCCACGGCGAAGCTACAGCCCCTGTACATATGTTGCTGGCAGGTATTTTGCTGAAAATGGGTGGTTATGCCCTTGTTCGCATGAATGCCCAAATGCTCCCCGATGCCCATGCTTATTTCGCACCTGTGCTGGTGGTTTTGGGGGTGGTAAACATCATCTACGCCGCCTTAACATCCTTTGCCCAGCGTAACCTGAAGCGAAAGATTGCTTACTCCTCAATTTCCCACATGGGCTTTGTAATTATTGGCTTTGCTTCCTTCACTGATTTAGGCTTGAGTGGGGCAGTATTGCAAATGGTTTCTCACGGGCTAATTGGGGCAAGTTTATTCTTCCTTGTGGGTGCAACTTATGACCGGACACACACCTTGATGTTAGATGAAATGGGTGGTGTCGGTAAGCGGATGCAAAAGATTTTTGCCATGTTTACTGCTTGTTCAATGGCTTCCTTAGCATTGCCAGGAATGAGTGGTTTTGTCGCCGAATTAATGGTGTTTGTTGGCTTTGCCACGAGCGATGCTTATAGCTCTACATTTAAAGTCATCGTCATATTTTTGATGGCAGTTGGGGTAATTTTAACTCCCATCTACCTGCTTTCAATGTTGCGAGAAATTTTCTACGGTCAAGAAAACGAAGAATTAGTTTCTCATCAGCAACTCATCGATGCTGAACCCCGCGAAGTGTTTATCATTGCTTGCTTGTTAGTACCCATTATTGGTATCGGTTTCTATCCCAAGCTGTTAACTCAGATGTACGACTCTACAACTGTACAACTGACAGCGAGATTGCGTGATTCTGTTCCTACTTTGGCACAGGAAAAACCAGAAGCATCAAAAGTTTCTTTCAATGCACCGGCAATTGGTAATTAGTCAAAGATTGATACTTTCCATTGAGATTATTTTTAGAGTGAGTTTAATACTCGCTCTTTTTTTATGTAGTAACACACCATCAATAATCTCAGGTGCGTTAGCCTACGGCATAAGACACCCTACCTCTAATACCAATTTGTCAGCAAGAGAGTAAATTTGGTGAAAAATTGCTGAAATTGTCGGTTATGCGTAAGTATCTAAATATATCTTGGTATTTACGTCGAGCTAATGGTGTTGTGCATGACAGTCATCACGATTCGGGAAAAGCAGCCAACAGAGACGGGTTTTGCCGCAAGTTTGATTTTTGAGGGTGGTGAGTATGCAATTAATATTACCGACCCGTTTACACCACAGCAAGAAAGGGTGCTGGAATGGTATTTTGAGGAATGGCTGACTTTCCCGATGTTGAATGCTCAGAAGGCGGAAGCGGCGAAAACGAGTGTTGTTAGTTACGGGGAAAGTTTATTTCAGCAGGTTTTTCAGGCTGATGTTGATGCTTATAGCGATTATCGTCAACTGCGGGGAAATCTGAAGCAGGTAAAAATTGAGATAGTTGGTAATAGTCCTGAATTTCACGCGCTGCACTGGGAAGCTATGCGGGATAAGGATTTGCCACGTCCTTTGAGTGTGGATTGCGTAATGGTACGGAAGCGGATTGATAAATCAGCATCAGTGGCAACCCATCTAGCAGAATCTCCGGTGATTAACTTGTTGGTGGTAATTTCCCGACCAGATGAAGAAAATGATGTAGGTTATCGTACCATTGCTCGTCCGTTGATTGAAGTGATTCAAAAGAGTCAATTGCCTGTAAATGTTGACTTATTGCGTCCGGGAACCTATGAAAGTTTAGAACGGCATTTAGAAGCCATGGGGGCGGAATATTATCATATCATCCATTTTGACTGTCATGGGGCGTTGATGGCATACGCAGATATTCAGGATGGGGTGAAACGCAACCGATATACTTATCAAGCCAGATGGGGACGGGAAGATATTCAACCCTATGAGGGGGTAAAGGCATTTTTGTTTTTGGATGGGGAAAGTCAGGGAAAAGCCGATCCTGTAGAAGCGGGGGAATTAGCCAATTTGTTGACGGGGAAGGGGATTCCTGTTTGTATTCTCAATGCTTGTCAGTCGGGGAAGCAGGTACGAGGAGATGGGGAGCAGGGAGCAGAGGAGGCAGGGGGAGCAGGGGAGACAAGAGAGACGAGTTTGGGTAGTCGGTTGATGACTGCGGGAATGCAAATGGTGGTAGCAATGGGGTATTCGGTGACGGTTTCGGCGGCGCGGTTGATGATGGAACAGGTTTATCAAAACTTGTTTGGGGGGAAGGAGATCACGGAAGCGATTCGGTTAGGGAGAAGGGAGTTATTTAATAATAAGACGCGCAAGGCTTATTTTAATACGAATATTGATTTGGAAGATTGGCTTTTGCCTGTGGTTTATAGTAACCGACAGGTGAATTTACATTTGCGGCAATTTAGAGCAGAGGAAGAGGAAGCGTATTTTGAGAAGTTAGGGAATTTATATCAATATCAGCCGCCTGAATATGGTTTTATTGGGCGAGACTTGGAGATTTTGAAGATTGAAAAGGCTTTGTTTCGTCATAATATTTTGCTGTTGCAGGGAATGGGTGGAACTGGGAAAACAACGCTGTTAAATTATTTGCGGAGTTGGTGGCAGACGACGAATTTTGCACCGGAGATATTTTATTTTAGTTACGATGAAAGGGCTTGGACGCTGACACAGATTTTATTTGAGATTGGCAAGCGGTTATATAAAAGGTTTGAGTTAGCGAATTTCTAGGCGATGAATTTAACTGCTCAGATGCAGAAATTATTGGCAAAATTGCGGTCAGAATCGCATACTTTGATTTTGGATAATTTGGAATCAGTGACGGGACAACCTTTAGCAATTCCAAATACTTTACCAGCAGCAGAGCAACAGCAACTACGGGATTTTTTGACGCGGTTGGTAGGAGGAGAAACGCGGGTAATTTTAGGTTCTCGCAGTGATGAAAGTTGGTTACAAGGGGCTTTTAGACAGAATATTTATCAGTTGCGGGGATTGGATGGGGAAGCGAGGACGGAGTTATCCAATAAGATTTTAGAACGGAATGTGGGGGATGCAAGGAAGATAGCCAAGATACGAGAAGATGGGGATTTTCAGAAGTTGATGAAGGTGTTGGCGGGGTATCCCTTAGCGATGGAGGTGGTGTTAGGGAATTTGAAAAATCTGTCATGTCAGGAAATTCTGGTGAAGTTGGCAGCAGCAGATATTAACTTAGATACGGGAAGTGAGGATAAAACCCAGAGTATTCTTAAATGTGTGGAATATTCCCACAGTAATTTGTCACCGGATGCTCAGAAGTTGTTATTGTGTTTGGCTCCCTTCAGTGGGTTTATTTGGCGGGATTGTATTCCTCTTTATGCCAATGAATTACAGAAGTTAGAGCCGTTTCAGCATTATGACTTTGATAAGTTTGATGGAGCAATTCAAGAAGCGATCAATTGGGGTTTGCTTTCTGATATTTCCTCTAACCCATCTCCTGAGAGAGGGGAAGAAAGGTTACTACAAATTCAACCTGTTTTTCCCTTCTTTTTAAAAGCGAAATTAGCAGAACTCGACGCAGCTACCCGCGAAGCATTATGGGAGGGTTTTAAAAACCACTATATCGGTTTAGCTAGTGACTACAATCGCTATATGGAATCCAAGGAACCGCAAGAACGACAGATCGGGATTTTCTTCTGTCGGCTGGAGTATGAAAATTTATATAATGCGTTGCAAATTTGTTTAGAGAAACAAGAAACTGTTGATATTTTCTTTTGCTTGTTTCAATACTTTTATATAAATCATGATATTCTCAGTAATTTGAAACTGTCGGAATTTGTCTATAACGCTCAAGTCGCTTATCCACCAGAAATTAGAACAGGTGAGATAGGTTGGGAAAATTTGATGGCACTTTCTCGCCTGGCTAGTTGTTATTTAGACACAAAAAATTATCTCCAAGCCAAAGAATCCTATCTGCAAATTCTCGAATTATCTCAACAACTCCAAGGTGTAGAAGCAACACAAATCAAGTCTTCCTTAGCAAGGACTTACCACCAGTTGGGAATGGTTGCTCAATATTTGCGGGAATACGACCAGGGACGGGATTATTATCAACAAGCCCTGGAGATATATATTGAATTTGGCGATCGCTACTCTTGTGCTAGGACTTACCACCAGTTGGGAACGGTTGCCGAAGAGTTGCGGGAATACGACCAGGGACGGGATTATTATCAACAAGCCCTGGAGATATATATTGAATTTGGCGATCGCTACTCTTGTGCTAGGACTTACCACCAGTTGGGAATGGTTGCCCAAGAGTTGCGGGAATACCAGCAGGGACGGGATTATTATCAACAAGCCCTGGAGATATATATTGAATTTGGCGATCGCTACTCTTGTGCTAGGACTTACCACCAGTTGGGAAGGGTTGCCGAAGAGTTGCGAGAATACCAGCAGGCACGGGATTATTATCAACAAGCCCTGGAAATCAAAATCCCATTTGGCGATCGCTACTCCTGTGCTATTACTTACCACCAGTTGGGAATGGTTGCTCAATATTTGCGGGAATACAACCAGGCACGGGATTATTATCAACAAGCCCTGGAAATCAAAATCCCATTTGGTGATCGCTATTCGCAAGCTCTCACTCTTCATTGTTTAGGAACCCTGGCACAAGCAGAGCAAAACTATTCAGAGGCTAGGGCTAATTTGCAGAGAGCGTTGGAGATATATGTTGAGTTTGAGGATGAATATTGGGCTACGGTAGTGCGGGAGATTTTAGAGGGTTTACCGGAGTAGGGGAAAGATGAGCGATAGTTTTAGAGTGCTATTAATCTTAAATTTCCTGACGTGAATCTTCTTGGGGAGGATGCCAACCAGCACAAACCCATAACCGACGAGATTTTTGAATAAATCCATTGCCATTACGTTCATCATTCATATCAAGCCGATTACAAGTTGCCCTACCGATAGGGATTATACCAACAATTTTTACACAATCGAGCGACCAAATAAAATGTTCAGACCACTTTTGCTTTCGAGGATTAAATAAATTGACTTCTTGTTTTGTTTCAGGATCGATACCTGATATGAAATTATAACGACGTTCGTTACAGCGACGACAACATAAAGCTAAATTTTCGACTTCATCCGAACCCCCTAGAGATTGTGGAATAAGATGATCTACAGTAAAGCGGTCTGTGTTTATAAATTCTGGGGAGTGGCAATATTCGCACAGGTATTTTGCTCTTTCTGCAACAATTTCTCGGATGTAATTGGAGACCATGTAGATTGAGAAGCTAAAACCGAATTAGCATAAGTAAAAATTTGCGCTAATTCAGATATACCATCTAACTCTGCTTTTTCTGCGGCTGTAATTAATCCCAATTTACTTTTTTCTAAAAGCTCATCCGAACGAGATTGTAATTCGTCGGTAAATTTAAAAATATTGAGATTATTGACTTTTTCCAATTTTATTCCCGTTTCTAACCAATATGAAGGTTCAATCATCAATTTGGGAGTCGTCATAGGTTGGAATATGGAATGCAACTTCTATATTTTAGCTTTTGTACCCAAATATGCGATGTCTAGCGACAAGCCGCGTTGAGTCTACGTATTTGGGTTTGTGGGGAGTGCGATCGCTTTCTGGAAATCTATTTAACTTCAACTACTTTGTTGTTGTTCCAACCAAGCGACTAAATCATTCATCTCAGACATTCTTAAGAGCGATCGACATAAAGCTTCTAATTGTTCAATTTTTAAACTTTGAACTTTTTGATAAATTGATTCATCAATGTCACCAAAACGTTCTTTCACTAGAGACATAGATAAAGAAAAAGCTTCTTGTTGTTTACCTTTTTGCAAAATATCTTGATAAATTACTGATTCTTGCATCATGTCCTCACTTAGCAATTGACGAATCAAGGTTTTATTGTGCGATCGCGCGGATGAAGAAGTTATCGCAGCTGTATTTTATTTCCCCGGTGGTAAATTTTCTCTATCACCTGGTTCGGTGTACTTACAATAGACATTTAAGCCGATTTTGAGGATGTAGAGAACAATAATAGTAGCGATCGATGGATCAAGAGGAATTGCGGTTAAAGCCATGAGGGATGTAATTGCTGCCGTCAGTAACACAGCATTTTCCGGGCTTTTGGTATAATCGCTCAAACGCGATCGAAAACCTTCATCACCACAGAGTTCATCCCGCAAAACATCTAATGTCGTTTGCCAGATGTTTTTTCCTGTCATGGTTGGTTTGCCGTGTTTCTCAATCCACATTTCCTCAAAAGAGGTATCGAGATTCCCGTTGTGACGTTCCACCGCATCAATGGCTTTGTTTGCTGGTTGATATTCCTTGAGTAATTCGCGTACTGAGTGAATTTCGTCTGGAGTTAGTTGTGCATTCATACTGTTTCAGATTTAAAGCAATCATAGAAGACTATTTATCAAGTAAATCTTAAACTAGTTACTTAACCTCATTTCTGTAAGAGCGCAAAGTTTTGCGCTCTTGATTGTTAACTAAAAACTACCAGGATCATTATCCAGCGCCAGTAAGAAATTAATCAAATCTGTTTGCTGTTGAGGATTAAACCCAGCTTGCCAGTCTACATAAAAGTTATGTCCTGTGCCATCAATGTTACTAACTCTTAAACCTAGATCCTTCTGGTTAGCTTCTATGACTTTAGTACGCAGATTGCGATCAACTAAAGCTCGTAAACTACTAGCAGCATCCGCAGGTATACCATAACGCAGAGTTCCGGGTAATCCCAAGCCACTGGGATCAGCTATCGTAAAAGTCCCGTTGGGATAAACAGTTAAACTTTTTTCCCGTACTGCTACACCACTATCATGTAAATAGGGCGCACTTGCATAAATCCCCAGCAAAGAAGTAGTTTTGTAACCTTGTTTGGGTAGGGTTGTGGGAGTATCTGATATACCTTGGGTTGGCACATCTATGACTTCTGCATTGGCGGGTATGGGAACAGGAGTATTGAAACTGTAGAGTTTTGGCGCTACTAACAAGTTCTTAAATGCTAAACGCGCCTGAGAACGAGCTGGGTTAGTCTGAATTTTATTAAGTGGATAAATTTTGTTGTCAGTGAAGAAGGGGGGAATATGACAACTGGCGCAATTAGCTTTCTCAAAAACTTTTGCTCCACGCCTAACAGAATTATTTTTCAAGGCTAGCTCGTTTTCAGGGGTGCGGTTTGCAGGTGGAACTAAGCTATTTTGGAAAGCAGACATGGCGTTGTTAGCAAACATAAATTTGCCACTAGCAATGTCAGTAGAGTTGCTAGTATTGGGGCTGAAAACCAAACCATTAAATGTAAATAAGTTGGGTTTGAGGTTAGGATAAGTTCCTGTACCAGGAGCCGGAACTTGGTCTTGTAATTCTGCTTGTGTGGGATCAGATAAAATTGTTCGTAGCCAATCTGAGGGTTTGCCTGGAAATCCTGGTTGTATACGTAAATTGGGATTAGCCGCATTTTGTAGGAAGATACCAATATAAACTTCAGGATCAATACCCAGAAGTTCTTGACTCAGTTGAGCTGCTGCTAACAAGTTAATTTCTGAAGAGTGAACACTATTGTTTAATGAACTCAGTCCAGCAAATGGCCCAAACCCAGATTCTCCCGAGAAACCATAAGGTTGACGCTGAAATGTAAAAACGCTGGGAATTTGAGTTGTATTGCTAATCCCATCTGTGGAACTTTCAAAATTACCAAATGGGACACTTAATACTGCATCATCAAACGCTCTTTCAAATTTATCTGGATCAGGTAATTCGACTTTATTTCCCTTACTATCCCGAATAATCTGCCCTTTTCCTCTGTATTTGAGATCAAGTGGATTTAAATTTAATCGGGGAAATGCCGCAGCTGAATTTGGTGCTAAAGCCACCAATAAAGAAATAGCAAGTTCATTATTTGGCACTCCTGTAAGAATATCACCCTGTTTGGATACAGAGGCATGACAGACAACACAGGTAATTCCCCCTTGGGCAGTTATTCCTAATGGTGAAAAACTACCTTTTGGTATTTTTAAACCTGTGCTAATATCAGATCCTCTAAGAAATACCTTATTCCCGATCTTTAAATCTTTCTCCAGGGTAATAACTAGGTTTGTTGTTGGCTGACCTTGCAATTTAACTATTGCTGTCGTTATTTCTGGCAAAATTCTCTCAACGCCTAGTCCAAAACCAAAGACTCCTTGTAGTCCAAAATCATCCCCAATTTTGCGGTTGAAGAAGATGTTCTGACCTTTGGCGATTAAATCTTGGGTAATATGAACTGCACCTATTTTTTCATAGGATACAGGGTCTTGAGTATCTAGTCCTTTGCTAGCCACTAGCTGTGATGCTGCTTGGGGGCTGAGGAGTTTGCCGAAATAATCGTAATATCCGATTGGCTGTGTTGGTGCTGGTTGTAAGAGGTCGATTTTAGCGAATGCTGTTTGATTGGTCATCAATAAGTTTGATAACAAAATGCCAAACAAGCTAGTGATAAAAACGCACACTAATAAAAACAGCTTCGTTTTGAAACCTAATAAAACCCTAGTGATACTATTGTTAGGGTTGTTTTTTTTTGTTTCATCTTGCAGAGTACGTTAAAAGCGTTTTAGTAGCTATAGCATATTCTTAAGTACATAAATTTAAATGGTAATTTTTCTTATATTCTTTAATAATATAAAAATTCTTAATTATTCACAAAAAACAAGAGACGTAGCATTGCTACGTCTCTACTTATGAATTTTTTTGATGATTTGTCAGGGAATGTTTACTTATCAATTCTTTGACTTGAGCTGCAACTAAGGGGTGAGAATCTTTTTGTAATTTAGGTAAAAGTTCTAAGAGGACGCGGTGGGAGACTACATTGAGATAGGCGATCGCTGCTTCGCGGACAAAGCTGGTAGGATGACGTAAAGCCAGTAAAATCTCGTTAATGGTAAGGCGAATGCGGCTGACTTGGGCAAAATGAAAACAGCAAGCCAAGCACCAATCAGATAGAAAATTCCCCAAAGTAAGCATTTTGCGGAGTCTTTCGCTGGCTGATAACTGGTCATATTCGGTGAATTCTGCTTCTATAAGATAGTGGAGTTTTTCTTGGGGCGATCGCTGATCTAAAATATTCAACAACAGAGATTTTGTGGGTAAGTTGACTGTATGCTCTAATATCTCTAATCCCCTCGCTAAATTCACCCCCGATTCAGAACGCAGATTAAAAGCAGCTGCTTGCATTTTTTCGGGAGAATAAAGCAGTTTCAAGAGCAACAATAACCTTTCTCGAATATCCCATTCCATTTCTGCTAGAGCGCGTTGTAATAAATCAGCAACAACTAAAACTCGTTGATTGGCTGGCTCATTAGCTGGTAGTTGTAAATCTAAATAAGCAGCATAAATCTCACCTAAAAATCGTAATTCCTGGTCTATTAAAGTTTCTACTCGGCTATGTTGAAATCGATCTACTAAATTTGAGATTTCTGATTGTTTCTGAATTTTCAACAAACTACGTAGAATATGATATCTAGTAGCACCCCAAGAAGATTCTAAATGTAACCATAAAGTCTCTACCGCTTTTGTCGTGGAGATTTGCGCTATCGTCCGCCAAGCATACATCCGTAATACTTCTGGTTTGTAAACATCTGTAGCCATTTGCAACAGCATTTCTAAAGCTTCATTCTCCATTTTGACTAAGGCGCGCATAGTCGTAGAGCGAGTTGACTTATAGTACAACGCTGCCAAGAGTGCTGAATAATATTCTTCCATGCGAGTCGCTGCAATCATTTCTAAGACAGCACACCGTACCCGTAAGGATTCATCTTGCAACAAATTAGGGATATGTATTCTCAGGGCCTGTAAATAAACCACTTCTCGTAAAGCTTTAACTCCGTTCACTCGTTCTTGTTCTTGCTTATGAGTTAGCATCCGGCGCATAGTTTTAGTTGCGGCTACCTTTTGCATAGCTGTACCCTGTCCCAGAAGTAAAGCCGCCGCCGTGGCGCGGATGAGTGAATGGTGACGGGAATTGAGGTATTCTTCAATTTGGCTGAGATTAGGATTGGGATCAGCTAGCCAGACATAACGCAGTGCTAAAGCAAAAACTTCTGGATCAATATTTTCTGGATGTCTTTCTAATAACCAACGCACTTCCGAGACATAATTAGGATTTGCACCAGTTGCCAGCATGACTTCTAAACTGTGCCGTTGTAAATCTGGCGCTAGCTTAAATAATATCGAAGCCAGCACTTCGGCTGCTCCTTGGGGATCAATTTGGGCTAAAAGTTCAATACAAGAGTGTTTATCAGCCGTGTTACCTTTCTCTTCTAAAGCTTTAACTACCCCTTGTTTAAAGGCACGTAAACCCACATTAGACGCACTCAGTTCGCCACGTTCGGCACTTAACACTAGTAAATCAACATACCGCGATCGCAACAACCAAACAACCCGCAAACAAGCCATAGCAGCTAAAATTGTTTCTCCCACAAACACCCACTTTTGTGCTGTTGCCGAGAGAAAATGCCCACCAAATAATAGAGTAGCAATAATAATTAATCCTGCACAACCAGTAGCGATCGCTTCTGCTGTACCTCCGGATAAAGCTTGCATCCGGCTACGAATGCGCTCAGGAATCGGTTGATATAATACAGGGCCGCTACTGACAACAAAGGTATAACGCAGCAGCTCATCACAAAATTTTAAACCTACCAGTCCCCAGAAAAAAGCAACTGGTTGGATTCCCGGAACTATATTCAGTACAGCAATCAGTATAGGGACAATAAAGCCTACAGCCACAGGTAAAAGTGCAGCCGTAAAAAACACCCCGAAACGTTCAATGAGTCGGCTAGAGAGAAACCACTGAGTTGCTAATTCACACAATCCCACAAAGCCACCAAACAAACCCAAAAAGCTGGCTAACTCTTTGTCACCCAAATTAATTTTGAGTTCTTGGAGATATTGAAAATCGATTAATAAGCCAATTACTTGTAAAAAACCAACAAAGGCAAATAACTGTAATGTATAACGCTTGAGTGGTGCTTCCAGACGACGGTGGCGCGAAGCTTGTTCTTGGGGAATTAGGCGCTGTGGTACATCGGGAAAAGCAGCTCGATAATGATGACTTAAATAAGAGAGAATAGCAGAGCCTAGAATAATCACCCCACAGGCAATGATAATTACCCGGTTCAGCTTGGCAAACTCTAATAACCAAGGCAAACTAAAGCCACTAATCACATCAGCCACGAGTACACCACTGCTAACCAAGGGGTAGGTGCGTTTAATCTCCCGGATATTGAACAATTGATTAGCAACAATAGAAGTATTCAAGTCATTGACAACATACAGCGAGTCCACCCACAACCGCAGTAAAAACACCACAATGACTGATAAATAAGAAACATGAATACCCCAGCGTAATAATACTAGCAGTATTAATGGGGCAACCATACAAGGAGCGATCGCCACCACCACCCAGCGCAAAGGAAAAATCTTTTGCAACCAAGAATAGAGAAAAACTAGCCCCATACCCATCACCGCACTGGCAATGTACATCCACGGCAAAGGCCCAGCACCATATTCATCTAAAAACAAAGCTACCGTAGTATCTTCAGCCCAACGCAACCCCACAGACACAGTAGTATAGAAAGCAAACATCAGCCAAGTTCGCTCACCTTCCTCTGGACGTAGATTTACCCACTTCAACATTTGCGTCAGCAAACTTGCATTCGCCGCCAACGAGTAATTTTTCAATTCCATATTTATTTATTAGGGAGTGGGGAGAAGGAGAGATAGGGGGATGGGGGGATGGGGAGATGGGGGGAAAGAACCTATACAAGTATTTTCTCCTTGTCCCCTTGTCCCCTTGTATTTTTTTGAATTTTGTTAGCGCAGCGTTAGCGAGTCCGCGATAGCGCAGCGTTAGCGACGCAGGAGCGTCGCGTCATTTTGAATTTTGAATTGATTCGTCCCCAAACAGCAAAAGTCCTGAACAACTGAGTATTATGTTTCCCACTCAGAGTTCAGGACTATCACTTTTTAATCAAATTCAACGACAGTTAAGCCGTTGGGATATTTTCGTTGGTCGATTACTTGGGTTTGAGAATACTTTGCGTATTACTTCTTCGGCGATATCAACATCATCATGTTACGCCCTTCTTTTTTCGGTGCTTGTTGCACTTCACCAAACGGTTCTAAATCCGTTGCCATCCGCTTGAGCAAATCTTCTGCTAAATCACTGTGTTGAATCTCTCGACCCCGGAACATCACAGTTGCTTTGACTTTATCACCATCTTTCAAGAAGCGCTCTGCTTGTTTCACACGCACATTGTAGTCGTGTTCTTCGATTTTGTAACGCATCTTAACTTCTTTAACATCAGCCGTGTGCTGCTTTTTCCGAGCTTCCCGCGCTTTCTTTTCCTGCTCGAACTTATATTTCCCGTAATCCATGATCCGACACACTGGCGGGTCAGCCTTGTCACTGAGCAGTACCAGATCCAGCTCCTTTTCTTCTGCTAGTTGCAGCGCTTCCTGTGGAGCCAGAATTCCTAGCTGGGAGCCATCAGTGTCAATGACTCGAATTTTTGGGAAGCGGATTCGTTCGTTAATTTGGGGCAGATCGCGAGTTCTTTTTTTCTCAATCACAGGCATTATGATTTTTGGGAGTTCTTTGTGAAGAATTGAATGTGGACTTGATACAGATGGGACTAAAGTTAGCCTTGTCTTGATTAGTATGCCTCAGCATAATACTAAAATAACTGAGGACTTAAAAATGAGTCTATAGTCTTTGTGGCTAATCCATGAATTAGTCTGTTGTCTCTGTATTTGTTATTCTACTCACTCTCGGATAAATTCTCTGCGATCGTTAATTTTAATCACACAACCTAGCGAATAGTTAATTATTGTAACAATGGTCAATAGTCAATAGTCAATAGTCATTGGTAATTGGTAAAACTCTTACCCAATACCCAATACCCAATACCCAATACCCAATACCCACTTTGTAAGATAGAAGGTAAATTGCTGAAATGGGGGGAAGTGTGATTACTACGATTCACTGGCGAGAACGGGTGGGAAATCAGAGGGATTGGGTTTGGCGGGGGTGGCAGACTCGTTATACCTACATCCGCGCTAGCCAAAATTGCTCAGAAAATACTCCTCTGATACTATTACATGGTTTTGGGGCTTCTATTGGTCATTGGCGACATAACTTAGAAATTTTAGGTAAATCTCACACAGTTTATGCTCTAGATATGTTGGGTTTTGGTGGTTCGGAAAAAGCCCCAGCCAATTACAGCATCGAACTTTGGGTGGAGCAGGTATATGATTTTTGGCGAGCTTTTATTGGTCAACCAGTGGTATTAATAGGTAATTCCAATGGTTCACTGATTTCTCTGGCTGCGGCTGCGGCTCATCCCGATATGGTGAAAGGGATTGTGATGATGAGTCTACCTGATCCATCATTAGAGCAAGAAATGATTCCGCCTCTCCTCAGACCAGTAGTAAAGACAATTAAAAATATTGTCGCTTCACCATTATTCTTAAAACCTGTATTTTACTTCGTCCGTCGGCCAAGTATCTTACGTCGCTGGGCTGGTTTGGCCTATGCTAATCCCGATGCTATTACTGATGAACTGATTGAGATTTTAGCGGGGCCTCCTCAAGATAGGGGTTCAGCGCGTGCTTTTAGTGCTTTGTTTAAGGCGGCGATCGGTGTTAATTTTAGTCCTAATGTCAAAGCAATTTTACCAAATTTAACAATTCCTATGCTGCTAATTTGGGGGCAAAAAGACCGCTTTGTCCCACCCATTCTGGCTAACCAATTTGCTCAATACAACGAAAAGTTAGAGTTACTCAACTTAGAAGATGTGGGGCATTGTCCTCATGATGAATGTCCAGAACAGGTAAACCAAGCAATTTTAGACTGGATGAGCAGGTTTTTTGGAGATTCTCAACAGTTAATTACTGCGTCAATACAAGAGCATAAAGATATTATCTGAAACCTTTAAACTTCTGTTTCCAGGTTTAACTCTAATTGCTGTTGCTTTTGATCTGGTTCAAAGGGTTGGGGTAGTTGTTCTATTTGGAAATATTGATGAAATTTTGGTGTTACTTGTAGTGAGTAGGAACGAGATTCATTATCTCGACGTTTGCGAACGAAACCGAGTTCAACTAATTCGGGAACGTGTTGATATACTCCAGAACCACGCAGGTTAATCAAATCGCTTTGGAGTATGGGACTATTGAGAGCGATCGCTGCCAATGTTCGTAATGCACCTAGCCCTAATTCTACAGGAATCAGCGTTTGTACTAAGTCCTGGAAGTCTGGCCTTAATTGCAGGCTATAACCATCTGGGGTTTCGATCACTTCCAAGGCGCTATCTCTGTGAGCATAGCTATCCATTAGCTCAATAATACCTTCCTCGGCAGTGGCGCGATCGCAGGCGGCATACTCGGCAATTTCACCGACCGACAACGGCTTACCTTTCAAGTAGAGAATCGCTTCTATCTTAGTTGCTGTGTTAGTTGCTGTGAGTGTAATCATTTATTCAAGAGTCAATGGTCAATAGTCAAGAGTCAATAGTCATTCGTCATTAGTAACTGAGCGTTGACTGTTGTCTAGTTCTCATGATCCACTGTTCATAAGTGTGTGGGATTATACTTGTTTTTGGCTTGTAAGTCAAGAGTATTTAAGCTGGTTATCAGAAAGCTTCTCCCCACACTCCCACACCCTTACACCCCTAAACCTTCAAATCTCGACTACCAAGAATAAATTCGGCGATCGCTAAATCTTGGGGAGTAGTGACTTTGAGATTTGTTTCCTCACCTTCCACAATTCGCACTTCCATACCGCACTTTTCAAACAAAGCCGCATCATCAGTTACTTCCCAACCTTGGCGAACACCTTGGTCATGGCACTGTTTCAATAACTGAACATTAAATCCTTGGGGAGTTTGTGCTGCCCAGAGATTGCTTCTGTCGGGTGTACTTTGAATTATGCCATGTGCATCAACAACTTTAATCGTGTCTTTGACTGGGACAGCAGCAATTAAACCAGCACATTGACGAATAGCTTGCGCGCAGGAGTTGAGTAAATCTGGCGTTGCCAGACATCTAGCCCCATCATGAATTAAAACCTGTTCTGCTTCCTTTGGCAGCGCTTGTAAGCCGTGATAAACTGATTCCTGCCTAGTGGAACCACCAATGATAAATTCCACTGGTTTAGTCAGCTTTAAATCGGCAAGAATCGTTTTAAAGTCAGGCCAGTCTATTGGCTGAGAAATAATCCCAATCCAACTGATTTCCTCTGCTGCTTGTGCAGCTAACAGAGTCCAAGCGATGAGAGGTTGCGATCGCACCTCCAAGAGGAGTTTATTGCGATGACTCCCCATTCTTTTACCAACACCGGCAGCAGGAATTAATAAATACACAGTTTCCTCAACATTAAGGGACTACCATACAGAAAACTTTCGTGATCCCCCAATTCCAAATTATGAATTCAAAGTGACTTAATTTTGAATTTTGAATTTTGAATTTTGAATTCCCCTTATTCCCCTAAAATAAGGAGCGAGTAAGCGTCAATAAATATTATGCGAGTAGTAGCCCTTGTACCTGGCGGAATTGGCGATCAAATTCTCTTCTTTCCGACTCTAGACGATCTGAAGCGCTATTACCCAAACGCTCAGTTGGATGTTGTTGTGGAACCCCGGTCAAAAGCAGCCTACCGGGTGAGTAAGTCAGTGCATGAGGTACTGACCTTCGATTACAAAGACCGTAATAGCCTAGCAGATTGGGGTAACCTAGTCGGCACAATTCGCGATCGCGAGTATGATGTCGCCATTGCTGTGGGGCAAAGCTGGTTAGTGGGACTGTTACTCTGGTTAACAGGAATTCCCACACGTATCGGTTACCAGGGCAAAGGAGCAGCATTTTTCACCAATGTTGTCCCGTTTAAACCGTCCCAATATGGAGCAGCAGTTTATCACGATTTGCTAGAACCATTAGGTATAAAAAGTCCTAGTCCAGAATTGGCTGTAAATGTGCCGAAACCAGACATTGACTGGGCGCAAAACGAGCAAAAACGTTTGGGTGTGAGTGAAACAGGTTACGTCCTCATTCACGGCGGCTCTAGCTGGATATCTCCATCTCCAGTTGCTGATACAATCTATCCTGTGGAAAACTGGCAGGAAATAATTCAAGACTTTCGATACAAACAACCAGATTTACCCGTGGTTGTCATTCAAGGCCCTGATGATGAGCAATTTGTGCGATCGCTCAGAGACTCATCTTTAGACATTAAAGTAACTTCCCCTGATAATGTGGGTAAACTGGCTGCAATGATTGGCGGCGCTAACTTGATGTTGACTACCGACAGTTCACCACTACACCTAAGTGTGGCAGTCCAAACTTATACCATTGCCCTAGTCGGCCCCACAGATCCAGCCAGGTTATTGCCAAAAAGCGATAAATTCCTGGGTATCAAATCTCCGACAGCCAGGGTGGCTGATATTTCACCCAAAACCGTCCTGGAAAAAATCTGGGGCGGTTGAAATCTTTGGGGATGGGGAGAGTGGGGGATGGGGAGAAAGAGTAATTAAGTAATTTTCTTCTTGTCTCCTTGTCCCCTTGTCTCCTTGTCCCTCCTCAACCTCAAATCATCTCGAAAAAAGCATCTTCCAATTCGTAACCCAGCATTTGCGCCATTGACTTGAGACGCGATTGCCAGGGTATATTTTGTTGCTTTAACCAGTCGCTTAAAATAAATATCTTGTGCATTAAAAATATTTCTAAAGCTTCGGGATTATACTGGATGCCTTCTTTAGAACTGAATTGATGAGGTACAAGCATCGCCGTATAACGTCCCAGTTCTCCGGCTTTCCAGTCCAGTAAAAATGGCAACCAGGGATATTTTGCATCCAACCGGACAAACCACAGCCTTAATTCGGGAATTTCTGACAATTCGCGGGGATCGCCTGGTTCTAGGGGATAGTCGATATCAAAATGCAATTGTTGTTCGTAGGAAGTAATAACTTCCTCTTGCAGTACTTGACTTA
Organism: Nostoc sp. TCL26-01; assembly: GCF_013393945.1. NCBI lineage: Bacteria > Bacillati > Cyanobacteriota > Cyanophyceae > Nostocales > Nostocaceae > Nostoc > Nostoc sp. TCL26-01. The sequence continues at coordinate 5,047,507 of NZ_CP040297.1, forward strand.
TTACCGCTTGTGCAGTTGATAAATCAAGACTGTTGACGGCGTTAGTATTGAGTGCGATCGTGATTGTCATGGACTCAACAGCTACTTATTGTTTGCTCAGTAGTAGGCTTGAGAATCCACAGTACCAGCTTTCTGGAACTAACGCTATCTTTTTTTGGGGAGTGGAGATTAAAAGGGAACATACTTCTTACTCAGCACTCAGCACTCAGCACTCAGCACTCAGCACTCTTCTAACAAAACTGTGTAACATCTTCACCACAGGTGTCGGCTAGATAAGTTAAGGCTTTGAAACGAATTTCGACTAGTTGTTCGTAAAAAGGATTGAGTTTACATAGAGGCGGAATGTAAACGATAGTGCGATCGCCAAATTTGATTTCTCGTTCAAATGGACAGCTAGCAGGAATAATTGTGCAAACCCACAGTGCAAATCGGTAGTCTTCAATTTTTAGAGATTCTAGCCATTGACGAATTGGTTGCAGTAGCAGATTGACAACAGAGATGAAAGTGAATGTAATATTAGACATCATGTCACGAATAAGTGATTTTGTTGTGGGGTTAACAAGACTTTTTCTAGTAAGAGACCGTCTGTCGGTGCAGCATCTTGGATAATTAAATTTTTGGTATTTTCCATCAGTAAGATTTTGCCATCAGCCGTAAAACTGAAATCTTGACCGGGAATAAACCCATGTTGAATCAGCTTTTTGAGAGCAAACCTGGTGACAGCTTCCAGTAGTTGTACACAAGCTTTACAGTCAGTTAAATTATCTACAATCCAGTGAAAGGTATCAGAATGTGTACTGGAAAGTTCTAAAATAGCTGCGGTTAGACAAGCTTCAATATAATCAGTTTCCAAACTATGATTTAACTGATTTATCCAGGTTTCAATGAGCTGTTTATCTTGGAAATTAAAAATATAAATAGCTCTTTCAAGATGAAAATGGAATAATTCTAGCTCGTTCATTTTACTAAGATATTAGGTAAAAACAACTAGATAACCTATTTTTCACCAGGAAGTTAGTAGTTTAGTTTTTTGAGGATAAAACTAGAGCTTGGTAAGAGAGAATTATTGATACACCTCTTGGTAAAACTACTATCCACGTGTTAGTTTCCTAGTTGCTTCTAACTTTAAACTTGAAAAATGCAGAAGTTGTGGAGATACGACTAAAGATAGAGATTTTTTTTCCAGGCTACCAATCTAAAGCGGTAGAGATTTGAGTTGGCAATGTCATCACTTTGAAGGGTTTGGTAATGATGGCGCGAACTCCTAATTCTGCAAATCGCCTTTGTTCAGAGGCTTGTGCCTTTGCTGTCAACAAAATCACAGGAATTTGTTGAGTGACGGGATTGGCTTTTAAAGCCTGAAAAGTAGCGATTCCATCCATGTCGGGCATCATCACATCTAAAAGAATTACATCTGGTTGTTCAGCTATTGCTTTAGCTACTCCCTCGCTACCAGATGCAGCTGTTGACACTTGCCAAAGCCCGACTGCCTTCAGCGCTAGTTCAGCCACTGCTCGGATATCATATTCATCATCAATAATTAGAATTTTTTTGGTCGTCATTGGTTATTGGTCATTGGTCATTAGTCATTAGTCATTAGAGATCAGAATGTTGGGTTACGCAAAGCCTCCAACGCCACTTCACTCAAGTCGGGGAACCCGCCCACGTGAGTGGCTCCCCAACCTTGTATCTTAAGAGAAGTAGTAGACCGTCCCAACCTTGGGTGCTTAATCGACAAAATCTAGTTATTGTTTTGTTGAGGCTGTGTCTGTAATTGCTGCACTTGCTCTAAAGTTAACCCTGTTACACGTACAATTGTCTCAGTTGCCATCCCCTCGCGCAGTAAATTTATCGCTACTTTCTCTAAAGCTTTTTGTGCGCCTTCCTGTTGCCAACTAGTAACAATTTCCATAATTTCCTCCTGCTCAGTTAACCCCATTGTACTGATGGTCGCTTGGAAAGATTGCTCTTCAGTTGCATCCAAGCGCAAGTACATATCCACAAACCCAGAAATTAATTGCATTCGGGCTGGATCTAATTTTAGAGTTGCCAGCAGCCGCAAACATTCTGCCTTTACTTGCGGGCGTTCTTTTTTGGAGATATTCATCTTTGACATCAAAGCTGCTGCTATTGGATTTGGCTGTGTAAGAAAATCTCGCCAACTTAAACGATTTAATTGAATAGCTGCAAACTGAAACTCCAGTACATTTAAATCAGGGAAAGTAACGCGATAATTGTGTGGCTCAGGACGCTTCGGTTCATCAAAAGAGAAAATCACCACTGGATAAATCGGTAAATCCTATTTTTCATGCAGCCGAGCAAAATACTTAAACATCCTTTTAGCTAATATTGTCTGGGTGTAAGACTGATTTTCAACATGAATTAAAAAATAAGTTTCTTGCTGTTGATAACGCACCTGAGCCAGCAAATCAATTTCCTTTTTTTCTCCAGAGGTGACATCAGTAAGAACTTCTTGGGGTAAAAATTGAATAGAATCTCGGTCTATTTGGCTGGCTACTTGAGGCAAAAATAAATCTAAAAACTCAACAAAAAATGTAGATATTAATTCTTTGAACAAGCGGTCATGGTCGATCATAATTTTTTCTCCTGTTTTGACCCGGCATCATTTTCAGTTTCATTATGCTTTTGTGCTTGGTAATCATCAAACAATGCAAATAATTTATCCAAAGCATCGCGTTCATCTGCTGAGTAAAACAGTATTAAATTAGACCATGTATGATGTGTTTTTACAGGACATATTTCTCTTAGCCACTCTAAAAAGTCATCAAACTCTATTTCTCTTCAGTTTTAGTAAATCCAAGATTTATTCGTGCTATTTCATAACCTTGAAGAAATGAGTGAAAATCAAAAATATTTTTTCTACTTAAATACAAAGCTGGTCTTCTTTTAATTTCTTGTAAAAGTTCATAAAAATTCACTTTTAAATTCCTTGAGTCTGTCGTCATGTTGATTCTGCAAGAAAACGCGATAGCCGAAGGCTTAAGCTTTGCTTATCGCCATCTCCCGTAGGTTGGCTGGAACACAGTGGAACCCAGCAAATCCTATTAGTAAAACAGAAAATATTTCTACTATAAATGCCTCTAAAACTCTAGAACAAAATTAATTGTTAATATTTTTTCTATATTGAATCATTCTCTACAATTCATATTATCTCTCGTTGGGTTACGGCACAATATTAATTACTCATTGTGTTTCCAAGATACTACTTGTGCCTCCAACGCCACTTCACTCAAGTCGGGGAACCCGCCCACGTGAGTGGCTCCCCAACCTTGTATCTTAAGAGAAGTAGTAGACCGTCCCAACCTTGGTCATCATAGACCGCTTTGTAGCAAGGGTCACTACAAAAATCTCTCTCACTCATTCCCTCACTCCCTCACTCAGCACGGGCTGCATCGCCCCGCTTCCGCTCTAGGCGCAGCCATGCCCGTTCGCGTAGCGTCTCCTTGAGGAGAAGGACTTTACAGCACTCATTACTCACTCATCACTCGTTTAAATTATTCGATCTAGCAAGTTAATCACTCGCTGTTCAAACTCTGATATGTTAATGCGTCCTTTGGTGAGAAAGAGTGTTTGTCCGAGTTTTAGTTTTTGGCGATCGCTCTCATCTAAATCACGAGCTGTGTAAACTACTAATGGCACATGGCACATCTTTTGATGCTGGCGTAACCAATCTACCACAGCAAAACCGTCACATTCTGGTAATCCTAAATCTAGCACCAACAAATCAGGGATCAGGTTTTGGCTAACTTGTATAGCTTCTCGTCCTGTTTGGGCAGAGAAAGTAGTTGTACCGTGGCGATTAAACATGGCAATTAACACTTGTGCCAAATCTGGATCGTCTTCTACTATTAGTACCTTAATATTTTGTTGTGGTTTGGCTGTAGCTTTTTCTAAAGCTTGACACAATAAATTCACGTTTGGCGGTTTGATAATCCAAGCACTCACGTCATCGGGAATACTATGACTCGTTTCCGGTGAAACACCACTGAGGATAATCACGGGAATATTTTGAGTCTGTGGTTGCTGTTTGAGAATGGCTAAGGTTTCCCAACCATCCATCTCTGGCATCACTAAGTTGAGTAAGATCACATCAGGCTGGTTTAATGTTGCTTGTTCTATTGCTTCTTGTCCTGATGCGACTGTCATCACCCTGTAACCTTGCCGTTCTAGCATAGTTTTCACAACAGCCCGAACTGAGGGATCATCGTCACATTGCAGTATTAAAGGGTGTGGGGGGGGAGAGGAATAAATGATCTCCTTGTCCCTGTCCCCTTCTTTCATTTTGAATTTTGTTAGCGCAGCGTTAGCGAGTCCGCGAGCGTCATTTTGAATTTTGAATTGATTTGTCCCCTCATCGTCTTCTCCTGAAACAATTGGTAGGGTGAAGAAAAAAGTGCTACCTTCGCCCAAGGTGCTTTCAGCCCAGATTTCTCCTCCGTGATGGTGTAAGATGCTGCGACAAATCGCTAAACCTAAACCTGTACCTCCTTTTTGCCGAGAGTCTGAGGCATCAACTTGTCCAAAACGTTCAAAGATGGATTGAAGTTTATTATCTGGGATACCCCGGCCTTGGTCTTTGACTCGAAATAGAACATAACGTTTTTCGCTGATGTTGTTGGCAAGAGGAGTCGTCAATTCTTTGCCCTGATTGATTCCTCGGTTAGTTTTGTGCTGATTTTCCCCAGTTATTAATTCACCACTCACTGAAACAATAGAACCTGGAGGTGAAAATTTAATGGCATTACTCAAGAGGTTGGTAAAAACTTGGATAATGCGATCAGGATCAGCCCAGAGGTGAGCCGATACTGATGAAACAGATATTTTTACCTCGGCTTGTTCTGCCATTTCAGCGATAATTTCGAGCGATTGATTCATTAAATCGGCAGCATTACAAGTTTGAGGGGTGATTTGGACTTTACCTGACTCAATGCGCTCAATATCGAGGATGTCATTGATGAGACGAACTAATCTATCTGTATTATTCGCTGCAATATTTAACATTCTTTGGGCATCTTCAGAATCGGCTCTTAGAACACCACTTGCCAGCAAATCTAACGCACCAGAAATGGAAGTGAGGGGAGTACGCAATTCATGGCTAACTACTGAGACAAATTCATCTTTGAGCCTTTCGACTTCTCGGCGATCGCTAATATCTTTCATGAAGCAATAATGCCCAATGAATCGCTGTTGTTGATCATAAGCTGTAATCATCACTACTTGTTTATCAAACACTGAACCATCTTTACGGATGGCTCTAGCTTCTAGTTCGACTTTGCCATTTTTCAACATCTGTTGATAAGCAGCAATCATCTTGTCCATATCTTCTGGATGGACAGTCACAGGCCATTCCATGCCAATCATTTCTTCTGGTTGATAACCTGCTGTGTTGGCATAGGCTGGATTGACTTTGATGTAATGCCCTTGTGTATCTAACTGCGATATACCCTCTACTGCACTCTCTAAAGCTTTGCTTAAATGACGTAGTTCTTCTTCTGCTCGTTTGATCGTGGTAATATCACTACCAATACCCAAAAAACCTGTAATATTGTTCTCAGCATCATACAAAGGTGTCACTGACAACAGCACTGGGAAGCGGGAACCATCTTTGCGAATATAAGACCATTCTCTTTCTGCAATTTGTCCTAGTCGAGATTTGGCCACAAATGTCTCAAATCCAGGCTCAATCTCTATCCCCAGTTCTTGAGATACCTCTTTTGATGCTTGGACTACTTCATCCCAATCGTGGATGATAATCGGCGTTTTTTTACCAACTACTTCTTGGGGTGTGTATCCTAAAAACTTCTGAGCAGCAGCATTAAATGTCATAATAATGCCGTCTTTTGTTGTGGAAATAATTGTGTAGTTGGCACTATCTAAAATGGCTTGTTGTAGCCTTGTAGTGTCTCTGAGTTCCGACTCAATGCGCTGACGCTCTTTGATTTCCGCTTGTAATGCTGCGTTAGACTCGACTATCTCTGTAGTACGTTCTTGGACACGTAGTTCTAACTCATCATAGGCTTGACGTAATGCAGCTTCGGCTTGTTTGCGACTGGTAACATCACGACCTTCGGGTATCAATAATACTACTTGCCCAGTTTCATCAAACACAGGTTTGAGGGAAAAGTCAATCGTGGCAAATCTATCACCAGCACCTCTGATATCTACTTGATAACGGACAAATTCTCCACAAGCAGCTTGAGCGATCGCATTTTTTAATTGATTTTGTGTTTCTAGGGAAAATGTCCACCAGTCAGTTTCCCAAAACGGTTTCCCCATGACATCAGCTTCAGTAATGCCCGCAAAATTAAGCGCAGTTTGATTCGCTTCTAAAAGTATGCCATTGGGTTGTAATAGCCCTATCATTTGAAAGGTTTGGTCAAAGATAGCCCGAAATCTTCTCTCACTCTCACGCAGCGCCTGTTCTGCTATTTGACGTTCACTAATTTGTTGTTGCAGTTTTTGATTTGCAGCTTCTAGCTCTGCTGTACCAGGCAATTCCAGCGCTTTTGGCACAATATCCACTAAAATAAATGCTGTATACAGCGAAATCACCGCCGTAATTGCTTTAATCAACCCAGATAGCCAATAAGTAGGATACCAAAGCGTCCACACATTCATAATGTGAGTAGTGCCACAAGCAACAATAAAAGCACCAAAGAGTAACAAAATCCTGATAAAAGGAAAATCTTGACGCTGCTTGACAAAATAAAACAACGTCAAAGGAATCGAGTAATAAGCCAGCGCAATTATAGTGTCAGATAACAAATGTAACCACACCAACCCTGGATTCCACAGATAGCAATGCCCATGCGGCACAAAAGGACTGGAAATAAAAATTGAGTGTAATAGTTCTAACATATAGGTTTTTAAGAGTGCTGAGTGAGAGAGTGATGAGTGCTGAGTGAGGGAGTGCTGTTAGCGGTAGCGGGGCGTTTAGCCCGTGCTGAGTGAGGGACAAGAAGAGAATCTGTTGACCAATGACTAATGACTATTGACCATTGACTATTGACTAACCACTCGATTTCTACCCATTACTTTTGCTTCATTTAGTACTTTATCGGCTGCTTGGTAGAGTGCTTTGAGATTGTCTCCGGCTTGGGGATATTCCACAACTGCGGCGGTAAAAGTGGCGTGGAAAGTTTGCGTATTACCTGTAGTAAATTCCATTTGGCGAAAACTTTTTAGCACCTCTACAAGTCTACGTACTCCTTCAAGTCTGGTCATCCCAGCCATACCGACGATAAACTCTGTACCTCCCCAACGTCCGACTACATCTTGAGCATGGAACATTTGCCGTAACAATTCTCCTAGTCGAGATAAGACGCGATCGCCAACGACATGACTATACTGATAATTAATTTGCTTCAATTCATCTAGTTGGACAATAGCAAAGCAGAGGGGCTGATGATGTTCATGGCTCCATTGCAGATAGCGATTTAAATCTTGTGTAGATTTGCGGCGATTGGCTACTAGCGTTAAGGTGTCGATTTCTGCTAGATTCTTTAACCATCTTGTCCGTTCTAAGCGGTTGAGAATCCTTGTCATTAATTCTGGTTCAACAATGGGTTTACTAATGTAGTCATCAGCCCCAGCCGCAAATACTTGATGTCTTGTAACTGTATCACCGTGAGCCGTGAGAAATAAAACTGGTATGTTGCTCCACTGCGGTTCATTGCGAATAACTTGGCATAATTCTATACCGCTAACCCCCGGCATTTCCACATCCAAAATTAATAGTTCTGGTTCTGCCAGTTCCAGGGCTTCTAAAAAGCGTAGAGGATTATCTAAGGTGTATACTTTTAAACCCCAAGGACTCAGTAATTTTTGCAGTGCCGTCAGTATTTGCGGATCGTCATCTACAACCATGACCCTGGCTTCTGTAGCACGAGATTGCTGTAATATTTGATTGACTGTTTCTAAAACTTGCATTGGCGCTATGGGTTTTTGTAACACGCCTCGTCCACCCAAACGGGCAATTTTTACCCGATCTAACAGACTACCTTGAGTAGTCAGCACGACAACTGGTACAGGAGGTGTTAAGTAGCTCAGTTCGGTGATTAAATTCAGCGCTTCTTGTGGCGCATCGACAGCAAGATTCATCAGGACAAAGCTGGGGGAATTTTCAGCAATTAATTGCCTAGCAGCGATCGCATCGGGGGCAATTTGTACCCTCAAACCCCAAGTATTCGTTTCTCTCTCTAACTGTTCCCCAAATTCCTGATCCTGATCAATAATCAACAGTAAAGGACGTTCATCTACTAATTTATTGCCAACAAATAGTTTCGTTTTATACCCAGTTTTTAACTGTTGTAATTCTTGGCGCAATGCTGTTACTACTTGTCCCAAATGCTGTTTTGCTGGGGCTTTCAAGGTATTGCCCTGTTCTAACAAGGATTCTGTTTCTTGAGCGAGACGAGAACCTGTATCAGAACCAAACATTCCCAGGGAACCAACTAATTTATGTGCTTCTAGTTTGGCTTGCGATCGCACTTTCTCGCTCAGTTTACTTTGTAGCAATTTACTAGCAGCTTGCTCAATCACACTTACCCTTTCTTCTAGTTTCTCCACTACCTCTTGCCAAACTTGACTGACTCCCGTCACTAGCTGATTTGGCATCCCAGAGGAAAAACTCATGACTTTGTCTACTGAGTGTTCTGGTACTTCTATCTCTGGAGGTTCTTCTTTTTTAACTGTAGGTGTTAACTTAAGCCGATACCCAATTCCATAAACCGTGTCGATGGGATCTTCAGTTACACCCGCAGCTTTCAGCTTTTGCCGCAATCCTTTGATATGGGATCTAACTGTATCTTCTGTTGGTGGTTCTTCAAATGACCATAAATGGTCTATCAAAGCACTACAACTGAATATGCGGTGATTGTTACGCAGAAAAAGTTCTAAAAGACCGTATTCTTTTGGTGTCAGGTGTAATATATTACTATCACAACTTACCTCACACGTACTGGGGTCAAGTTGGAGGTTTTGCCACTCCAATAGCGGTGGTAAAGCTGAACCACCACGACGTAATAAAGCTCGAATTCGTGCTAATAATTCTTGGAAATCAAAAGGTTTGGCAACATAATCATCTGCACCAGCATCTAAGCCAGTCACCTTAATGGTGCTGGTGTCTTGGGCAGTTATTAACAGAATTGGTGTTTGATTACCACTCGCTCGTAATCGCCGACATAAACTAAGTCCGTCCAGTTTAGGCAATACTAAATCTAGCAAAATTAAGTCATAAGTAAATAACTCAGCTAAATCCCAGCCTTCCTGTCCATCCTTGGCAAAATCAACGGCATAATGTTGACTTGTCAGCGATTTGATCAGTGATTCAGCAACAAGTTCATCGTCTTCTACTAAAAGGATTCTCATAGCGGTTAATCACCGCGAATCAGTATCTAATCAATTGTAAAAAAAATAAATAACTCTATGTAAAGACTGTAGGAAAGTTACATCATCAGGCTAACTCACTTTACCTCATGACTAATTTGTAATTCGTAATACTCGCCAAAGGCGAGAAGCAAGCTACGTAATTTATGAAGCTTCGCGTGTCAGCTGTCATGTATCATTGGCTGCATTTATCTACCAATAGGCATCTGGTGAAAATGAATGTAGAGACGTTGCACTGCAAAGTCTCTACAAGGATTTCGGGCAACGTAGAATTAATTTCTACCAGATGTCTAATCCCGTCAAATAACTGATCTAAAAATAGTCTGTGCAATCTTCCCAGCAGCAGATCAGTAAAATACGGTATACTTACAAGCCTACTGGACTCTTAAAAAGTGATTTTTTGGGCGATCGCTTTTAAACAAAAACTTTTTAACTTACTCAAAACCTCAACCTTTTTTATCTTTCCCTGGGGAATAAGTTCATGATCAGTAGATTCTTGTAGTGGTAATTCCCAGACATCACATATTTCATCTTTTTGCTGATCTGATAATTCGAGATCATGTGGTAAATGAGCCTGCTGCCCAAATAACCAATCCTCTCCATCTAATAATTCTCTTTCTGTGTCATGAAACATATATTTACCATTAAGGCAGAATGCGATCGCTATCGCGTTCACCCACCCCCAAAAGTAACTTTATATACCTGTTGAAGCTGTACTTATACGACAGTTGTCTGGAAGAAGCGGTTAGCGGGGCGCGCCAGTCCGAGGTTTTCGCGCAGTGTCTTGCCTTCATACTCTTTGCGGAAGATACCGCGCCGTTGGAGTTCTGGCACAACGTTGTCTACAAAATCATCCAATCCTTCAGGCAGAAAAGGGAACATGATGTTAAAACCATCAGAACCTTCCTCCAATAGCCATTGTTCCATCTCATCGGCGATCGCTTGTGGTGTGCCGACGAAAGCCAGCCCCCCGTAACTACCAATGCGTTGCGCCAGTTGTCGAATAGTCAAATTCTCACGTTGCGCTAGGGCTATTACTCTTTCTCGTGAAGAATGACCAGCATTAGTCGGTGGGATTTCGGGCAAGGGGCCATCCGGATCAAAACCCGACACGTTGTAGCCAAGCGCACCATTGAGGCTAGCAATCCCACTGTCATAATGTACTAGGCTATCCAAATAAAGACGCTTGGCGTGTGCTTCGGCGATAGTTTCCCCTACGATAACTAAAGCTCCTGGCAGGATTTTTATACTCTCAGGGTCACGTCCAATTGCCCTGGCGCGTCCCTTAATATCTGCAAATAAAGCCTTACCAGCCTCCAGATTACCAGCAGGTGCAAACACAGCCTCGGCGGTTTCGGCAGCTAATTGCCGTCCGGCTTCGGATGCACCAGCCTGAACGATTACTGGCCAGCCTTGGACAGGTCTAGCAATGTTCAATGGCCCCCGCACTGAGAGATATTTTCCCTGATGGTTGAGAACGTGAAGCTTGTCAGGGTCGAAATAGATCCCTGCTTCCACGTCTCGAATAAACGCATCGTCAGCAAAGGAATCCCAAAGACCTGTGACAACATCATAAAATTCTCTAGCCCGCCGATAGCGTTCATCATGTTCTATCTCTTCTTCTAAACCAAAGTTAAGTGCTGCGTCTGGATTGGTTGTGGTGACGATGTTCCAGCCAGCGCGACCACCACTGATATGGTCGAGGGAGGCGAAGCGGCGAGCAATGTGGTAAGGCTGGTCATAGGTTGTAGAAGCGGTAGCTACTAGTCCGATGTGTTCGGTGACGGTAGCGAGGGCAGAAAGCAGAGTAAATGGCTCAAATGAGGTGACAGTATGACTGCGTTTCAGGGCGTTGATTGGCATATTTAGCACCGCTAAGTGATCTGCCATAAAGAATGCGTCAAACTTGCCCTGTTCTAGTTTTTGGATGAATTTTTTCAGTGCTGAGAAGTTGAAATTAGCATCAGGCAAAGCCCCAGGATAACGCCAAGCCCCTGTATGTATGCTTACTGGACGCATGAATGCACCAAGTTTCAATTGCTTCGCTTTGCTCATTATTCCTCCGTATTATCAATATCAGGGTAAAACTGTTCCCTGTCCTCGCTATCAGACTTTTTCAGCAGGCCAACTAAATCAGGCTCTTGGCTCGTGAATAACTAGCATCACGAGGTTCAAGAGGATGGTTCATTACGCCGCAGTTACCGTAAACAGGAATCCAAATCCCATAGCGTAGTTCAGACATAGCTTTCTCGAACCTTTGTAGTCGGCATTAAAACTTTACTTTTGTAGCTGAAGTATTCTACGTTAAATCGGTAGATTTGTAGTAGTATTTTATGAGATTTGCATATATGAGGATAAAAAACAAGGGAGTAGGTAGATTCTGTATTTCCCCAGTTCCTATTTAATTAATCTGGAGATAGACAATGTCAAAACCACGCTACGGTATTTGGTCGCCTGTTGGGGGTAACTTTGGCCCTCTCAATGCGCCAGATGAACTGATTGATGCTAGTTATGAAGTTGATTTACCGAAACGCTAAATATAAGATTCTAAAGTTTTCCTAGCTTTATTCAATAGATATGACTTTTGCACAGGCTTGTGTTCTGTTTCCGATTTCCTGGGTGTGCGGAGCCTTAAATTCTGTTGCGGGTGGAGGCGGGATAATCACCTTTCCAACTCTCATACTTGTTGGTTTATCTCCCATCAGTGCGAATGCAACAAGCACAGTCATTTCCTGGCCAGGTCATATTGTAGGTGTTGCTGCCTACCGCAAAGAATTGCAGAATCATCTGCGTCTCTCTTGGCTTTTGAGTGGCGTGAGTTTAGTTGGTGGAATATTGGGTGCAATATTGCTTCTTTACACTCCAACTGCAACATTCGATCGACTTGTACCGTATCTACTACTGGTATCCATGTTGCTCTTTACTTTCGGCAATTCCATTACGACTCGCTTACAGAGCAATCCTACAGAAGTAGACCAAGCCAACTGGTATCATCTGCTGAAAGTAGCTTTTATCTTTTTTTTTGTTGCTGTTTATGGTGGATTTTACGGTTTAGGCATTAGTTTTTTGATCCTTGCTACTCTACAAATACTGGGAATAAAGCAAATACATGAGATGAATGCTCTGAAACTGTTGTTAATTAGTTGTACCTATGGTTTTGCGGTTATTACATTTGTGTTAGCTGGAATTGTTGCTTGGCCACAAGCGCTACTAATGATGGCAGGATCGGTGACAGGAGGTTACAGTGGCGCTTACTATGCCCGTAAGTTAGACCCAAAGTGGGTGAAGCGGTTTGTAACGGTTGTTGGTTTTGCAATGACCTCCTACTTCTTCTTCAAGAAATAGTGATGTCAACAAGAAGGGTGTAGGGGATGAAGACGGCTGTCCCTAAAAGATTTTTGCGCCACAACCGTTTCAGCCAGATAGAAAATTAACTTGCACTACTTATTGTTAGAAAAACTAATAATTAGAGTATGATACTATTTGTGATGTGCTGTACATACTCTTTGTAAATATCATGCAAACTTAGACAAAGCAGCATTGATTAGTCACAAACAAATTAGCGATAACTCAGTTATCGCTACCGCTAACGCAATTCAATCAACAAAAAAACAGATAAGCAAAACACGCCAGTATAGTAGCTCATTGTCGAAGATGGCATTAATGACGAATTACTAGCAGAAATGCAAGCGTGTAGATTTTGCCTGTAGAAGCCATTCGCAGTAACAAAGTATGAAACTGACTGCCAAGCAGGAGGAAAAGGAATTGCTAACAGAAAATGAACTACAACTAAGTGCTGATGTGCTGGTAATTGGTGGCGGCCCTGCTGCTGCGTGGGCAGCATGGGCAGCAGCATCTCAAGGTGTCAAAGTCATCATTGCTGATAAAGGTTTTCTGGGTACAAGCGGTGCAGCTGCGGCCAGTGGCAATGGGATTATGGCTCCTTCTCCGGAGAATTGGGACAAAGTTGTATCAGAGCGTTATCGCGCAGGAAAAGAGCTAGCTAACTTACGTTGGATTGAGCGTGTCATCGAAAAAACTTGGCTCAGTTTGCCCCTAGTAGAAACATGGGGCTATCGGTTTCCCAAGGAAAATGGGGAATCTGTGCGCATGAGTTATTATGGCCCAGAATATATGCGGGTAATGCGGAAAAACCTGTTGCGTTCTGGTGTGCAGATTCTCGACCAAAGTCCGGCTTTAGAGCTTTTATTGGCTGAAGACGGCTCAGTGGCAGGAGCAAGAGGTGTGCAACGGCAGCACCATCGTACCTATACCGTTCGTGCTGGTGCGGTGGTCTTGGCAAATGGTGGTTGTGCGTTCTTGAGTAAAGCCTTAGGTTGCAATACTAATACAGGTGATGGACTGCTGATGGCAGTAGAAGCTGGTGGTGAACTTTCCAGTATGGAAGCGTCCAATCACTATGCAATTTCGACGGCTTTTAATGCTACGGTGACGAGGGGTGTTCCTTTTGGCTGGGCTAGTTATACTGATGAGGCAGGTAACGATCTTGGTGGTTATATCAATGGTCGTCGCGATCCTGGGTTCCTCCCTGATGCTCTGACGAAAGGTTCCGTTTATGCTCGTTTAGATCAAGCTACACCTGAAGTTAAAGCAGTGATTGAAAAGTCTCATTTCATCGCTTTTCTACCATATAAAAAAGCTGGCATTGATCCCTATACGGAGCGAGTACCTGTAACCCTGATTTTAGAAGGTACAGTCCGAGGTACGGGTGGAATTCGGATTGTCAATGATCATTGTGCGACAAAAGTGCCTGGACTTTTTGCGGCTGGTGATGCAGCATCGCGGGAGTTTTTAGCAGGGTTAGCTTCTGGTGGTGGTGGCCCTAATGCTGCTTGGGCAATCTCTACAGGACAATGGGCTGGAGAAGGCGCTGCTGCTTTTGCCAAGAGTCTGGGCGCACGTGCAAATGAAAGGGTTGCACGTGCAGCTGGTCAAGTGGGATTGCGCTCAAACTCTCCTGCGTCTCAAAAATTTGATAGTGAGGAGATTGTAAGCGGTGTCCAAGCGCAGATGTTCCCGTTAGAGAAAAATTACTGGCGTTCTGAGCAAAAACTTCTCGATTCTCTTGCCAAACTAGAAGTTCTGTGGCAACAGGTACAAAAAAGTCCCAAACAAGATACTGTGCGCGATATAGAATTTTCTCGTCGGGCCGTTGCGCTCACAGCTGTAGCGAGATGGGCATATTTTAGTGCTTTACACCGCACGGAAACTCGCAGCGAACATATCCGCGTAGACTATCTCCAGACTGATCCCCACCAACGTTATTATCAAGCCACAGGCGGCTTAGATAAGCTATGGGTACGGCGTGATTGGATTACGGATACTCTGGCCTCAGCACCATTACAAACAACTCAAACTACACCTGTTGTATCAAATTTGTAGCAGGAGCAATATCATGATTGAGCTTGTCAGCCATAAACTCTGTATTAATTGCAATCTGTGCGTTCAAGTTTGTCCTACTAATGTCTTTGATGCAGTTCCCGACGAACCACCTGTAATTGCCCGTAAAGAAGATTGTCAAACTTGTTTTATGTGTGAGGCATATTGTCCGGCGGATGCGCTTTATGTTGCCCCCCAATCTCATACCGAGGTTGCAGTCAATGAAGATAAGTTAATTGAAAGTGGCATTATGGGTGAATATCGTCGGATATTGGGTTGGGGATATGGTAGAAAAAATAATAGTGAATTAGATACTGCTCATAAACTACGTCAATTGCCACGCCCTTATCAAAGTTAATTCCATTAGGGTGAAGAGGCGATCGCAATTTATCTTCAGCAATATCCAGAGGCGTTTTGAGTTACGTATACTTTACTTCCTCAGTACTTGTATTGTAACTGTAACTGGGCAATGATCTATAATTAAACCACGGTAAATCTATCGATTTATCGTGGTTTTAGCTTCCTGACGCAATCATTCGGAAGAACCTTTTAGTGATGATGCGATCGCCATCTTCTATAATTGGGTGAAAGTTTCTGAAACTCAACAAAAATTCATCGCTAAAAAGTTTTTTTATCTGAAATGCTGGAACTAATTACCCCAACTTACAATTTACATTTAGAGTTTCTCGATCTGGTTGCTGAATATCAGCAAGCTGGTGAGTTTCGTATGTTCGATCAAAATAACTTGACGTTAATCCAGGAAGATTTTTCAACCTATATTCAATATTTAGAAAATAATTCCCAAGGTATTAATTTAAAGCCGGGTTTTGTGCCGGCGACAAATTTTTGGTTAGTGATGAACAGTAAAATAATTCTAGGCGAAAGCCAATTGCGTCACTGGCTAGTACCTACTTTAGAACATCGAGGAGGACATATTGGATATATGATTCGTCCTCTCCAGAGAAGTAAAGGATATGGTACAACAATACTCGCTATGACTTTAGAGAAAGCTAAAAATATGGGATTAAGTCGCGTTCTTTTGACTTGTGACCAGGATAATCTTGCTTCTGCCCGTATAATTCAGAAAAATCAAGGTAAATTAACAAGTGAGGGATTATGGGAAAATTCGGACAAAGTAATTTCTCGTTATTGGATTGATTTATGACAAATTTATTTGAGCTTGATAAAATTACAATGGGTTATTCAGCAATAATTTTTGATTTAGATAATACACTGTTGAACTTTGAGCTATGCGAACGTCAAGCCATTCTTGATGCGTTAGAAGTTTGTGCAATATCTTTAGATTTACATGAAATAAGTGAAACTACTTTTTTGCAAGTGTTTGAAACTTATAACTCACAGTATTGGAGACAACGAGATGTGTTTTCTCCTCATAAAATAATTGAGATGTCTTATCAAAGTACACTTGCTCATTTAAAAATAAAAACAGATAAAACTAACCATCTTAGTCAAAGCTTTTGGCATATTTTCAATAATTCAGCTATAACAGAACCCGATGTAGATGAAGTGCTAACTTTTCTCGCACCCAGTTATCGATTAGCCGTCATCACAAACGGTTTTGTATCAGCACAAGTACCCAGAATGAAAGCTGCGGGAATTGACCACTTTTTCCAGGAAATTGTAGTTTCGGAAGCAATTGGGTTTGCTAAACCATCTCCTGAAATATTTCATCATACGTTATCAAAATTAGATTTAAAACCAGCACAAGTACTTTACGTTGGGGATTCTCTCAATCATGACTATGCGGGAGCAATGCAAGTGAATATTGATTTTTGCTATTACAACAGAAAAAATCTAGCTTTAGCACCAGAAGTTAAACCAAAATTTATGATAAACAAACTCTTAAAATTGCTGGAATTATTTAAATAATTAATTTTGGTTGAAACCTATTTAAAAGATGTGAGCAGCAGATTTAAGTACTGGAGAATGGACTAAAAAATATGGAGATATTCACAATTTGACAGAGATTGATTTAGGCTATCGTTTCATCCGCGCCACGGTGGATAATTAAATAATTATAATTTAAAGTTATGACAAATAAGATCACTGTAGGCAAGCAAATTAAAATTAGACAAGCTGATATTAGAGACGCACAACGAATTACGAATCTTTGTGAACAACTTGGATATTCCGTGACAAATCAACAAACAGAGCAGCGACTTACTAAAATTCAAAATAATGATGCTCATATTGTATATGTTGCCACTTTAGAAAATGAATATGTTATTGGTTGGGCGCACGCTCATGTTAGTGATTTATTAGTTATTCCCACTCAAGCGATGCTTTTAGGGTTAGTTGTTGACAAAGATTATCGGCACAAGGGAATTGGACGTATTTTAATGCAACAAATTGAACAATGGGCTTCTCTAGTTGGATGTGAAGCCGTTATATTACGTTCTAATGTTAGACGCAAAGAGGCACATTTATTTTATGAAAAAATTGGCTACATCAATATAAAACAGTCTTTAGCTTTTCAGAAACAATTGCTTTAGTAAAAATATGCAGTTAATAGAAACCTTTTCTACACCTCGTTTATTTGCCGAACGCTTACGTTTTCAACATTTGCATGAACTTTATCATATGCACCAAAATACACAAGTGATGGCAACTTTAGGTGGTGTTTATTCTAGCGAAGCAACAAGACTTTTCATTTTCAATAACTTGCATCATTGGCAATGTTTTGGATTCGGTTTGTGGGTATTTCGAGACAAAGTTAACAATCAGTTTGTCGGTCGTGCTGGTCTTCGGAATACCAATATAGAAGGCAATGATGAGGTAGAATTAGCTTACGCTGTGATAGCTAAATTCTGGGGTAAAGGTTTAGCAACAGAAATGGGTGCAGAAATATTAAAAATTGGTTTGGAAATACTCAAGTTACCGGAGATAATTTGCTTGACTCTAACGACTAACAAAGCGTCACAAAGAGTTATGGAAAAGTTGGGTTTTCAATACGATCGCCAAATTGTCCATGCAAGTTTACCCCATTTATTATATCGCTTAACAATTAGCGATCGCTCTCCATGAATTTGGGGTTGTTTCCCCAAGCCTCAGTGCGCTATCATCCCTTGAGAAACCCTCTGGCAGCGCTGTCTCACCTTGTACCCTGATGCCATTTTTGGATGTTGAATTGATTCATCCCCTTGTCTTCTACCCTACACCCTATACTCAATTCTTCACAAATGTACTAAAATCAATGACTTGAGTCCCTACTAAGAGCAATCATGGCATCCATCCGCGAGTTGCACGAACAACTAGTAAAAAAAGAACGTTCTGCTGTTGAAATTACCCAAGAAACTTTAGACCGTATTCAAACTCTAGAGCCAAAATTGCATAGTTTCTTACACGTAACAGCACAGAAGGCGTTAGAGCAGGCTAGTGCTGTGGATGCCAAGATAGCGGCAGGTGAAGAAATTGGTTTGTTGGCGGGAATTCCCATTGGCGTTAAAGATAATCTGTGTACGAAAGGGATTCCCACTACTTGCGCCTCTCGAATGTTAGAAAATTTTGTGCCGCCTTATGAATCAACGGTGACACAAAAGCTACTTGATGCAGGAGCAGTAGTTGTTGGCAAAACTAATTTAGATGAGTTTGCGATGGGTGGTTCCACAGAAAACTCAGCTTATCACGTCACTCTCAATCCGTGGGATTTGTCGCGGGTTCCTGGTGGTTCTTCGGGAGGTTCAGCCTCGGCTGTAGCGGCGGAGGAATGTGTGGTTTCTGTGGGTTCTGACACTGGTGGTTCCATCCGTCAACCAGCATCTTTTTGTGGTGTTGTGGGAATTAAACCGACTTATGGGTTAGTTTCTCGCTATGGCTTAGTGGCGTTTGCTTCATCTTTAGACCAAATTGGCCCTTTTGGACGCTCAGTCGAAGATACGGCAGTTTTGTTGAGTGCGATCGCCGGTTATGATCCTAAAGACTCTACCAGTCTGAAAGTGGAGATTCCTAACTATGCAGCTAGCTTAAGACCAGACCTCAAAGCCAGAGGTAAAATGCGCATTGGGATTATCAAAGAAACTTTTGGCGAAGGTTTAGATTCTGTTGTAGAACAAGCAGTTACTAAAGCAATTGACCAACTACAAAGTCTGGGTGCAGAAATTCATATTGTTTCCTGTCCCAGTTTCCGTTATGGCGTACCTAGTTACTATATCATCGCCCCATCGGAAGCATCAGCTAACCTAGCTCGTTACGATGGTGTTAAATATGGTTACCGCGCACCTGATGCAGATAACCTGTTATCAATGTACACACGGACTCGTTCCACTGGTTTTGGCGCGGAAGTTAAGCGTCGGATTATGATTGGTACGTATGCTTTGTCTGCCGGCTATTATGACGCATACTATTTGAAAGCTCAAAAAATCCGCACCCTGATTAAACAAGACTTTGAGAAAGCTTTTAAGCAAGTTGATGTGCTAGCTTGTCCGACAGTGCCATCAACGGCGTTTAAAGTAGGCGAGAAAAATACTGACCCTTTAAGTATGTATCTACTAGACTTGATGACAATTCCTGTCAATCTAGCTGGATTACCTGGTATCAGCGTCCCCTGTGGCTTTGATGATCAAGGATTGCCAATTGGTTTGCAACTAATTGGCAAAGTCCTACGAGAAGATCAAATACTACAAGTAGCCTATGCTTACGAGCAGTCTACCAGTTGGCATTTACAACAGCCACAAATATGAACAAGGACAAATGACTAATGACCAATGACTAATGACTAATGACCAATGACCAATGACTATTGACTAATGACCAATGACTATTGACTAATCACCTCTGGCGTATATGTTACTTCTTTGACAACGCCATTAATCCCCAGGGGTTTGGCTGGTTGTTCATTCACGGAAACTAAGACAGCGCCAGCATTACCAGAACGGACAGTTAATTGTTTCTTGGCTGTCCAAGTTCTGCGCTCTCCTTTGCTTAACTCACCGATAAACTCAGTTTTACCATCGGCTTTTACTTGTAACCATGATTTGCCTTGTAATTCTAAAGTAACTGCTAGATTCCCGTTGGCTGTGGGTGATGGCGTTACTGTTTGGCTATTGGTTAGGGATGTGGCTATGGGTGATGGGGTTGCTGGTTGGGGGTTGGTAACTACTGAGTTTGGCTTTTTTGCTGGAGGTTTGGTTTGTTGGGTTTTGGTGACTGTGGATGCTTGTTTTTTTGCTAGAGACTGGGATATGAGTTTGGGATTGAGTATGTAAATAAGTGCGATCGCTGCAACTGCTAGTAATCCCAGATAGGGTATAAATAGGGGGATGCGGATATTGGGTTTTGATTCTGATTTTGGCGGATTATTTGGAGATTCAATCGGTGGAGGATTGACGGTAAAAGAGTTGGCTAAAGCTTGACCGTCTAAGCCTAAAATATCTGCATACCGCCGGATAAAGCCTTGAATGTAAACAGGCTCAGGTAATTCTGCAAATTTTCCAGCATCTAAAGCTTGTAAGAAATATAGTCTAATATGTGTTTTAGCAGCTACTTCTTCTATCCTTATAGACTGCTCTTGTCTTACCTGGACTAAATATTTACTTATTTCTTTGAGTTGCTGTTGTTGAGCCTCATTTAATAGGTTCACTGTCTTCTCCTAAATATGAGCTAATTTTTACTATGCCGCAGTGAGACTACTTCAGTAAAGTAAATATTATGACTATTTCCTTAATAAATTGTTGTACTCAGTTTTATTTTAGTGGGAAATTATAATTGAAGAATATTATCATCTAGAAGTTAGTGAATAATTGTTTGATTTATTGATGTTTATGCAATTATCGCAGTTATGGGGTAATCGCCAAAATATATTAGTAAAAGTTTAGACGTAGGGGACAAAAGGGTTTTAGCCGTACTAACTTACCTTAATGGCTGCGATCCGCTACGCCAAGCGAAACGTCATTGCCTACTGTGGACAAAGCTTATCGTTTTTTGTTCTATTTGTATACATTATTCATCTAAACGGTCTATGATTGCCTGCTGCAATTCTGTAAATCCTGATTCGCTATGGATATCAGCTGTCAGTGTATTCATATTTTGCAGAATATCTACCAATCCATCAATAGTGGCTCGGATTTCCGTATATTCGTTGATAGACCTCTGTAAACTTGGTACGTTGGCAGTAGAAGATAATTGTTTAATTTTTGTTTCTAGTTCTCGACTTTTTGCTTCCCAGTGGATGATATAGTCTGCACGGTCAATGGGATCATATATTTTTGCATCTTGTAAGACAATAGGAAAAATGCGATTATAAAAGTTTCCATTTTTAGCGATTTGGACTAACTCGAACATACAATTGGGTGATTTGAGATAGCGATCGCTAATTACAGTAATCACACATTTACCGCGTCCAATTCGTTGCATAAACTCTTTAATTAGTCCTTTGTATCCTAAATCTCGCTTATCTCGAACAGTAGTGATACCTTTTGACTGTAATACTTGGTCTAAATTATTGACAAATTCCTCGCTTTCCCCTTGCCAAGTATAAGATATAAAAATTTCTTTCTCTAAGATTGATGGAGATTGACGGGTAATTAGAGATGGATCAAAATCAGTATATTCGTCATCATGCTGTCTCTCTCGCCGTTGTGTTCGCGGTTCAATACCATCTAACAATTGTTGGACACTAACTTTTGTTTTTAACCCAGAAGGGATAAAGCTGGTCTCACCCAACTCTTCTAAATCGAGTAAATGTGTATAGTCTACTAAAATCTGAGGATGAGCAAGGAGAGGCACTTTTTCTTGAGTAATTAGTCCTTTAATAGTCTGATGAATCGCATCGAATTGGGAACGAATCATGGCTAATAGTTCTCGTCTACCAGAGTAATTACCACTTATAGAGATGAAGATTTTTTGGTCTTCTCGATCGCTTTTTACTAAGGCACGATTATCGCGGTGTTTCAACACAATTCCACTACGCCACCAAGTTTGTTGATCGGCAAGGTGGTGCATTCTGACAATGAAACGAGAAATAATGCTGCTAGGAAGGACATTGTAATGGTATTGGAAGGCTAAAACATTTTGCCACTTACCTGTGGCTGGTTCTCCCTTGGGAAGTAAGTCGGGGATGAGGAAGCATTTACCATCTTCTAAAGGAAAGCAGAGTTCAAACTTCTGCATCATATCAACAATGAATAATTGTTTATTTCGGGGATAGCAAGCACTATATAAGATGCGGTTGAGTTGTTCACGATCTAAAATGCCTCGAAATATTGTTAATAGTTGGTTGTCATTAAGTATTTTGTATACACCATTTGTTACCCATTCTGGGTTCAGAACGTTTGTGTCTTCTAGGCGATCGTCATCACGAAAGTTGAGGATAATGCCGAGTCTGTGTAATAGTTCAATCAAAGTGGATTGGTGGCGATCGCTTGTAACTTGCTCTTCATTACATAAATCTTGATACTGTTTGTAGGAAATATAGTCAATTTTGCTTTCTTTCTTTTCTTCTAAGCAATTTTTAACTTGAAACCAACTTTTCGGTAAGCGATCGTGAATATCTTTTAAAGCTGCTAATTCACGGGTAATAACTGACCGTAATTCCTGTAAACCTGCACCAGTTGCACAGGAAACAGAGACGATATCTTTAATGGTTGTGTACTTCTCGCGGAGTCCTTTTTGGTCAATGTCTAGGGGATGTTGATCAATCTTGTTGCCTACAATAATGATCGGGGAATCACTACCAAAGCTTTGAATTATTTTTAGCCAGTATTCTAATTCGTTTTGTCGTTCATCCAGACGAGCATCTAGTACCAACAAATACAGACTGCGTTTAGTGAGAAAAAATTGGTGAGTGGCGTGCATAATTTCCTGTCCACCAAAATCCCACACATTCAACCGAATGGGTTGATGATTAATAATCACTTGCCAGTTCTGGACGTTAATACCTTCTGTCTTACATTCATGGGGGTCGTAAATATTTTCAATTAGCCCTTTTATTAAGGAAGTTTTACCTACACTACCTTGTCCTACTAATAATACTTTAGCTTCATTAAGTGGTTTATCTGGTTCTGCTTGGAGAGAGAAATAATAGCTCAGAATTTTAGCTGGCTCACCTAATTTTTCCCATAAATCTCCTAAAACTTCTGTTGGAATCTGTAACTTCGTGTTTCCTTCACCACGCAGATTTAGCTGTTTAAGTTGAGTTAATTGCTGTATTTCTGGTGGCAAATTGATCAAGTTATTATTTTCAAGATCAAGAGTTTCTAGATGTTGCAGTTGACCAATTTGTGTTGGGAGTGTTGTCAGTTGATTGTCTCTAAGATAAAGATGACTCAAACGAGAAAGTTGACCAATCTCCGGTGGTAGTGTCGTCAGTTGATTGCCAATGAGATAAAGGTGACTCAAACGAGAAAGTTGACCAATCTCCGGTGGTAGTGTCGTCAGTTGATTGCCAATGAGATAAAGGTGACTCAAACGAGAAAGTTGACCAATCTCCGGTGGTAGTGTTGTCAGTTGATTGCTACTAAGGTAGAGATAATTAAGGCGAGAAAGTTGCCCAATTTCTGGGGGTAGCGTTGTTAATTGATTATCAACTAGTTCAAGCTGACTTAGGTAGCAAAGTTGACCAATTTCCGAGGGCAGTGTTGTTAGTTTATTTTTACTCAGTTTAAGCCGACTGAGACGAGAAAGTTGACCAATATCCGGTGGTAGCGTCGTCAGTTGATTATAACTGAGGTAAAGTTGACTGAGGTTGGAAAGTTTACTAATCTCCTTTGGGAACGTCGTCAGTTGATTGTAGCTGAGGTAAAGCTGACTGAGATTGGAAAGTTCGCTAATCTCTGCTGGCAACACCATCAGTTGATTTTTACTGAGTTTAAACAGACTGAGACAAGAAAGTTGATTAATCTCTGCTGGAAGCGTTGTTAAACCTTTCCCAGAGAGGTCTAATACGGTCACTTTCTCCCTGGCTGCTTGTTCAATAATTTGTAGCAGTTCTTCGTTAGTCATTTAGATATGATTACAGAGACAATGTGTAACGACGAATTGCTGCTTTGAGCATATCTGATCAGTATTTTGTTGAACTATGTGTCTGATGAAATGAAGCCTAACCCCTTAATCCCTAAGGGAGGGTTCAAAGCATCTCTCCATAGGGGGTCTGTAAGTATAGTACTTTTCAGATATCCTCTTGTACACGCAGCAGAGTAACTGAGCTAACTAATAATGTAGCTTGTATCCAGAATTGCTTGAGTAAAATTCCCTTGCTATTGTCCTTAATTCATCTTCAATCGATATTTCTGAGAGTTATTAATGTGTCACCAAGATTATTGAAATTGATATCACAGGATTTGTGTAGGGCTTGAATGAGAGTCCATTATCTTCCCCATCCCCAATGCAAATATGTAATTTACGCATAGCTTGCATGAAATTTTAGAAACTAAGTACTTTGCACTACACTCATTAACTGCCATGATGAATCAGTTCATAGTGTTGTTGTTTGTTGTGATAGGCGGATGCTCCGACAAAAATCCGCCTACTTTATCCCAAAAATTTTGTGTCAGTTTTTTCTTCTATCGCCTTCAGGATCGGTCAATAGTGAGATAGTGCAAAAGTACTATGACTTGTCTTTATAAATAGTTTATGAAATACTACTCTTAAAATACGGTAAATCGATAGATTTTAAGTAGTTTAAGGGCTGGCTAAAGCAACAGTGGACTTTTTCTAAAATGACAAACACAGAAATTCGCACCAATTACGTCAAAGTTCCCAATGGTGATTTACAAATCGATGCTTACTTAGCGGAACCGACAAGACCGGGAAAGTTTCCAGGGGTGATTGTGATTCAAGAAATATTTGGTGTTAATATTCACATCCGAGAAGTCGCTGAGAGATTTGCTCATGAAGGGTATGTAGCGATCGCACCAACATTGTATCAACGTATTGCACCTGGTTTTGAGGCTGGATACAACCCCGAAGATATCCAGCGTGGGAGAGGCTATAAAGAACAGACAACAGCCGCAGAAATCCTGAGTGATATTCAAGCAGCGATAGCCTATTTAAGAACTTTAGCAAATGTGCAAGGAGATGCGATCGGTTCTATCGGCTTCTGTTTTGGTGGTCATGTTGTTTACCTAGCAGCCACTTTAGCAGATATCAAAGCTACAGCATCCTTCTATGGTGGCGGTATTCCCAACTCTACACCTGGAGGTGGTGAACCGACAATCAGACACACATCAGCAATCAAAAACCCAATTTACACCTTCTTTGGTAATGAAGATCAAGGAATTCCCCTAGAACAGACACAACAAATAGAAGCTGAATTAAAGAAATATCAGATTCCTCATGCTATCTTCCGCTATCCTGGCGCGGGACACGGCTTTTTCTGCAATCATCGTGCTAGCTATAACCCTGAAGCGGCGACTGATGCTTGGCAAAAAGTTCTTGAACTCTTCCAAAAAACCCTCCAACTTCAGACAGTTTAAATTCAATCATACCGTTTCTGATTTTTCCTAGCTTTTAAAAACAATGATCACTTCAGCCAAATCACTAAAAATTAATATCTTCCAGCGCGTTTCATTGTTTATTGTTCCTGGCTTATTTACTCTGGCAACTACATTAACCAGTTGCTCAGTTAACACTCCCACAGCAGCAAATAAAACTACTGGTTTTACGACTAAAGTTGTGCGGATGGGATATCAAAGTCCTGGCGATATCGTGAGACTAAAAGGAGTCATAGAAAAACGATTGCAACCTTTGGGTGTTTCTGTTGAATGGGCGCAATTTGCCGCAGGCCCTCAATTAATGGAAGCGATGAATGTAGGGAGAGTAGATATTGGTTCGGTTGGTGAAACTCCCCCGATATTTGCTCAAGCGGCAGGGACATCATTGGTTTATATTGCTAGTAATAAACCTGGAAATAGTCAAGGTAGTGGAATTGTTGTCCAGAAGAATTCACCCATTCGGACTTTAGCTGATTTGAAAGGGCAAAAAATTGTTTTTCAAAAAGGTTCTGCCTCTCATTACTTATTAATAAAAGCCCTAGAGGAAGCTGGTTTAAAATACAGTGATATCCAACCAATTAGTATGCCACCGACAGAAGCACGTGGCGCTTTTATTCAAGGTAAAATAGATGCTTGGGTAACTTGGGACCCTAACCTAGCCTTAGCACAGAAATTATCTCAAGCCAGGATACTAAGAAATGCTAGTGGTATTGCTACTCAAGGTGGATATTACATGGCTGCCCGCAAGTTTGCCACAGAAAATCCAGAGTTGGTAAGATTAGTTTTGGAGGAAATAGATAATATTGGTAAATGGGCTGAAAAAAATCCAGAAGAAGTTGTTAAATTAACTGCACCTCATCTCAAACTAGAACCAGATATCTTAACTACAATGGTAAAACGGCGGACTTATGGCTTAAGACCGATTACTCCAGAAATTATGGCAGGACAACAAAAGATTGCTGATTTATTTGCTCAAGAAAAGGTGATTCCTAAACGGATTGAAATCAAAGAAGCAATGCTAACTACGGAACAATACGCAGCTATTACCCCAGCAACTATTAGTCAGAAATAGCGGTGTTGATTTAAAAATTAGACAGTTGTCAATCAATAGATTTCTGAAGAGTTTTCGGTCAAAACTATTGGTGAATAAAGATGTAATTAATCATGTCTTTATTCACCATCAATTATAGGTAATGAAAAATCACGTGACCATTCATTCCAGGAACCAAAATAATTTTTAGCATTAATTCCAGCTATGCTAAGAGCAATAAGTGTATTTGCGGCTCTAGAACCTTTAAAGCAGTAGATATATACGATAGAATCAGTATTAATACTCACTGATTGACAAATTTCTAAGATTTCTGCTGGGGAACGAAATAAGGGAATTCCTGATGTATAGTCCATCAGACGATGCCATTCTAGCCATACAGAGTTAGGGATTCTACCTTTGCGGGGGCAAAAATCAGGTGTATAGGGAGAAGAACTTAAGCCGTGCCATTCTGGGCGATCGCGCACATCTAATTTTATAATTGATGGGTTATCAAGTGCTTGCAACATCTCGGTTGTAGTCACCATCATTTCAGACTGGGGATGGAGTCTAAAAATGCTGCTTTCACGTTCTGGGACTTCATCTGTTGTGGGTAAGCCAGCAGCTAGCCAGCCTTGATATCCACCATGCAATACAGAGACTTGAGGACATCCCAAATACTTGAGTAGAAAAGCGGCTCGACAAGATTGACCATAACCTCTATCTAAAGTATCTTCATAGACAATTAACCGTTCTTTACCGCATATACCTACCCGACTCATAATTTCTGCAAAATACTCTTGTAATTTTTTAAATCCTGCTGGGGAAGAATCCTCTAAAAGATAAGTGAAGAAATCTCGAATATTAATAGATTTAGGAATATGTGAAATAGCATATTCTTCAGGAGTACGTGTATCTATAACAACTATTTGTGATGAATTTCCTACTAACAGTAACGTGAGTTTCTGAGGAGAAATTAGGAGGTTTGTATCCACGTTTTCATTTTTCTGTTATCGTGTCAGTTGTCATTATCGCCTCCAATAAATTGACATTTTGGCTTAAAAGTCACAGAACTATACGAATCCGACTTGATTATTGAAATTTCTTGTGTAGGTAGGGAACAGGTAACAGGTAACACAAAAAGAAGTGATAGGGAACAGGGAACAGTAGAGATGTTGCAATGCAACGTCTCTACATTTATTTTTGGAGGCAATTTGTACTGAGGTTTTTAAAAATCAAATAGATTCTGCTTGAGCAAACATAGTTAGATTTATGACTCTAGAAAGAGTTTGGACACAGTTTAATTACGTTTAGATAGAAATAAACCAAAACAATTATTGGTTTAAAAATTCAGTTTTTTAAAAAATGAGTTTATTTGATTTCTCAGAGCCAATTTTACGGCGTAAACAAACAAATATCGATGTTGATGAACTAGAAGGACTTGTGTATGTTGACTGGCAGATTGGTAACACTAAACTGTATTCAACTTTTTATACTCGTGTAGATCAAGCTTGTATAGTTTGGAGTTTATTAATTATCCCGATGTTTTTTACTGCTCAGTTTTTGCCTCTTAGTTGGAGTTTACAAGCGACTCTCTGGTCAATATTAAGTTGTATTGGTATTACTATCATGGTCAGTTGGACTAAGTACTGGGTAAGCATTAGACAGGTGAGATGGGTATTATCTTGCTGGGTAATATTGTTACTTTTTGGTATAATTTTAACCGATGTCAGTATTTTTATGGGTTGGAGTGGGATACTATTAAATTTGTGTTCGCTGTGGTTAGGATTGAGTACAATTGGCTACTTATGTACAGGATTGGGTGTGCGATCGCGGGCTTTAATTTTTACAGGGATGCTGCATCTACTATTAATTTTTTTACTGCCTTACATTATGGCTTGGCAGTTTTTAACTACTGGTGCTGTGATGGCTTTATGCTTATTAATTTTAGCTGAATTTCAATGGGATGGCTTATAAATTTGATAATCAATAATCAACTTAAGGAATTTTACTACTACTGCAAGTAGTAACAATATAAGTCTGATTTATGTCTTTAGATTTATGAATTACTAGCAGACAGTGCTTATAGTTAAGTTCTGAGATGAGGCTTAAACTAATCACATAACTGAGGCTGGAATTATGTCAAGCAAATTTATATATTTCAGTTATTTCTTTATTAAATATCGGTCTAACTGTAATTATCTGCAATCATTATTGCAGAGGTCGTTATTCTTAAATTTACAGGTATTCTGTTAAATAGAGATCCTGCATTTCTCACAAGCCACAGATATGGCAGATGTAGCAGATGTAGGTTTGGTTAAGCGCAGCGCAACTCAACATAGATACTGAAAGCTTAACCGATATCTTGGTGTTGGGTTTCCTAAAGTCAACCCAACCTACATTTAAGCAAGTAATTTAGCTACGCGAATAAAAATCAAATTACATATTATATTCACATACGAAAGGTGCAACATTGTGAACACCTTACATCGTCGAGAAAATGATTTTTGGCATCGGTCAAATGAGCAGATTACCGAACATCTGCCTATATTAGAAGCTAACGATTTTCTTCCCCACATTGGTAAATGGATAAGTATTGGTGGGGGAGTTATCTTGAGTATTTTTATAGCTGGAGTGGCGTTAGCATTTGTTTTTAAATACAACGTGACTGTGAAAGTGCCAGCTACCCTGCGTCCAGTGGGAGAACTACGGGTTGTGCAATCACCGATTAGTGGGAAAATTCAAAAAATCGCTGTTAAAGAAAATCAAATAGTAACTGAGGGAGAAGCTATTGCTTATATTGATGATTCCCGACTGCAAACCCAGAAAAGTCAACTAAAAAATATGATTCAGCAGAGTCAATTACAACTAAATAAAATAGATGCTCAACTAGGAGAAATAGATGTGCAACTTGCAGCACAAACTAACTTAAATAACCAGACGAATATATCTGCTCAAGCTGAACTCAGTGGTACACAACGCAACTATGCAGACCAGCAAATTAAAGCTATAGCAGATATGACGCAAGCACAATCAGCTTTAACTTTGGCAAGGGCGCAAAAAGACCGATTACAAAGAGAAAAACTTTTACAAGCCACTGTACAGGAAACGGAAGTAGCCTTGAATTTAGCGAGAACGCAAAGACAAAGGTTAAAACAGGAAAAATTTTTAACAGCAACTATAGAGGAAGCAGAAACAGCTTTAAGACTAGCTAAAACACAACAAGATAGATTGCAACGAGAAAAAGTTTTAACTGCAACTGTAGACGAAGCAGAGGCAGCTTTGACTTTAGCTAGAGTGCAACGAGCTAGATTACAACCGATAGTAGCATCAGGAGCGATCGCTCGCAATTTCTTTGAGGAAAAAGACCAAGCTGTCATCTCGGCGGAGGCGAAATTGGAACAAGCCAAGGCTAATGCGAAGAATCTCCTGGAAGAAAAAGACCAAGCTGTCATCTCGGCGGAGGCGAAATTGGAACAAGCCAAGGCTAATGCGAAGAATCTCCTGGAAGAAAAAGACCAAGCTGTCATCTCGGCACAAGCTAAACTTGAACAAGCCAAGGCTAATGCTAAAAATCTCGTAGACGAAAAAGGCCAAGCTTTAATAGTTGCTCAAACAAATCTCGCTAAGGCGAAAACGGAAATTGCTCCCAATAATTATACTGTCACCGTCGCATCTCAAAGAATTCAGCAAGAACAGGCAAAGGGAGAAGTTACTTTAGCCGCGTTGAAGAAAGAAAAAGAGACTCTACTGCAACAACGCCTAGAATTTCAAAAACAACTAGATAGAACTAGCAAAGAATTACAACAGCTAGAAAATGATTTAAGTCAGAGTATAATTCGCGCTCCTATTGCGGGTACAGTGCTGCAATTAAACCTTCGTAACCCTGGTCAAATTGTACAACCAAGTGATGCGATCGCCCAAATTGCTCCCATAAATGCACCAATCCAAATTAAAGCTAATGTTCAGTCTCAAGATATTAACAAAATCAAACCCGGTCAACAAGTCCAAATGCAAGTTTCCGCTTGTCCATATCCAGACTACGGTACTCTCAAAGGAATAGTGAAAACCATTGCTCCAGATGCTTTACCAATTGTGACAAATACATCAGCAAATACTGTTAATAATGCTAATAAAACTGCTTATGAAGTAACTATTGAACCACAAACACCATACGTCGGTAAAGCTGACAAGCAATGTCAACTTAAATCAGGAATGGAAGGACGCGCCGATATTATTTCTCGCCAAGAAACAGTCATGCAATTCATTCTCAGAAAAGCCAGATTAATTGCCGATTTGTGATGAGTGAGGGAGTGAGAGACAAGGGGACAAGGGGAAAATAATTTTGACTGTTGACTAATGACTAATGACTATTGACTATTGACTATTGACCATTGACTATTGACTACTGACTAATAACTAATTATTACCATGTTTGGCTTATTCAAATCATCCAAAAAATATCCCTCTGTTTTGCAGTTAAGTGAAGAAGATTGTGGCGCTGCTTGTCTAGTTGCAATTTGTAGACATTATGGACGCTTCTTAAGCATGAATAAAAGCCGAGAAGCAGTAGGAACTGGACAATTAGGTACAACTTTGTTAGGACTAAAACGCGGCTCTGAAAATCTAGGTTTTAATGCTAGAGCAGTGAAAGCTTCACCAGCTATTTTAGATAGAATCAAGGAAATTAAACTACCAGCAATTATTCATTGGCGGGGCTATCATTGGGTAGTTTTACATGGCAAACATGGCAGAAAATATGTCATTGCCGATCCAGCAGTAGGTATTCGTTATATTCATAAAGAAGAATTAGCAGATGCTTGGAATGGAGTCATGCTCTTAATTGAGCTAGATCATCAGCGCTTTTTTCAACAACCACATGAAAAACCACAACCAGGATTTACACGTTTTCTTCAGCGCATTTTGCCTTATCGTGGGCTATTATCTCAAGTTTTGATGCTAAATATTGTCTTGGGTGTATTAGCTTTGGGTGCGCCTGTACTTATTCAATTGCTGACAGATGATGTTCTAGTTCGGGGAGATACTCAACTATTAACTGTGGTGGTCACAGCCGTTGTGATGATGAATTTATTTAGTAGTGGCTTGCAAGTATTAGAATCCACGATGATTGCTCATTTTAGTCAACGGCTGCAATTAAGTTTAGTTTTAGAATTTGGGCGGAGAATTTTACAATTACCATTGTCTTACTATGAAGCTCGGCGTAGTGGAGAAATCACTAGCAGATTGCGAGATATTAATGAAATTAACCAGTTAGTATCTCAGATTGTTGTGCTTTTACCTAGCCAGTTTTTTATTGCGGTAATTTCTTTTAGTTTAATGCTGTTTTATAGTTGGCAACTATCTTTAGCAGTGATATTTATCGGTGCATTGATGAGTTTGTCAACATTGCCTCTCTTACCGATATTGCAGCAAAAAACTCGCAGTCTTTTAGTTTTAGGTTCAGAAAATCAAGGGGTGTTAGTAGAAACATTTAAAGGCGCACAAGTACTAAAAACTACAAATGCAGCACCGCAATTTTGGGATGAATTACAAAATCGTTTTGGTCGTTTAGCTAATCTCACATTTACTACTATTCAAATAGGCATTATTAACAATACTATTGCTAAGTTTCTCTCGACTATTGGCGGTGTAGTTTTACTGGGACTAGGGAGTATTTTTGTCATTCAAGGCAATATCAGTATCGGACAAATGTTGGCGATTAATGCCCTTCAGATTAATGTTTTGGCATTAATTAGCTCTTTAGTCGGTTTAGTTGATGAATATTTTCGTTCTCAAACTGCTGTGTCTCGCCTTTTAGAAGTTATTGATGCAACTCCAGAAGTAGATGAAACGACGCAAAAACCTGTTGCTCAAATATCTAGTGATGCAGATATTCGTTTTTCTCACATCAATTTTCATCATCCTGGTAGAGTTGACCTATTAGAAGATTTTTCTCTCAAGCTACCAGGAGGAAAAGTTATTGCTGTGATTGGTAAATCAGGCTGTGGTAAAAGTTCTTTAGCGAAACTCATGGCAGGTTTATATCAACCCAATTCTGGTAATATTCGCATTGGTTTCTATAATATTCAAGACCTTGCGCTTGATTGTTTGCGACAACAAGTAGTTTATGTACCCCAGGAACCTCATTTCTGGAGTCGCTCAATTTTAGATAACTTTCGTTTAGGAACACCGCATATTTCTTTTGAAGAAATTGTGACAGCTTGTCATATTGCTGATGCTGATAGTTTTATTAGTCAACTACCTAATAAATATCAAACAGTGTTAGGAGAATTTGGTGCAAACCTCTCTGGAGGACAAAGACAAAGATTAGCGATCGCTAGAGGTATTTTAACTCATCCACCTGTATTAATTCTCGATGAAGCAACAGCTGGACTCGACCCAGTAAGCGAAACTCAAGTTTTAGATCGGCTTTTAGCATCCCGTCAAGGTAAAACTACAATTCTGATTACTCATCGTCCTAGTGTAATTCATCGGGCTGATTGGATTGTCTTACTAGATCAAGGTCAAGTACAATTACAAGGTACTTTAGATGATTTTCTTGCTTTACCAGGAGAACATTTGAAGTTTTTATCTGTGTAATGTCAAGTTAAAAAATAATATTAAATATAAATTTTTAGAGGTATACTATTGTATACCTTTTTTTATATATAAATATTATTTTAATTGGTTTTGAAAAACAAAAAACAATAAGAATTAGCCAGATCAAATATAAAAAATTCATGGTTCTAAAGAAGTAAATATATTATTTTATTTTCTGACTTTAGGATAATTTAAATCATCATAAAAGACCTAATAATAGAAACATAGGTGATGACACACCTATATACTCAAGTGAGGTAAATAGTTTATGCTTACTCAAATGACCACCAATGATTTAATGATGGATCTTTCCGCAGAACAACAGCAACTTCTAGCTGGTGGAAGATTGTCTGAAGATACAGGTACAAGCGATGATGATGACGATAATTTTTCCTCTTCAGATACTTCTTCTACTGGTGTTCGTCGTTACAGAATTAGAAGTTTTGCAATTGTTAGTGTTCGCAAACTAAGTTGAAAATGCTAGTTACATTTTCCTCAAATTTCATTAGTCTTAGAAAGTCTGATATTTTTTGATAAAATATTAGACAGATAAGGCAGAATTAGTCAGGGTAGATAGTCAATATAATATCTGCCTTTAACTTTAAGACTTACGTAAGCCAAAAAAATGTAGGTTGGGTAGAGCGCAACCCAGCCTACATTTTTAATTAGAGGATAGAAAGCAAATAGGAGTCTGATAGATCGTACGCAAAGCCTTATTTGGTTTATTTTTATTAACTATGTAAATAATTTTGGGAATTTTCGGTAATAATTAACTTGGGTTTTAAGTTGTAGTTGTAGATTGGGTAGAGTGCAGTGCCACCCAACATATCAACATATATTGGGTTGTTAATTGGCTACAAGAGCAAGTTTGATTATTCAGTAATCAGCCAAACAGGCTATGACTAGGAAATTTATGACTTTTAGTTAGATGATGTTTGAAAAGTTTCATTATGTATAAAAATGTCATTCTTCCTTACGCTCCGCGTCAGGAAGAATCTAGGTTTTGTGGCAGATACCGAGATGTTTCATTCCGCTACGCTGCATTCAACATGACAAAGAAACAGACTTTTCAAGCGTCCTCTTAGAGGATGATGTTTCAATCTTACTTAACCAAGTCGAAATACCAATAGTTTTGGTTTGTGGAGGTAATAGAAATGATGGGAATATTTTTATGGACGGTTTTTGCCTTTTTTTGGCTAATTGGCTTAAGTTTATTGGCTGAAATTTGGTTTTATGAAGAAGAACAGGAGTTTTAAATCAGTTATCAGTTATCAGTTACCAGTTATCAGTGAAGAGTCCTAACGACGTATGGTGGGGGATTTAAATCAGTTATCAGTTATCAGTTATCAGTTAACGCTGATTCAATTATCTTGACTGATAACTGTTCATTGATAACTGTTCACTGTTAAATAGTCAAAAGATAAAAGATAAAAGTAAAATGTAAACTTTACTTTTATCTTTTGTCATACTAACGTAGTTGGGCAATCATCTGTGCTGGATGCCAATAAGCACGAGTCGTTTGTATTTTCCCTGCTGCATTAACCTCAAAAATTGTAATGCCGGCAAATGTTACTGATTTACCACTCTTACTAACTCCAGACATTGTCCACTTAACTGCGGCTTCATTAGCAGCAATAAATATATGCTCGGTTGTCGCCTCCAGTTTCGCAAACACCGCCTGCAATTGTCCGATGAATTGTTGATATCCTTCATGAACCTTTGTGGGTGGTTCTCCCACAGGATCGTGACTCACAGCATCTTCAGCAAAGTTATCTATCCAGCCTTCTGGATTCATCGCGGCAATATTGGCAAAGTAGGCAGCAATCACCTGTTCAATGGTTTCGTGTGGCATGATTTTCGTTCTGTTGATAGTTGACAAGCGAGAATAATTAATTAATTTCCACTAAAACTGTTACAGATGCGATCGCTACTAGCATCTCATCATTTTTATCTTGAAGTTCCGGGATAGCACGCCCTTGAACTACCATACCGCCAGATTCCACAGTCAGGCTTTTGCGCCCGAAAGGTAATACAGCTAGTACTTCTTCTTCTCTGACTTGTTCAGGATAGGGTACTGCTATCTGAACCTCGACAATCATTTCATTGGGATGACTTAAACCAGCGACTTCCCAAACACCGGGTAAAGCATTATGTGCGATCGCATTACGCACAGCCCTTGCTGCTGCTACTGTCGGTTCTTGTCCATGCTGATCTACTCCCATCCCCATTTCAATAATCAAACGCTTTAAAGCCACACCTCACTCCTCAAATCTTCACTCTTTACTGTATGCCCAATTCATCAAGAAACTGGTTCAAAAACCATCTGGGGAATTAATACACCTTCTGCGAATTCGCCAATACCTAAAAAACGAGTTTCATCTGTGTAGACTCGGACTTTACTAGTCATTTCCGGAGTGAGGGAAATTCGCTGTCCTTGACACCATTTTTGTGCAGAGATGGTTGGTAACGTCACTGCGGGTAAATGTTGTAAAGGTGCATCAGGAGAGACTAGTTGAAATGTGTTAGCTTGCAGTTGAGTTTCTAAGTCTGTCAAGGTGAGAGCATTGGTTAAATCAAAACCACTGCTATGTGTGCGAGTTAAAGCAGCGAGAGTTCCGCCAGTATTGAACACAGCACCTAAATCACGAGCGATCGCTCTAATATATGTACCACTACCACAGGCGATCGCCACATCTAATTCGGGAAAATCTCCTTCTCTCCAATCTAAAATCTCTATCTTAAAAATTTCTACTATTCGTGATGGCACGTCTATTGTTTCACCTTTACGTGCCAAATCATACAGACGTTGTCCTGCAACTTGAATAGCACTATAAATTGGCGGTATTTGCTCAATCTTCCCGATAAATTTTGTCAGTGCAGTTTCCACATCGGCTAAACTCAATCCCGTGATAGGTTGGGAAGTAATGATTTCGCCTTGTAAATCATCGGTTGTGGTACGCACACCCAAACGAATAGTCGCTTGATAAGCTTTGTCGCCTGGGAGATACTGCAATAATCTGGTAGCTTTACCCAATGCAATTGGTAACACACCAGTAGCGGCGGGATCTAAAGTTCCTGCGTGTCCCACACGTTTAAGA
Organism: Nostoc sp. TCL26-01; assembly: GCF_013393945.1. NCBI lineage: Bacteria > Bacillati > Cyanobacteriota > Cyanophyceae > Nostocales > Nostocaceae > Nostoc > Nostoc sp. TCL26-01. The sequence continues at coordinate 5,083,488 of NZ_CP040297.1, forward strand.
CGCAGCAGTTTTCGCACCCGCGCCACACAGTCGTGGGAAGTCCAATCAAAGGGTTTGTTGAGATTGATAAAACCGTTGGTCATTGGTCAATGGTCATTAGTCATTAGTCAATAGTCAATAGTCATTAGTCAATAGTCAATAGCAATTGTTACTCTCTCACTCCCTCACTCCCTCACTCCCTCACTCAGCACTCACCTCAACGGGAGAAACTCTTGCTCCCCATGTGTTGATTTGCTTTGGTAAGCTGACTGTTACTGTTGTTCCTTGTCCTATTTGGCTGGACAGGTTGATATCACCGCCGTGTAAATCAACACAAGCTTTTGCGATCGCTAGTCCTAAGCCTGTGCCGGAGATTGTACCAACATTACTGCCACGACTCAAAGATTGAAAGAGGTTTTCTTGTTCTCCTGGTGGTATGCCAATTCCTTGATCTGTGATGTGAAATATGACTTGTGATTCCTGGTCAATGAGATGGAATTCTATCGTACCGCCATCTGGAGAATACTTAACGGCGTTGGATATTAAATTAACAAATATTTGTTGTAAAAGTCCGCGATCGCCCCAAAATTCTGTAATACTTCCAGTAATTTTCCCTATTATTTCGTGATTTTTCCCTAAAACTTCTCTCTCTTGTTCGATGAGTTCCCAGAAGAATTGCTGCAAATCAAGTGAGATAGGCTTAAACTTGGCTGGAGCTAAATCCATCTGATCAACTAAAAGCATACTGTCCACAAGTTCAGACATATATCTTGCTTTTTGCTCAATAATGTGCATAAACTTTTGCTGTTTAGATTCATCTAGTTGCTGGCCATGTTTGACTAGTGTTGATGCTGCTGCCAAGATGGAAGTTAACGGTGTCCGATACTCGTGGGAAACTGTAGCAATGATTTGGGATTTTAAAGCGTTGAGTTGCTGTTCTTTTTTCAGGGCTGCTTGAGTTTTAGCCAGTAATTCTGCTTGTTGAATAGCGATCGCTAGTTGCACTGAAACTTCCGAGAGCATTTCTACATCATCAGCTTGCCATTGTCGCGTGTCTGAATCGTGATGAGCAATCAACAAACCCCAAAGCTTAGTAGTGCCACTGTTATTAATATTAATGGGAACTACTAGATGAGGTATTGGGGAGAGGGGATCGGGAGAGGGGGAGAGGGGGGGATGGGGGGAAAGAATTATCTCCTTATCTCCTTGTCCCCTTCCTTCATTTTGAATTTTGAATTTTGAATTTTGAATTGATTTGTCCCCAATTCCCAATCCCCAATCCCCTTCATAGCAAATACATTGCAGGCTATTATCTATTGGAGAAGTGACGCAAAAGCACATTCCCGCAATTTGGCTGGAGTCAACGGAGGAGGCGACTATCTTACCGCTTGTGTCTGAGGTAAACTGATAGACCATAACGCGATGGCTGACACCGCGCCAGAGGCGATCGCTTTTCAAAAGTTGTTGTATTTCTGATACAACGGTGTGTAGTATTTCCTCTAAGTTTAAAGATTGGCGAATTCGTAAGGCAGTTGTGGCAATGAGGCGCTGTCGTTCTTGAGTTTTGTTTAATTGAGTCTGCAACCATAATTGCTTGATGGCATTACGGACTGCTGGTTGTAATACATCGGGTTTAAGTTGTTGTTTAACTAAATAATCTAACGCACCTCGCTTCATCGCTTGCACAGCGATTTCTTCATCACCACGCCCTGTTAAGACTATTACACCCACAGGTGCAGGAGCCGTAAACATATACTGTTTGAGTTGATCTAAAAGTTCTAGCCCACTCATATCAGGCAAGCAAATATCCAGCAAAATCACATCAAAGTGCTTTTCCTGACATAAAGCGATCGCTTCTGCTGCACAATCTGCCTCCCAAATCTGGTAAGACTGGTGTGGATCTTTCAGAAGATAACGACGATATATTTTGCGATCTGCTGCACAATCATCAATGATGAGTAGCGTCCATGTATCTAACATAGAATAACAGGGAGAAATTTTAGCTCCCACGGATTTAGATTGTGATTTGTTACATAATTCTAAGGAAAAACTAAAATAAATATAAATAAAAGCTAAATTTCTTTACGGAATGGTCAATGGTCAATGGTCAATGGTCAATGGTCAATGGTCAATGGTCAATGGTCACTACTCAGCACTCAGCACTCAGCACTCAGCACTCAGCACTCCCTCACTCCCTCACTCCCTCACTCATCACTCACTGGCGGAGTATTGACTTGCAGCCAGTAGTCTACGAAGGCTTGGATTGTTCTTTGGAGTTCTTGAGCATCCATTGGCTTGACTAGATAGCCATTTGCGCCTTTTTGGTAACAAAATTCTACATCCCTGGGGTTGGATGATGTGGTAAAAACAACGATGGGGATTTCTCGAAAGCTTTGGTCTTGCTTGAGTCTGGTTAAGATGTCACGACCATCAATTCCTGGTAAGTTTAAGTCGAGTAGGATGACAGAAGGTTTGAGTACATCTGAGTTGCGTTCAGCGACATTGGGCGCAAGGCCATCTTTTTGACTTGGTTTTAACCCATTGCGTCTCTGTTGTGTCAGAAAATCTAAAACCTCATCGCCGCTAGTGCAGCGATGTATGGGGTTCTGAACAGCCATGCGTCGCATCAGGCGTTGCAGCATTTTAAAATCTTCATTGCTGTCCTCGACAACGAGCAAAGGCTCATGAAGTTTTGTTGTCATCGGTAATTTTTAAAAAACTTAACAAAAAGAAATATTTGTTTATCATTTTAAACTATATCCAGGGTAAAGTAAAAGCTTGAACCGACGTTGAGGCTAGACTCAACCCAAATATTTCCGCCATGTAGCTCAACAATTTTCTTAACAATTGCTAACCCTGCACCAGCACCTCCACCGTACTTTTCTTGCGAGTGCAGGCGCTTAAACAAGCGGAAAATGGTTTCTCGATGATGTTCGGGGATACCAATACCGTTGTCTCGCACGTAGAAGATGATTGGATATGAGGCATGAGGAAGTTCTGTTAACGGTAGGGAGGCATTAAGTAAGTGCTGGGTAGAAATATTATTAATCCCATCTGGGTAAAAATCATGATTTCTTAATTTTGAATTTTGAATTTTGAATTTTGCATTGATCCCCTCCACCTGTGTTTCCCAGTAGCCAATTTCCACCCATCTTTCTGTCTTATCGTTATATTTCAGGGCATTACTCATCAAGTTACTGAAGACTTCGTTCACTAGAACTGAGTCACACTCGATTGTCGGTAATGGTTGAGGAATGCGAATATCAATTAATTGGGAGTCTTGACGGCTAGCCCGTAACACATCAATCACTTGATTAACTAATTCATTAATATCTGTGGTTTTGCGTCGCAGTTGTGCTTGTCCTAATTGCGATAGCCGTAAGAGTGCGTTAATTAAAGTCTCCATCCGCACGGATAAGGAAACTACTGTTTGTAAATACTCAACTCCCTCATTGTCTAATATCTGAGCGTAGTCTTCTAACAGCACACTGGAGAAGTTGTAAATACCCCGCAGAGGTTCCTTGAGATCATGGGAAGCAGCGTAGGCAAAAGAGGCTAATTCTTGGTTGCTGCGTTCTAGTTCTTGGTTGATTTTGGTTAATTCGTCGGCTTTAGAGAGTACAATACCAACGATCGCCTGATGGAGAGCGATCGCACTATCAAGTTCACACTGTTTCCAAGGTAAGGAAGTTAGTTTAACTGTTTCCTGCCATAATGCAAAGGAATGGCGTGGACAAAGCGTAACGCTACCATCAGCCGCAACTCTCAAAGATTCCTGGGGATTTCCTGCCCAGTTAACTGTTTGCATAACTTCGGGGCGAAACCAAAGGATATAATAACGCTTGACTTGAGAAATTCGCAGCAATAATAAACCACTAGCTGTATCTTTAAAGATCAATCCCTCTGGATACAACTTGGGTAGAGAATCAGTAGCAAACAAGTTATCTCTAACTTGAGTATCCGCCCATGCAATGATTGCTTGTACTTGCTCAATATTTGGCGTTGTTCCCACAAGGGTAATTTCATCATCTAAGCAAATTGCTGCACCAGATGCACTCACAAGATCCAACAACCGGATTTCTGGTTTAATCAACGCATCGATAAAATTATCAGCTTGAGAAATTGATGCTAAAAACTCCGACTGTAGAGATTTGAGTTTAACTTTATAGTCCCATTCTGAGTGACTGATTTTGTGTGCTAATTCCAACGAGACGATTTGTCCCAGAAATTCGCACATCTGCTGCACTTCATAGGGAATCTGTTTTGGTGTTTGATGATGACAAGCGATTAATCCCCAAAGCTTTTGTTCTTGGATGAGAGATATGACTAAAAGCGCTGATACCCCCATATTTTGATGATATTCTACACAGCAAGGATCAAAACTGCGGAGTACACACCAGCTTAAATCTAGAGGTTGATGAGTGACTGGATTATTTTCTGGTAATAACTTGACTGGTTGAGCATTTAAATCGGGTATAGAGCGAATCAAACAACGTGTATATAAATCTCTAGCTACTTGGGGAATATCTGTCGCTGGGTAATGGAGTCCCAAATAGGATGATAAATCCTCGCGTTTGACTTCTGCCACTACAGCACCTGCTCCTTGGGAGTCAAACTGATAAATCATTACCCGATCAAAACCAGTGATGTTTTGTACTTCCTGTGCGAGTAAATGCAAAAATTCACTGAGGTTGGAAGTACTTTGCATTTTAGCGATCGCTGTACTCACTAAGCTATGAAAGTTAAAAAAACTCAACTCAGATAATGAGTCTGTCGGTTCTAACTCCAGAATCACCCCATCTTCTGTACGATGAGCAATGCCATCAAAGTATCGTTCACCTGATGGTGTACTCATAGATACTTTAAATCCCGTTGTACTACCAATGTTTTTCCTTAAGCACTGTTTAACAACTTCTACGTAGGGATTTGCCAATAGGTTGCTCAGAGGCTTACCCAATACATCTTGAACATCTTTATCTAAGTAAACTTGCGTATTTTGACTTACTTGGAGTACATTTAGCTCTGGATTGAGTGCCAACAAGACACCATGAGGTTGAATCGAACCAGGTATGTGTATAGGGATGCGATCGTGTTCAGTTAATATATTTATCTGGTGATTAATATCTGGAAACTGGCTCATATAATCAATTTTATCAAGTTATTAATAGAACTTAATATATATGAGTCCAGTAAGATTTGAGAAAAACTACGCACACTTAATTGTAACTTAACACCTTTGTGTCTCCGTGCCTCTGTGTTAAATTACACAGTAGGATATGAGTGAGTAAATTAACTTGTCTGAAGTTCACTAATTAGCTCTAGAATTTGCTGATAATATTGTGTATTCCCTTCTTGCTGGTAAAGGTGAGCAGAGGTTTGGAAATCTACCATTGCTTGCTGATAATCACCTAAACTACGACTAATATCAGCCCGTAACAGGTAAGCAGAAGCCCAATGAGGTTGTAGTTGTAAGGCTTGGTTTAAGTCAGCTAACGCTAGCTCTAACTCTCCCAACAGGAAATGACTCCGACCTCGATTGTACCAGTCTTCAGCATAACCGGGGTTGAGGGTAATTGCTTGAGTGTAGTCTAGTATCGCCTGTTGATAGTTGTGTTGGGCATAGTGAGCATGGGCGCGATCGCTATAAAATCTAGCAGAGTGGGGATACAGGTGTAAGGCTTGGGTATAGTCAGCGATCGCACTTTGATAGTTTTGTTGTTCGTAATACAGTGAGCCTCGGTTGTAATAAGCTTCACTCAATCGCGGATTAATTTTGATAGCTTGATTATAGTCTGCTAAAGCTCCTCTGGTGTCTCCCAATTGACGACGAGCGTTGCCTCGGTGACAATAAGCAGGCGCAAAATCTGGTGATAGTTTGATAGCTTGGGTAGTATCAGCGATCGCGCCAAGATTGTCTTTGAGGTTAGCATGGGCAATGGCTCGACCGTAATAAGCTTCAGCCAGATGGGGATTCATCTGCAAAGCCTGATTATAATCGGTAATTGCTCCTCGATAATCACCCAAGCAGCGTTTGGCTGTGGCGCGATCGCAGTATGCTTCAGCAAAATGCGGATCAAGTGCTAATAAGCAGTTACTATCCGCCAAAGCACCGGGATAGTCTCCTAAGCGGCGGCGAATGTTGGCACGAAAACCATAAGCTATGGCTAAATCAGGATTAATCTTTAGGGCTTGGCTATAATCTGCTAGGGCGTTGTGATATTCTTCCCAAATTTCTTGAATTAAACCCCGTTGATAATATGCTTGAGCATCTTCTGGGTTCAGTTTTAGAGCTTGATTTAAGTCGGCAAAAGCTAGGTGATATTCTTTGAGACAATAGTATATCACCCCGCGATTGTAATAAGCTCCCGCAAAATTAGGGTTGATTTCTAGTGTCCAGTTATAGTCAGCGATCGCTTTTTCATAATCTCCGAGCGCGTAGTAAGCATTTCCCCGATTTTGGTATGCTTCTATCATGTTGGGGTTTAGTTGTAATGCCCGTTCGTGATCAGCGATCGCTTGCTGATATTCCCCTAAACTATAGTAAATATTACCCCGACTGCCATAAGCTGCGGCTAAGTAAGGATGCCACTGTATAGCCTGTTGTAAGTCTGTGAGTGCTTCCCCTGTATCCCCTGCCTCACCACGAGCCACACCCCGATTATGATAAGCATGAGCGATGTTGATGCCAATATTGCTGGCTAATTGAGGGTTCAGTTCGATGGTATTGATATAGTCAGCGATCGCTTTATCATACTCCTTGAGGGCAAAGTAAGCATTGCCACGACTGTAGTAAGATTCTGCCAATTTGGGATTAATTTGTAGCGTCTCGTTGTAATCAGCGATCGCTCCCGTAAAATCTCCTAAACAGTACCGTGCATTTCCCCGATGATAGTACGCTTTGGCTAGATACGGATTAATTTCCACTGCCAAACTAAAAAACGCAATGGCTCCTTGATAATCCTTCTGTTCACCACTAAGGATAATTCCCCGACTACAGTATTTTTCGGCATCAGCATTGGTCTTGCTGGCTGGGGTATCATCTGTAATCTTTCTTTGATAATCACCAAGCAAACTTGTGTGTAATCCCTGGTTTAAAAAATAGTCAGCATTCATCTAATTTTTCGTGTTTTTACACTTTCTCAAACTGATGATGTAGGTGTTACCTACTCCCACTCTAGCCGCCCTAATTTAAACAACACTAGTAATACAATAGGATATTTTGTGTTGATTTCACAATCAATTTAGTCAGAAGACATATACCTAGATGCAGTCAGATTAGGTTTTATCTCATTCCATTGCAATATATAAATATGTTCCACCCCCATGTATTATCAAAATATCCCTAGTAGAGATAAATATAACCTCAGAGCTATATTACTAGATACCTCAGATGGAGATAAAGATATGTACAACGAAGATGACATCAAAGCTTTGCTAGATAGTATGAATCTGTCAGATATACTCAAAATCATGTCTCAAATTTGTTATGAAAAAGCCCAGTGTCTCCGCACCGACTGGCAAGACCTAGAAACGGCTAGAGATTGGGAAAAAGTTGGTAGGGCTGTTGGCAAAATTAAAATAAAAACTGACTTATATTAACAAGATACTAACTAGCCATCAACCGTATACTTAAGTATATACTTAAATGTCTCATGTTCAAAAAAAGATTTTACAGGCTTTTTATAAATTTACGATAAACCTGTGTCCTAAATTACTGCCCGCAATTAATTTTTTGGCAGATAATTTATACAGTCGTGTAACTTGGATACAAGTGCTGAGTGCTGAGTGAGGGAGTGCTGAGTGCTGAGTATTAGTAGGTTGGGTGGAGTCTTTGCGTAACCCAACATAATCTGATGAGTGCTGAGTGCTGTTAGCGGTAGCGGGGCGTTTAGCCCGTGCTGAGTAGGGAAGTCAGGGAGTGGGGGAGTGAGGGGTGTAAACAGTGAACAGTGAACAGTAAACAGTGAACAGTGAACGTTTATTAACTGGTAACTGATAACTGATAACTGATAACTGGTAACTGATTTGGTAGGGGTGCAGGGAAGAAGAAGAAATGCTAATGACCACTGACTATTGACTATTGACCACTGACTATTGACTATTGACTATTGACTATTGACCAATGACTATTGACTATTGACCACTGACTATTGACTATTGACTATTGACTATTGACCAATAAAAAATACCGGACTCATAGAGATACCGGCAGAGCATCGGGGGATTGACTTTTGACTAAATTAACTGTTGGAAACCTCGTGAGTGCTGGTTTCCTACCTTTTGAATCTTAATGAATTCTTTCTCTGAGTAATTGTTCTTCTAAAGCGGCAATCCGGTTATAGGCTGCTGTTAGTTGTGCCGTGAGTCGTTGTATTTGAATTTCTGGTGATAAGACTCTATCTCCACCTTGGCGATTCATGTCTAAATAGCCGTCTGTTAATACATCCTTATGTTCTAATTCTGAACTAAAACTACCATGTCCTTTTAGCTGGGTGTGATTATGATCATTATTTTCCAGATAATTATCCTTTGCTTCAGTTCTGGCTAGGGAACATTCTGAAAAAGTTTGAGCGACTTTGATGTCAAGCTGCTCTATCACCTGGCAGAGGGCATCCAGCTTATGACTCAAAGTCAGGATTTGTTGTTGTAATGAATCCATTTAATACCCTCGTCCGCACATTTTCTCTATGTTATTCAATTTACTGGCAATGTTAAATATACTTATGATTTATTTAATTATTCAAATCTTCTGTTGGAATACGAAACATAGTTATTTATTTATAAACAAATTTAAATGTTTACAATAGTTAATACTCATTTAGACGCTCATGGAAATTAATTATCTATATTTTGATCAGCAAAAGCTTTCGGTATAAGGATTTATGGCAACTTAATGTCATAATCAAGAGTCGGAAAAATCACAAGCGATCGCTATTGATCAACAGTGAGATAGAATTATCGCCAAAAAATCAAAATCTTTGGTTTATATCCCTAAAATTAGTCAATATAATGCTGGTTTTACCACTCAGCCTGGGGTTATGTCTGGTTATAAATATTTTATGAATCATCCCAAATCCATGAATCGACGGTCGTTTTTGCTCAGTCTCGGTGGACTGACGCTATCACAGATGCTGATAGGCTGTAATGCCAGCAACCAGACAAAACTTAATGTTCAACTCTTAAAAGGTTCTATCCCCAGTCAGGTAGTTAATCAGTTTCAGCGCAGTTTAAAACAAAAGGTACAGTTAAAGTTTGCTCCAGTTGAACAGCTACAAGAGTTATACAAACGGCTAATTAGTTGGCAAGATAACCCAAAAGCGCAAGATGAAGGATGGTGGAATCGCTTCATTCCATTTAGACCAGCCCAAGTGCCTGGTGTGGCTAATTTGGTAACTATGGGTGATTATTGGTTAGCCACGGCAATTGAACGCAAACTAATTCAACCACTAGAGGTCACACAAATAAAACAGTGGCCTAGTCTCAGTTCTCAATGGCAGCAATTAGTCAGACGTAATGATCAAGGAATTTTAGACTCCGAAGGTAAAGTTTGGGCAGCTCCCTATCGTTGGGGTAGTACGGTTATTGTATATGATCGGGATAAATTCCAAAAATTGGGATGGCAACCCGAAGATTGGAGTGATTTGTGGCGTGATGAGTTGCGATCGCGTATTTCTATCATCGACCAACCCAGAGAAGTGATAGGTTTAGTTTTAAAGAAACTAGGCAAGTCTTATAATACAGAAAATCTGGCAACCGTCCCAGATTTAGAAACAGAACTCACAAAATTCAACCAACAAGTAAAACTCTACAGTTCCCATACTTACCTAGAACCTCTCTTGATGGGAGATACTTGGTTAGCGGTGGGTTGGTCAAGTGATCTGATTTCAATTTTGCCCCGCTATCCCCAACTGAATGTAATTATCCCTCGTTCTGGTACAGCCATCTGGGCAGATTTGTGGGTCAGTCCTACAGCTGCCGCTAAGGATAATTTATCATCACAATGGATTGATTTTTGTTGGCAGCCAAACATTGCTAAACAAATTGCTTTACTCACTAAAATTAACTCGCCAATTGCCACAAATATTGTCACCTCTGATATCCCAGAATCCTTCCGCAGTTTATTACTTAATAGTCAGGAGGTTTTAAATAAAGGTGAATTTTTACTACCTTTATCACCAGAGACAACAAAAGAGTATGAATCTTTGTTTGCCAAAATTAGAGCTAATTCGTAATTTACGCCTAATGTGTATTAGACGTTGAAACCACGCATTCTCGTGTAGAGACGTTGCATTGCAACGTCTCTACCAAGCGCGAAATCCTCGATATTGCGTTGATATTTATAATTCACATCAGACGTAATTTGTAAGTAGTCGCACAAAATTAAATTCATTTGTGAAGAGAGGGAGCAGGTTACAGGTTACAGGTTACAGGTTACAGGCGTAACCCAACACCCTCAGACTACACCTAATTTTCTCGATTCAACTTGATTAATGGAGTTATCCTGATGATTCATCACATTTCGATCGCTGCTCAAAATCCGCTTCGCGTTGCCAGCGTACTGGCAGAAATTTGTCACGGTAAGCTCTTTGATTTCCCAAATCCTGTCGGTAGTTATGCCGTGGTTCTATTTGATGATTATGGCACTGGAATTGAAGTGTTTCCTTCAGGATCTGTGTATGTTCCCAGTTCGGACACAGAACCAAGCAAAGTTATCCAAATGTCCAGTTCGTCAAGCTTTGTGGCAACTCATGCCGCGATTTCTGTCCCTGCTAGCCAAGAGCAGATTGAGCAAATCGGTATGCGTGAAGGTTGGCAAGTTGCGCTTAGTGACCGTGGGGTGTTCAAAGTGGTTGAGTTTTGGTTAGAGAATCGACTGCTGATAGAATTTCTGCCTCCTGAACTTGCAAATCAGTATTTACAGTCCATCCGACCTCAGATTGTAGAACAAGTGCTTGGTCAGCCAATCCAAATGACTCAAATTTAAAGCAGATATTTTAACACTGGTCGCTGAGACAGTAATGAAATTGAGGATTTGCAAAACTTGAACAAGTGCTTTTGTTGTGCATAGTGCTATAGAAATCATTACACGTTTAGCAATGCCATATTTACTAACTAAAGTTTGTACTACAAACATGATAATTTTAGAAAAATACAGGCAATCTACAGAGGGTGAAAATGCAGACTAGCCAAGAATTATCCCTCCCTAATATGGGTTGTGGAACTTGGGCATGGGGTAATCAACTGCTTTGGGGATATGACGAAAGCATGGACAGCCAATTACAAGCTGTGTTTAACCTCTGTGTGAGTCAAGGTGTGACTTTGTTTGATACTGGCGATTCTTATGGAACAGGCAGATTAAACGGGCGTAGTGAGTCTTTGCTGGGGCAATTTTCTAGAGAGTATATAGGTGTCAATCAACCAGAGATTTGCATTGCCACTAAATTGGCTGCTTACCCTTGGCGATGGACACGTCAGTCCATGATAAATGCTGGCAAGTCTTCTGCTCAACGCTTGGGAAGAAATATTGATTTAGTCCAGATGCACTGGTCAACAGCCAATTATGCACCTTGGCAAGAAGAAGGACTTTTAGATGGTTTAGCCGACTTATATGAGCAAGGTTTAGTCAGAGGCGTAGGACTATCTAATTACGGGACGAAAAGACTGCGACGTGTACATCAGAAGTTTTCTGAGCGAGGAGTAGCAATTAAGACGCTACAAGTTCAATATTCATTATTATCTACATACCCCGTTACCCAATTGGGGTTAAAAGATGTTTGTGATGAATTGGGGATAAGATTGATTGCTTACAGTCCTTTAGCTTTGGGATTGTTGACAGGGAAATATTCAGAGCAAAGTCCCTTACCAAAAGGTGTGCGCGGAATTTTATTTAAAAGATTGTTGCCGGGAGTGCGATCGCTCTTACAATCTTTACAGGCGATCGCCCAATCAAGAAATAAAACCATGTCTCAAGTAGCCCTGAATTGGTGCATCTCTAAAGGCACAATTCCCATCCCTGGGGCAAAATCTGTAATACAAGCACAGGAAAACATTGGCGCTTTGGGTTGGCAATTAGACTCCGGCGAAATCGCTGAACTAGACAAAGCAGCTGCAAGTTCAGATAAGAAAATGGTGCAAAATATTTTTCAAACTAAATGAAGAGTACTCAGCACTCCAATCAATAATAGTTTAGGGACGGCGAATTTGGAGGGTTGGCAGAGTGGTGGATGATGAGAATTTAGAACTGATTAACCCAAAAGACTGGTCATGGTCTTTCTGGTTTACATTGCCACTCTACCCTTATGGTAAGCGGCGGACGCTCCGACAGGAAATCATTAAAGATACTATTTGGACTTTTGACCAAATACAGGGTATTTTTTATGTGGTTGTCCCCATCCGTATGACTGTGGTGAAGTTGGATGAGGGAGGATTGTTGGTTTATGCACCTGTTGCACCTACGCCAGAATGTATCCGGTTGGTAAATGAATTAGTGGTAGAACACGGTGATGTGAAGTATATTATTCTACCCACGATATCGGGACTGGAACATAAGGTTTTTGTCGGGCCATTTGCGAGATATTTTCCCCAAGCACAGGTGTTTGTCGCTCCTAATCAGTGGAGTTTTCCACTCAACCTGCCCTTGAGTTGGCTGGGTTTACCTGCTAAACGGACACAAGTACTGCCTCAAGACAGTAAGCAAACGCCCTTTGCTGCTGAGTTTGACTATGCCATCTTAGATACGATTGATCTCGGCCCTGGTAAGTTTGCAGAAGTGGCATTTTTGCACAGGCGATCGCATACTCTATTAGTAACAGACTCGGTGGTTTCCATACCAGCAGATCCGCCGGCGATCGTCCAGTTAGATCCCTATCCTCTGCTGTTCCACGCTAAAGATCAAGCTTCAGATATGGTGGTGGATAATCAAGCCAACCGTCGTAAGGGATGGGAACGCATTACTTTATTTGCTTTGTATTTTCGTCCTAGTGCCTTACAAATACCCACATTAATTGCAGCCATCAGCGCCGCGTTTAAAGCACCAGAACGCTCATATAGAGCTTATTTTGGCTTGTATCCCTTCAAATGGCAACAGGACTGGGAGCGATCGTTTACAGCCTTGCGAGGGGATGGACGTTTATTTGTCGCCCCAGTTCTACAAACTTTGATTCTCAACCGCGCACCCCAGGAAACTATTAACTGGGCTGATAAAGTAGCAAGTTGGCCTTTTCAATGGATTATTCCCTGTCATTTTCATGCACCAATCAAAGCCGCACCTCTACAATTTCGTCAAGCCTTCTCCTTTTTAGAAAAACAACCTGCTGTGAGTGCAGGTTTATTGAGTAGTAGCAGTTATCCCTTACCAGCAGAAGATTTTCAAATTTTGCAACAAATTGATACAGGTTTATCTAAAACTGGCATTGTCCCAACTGCAAAAGATAAGCTATAACGTAAAGCGATAGATTAGGCAAAAAGATTTTCATGCTTGGTGATAACCACTAAGTATATTCTTTTGAATACTCATGCAATAAAATCAAATTTATGCACTACCAAGTCAATATTTTAGAACCAACAGATTTGTGGTATCTGCAAAACAACATCAATAAAGAAACAAACAAATATTATCATCCCACAAAAAATATTCCCTTTGTCCAACAAGTTGAAATCAAACTAGAAAACTCTGGTGTAGTTATTCAAAAGGGTGCTTTGCACAGATGTCTTGGTAAACTTACTCATGGCATTTATAAAACTGATAACCGTTTAAAAGATGTCTGGGTAGCTTTAATGACAGAGATAGATTACAATGCCCCTGTCTACAAAGGTAGTGGTAATGTATATCTTGAACCTAGAGCCAAAGGTCATTTCTTACATTACACACCAATTGAAATATCAGATCAAGAACAATGGGAATTTGATGATGGAATATTTCAATTTTGTTCTGACAACGTTGTTTTAGGCACTAAAAAACTCAAATTTCGGCAAATGTCAGGTTCTAGTGATGGGAGATGGCGCATTGCTATTCGAGCTTTAACAGGACAAAAAGCTAGAGTTGTCACCGGCACAAATACACCAGCTAGAATTATTGAGATCCACAGAGGGGAAACTGTCATTGCTGACTATGATTTAGTTAAAGGATTTACCAATGGGATTCAAGAAGATTATCGAAAATTAGGACATTTTGGTAAAGGGGGTGGCGAAGGTTTTATTTGGTTTTATGAAGGTGAAGGTAAATTATTAATATCAGAAACCGATGGTATGGGATTAGGTTAAAGCCGATTATATATAGGAATCCGACTTGATTATTGAAATTTCTTGCGAAGGCAGGTAACAGGTAACAGGTAACAGAAAAAGAAGTAATAGAGGTGTACTGAGTTTTTTTGTGTAAGCACAGGCTACGCCAACGGAAATCAAATATGATTCCTATATTAATTTTCCTGTTGCCAGATAAACTCTTGCTGCTGATTAATATAGTTGGCTTTACCGTCAATATATACTAATGCCAGCCCATCGGTAAAACTCAAGCCCAAATCAAATTTTGGGGGAATAACAACTTTGCCTTTTTCATCAATATAACCGTATTTATTTTTAACTTTAACAGCAGCTAATCCCTCAGAAAATTTAGTTACTTTATCAAATTCAGGTGCAATGACTATCTCCCCATTGGGATTAATATAACCCCATTTTTCCCCAATTCTCACTACTGCTAAATTCGAGGTAAATTCCCAAGCATCATCAAATTGTGGCTGGATAACTAGCTTACCAGATTTATTGATATAACCGTATTTATCCCCGACTCTTACTGCGGCTAAACCTTGAGAAAAAAACAAAGTTTCATCAAATTCTGGGGGAATTACTAAATGATTGTTAGCATTTATATAACCCCAGCGATTATTAATTTCAACTGCTGCTAGTCCTTCATTAAAGTGTAAAGCTTTATCATATTGTGGTTTGATCACTAATCGACCAGTAAAATCTATATAACCCCATTTATCATCAATACTGACCGCAGCTAAACCATTTTTGAAAGCTAAAGCTTCATCGAATTGAGGCTTGATAACCACCTGACCACGAGGATTAATATAACCATATTTATAATTAATTAATACTAGTGCCAATCCATTAGAGAAAGCAAAAGATAACCGAAATTGGGGTGGTATGATTTTTTTCCCTGTTTTATCAATATAGCCATACTTATCATCAATCTTGATCTGCGCTCGTTCGTCAATAAAACTCCAAGCTAAATCAAACTGTGGTTTGATGACTATCTTACCTGTTTGATCAATAAAACCATACTGACCATTTTTAACAATGCGAAATAGTGGAGTTGACACAATCTTAGACTCTGGTGATGAACTTGAGGATTGCTTGTGTTGATCAGGCAGAATAGAAGTTTGTAAGTGCTGATTATTACTAGCGAAGATGCCACATATAATATTTAAACACAGGTAAAAACAAATATATTGCTGCACTGGAAAATACCTTCTTTTTTGTTGGTAACGGGTAAAAAAGTTCTTGTAGTCGGATTATTTCTGTATTGATGAATGGCAATCACAACTCGGCAATTCCCCGCTTCAATGCTACAATCAACGCTTGAGTGCGATCGCTCACGCCTAATTTGCTGAGAATTCGGTTGATGTGGGCTTTGACGGTACTTTCAGTAATATTCAAAGCCATACCAATATCGTGATTATTCAAACCGCGTGTCATCAGAGCGATTACCTGGCGCTCGCGCTCGCTCAACTCTGGATTGTTCATCCGTTGCACCAGCTTGGCGGCGACTTCAGAAGGAATACATGATTGTCCGCTATGAACCAGATGAATAGCATTAAGCAGTGCATCTGGTTCGGCATCCTTAAGCAGATAACCCTTGGCTCCGGCGCGTAGTCCGCGATAAATATTTTCATCGCCATCATAAGTAGTTAGTATGATAATGCTGGCACAAACGAATTCAGTGCAGATGGCCGCAGTTGCATCGACTCCGCTCACGAGGGGCATCCGTAAGTCCATTAAGGTGACATCAGGCTGTAGTTGCCGATATTGGTTGATCGCTTCCTGCCCATTACCCGCTTGCCCCACTACCTTCATATCAGGCTCATTCTCAATCATTGCGGCGAGTCCCTGTCGGACGATTGAGTGATCGTCAACAATCAAAACGCCAATTTCTGCGGACTGACTCATGTTGCTGTCTCCCGATTCACACATACGACTACTTTTGTTCCCTGCTCCAGTTGGCTCTCAATCGAGAGCTGTGCCTCAATCTGCTCCGCTCGCTCGCTCATACCCAGCAAACCAAACCCCTGACTTAAGATTGTGTCGTTAACTTCAAATCCTCGTCCGTTGTCTCTAATCCGTAAAATACATCTGGTAGGTTCATAGACTAATTCAATCCGAATTTCGTTGGCGTGAGCATACTTAATTGCATTCGTAAATGCTTCCTGTCCAATTTTCAAAAGGTTATTCTCTGTTTCTGAGGATAATGTGTAAGGCGTACCCACAATCTCACAAATCAAGCTGGTTTCGGTTGAGGATTTCATCAGTGATACAAACTGCTCCAGCGCCGTCCACAGGTTGCCAGTTTCTAACAACTGAGGACGCAGTGCCGCAACGGAGCGTCGAGCCTCTACCAGCCCACTACGAGCTAGCTCGCGCACAGTGTTAATATGCGTTGGTATTGCTTTTGGGTTAGTTGTCACTAACCGAGCAACAGTACCCATATGAACCAAAATTCCTGTAAAGGCTTGCGCTAGCGTATCGTGAATTTCTCGCGCCATGCGATTGCGTTCTTCTAGAATTGAAGCTTGCTCGGCACGTTTGCGATCGCTAATATCCAGAATCACACCTAACATTTGTACAGGCTGTCCGGCGGCGTTGTAAATGCCTCGACCCCTGCCAACTAACCAGTGAATACTACCATCTGGGTAGATCGCTCGATATTCAGCTTCAAAATCAGTGTGTGTTGCTAGAGCCACTGTCACAGCTTGCTCAACCCGATGAATATCATTTGGGTGAACGCGATCGCGCCATACCTGATAACTGCTCTCAACTTCACCTGGGACTAACCCCAGCAATCGAGCGTGGTTATCGTTCCACTCTGTTGTATTCTCTAGGATATTCCAGTTCCAACTGCCGATATTGGTAAAATCCATTGTCAGCCTACGTTGCTCTTCACTCTGCCGCAGGGCGTTTTCAAATCGTTGGCGCTCTTCAATCTCTTGCGACAGGAGCAAAGTCCGCTCGATGACTTGTTGTTCCAATGTTCGGTTGTAATCGGCTAGTAGTCGCTCGGCTTGTTTGCGTTCGGTGATGTCTTGAAAGGCGGCGATCGCATAAACCACATTCCCCTGTTCGTCAAAGACTGGAGTTCCCCATACTGCGCAGGGAATATTTATGTCGTTTTGGCGAATATCTGCATCATCAATCCTGGTGCGTTCGCCACTCAGCGCCCGGATGATCGGCATTCTCTGTGTCGGATAAATTTGATCGGTTCCCGTCACATAAAATTGATAAATCTCTGCAAGCTGCTCTGGTGTCGCGGCAGGATCGACACCTTTACCCATCAGCTCAATCCCCCTCTGGTTGACATAGTAAGGGCGACCCGTCCCGTCAATGATGCCAATTCCCACCGGAATCGCTTCTAGAAATTGACTCATCTGACTTTCGCTGGCACGGAGCTTTGCGTAGAGTTTAGCATTTTCAATCGCGATCGCTGCCTGAGTGGATAACAGATGTAACAGTTCTGAGCGTGCGGGTGTAAAAACACCAGTTGCCAAGCGATTTTCCAAATACAACACGCCGACGAGCTGACTTTGTTTCAACAGAGGCAAACAGAGCAGTGATTGCGTTTGGTTGCGCTGAATGTATGGCTCATTGATGAAGTTACCTTCACGAGTTGCATCATTAAGGATGACAGATTCATGAGTGCGAATCACATACTGAATGATGGATTCCGGCAGTTGATCTGTCATTGGCAGCGACTGTAGCACTCGCGTCACACAGGCATTTGTAGCATCGTTGAGTTCACAAGCAGCCTCAATCATCCACTCTCCTAAAGTTTCCAAGAGCAAGCATCCAGTTTGTGCGCCCGCATTCTCAATCAATATCTGCATTAGCGAGCGAAGCAACTGATCGAATTCAATTTCACTGGAAATTGCTTGGGATGCCCTTAATACCGCTACTAGATCGAAAGCAATTGGTGAACTATTAGAAGTTGTTGTGGAGGTTTTATGGCTTGCTATATTAGTCGTGTCTGATGACTGAGAAAAGAATTGTGAATATCGAGTCTCTAAATCTTTGACTTTTGTAGTTGCGCCCCAACGCTCATAGCAGCAATGTGCTTCTTTCATGTATGTTCGGGCAAACTTTTCCCGACCACGAGATAGGTAAAACTTGGCGGCTAATTCATAGGCTAAAGCTTCTTCTTGCAAATATTCATTGTTTTTTGCACCTTGAATAGCTTGTTCGTAAAACTCTTCTGCTTCCAGAATATTGCCCTGAATTCTAGCTATTTCAGCTTCTACTAAATTGTATTTATGCTGAAAATTCATGGGAGCATGGACGGCCAATGTCTGCACTTTCGCTTGGTTACTGTTCACCTTTAAAAGCAGGCTCTCTTGCTCTGAATTGGGAAGATGTGAATAGATTGCTAGGCGTGAGAGAGAATCGTAGAAATGGAAGATAGAAGCTGTAACCGAACTTGGTATGCAGTCTAAATACTGCTCAGATAAGGTAGCATAATCTATTGCTTGATGGTAATTCTCAAATAAATAATTAAGAGTAAATTTATTGAAATAGAAGTAGAGAAGCTCAACTTTATCAATTGATTCAATGGGATGACAAAGCAATTCTTCCTCATTATAAGCGTCGCCTGACAAATAGCAGGGATCTTGAGGAACTGAGACTAAATTAAGAATCATTTGCTGAAATATCTGGTTATGTTTTAATATGCCTTTCTGTTTAATTTGAGCTAAAGTATGACTGCAAATTCTAAATTCATTGCTTAGTTCTATTAATTGAAAGCCACTCCAATAGGAATGTTGGCATCTCTTAAATATAGCGAATCCTGCAAATTCTAAATCTCCGTTTTCTATTCCACTAGAGTACGCCTTGTCAAAAAGAGATATAGACTCTCGAATATGGTATTTTCTGTAAATCAGACAGTAGGCAATAACGTGAAATGTCTTACTTTTAAATGAATTAGCCTTTAACTTTTCTACTAAATTTTTTGCTAAAAGTCCAAATTGATAAGCCTCTTCAGTACTCTGAAACACTGCGTTTAAAATTATTCCATAACTAGCATAAGCAAAGGTTGAGGCTTGAGCATTGCCATATTGAATCGATAAGAGTACTTGTTCAAGTACAGTTAGTAAAAATAGATCAGGTGCAGCTATATAGGTAGACGCAGTAATACTTGACAAAATTTGCATGGCTGCTAGCTTATTAGCATCCGTCATTATAGGCAGATCAGCCAACTCAGCGCTTCTGTTAGCCAAAGCAGCCTTTGTTTGAGCCAGTTTCTGTTGAATATCTAACTGTGTTGGTGCTTCAGGTAAACTGATTCCCAACTGCTCTAGTATCTGTAGGGCAATTTTGATCGCTTCTAACCGTTTGTTCTGTGAGATATAGGTTTGAAGTCTAACCTGATACACTTTTACCTTGTCTAAAACGGTTTTTGCTTGTTGTAAGACAACCGTTTCCCATCGTTTCATCTCGTCAAAGTCGCCGCTTAGATATGCTGCTTCTGTTATTTCTTCATGCAAAGCTAAAGTAAGCGGATACTGGCATCCCCAGCTATCAATCGCCAGCAATTTTATTCCCGTTGCTAAATAGGCTAAGGCTGCACTGTAAGCGATCGCCGCTTTTGCTCTTTGACCTGCCAATAGATTGAGTCTGGCAATTTCCTCTCGTTCGGCTCGATCGGTAACTAACTCAATCCCATAATTGAGATGATCCACGATCGCAAACAATTGATCGGTGAATTGTTCTGGCAAAGTTTTTTCCAGCAAATTACGACCAATTTGCAAATGTACTGTTTGTTTCTGCGACGGATCAATCAAAGTATATGCAGCTTGCTGAACGCAATCATGCAAAAACTTATAGTCTTGAACTAACAAGTCTTCGTCTAGTTCAGACAAAGGTTGGATGAGTCCATCTAGTATTGCTGTTAATAAATTCTGAAAAACTGTCTTAGGCGATTGCTCATACACGATCGCCAACGTCCCCAAATCAAATTCAGCCCCGATGCAAGCGGCTAATTGGAGTAACTGCCGTGTCACTTCTGGTAGCTTCTTCAACTTGTTGAGCAGCAAATCTACTACATTAACATCATCAGTAATATTAAAATCTCGAATCTGATCAAAGTTCCACCGCCAGCTTAAGTGATCGGCATCAAAGCGCAACAGATTTTCGCTGTACAGCAAGCGCAAAAATTCACACACAAGGAAGGGATTGCCCCCGGTTTTACGCAACACCAATTCAGCTAAGGGAAGCACAGTATGAGTATCTCTATATAGTGCCTCGGCAATTAACTTGCTTAACGGCTCCAGGGTGAGAGGAGATAGAACAATCTGATGCAGCACTGCTCCTTGCTTTTGCAATCCTTCCAGCGTCAGTACTAGTGGATGAGTTGGACTCACTTCATTGTCTCGATATGCTCCAATCAGGAACAGTCCTTGAGTTTGCTCATCCAGCATCATCAGTTCAATTAATTTCAGCGTGGCAGAGTCAATCCACTGCAAATCATCCAAGAAGATGACAAGCGGATGTTCCTTTGAACAAAACACCCGAATGAACTGCCCAAAGACAAGGTTAAACCGATTTTGTGCCTCTGTTGCTCCTACTTCTGTTACAGGCGGCTGCTTGCCAATAATCAACTCCACTTCGGGAATCACGTTAATAATCAATTGTCCATTGCTGCCTAATGCCGTGAGCAGGCGCGATCGCCATTGTTGCATTTGCTCATCGGGTTCACCGAGCAACTGCTGCACTAATTTTCGTAAGGCATCGACGATCGCACTATAGGGAATATTACGCTGAAGTTGGTCAAACTTACCAGAGATAAAGTAACCCCGCTTTGCCGTAATTGGTTTGTATAGTTCTTGTACTAACGCTGATTTGCCAATGCCAGAATAACCAGAGACGAGCAGCATTTCAGAGGACGCGGGGGTATTATCACTCTCTGTATCGTCTCTCTTTCCTGCAACTCTCTCAAAGACTGCCAGTAATATTGCAATCTCCGCTTCTCGTCCATAGAGCTTCTGGGGAATTTGAAACCGATCCGAGACATCTTGTAGACCCAGTTGGATGTGATTAATTTGACCGCTTGCTGCTAATTGTTCAGCACACTGTTCTAAATCTGCTTTGATACCCCAAGCGCTTTGATAGCGATCTTCTGCATTTTTCGCCATCAGCTTGAGAATAATATCTGAGACAGGTTGAGGAATCGTTCTACTCAGTTCATGCGGTGGAGTAGGCAATTTAGCAATGTGACAGTGGACTAACTCCAGAACATCTGTTGTGGGGAAGGGTAGTTGTCCCGTCAGCAGTTGGTAGAATGTGACACCAAGCGAGTAGAAATCGGTGCGATAATCCATTGCACGGTTCATCCGTCCGGTTTGCTCTGGAGACAGGTAGGCGAGGGTGCCTTCTAAAACGTGCGGACTTTTGAAGGTCGGACTGGTGCGATTAAACTGAGTAGCAATCCCAAAGTCAATAATCTTAACAACGCCAGTGTGGGAATTCAAGACGATGTTGTTGGGATTAATATCTTTATGAATCACCCCAGCAGCATGGATTCTGCCAAGAATGTCAGTGAGATCGATCGCCAGCTTGAGAAACGCAGATAGAGGCATGGGGCAGAAAATCTCTGGTTGTTGATGCATCCAAAGTTCTAGAGATTCTCCACCAAAATCTTCTAAGAGAATAACAAGTGTTCTCTGATATTCCTGCTGTGCGTAAGCTTTGATTATCCCTTCAAGATTAAGTGAGCGAGTCATCTCATATTCCTGCTTATAGCGGACAATCTCAGATGGAGCGGGATAGTCCTGCTTCAGAACTTTGAGAATAATAGCCAAGTTATCTTGTGTTCTAGTTCCTCGATAAACTAAGGAATTAGAGCTTTCATAGATTTTTCCTTGAATCGCAACATTGGGTAAGGAAATCATGATCACGACAGCCTTGATGCAGTTTATTGACGAAATCACTAGCCATAAGAAGCTTTAGCGATCGCAACGAGTAGTGGCTCAAACTCTAAAGCGTCTACATAACGCACACCATTGATAAATAAGGCTGGAGTGCTAACCACCCCACTATCCATTCCGCTAGCAATGTCTCGATTGATGCGATCAACATACACTTTCCGAGCAATGTCTCGAAGAAATTGAGTCACATCAAGCCCTAACTTGTCAGCGTATTCTGCTAAATCCCCATCTCCCAGCGCTTGCGGATACTTCAATAGCATCTCGTGCATCTGCCAAAACCGCCCTTGTGCTGAGGCTGCTTCTGTGGCTGCTGCTGCCTTTTGAGCTTGAAGATGGATTTGCGGCTGAGGAAAATGCCGAAATACAAAGCATAGAGAATCTCTCCCTAATAAGGTCGCCTCAAACTGGCGTTGAATTGCCATAATTGTGGTATAAAGTCTACCACATTGAGGACATTGATAATCCCCATACTCAACAAGCACAACGCGAGCATTGAACGATCCTTGCCGATGGTCTTGCTCAAAAGGGGGTACAACTAATTGATGGCGATCGCCAAGTGCGTCGTTAAGAATAACATTGCTCATTTTAAACCGTGCTTCTAAATCTTTGCGAAAAAGAGATTCATCGCGTACACTCTGAAATCTATTTCCTTTAACCCTATAATCGTTTGTATGAGGTTAATGTACGATCCTTGTTGAGGATTGTCGTCAATTTAAGGTCTGTATTTTAATCAACAAAATGATTGAGGATAATTCAATTTAAAGGAGTAGAACGAATCAAACTTAGGTTTGATTGCCTGCCTTACAAGCTAGCAATTCCGCGTTTCAACGCAATAATTGCTGCCTGGGTGCGATCTTTAACATCTAACTTGCTTAAAATTCGGTTGATATGAGTCTTCACTGTACTTTCACTAATATTTAGAGCAGTGCTAATTTCCTGGTTGTTCATTCCCTGCCCGACTAACTGAAGAACTTCTAGCTCGCGATCGCTCAGTTCTGGAGCAGTTAGCCTCTGGACTAGCTTGGCAGCTACGTTGGGGGGTATATACTTTTGTCCCCTGGCTACAGTACGAATTGCTGTTAATAATTCCTCTGGCTCAGAGTCCTTGAGTAAATACCCCTTTGCCCCTGCTCGCAATCCTTGATAAATCTCTTCATCGCTGTCATACGTGGTTAGCACAATAATTTGGGCATTGGGAAACTCATTGCAAATCACTGTAATCGCCTGGACACCTCCCATCTGGGGCATCCGTAAATCCATCAAAGTCACATCAGGCTGCTGTTGCTGAAAAACTGCGATCGCCTCATGCCCATTTCGCCCTTGACCCACAATAACGATATCTGGAGCCTCCTCCAACAATCCAATCAAACCCTGACGGACAACAGGATGATCATCCACAACCAGAACGCGAATACTACTGGGCTGATTCATGCTAACTTACCCCCGACCAATAGATACTGTGATTTCTGTCCCTCGCCCTAAGTCACTTTGAATCTTTAATTCAGCTCTAATGCGTTCAGCCCGTTCTGCCATCCCCAGTAGACCAAAGCCATTCCGCATCGCCTGGTTTTCTACCTCAAATCCCTGCCCATCGTCTTTAATTCGCAAGCTGCACTGCGTCGGCTCATAGATCAGTTCAATACGAATGAAATCCGCTTTTGCATATTTAATTGCATTTGTCAAGGCTTCCTGCCCAATCCGAAACAGATTATTTTCCAGATCGGAAGATAGGGGATAGATTGTACCAATGACTTCGTAGACGATTTGAGTGGCAATCGAGGAGTTTAATTGAGCAGCAAGACGGCTTAATGCCTCCTGTAAGTTACCGTTCTCTAAAAGATATGGGCGGTGTAGTGCCTCTACGGAACGACGTGCCTCCGCCAACCCAGAACGAGCTAAGTCGAGGATCTGGGTAAGGAGAGTTTGCGCTTTTTCTGGGTCTGCTATTACCTTACTAGAGGCAGAGCGAGCATGAATGATAATACCTGTAAATGCTTGGGCTAAAGTGTCGTGAATTTCTCGTGCCATGTGATTGCGCTCTTCTAGAATGGAGGCTGCTTCGGCTCGTTTGCGGTCGCTAATATCCTGACCGATCCCAATATGCATTCCATTACTCAAGCTAATCTGCGCCCAACACATATCGATATATCGACCATTTTTAGTTTTAGTTTTGAAGTCCTGCCATTTGCCACTGGCAATCATCATGTGTTCTAGAACTTGCTGATGCACTTCTGGATCGGGGTAGCATTCTACTAGTAAATCGATGTTTTGAAGTTCTGCACTATTCCACCCTAAAACCTTTTCTAACTCTCGGTTGACCAACTGAATTCGACCATTTGCGTCATATAGATTTACCATGACAGGAATATGGTCAAAGATGGTTTGCAGGAGTTCTTTCTGCTGCCGCAAAGCTTCGGTACGTTCGGCTACCTGCGCCTCCAGAATCCGGTTGTAATCGGCTAAAACTTTCTCCGCTTGTTTGCGCTCGGTAATATCTTGAAAAGCTGCGATCGCTCCAGTAATCTCGCCCTTTTCATTCAAGATGGGTGTACTTGAGACAACCAAAGGAACGACTCGATCGGGACGATGAATTTCCATATTGTCCACTTTGAGCGTTTCACCTGCTAACGAGCGCACGATAGGCAGTTGAGCGGTAGGATAAATCCGACCTGTTCCCACTATATAAACCTGATACGCTGCCGAAATTTGCTCGATATTTGCTGTTTTGATGGCATCAGTACCAGTTAACTGAAATGCGGCTTGATTGGCATAAGTAATTTGCCCAGTTAGATCATGCACTGAGACTCCAACAGGCATTGCATCAATAAATTGGGTTAATCGGCTTTCTCGTTCTTTGACTTGAGCGTAAAGATTTGCATTGGTAATGGCGATCGCTGCCTGTCCAGATAACAGTTGAACTACGTCTACTCGCTTTTGGGTAAAGGCTCCAACTGCCAAATTATTTTCTAAATAAACAATCGCAATTAGTTCGCCTCGATCAATCAGGGGCGCACATAGAATAGATTTAGGTTGATGGATTTGAATATACGAATCATTTGCAAAGTCGCTCTCAAACGTTGCATTATTAACAACCACACTTTCCTTGGTGCGGTTGACATAGTAAACGATGGATGTAGGAAGGCGATCGCAGATGGGCAGAGATTGCAATACTTCTGTTGTATAAATATCACTACCAGCATCAGTACTAATGACAGCCGATGCTTCAATCGCCCATTCTCCAGCTTTGTTTAGAATCAGACAACCAGATTGCGCTCCTGCACTCTCGATCAGTATTTTCATTAATGAAGCTAGCAATTGATCGAGCATGATTTGACTGGCGATCGCCTGACTAGCTTTCATGACTGCTGCCAAATCTAATGCTTCACCTGAGTGGCTGCTGGAAGTTGTAGAGTAGATTGTCTGCCTATCTGTCGTGCGAATTGTCGGTGATTGAATCAGGAGTTGGGGGTATTTAGTTTCTAAATCTTTGACTTTGGCTTTAGCCCCCCAGCGCTGATAGCAGTAGTGAGCTTCTCTCATATAGGTTTGAGCAATCTTCTCTCTACCCCGTGCCAAATAAAACTTAGCCGCTAGCTCATACGCTAGTGCCTCTTCTTGGAGATATTCGTTATCTCTTGCGCCTTGAATTGCTTGTTCGTATAGTTCTTCTGCTGCCAAAAATTGTCCTAAGACTCGCGCTTTCTCAGCTGCAACCAAGTCATATTTATGCTGATAATTCTGTGGAGCATGATCTGCCCATATCCGCATCTTTTCTTGACTAGCATTAACTCGAATCAGCCAAGTTTCTGGTTCTACATGGGAAACTTCGGCAAATCTAGCTAAATGCGCTAAAGAATTATAAAAATGATATATCCCCACAGCAATCCTTCCTGGTATGCCACTGAGATACTGCTCTGTCAGCATGGCATTTTTAATAGCTTGAGCATAATTTCCGAATAAATAATCTAAGATCAGCTTGTTGAGATAGCAAAAGACAAGCTCACTGATATCATTGATTTCAATTGCATGAGGGAGCGATCGCTCCTCATTATAAACATCACCCATTAAATAGCTAGGATTTTGAGAACGTCCCAGTAAGTTAAGAACAGACTGCCAAAGTATGGCAATCCAATTTAAGGGACTTTCCCTTCGGACTTGGCTGACGATCTGACTATAGGTTGCTATTTCCTGTTCTAAGCTTGTCAGTTCCCGTCCAATAAAATATGAATGTTCGGGTATGTGAAATCCACCATAACCAACAAATTCAAAACTGCCAGTTTCCATTGCGCTTTGATAGCTCTCTAGCAAAAGTGGTAGCGTCTCTTTAAGATGCTCTTGCCAATGCATTACAGAGACAGCAAATGTAGACACTATCTTCGCCTTAACTTCTTTAATATTTAATCGTTCGGTTAAGCTTAAAGCTAATTTGCCAAATTTATAACCAGCCTCTATATCTTGGACTATGCCACACAAAACAATTCCATAACAGACGTAACCATGCGCAGACCAAGTGGTATTGCCAAATGCGATCGATAAATTCACTTCTGATAATGAAATCAGAGGGAACAGATTAGGAGCAGCGATAAATGTCAAAGAGGTAATGCTAGATAAAATATACATCGCAGCTAGTGGTTCAGGTTGGCTCATTACCTTCAGATTAATTAAGTCTGCAATTTCCTGATCGGCTAATTGTGAAGCAGTCTTCTCTAGCTGTGTTTGAATATCTAATTGACTCGGTGCTGCGGTTAATTCCACACCCAAGCGAGCAAGTACCATTAGCCCAATCTGAATCGCTTGTTTAAGATTGCCCTGTGACGCAGCTGCTTGAATTTTGACATCGTAAATTTTAACTTCATCGAGAACTGTTTTGGCATGATTATGTACTACACAAGCCAAATGTTCCATCGCCATAAAGTTGCCACACAGATACGTCGCTTCTACTGCTGATTCGGATAAAGTCAGGCTTAAGTCATAGTTCGTTTGCCAACTATCCAAAGAAAGGAGCGATCGCCCAATATGGAAATATTTGACCGCAGCTTCATAAGCTGTTGCTGTTCTAGCTTTCTGACCGGCGATCAAATTCAGTCGGGCAATTTCATCTCGCTGGGGTTGCTCGGTCACAAGCATAGCGCCCAGGTTGAGATGATCGACAATTTTAAATATCTGATTTGCTAACGTCTCACTTGCAGCCAGGTTTGTTGCTGGTTCGCTTGCAGCCATTTGTAATAAATTGCGACCGATTTCTAGGTGAACGACAGGTTTTTGTGATTCATCAATCAACGTATATGCAGCCTGCTGTACTCGGTCATGCAAAAATTTGTAATGTTGAACCAAAAGATTTTCGTCTAACTCTGAGGTGGGAAGAACTAATCCTGTTTCAATAGCTGTAGTTAGTTCGGTAAAAATGTCAGTGGGCGATCGCTGACAAATAATCGCCAGTGTATTCAAATCAAATTCAGATCCGACACAAGCTGCTAAACACAAGGCATTCTGAGTGGGTTTTGGCAGTTGTCTCAATTTACCGATAGTTAATTCTACAACATTATCGGTAATGCCTTTCGATTCAATTTGGGCAATATCCCACTGCCAGCACCGATGATCAACATTAAAGGTCACAAGTTCTTCACTGTTGAGGGTTTTCAAGAACTCGTTGACAAAAAAAGGATTGCCCTCGGTTTTCTGCAATACTAACTGGGCTAAGTCACGCACAGTTTTGGCATCCTGAAGCAGCGTTTCGGCGATCAATTGACTCAATGGCTCCAGCGTTAAAGGTGTCAGGACAATCTCCCCAAGCACTACTCCTTGTTGTCGCAATCTTGAGAGTGTTAGTACCAATGGATGCGTTGAATTGACTTCATTATTTCGGTAGGCTCCAATCAAAAATAGCGATTGGGCTTGCTCGTCCAGCAGCAGCAGTTCGATTAAATTTAGCGTGGCTGAGTCGATCCACTGTAGATCGTCTAAGAAGATTACCAGAGGATGTTCTTTGTCACAAAACACCCGCACGAACTGCCCAAAGATGCGATTGAAGCGATTTTGAGCTTCTGTGGCTCCAACTTGGGGTACGGGCGGTTGCTTGCCAATAATCAGTTCTATTTCGGGAATGACATCAACAATCAGCTGTCCGTTGCTTCCTAAAGCAGTTAGAAGGCGCGATCGCCACTGTTGCAACTGCTCGTCTGGTTCCCCCAACAGTTGCTGTACTAACTTTCGCAAAGCATCGACCATGGCGCTGTAGGGAACATTACGACCCAATTGATCGAATTTCCCCCAGATAAAATAGCCGCGCTTGGCCGTGATTGGTTTATAAAGTTCCTGTACTAACGCTGATTTGCCAACTCCAGCATAGCCAGTCACCAACATCATTTCGACTTGGAATTTTGTTTGTGCGTTATTTTGTAAAGCAGCGATGCGGTTATTTTCTGGACACGCTACGGGAACGAACGCTGCCAATAACATGGCAATTTCTTGATCCCGTCCATACAGTTTTTGGGGAATTTGAAATCGATGGGAAATGTCTTGAAGACCTAACTGGATGCCATCGATTTGACCAAATTTTGCTAATTGGCGATCGCAACTTTCTAAATCCGCTTTAATGCCCCAAGCACTTTGATAGCGATCCTCGGCATTTTTAGCCATTAGTTTCAAAATGATATCTGAAATGGCTTTGGGGATGGTTGCATTCAGTTCGTGAGGCGGAATGGGCTGTTTGGCAATGTGACAGTGAACTAGCTCAAGGATGTCTGTTGTCGGAAACGGTAGGTGTCCGGTGAGCAGTTCGTAGAAGGTAACACCAAGCGAATAAAAATCGGTGCGATAGTCGAGCCAGCGATTCATCCGTCCTGTTTGCTCTGGCGACAAGTAGGCAAGAGTGCCTTCTAACACATGGGGGCTTTTGAATGTCGGATTGGTGCGATTAAAGCGGGTGGCAATTCCGAAGTCAATGATTTTGATAACGCCAGTATCCCGATTGAGAACGATGTTTCCTGGGTTGATATCCCGATGAATCACATGGGCTGCATGGATTCTACCCAGAATATCGGTGAGGTTGATCGCCAGAAAGAGAAACGCGGACAAAGGCATGGGGCAGAAGTCTGGGCATTTGTGCATCCATTGTGCCAGAGACTCGCCGCCAAAATCTTCTAAGAGAATGAGGAGCGTGCGTTGATAATCTTGCTGGCTGTATGCCTTGACAACTCCTTCTAAGTTGAGGGAGCGAGTAATTTCATATTCCTGTTTGTAACGGATTAATTCTTGAGCAGAGGGATAATCAAGCTTGAGCATTTTCACAACAAGCGATCTCTTGTCTTGCACTCTGATGCCCCGATATACAAGAGATGCCGAACTCTCATATATTTTGTTTTGAATGGCAATTCCAGGTATGGCAATCATATAATTTTTTTTTCGATGAGTGTCATAAGCCATCTGTCACTCATTATATGGCTGGCCAGACTATAAAAACTAGAATAATAGGGCAAATCGAGCGAATCATGCTATTTGGTTAAACTTTCGCCACAAATAAAGCATCTTTCAAGTAATCTTCAAAAGTTAGTCTCATGATTACAACTTAAGTTGGAATAAATTTTGAACTTAAGTGCAATTTAATGTTAGAACTTCAGATCGTTAATCGGCGATCTTTTTGTCACTTAAAATATAGACTCTGAATTGATGACAAATTTAAGCTGACTCCGTATATTAATTTGTATAAGGATTGACAAGTAAGAGATTTCACGGTGCTGCCCGTACAGTGAATGCTTTTTTCGTCAAGGTTTAGAAAGAGTCACAAGATTTCTGCCCAAGCAACTGGCGATTCTCCAATGGAGACATCTGAGCGATATCGATCGCAACGAGTCTATGGCGATCGCATCAACTAAAACATTGAAAGTGGATTGCGTAGCACTCTTACACAGACTCTCGCCTTATTTATTCATCGAGTCCCTTATATCGATGCTTGGAAGCTTGAGATGCTGTTAGCAGCAATTATCAAAGCCGGAAATTTTTAGTAAATACATTGACCGCTCAAGCAACACAATTGAGCATCTTTTGAGTGGAAACATTTTTAAAATACGGAGAGCGAAAAAATGTATAATTCCTCCTTCTCTGATTCCGATCGCTCTAACTCTGCCGTTTGGCGTAAACGCGCTCGTAACCGAGGTGTAATTCTATCGCCAGAGGGATGGCAAAAACTTACTCCTGTTATCCATGATCGATTTGGCAACCGCTACACCTATGAAGAACTGAGCGAGCGATCGCATCTCGATGTCCGTACAGTCAGTCGTATCCTTAGTTGTCAAGTTAAAGTTGACAAACGGACGTTGAAAATCTTCTTTGAAGCGTTTAACTTACATCTAGATTTTAACGACTGCATAAAACCAGAATTCAATCGCACCAGCCAAGCGGTCAGCCCTGAACAATGCCTAAACTCAATCGCTTCTATTGATGTGAATTTATCATCCGCAGAACTCGTTGAATTCTGCCAACGACTGAAGCAGGATTTGAGACGCATCTCTAATTTATTAGATGAGATAGCTGCAAGTAGAGAATATTCTCCTAACAATTCTGTCAGTGGCATTTTTCATGCTCACACCGATAACCCTGTCAGACAATTTCAGTCTGATCAAGTCCTGACGGCAATACTGCAAGCGTCTTAACCTGCATTTCTCACAAAACGGTAGGGGCGGGTTCACAAAGGAAGCTTCAATCATTCACGAATATCTCGTTAACCCGCCCCTACAGCCTCTGGACTTCGGTTTGATAAATTTCGTGAGAAATCCGGGTTAACTGTCTTGCACGCTCATCATGCACCCTTCGTTAATTTCTTTATGCCTTTTTCTGTCACTATCCTACGAATCTCCCAGGAGAAAAATATGTTTACCATACCAAATTCTTTGCAGAGAACACTTTTAAAAGCATCTGTTCTTGCTACTTCTACAACAGCTCTACTATCTATCTGCTTACCACCCTTATTAGCTGCCTCTCCCAGCCTCAGTGATGGCATTATGTGCGTTGCCAGAGGAAAAAAGGGGCAGGACAGAAATGTTTACTTTTACACTTCTGTGATCGATGATGCCACTTTTAGCAAGAAACAACCAGTGTCAGTCACCATGCTAGAAAAGCAGGTTGAGGTTGATGAAGACGATTTGGTAGTTCTCGACAAGGACAAGCAAAATTTAACGGTAACTGGCATTGAGGCTGTGACTGTGTCTGCTCCCGAATTAGAACCAGTAGCACTGGCGCAAACAACTCTCACAAGTAAGGACACATTCAGAGGTAAGACCAAGACTGGCACTCCTATTACCTTCCAGTTGGAAAAAGACTACTCAGTTATTAAGCTGACTCATGCAGGACAGACTTATTCAGGCATTTGTCGCTAGAGCGAACGAAATATAGCGCTTCTCAATCGAGTCCAATACAGACCTAACCCCCAACCCCTTCCCTACAAGGGAAGGGGAACAAGATTCAAAGCCTCTCTCCTTGTAGGAGAGAGGTTTGGAGAGAGGTCAGAGCGTATTGCATACAAACGAGAACCGCTATAGTTTCTACTGAAGTTTGATGTTGCACGCTCTATCTTTTGAATCAAACTCAATTACTCATATTCAGGAGACAAAATCATGTCAGACAAGCACGAAGTTGTGAATATCTTTCCCACCCATCATGAGGCAGAAGCTGCGGTGTTGACACTGCAAAAATCGGGCTTCGATATGCACAAGATTTCGATTATTGGTCAAGACTATCAAACCACCGAACACGTAAGCGGATTTCTGACCTGGAAAGATACTGCCAAAGCTGGAGCCGGAGAAGCAGGTTACTGGGGTACTTTTTTTGGTGGACTATTCGGCATTCTCACAGGTGTCGGATTACTTTTTATTCCTGGAGTTGGTCCTGTGATTGTCGCCGGACACGTTGCAGGAGTGCTGGCAGGTTGGATCGAAGGCTCGATCGTCGGTGGTGTGGGCGCTGCCGTTGCTGGGGGGCTGGCGGGCGCTCTCATAGGGCTAGGCATTCCCAAGGAAAAAGCCCTCAAGTACGAGATACAAATCAAAGCAGGTAAGTTTGCAGTGATTGTTTCCGGTACGGATGAGGAAATTGAGCGAGCGCAGCAGATTTGGCAAAACGCAGGTGATGAAGCCAAAGAATCTGTTGCCATTTAAATCGACAGCAGCAATTCAACCATTTCTCTCGCTGATACCAATTCACTAAAAATCTGATACAGATCCAAACACGGAAACCCTTGTAGAACAAGGCTTTCTTAATTTTGAATTTTGAATTTTGAATTGGTATGAGATCCTCACACAGAGCAGTGGATGGAAATCTCATGTATGCGATCGTCACGTCGAGCGTGTTAGCGATTCTCATTCACGTTTTCTAACAACAGGATAATTTGCGATCGCTCAACCGCGAACAAACTATCTGGTTGTGTTGTCAAGAGCGGTCACTTATGATGTTCTCTGGCTGGCGGCATTTTGATCGCCCAAGTATGAGGTTGGCGATCACTTTTTTATTCAGCTTGACTCTGGCGCTGGGCTGGACATCCCCAGTTTGGGCGCAGGTTTCTCCGGTAAATCCTGTAGTGCAAAATGTCAACCAACCGCCTTCAGGAGTCCAACGGCTAGGCGCAATTGAAATAGCGACAGTGAAGTTGGATGGAGAAAATTTATTTCAAGTCGTTGCCCCGACTGTCTGGAACCGTAACAATCCTGGCAAGCAGATTCCGGTTGAAGTCAGAGTTGAAGAGATTGAAGCTAACCTCGACCGCATGATTACCTTCGCTCCAATTGAGAATTTTGCGCTCCCGATTGGTTCGATAGTGCAAGGCGATCGCCGAAAAGGTTTCTACACGAACTTCGATCCCCAAACGCTGCAAGTGTTTGCCTCCAAGCTTGATGGCGATACTATCGTTCTAGCTAAAGATGCCTATCATTCCGTACCTCTGCAACTATTAACTGTCACCCAGTTAGATGCTAACTACTACGGGCTGAGTGTAGATCGACTAGCACAACAGTTGCAGTCTGGACTTTACCAACACTTGTTAGAGGAACTGAACGAGCGTTTACCTAGAGCGATCAAGCAGCAAATTCAGAACGCATTTATCAGGGCTACAGCCACGATTGGAGCCAGTCTGCTACTTTGGATGTTGTATAAACTGCTGATGGTGCGCGATCGCATTCTGGCAACAAGACAGGCTGCGGTCGTGGCCCAGTCAAAAGCCGCAGCAGACACCGCTACAGCCAATGTCCCTCATACTCCATATTTGTTGGAGTTTCGCCACTTGCTGCAAAGACAATTTACTTTGGAGCGACGGCGCAGTTTGGTTGCTTTCTTGAAATGGCTGCTGATCTGGGGTCAATTTATCCTCTGGAGTGGTGGAATTACCGCAATTTTAAGCTTATTTCCCTGGACAAAACAGCTAGCCTTGCAACTGTTATCTGCACCCTTACAGTTTTTGCTGCTCTGGCTGCTTGTAGGATTGGCAAATCGAATGAGTAATGAATTGCTCGCTCGCTTTGCCAAAAATTGGCAAGACTATCATTTTTTCAATTTTCAATTTTTTACAATTGCCGACGCGCAGCGCAAGTCTTTACGCATCTCCACAACTATCAGCGCGGTTAAAGGACTGAAAACATTCGTTATTTGGGCGATCGCTGTTGGTTGGATGTTGCAAAGTCTCGGAGTCTCAATTGGTTCGGTACTAGCTGGCGGTGCGATTGTCGCTTTTGCACTTTCTTTGGGCTTCCAAAACTTAGTCAAGGATTTGGTCAATGGCTGTCTAATTTTATGGGAAGACCAATATGGGATTGGGGATGTAGTGGTAATTGTCAATACATCTGGTAACAAGACAGGGGGTTTTGTTGAGAATATGAATTTGCGGGTAACTCAATTGCGAAATGATGAGGGGCGTTTGATTACTATTCCCAATAGTGCGATCGCCCAGGTAGAAAATTTGACCCGAATTTGGTCGCGGGTAGATTTTACGATTGAGGTGGCTTATGAAACAGACATCAAGATGGCATTGGCATTACTCCAAAAGATTGCTCAACAGATGTACGGCGAAACCAAGTGGCGCGATCACCTAGTGGGATTGCCAGAGGTTTTAGGAGTCGATAACCTCGCGCACACTGGGATGATGATTCGAGTCTGGATTAAAACCCAACCCCTGCAACAGTGGGTTGTTGGTCGTGAATTTCGCCTGCGCGTCCGCGTTGCTTTTGAAGAGCATGGCATTCAGATTGGCACACCCCAACAAGCCGTATGGGAGAAAAATGTTTCTGTTCCGATTGGCGATCGCACTGATGGTCAAGGTGAACTAACGAATCAAGGCGATCGGAGTTTGGATTAGGGAGCGCATATAGTGTTTGTTCACAGAATGTTAAACTGAGTGTTAAAAATATCAATCTTACCTGGTAAAAATAGGAAAATGCGTGGAAGCTAACTATCAGCACCTGAACAAGAATAAATACCGTTCTGGCGATCGCGTTGGAGATATTTAAAATTTAAATAGTTCAAAATTTTAAAATTGAAAAATTATTTCATTAATTTTAAATTGATAGTTTTGAATTGGAGCAAAGCGACGGTCATAATTCCGGCGGTAACAGTAATTTCAGTTGCATTTTCAGTCTTAATAAAAATCGCTAAAATGCTTTCACAACTTGATTTTTAAGGATTTTAGGTAAAAATTGTGGAAATGCTATGAACTCTAAACAACCTATATACAGTCAAGTCACTCCAATCGAATATCAACTGTTGCTGAAGTTGCGGGAGCAAAATCCTGCTCAAAATCCACCTAAGCTGCGTTTGACTTTCGGAGAGCGCATTGCTGATCAGGTTGCGACTGTTATGGGTTCTTGGCGTTTCATCATTGTTCAAAGCTGCTTTCTGGCAGTTTGGGTGATTTTGAATGTTGTTGCCGTGGATAGACACTGGGACCCTTATCCGTTTATCCTGCTGAATTTAATGCTTTCGTTTCAAGCTGCTTATGCCGCTCCCATTATTATGATGAGCCAAAATCGGCAAGCTGCGATTGACCGAAAAGAAGCTAAACACGACTATGAAATTAATATGAAAGCCGAATTGGAAATTGAACTTTTACACGATAAAATCATGCTTCTAAAAGAAGAGGAAATTGCCGAACTTATTAAGCTGGTACAAAAGCAAAATCAACAAATGGAGCAGTTAAAAGCATTTTTAATCCAAAGATAAATGAATGATGCAGATAAACTTGCACTTAATAAATCTCTCCGTTTTCCTTGGGGCTAACAATGGAATCACCTGACACATCAAGCAACGTACAGATGCCTGTTCAACAGGGTGGACAGCACCCAGAATCATCAACGGGAGTTTTGGACAAGAATAAACCCGCAATTAAACCCGATCGCTCTGAGTCGGAAGTTCAAGATGAAAAAAGCGGGGAAATTTGGCTGCGATTACTTCCGCTTGGAGTACTGTTCATCGCCTTTGTTCTTTGGGGAGTGTTGGGGAAGATTCCCAATCGGGCTGAGGGACGTGCTGGTATTTTGATTCCTCGCTCCAGCGTTGCGATTCAACCGCGTGAAGGGGGTCGGGTATTGGCGTTGAATATTCGACCGGGTGATTCTGTTAAAAAAGGGCAAGTATTAGCAACGATGGAGTTTCCTGAACTGGAAACAGAATTGCAAGACAAGCGCGATCGCCTTGCAGACCTCAAGGCACAAAACTACCAAATTGGTTCTGTACAAAAGAATCGTAGTCAACTCAATTCAAGTGCTGTAGCACAGAAGCGTCAGGCAAATTTGGGTCAGATTGAATCGCTGCGGGTGCAATTGGCGAGCAATCAGAGCCAGCGAGAAGCATACCTCGATCACCTCAAGTACCTGCGTAGATTTAAAGCATCTACCGATGAGAGACTGTCTGCTTACAATGCTTTGGCAAAAGAGGGCGCTGTGCCTCGGATTGGATTCCAACCCTATTTCTTTCAATCCAGTCAGCAAGAAGTTGCCAATTCTGTGAATCAGACGCAAGTAGCCCTCGATCGCCTGAAGGGTGAAGATGAGAGCTTGCGCGCACAGATACAAACCCTGATGGCAGCAAACGAGGCACTGACTACCGAGAAGCGCGGCATCGACCTACAAGATACCGTCAGTGATGTGACTCGATATAATGCGATCGCTGACCAACAACGCGATATCAACACCTTAAAAACTAGAATTCGTGCCAATAGCCAGGTCGTCAGTCTCTATAACGGTAAAGTTGAGGAAATTTCGGTCAATTCAGGTGAAGTAGTGCCTCCGAGTGGTCGCATCGGCAAGCTATCAGTCGATAACCCCAATGCCAAAGTCAATGTGGTGGCACTGTTCAAAGTGGGTGATGCCAAGCAGTTAGCACCAGGAATGGCAGTCGAAGTCATTCCTGATTTATACGAGCGCGAACGCTATGGTGGCATCGTTGCAAAGGTCATTGAAGTGGCTCAACAGCCAGTCACCGCATCCGAATTATCCAATCTGGTCGGCAGTCAGGATCTGGCAGAGAAGCTGTTATTGGGACGCGATAAGGACGATCGCGATAAGCCTCAACCAATCAACGCCAGCGTGACGAAAGTGATCCTAGAACTCCAAACTGACCCGAATACAACCAGTGGCTTTAAGTGGACTGAAGGCAAGGGAGCGCCCAGAGTGATTACCGACGGGACAACCGCCGATGTCAAAGCTGTGATTGAGGAGCGATCGCTGTTGAGTTACTTAACTCCCGCTTTTCGTTGGATTACGGGAGTGTATTGACTGTTACAGTGTTGAGTGCTGAGTGCTGAGTAGAAAGTAAAACTAATTGCACTCAGAACTACTGAAACTAATTTGTAATTGGAGCCTCATGCTATGCAAAATTCTAAAAGACGGTCAAAATGGTGGGTTTGGTGGCTGAAGTGGTGGGTCATTGCAGCTGCGATCGTATTTATTTTGATGATCTTTAGTGAACCGCCTCAACTCTGGTTTTGGTTGGTCGCATTTTTTGCGCTACTTCTCTACTCCATTGAACGTGCAATCAACGAGTAAATAAAAGATCGTCCTACAGCCTCGAAAACGATGGGCCACATTTCCGAATGAAGTTTAGGATCGTGAATTAAATAATATCTGTGATTGCAAAAGTGACTCGCCCTCACCCCCAGCCCCTCTCCCAAGCTGGGAGAGGGGAGCAAGAAGTCCGGTTCCCCTTCTCCTAAGCTGGGAGAAGGGGTTAGGGGATGAGGGCAAAATTCTCGACATTAATAAATCCGCATTCCTTAAAGGAGAAGCGAATTCCTTGGATACTCAGTACTCAACGATCATCAAACAGGGATTGAAATTTTCCCTGGGTGCCGCCCTGTTGGGTAGCTTTTTCTGGCATCGGGCAGATGTATTAGATAACTATGTTTATCCTATTTTCGGTTATGTTTCTGTCCTGATTGAACCCGCCGCAGGAGGCGCAATCATCGCGGGTCTGGGGCGGGTTGGCGGCAGTGCCTTGGGCGGATTCATTGCTGCTATGTTGTTGAGTTCATTTGGTATCTATGGCTCAGGCTTATTTATCATTCCGCCGATTACTTACATCCTATCTGCCTTCATTTGTGAAACCTATCGCTGGCAAGCAGCCTATTCTCAAGCAACATTGCTGGGAACGCTGATTGCCATGAGAGCAGTTGGGACATCAGATCAGCAAGATATATGGCTGTATCTAAAATCACGTCTGATTGATAACTGGATTGGCGTTGCGGTGGGAATTGCCATAACACTGCTGTTTTGGCGACAGGATACTCGCACTGAGTTAACCAGAAACTTGAAACAATTTTTGCAGGGTGTACCTCGTTTGTTTCACTTAATCGTGAATCAGTATGCCATGTCTCCCCAGTTGGAGAATACCGAAAATAATCATACTCCTGTTCTTTCCGCCTTCGCGCCGCCAGCCTCGCTACTCGATCGCCTGACAAAAACCACACAAGCCAGCTTGACAACTTTGACAAAAGCTGCTTCTGAATTTCAGAGTCAGACACTAACTGAGGAGAATTGGAGTGCAATTTTAACCAGTCAAAGCCAGCTTTCTCGGCAATTGGCAGATATGCTAGCTCTTGCCGATCGCAATGAGCAAACGTTAGCCCGTCAGTTTAGGGTTGAATTAAATCAGTTTGCTCAACATCTGGAAAAAAGCTGTGATCAGTTAAGCACAATCGCCAATACATCCCATTCTTTTCATCCTGATCTTTCTGAACTAGAGCAAGACTTAGCCATTATCAAAGATAAGCTTAATCATCTGCGCTCCACTGGAGAAATTGGCGCATACAACATCTCAGAAACGTTGCGATTCTTTCAATTGCTCCAGCTTTTGACCCAATTTACCCAGGAGTTGCGATCGCTGCAAAATCGACTGCTCTATAAAATGAATGTTGCAGCAACCCATCAGCGAAGGCGACTCTTGACCTTCCCGAAGCGCACATCTATATCTATGAAGCGGGCGATCGAAATTGTGGGTATGGGCATGGCGATCGGTATGGTAATCGGTATTGTTCACCATATCGATTTCCCCTATCCTTCTGCCTATGAGACAGCTGCTGAAGTGATTATTGTTGCCCTAGTTACAATCCTTGTTCAACCGACACGGGGAAGGGCGATCGCGCTCAGTCTGGCTGCGGTCACTTGTTTCTGGATCAGCCTCTTTTTGATATATCTCCTGGGTATTTCCTTTGGCTATAATCCCATCACCTGCTGTGTGGTTTTCTTTTTTATTTATGTCTGCTGTACCTTATTGGGATTTACCTCACTTGCTCGTGTGGGTGCGATTATTGCAGCCGATTGGCTCGGAAAAGACATTTTCCCTTTCTTTTATCAGGGACTGGCAGCAGTGGTAATTGCCATTCCCTGCGGTGTGTTGATTGCTTTATTGATTACAACCGTATTCATGGGTGGCTCTGCTGCCAATGAATTAGAAAAGAGTTTTGCTCAAACCTTTAAGCAACTTGGAAAGCTCTATCAATCTCTGTTAACAACTTATCTTCAGGGTGCAACCCCATCCCCAGAAATCACTCAATTGAAAGCAACCCTGGCAAAGACGATCGCTCAACATCCAATGGGTTTAAAGGTTGCGGGTCTTGAGCAAGGTTCGGGTGGCTTGGCAACCAAGCATAAACATCTGTGGAATTTCTTGCTGGGTTACGAACAAATGCTTTTTGCCCAACTTGAAACATTGGCAGATGAATTGCAACAACCGATACCCAATGCGATTCGACAACAGTATTTATCAGAACTCCAGGCGATCGCTAAAGCAACGGTTGATGGGTTTAATCAACTATCGGCAATGGTTACGGCTCCAATGCTGCCGCAATTCTCTCAGGGATCGTCCTTAGTTCAGGAAATTGAGTCAATTGAACAGCAACTTTTGAGGCAACGAGTTGAAAGTCGCAGCTATCCCCTCGAACAATTAATCGCGTTCAGTTCCACCTTTATGACGATGAAAGCGATCGCCAGTAATCTGAACCGAATCAGCCAGACTTTGCCAACCTACGCCCAGTAGGGTGAACAATATCTTACAGCGATTTGCAGCTAATTGAACCACATATATTGTAGGGGCACGGCAGTACCCATTGATGTCAACTTAAGCTAAAAATAGCTTGACGCTAGGCCGAAGCACCCACCTTGGAATTAATTCCAAGGCTAATAGCACAAGTCTACTCAAGTAGACTGAAGATTTTGGGCATATGTAGTCATCTTCAGATGACTTTTGCTATTAGCAAGGAACTTCAGTTCCTTGCGGGACATCGATTTTACGTTAAGTTGACACCAATGGGCAGTGCCGTGCCCTCACCGCGTGGTCTATTTACCTGAAAATAGCTGTAAATTGCGGCATAACTGTTCAATCTTGACTGGTGATTATTGGATGAAGACTGAACACTAATAGATACCGTTTATAAAAATACTCCGATGGAAAACCTG
This sequence comes from Nostoc sp. TCL26-01, assembly GCF_013393945.1. NCBI lineage: Bacteria > Bacillati > Cyanobacteriota > Cyanophyceae > Nostocales > Nostocaceae > Nostoc > Nostoc sp. TCL26-01. The sequence goes on from NZ_CP040297.1 coordinate 5,123,581, forward strand.
TTTTCTGCCTGAATGCCCGTTGTGTAGAATCATCGAGTTTTTAATCCTCCTCTCAAACTATCCAATACAATGAAACTTAAAATTCCCACCTGGATTGGTACAACGATCGGGCTGCTGGGCATGGGCATATTGCCAGCTCTCGGTGCAGAACAGGTCAACTTTTCTTACGGTCTGTTAGAATTCTCGGTTTCGGTGTCTGAGCTAAAAACCTTTGCTCAAGACGGTAAAATAAGTCAACAACTCGCCTTCTTTACCAAACGCCTCAAACCAGAACAGATTGCTCAACTGCGCCAAGTTTTGACAAAACAAGAAAAATTAAGCCCCGTAGCCGTTGCTCAGTTTCTCTATTCAGACATCGGAGAAACGATGCTAGAGTCTGCGGGAGAAACCATTCAAACTGGTGCTAGACAAAACGGGTTTTATGCCATTCGGGCAGCATTGATTTTAGCGGCGACTGATCCAGAGGGATTAACGCTCCTGAATACGATGCGCTACTTCCCTTCCCAGAGTATTTGGATTAACTCCAACAGGATTTTTGCCTTGAGGAATAAACTTTCAACTCTAGAAAAGGAAACACAGCGATCGCTTGCTGTGATTGAGCAGGAGTCTATCACAGAAGCATCGGCTGAACCTCGCGTAAATAGCTCAAAAGTACCCAGCTTATTCAACAAGACAGGTGCGTTTTCCTGGCAGAAACGAACGATCGCGTTTGTCGATGAGAGCCGGAGATTTCTGATGAGTGGGAATGGAAATCGAGTAATTCAAACCGATCTTTATTTACCTCAAAATCAAACATCAGCACCCGTAGTCGTCATTTCCCACGGTCTTGGTGGCGATCGCACTAGCTTCGCTTACTTAGCAGAAACCTTAGCATCCTACGGATTTGCGGTTGTAGTGCCGCAGCATCCTGGGAGTGATTCTGTTCACATGCAAGCACTCCTGGCCGGGAAAACCCAACAAGTCTTTCCCGACAGAGAACTGATTGACCGCCCCTTAGACGTAACGTTTGTGCTGAATCAATTAGAACAGCGTTCAACCTCCGATCCGTGGCTACAGGGAAAAATCAACGTTCAAGACGTAGGTGTGATTGGCCAATCGTTTGGAGGGTACACCGCCTTAGTTTTAGCGGGCGCACAAATTAACATTGCTCAGTTACGCAAAGATTGTCAACCAGAATCGGATTTGTTCGATATTTCTTTGTTGTTGCAGTGTCGGGCATTAGCGCTGGGAAAAGATGCTCCTGATTATGCCCAGATCCAACAAACCATCAGCAATCTGGATTTACGCGATCGTCGAGTCAAAGCGGTGTTCGCTCTGAATCCGGTTACTGGCAGTATTCTGGGACAAACTGGTTTGAGCCGCATCGAGATTCCTGTCGCCATTGGTGCTGGTGCGGCAGATATTGTGACTCCTGTTTTTTCGGAACAAATCCAGGCATTTAACTGGTTGACGACCCCAGAAAAGTATTTAGGTGTGGGTGACAAAGGAACGCATACTGATTTGATTGCGGGTGTGAGTACGGTCGCGTTACCCTCTTTTAATCGTTTCTCTATTTTCTCTGAACCTGATCTTGTGTTAGAACGCATTCTTGTTCAGGCGCTGAGTACCGCATTTATGAAAGTCTATCTGGCTCACGAGACTGACTATCGTGCCTTCCTCAGCGCATCTTACATCAAGAAATTGGATCGCGATGATCCATCAAAAACCTATTTTGTCAGGTCATTACCAGCAGGGTTTCCCAAGCGCGATCGCCTCTAACTGTAGTGCCTCTACAAAACTGGTGAGTAGTGCTTTAAATTGCAGCATAACTAATCAATCTTGACTGGTCATTACTTAATTAAGATTGCAAACTAATATAGCAATCCTAAATGAGATCCAAACAAATCTGTTCCCTGTTTTCTGTTCCCTAGCAATTAAGTCTATGAACAATCTAGAATTCACCGCAATTATTGGCATTGCTTCTATCCTAGCGGGCTTACTGGGTGCTTTGACTGGGTTGGGAGGAGCCGTTGTGGTTGTACCGTTCTTGACGCTGGGGCTTGGTGTAGACATTCGATATGCGATTGGCGCTGCTTTAGTGTCTGTAATTGCTACCTCGTCTGGAGCAGCGATCGCCTACGTTCGGGAAGGATATAGCAATATCCGAGTGGGGATGTTTCTAGAAGTTGCCACAACCTTTGGAGCCGTCACAGGGGCATTAATTGCCGCAAAGATTCCGACCAGAGCGATCGCCATCATCTTTGGAGTGATATTGTTAGTATCCACCTATCTCAGCAATCAACCCCATCATTTACAAGCTGTCGATCTACCAATTGATCCTCTAGCAACCCGCTTAAAGATGGACGGTAGCTACCCAACGCCGTCAGGTGAAAGATCCTATCACGTTCAGCATATTCCCGGTGGATTTGCCGTGATGCTAATCGCCGGAACACTTTCTGGCTTGCTCGGCGTTGGCTCTGGAGCGCTGAAAGTGCTGGCAATGGATCGGGTAATGCAGTTGCCGTTCAAGGTATCTACTACCACCAGCAATTTCATGATTGGCGTGACGGCTGCTGCTAGTGCTGGAATTTACTTCAGTCGAGGATACATCGATCCGGGTTTGTGTCTGCCTGTACTGCTGGGTGTATTAGTGGGCGCATGGTGCGGAGCTAAAGTGTTAGTTCGAGCAAAAGTTCCTGCGCTGCGGATTATTTTTAGCATTGCTCTAGTGGTGATCGGGATTCAGATGATTTACAACGGCATCACTGGGGGAATTTGACATGGCAAGTACGCGCAGATGGACAGACAAGCAGGTGGAAATTACAATCAGTGTGCTTTTACAAGTAGGAGTCACTTTGGCAGCCGCGATCGCGATCGTAGGCGGTATTTTCTATCTGATTCATCACGGTCATGATACTCCTCAAGGTCACATCTTTCGCGGAGAACCGGCTGACCTGCGCCAAGTACCTGGTGTTCTTCATGATGTCCTAGCACTACGAGGACGGGGCATCATCCAGTTTGGCATTCTACTGTTGATTCTCACTCCAGTTGCACGAGTTGCGTTTTCATTATTCGCATTTTGGCAACAGCGCGATCGCCTTTATATCATCATCACGTTAATTGTACTGGTGATTCTTATTCATGGTCTTTTGACCACAGGGTAATTTGAAATAATTCGTAATTGAATTAGTTGAGCGCTACACCTAACTAATTCAAGACCGCTAATTTAAAAAAATTAGCGCGGTGTTCCGTTCCCTTTTAATTACGAATTACGAATTAGTAATTTGTTGAAATACTGTTAAAGGAGAAAAAGATGAAATCATTACTCAAGCAATTTACGCTAATGCTGGGTTTGACAACTTGTGTTTTAGGGTCTCTTTCCTTATCAGCCTCGGCTGATTCCACTGCTGGGCTAATACTCAATTTGACGTGCCAAGGCGACTACACTGTGAATATTTGGAGACGGTATAGTTCGGGCGAATTACTTTATCGTGCTACAGGTCCTCTAGGAAATTTGAGTTTGGGCAAAGGAGTGATGGAGAATACAGGAGCCGCTAAAGTCTATAAGTTTAAGCATAGCAATTACACATACCAAATTGTTGGCGGTCGAGGAGATCACCAACAGCAGGGAGCATTAGAGGTGTTTAAGAATGGGCGATCAATCTTGAGTCAAGCTTGTTCGCAAGAAGGGTAAAAACAATTCAAAATTCGTCTTGGAAAGTTTGCTCAAGTCGGGAAACCCGCCCACGCAACTTTCCGCAAAATTCGTCTTGGAAAGTTTGCTCAAGTCGGGAAACCCGCCCACGCAACTTTCCGCAAAATTCAAAATTATCAATCCCCACAGATAAATCCGGGAGCTTGAAATAAGGATGCTGCGCTTTTCTACCTCCATGTTGATATTGATTTGCGCTTTTATTTCATCAGACTACATTTGAATTATTTCTTGCCTCACTTTCATTTAGCAGTAGAGTAAATCTGATGTACAAAACGACAACTGTTGATTTCACAATTCCCGATCATCAAATCGCTTGGCAAGCGATCGAAAGCTATGTTCAACTCACAAAGCCTCGCATCATCTTATTGTTACTCATCACGACAACTGCTGGTATGGCAATGGGAGCAAAAGGACATATCGATCTCTGGCTGCTGTCGATCGCATTAGTCAGTGGTGCTTGTGCCGCAGGAGCAGCAAATACAATCAACTGTCTCTACGATCGTGATATCGATTTTGTTATGGAACGCACCCGCCATCGTCCGCTACCGTCGGGTCGAATCCAGCCCTATCAGGCCTTAATATTTGCGATCGCGCTGGCATTTATTTCGTTTACGCTTCTAAGTGTTTTCGCTAACCTGTTAAGTGCTAGTTTAGCAATGGTCGGGATTCTCGTTTACGTGCTGGTGTACACCCATTGGCTAAAACGGCATCACTCTCAGAACATCGTCATTGGTGGAGCAGCAGGGGCTATTCCGCCTCTAGTTGGGTGGGCAGCAGTAACAGGCGATTTGAGTTGGGCAGCGTGGTGCTTGTTTGCGATTGTGTTTCTCTGGACACCTCCTCATTTCTGGGCATTGGCAATGATGCTGCGAGATGACTATGCTAAAGTGGGCGTTCCCATGCTGCCTGTGGTGGCGGGAAATGAAACTACAACTAGACAAATTTTTGTCTACACCTTAATTCTGATTCCAGTCACTTTACTGCTTGCTTATCCGCTCCAAGCAACAAATTGGCTCTATCCTGTTGTTGCCATCATCTTGGGTAGTATTTTTGTGCGTAAAGCCTGGTTGTTAAGACAGTCTCCCGCAAATTTGGAGTTGGCGCGATCGCTGTTTAAATACTCCATTATTTACATAATGTTGCTATCTGTGGGAATTGTAATTGGTTGTTTGCCCATTACTTGTGGAGTACTTAACAGGATTTCTTGACCATCAATCTGTTGAATTAAGGTATGAATAATCCAAATCTAAAATTGGATTTGAATGCAGTATAAGTTCCTGCTTAACTATACAAACTTGCATCGTCAGAAATATGATGCCGTTGTATCTTTGATCGATATTCAAACAATTTGCTAGAACCAGAGAGAGATGCAAATTTTTCGATTGAACGCGACAAGGGGGTTATATTGTTAACCCATTCATTAGATTGTTTGTTGTCCTTTATCTTCCCTTTCCGAAAATGAATTCCTCTAATCGCCCTACAATTATTGTCGGAGCAGGTTTTACGGGTCTTTTCACAGCTTTACATCTGCGTCATCAGCATGATCTGCGCTCGATCATTCTCATTGACCCGCAGGAACGGTTTGTCTTCAAACCGATGCTGTATGAACTACTGACGGGTGAATTGTCAGAAGATACTGTTTGTCCGACTTATAAAGAATTGCTGCAAGGCAGTAATATCGACTTTGTGCAAGATAAGGTGACGGAGATTGACCTATCAAACAAACGCCTCAATTTAGCCTCTGGCTTAGACTACACTTACAACCACCTTGTCTTAACAGTTGGTAGCATTCAGGGCTATCTAGGAACGGAAGGCGCACAAGAAAATGCCTTTGCATTTCGGACGCGAGAGAATGCGATCGCCTTAGAACGACAGTTACGAGATTGTTTGCAGTGTGCTAGCCAGACGAGCGACGAACAGCAAAGGCGATCGCTCCTGACATTTGCCGTCGTGGGGGCAGGCCCAACGGGCGTAGAAATGGCGGCAACGCTAGCAGATTTGCTGCCTTACTGGTATGCCCAACTGGGCGGCAATATTCATGAGATTCGCATTGTTTTAATTAATCATGGTAAGACCATTCTCTCAGGGGATGTTAACGCGGGTCTAAAGGATGTAGCTCTTCACGCTTTCAAAACTCGCACAGTACCTATTGAAACGATCTTAGGCGTAGGAGTGAAAGCGGTTCGCGGCGATCGCCTGGACTATCAGCCTGCCGACGGTACTGAAACCAAAACTCTATTGACCCATACTACCATCTGGACGGCGGGTACTGCTGTGAACCCACTCATCCAAAACCTTAAGTCTCAGATTCCCACAGCCCATTTAGATAAGCATGGTTTACCATTAGTAACCCCAACCCTGCAACTGTTGGATTTTCCAGAAGTATTTGCCGCAGGCGACTGCGCAAACGTGCAGCAACAGCAACAACCTGCTTTAGCACAGGTGGCGTATCAACAAGGTGCAAACATTGCTCACAATCTGATTGCACTTGCCGAGGGAAAATCGCCCAGCCCAGTCCATGTAAATCTGCGCGGCACTCTCATGAAATTGGGTTTGGGCTATGGTGTGGCTAATTTATTTGACAAAGTCAAGGTTACTGGTAAACCTGGCGATCTCATCCGCAATGCAACTTATTTGGAAATGCTGCCCACCCCTCTACATGACTTTAAGGCGACTACTGAATGGCTCAAAGAAGAAATATTTCATCATTACCACCGACCCAAGTCGGAATCGGCAACCACCGCTAAACAGCCTCTATCTCCGACCGAGCAACGAGAGCGATCGCTAGTAAAAGCATTGGCGATTCTGGCTCCGATCGCCTTTTTGATTGCCGCCTGTTTTGGATTAAGAACGCCACCCTCTGAACAAGACAGGCAACCGCAGACGAATCCACCTACACAATCTACTCCATAGGAGAACGTGATGCCTCTGCCGCCGTTGAATGACCAGAACCTTCCTTATTCGGATACAATTCATCCGATCGTTGTCCACTTTGTGATTGCGATGGTGTTTTTCGCCTACTTCTGTGACCTGGCTGGATATCTCAGCCGCAACCATCGGATGTTTGAGGTAAGTTGGTGGAATTTAGTTGTTGCGTCCGTTGCTGTTTTTGTTGCGGTGATTTTTGGTGAATTTGAAGCGGGACTGGCACAACCCTATGCGGCTGCTCAACCTGCCTTAGATTGGCACACTGTAAATGGCTGGTCAATTGCGGCAATCCTTGTTGCTATTACTGCATGGCGCGGCATCATTCGGGTTCGCAATCCGTTAAAGATACCTGTGTATTACCTGGGTGCAGCGACGTTTTTGATCTGTCTCGTCTGTTTGCAGATTTACCTCGGTAATTTAGTAAATTGGGTCTATGGACTTCATACCGTGCCTGTAGTCGAAGCCGCAAAACAAGGACTCCTGAAATGAATCCACAATTAATTGACCAGTTAAAGCAATTGGGAATTGAATTGGGGGCTAACGGACTACCCTACCGATTTCCACTCCATCCTAATTTTGTACATCTGACGTTAGGTTTATTTATCATTGCGATCGCCTTCGATTTCGCTGGTACGTTATTTCCCTTAGAACGACCAATTCTCAAGTTTTTCTCTATACCAGTCAGTCGGTCTAACTTTTTTGATGTGTCTTGGTACAACATTGTAGCAGCATCTGCGATTTCGTTTTTTACTGTGGCAGCAGGCTTTTTTGAGATCCTGCTGGCAGATCCCCCCACAGATCAGAAAAGTGCTTGGGGATTGGGTGCGGGTACTACCATGTTGTTACATGGCGTTGGCGGAGTGCTATTGCTGACCCTGATTGTAGCAATGACGATTTGGCGAGGCTACCAACGCTTTAACTGGCGCAAGCACGAGCCGCGACAAGTACAGTGGAGCTATTTGCTAGCAGGGGTTTTCATTCTCGGTTTTATGTTTGTTCACGGGACGTTGGGGGCGCAATTAGGGGACGAATTTGGCGTGCATGGTACGGCTGCTGGTTTGATTCGCCAAGGTAAAAATCCCAATCAAGTTCTCCAACCCTAAATGTAATTATTATGCGAAATTTTAACATTGCGCTATTAGCTATTTTTGTCGGAGCGATCGTTCTTGCCAGCCACGCACTAGGACAACAAGCTTATAATTGGCTACCTGTAGCGGCAACAACAGAAGCTGATCTCGTCGGTCATTTGTTTAGCTTCCTAGTCACACTCGGAACAATTGTTTTTCTGGGTGTCATGGGAATGCTGCTCTATTCCATTCTGTTTTACCGAGCCACCAAGAACGATCCGAGTGATGCACCAGCCATTCGCGGCAATTTGAAACTGGAGATTACTTGGACAGTGATTCCAATTTTGCTAGTAATCTGGATTGCTAGCTACAGTTACAACATTTACCAGCGCATGAGCATTCTTGGCTCCTTGCCACTGGTTCATCTACACATCATGGAAGCTCCCGCTTATGCAGAGATGGGCAGTAGCGATATGCAGCCTGCCGAACAGATTGAGGTAGTTGTAAAACAATGGTCATGGTCGTTCCGCTATCCCAGCCAAAATGTCACCAGCACCGAGTTACATCTTCCAGTCAACCAGCGAGTTCACCTGATGTTGCAGTCTAAAGATGTAGTGCATGGCTTCTATGTACCCAACTTCCGCATTAAGCAAGACATTATCCCTAACCAAACAATCCCATTGAGATTTACCCCCAATCGCATTGGTAAGTATCAACTGCATGACTCTCAATTTAGCGGCACTTATTTTGCCCTAATGACAGCCGATGTTTATGTTGATTCTCCTGAAACTTACAACCAGTGGTTAGCCGAAGCAGCCACCCGTCCGCCTGTTCCAGCAGTAAATCTCGCCAAATCTGAGCATAGTCAACCACCCAAAACACCCCTGCGAAGCAAGTGGCACACCGTTTCACCTGCTCAACCACCCGTTGTCAATAAATAATCATCTCAAAAAGGAATAAATGACAAATATTTTTATTAAAAGTGCTAGCGAACCCGAACCGACAAACTGGAAACGCTATTTTAGCTTTAGTACTGACCATAAGGTAATTGGCGTTCAGTATTTAGTTACAGCATTTATCTTCTTCCTCTTTGGCGGTTTGTTCGCCATGATTGTTCGTGCCGAACTACTAACCCCGCAATTAGATGTCGTCGATCGCTCCCTTTACAACGGACTGTTCACGATGCACGGTACGATTATGATCTTTCTGTGGATCTTTCCGGCAAATGTGGGATTGGCGAACTATCTGATTCCTCTGATGATTGGTGCGAAAGAGACAGCATTTCCGGTGCTGAATGCGATCGCCTTTTGGTTAATTCCAGTTGTAGGAATCTTGCTGTTGTTCAGCTTCTTCTTACCCAGTGGCACAGCTCAGGCAGGTTGGTGGTCTTATCCGCCAGTGAGCATCCAAAATCCGTCCGGTCATTTGATTAACGGAGAGTTCCTCTGGTTGCTAGCAGTAACAATCTCTGGAATATCGTCGATTATGGGCGGTGTAAATTTAGTCACAACCATTTTCCGAATGCGATCGCCAGGAATGACATTCTTGCGGATGCCAGTTTACGTCTGGACGACATTCAGCGCCCAATTGCTGCAATTGTTTTGCTTGCCAGCCCTCACGGGTGCAGCCATTATGCTACTCTTCGATCTCTCCTTTGGTACAGACTTTTTCAGTCCCTTCAAGCAGGGCGATCCGGTAATCTACCAGCACTTGTTTTGGTTTTACTCTCATCCCGCCGTGTATGTCATGGCATTGCCTGCTTTTGGTGTCTTCTCAGAAGTCATTCCTGCCTTTGCCCGCAAACCACTTTTTGGTTATAAAACCGTCGCCATTTCCTCCCTACTTATTAGTGTCATTAGTACGCTTGTCTGGGTACATCATATGTTTGCCAGTGCTACTCCCAACTGGATGCGAATCTTGTTTATGGCAACATCGATGCTGGTAGCAGTGCCAACGGGAATCAAAGTGTTTGCTTGGACTGCAACTATTTGGCGGGGCAAGCTGCATTTCCAGACCCCAATGCTGTTTGCTTTAGGTGGTGTAGCAATGTTTTTGTTTGCAGGCATTAGTGGAGTGATGCTGGCTTCAGTACCCTTTGATATTCACGTCAACAATACTTACTTTATCGTCGGACACTTTCACTATGTAGTCTTCAACACGGTAACGATGGCACTTTACGCCGGAATTTACTTCTGGTTTCCCAAGATCACCGGACGTATGTATTCCGAAGGATGGGGCAAGTTACACTTCTGGTTGACCTTTATTGGCGCAAATCTCAACTTCTTTCCGATGCACCCACTAGGCTTACAGGGAATGGTGCGCCGTATCTCCTCCTACGACCCGCAGTACACCGGATGGAATGTAGTTGCTAGCTTGGGAGCTTTTCTCTTGGGTATGTCTACCTTACCCTTTATTGCTAATATCGTCAGTTCTTGGTTACGAGGACGCAAAGCACTTAATAATCCTTGGAATGCGACTGGATTAGAGTGGACAACCTCCTCACCGCCACCGATCGAAAACTTTGAAGAGATCCCGATAGTGACTTCAGAACCCTACGGTTACGGAGAATCTCATCGATTGGCTGCTGATTCTTCATCTATCTAACGCGGTGTGCAACTTTATCTCAAACCTAACCCCCAGCCCCTTCCCTACGAGGGAAGGGGAGTAAGATTCAAAGCCTCTCTCCGCTTCGGGGAGAGGTTTGGAGAGGAGTTTTAAAAATAAGTCGCACATCGCGTCCATTTAAATGTACATTATCATTTCACGTCAGGAGTCAGTGATGGAAAGCCCGATCGATTCAAGAAATTCGCCTCCAAATAAGCTCAATTCTACGCCTAAAAGAGATAACCTTGCTTTCGGCTTTCCCGTATTTCTTCTCTCGGAAAGCATTATTTTTGTCAGCTTTTTTGTAACTTATGCCCTACTCCGTTGGAAAAATCCAACTTGGTTTCCCCCTGGTGTTTCTGGACTAGATATACCCAGAGCAGCTATAAACACAGTTATTTTGGTTGCTAGTAGTGGTGTAATTTATTTTGCAGAACGCGCACTCGATCGCCATCAACTAATTAAATTTCGTCGTCTGTGGTTACTGACTGCTGCATTGGGTGTAATCTTTCTAATTGGGCAGGTACTCGAATGGCGCAATATGCCCTTTGGTCTTGATGCTGGGTTAGCAGGTGCAACTTTCTATCTGCTAACTGGATTTCACGGAATGCACGTTTTCACTGGCGTGGTTTTGCTGCTGTATATGTATAAACGCTCCCTAGTTCCTGGTAATTACGATGCCGGACACCAGGGTGTGAGTGCAGTCTCCTTGTTCTGGCACTTTGTCGATCTTATCTGGATTATCTTGTTTTTATTACTCTACATTTGGTAGGTATTGTGCTGCCGCAAATACAACCTGCTTAAATCGGATAGATTGTCAGCTTTAGAGACTGTTTATAAAGTAAATCTAAAGAAGATTTTTTTAATAAGCAATCAAAGTTTAGTTTTTAATCGATCGCTATTCTAGATTTGAGTAGAGACAAACGATTGTATCTCTGAAATTTTTGGGAAACGACTCAATGACTTTAGGATACAATTATGCTGAAAGCTGGTAGCTGTATTTGTTATGGCATTAACATCCCGTATCGTTCATAGCGACCCCGATATTTTGGGAGGTACTCCTGTTTTTGTGGGAACACGTGTGCCTATGAAAAATCTGCTTGATTATCTTGAAGCGGGTGATTCATTAGAGGTTTTTCTAGACCATTTCCCTAGTGTCAGCCGTGAACAGGCGATCGCAGCCCTTGAATTAGCAAAGGAAATGCTGACCGCCTATGCGAATCCTGCTTGATGAGTGTGCGCCACGACCTCTAAAGCGTGAGCTTGCTGATTACGAAATACGCACCGTGGTTGAGATGGGATGGTCAGGAAAAAAGAATGGGGAGTTACTCCGCCTGATGAGTCAGGAAGGATTCACGGTTCTGCTGACCACCGATCAAAATTTGCGCTATCAGCAAAATTTACAACAAGCTAGGGTAGCAGTTGTCGTTCTTGTAGCACCCAGCAACAAGCTTTCTGATTTACTTCCGCTGATACTGGAGACTCGTGATGTGTTGAATGCGATTACTCCGGGAGAAGTGATTGAAGTTGGAGGCTCCTGAAAGTTGTGTAGGCGCTTCAAACTTATCTACAGCGACAATCGCCTCCTTAACCCCCAAGATTGGGAGAAACCTATTCATCAATTTACCTCAATAATTTTTTTGATATTACTTCATGTCTCAATTCAGCAACGCCCACGGTCGGCTTGCTAAAAGTATTTTTCGTTATGGCGCGCGATCGCTTGCGTTCTATTTTTACCGATTTAGACTTAAAGCATGAAGAGTTTCTTCACTCATTACAATTTTTGTCTTGTACTTAGAATTCACACATAACTTCTTGTTAACTAGACTATCTTACCTAGTCAAACTCAAATGAATTGAAGAATATAGTTTAAGAATCATTCCGATCCGTCGTTTATTAATTGCAGCTTACGACTATCAGGAGAAAAAGTAGTGATTGCTCCAACTCAAATTGCGAACCAAACACAACTCGATGAGCTTTGCATTAACACGATTCGGACTTTATCAATGGATGCCGTGCAACAGGCAAACTCTGGACATCCAGGCACTCCGATGGCACTGGCTCCCGTTGTTTACTGTTTATGGCAACGATTTTTACGGTTCGATCCCAACGATCCCATCTGGGCAAACCGCGATCGCTTCGTTTTATCAAACGGTCATGCCTCCATGCTGCTGTATTCGTTATTGCACTTAACTGGTGTTAAAGCAGTCAATGCTAAATACGAACAATTGGGTGAACCCTCCGTCACGCTCGATGATATTAAGCGCTTCCGTCAACTTGACAGCAAATGTCCTGGGCATCCTGAATATCGCTGGACTTCTGGAGTTGAAACCACTACAGGGCCTTTAGGACAGGGCGTAGCCACTAGTGTTGGTATGGCGATCGCCGGACAGTGGAAGGCACAACACTTCAATCGTCCTAGCTTCGAGTTATTTAACTACAACGTCTATGCTCTGTGTGGCGATGGCTGCATGATGGAAGGTATTTCCCACGAAGCTGCCTCCATTGCAGGGCATCTCAAGCTGGCTAACCTCTGCTGGATTTATGACAATAACCACATCACGATTGAAGGGCATACCGATCTCACCTTTAGTGATGACGTAGGCACTCGCTTTTTAGCCTATGGTTGGAACATAGTTCGAGTCAGTGATGCCAATAATTTGGATATGTTAGAGCGAGCGTTTCAAACCTTTGAGCAGACACGCGATCGCCCCACACTGATTATTGTCGATAGCCATATTGGGTATGGCGCACCGCACAAACACGATACCAGCGCTGCTCACGGCGAACCGTTAGGGGAAGATGAAATCCGCTTAACGAAACGCAACTATGGCTGGCCAGAAGATGCTAAGTTTTTAGTACCTAATGGCGTTCCAGAACACTTTCAGAAAAACTTGGGGCAAAGAGGACATAGCCTGCGTCAGGAGTGGATGCAAACCTTTGATGAGTACAATGCCAAGTATCCAGAACTGGCAGACCAACTCTACAAGATGTTGCATCGTCAGTTGCCTGACAATTGGGATAGTAATCTTCCTACTTTTGCTGCAGATGCCAAAGGGCTAGCCGGACGCGATGTATCTGCAAAAGTGCTGAATGCGATCGCCCCACAAATTCCTTGGCTGATTGGTGGCTCTGCCGATCTGACTCCCTCAACCAAAACACGGCTCACCTTTGATGGTGCGGGAGATTTTAGCGAAGGCGATCGCTCTGGACGTAACTTTCACTTTGGCATCCGCGAACACGCAATGGCGGCGATTCTCAACGGACTCTCCCTTAGCAAAGTCCGTCCTTATGGTTCTGGATTCTTCATCTTTAGCGACTACTGCCGTCCATCTATTCGACTCAGTGCGCTGATGGAAATTCCCGTAATTTACATCTTCACCCATGATTCTATCGGAGTGGGTGAAGATGGCCCGACTCATCAACCCGTCGAACAGTTAGCGTCGTTACGAGCGATTCCAGGACTGATTACCCTACGACCTGCGGATGCTAACGAAGTTGCAGAAGCTTGGCGAACGATTATCCAGTTGCAGCATCAACCTGCTGTACTGGTGCTGTCTCGACAGGCATTACCAACGCTTAATCGCACTCGGTATGCTGCCGCATCAGGTTTAGCGAAAGGGGCTTATATTTTGGCAGACGCAGAAAGTGGTCAACCCGACGTACTGCTGCTGGCAACTGGAAGTGAGGTTTCACTCTGCATTGAAGCGTATGAACAACTCAAAACAGAAGGAATTAAAGCGCGGGTGGTGAGTATGCCGTCATGGGAGCTATTTGAGCAGCAAAGTCAGGAATATCGTGACAGTGTGATTCCGCCCTCAATTACTGCCCGTGTCTGTGTAGAGCAGGCATCGACGTTTGGCTGGGGTGAATATGTAGGTTCGAGAGGAGGACGGATTGTTATGCATACGTTTGGTGCTTCAGCACCACTCAAAGAACTGCAACAGAAGTTCGGTTTTACCCCTGACAAAATTATTGCAGCCGCAAAAGCTCAACTAACATAGGACTTACGCACTCAACCAATAAACCATAAATGAGGGTGGTCAATAGTCAACAGTCAATAGTCCAAAAAAACTTGATTTTGACTATTGACTATTGACAAAAAGCCAGAAAATTTAGTGACACTGCGTAAGTCCTATAACAGACTAATACTCAATCTATAGCAAAGTGCTGAGTCCTGTTAGCGGTAGCGCGGCGTTTAGCTGGTGCTGAGTAAAAACCCGGTTATTTCCAGGTTTTGAGCAATCAGCAAGATCCTAACTCCCTTGACCGTTGCTATATCTTCAACAAGTGGTCTAATTCTATGGACTTCCCCGTATTCACTAGTATTGCATTCCATCAACTTGTCAACCTAACAGCCCAGCAATGGAGTCAAAGGACTTCAGTGCAGTCAGAGAACCAGATGCGTGATGGAGGGATTTTCTTAATCCTTCTATTGATGAGTTGCATTTGTCTTAGCATTTATCTCAGACGCAGATATGAGAAGCAACGCAAGCAACAGGCAGATGCTCGTCGTTGCCAACGAATTGAAAGCTTAGAAAGGATTTGGAGAATGAACACTTACCAAAAGCCTGAAGGCGATTCAAAGCGGCGCTAGTACAAAACAAACTTTTAATTTGGTTAATTTAACAAGGAATGAACTGATGGTTACTGTAAAAGCATCACAGACAAAGAATCCTTTGCAAGCGTTACAATCCTACGGACAGTCTGTCTGGTTGGACTATATTCGTCGCAGTTTAATTACTAGTGGCGAACTGCAACAGTTAATTGATGATGGTGTGCGGGGTGTCACCTCAAATCCTTCTATTTTTGAGAAAGCGATCGCTGGCAGTACTGATTACGATACAACTTTAACCACGCTCGAACAAAGTCAGGATCGTGATGTTATGTCGCTATACGAAACATTTGCGATCGCAGATATTCAAGCAACCGCAGACCATTTAAAGCCGATTTACGAGCAAACCAACAAACGCGACGGCTACATCAGTCTGGAAGTATCTCCCTACTTAGCGAATGACGCACAGCAAACTATAAAAGAAGCACGCCGCCTCTGGCAGGAAGTCGATCGCCCTAACTTGATGATTAAAGTGCCTGCGACACCAACGGGAATTCCTGCTATTCAACAACTAATTAGTGAAGGCATTAATATTAATGTGACGTTGCTGTTTGCTCAAGACGTTTACGAACAAGTTGTCAATGCCTATATGACTGGATTAGAGTCACTAGCAGCAAAAGGGGGAGATATCAGCCGCATTGCCAGTGTCGCCAGCTTCTTTGTCAGTCGGATTGATACTGCTGTTGATAACCAGATTACAGATCGACTCAAAACTGCTACAGATGAAGCTCAACGTAATTTACTCAAAGGCTTATTAGGTAAAGTTGCGATCGCCAACGCCAAACTTGCTTACAAGAGTTATCAGGATATTTATCAATCGAGTCGATGGCAGAAATTAGCGAATCAAGGCGCACAAACTCAACGGTTGCTATGGGCAAGTACGGGAACGAAGAACCCTGAATATAGCGACGTGCTGTATGTTGAAGAATTGATTGGTGCAGACACTGTTAATACAATTCCGCCAGCCACACTTGCTGCTTTTCGCGATCATGGACATCCGAAGTCTAGTTTGACTGAAGGTATTGATGATGCTCAATCAACATTATCAAACCTACAGCAAGCAGGAATCTCCTTGCAGCAAACTACAGACCAATTATTGACAGAAGGGATACAACTTTTCACTGATGCTTTTGACCAATTATTGAGTGCGGTTGAGAAGAAGCGGACAGCTATTCTGGGTGAAAAGCTCGATCGCCTGACCTACAAATTACCTGATGCGTTGAATACTGCTGTGCAAGCGTCTCTAGACGATTGGCAGAACAACGGTAAACTTCGTCGCTTGTGGGCGCATGATGCAACTCTTTGGACAGACAACGATGAAAACAAATGGTTGGGTTGGCTCGGTATTACTGAAGATCAACTGGCGCATATTGATCGCCTCAAGCAACTCGCGCAAGAAGTGAAAGACTTAGAATTCACTCACGTCTTACTTTTAGGAATGGGGGGATCTTCCCTCTGTCCAGAGGTAATGAAACTAACTTTCGGTAACGCACCGGGCTTTCCCGAACTGCTGGTACTAGATTCCACCGATCCGGCTCAGATTAAAGCGATCGAAAGCAAAATCGACCTCACTCGAACATTGTTTATCGTATCGAGCAAGTCTGGCGGCACTTTAGAGCCAAATATCTTCAAACAATACTTCTTCGATCACCTACAGCAAATCTTGGGTGCAGAATCCGCAGGTAATCGCTTCATTGCCATTACCGATCCCGGTTCCAAAATGCAGCAGATTGCCGAAAACGATGATTTTCGCCATATCTTCTTTGGTTTGCCAAGTATCGGCGGTCGTTATTCTGCCCTCTCGAATTTTGGCATAGTTCCTGCGGCAGCAATCGGAGTAGATGTAGCAAAGTTTTTGGATACGGCTGAAGTGATGGTACATTCCTGTGCATCATCGGTTCCGGCAAAAGAAAATCCTGGTGTTGTGTTGGGTAATATTCTGGGTGTTCTGGCCAAGCAAGGACGAGACAAAGTCACACTAATTGCCTCTCCAGCAATTGCAGATTTAGGCGCATGGCTAGAGCAACTGTTAGCAGAATCTACAGGTAAAGATGGCAAAGGATTGATTCCGGTCGATCTAGAACAGTTGGGAACTCCAGATGTTTATGGCAGCGATCGCATCTTTGCTTACATTCGCTTAGACTCTGCTTTTGATGCTGCTCAAGACGCTGCTGTAACAGCATTAGAGCAAGCAGGACAACCTGTGGTGCGGATTGCGATCGCCGATCCCTACCAAATCGGTCAAGAGTTTTTCCGATGGGAAATTGCGACTGCTGTAGCAGGTTCCATTATTGGCATCAATGCCTTTAACCAACCGGATGTAGAAGCCAGCAAGATTGTTACCCGCCAGTTAACGGCTGAATATGAGAAAACTGGAAAACTACCACCAGAAAGCCCAATCTTTACAGCAGATGGCATTCAATTATTCACCGATCCGAAAAATGCAACGGCACTGACAAAGGCTGTCGGCAAATCTCCTTCTCTAGTCAATTATTTACGCGCCCATTTGAACCGACTACAGGCAGGTGATTATTTGGCACTGCTTGCCTATATCGAGCGCAATGACGAGCATCAAGCGCAACTGCAAGCCATTCGATCGCAAATTCGGGATGCTAAGAAAATTACCACCTGTCTCGGCTTTGGCCCTCGTTTCTTGCATTCCACAGGGCAAGCATACAAAGGTGGCCCCAATAGCGGCGTATTTCTGCAAATCACCTGCGATGATGCTACAGATATTCCTGTTCCCCAACAGAAATATACCTTTGGCGTGGTGAAAGCGGCTCAAGCACGGGGAGACTTTAAGGTTTTAGCTGATCGCGATCGCCGTGCCTTGCGAATTCATCTCGGTAAAGATGTGCGATCAGGTCTAACCATGCTGCAAACTCTCATTCAACAAAGCATTTAGGCAAAATCTGACTGGAATTGAGTGTTTATTTCCACAAAAAAGCAATTTTTTGGCAACAAAACCTAAAAAACTTGGAGAGAAAAACATCATGATAACTAATCAAACAAACCTTGGCGGCACTTTTACGTTGTCGAACACCCAATCACCTTGAATCGCATCGACAGCGTAGAACCTGTTCGCTGGAGTGCATAGTTAGGCTGGGTGTCCAGATGAGGGGAGTGGACAGACCTCCATACTTTGGATTAAGCCGCACTCTAGGATGAAGCGATGACCGACGTGTTCATCGGCCAGGACAGCCCCCGCTAAGTCCCGCACGACCTGATGCACCTCGACCAAGATGCGCCCGCCACCCTCCGGGTGAAAGGATATCGGCTCCACGCGCCCATCAATTTCGCTCCATTGCTCCGTCCAGTAGGCACGGACTTCCTCCGGTCCACGGACAAAACCGCCTTTGAATGCACGCGGCCAAACCACGTCGGCAGTCATGAGGGCGAGGACGGAATCGATGTCGCGTGCATTGAAGGCCGCGTAGGCGGCGCGGAGCAACTCGATTTCTGAGGCAGGATGATTTGACATAAAAGAAGAGGTGAGGAAGGAAATATAGGGTAAAGTCTGCCTGTTATAGTCTAACAACCAATTCAGAAAGGCAAAAATTTTAACTCTAGCGATCGCGGGAGTTTTGACTTTTATCTTGGCAGGAGTAATCTTTGTGACTCCGCTTAAAAGGATAGAGACAATAAGAAGAGAGAAAAATTTTCCAATTTAGAAATTGAGGAAAAAAACAATGCAACTTGGTGTTATTGGTTTAGGGCGCATGGGCGCAAATATCGTCCGACGACTGCTGCGAAACAATCATGAATGTGTGGTGTTCAACCGCACACCGGAAAAAGTGAAACATCTGGCTTCAGAAGGAGCGATCGCCGCCTCTAGCCTGGACGATTTTGTACAGAAACTCGATCGTCCCCGTGCCATTTGGCTAATGGTTCCTGCTGGAGATCCGACCGAAGATATGGTAACGGAGTTGGCTACCAAACTGGATTCGGGGGATATCTTAATTGATGGTGGTAACTCTTACTACATTGACGACATTCGGCGGGCAAAAGCACTAGAAAAAAATGAAATTAACTATATCGATGTCGGAACCAGTGGCGGAGTCTGGGGGCTAGAACGAGGCTACTGCATGATGATTGGCGGCTCGGAAACTGCCGTAAAACATCTCGATCCGATTTTTCAAACATTAGCACCAGGAGTCGGGAAGATTGATCGCACACCAGGACGAGAAAAAGTAGGTAGTACTGCCGAACAAGGTTATTTGCACTGTGGATCTAATGGCGCGGGACACTTTGTCAAGATGGTACATAATGGCATCGAATACGGTGTCATGGCAGCTTATGCAGAAGGGTTGAATATCCTGCATCATGCCAATGTGGGTAAACAACAACGCGCTGCTAGTGCCGAATCAACTCCGCTCCGCGATCCAGAACGTTACCAATATGACTTCAATTTGCCGGATATTGCTGAGGTTTGGCGGCGAGGTAGTGTCGTTGCTTCCTGGCTGCTGGATTTAACTGCGATCGCCCTACTTAAAGATCCTCAACTCGCTACTTTTGCAGGTCGAGTGTCTGATTCTGGAGAAGGACGCTGGACGATTATCGCTGCGATCGATGAAGGCACACCAGCACCCGTGCTGAGTGCTGCTCTCTATCAACGGTTTAGTTCCAGAGGGGAAGACGAATTTTCGAGTAAGTTACTTTCGGCGATGCGCTATCAGTTTGGCGGACACGAGGAAGAACACGCGGAGATATCATCATGACGATCGCACCTACATTTCAATCTCAGACGAAAACCTCGATTCGTCCTGCTGAACCTTTTGCGATCGTGATCTTTGGTGCTGCTGGAGATTTGACCAAGCGTTTATTGATGCCTGCGCTTTATAATTTAGCACGAAGCAATTTGCTACCAAAAGAATTTGCGATCGTTGGTGTCGCTCACACTCCAATGAGTCAAGATGATTTTCGTAGCAAGCTCAGTCAAGATATTCACGAATTTGCCACAGTTGAGGTTGACGATCGCCTCTGGCAACAGTTCGAGCAGCGACTTTACTATCTTTCTGGCGAGTTTCAGGATGCTAAAACCTACCAGCAGTTGCAGGATTTATTGACTCAAGTAGATTCTGCCTGTGGCACGCAAGGGAATTACCTATTCTATCTGGCAACTGCCTCTAACTTCTTTTGCGACATCATCACGCAGCTTGGTTCGTCAGGACTAGCAGCAGAAAAGGACAAACAGTGGCGGCGCGTCATTATCGAGAAACCATTCGGACGCGATCTAGATTCTGCTCGCACTCTAAATAAACAGATCGGTAGCGTATTAAAGGAAAACCAAATTTATCGCATCGATCATTATTTGGGTAAAGAAACAGTCCAGAATATTATGGTGTTTCGCTTTGGGAATGGACTGTTTGAGCCAATTTGGAATCGTAACAATATCGATCATGTGCAGATTACTGTGGCAGAAACGGTGGGAGTTGAGAGCAGAGGCAATTTTTATGAAGGAATGGGTGCAGTGCGCGATATGGTGCAGAATCACCTGTTTCAACTGTTGACCATGATTGCGATGGAACCTCCTGTATCGTTTGATGCCAACTCAGTACGCGATGAAAAGTCCAAGTTATTGAAAGCAGTGCAACCCTTAACAGATGAAACCGTGCTAACGCATACAGTACGTGGTCAGTACGGAGAAGGAATCGTTAACGGAGTATCTCTGAATGGCTATCGCTCAGAACCGCGTGTAGCTTCAAACTCTAATACCGAAACATACGCCGCCTTAAAGTTAACCATTGATAACTGGCGATGGGCAGGTGTGCCATTTTATCTGCGAACGGGTAAACGTTTACCCAAGCGAGTGACTGAGATTGCGGTGCAATTCAAGCAAGTTCCTTCGCTGTTGTTTCAAGACACGTCGATTGATCGCCTGACACCTAATGTTCTCATTCTCCGCATTCAACCCGATGAAGGCATTAGCTTTCAGTTTGGGGCAAAAATTCCCGGCCCAACCGTGCGAATGGGGGCTGTGAATATGGATTTTTGCTACGCTGACTATTTTGGCACAACTCCCAGTACAGGCTATGAAACCTTACTCTATGATTGCGCGATCGGTGATGCTACACTCTTCCAGCGATCGGACAACGTGGAACTCGGTTGGAGTGTGGTTACTCCCATTTTGGATGTTTGGGGCGCATTACCAGCAAGAGAGTTTCCCAATTATACGGCAGGAACGTGGGGACCGAAAGATGCTGACGAACTGCTCTGGCGCGATGGTCGGCAATGGCGATCAATTCAGGAGTGCTGAGTGCGATTATTACTTTTTTACTCAGCACTCATAACTGGGTACTCAGCACTGTTTCGGTGATGAATAAAAATCAGAAATCAATTAGCGGTTCAACGGAGAAGCACAATGTTGAGTAAACATACATGGAGCATTATCAACATTAGTTTTCTAACCATTTGCATTACGATCGCAACTTGCCAACTAACGCGAGCCGAAGACACGATTACCACAGCAACTTCCATCAAAAATGCTCCTTATAGCAAGGTATTCCACACTGGTTCAATCTATGCGGTGAGAGATCATGACTATAAAGGGAGTGAACCTGCTCTTGGTGTATCAACTCTTTGGAGCAAAAATCCGACCAAGAATAGCCTTTTGCTAGGAGTACGGTATTGTGTACCTGACAAATCTATACTTGGCTCTGATGCTTCCTTAACTAGAATTGTGCTGCTTAACAAAAATCAACCCTTGGTCACAATCAATCAACCAATAAAAAAAACCTCCAGCTATCAAAAAGTTGTTCAAAGTTCCACCACAATTCCGGGATTAGGCTTTTGGGATGCCGAGACGTATTGGGGCAACGATGCTTTTTGGGATGGCATTGATGATCCTTTCTGGGCTGATACTGCTACGTTTCCGTCTGTAACGTGTAGTGCGGGAAGCAGCCGATTTAACATTGCTCCATTTGCCAGCGCGATCGCTCAACTTCCGCCCCAAACGCTTCAGATGAAATTGATCTTTAGCAATGGTGCAACCAGCCAATGGGAATTGGGACAAAAAACGGTACAGGCACTCAAAGAATTGTTAGCTATTGGGCAAAGCTCGTCAAATACCTCTCAAGCACCTTAGACATTAGCTTTCAGTTTGGGGCGCATTACCAGCAAAAGAGTTTCCCAATTATACGGCAGGAAGTTGGGAACCTCAAGAAGCCGACGAGCTTTTACAAAGAGATGGTTGTAAGTGGCTTGTTGATGAGCTATGGGCAAGGATTTGGTGACAGATAAATAACAGTTCATACAAACAGGAGACTTTTAATGCCATACATTACTGTCGGTAAAGAAAACTCTGCAAACATCGATATTTACTATGAAGACTTAGGATCGGGGAAACCTGTTGTGCTGATTCACGGTTTTCCTCTAAGCGGTCATTCCTGGGAAAAGCAAGTTGCAGATTTGTTAGCTGCGGGTTATCGAGTCATCACTTATGACCGTCGGGGTTTCGGCGATTCTAGTCAGCCCTCAATTGGTTACGATTATGACACCTTTGCGGCAGATCTCAACAAACTAATCATCCAACTCGATCTGCGCGATGTCGCGCTAGTTGGCTTTTCAATGGGAACCGGTGAAGTCACTCGCTATCTGAGCAAATACGGCTCAGAGCGTGTTAGTAAGGCGGTGTTGCTAGCTCCAGTACCTCCCTTTCTGCTAAAAACCGACGATAATCCTGAAGGAGTTGATCAGAGCGTTTTTGATCAGATTAAGGCGGCAATTGTTGCTGATCGTCCCTCGTACTTATCGACATTCTTCTCGGACTTTTATAATGTGGATGTCCTGGGTGGCGAGCGCATTACCGAGGATGCTATTCGGCTCAGTTGGCAAGTTGCAGCAGCAGCTTCCGCCAAGGCGACGCTCGATTGCGTTCCCAGCTGGCTCACAGATTTCCGCGCCGATCTCCCACGCATCGACGTATCAACCCTAATCGTTCAAGGAGATGCCGATCGCATTCTCCCATTTTCTTCTACTGGAGCTAGACTGCCAAAGTTGATTAAGAACAGTCGGCTAGAGGTAATACCTAATGGTCCCCATGCTATTAACTGGACTCATGCCGATCAGCTTAATCCTATACTGTTGGATTTTCTTAGACAGGAAAATTAATCAGCCGAGCTGATAAAGATGCTTATCCGAACAGTATTAAAACACCACTAACATAATCGTGAACTCAACAACTCCTCCCAAATCTCCTAAAATTTCTCTGCTGCTAGCAGACGTAGATGGAACGCTGGTTACTAAAGAGAAAATTCTCACCGATCGCGCTCGTGCAGCAGTCCAAAAACTTCATGATGCGGGCATTCGTTTCGCCATTACTAGTGGTCGTCCGCCATTAGGGATGAAAACGATCGTGGAGGCACTGAAGCTGACAGAGCCGATCGCAGCATTTAATGGCGGTTTGTTCGTCAATCCCGACTTTTCCACAATCGAAGAAAATGTCTTACCAACTGCCATCGTTCGAGAAGTCATCCAAACGATCGCCGCTCATCATCTCGATGTTTGGATTTATCGCGGCAAGGATTGGTTCGTACACGAACGGCATGGTTCTCACGTTGATCGCGAAGAATGGACGGTTAAGTTTTCTCCAACCGTTGTTTCTAGTTATGACGATCTACTCGATAACGTTGTCAAAATTGTTGGTGTTAGTGACAACCTAGATGCTGTTGCCAAGTGCGAAACCGATGTTCGCCAAGCATTTAGTCCCCACGTTCACTGTCAGAAAGGAGCCAGTTCAGGAGGTGGGGAACAGGTATCTGCGGCGCGATCGCAGCCCTACTATTTAGACGTAACCCATCCCCGCGCCAACAAAGGGGCTGTTGTCGATCGACTTTCGCAACTGCTCTTAATTCCCAGACAGGAGATTGCCACGATCGGAGATATGCCTAACGATGTACCGATGTTTGAGCGAAGTGGATTGAGCATTGCGATGGGCAATGCCAGTGCAGAGGTGCAACAGCAAGCTCAGTACGTCACGACATCTTACGAAGAGGAAGGATTTGCCAATGCGGTTGAACAATTCATTTTGGTCAGCAATACCGCAGACATCCCCAAGAACCCTCTTCAATCGACGGTCTAGCACTGCAATCAATGAAAGAGTCTGCCTTTATTGTTCTAGCTTACTTCTGCAACACATTCGTCATCATCAGGTGCATTGGTTTTGCGGAAGCTGTTAGCAAGATATGTGGTGAAAGGAAAAGAGGACAAAGTTTTACCAAGTAATGTTTTTAGGAGAAACACAATGACTCAACGAGTGAAAGAAATTCTGAGTTGGTATGGCAGCGATAATCCTGGGACGCTGACTAATCTAAGTCGGTTGCTAAATCATGGCAAACTAGCTGGAACTGGGAAATTAGTGATTCTACCCGTCGATCAAGGCTTTGAGCATGGTCCGGCTCGTAGTTTTGCACCTAATCCACCGGCTTACGATCCTCGCTATCACTTCGAGTTGGCGATCGCAGCTGGATGTAATGCCTACGCTGCACCGTTAGGATTTTTGGAAGCGGGAGCGCGAGAATTTGCAGGCGAGATTCCCCTGATTCTTAAAGCCAACGATAGCGATGTCCTGCAAGACGACCCAGATCCTACCCAAGCACTTACAGGCTGCGTTGAGGATGCACTGAGGTTGGGCTGTGTTGGGATTGGTTTCACCATTTATCCAGGTTCGGCTCATCGGTTTGAAATGTATCAACAAATTCGTGCTTATGCTGAAGAAGCAAAGCGTCATGGATTAGTTGTAATAATTTGGTCTTATGCACGCGGATCGGGATTGAGTAAAGCAGGTGAGACGGCGATCGATGTAATTGGTTATGCGGCTCAAATTGCGGCTCAATTGGGCGCTCACATCATTAAGGTCAAACTGCCAACCGAGCATATCGAACAGGATGCAGCCCGTAAGGTATATGAAAAAGAGCAAATCCCGATCGCAACCTTAACTGAACGAGTACATCATGTGGTGCAATGTGCTTTTAACGGACGGCGGATTGTCATTTTTTCCGGTGGACCGATTGACACGGATGATGTCTTTTTCGATGAAGTTCGCGCTATTCAAGCGGGTGGCGGATTTGGCTCGATTATCGGACGTAATTCCTTTCAACGTTCTAAGTCGGATGCAATAAAATTCCTCAACACAGTCATTGATAGTTACAGTACGCATCCATCCCCAGTGCAAATTCCGGTTTTGAAGTAGAGGAAATAATCATGCAAGAAGTAATGCGATCGCAACTGAAACCTGAGATTCAAGTTTTTGCTAATCCTGAAACTCTTACCCAAACTGCCGCCGCCGAGTTTGTTCGACAAGCCGATCAAGCGATTCAAGCACGAGGACGATTTACGATCGCTCTCTCTGGCGGTTCAACTCCCAAAAGTCTTTACGCATTGCTAGCAACTCAACCCTGGCGCAGTCGAATTCTCTGGAATCAAGTTCATCTATTTTGGGGAGATGAACGTCACGTTCCGCCAAGCGATCCCAGTAGTAACTTTCGGATGACTCAGGAAAGGCTGCTATTTCAAGTTCCCATTCCCCAGGAGAACGTGCATCGCATTAAAGCTGAAAATCCAGATGCCAAAGTAGCCGCCGCCGAGTACGAGCAAAACTTGAAACAGTTCTTTGAGTTGGGCGAACATCAATTTCCTCGCTTCGATTTAGTATTGTTGGGCATGGGGTCTAACGGACATACTGCGTCTCTTTTTCCTGGCACTGATGCGGTTCGGGAACAGACTCGTTTAGTCGTTGCATCTTGGATAGAAGAGTTAAATAGCTATCGCATTACTCTTACACCACCAGTGTTGAACAATGCTGCCTGCGTCATCTTTTTCGTCACTGGATCTGAAAAAGCAACAATGCTAAAGACGGTTTTAGAAGGTCAGTATCAGCCCGATCGCTTGCCCGCACAAATCATTCGTCCGACTCAAGGCAAAGTGGTATGGATGGTCGATCAAGCGGCAGCAAGTTCGTTATCTCCTAACTAAATCATGTAATCCATTAGACATCTGGTGAAAATAAATGTAGAGACGTTGCACTGCAACGTCTCTACAAGGATTTCTAAATCAACCGCGATCGCAGCTTTGCATGACAGCAAACGACCCGAACAAATGAAGACATGATCAACTTACAAGGAAAAGTGGCTTTAGTCACAGGTAGCAGTCAGGGAATTGGGCAAGCCATTGCTATTCATCTGGCACAGGAAGGAGCCGATATTGTCATTGATTACCGTTCCCACCCAGACGGTGCGAAAGAAACGTTGGCAAAGGTAGAAGCCGCAGGACGTAAGGGGCACATTGTCCAAGCTGATTTAAGCTTAGTCAGCAATGTTCGCAAGCTTGTATTTGAGGGCGTTCAGCATTTTGGTAAGCTGGATATTCTAGTCAATAATGCGGGAATTGATGGCAAAAATGCCGACTTTTGGAACATTACTGAAGCAGATTACGATCAGGTACTCAACATCAATCTCAAGGGAACATTTTTCACCACCCAAGCCTTTGTAAAGCATCTAATTGAGACGAAACGAACGGGAAAGATTATTAACATCAGTTCCGTCCACGAAGAAATGGCGTTTCCTCACTTTACCTCTTACTGTGCCAGCAAAGGCGGTGTGAAGATGATGATGCGAAATCTAGCAGTAGAATTAGGCTCGATGGGAATTACGATTAACAATATTGCTCCAGGAGCGATCGCAACCCCGATTAATACCAAACTTCTCAACGATCCTGTGAAGTTGAATTCCCTCAAACAAAATATTCCTCTGGAACGGCTAGGTAAACCAGAAGATATTGCACCAATGGTCGCATTTCTCGCGTCCTCGGCTGGTGATTACATCACTGGATCGACTTTCTTTGTCGATGGTGGCTTGATTCGGAATTATCATGAACAGTAGAATTTCCCATGACGCAAGAAGAAACAAGGCTGGCAGATGATCGCGAACGATGCGCTTACTGGAAACGTTGGGGCCCATACCTGAGCGAAAGACAGTGGGGAACGGTCAGAGAAGACTATAGCGCTACTGGAGAAGCTTGGGAGTATTTTCCTCACGACCATGCTCGATCGCGTGTCTATCGTTGGGGAGAAGACGGTATTGCCGGGATCTCTGATACTCATCAGCAGTTATGTTTTGCGATCGCGCTGTGGAATGGAGAAGATTCCATCCTCAAAGAGCGGATGTTTGGCTTAACGGGTAATGAGGGCAATCACGGGGAGGATGTCAAAGAGTATTACTTCTATCTAGACAATACTCCCACTCATTCCTATATGAAGTATCTTTACAAATACCCCCATCAGGCTTTTCCTTACACTCAATTAGTGGCAGAAAATCGCCGCAGAAGCAGACAAGAGCCTGAATTTGAACTACTGGATACAGGCATATTTAACGAAGATCGTTACTTTGATGTATTCGTTGAGTATGCCAAAGCATCCCCGGAAGATATTTTGATTCAGATCGAAGTTATCAATCGGGGATCGGAAACTAAAACGCTACATCTGCTACCGACACTCTGGTTTCGCAACATTTGGGCTTGGAAAGTTGGACAGGAAACCCCCTGGCTAAAGGTCAGTCAAACAACATCTGATTTCAGTGTCATTGAAGCGTTTCATGCAACGCTGGGAACGCGATGGTTGTACTGTGAGGGGATTCCTAATTTATTGTTTACAAATAATGAGACAAATTCCGAACGATTATTTGGAGTTACTAACCCCTCACCCTACGTTAAAGATGGCATTAATGATTATCTAATTCAAAACCGTAAAGCAGCGATTAATCCCAACCAAACTGGAACAAAATGCTCGGCTCATTATCAGCTAGTCATCGCTCCTGGTGAAATGCAAACGGTACGGCTGAGATTGAAAGACTCGCAATCTTCTCTCAACTTTGGCGAGGAATTTGAGACAACCTTTGGCGATCGCAAACTTGAGGCAGATGAATTCTATCACCGCATTTGTCCTTTTTCATTGTCTGAAGATATGCGAAATGTTCAACGACAGGCATTTGCTGGAATGTTGTGGAATAAGCAATTCTATCATTATGTAGTACATGATTGGCTCAATGGCGATCCTGCAACTCCCACACCGCCAGCAGAGCGCAAACGAGGTAGAAATCATGATTGGACGCACCTTTATAACGATGATGTTCTCTCAATGCCCGACAAATGGGAATATCCTTGGTTTGCGGCATGGGATTTAGCTTTTCACTGTATTCCTCTGACTATGCTAGATCCAGAGTTTGCCAAACGCCAGTTGAGTCTTTTGATGCGAGAGTGGTATATGCACCCAAACGGACAAATTCCGGCTTATGAATGGGCATTTGGTGATGTTAATCCTCCCGTTCATGCCTGGGCTGCATTGCGAGTCTATCAAATTGAAGGAAAAATTTATGGTCGTAGCGATCGCGCTTTTCTAGAGCAAGTATTTCAAAAACTACTGCTCAATTTTACTTGGTGGGTGAATCGCAAAGATATTGAGGGTAAAAATGTTTTTCAAGGAGGATTTTTAGGATTAGATAATATTGGAGTATTTGATCGCAATGTATCGCTACCCAATGGGGGATATATCAATCAGGCAGATGGCACTAGTTGGATGGGAATGTATTGCCTGAATATGTTAACGATCGCGCTAGAGCTAGCTCAAGAGGATTCAACTTATGAAGACATTGCTAGCAAGTTTTTTGAACACTTTCTCTATATTGCCGATGCTATTGATGGAGTCGGTGAAGCCGAGTTAGCCCTTTGGGATGAGGTAGACGGGTTTTATTATGATGCCTTGCATCTACCTGATGGTCGTCACTTCTTGATGAAGGTGCGATCGATGGTGGGACTAGCTCCATTATTTGCTGTTACCGCTTCAGAACTGGAAACACTGGAAAGATTTCCCAACTTCAAACGACGGGTTGAATGGTTCAGGCAAAATCGTCCAGATTTGACCCAAAATGTTGTTTGTTTAGAAACAGAAGGTGTAAAAGCCAGAACTCTGCTGGCGATCGCTGGGCAGAATCAGTTACGGCGCATTCTGTACAGGATGTTAGATGAAAATGAATTTCTGGGATCTTATGGTATTCGCGCGCTCTCCAAATTCCACGCGAACAACCCCTACGTTATAAATGTTAACGGCAACGAATATCGAGTCGATTACGAACCTGCGGAATCTACAACTGGTATTTTTGGTGGCAATTCCAATTGGCGCGGACCCGTGTGGTTTCCCATGAATTACCTCATAATCGAGTCCTTGCAGAAGTACCACCATTATCTAGGCGATGATTTTCAAGTGGAATGTCCGACTGGATCGGGTCAAATGATGACACTAAAGCAGGTGGCGAATGAACTGTCAGGGCGATTGATTCGGACATTTTTAACCGATGAAACTGGACGGCGATCGATCTATGGAGGAACGGAAACTTTTCAAACTAATTCAGATTGGCATGACCTGATTTTATTCTATGAATACTTTCAGGGTGATAACGGAGCAGGCATCGGAGCAAGTCATCAAACAGGCTGGACAGGGTTAGTGGCAAAATTGATCCAGCAACAGGCAGAGTACAGTGGAGACAGTTTCAAATCATAGATATAAGAAAGCCTTGTTCTACAAGGGTTTCCGTGTTTGGATCTGTATCAGATTTTTAGTGAATTGGTATCAGAGGTAGCAGAAATACCTTCTACTCCTACTGATGTTTCAATTTCACCAATTTGTTGATGCCATTTACGTGTATATCAGTGATGACAAAGATGTAGTATGAGCCTACAAGATCATTCAGCAGTTGTAGAGTTGGGTTGTTTGTAAGGCAATAGTCTCTTTGGGTATATCCAGATGCTAAGGAGTTAAAAAATCTAAATGAGCGCCTGATTGCGATCGCAATTGTTCTGGAGTACCTTGCATTTTCACTTTACCCTGTTCTAATAGTACAATCCAATCAGCGCGATTGATAACTCTGGGACGGTGACTAATTAAAATGGTGGTCTTGCTTTGGCGATAAAATAACAGTTTATCCAAAACATAAGTCTCACTTACAGGATCGAGATTAGCTGTTGATTCATCTAAAATTAGGATTGGTGGATCAGTAACAATTGCTCTTGCTATTGCCAATCTTTGCCTCTGTCCTCCTGAGATACTTGCGCCAAATTCCCCCAAAACAGTTTGATATTTGTCTGGTAGTTTACTAATAAATTCATCTGCTTTTGTTAGCTGACAAGCTGTGACAATTTCTTCAAAAGTTATGTGGGGCGCACCTAAGCGAAAGTTAGCAATAATTGAACGACTCCAAAAGTGAGGTTCTTGCGGAATTAAAATCACTTGCTGGCGCAGGCAATCAACACAAATATCTTGTCGATTATAAATACCAAAACGAATATTACCAGACTCTAAGTTATAAAGTCCAGCTATGAGTTTGGATACCGTACTTTTACCACAGCCAGATTCACCAATTAAAGCAACTACCTGACCACCTGGAATAGTTAAGGAAAAGTTTTCTAATAAGACAATTTGACCAGGATAGTTAAAATTGATTTCGGAACAAACTATATCAGCATTAGCAGCTATCCTAACAAAGGGTTTTTGAAAATCTTCTTGCTCTATTTCTGGATGAGCATCAATTACTTCATTTAAACGTTCAGCAGCTGATTTTATCCAAATAAGTTGATTAATAATTACTACTAAATCAGTCATTAAGCGAATCACATTTTGAGTCAAACTATAAGCAGCTACTAATTGACCAATGCTAAGTTCTTTAGCAAACACTAATTGGCTACCAAACCAAATTATGCCAACGCTACCCAGAACCGAAGTAATATCAGAGAAGGTTTGGTTGGTAATTGCTAATTGGATAGCACGAAATGTTAAGTTTGCTACACTACTAGAACGCATTTGAAATTCTTCCCAAAGTTGTGGCGCTGCTGTAGTAGTTTTGAGAGTAATTGCCCCTTTAAAGGTTTCAACTAAAATTGCTTGATTTTCACCTTCTTGAGCTAATATTTGTTTAGTTTTTTGCCGCAAAATTGGGAAAATCACAATAGTTGATACCATCATTAAAGCAATAAGAAAAGTAACAATTAGCATTAATTTCCAACTATAAAACAGTAGTAATCCTAGAGAGGATAAAGCAATAAAAAATTCACTAGGTAAACTAACAAATAGTTGGGAAATCACATTTCTAATGCGTTGAATATCATGCAGTCGGCTGATAATTTCACCACTTCGATGGGTTTCATAATAAGTTAGTGGCAGTACTAAGATTTGGCGCACAAATTCTAAAACTAAACCTAACTCCAACCGTTGAGCAAAGTGTGCTATTAAGCTAGACTGCACGAGTCTGAGACTGCTACTGATGAGACTCATCACCACAACAGCAATTACTACAGCATTGAGGAGCCGAGTATCTTGCCTAACTAGCACATCATCAGTCAAGATTTGCATGAAGAAGGGAGAAGTCAGGGCAATTAGACCAACAACAAAGTTAAGCAACAATGCTTCCGCCAGAATTAGCCTATAAGGTAAAATACGGCGCAAAAAATGTGCTACACCGTGAACTTGATCGTCTTGTTGTTCTGCAAGCCTTGCCTGGTCTGCCTCTAACAACAACATGATGTAGTTTTGCCAGCCTTTGGTTAGTTCTTCACGAGATAAATAACGCACACCAATTGCTGGGTCAGCGATGACATACTTATTGCCTTGCTTGCCATATAGCACTACCCAGTGATAGCCCAACCAGTGAATAACTGCAGGCAAAGGCATAGTATCGAATTGGTCTAAAATTTCTGGTGTAGCTTTCACTCCTTGGGCGTTGAAACCCAGTGCTTCGGCTCCTCTCCTCAACCCTAATAAAGTAGTTCCCTGTTGCCCAGTACCGACGACTTCGCGGATGTGACTAATTGCTAGGGTAAGACCGTAGAATTTGGCAACAGTAGCTAAGGATGCTGCCCCACAGTCGGATTCGGCAAGTTGTAAAACACATGGATATTTGGCAAATCTGACCATTTTACAGAATTAACTGGTAGACTACATCGCCTAAATCATAACCGTGTATTTCTCAACTTGGTACTAGCGTATAAACACGTAATTTAAAAGTTTTAATAAAGTCTTCTTCAACGAACTGACACTTAACTTTCTTGTCAGCTATAAAGTTAAGTAACGCAGTGTTATTTATAGCAAAGCTTACTGGATTTGAGTTCAAATCGTAAAGTTAGCTATAAGTCATAAATCACAGCGTTAAAAGCTCAAAATCACCCTTAACCAAAATCCAAGGATTACTTATGTTGAACAAAAAAGAAGCTAAAAAAAACGATAAAAAGCCTAACTTAGGATCTTTACCAGTTGTGTCCCTGAATGAAAAAGAAATGTCTAACGTTTCTGGTGGAGCCTGGTTCCGAGTTGGACCATAAACTGTTGTCGATTATAAGTCTTAATTGACAGCGTTAAAAGCTCAAAATAATCCACAAAAAAACCAAGGATTACTTAATGTTGATCAAAAAGCCAGCTAAAAAAGACACTAAAAATCCTAGCTTAGGATCTTTACCAGTTGTGCCTTTAAATGAGAAGGAAATGTCTAAGGTCTGTGGTGGCCCTTCTCAATACTTATAAATTGTTGCCACAAAGGCAAAATTCAGAACTACAGGGTTGAAAATACTATAACTCTGTGTAATGTATTTTAAGATACGTAATATCAGCCTGGAGTGTGTTTTAAATTACCTCTCCAGGTTTTTTGTTAGCCATTCGCTAGGTGACACTATTTTATGTACACTGACCCTCATCCAGACTTACTCCGTCCAATTCGCAGCGATCAATTTCTGCCTCAGATTAGTCTTTGGACAACTTTGGGGGGGTTATTACTAGTGGGGACTGTGGGTGCTGCGATCGCTCTTGCGGCAATTACCGAGTACGATGTCACTGTGAAAGCACCTGCGACAATCCGTCCTTCTGGGGATATAAGGTTAGTGCAAGCTGCTGAGGAAGGAACTATAAAAAAGATTCTGGTGAGAGAAAATCAACAAGTAAATGAAGGAGATGCGATCGCTACTATCGATAACTCCCAATTATCAACCAAAAAAAGGCAAATAGCAGGTAATATCCAGCACAATCAGTTACAGATTGGGCAAATTACTGCTCAACTTAATGTACTACAAACTCAAATTACGGCTGAGTCGAATTTAATGCACCGAGCGATCGCATCCGCACAAGCTGACTTAGTTCGTAACAAACGAGATTATCAAGATAGACTAATTACAAGTCAGACACAAGTACAAGAAGCAAAAGCAGTCTTAGACTTAGCTAAAGAAGAACTATTACGATATCAGCAGTTGGGAAAGACGGGTGCAATCTCTACTCTGCAAATTAAGGAAAAAGAACAAAATTTTAAAGCTGCTGTTGCTAGACTAGAAGGCTTCAACGCCGAACTAAATCCCGTTGATGCTAATGTGGCGATCGCTACTGAGCGCATTGCTCAAGAAAAAGCTAAAGGTGAATCTACTCTTGCTAATTTAAATCAAGAACTCCAAGAACTCATTCGCCGTCGAGTAGAAATTCAAAATCAAATTAGCGCGGATCAAATGGAATTACAACAAGTTTCTACAGAACTGCAAAAAACTATAATTCGTAGTTCCGAGACAGGTACTATCCTGAAGCTGGAATT
Source organism: Nostoc sp. TCL26-01 (assembly GCF_013393945.1). Lineage (NCBI taxonomy): Bacteria > Bacillati > Cyanobacteriota > Cyanophyceae > Nostocales > Nostocaceae > Nostoc > Nostoc sp. TCL26-01. The sequence continues at coordinate 5,157,094 of NZ_CP040297.1, forward strand.
AAGAAATTCTGGACAGGTGGTGCGTGTTGGGGATGCGATCGCGCAAATTGCACCCAATAAAGCCCCGTTGCTAGTGAAAGCTCGTATTGCTGCTGCTGATATTAGCAAGGTTCGGCTATGCCAAGAAGTACAAGTAACACAATGTACACAGGGAAAAGTAATTATGCGGCTTTCTGCCTATCCTTACCCGGATTATGGCACACTTAACGGTGCTGTCAGAAGCATGACTAGCGACGCGATTATTCCTCAAAATAATAGCAATATTCAATCTGCACCTTACTATGAGGTAACAATCCAGCCTGATAGGCTTAATCTGATTAAGGGTAATCAATCCTATCCTATTCAAGCTGGTATGGAAGTTACCACTGATATTATTTCTCAACAAGAAACTATTCTGACGTTTATGCTGAGAAAAGCAAGGTTAATAACAGATTTGTAGACTGACCATAACACAGTAGGGTTTAAGAAGAAGCTGACGGATATTAGAATCATCAAATTCAGGTACTTTCTGACCTCTGAAGGGAAACTGGCTCAACTGTTTTGCATTTTCCAGTAGTTTGTACCTAACTTCTCGCGGCTTCTGGATTATTTGAGCCAATATACCTGACAATATCCACATGAACAAAAGGGATACTTAAGATTGTCGGGAGCCAGATACACGGAAACGGGTACGTCCAGTTCTCAATGAGAGGGGCAGATAATACTCCCCCTCGACCTAACTGCCAGCCATAAATGTAATACACTTGTTCATCTGTTGACGCATGGTATCAGCATCAGCATGAAATCTCCGCCCATGACCTGGCAGTACCCATTCAAACGAGTAACTAGCTAAATGACGCATTGATTTTGTCTGTTCTTCCCAAGAATACCAACAGACATCGTGAAATGCCACTAACTGATGCAAACTTTCTGACCAAGCAAGATGGTCGCCAGTGAAAAGAAATTTGTTTTTATATAGTAAAACTGTATGTCCTTTGGTATGACCAGGAACAGGAATAATTAGCAACTCTGGAGTCAAAGCAAATGCTTCTTTTGCAGTTAGCTGTATTTCTACATTTCTAGTATCCGCAGTAATTTCTTCGGTGTGGAGAATACGCTGACACTGGAAATGTTCAGCAAATTTTTGATGGTCTGCTACATCATCTCTGTGAGTTAAATACATATAACGAATTCCACCCATTTCTTCTATACGCTTGACTAATGGTGCCAAAAATTGGGGAGAATCTACTAAGATGTTACCTTCCTCAATTTGAATCAAATAACTAGCTGCACCGTAAGATTTTTCTGAATGATAACCACAGTGATAGACATTTTCATCGACTAAAATTGGAAAACTTTGTTGAGCAACTTTGATATCATATGGCTTCTCAACTGTGCCAATAGAATTAGTAGGGCAAGCTAAAAGTGCTTGGAGTGCCGCTAATCTTTCCACTTCATTTTGTGGCTGATGATATACTGCTGACTGTTGATTGATACGAGAAAATATTTGTGATGCCATCCAACGACACGTATCACAATCTATACAAGTAGTATCTACATAAAAATCACCGTTGGTATTTTCACGGCGACGTATATCTAAATGAGCCATGTCATCTCCGTACGCACAATACTTGCTAAATGCGCGATAAATTCTTATATTTCTAAGTTAGCAAAAGAGGCTTCTACTCACAGATGCCGTTAGGTATAGATCCTGTCGTTAATCTGTCAACAGTGACAAATAATTAGTTAATGTACAAGTTTTAAAAGCGGGTGATGGGACTCGAACCCACGACGTTCACCTTGGGAAGGTGACATTCTACCACTGAATTACACCCGCATATACTAAATATTTGATGTATCATATCACTTTTTCATGGCGATCGCTAGTATCCACACCGCCATCAGCTCATGACTTGCACACTTGAGTCACACCGCTTGCGGACATCAGATCACTGTCACATTGTAAATATTTATGGCATATAGATACTGACGAAATACGACAAGTGTCGTATTTAGGCTATTTTGCACACAAATTCTCAAACCAGCTAGCACTCTCACTGATACCTGAGTTACAAAAGGATAAATCTGAATAGTCTCCTATCCTCATCGGTTGACCCTGATGATGTGTTTTGACCATAACCAATCCAGAATTTCTATCCAAATCGAGCAACTGATATGTTCAACGCCACTGAAATTTTAATTGATGCTTTTGTCAAACAAATACGCGAAGGCTACAGCCGCACATATGGCTGCTTAAAACATGATTATCAAGACATCATTGCTTGGGCTGGTAGCATGGCTTTAGAAAACATTGCCAACAGTGATGCCCTCTATCACAATGTTGAACACTCAATCTTAGTTACCCTCGTCGGACAAGAAATTTTACGTGGTAAGCACATCCGTGAAGGTGGTGTCTCTAGTGAAGATTGGTTACATTTTGTGATTTCTTTGGTGTGTCATGATATCGGTTATGTGAAAGGAGTCTGCCGACAAGACCAAGAAAGCGCTTGTTTATATGCCACCGGGAAAAATGGCAGAATGATTTCTCTAACTCCTGGGGCTTCTGATGCCAGTTTGACCCCTTATCACGTTGACAGAGCTAAACTATTCATTGATGAACGTTTTGGGGGTCATAAACTAATAGACGCTGAGGTAATTAAAAGTAACATTGAATGGACTCGTTTTCCTGTACCCACAGCCGAGGATCATCAAGATACGACGAGTTTTGCTGGTTTAGTCCGGGCTGCTGATTTAATCGGCCAATTGAGTGACCCGCGTTACTTGAAAAAAATTACATCTTTGTTCTATGAATTTGAAGAAACCGGTATCAATAAAGTTTTAGGCTACGACACACCAGCCGATTTACGCAAGAACTATGCCAAATTTTACTGGAATGGCGTTCATCCTTATATTAAAGATGGACTACGTTATTTATCTTTAACTCAGCAAGGCAAACAAATTTTAGCTAATCTCTATTCAAATGTGTTTTTGGTAGAACATGAAAAAACTCAAGAAGAACATCTCTACTTAGTTGAGCAACTCCATGCTTAGTCAATAGTCAACAGTCCATAGTCAAAAGGAAAAAGTTATAAACCTTAACTATTGACCCTTGACTATTAACTATTGACCCTTGACTATTAACTATTGACCCTTGACATTTGACTCAAAATTATGAATTGGTGGCAAAGACTTCAGAAAAATCCTTTGGCGCGATTTGGGGCAATTTTACTGTTAATTTTTTATGTAGCGGTGATTGCAGCTGATTTCATCGCTCCCTATGACCCTTACGCCTCACAACCAAATGGTTCGCTGCTACCACCAACTAAAATTTATTGGGTTTCCCAAACATCAGGTCAGTTTATCGGCCCTCATATTTATCCCACAACTCAAGGTGACACTAATTTAGAAACAGGCGATCGCCAACTCATCGTAGACTTAAAAAAGCCTTCGCCCGTGCGTTTATTTGTTGCGGGGCCAGAATATCGACTGTTGCAGCTGACTCTACCACTACCACCCAAGTGGGAAGAAACTACAATCATCCCAGGTATTCCCTTAAACTGGCATTTATTCGGCGCAGATAACGGAGCTAAATTAAATATTCTCGGTACTGATGAACAAGGCCGTGACCAGTTCAGTCGTCTGCTACATGGTGGACGCATCAGTATGTTTATCGGTATTATCGGAGTAATAATTACCTTTCCCCTCGGTTTGCTCATAGGTGGGATTTCTGGCTATTTCGGCGGTTGGACTGATAGCATCATTATGCGTGTGGCAGAGGTACTGATGACCTTCCCCAGCATTTATCTTTTAGTCACATTAGGCGCTGTTTTACCTGCTGGTTTGAGTAGCAGTGAACGCTTTTTACTCATTGTCTTGATTACCTCTGTCATTAGCTGGGCTGGTTTAGCTAGGGTAATTCGCGGACAAGTACTCTCAATTAAAGAACGAGAATTTGTCCAAGCAGCTAGGGCTATGGGTGGTAATCCCATCTATATTATTGTTCGTCACGTTTTGCCCCAGACTGCCACATATATCATTATCTCTGCTACCTTGGCAGTTCCTAGCTTTATCGGTTCAGAAGCAATACTTAGTCTCATCGGTTTGGGCATTCAACAACCAGACCCATCCTGGGGTAATATGTTGTCTCTAGCAAGTAATGCTTCTATCATAGTACTGCAACCTTGGTTAATTTGGCCGCCAGCCGTGCTAATTATCCTCACAGTCTTGGCTTTTAACTTACTAGGTGATGGTTTAAGAGATGCACTTGATCCTCGCAGTTTACGTCGTTAGTCGAGTAGCCAAAAATTAAAATATTCTTCCTAAGAGGGTGTTGGAAAAGTTTCAGTAGGTATAAAAATGTCATTCTGACTGGAGCGGAGCGTCAGGAAGAATCTAGGTTTTGTGGCACATACCGAGATGTTTCATTCCGCTACGCTGCATTCAACATGACAAAGAAACAGACTTTTCAAACGTCCTCTAAACCTCATCTATGTCGAAACCTAGAGTTTTTTTTAAAAGATTTATTTATGTAGGTTGGGTGGAGTGAAACGCAACCCAACATTACCATCTTATTTATGTTGGGTTACGCTATCTACGGTTCTCTTAAACAAAATTAATTACACATATCGTCTTCCTGTAACCTGTAACCTGTTCCCTCTCTTCACAAATGAATTTAATTTTGTGCGACTACTTATTTAAAGTTAAGAAAAGGTTAATGAAAAGACAAGAGAGGATCTTGTGTGTTTTCCCTGAAGCTATGGGATTTTTAACTAGTTATAATTTTAAGAATTGTTACTTTCTTATATAAAATTTAAGTATGGAAAAACCACTGCTTTTGATACTTTGTACAGGTAATTCTTGCCGGAGTCAGATGGCAGAAGGGTTTTTAAAAGAATTAGCTGATGATTTATTGACAGTACAAAGTGCAGGGATGAATCCAGCCGCCAAAGTTCATCCTTTAGCAGTGAGAGTGATGGAAGAAATCGGTATAGATATTTCTAAAAATACTTGTAAGCATCTTAACTTATTTTTAGACAAAAAAATCGATACTGTAATTACAGTCTGCGATCATGCTGACCAAAGTTGTCCTTCCTTACCTGCGGCTGTAAAACGTCATCACTTCAGCTTTCCTGACCCCGCAGAAGCAACAGGAACCGAAGCCGAAAAACTGCAAATATTCCGACGAATTCGAGATGATATTAGTAAGTTACTCTTAGCATATATAGCAGGAAGACGTGATGCCCTTTAATACTCTTAGTAGGAGTTATGGGTATGTTAGTTAACTCATCTAGTTTGCCTTTAACTATGTTTACTGCCCTAGCAGAGCGTAAAGATTTGTTGATGGCTTTAACAGATAGATTGGGACGTATTGAGTGGGTTAATCAAGCCTTTGTAGAACGCACTGGGTTAGCAGCAAATTCCCTAATGGGACAGAAATTTTTTGCTGTCTTGGGTTCTCACTCTCAATTGAATGTCCAACAAGCTTATATTCGTGAACAATTGCTTAAAGGCGAAAGCTTTAAGTTTGAACTTTCTTATCAAACACATGACGAAAGAGTGTGTTGGTTATTAGTAGATGGACAGCCAATACATGATGCAGAAGGAATAACTAGTAAGTATGCTGTCATGTCTACTGACATTACCTTACGGAAGTTAACAGAACAAGATTTAGAACAAACTCGTCAAAGGCTCAAACGCTTAGTAGAAAATGTCAAATTAGTCCCTTGGGAAGCTGAAGGTGTCACTCGTCAATTTACTTATGTAGGGCCACAAGCTACTGAGTTGTTTGGTTATGATTTGGCACAGTGGTATGAACCAAATTTTTGGTATGCACACATCCATCCAGAAGATTTACCGCAAGTAATTGCTCATCAAGAAAATAGCATACCAGAGAAGAATCATTATGTGATTGAGTATCGATTTTTGAGTGCTGATGGTAGCTGGATTTGGTTAAAAGATATTGTGAATATTTTGCTAGCCTCTTCTACTATACAGAAGATAAAAACAGAAGATAATGTTACTCGATTTTTAGGCTTTTTGATAGATATTAGCGATCGCAAACAAACAGAATTATCTTTACAGAAAGTACTATATCATTTAGAACAGACGAATCAAGAGTTAGAACTTCGCGTCCAGCAGCGTACTGTTGCTTTGACTCAAGAAAAAGAGAAATTAGAACAAACTTTGACAGAGTTAAAAAAAACTCAAACTCAATTGATTCATAGTGAAAAAATGTCTAGTCTAGGTCAACTAGTCGCCGGGATTGCTCATGAAATTAATAATCCAGTTAACTTTATCTACGGTAATTTGATTCCGGCTACTGAATATACAGAAAACTTACTACAACTGTTGCAATGTTATCAGCAAAATTATCCTGATCCAAACTCTCAAATACAAACAGCGATCGCAGACTTAGAAATTGAATTTATTATGGAAGATTTACCCAAGTTGTTATCTTCTATGAATGTGGGTACTAATCGGATTCGAGACATTGTTTTGTCATTACGAAATTTCTCTCGTCTGGATGAAGCGGAAGTCAAAGAAGTAGATATTCATGAAGGTATTGACAGTACACTAATGATTTTGCAAAATCGCCTCAAAGCTAAATCTAATTGTCCGGAAATTCAAGTTGTTAAAGAATACGGTGAATTACCGTTGATAGAATGCTATGCAGGACAAATTAATCAGGTATTTATGAATATTCTGGCTAATGCTATTGATGTTTTGGAAGAGTCAATAGTCAATGGTGAGATAGTGCCTTCCTGTCGCCTCGCGTCGGAAAGCAACTATCTAACCCGTAAGGGTCAACAGTTAATGATTAATCATCTTGAACTAGGGAATAAACCACAAATTCATATTAGTACTCGACTCTCTCAGGAACAACAAGTACTGATTTGTATTGCTGATAATGGCCCTGGGATGATTGAGGAAACCAGAAAGCGTCTTTTTGACCCATTTTTCACGACTAAGCCTGTTGGCAAAGGTACTGGGTTGGGATTGTCTATTAGTTATCAAATTGTGGTGGAAAAGCATCAAGGGAAGATTGAGTGTCATTCTGAAGTGGGACGAGGGACGGAATTTATTATTTCCATACCTATTAAACAAAGCAAACAAGCTATTGATGTTGTGAAAAAAATTTAATTTTCTCGATTCATTGTTTGATATAAAAACAATAATGTACACTCCCAAACAAGACGCGGTTGGGCATAGGCAAATAGGTATTTGCGAGTTGATTCTAGTTGGTTAATTATTTCTGGTTGATGCAAGCTTTGCCAATATGACTGTTGTAAATAATCAACTAACCAGAGTTGCGCTTCTGTATCTAAATCTTTGTCGATACTTTTGGCTAATTCTAAACCATGGCGATAAGATTTAGGCACTGTGGTGAGATTTTCGAGTAACTCTGAGGGAATGAGTTGTAATTGTTCGTAGGAGGCGATCGCATTCCCTGGACTGCCAGCTGCTATGCTCAAAATGGTGGGATACTGGAAAATTGCTTGATTGCCTGTTTGCTGAAGTACCTGAGTTAAAGACTGTGTATCTAAGGGATAAAAGGGAATCTTTTGACAGCGTGACACCAAGGTCGGCAATACAGACTCAGGAGAAGGTGCAATTAAGATGATAGTAGCTTGTCCTGGTTCTTCTAGAGTTTTTAGTAAAGCATTGGCTGCTGGTTCAGCCATTGTTTGCGCTTCCTCTAGTATGACCAAATTTCTCGGTGCTTCCAGGGGAGGACGACTGAGAAACTCGGTAATTTCTCGAATTTGTTCTAAGCGAATTAACGGTGGTGCTTTGCGCTTGAGTTTTTTTTCGGCTGCTTCTGCGGCGGTGAGTCTTTGTCCTTGGTATTGATAAGTCGGCTGTACCCACAACAAATCAGGGTGGTTCCCTTGTTGTAGCCGATGTTGTAGAGATGGTACGAGTTCAGGTTCGACAACACTAGCAAACAACAACTCCACAAAACACCGTGCGGCTAAACTCCGTCCTACACCATCTGTTCCTACAAACATATAGGCTGGGGCGACTCGATTTTGTCTCACAGCCTGAGTTAGTAACTCGATAGCTTGCTGTTGTCCTATCAGTGGTGCGAACGGGTTATTCATTACATTTAGGGTAACTCCTTCAGATGTGCGCGTAAAATTGCTTGAATAGTATGGTGGACAACTTCTTTACTCAAACTGCCATCAACCCGAAAAATACGTGTAGGAGAAGATGCAGCTAAGTCTGCGTAGCCTTGTTGGACACGACGGTGGAAAGCAATTGTCTCTTGTTCTATCCGATCTAATCCTACCGCTTCCCCACGTTTGCGAGCTAACCCCACCTCCACATCAACATCCAACCAGATGGTAATGTCACTTGTTAACTCACCAGTAGCAATACTATTTAACTGAGTGATTAAATCCATATCCAAACCCCGACCATAACCTTGATAGGCAATGGTAGAATCAGTATAGCGATCGCATAAAATATATTTCCCTTTTGCCAAGTTTGGTTTAAGTTCTTGGGCAACGTGTTGTGAGCGATCGGCAGCGTATAATAATAATTCTGTCACCTCGGCAATTGGCTTATTCTCTGCTTTTTCCAGCAACAACCGCCGCAAATCCAAACCTAACTCCGTTCCCCCTGGTTCACGGGTAAGAATCACAGCAATGCCCAAACTCTGCAACCACTCTGCACAAAGCTGCATTTGGCTAGTTTTACCGCAACCTTCCACCCCTTCAAAGACAATTAATTTGCCACCCATGCTGTTTTAATCTTCACTGACGCTTTCTTACGCTACCAGTTAAGTGTGCGGCAAGGTTAACATTATAGTCTGTTAATTTTTAGTTGTTGGTAAAAGTTGGTATTTAACTATAATTCATTAATTGTTACTAAACCGCCTTCTGTGAATTGGATAACTAGTTCATAACCTCTCAATAAAGCAGTTCCTAATAAAGGTCGTCTTCCTGTCGCCAAGACTCGGACTTCTTTTTCTTCACCATTCCAGAGAATCAAAGCTTGATGTAACGGTATATCTATCCAACTATTATCGGCTAAATTTGCAGGCATATCATATAAAAATGGCAACCCTATTAACGCAATTGCTTCTGGTGGTAGACACAGGTAATCAGTAAACCCTGTGTCAATAACAAATTCAATCGAAAAATCAGGTTGATATGGTAGACGAAATACAACGTTAACAGTTGCATATTTACCCTTAAAAATACCAGAAATCACTTAGTATCGCGCTCCATATACCCATTGAATGAAGCAGCTACTTTATAGCCTATACAGATCCCATAAAGTCGTGCAAAGGGGTTCTTTTTGCGTAAGGCACGCGCTGATTCTATGCCTAATTCATCAACTGCATATTCACCAGTTTCTATATCAATAATTACCATTTTACCGATGTTGTCATCAGTTTCCACCTGCTGACGAATGCCGTCTTCATAGAGTTTTTTAGCACGTTTACCAACTTCTTCACGACTTAAAAGTATCGTTTGCACAGTCTTGCTCCTTTATTAAAACTATATTCTGTTAAATTTATCAGAAATAGTCCACTACCGCAGCAATAGAAGCAGCAATATCTTCCATCAATTCAGGTGAACATACACCAATTTTACGGATTAGTCTTTGCACATCCATACCGCGCAATTGCAAAACATCTACAGCAGAAGTTTTTGTTAAATTATTAGTGGTATCTGGTTCAAGTTTGATATGCCAAATATTATCAGAGTAGTATTCTTTCCAATCTGTAATTGGTGCAATTAATTTAATTGGTAATTTACCAACACTATCAGAACTTACCACCACAGCAGGTCTGATTTTTTTGATTTCTACTCCCAGTGTTGGGTCAAAATTAGCAAGCCAAATATCACCTCGTTTAGGGGTAGGAGAGCTAGTAGTCAAGCAAATCTCCTGTCTCTAATTCTTGCCACTCTTTATCTTGTTGGTAATGTAGTAACATTTGCTCTGCTTGTTCTGCTAGTATGCGTCGCCGTTCTTCTAATGGCAACTTCATAAACTCACTTCGGTTGATTTTGTGGGATTTTATGGTTATGTCTACCCTTTCAATTTGTGTGTTCTCTTTCTGAGTAGTAAATTTTGATGTTTCCATAAATTGATGATAATTACTGGCTTGTGTTGATCGTAGCTTATGAGAGGATATTTTGTGTTAGCGTAGCTTACAGTAAGTATTGCTTCCCTTAAGGCATGACTTATCTTCCAGTTAAAATAATTCCGTAGCCAATAATCTACCCTCAATTGGCTCATACTCATCTTCTAGTAACCATGACTTCAAGAAAATCTACATCTTGCGCTATTCAAAAACTCAAACTGACCTATGGCTTCTATTTGCTACGTTGTCTCTAATGAGAAAATAATTACCTCAGTTGATGTTTTTGTCCACACAAATAAGTTTTGTTTCTCAATATCTAAGTCAATCGCTACTGCTTCTATTTGATTTAGAGTCTTATTTTCATCCCTATATTTTATTAGTGTAGTAAATTGACCAACTTCTAAACTTGGTTCGCTAATTATAAATTTTACTGGTCGATTAAGCTTGTCTGGTTTCCATCTAGCTATTCCAGTATGTTTTATGCTCTCAGTATGATACTTAGTCACAAATTTATTGTCTATATCGTTCCACCATGCAGTAATTATCTGAGATTGTCTTTTATATTTTTCTGTATTATCACAGTACCAACGAATAGAGTTATTACTATACCTGATTGCTTCTATGACTTTTTCTTCCCAATTCTCATCATCTGGGTTTATACTAACCATACGCCCTTCAGATTTTGAGCGATCTATATAGGTATAAAAGGCTTCAGTATCTTCTCTATGCGTGAGAACATAACGACGTAGTTCATCGAGATTCATATCTTGATACTTTGCTAAAGTCATGCTCTATTCTCCAATTATTTATATTCTCCACTCGGTTCAATCTCAAACTCTAGATTTTCTCCACCAAGTACGTATAAATTACCTGTACGTTCGTCTAGTCTCACCAGTTCTATACTTTTATATATTTTAGTAAGTTGATAACAAATTCGATAGAGTGTTTGAGTTTGTTCGTTTGTGGGTTTCATTTACCCTGTGGTTGGTATATTTATTATAGATTGTTCAATTGACAGTATAAAGGCTTACGAGAGTATGCTGTGCGTTAGCGTCGCTTACCGTAGGTATCGCCTCTCGTGCTGCATAACGTATCGCTCCATTTAGCATAATTCATTAGCCAATAGCTTACCTTCAACTGGTTCATACTCATCTTCTAGTAACCATAACTTAGCTGTTTCATAATTATTGCTAGAAAATACAACTTTATAACCCTGTGCTGGATCATAAATTTGACAGTTTTGCTGACTATCGCACATTAATAAAAGAACATATGGAGGAGACAACATAGGATCTATCCATACTTCTGTAAATTCCCAGTTATTTCTCATCTAGATAAACCTAACTTCTGGCTGCTTCTCTGACTACTTCTGTATCTAGTTTTAATCTTTCGGCTATTTGCTGGATACTTAATCCTAACTCTAGCAAAACAGGTACTATTTTTAACTTAGCCTGTAGTTCTCCTTCTTCAAACGCTTCTTGATAAACTTTAGTGTCTCGGATCAAGTCTAAATTCAGCATGGCTTCTACTTCTTGACGGCTTAAATTAGGAAGTTTAAGATTGTTTGTTAAAAGCTAATAATAATAACTTTTACATTTGTAAGTAATTTTACTATGTTTTTCTAAAAATAACACCCGCTTAAGAACCGTAACAATTCGGTGGCATAGAGATAAAATTACGGTGACGATGTAATTTAGAATGTACAGTTACTTATTTATGTAGCCATTAAAAATAGGTTACTTGCAATCACATATCAACTAGTCTCATCTATTACAAAATATGGATTTTATTGATCAAATAAAAGCTGTCTCTCAGCAAATTCCAAAACTAAAAGAGCAAGTCTTGACGGAAGAAGCTACCAAGAACGCTTTTGTAATGCCTTTCATTAACGCACTAGGGTATAACGTGTTTAATCCCACAGAAGTATGCCCTGAATTTACGGCTGATGTACCTGGTTTAAAAGGAGAAAAAGTAGATTATGCAATTAATATGAATGGTATTCCTATCATTCTTATTGAATGCAAATGGTGTAGTGCGAGTCTTGAACATCCAAAACATAGCTCACAATTACACAGATATTTCCACGCTACAGAAGCGAAGTTTGGTATCTTAACTAATGGTATTCTCTATAGGTTTTACACTGATACAGAGAAAACTAATGTTATGGATGAGAAACCATTCTTCGAGTTCAACATGATGGATTTTAATGAATCTATGGTGAATGAGCTTAAACGGTTTTCTAAAATAGCGTTTAATCCTGAGCAGATGGCAGATTTTGCCAAAAATCTTCTTTATACAAAAGAGATTAAACGCCTTATGGCAGAACAGCTTATTGAACCATCACCGGAATTTGTTAAATTCTTCGCCAGCCAAGTATATACAGGTAGATTAACTGTATCAGTCACAGATAAATTTACAGAGATTACAAAGCGTTCCCTTAAGGAATTTATTAATGACCGAATCACAGATAGATTAAAATCAGCTATTGATCTTCCTGACACTATAACTTCAGGCGCACAATCTACTTCTACTCAAGACACAGAAGTAGACACAGAAACAGATTCTTCCTTATCTGAGAATGAAATTCCGATAACAGAGGAAGAAATGCAAGGCTTTTTAATTGTGAAGGCTATTTTACGAGAAGTTATTGATATTAGCCAACTTCAATTTAGAGGTACAAAAAATTATTTTGGTATTAATCTTGATCATAAGGTATCTAAAACTGTTTGCAGACTATGGTTTAAATCCAATAAAAAATATATCGGCATTATTGATGTGGATGGCAAAGAAGCTAAAAAATCCATTTCGAGTCTAGATGAAATTTATGGATTAGTAGAAATTCTAAAGGATAGAGCAAAATATCTAACTCAAAATAGTTTAAAGCAGCCAAAAGCAGCAGATTTACATGAGTCATAGTTACTGATATCACTAGAATCAAAAAAAGAGAAGCGGTAGAGAATAAATTTCTCTACCGCTTGCTAATTATTACTTGAGAATCAAATCCCAAATTTAACTATGACTCAACACCTTGGGGTAATAATTCCCGGCGCTGTTGAGAACTGACTTGGACATTGCCGTTTTCATCGACATCAACTAGGGCTGTATCGCCATCTTTGATGCGACCGGAGAGAATTTCTTCTGCTAGGCTATCTTCCAAGAGGCGCATAATTGCTCGGCGTAATGGTCTTGCGCCGTAGCTGGGACTGTAGCCTTCTTGGATGAGGCGGTCTTTGAAGCGATCGCTAACTTCTAGAGTAATACCTTTTTCTGTCAAGCGACCAAATACTTCTCTGAGCATGATTTCGGCGATTTGTGTCACCTCTTCTTTGTTCAGCTGACGGAAGACGATAATCTCATCCAAACGGTTGAGAAACTCTGGACGGAAGTACTGCTTGAGTTCTTCGTTTACCAAAGTCTTGATCCGGTTGTACTGTGATTCGCCTGCATCTTCAGTAAATTCAAAGCCAATACTCGAAGCGCCTTTTTCAATTACCTTGGAACCGATATTGGATGTCAAAATCAGCAAGGTATTTTTGAAGTCTACGGTGCGTCCTTTAGCATCGGTTAACCGACCGTCTTCTAAAATTTGCAGCAGCATATTGAAGACATCGGGGTGAGCTTTTTCGATTTCGTCGAACAGCACCACGGTGTAAGGACGACGGCGTACAGCTTCGGTTAATTGTCCACCTTCGTTATAACCAACATAACCAGGAGGGGAACCAATCAACTTACTGACGGTGTGGCGTTCCATGTATTCGGACATATCCAGGCGGATCATCGCTTCTTCTGAGCCGAAGAAGTAGGAAGCCAAGGATTTAGCCAACTCGGTTTTACCAACACCAGTTGGACCGGAGAAGACAAAGCTAGCAATGGGTCGGTTGGGATTTTTCAAACCGACACGAGCGCGACGAATGGCTCGTGACACTGCTTTCACCGCATCTTCTTGACCGATTAAGCGCTGGTGCAAGGTGTCTTCCATGTGCAACAGCTTCTCGGATTCGGATTCGGTGAGCTTGTTAACAGGGACACCCGTCCAGGAAGCGACGATATGAGCAATGTCTTCTTCAGTGACTACAGGTTCTTCGCCTTCTGTCCCGGAAGCATTGGTTTTGCTTTGAGCGATCGCCCGGATTTCGGCTTTGATTTCCATTTCCCGATCGCGCAGTTCCCCAGCTCTATCAAAGTCTTGGGAACGGACTGCATCATCTTTTTCTTTTAAGATTTGGCGCAGTTCTTTATCTAACTCTTTCGCTGCGGGGGGCAGTTGGGAGTTGATCAACCGCACGCGCGAACCAGCTTCGTCAACCAAGTCGATGGCTTTGTCTGGCAGATAGCGATCGCTAATATAACGATCTGATAATTTCGCCGCCGCAACTAAAGCTTCATCGGAGATTTTCAGCTTGTGGTGTTGCTCGTAGCGATCGCGCAAACCATATAAAATTTCTATTGTTTCATCGACGGAGGGTTCACCGACCATCACTGGTTGGAAGCGGCGTTCTAATGCTGCATCCCGTTCGATGTGCTTGCGGTACTCATCCAGGGTGGTTGCACCGATACATTGCAGTTCCCCTCTGGCCAACGCTGGCTTGAGGATATTTGCCGCATCAATTGCCCCTTCTGCTGCACCTGCACCAATGAGGGTGTGTACTTCGTCTATTACGAGAATTACATTACCCGCCTGGCGAATCTCATCCATGATTTTCTTCAGGCGTTCTTCAAATTCACCCCGGTATTTGGTTCCAGCGACCAATAAACCGATATCTAGTGTCACCACCCGCTTATCTTCAAGGATGTCGGGGACATCTTTATTAGCGATGCGTGATGCTAAACCTTCGGCGATCGCGGTTTTACCAACCCCAGGTTCACCAATTAATACTGGGTTATTTTTTGTCCGGCGACCCAAAATCTGAATCACACGCTCGATTTCCTTGGCGCGTCCCACCACTGGATCGAGTTTGTTATCCGTAGCCATTTGGGTTAGGTTCGAGCCAAATTCATCCAGAGTAGGTGTTTTGGTGCGTCCCGATTGCCCGGTCGCAGAAACCTCGGCGGTTTCTCCCAACATCCGGATGACTTGGGTTCTGACTTTCGATAGATCCACCCCAAGATTTTCTAGCACCCTGGCTGCAACACCTTCCCCTTCCCGGATCAGGCCCAACAGCAGATGCTCGGTGCCAATGTAGTTATGCCCTAATTGGCGCGCTTCTTCTAGGGATAGTTCCAGAACCCGCTTTGCCCGTGGCGTAAACGGAATTTCCACGGCCACAAAGCCTGAACCCCGGCCTATGATTTTTTCTACTTCAATGCGAGCGTCTTTGAGATTGACACCCATCGATTTCAGCACCTTGGCCGCAACTCCCGTACCTTCCCCAATCAAACCCAGGAGGATTTGCTCGGTTCCAACGAAGTTGTGACCTAAACGGCGGGCCTCTTCTTGGGCCAGCATGATTACCTTAATGGCTTTTTCTGTGAAGCGTTCAAACATGGCATTTTTCCCATCACCTGCGTCGTGCCGGTACGCTGATTTTAGCACAGGCTAAGAGTTTGGATGCCTGTATCGAAAGATAATCAGCATCCAAGAGCTATCACACAAGTTGATGGCTTGGTTATTATTCCTTTATTGCTTTTGCCCTGCTGACTGTACTGAGGAGTTTGACTTTATCAGCATTTTTGGGCTTGACTAAATACAGACCAACTCTTAAGTTGGGGATTTTATTAAACGATCACAAATACCAATTATTAGCACAAGTACGTCACAAGAATCAATACCTTGCCAGAGGTAATATTTTATTCAAAATATTTTAGTTGCTGCTATTAAATATTCTGATGATTAAAGTTTCACAAAAATAGACATTTCCTCGTTAAGTTAGTTGTTTTCCATCTCGACAATTGAGACTGGGTGTGTAATCAATTCAAAATTCAAAATGACGCGACGCTCCTGCGTCGCTAACGCTGCGCTATCGCGGACTCGCTCTAAGCGTTCGCGTAGCGTCTCGTAGAGAAGCTATGCCGTTCGCGTTAGCGTCTCTGAAAGAGAAGGCTTTACGCTGCGCTAACAAAATTCAAAAAAAGACCTGGGGACTGGGAACTGGGAACTGGGAACTGGGAACTAATGACTATTGACCATTGACCATTGACTAATGACTATTGACTAATGACTATTGACTAAATCCCAAGAATATTTTTGAAGATTATCCACGACTATGTTGTGCCAGTGGTCTAATTTTGCTGGAAATTGGGGGTATTGCAGGTCGGGGAGCCAGAGGATTAGGGCATCTTCGCCGTTATCTTGGTAGTAGCGTCGCCGCCGACCGGCTGTTTGGAAGCCGAATTTTTGATATAAAGATATGGCTTGTAAGTTGGAGGCGCGGACTTCGAGGGTTGCTCGCTCCATGCCGCGATCGCCAGCTGTTCGCAAAAGGAAATATAATATAGCCTGTCCCAAACCTTGACGTTGATATTGAGGATGGACAGCCACAATTGTGATGTGGGCTTCCTCTAAAATTGACCAAAAACATCCCATGCCCAGTATTTTAGTGCTGGAAGTGGGAGAAACTAGACCAAGTAAATCACTGTTGGGGCTATCTATCTCTCGTTGATAGCCTTCACAAGTCCAAAGTCCACCAAAACAAGCTTGATCTAGTTCTACGATGGCATTTAAATCCTGAGCAGTTAATGATTTTAGGTTTAACTTTGATGAGATCACTTTTATTTGAATAAGATTACAAACCCTTTGTAAACTGGGATCGGGAGAATTAATTCACGCCCGTAATTTGAACAAGGAAAAATTATATAGTTATGGTATCGACTCACCCTGCCGGGGTTCAAAATGCTGGGACTCAGTATTTACCTCCAAGGCGCAACACAAGCACAAATATTTCGCCCAACCAGGAACTGTTACCGTTAACGGCTAAAGTTAACAGTGATGACAACCTGGAAATCGGTGGGTGTGATGTCACAAATCTAGTGCAGCAGTTTGGTTCACCTTTATATATTTTAGATGAAGAAACCCTGCGAACAGCTTGCCAACAATATCGAGATGGTTTTCAGAGATATTATCCAGGGGCATCTCAGGTATTGTATGCTTCTAAGGCTTGGAATTGTCTAGCTGTTTTAGCGATCGCTGCGGCTGAAGGTTTAGGAATTGATGTGGTTTCCGGTGGCGAACTCTACACGGCGCTAACTGCGGGTGTGAATCCCGATAAGATTTACCTCCACGGCAATAATAAATCCCGCGATGAATTGGTTTTGGCGATTGAATCCGGTGTCACCATTGTGGTGGATAATTGGCACGAATTACATACCCTCGTAGAGACGTTGCATACGGGTGTTGTAGAGACGTTGCATGCAACGTCTCTACATGGGACGCGGGTGATGTTGCGATTGACACCAGGAATTGAATGCCATACCCATGAATATATTCGCACCGGACATTTAGATAGCAAATTTGGCTTTGATCCTAACGATTTGGGTGAGGTTTTTGAGTTTGTTAGCCAACAACCAAACTTAACCTGTGTGGGATTACACGCCCACATTGGTTCGCAAATTTTTGAGCGCCAACCCCACCGGGATTTAGCGGCTGTGATGGTGGAGTGGTTGCGAGATGCAAAAAAATATGGGTTAGATATCACCGAATTAAACGTTGGTGGTGGCTTGGGGATTAAATATGTAGAATCAGATGATCCACCAAGTATTGATGAGTGGGTGAAAGCAATTTGTGAAGTGGTACAAACTGCTTGTGCCGCCGAGAATCTGCCTTTACCAAAATTATTGAGTGAACCGGGGCGATCGCTCATTGCCACGGCTTGCGTTACCGCTTACACTGTTGGTTCATCGAAAACAATACCGGAAATCCGTACCTACGTTTCCATTGATGGTGGTATGTCTGATAACCCCCGTCCCATTACCTACCAATCAGTTTATCGAGCAGTGATTGCCAACAAGCTATCTGCACCCCTTACAGAAACAGTTACCATCGCTGGTAAACATTGCGAATCAGGGGATATTCTGATAAAAAATGCTCAACTACCCAAAACTGAACCAGGGGATATCCTCGTAGTTATGGCAACTGGTGCGTACAATTACAGTATGGCATCCAACTATAACCGTCTACCCCGACCGGCAGCAGTTGTAGTGGCGAATGGCGAAGCAAACTTAATTTTGCAACGCGAAACTTATCAAGACTTGATTCGACAAGATTGTTTACCAGAAAGATTGAAGAATTAGTCATTAGTCCTTGGTCATTAGTCATTAGCCAAGTACCAAGGACTAATGACTGATGACTAATGACCAAAAGTATTAAAGAGTAATCCAGATGTCATGAGAGATTTATGGAAGCAATGGCTGGTAAACCTGGGATGGTCACAGTCCTTGCTGCTGGGGACTCTGGATATTTTATTTGTCTTGGCGCTGACGTATATGATACTAGTAATTATTAGTGAGCGCCGGACATTGTGGATGGTGAGAGGATTTATTGTCTTGATGCTAGCCTCAGCCATCAGTTACAGATTTGGTTTACCCCTGTTAAATTTTGTTTTAGAAAAATTGGTGATTGGCTGTGCGGTGGCAATGGCAGTTGCCCTCCAGTCAGAATTTCGGCGTTTTTTGGAACAATTAGGACGCGGGGAATTTAAGCAATTATTTCAACCCGCTAGTCTGACAATTCCTAAGTCTGATAGTGTAATTGATGAAATTGTCGAAGCGGTTAAAGAACTCTCAAAAAACCGAATAGGAGCTTTGCTGATTTTAGAAACAACAGGCCCCATTGACGAAAGAGATTTTTCTGTGCCTGGGGTGAAGCTAAATGCGGATGTTTCTAAGGAACTGATCCAGACAATTTTTCAACCAAAGACTCTCTTGCACGATGGAGCAACCTTGATTCGTGGTTCGAGGATTGTATCTTCGGGTATAATTTTACCGCTTTCGGGACGCACAGCCTCGCGCCAGTTGGGAACACGCCACCGGGCCGCGATGGGAATTACTGAGCGAGTCGAAAACTGCATCTGTGTCGTTGTATCTGAAGAAACGGGTTCTATTTCTCTAGCGGAAAGGGGAACCCTAAATAGACCACTAACGATCAGAAAGCTCAAAGAGTCCTTAGAGACTCGATTATCCCCAACTGTCGATCGGGAAGCCGTTGCTCCTGGTTTGTTAAGTTTGGGTCGTCAAATTGGTGATAAGGGATTAGCATTGGTTTCACGGTTACTCGGTTTACCATCGGCCGCTTCTCGAGACAAAAAATGACAACACAACAAACTGAACTGCAACAATTACCCCCCGACTTGAAACGAGAACTACTACCCAAACACGTTGCGGTAATCATGGATGGCAATGGTCGATGGGCTAAACGCCAAGGTTTACCCCGAATTATGGGTCATAAACGGGGAGTAGATGCCCTGAAGGATTTGCTGAGGTGCTGTAAAGACTGGGGAATTCAAGCCCTGACGGCTTATGCTTTTTCCACAGAAAACTGGAAAAGACCACAAGAAGAAGTAGACTTTTTGATGACTTTATTCCAGCGAGTTCTGCGCCAAGAATTGCGGGAAATGGTCGAGGAGAATGTGCAAATTCAGTTTGTCGGGAATTTAGCTGATTTACCGCGATCGCTACAAGCAGAAATTTCCCGTTCGATGGCAGAAACTCAACACAATCGCGGTATTCGCTTTTCTGTCGCTACTAATTATGGTGGACGACAAGAGATTTTACAAGCTTGTCAGGCGATCGCCCAAAAAGTCCAGCAAGGCCTCCTCCAGCCAAATGAAATTGATGAGGAAATCTTTGAACGGCACTTATACACCGCCGGAATCACTGACCCAGATTTATTAATCCGCACAAGCGGAGAAATGCGCCTCTCCAATTTCCTTCTCTGGCAAATGGCTTATGGTGAAATTTACATCACTGACACTCTCTGGCCAGACTTTGACCGCACCGAATTTCACCGCGCTTTATGTGCCTATCAGCAAAGAGAACGGCGATTTGGGAAAGTTTAGGATAGGACTCATACCAATTCAAAATTCAAAATTCAAAATTCAAAATTGGGTATTTTGAATTTTGAATTGATTCATTCCGGGATTTCAAACTTATAACCGTAGCCGCGTACAGTCTTGATAAACTCAGGTACGCTGGTATCTTCTTCTAATTTCTTGCGTAACTGACCGATGTGTACATCAACTACTCGTCCATCTCCCACATAGTCGCAACCCCAGATTTTTTGAATTAACTGTGGACGACTCCAAGCTTGACCTGGATGACTGGCTAAAAAATGCAGAATATTAAATTCCAACGCTGTGAGATTTAAGGGTTTATCGTTGAGAGTTACGTCTCTTCCTTCCGGATTAATTGCTAATTGCTTAAAAATTAACCGTTGGGAAGGAGATGGTTTAATTGAGCGTATGCGTCTTAAAAGAGCTTGGACGCGAACTTCAATTTCTGCTAGGCTGAAAGGCTTAGTAATAAAGTCATCAGCACCAGCTGCCAGGATCTTGATTTTGTCAGCTTCCTCGGTTCGTCCAGTGAGAATCATCACTAAAACATCGTTGCGACTCTGCATTTCTTGGCATAATTGATATCCACTCGTATCTGGTAGATTCCAATCCAAAATGACTAAAGCCGGGTTAAACTGCTCAAACAAAGACAAAGCAGTTTTCCCATCTGCCGCAGACTCTATTTGATATTTGCGGCTTAAAAAGCGATATATAAGATTACGCACTCCAAAATCATCATCTACAACAAGAATCTTGGGGTTGATCGCAGAAAGCATCACCATATTTTTTTATATTGTTCTAGCCTATTGTTTGCCTGGCATTTGCGGCTTTTACATAGCTTTGAATAGGGGATCACTGCTAAGGTGTCTGTGCTGTATGTGCTTCTCGTCAGGGTGCTTATCCTGTCCACTGTTCTGTGAGTACACAGACTAACCATAGCTAATGACTCTACACTGCCGTAGTACCTAGCTACACCTAATTTTCCATTAAATTTGTGAAAAGTTCAGCTCTCATGCTGCATACCTAATGTATAACTTTCGTATAACCTTGGTATGTTTTTATAGAGTGGTGCTATAATTGTAAATCTTCACGGTAAAGAGAAGTTGATTTTTAAGTGTGTTCCCCAGTCTGTAAAAACTTCTCCGAAAAGTCTCATTTGGCTGCAAAACAAAGCCAAATAACAATTCCAGTCATAACATTTGTATTACATCATACTCGTATCTAACCGCAGGAAAAACTGCCTACGGGAAGATACGAGTATAAGTCCAGAGTGTGTCTAAGTGCAGCTACAACATACCAGTATAAAAAAATATATTATTAGCTGAGAGAATGACAAGTCAAGGACTCAGAGCTTCATCAGAAGGTATTAGAGCTGCAAAAACAGCATTAACAGACAAAACCTTAAGTCAGCAAAAACTAGCAGCAACTATTGGCATAACACGTCAGCCAGTTTCCAAGTTTTTTGCTGGTGAACCAGTATCTCGTAGTTGTTTTGTCCAAATTTGCCAACAGTTAGGATTATCTTGGCAAAAAGTAGCAAGTTTACCTGAAGA
Source organism: Nostoc sp. TCL26-01 (assembly GCF_013393945.1). Taxonomy (NCBI): domain Bacteria; kingdom Bacillati; phylum Cyanobacteriota; class Cyanophyceae; order Nostocales; family Nostocaceae; genus Nostoc; species Nostoc sp. TCL26-01. The sequence continues at coordinate 5,178,705 of NZ_CP040297.1, forward strand.
CACGATATCAGAGACTAACTCACAGTCTACTGCTGTTGAAATTGATGTATTAGTACCACAAGTACGCCAAAAACGCCAAGATAAAATTCAAGACCAGTGCAGTACTATCAAAATGTTAGATATTGCTCAGGCAATTCCTTTAGCCGAAGTTTACACTCCTGTCAGTATGTTAGAGGAAATCACCAATCAGCGATGGCAAGAAATTGCTGATCTGTGTCAGGAGTTAGATTCTAAGTTTGGCTTTCGTGGATTTGGACAAAGCCAGCATCAAAAAGGGTTATTAGGGTTAGAAGCGGTATCGCGGTACTCCAAGTTAATGGTACTAGGAAAAGCTGGATCAGGGAAGACGACGTTTTTACAATATCTGGCGATGGAATGCAATCAAGGTATGTTGCAGCCACAACACGTACCAATTTTTATCCGCCTCAAAGAATTTGCGGAAGATGTGCAAAGTGATACGGAATTAAATCTCTGGCAATACATTAGTCAAGAGTTTCTTTGTAGTGGGATCGATGAAGAATCAACTATCAGAATCTTGACTAGCGGTAAAGCCCTAGTTTTACTTGATGGACTCGATGAAGTGCCATTAGATCATGCCGAAACAGTTATTCGAGAAATTCGCAAATTTACTCAGCTTTATTATAAAAATCAATTTGTGATTAGTTGTCGTATTGCTGCTCAAAAATATAGATTTCAGGGATTTACTGAAGTTGAAATTGCCGATTTTAACGACCAACAAGTAGAATTTTTTGTGAAAAAATGGTTTGTGGCGATCGCTCATCATTCAATGGATGCAGGCGAGATAATTGCTAATCAGTTTATTCAACAATTGAACTTACGAGAAAATCACCTGATCAGAGAATTTGCTGCTACACCCATCTTGCTGCATCTGCTGTGCTTGGTATTTCAAGTTAAAGCAAAATTCCCTGTGAAACCAGCTAATTTATGCGATCAAGCCTTAAATATTTTATTAGCTAGATGGGATGAAATTAGAGGGATTAAAAGAGATAATTTTTACTCTAACTTGACGCTAATTAAGAAGAAAAAGTTACTGGCTTATCTAGCAGTCAGCACATTTACTCAAGAAAATTACTTCTTTGAACAGGATAAAATACAGCAATTGGTATCTGAATATTTATCTAGGTTACCAAATACTGATCAACAAACAGTACAATTGCAGCAAAATAGTGCCGCAATTATGCAAGGAATTGAAGCACAAGATGGTTTATTAATTGAGCGATCGCGGGGAATTTACTCTTTCTCTCATTTAGCATTTCAAGAATATCTGACCGCAAAATATATTGTAGAAAATTTTCTAGATGAGGGGAAACAATTATTAGTTAATCACATGAGTAAGGCTCGTTGGCAAAATGCAGTTTTACTAACTGTAAGTATGTTCGCCAATACTGATGAAATATTACAGCTAATGAAAAATAGAATTGATTCCCTGGTAGTTGATGATGACAAAATCCAAAATTATTTAATTTGGTTACATCAAAAAACCAGTTCAATTCCTGATATACAAAAATCTGCGGATGTGAGAGCTTTTTATTTAGTTTGTACTTACGCTTTTGCCTATACGCCTCACTACGGACGAGAATGGGATTATATGGGTAATCTAGCATTTAATCCTGAATTGAGCCTGGATGAATTGTTGAGCAGTATTTTAAACTGTGCTAATGACTTATATTTTACTGTTGAACATACTCTAAATGATGATTATGCTTTTAATCATGCCCGCGCTCTCAACATTAATCTTGAAGAAGCTATTGATTTAGCGGGAAATGCACAATTGCAGCAAGAACTAAGAAAACTCCAAAAAAAGTTACCTAGTACAGAAAGTAATCTCACAAAATTTCGTCACTGGTGGTGTGAGCAAGGCAAAGATTGGCAGCAAAAGTTAAGAACTACTCTAATTCAATATCGGAATATTGGTCATGATTGGCAATTTAGTCATGAGCAAATCCAGCTATTACAACAATATTTTCAGGATAATAAATTACTCATTAATGCTCTGAAATATAGTGCAAATGATGTATTAAAACAAAAAATTGAAGATGGGTTATTTTTAGCGATCGCCAAAATTACACCCTGAAAATTACAATTTATTCTAGTCTGTCAAAAGAAAGAGTTTGAGATATTCATACCACAGTCAGAGAATTGTTTTTAAATATTTCGTTAAATTGCAACTAATGCAATTAGCGATTCAAGGTTAGGTTATGGATAACAATTTGCTGAGTGGTATTATTCCTCAACAGCCACCAATTAGACCACAATCTGATGCTCACACACTCAAGTCTCGTTTAGAATGGGGTGAACCCGCTTTGACAATATTGGATGTACGCGATCGCTCTACCTATAATGATGGTCATATTATGGGTGCGATGCCAATGCCCATTGATCAATTGGTAGAACGAGCTGCATCTTCTTTAGAAAAAAGCCGTGATATTTATGTTTACGGTGCAAATGAAGAACAAAGTTCCGAAGCTGCAAACTTACTCCGTTCGGCTGGCTTTGAGCATGTATCACAACTCAAAGGTGGTTTAGCCGCCTGGAAAGCGATCGGTGGAGCAACAGAAGGTATCGTAGAATCAAGAACTCCGGCCGGTGCAGATGACTATAATGTAGTTGCACGTATCCAAAATCACTTGGAAAATCAGCAAAAGCAAGTTTAGGTGATTCGACGAAACCTCACCCCAACCCCTTCTCTACAAAGGAAGGCTGCTCAAAATCTACAACTTATTCAGAAATAATCAGGTTTCTAAGCCTCTCTCCGTTTCGGGGAGAGGTCTTTTAACAGTGAACAGTTATCAGTAAACAGTCATCAGTCAAGATAATTGGGTTTAAGTCCCCCACTTTAACAGTGAACAGTTATCAGTCAAGATAATTGAATCAGCGTTAACTGATAACTGGTTTAAGTCCCCCACCATACGCTGTTAGGACTCTATTTAATCACGTTAACCAGAGAAAAAATCCCATGAGACGATTTAGCTCTATTTGAAACGAAGTATCAATGGTTTCAACCGCCGATTCATCTCACACTTATACAACGCTGCAAAATTAAATATTTAGCCCACAGTCACTGGGATTATGACGTGAAATTAAGCGAAATATAAAAAAATATTAATAGCTATGTAGTTATATAAGTATTAATAGTTAAATGATTTTGGAGGGTATGGGAATTTGCAAGTCAGAGTTAGTTATTCCCCCTCTCCCTATCTCCTCATCGCCACTAAAACATCAAGGAAGCACAAATGAGCAGCAATCTAGCCGTCAAACTGCGCTCTGGCACTCAAAAAGCTCATACAGCCGCAGAAAACGTAGGATTTATGAAATGTTTTTTGAAGGGGGTTGTAGATAAAGAATGCTTTGGCAAGTTTTTGAGCAACTTGTATTTTGTCTACAGTGAACTGGAAGCAGCAATTAAAAGCGATATCAACCATCCAGTTATCAGTGCAGTTTACTTTCCAGAATTGGATCGCCAAGCCTCCTTAGAAAAAGACATGGTATTCTACTATGGTAATGAATGGCGTAACCTGATTGCCCCTTCCAAGAGCGCTCAGGCTTACATTAGCCACATTCGCCAACTCTGTGCTACTGAACCCGTTTTGTTAATTGGTCATACCTACACTCGCTACATGGGCGATCTTTCCGGGGGTCAGATGTTACAAAAAATCGCTCAATCAACTTTGAGATTATCCGGCTATGAAGGTACATCTTTCTATAACTTCGAGCAAATTCCCGACAAAAAAGCATTCAAAGACAAGTATCGTCAAGCATTAGACTCATTACCCATCGATGATGCCACAGCAGATAGAATCGTTATCGAAGCAAATAAGGCTTTCCAATTCAATATGCAAATGGCTACAGACTTAGAAGGGAATTTAATTAAAGCCCTCGGTCAGGTAGTATTTAGTAGCCTAACTAGCAGCCGTAATCCTGGTAGCACTGAAGCCGCTAGTTTATGAGAGCCTAGAGACTAAGAAAAAGTTTCTTTCCCACTCCCTTCTGGCTACTTTTAGTTCAGTCAACACATCATACTCTAGCGTTAATCTCTACACTAAAAACCAGCTAGATACTCAAGAGTCATTAGTCAATAGTCATTGGTCAATAGTCATTGGTCAATAGCAATTGTTACTCTCTCACTCCCTCACTCCCTCACTCTTTACTCAGCACGCTGCTCATCGCCCCGCTACCGCTAACAGCACTCTTTACTCAGCACTACTAAACTCCCACACTCCCTATTTCAAAGGTCTGATTACCTTGGAGGTTTTGATGGTTTTTGTCTTACCTGGTGTCAAATTTGATCTGGATATGATCAAAAAATATGACACGCCTGCACCTAGATATACCAGTTATCCACCCGCTACACAGTTAACTGAAGAATTTACTGCAACTGATTTTCAAAAAGCGATCGCTCTCTCCAATCAACGCCAATCACCGCTTTCTTTGTATTTCCATATTCCTTTTTGTCAGAGTGCTTGTTATTTTTGTGGCTGTAATACAGTAATTTCTAATAACAAGAATATTGCTAAACCATACTTAGAAAAGTTGGTGCAAGAAATTAAGCATACTGCTAACTTGATTGATACCAACAGACGAGTTTTACAAGTTCATTGGGGTGGTGGTACACCCAATTACCTCGACTGTGATCAAGTTGAGTTTTTGTGGAAAAATATTACTCAATACTTTAATATTGATTCGCAAGCAGAAATCTCTATTGAGATTAATCCGCGTTACGTTGATAAAAACTACATTTTCTTTCTGAGGGAAATTGGCTTTAATCGCATTAGTTTTGGCATACAGGATTTTAATAGCCAAGTACAGGTAGCTGTTAACCGTATTCAATCAGAAGAACTACTATTTGATGTGATGAGTTGGATTAAAGCAGCTCAGTTTGATAGTGTGAATGTGGATTTAATTTACGGTTTACCTCATCAAACTTTACAGACATTTCGGGAGACAGTGAAAAAGACAGTTGCACTAGATCCCGATCGCATTGTAGTTTTTAACTTTGCTTATGTACCTTGGATGAAACCAGCACAAAAAAATATTCCTGTAGAGGCTTTACCTCAACCCCAGGAAAAGTTGGAAATATTAAAGATGACTATTGAGGAACTGACAAATAGCGAGTATTTGTTCATTGGGATGGATCATTTTGCTAAACCTGACGATGAACTAGCGATCGCTCAACGTAACCACACCCTCCAACGTAACTTCCAAGGCTACACTACCCACGCGGGTACAGAACTCTTAGGGTTTGGTGCTACATCTATCAGTATGCTCAATGATGCCTATGTACAAAATCATAAGCACCTGCAAGATTATTACCAAGCAATTTCCCATGATATCTTACCAGTCAGTAAAGGTATCAAACTAACGGCAGATGATATTCTCAGGCGAGATGTGATTATGTGTATCATGTCTAACTTTCAATTGTCTAAGCAAGAAATTGCCGAGAAGTATTATATCGATTTTGATGAATATTTTGCCGAAGAATTAGAAGCTTTAAAACCATTAGAAGTTGATGGATTGGTGAGCTTATCTAGCAAATATATCCAGGTAACAGAAATTGGTAGGTTATTAGTCAGAAATATTGCTGTTGTCTTTGATATCTATCATCAGAATCAAGACAAACATTTCTCACGCACTATCTAATACCAATTTCCTTTAAATGTGAAACAGTAGAGACGTTGCATTGCAACGTCTCTATATGCAAATTTTTATGTTTATCGTGGGATAAAAATCAAATACTTAACTAATAAAAACTCGATATTTTTAAAAAACATTGAGAAATGGTAATTTCAAACTTTAAGAATATAATTTTCATATCTATCTTTTGGATTTTGTATTTATTTCATTCGGAAGAAACAATTATCCATCGTACTTAGTAATCTAAATACAGATGTAATTGAAATTCTTGAGGACGTTATGAATATTATTGCTTGGGTAGTATTAGGTTTATTAGCTGGTGCGATCGCTAAAGCGATTTATCCTGGTTACCAAGGTGGTGGTATTCTCTCCACAATCGTTTTAGGTATCATTGGCGCATTTATCGGTGGTAGCTTATACAGTCTGTTTGCAACGGGAACCTTGCAACTAACTGCCACTAGCTTAAGTATTCCTGGACTTTTAATCGCCATCATTGGAGCAATCATTGCTATCTATCTATGGGGACTACTCAGCAGAAGCAGAAGCGTCTAGTTTAACAGCAAAAGAGGCAAAATTAAGCGTCATTCGTACATAATTCATTCTGACTTCTGATCCCTGAATTATGTTCGATAATTTTGCCTACTTTATTTCATAAAATCTGTGGCTAGCAAGCGAATGTTTGGTTAGTCTTCCATTTGTTGAAAATACTCGAAGAGGCAATTCATGTTTTTTCACAAAAAAGAGCCAATTCATGTGGTAAATATTGGTGAAGCAAACCCTCGTTTTGCTCAGTTACTTCTAGAGCAGTTTGGCGGTGCTACTGGTGAATTATCAGCAGCTTTACAATACTGGGTACAATCATTTCATGTGGAAAATGCTGGCATCCGCGATATGTTGCAAGATATTGCAATTGAGGAATTTGGGCATTTAGAAATGGTTGGTAAACTCATCGAAGCCCATACAAAAAATGTAGATCAAACAGAGGCTTACAAAAGTACCCTCTTTGCTGTCAGAGGCATAGGTCCACATTTTCTGGATAGCCAAGGTAATGCTTGGACTGCAAATTATCTCAACGAAGGTGGGGATGTAGTTCGAGATTTGAGAGCTAATATTGCAGCTGAAGCCGGAGCGCGTCAGACTTACGAAGAGTTAATCAAGCTATCACCTGATCAAGGAACAAAAGACACTTTAGTGCATCTGCTGACACGAGAAATTTCTCACACTCAGATGTTTATGAAGGCTTTAGATTCTCTTGGTAAACTGACAGACCCCTTCTTTGGTAATGTTCAACCTGATGAAACTGTAGCTCTTTATTACAACTTATCATCAAATGGCAATGGTCATGATGAACGAGGCCCCTGGAATTCTGAGCCAACATTTAAATACATTGCTAATCCAGTGGAACAGCATTCTTAGTAATTAGGGAGTGGGTAATGGGTAATGGGTAATAGGAAATAAATATTTTTCACCTATTACCTATTATTTAAATAACTATTTATACAAATTTAGTGAATTATAAAAATCACAATTTAAAACCGAGGAGATTAATTTGTGATTGTTAATGCTACACCAAATGGATGGGAAATCATTTATCACCGTTCCCATGCTTTATTGGCTGCTCAATTGGCAGGACAATGGCGACGTAAGGACTATCCTGCCAGAATATATGAAACTATAGCAGCAATTTCCCATCATGATGACTTAGAGAAAGAATGGGAAGAAGATAACTTAACTGAGGGGGGTGCGCCAATGGATTTTACAATGGCTCCCCAAACCATGATTCCAGACACCTCCTTTCAGAAACTAGCTGATTTAGCCAAAAATGCTCGTTATCGGGGGCGTTGGGTAGCTCTATTGATTTCCATGCACATTAGTCGTTTAAATGAGTCAAGAAGGGGACAGTCTCCAGATTTTGACGCATTTTTAGATGAACAATTGCAAAATCAGCAGCGTTTTCGTGAGGAACTGGGTATAGATAAAGATGAGGTAGATGCAGCTTATGCTTTTATGCAGTGGTGTGTTAGCGAAGCTTACCGTAGGTATCGCTTATCTTTGATTTTATGTCAGCGTGAGTTACCTGCTGATGAAAGATTTTTAGAAATTAGCAAAGGGCCTGATGATCAACGTTATGACATTATGGAGCGTGGTGATCAGTTGTTGAGTGTCCAACCCTGGCCTTTTGAAAATGATCAGTTTACCGTCAATGTAGAGGCTTGTGATTTACATCAGCTAAAGTTTCAAAGCAATGCGGAACTCACTCAAGCGCTACAAGCAGCACCAATCAAAGTACTAGAGTGGACTTTTATCAAAAGTTAGATATCGCACTCTACCCGAATTTCTGACAAAATTTATCAAACCGAAGTCCAGAAGTTGTAGGGGCGGGTTTACAAATATGCTTCAATCATTCACGAATATCTCGTGAACCCGCCCCTACAGTTTGGTGAGAAATGCAGGTGTTGTGGTTCTTTTTCAATGCCTATTACAACACCTCACTTGCGACTTATTGAAGCTGTATATCAAAATAAAAAACGTCCGAGAGTGTTGCCGTGTTTCCACCTCAGACGCTTTTTATTTTTAACTTGCTCCTCACACACAAGTAAAAAATACCATTGATTTTTAAATAAGTAACTCTGTCCTATGACACTTTTTTAATTGCCCAAATTATGCTATGTTTTTCGGACTAATTAAAAAGCGCCTGAGAGTGTTGCCGTGTTTCCACCTCAGACGCTTTTTACTTTTAACTTGCTCCTCACACACAATAGTAATTTATCACTAGTGGATTTAAATAGCAAGTATCTGATTAAACGCTTCACGCAAACTTAATATTAGCAGCATAGGACATTAATAATGTTGGCAAAAGGTCTTGGATTATCAGGGTGTGAGAGTGTAAGTAAGTAAAATCTCTAAATTTTCATACTTTATACTCAGTTTCCCCAGAAAACCTTTATGGATAAGTTCTGATCAAGATAAACCACTCAAGCTACAATGCAAACAGCTTGTCTCCAAGATGTTGCTAACCGTGATGTCATGTTCGCATAATTACTGAGGATATGGTTTGTCTGGTAAATAATTAGTCATATGTAATAAATATATTTACCATGTAGTTGTTAACAGATATTACCAGTATCTTAAAGATGATGATGTGACAGAAGATTTGGAGCAAGACACACGACTTAGTGGCAACGATTAAATCTAGTATGTTAGAAACTCAGCGCTCCTATTGGCAAAGTTGCAGTATATCTCTGGTGTCGGTATTGCTGGCGCTTTTAGTAGGATTAGCTCTAGAAATATTCTTCAAACTCAAAGTAGAGGTATCACTACTATTTTTGGCATCAGTGGTTGTGAGTAGTTGGTATGGGGGAATAGTACCAGGTTTACTGGCGATAGTGTTAGCTATTGTGGTTAAAGACTACTTTTTTACATCACCTGTGTATTCGATTGCTTTGAGCAACTGGACAGACTTGATACATCCAGTAATGTTTAGCTTGGTAGGGGGACTGGTGAGTTTCTCCAATGCACATTTAAGGACGACCAGTCAAGTATCTATAGCCAAATTAGCAAAGCTAAAAATCAATTATCGTTGCCTCTTAGAAACAGTCAATGAAGGTATCTGGATATTTGACACTTTAGGACAGACGGAATATGTCAACCATCGAATAGCGGATAAGTTAGGCTACAGTGTGGAGGAAATACTCCAGCGATCGCTTTTTGACTTAATTGAACTGGAGAATCAACAAGATTTTTGGCAATGGATAGCACAAGAGCATGAGCAAAGTCAAGAGTGTCATTTATACTGTCGAGACGGTTCACTATGGTGGGTAATTGTCTCTATTAGTCCCATTTGGAATCAGCAAGGAGAGGTTTCTGGAGCGATCGCTATTCTCACAGATATCACAGAACGCAAGCAATCGGAAAACAATTCTGATAGTGAGCGTTTGCGCCTGCAGACGATTTTAGATACTTTACCGGTAGGAATATTGATTGCCGATTCGCAAGGAAAACTTTTAGAAATGAATCCGGCGATGAAAGCAATTTGGGGTCAAGATGCACCCTTGCTTAATCATACCAGTCAATACCATCAGTATAGAGGATGGTGGGCAGATACGGGTAAAGCGATCGCTGCTGACGAATGGACACTAGCACGGACTTTAGCTAGCGGTGAAGCTATTCTCGATGAAGAGATTAACATTGAAACTTTTGATGGCAAGCGGAAAACTATTCTGAATTCTGCCATACCTATTGACGACGAACACGGTACAATGATCAACGCCGTAGTTGTCAATGTAGACATTAGTGAACGCAAACAAGCAGAAGCTGCCCTCCAAGAGAGTGAATTAAAGTTTCGCTCCCTGGCAGATACTATGCCACAAATGTTTTGGATTACACGACCGGATGGCTACCATGAATATTTTAATCAGCGCTGGTATGACTATACAGGAACCAGTCTAGAACAAACTCAAGGGGAAGGATGGCAAAACATCCTCCATCCTGATGATGTGGAACGGACAATAGTCGTGTGGCAAGATTGCCTAGAGACAGGAAACGATTATGAGATTGAGTATCGTTTCCGTCGAGCTAGCGATGGTGAGTATCGTTGGCAATTAGGCAGAGCATTTCCCTTACGTAATCAAGATGGGTCAATTATTAAGTGGTTTGGTTCCTGCACTGATATTCATGAACAGAAATTAGCCATAGAAGAAAGAGCGCAAGCACTAGAACGGGAGCGTACAGCTAGGATAGAACTAGAAAGAGCCATCCGCATGAAAGATGACTTTCTAGCCATAGTCTCTCATGAATTGCGATCGCCACTCAACCCCATTTTAGGCTGGGCAAAACTCCTCAAAAGTCGCAAATTAGATACTAATAAAATCAATCAAGCACTGGAAGTAATTGAGCGTAATGCCCAACTACAAGCACGGTTAATCGATGATTTACTCGATGTTTCCCGGATTTTGCGCGGTAAGTTGAGTTTGAATGCTTGTACCCTCGACTTAGCAAACACTATCGAAGCTGCACTAGAAACCGTCCGTCTAACAGCCGAAGCTAAATCAATCCAAATTCACACTGAATATACACCTCATGTAGGAAAAGTCAAAGGTGATCCCAACCGCTTACAACAAGTAGTCTGGAATCTCCTCTCCAATGCTGTAAAATTTACTCCAGAAGCAGGACAGATAAAAGTCAGCCTCAAAAAAGTTGGTTCTCTAGCACAAATTCAAGTTAGCGATAACGGCAAAGGGATTAGTCAAGACTTTCTCCCCTATGTATTTGAACGCTTTCGCCAAGCCGATGAAACCACAACCAGAAAATTTGGGGGATTAGGATTAGGTTTAGCTATTGTGCGTCACTTGGTAGAACTGCACGGTGGTTCTGTGCAAGTCAGCAGTGAGGGAGAAGATTTAGGTGCAACCTTTACTGTCCAAATACCTCTAATTACTGTTACCCCAGGATCAGAAGATGATTTCACACCAGACATTGAACCCAACTTGCAAGGCTTGCGACTAGTAGTCGTTGATGACGATGCTGATACCTTGGAATTACTCACATTCATTTTAGAACAGCAGGGAGTAGAAGTTAAAGCAGTATCCTCAGCGACTGAAGCACTCAAAGCCATCACCCAAACCCAACCAGATTTACTCCTCAGCGATATCGGTATGCCAGAAGTCGATGGTTATATGCTGATTCAGCGATTAAGAACTATGGAAACATCCACAACTAAAAAACTTCCAGCGATCGCTTTAACTGCTTTTGCCGGTGAAGCCGACTCTCAAAGAATTATCTCATCCGGCTTTCAATATCATCTCACAAAGCCAGTAGAACCATCAGAATTGGCTAAAGTCATCGCTAATCTTGTAATGAGTAGTGAGTGAGGGGTGCTGAGTGCAAAATCAATTCAAAATTCAAAATTCAAAATTCAAAATGAAGAAATAATGACTCTTGCCTATTGCCTATTGCCTATTGCCTATTGCCTATTGACTATTGACTATTGACTATTGACTATTGACTAATATTTTAATAAGTCCAGTTTTGCTTGGTTTGCAAGCTATAGGTTCCATCTTTCACATTCACCCGTTCAGGAATTAGATTTAAATCTCTAAATATATTTGCTTGATGCTGTAGAGCATCGAGAGATTGGTCGTCAATCGGAATGATGGCGCGTTCGCCACTGTGTTTTTGTAAAATTTCTAGAATAGATGGATCAATTTCATGGTGTTCTGTCAATCTTTGAACAGCTTCTAATTCCTGTCTCTTAGCCCAAGTTCCAGCTTCGTTTACCTCTTCTAAAATCACCTTGAGTATGTCGGGGTAGTCGCGTACCAGTTCTGGAATGGCGTAGTAATAGGTGGGAACTTCCACGGAGGCTTGATCGCCAAATATACTCTCTAGGTCTGTAATCGATCGCCCTGGATAAGCGCTGCGGGCTTGAGTTGCTGTGTAGGGAACCCAAACCACCCAAGCATCGATTTCACCTCGGCGGAACCGGGGTAGCGCCTCTGGTTGTGTCAGATAAACTGGCTCGATGTCATTAAAATCTAAGCCGACTTTTGCCAACGCTCGTACAAGTATATAATGTGCGCTAGCGCCTTTGTCAAAAGCGATCTTTTTACCCTTCAGGTCAGCAAGCGTCTGAATTGGTGAATCTTCTGGTACCAGAATCGCTTGACCTTTGGCAGCTGTATATTTTTCCTTAGCTACCCGCACAAATACATGATCTGCGGCTTGCGAGAAGATGCTAGCAGTACCGCCGCCGCCGCAAAAGTCAATTGTGCCATTACTGAGTGCTTCGATCAGAGAAGAAGCTGATAAAAAGCTTGTCCAGATGATAGTCAGTCCATAAGGTCGCAAACGTGTTTCCAGCAAGCCTTGAGTCCGGAGAACTTCCAGATTTGTCATCCCCTCTGGATATCCAATTTTGAGTTGTTTGAGCCGCCGCGCTTCCTCTCTTAAGGGTGTGTTGTTGGATCGATCAGAACGCCGATAAAACCAGCGATCCAAAACTACACAGAAAATTATCCCCGCCATAAATAGTCCGACAGTTTCTAGTAACTGGACTATGGAGCTTTTGGAGAGTTGGAACCGATTACTAGATTCAGAAGCAGCAACAGCGTAACTGTCAAAAAATACAGGCAAGACCAAAGTCAAGACAAGTCCGATGGCAAATCGAATTGTCAACCTGTAGGTAGCCGATCTCCAAGTGGCTGATCTGAGCGACCGTAAGATATGTTGACCTATGCGTTGAGGTAGCAGGTCAATCAAACGGCTAATCATCATGACTCCTTTGCTGACGCTGATATATAAACTACCAAATTTGCTCACTCATTACACCCAATATGCGATACTCTCATTATCATATCGATATTATGTAGTTTTTCTGCAAACGTTGAGCGATCGCTAGTTTGGGTCATCAAGTAGGTGTTGATTGAGGAATGGTGATGGATTGGTTAATTGCAACAATTAAGATTGGGCTAGCTGCGGCTGTGGCAACAACATTTGATGACAATATCTATCTAACGGCCTTCTTCAGTGAGGTCAATCGGACTTTTCGTCCTCAACATGTTGTAGTCGGTGAGATTCTGGGGTTCACAGCATTAATCACAGTAAGTTTACTTGGTTTCTTGCTGGGTCTAGTAATTCCATCTACTTGGACTGGTTTACTGGGGATTCTGCCGATACTCATTGGCTTGAGAAATTTGCTCAATCTGAATAAGGATGACTCAGATGAAGATAAGTCAGCCAATCTGAAAAGAAACTCTAAATTTCGCGGATTTGATTCTAGAAAGCGATCGCTCTGGGAAGTAATCCGCGATCCGCAAACCTATCGCGTCTCCTCAGTCACAATTGCCAACGGCGGTAACAATCTTGGTATCTATATCCCCCTGTTTGCTGCTAGCTCAATCCAAAATCTCACTGTGATCGTACCAGTTTGCTATTGCATTGTTTTTTGCTGGCTGTTTATGTCCTATAATCTGACTCGTCTACCTGGTATCGCTTTGATACTCAGCCGTTATGCTAGTAAGATTTTCCCCTTTGTTCTGATGTGGCTGGGTTTGAGAATTCTGCTAGACAGCGAATCTTATCGTCTTTTTTTCCCGAACACTTGACAGATAGGGAAAATCACAGCCAACTACTTTTCAAACAACCTCTAAGAAATCGAGAAAAATTAATATTAGATGCAACTTATGCGCTGCGTGATATCAGCTATCCGACAGATTTAGAGCTACTAAATCAAGGAAGAAAACAGACAGAAAAAATTATAGACTTGCTTTATGAATAGATAAAGGGTCAATTGGATAAAAAACCAAGAACCTATCGAGAGGTAGGAAGAGCATTATCAGTTTAGCCCAACCGCATATTCGTCCTATTGTCTGAGGGAAAGCTGGTAAAGCGGTAGAATTTGGGTTTTACAGTTTAATATAATTCTGGATTATAAATTGTTTGAATACAGTCAATCAAAACTTATATTTGGTATTGTTTGAATAACTGGTCATACCAATTTCCTTTAAATGTGAACAGTAGAGACGTTGCATTGCAAAGTAGAGACGTTGCATTGCAAAGTAGAGACGTTGCATTGCAACGTCTCTACATAATGTATGTGTATCATGATTAAAGTGAAATGGGATCAACCCTTAAAATTGCTTTTTCATACTTTTTCAGCAAACCCTAATTAAAAAGCGCTAGGACGTGTTGCCGTGTTTCCACTCCTAGCGCTCTTTATTCTCAACTTGCTCCTCACACAAATAGAGAATAACACTAACCCTGTAGAAATATAATTGTGATAAGTGACACTTCATAAACTGCACCATAGAGTGAGGAGTAGTGTTATCAGTTATCAGTTACCAGTTAATAAACATTCACTGTTCACTGTTTACACCCCTAGTTCTTAATGTAAAAAGTGACGTACACCTGTCAAAACCATCACCAGACCTAATTCATTAGCAGCTTTGATAGAATCTTGATCGCGTAGGCTGCCGCCTGGTTGAACAATGGCACTGATACCGGCGGCGGCGGCGGTTCTGATAGAATCATCGAAGGGGAAGAAGCCATCGCTGGCGAGGATTGCACCTTTAGCTTTGTCTCCTGCTTGTTCAAGGGCGATTTTGACTGAACCGACGCGGTTCATTTGCCCTGCACCGACACCTAGAGTAGTACGATCGCTAGTAACAACAATAGCGTTAGACTTAACGTGTTTGCAGACTTTCCAAGCAAATAACAGTTCTGCTAACTCATCAGGTGTAGGTTGGCGATCGCTAGCTACTTGCCACTTACTTGTGTCACTTACTATATCATCCGCAGCTTGCACTAAAAAACCACCGGCAATTTCCTTGACTAAAGTTTGCGAACCACCGCTTAACAAATCTGCTAAAGTCAAGACTCGCACCTTAGATTTTGCTGCTAAAATTGTTTCCGCTTCGGCATCACAATCAGGGGCAACTACACATTCTAAAAATGTCTTAGTTAATTCGTTAGCTGTTGCCACATCAATAGAACGGTTAAAAGCGACAATACCACCAAAAGCTGAAGTAGAATCAGCATTAAAAGCTTTTTGGTAAGCTTCCACTAGCGTATTTCCCAATGCTGTACCGCAGGGATTTGTATGTTTAATAATCGTTGCGGCTGGTGTATCAGTAAATTCAGTAATAATTCGCCGCGCTGCTTCTAAATCAACTAAATTATTGTAACTCAGTTCTTTTCCTTGGAGTTTTGTGGCTGCTGCCCATCCCGTAGGAGTTGTCCCAGTTTGATACCAAGCAGCGCTTTGATGAGGATTCTCACCGTAACGCAGAGATTGTAATTGTGTACCGATCAGGGTGTATTGTTGTGTATCAGCGAGGTAAGAGGCGATCGCTTGATCATAACTCGCTGTGTGTGAAAATCCCTTTAAAGCTGCCTGCTGACGAAATTCTAAGGAAACTTCTCCGTTATTTTGCCGTAATTCCTGTAAATATTCACCATACTGTTCTGGGTCACATAATACTGTCAAATGAGCAAAGTTTTTCGATGCTGCTCGTAACATCGCCGGGCCACCGATATCAATTTGTTCCACCGCTTCTGCTAAAGTCACCCCTGGTTTAGCAATAGTTTCCGCAAACGGATAAAGATTCACCACCACCAAATCAATCGGGCGAATTTGGTTATGTTCCAAATCTGCTACATCACTAGCCACATCCCGCCGCGCCAAAATACCGCCATGAATACGCGGATGTAAAGTTTTCACCCGTCCCCCTAAAATCTCTGGCGAACCCGTGTAATCTGCAACCTTAGTCACAGGTAAACCCGCATCCTTGAGGGCTTGAGCCGTTCCTCCACTGCTGATTAAATCAAAGTCAAATTCTTCCACCAACCTCCGAGCCAGATCAATTAAACCAGTTTTGTTAGATACACTCAGCAGTGCTAGACGCGCCATATCCCAATTCCTCAATTTTAGCCAGTGATGCGAAAGACCCCAATTTTTACACAAGCCTTGGTTTACTTCAAGAGCATCAGGAGTCATTCTAGGACTTACGCAGTGTCACCAAATTTTCTGGCTTTTTTGTCAATAGTGAGATAGTGCGTTCCTGGAAAGCAACTATCTCACCCGTAAGGGTCAACAGTCCAAAAAAACTTGATTTTGAATGTTGCAATTATTACTAATAGTTACAAAAATGATTGACAATATTTAATGTATGGATTATCTATTAAGCTAATAACTGGGTGTATTATTTTGAACTAACAGTTATGTTCTTGCATACGCTTGCCAAATGTACAGTGTCATAAAACAGACATTGTTGAGATTATGTTAGATGGTCTAGACACGACTTTAGAGTTGCTATTGAAGCGAGAACTTCCACCTGATGTTCCCTCAGTAGACACTGAAGTTTTTATCAGTTTTCAAACACCATATCAAGGAGCAATTAAACAAAAACCAGCGATTAATCTATTTCTTTATGATGTGCAGGAGAATCTAGAGTTACGCAGCAGTGCTTGGTCAGTGGAACGTCAGACTAACGGTAGAGCCACGAGAAACCGTCCTCCAGCTAGGGTAAATTGTTCATATCTGATTACGGCTTGGCCACAAAATGAAGAAGATGTGCAGACAGAACATCAACTTTTGGGGGCTGTGATGAAAGTATTGTTGCGACACAGGAAACTGCCGGAAACTTGGATTGCAGATAACTTGCCGGGGCAAGAACTGCCTCTGAGACTAATTAGTTTACGCCCTAGTAACTTACAAAGTTTTGGGGAATTTTGGCAAGCAATGGGAGGGAAGGAAGGAACTAGACCCAAGGTGGTATTGCATTGTACTGTCACTATCTCCGTTCCTGTGGATGAAGCAGGGGAAGAAGTGCGACTGGTGGGGGTTTATCAACCAAACTCTTAGTGTGAGGTGTAGCGATGCTGGAACTATCTATAGTAAACCAACAAATAGCGATCGCTGGTCGAGTTTTGCAAGGAGAAACGAACAAACACATTGCTGGTGTAATAGTTGCAATTGTGGAGGTGCCAGAAAAATACCAAAATATTTTATCCCTAAAAGCACTGCAATACGGTGGGCAATGGGCAAAAATGTCTGAGCGACCTGACCGCAAAATTACTGCTTACGATGGTTATTTTTACTTTACTAATTTACCCCCAGGAGAATATCTACTAGCAGCATCGTTACCTAACAGTTCTACGCAATACGCCGAAGTTAGGCAAGAAGTGCAAGTATCTGCTGCTGTTGATGGTCGAATTCCGACAACGCAGGTAGATATTGTATTTTTACCTACACTTATACCAATGCAAAATTCGGCGTTGCAGAACAGGGGATGAAAGGCAAGTAGGGGGGAAATTTTATAACTTGCTAAATCATCCCTCGATCAGCAACGCTCAAAATTCAAAATACCCTAAGAGGGTGTTGGAAAAGTTTCAGTAGGTATAAAAATGTCATTCTGACTGGAGCGGAGCGTCAGGAAGAATCTAGGTTTTGTGGCACATACCGAGATGTTTCATTCCGCTACGCTGCATTCAACATGACAAAGAAACAGACTTTTCCAACGTCCTCTAAGAGAAGCAAGCTACAAAATTCAAAATGAAGAAATAATGACCATTGACTATTGACTATTGACTATTGACTATTGACCATCCAAGGGTTTATTTGGTTGAGTGCGTAAGTTCTTATTTTTCAGTTATATTCAGGAGCTAATACCATGCCAACTTATTTTTCTCCAGGTGTTTATGTTGAAGAAATAGCTACCGGTTCTGCCCCAATTGTGGGAGTAGGAACTAGTATTGCCGCTTTTATTGGTACGATTAAAGCTAATGCTTGGTCATCAACAAAGTCTGTTGGTATCTCTACAAGTCCAGTGGAGATTGGCGAAGGTAAAGGTGGCAATCAAAAAAATTATCAATTATTGTCAGGTAATTATCCATTAGTTACTACCGCCGGGACTTATGGCTTTTTTGTTGGGGGTAATCTTGTTAGTTTAGATGAGACAAATCCTATTACTAATAATGATGCAGATAAATCTGTAACTATCAAATTTAAAGAAGCAATTCCTTCAGGCGAAAAAATTACCGGATATTATCAAGTTCAAACATCGGCATCCACAACTGGTGATGATTCTGACATTGCCCAAGCCGGGGAAATCAAACTCATCACCAACTTTAGCGAATTTAAGAAATTCTTTGGTGATTTTTTACCGCCGACAGGTGATACTCAAGGACAAAATACCTTAGCACACGCGGTTTACGGCTTTTTCCGCAATGGGGGAACTCGTTGTTATGTGACTTGGATATCGGCAGAAAGTGAGGTTGCTGGTGTGTTAGAGGCGTTGGAGGCTATTGATGAAATTACCATCGTGGCCGCACCAGGAAATTTAGCCTTGAGAGATGATATCAAAGACCATGCCGAAAAACTAGGCGATCGCATTGCCATTCTCGATAGTCTAGATACCATCGATCTCAGTAGCACTGGAGTTGTCAGTACTCTCAAACCCTTCAACTCGACCTATGCAGCTTTGTATTTCCCCTGGATTCAAGTTTTTGACCCTGCTAGTAATAAGAATATTTATGTGCCGCCCAGTGGTCATATTGCGGGAGTGTATGCACGAGTTGATAGTCAAAGAGGAGTACATAAAGCCCCAGCTAATGAAACTATTTTGGGAGCTTTAGATTTAAAATATCATCTCAGCAAAGCCAAACAAGATGGACTCAATCCCGATGGTATTAATGTTATTCGCAAGTTAAACGGGAATATTCGCGTTTGGGGTGCGCGGACTTTGGGTGGAGATGCCAATATGGAGTTCAAATACGTCAATATCCGCCGACACTTTAGCTATTTACGAGATTCCATTGATAAAGGTACTCAATGGACGGTGTTTGAACCCAATACCCCCGAACTTTGGGCAAAAATCCGCCGCAATATCAGTGCTTTTTTAGTAGTCGAGTGGCGCAAAGGTGCATTGTTCGGGACAACACCCCAAGAAGCTTTTTATGTGAAATGTGATGCTGAAACTAATCCTCCAGAAATTCGGGATTTAGGTCAAGTTGTCACCGAAATCGGACTAGCTGTAGTGAAGCCGGCAGAGTTTGTCATCTTCCGCCTGAGTCAATGGAGTGGGACGGGAAGTTAGTTATTAGGCAATAGGGAATAGGCAATAGGCAATAGGCAATAGTCATTAGTCATTAGTCCGATTCTTCACCACTTAGCACTCTCTCACTCTCTCACTCAGCACTCTCTCACTCAGCACTCCCTCACTACTCTCCGACAATTACACTCAAATGTCTAATTTAGAGCCAAAAATACCAGGTATATCTCTTAACTATGTCGTTCCTACTCCAGAACCTGAGTTACTGACGGGTGTGCCGGTTTTCTTGGGCTTGACATTATCGCCAGAGGAAGGTGAGGAACCAAAAAAACTGTCCTTGGTATCGCATTTTCAACAGTATTTTGGTCAAGCTGAGGGATATTTAGCGGATGCTATCGCAGGGTTTTTTGCAAATGGAGGTCGTCTTTGTTATGTTATAGCCTTATCTGACAATACTCTGGCATCTTTACAACAAGGTTTAGAGGCTAGCGAAGTTTTAGAAAATGTCGATTTGGTTTGTGTCCCTGACATCATGCTGGGTGCAGAGGCGCAAATTATCGAGATGCAGCAAGCTATTTTAAAACATTGTGAGCAGAAAGGCGATCGCTTTGCGATTCTTGATGCTTGGAATATTGCTGATGTGGAAAAACTCAACCAGCAACGTCGAGAACTGGCTAGTCACAACGGCGCATTATATGCACCTTGGCTGCAAGTAGAATCCCGTGATGATTATATTCCTCCCTGTGGTCATATTGCTGGTATTTATGCCAGTAGCGATCGCACAATTGGCGTACATAGCGCACCTGCCAATATCCCTCTGGATGGGGTACTAAATCTCAGTTTTTCTCTCACTTTTACAGAACAAGCACAGCTAAATCCCCAAACCGCCGGGGGAATTAATTGTATCCGCAGTTTCCCCGGAAGAGGAATGCGTGTGTGGGGAGTGCGTACCCTCAGTCCCATTACCGAATGGCAATATATCAATGTACGGCGCTTATTTCTCACCTTTGGACGCTGGGTAAATCGTAACCTAGCCGACACAGTATTTGAACCCAATGCTTTTCCCTTATGGGTGCGACTGCAAAGAGAATTAAGCGTTTATTGTGAATCTTTGTGGCGAGAAGGTGCGTTGCAAGGTACTACACCTGACGAGGCATTTTATGTCAAATGTAATGCCCAAACCAACCCCCCAGAAAATCGAGAAAGGGGACAGGTAGTAGCAGAAGTTGGTTTAGCTCCCACCATTCCAGGGGAATTTATTCAACTTTTAGTTGTTCAAAGTAGTAGCGGAATTACATTGAAATGAAGGGAATAGGCAATAGGCAATAGGCAATAGGAGGTAGGTATGTGTTGATTTTTAGAGGGTGTTTGTAGGGTGGGCAATGCCCACCAAAATCATGAGACTACGTATTGTTAATTCAAATTAATTAGAGGAGGTGCTTTTATGCCGACAATTTCTAATCCCCACGACCCTTATAGTGGTTATAATTTCTGGGTGGAATGGGATGGTATTGTTCATGCCGGCTTTCGTGAATGTAGCGGGTTGACGGCGACTCGCAAAGCAGGAACTTATCGAGAAGGGACAGATAAAGGATTAAATCAACGTCAAATTCCCGGACTCAATAGTTATGGCAATATTACCCTCAAAAGAGGAATTACTGATAATAAAGAACTGTGGGAATGGCACAAGAAACTACAAAATGGCGAAGCAGATAGACGCAACGTGTCGATTATTTTAGCTGATGACAAAGGAGAAGAAAAAATTCGCTGGAATCTAGAAAATAGCTGGCCAACCACTTGGAATGCCCCAAGCTTTAATGCTACCTCAGATGAGGTGGCAATAGAAACTCTGGAACTAGTTCATGAAGGGATCACTATTGGTTAGGAAGTTGTAGCAAAGAGTGCTGAGTAAGGGAGTGAGGGAGTGAAGAATCGGACTATTGACCATTGACCATTGACCATTGACTATTGACCAATGACTAATAGCAAAATCATGCAACAAACTGAATTTCCTTTTATCTTACCTCAAGGATATCTCGACGCAGAGGGTAATACTCATTATGAAGGCGTGATGCGTTTGGCAACTGCTTATGATGAAATTGCGCCTCTGCGAGATCCGAGAGTGCAGAAAAATCCTGGTTATTTGGTGATTATTCTCTTAGCAAGAACCATAGTCAAACTAGGAACATTAGACCAAATTAATACCAAAGTAATTGAGGGTTTATTTTCAGGAGATTTAGTCTATTTGCAAGATTTTTATCAAAGGATTAACCAAAATGGTCATAGTCGTTTGCGGGTAGCTTGTCCTCATTGTGAGGGAGAGTTTGAAGTGGAAACTATTCCTGTGGGGGAGTAGTTTGCTACCCCACAGAACGACTGCTGGAGGAGGTAGCTTACCTTGCTTATCATTTTCATTGGTCTTACGAACAGATTATGACAATGGAACACCAAGAACGTCAGCAGTGGGTAACACAAGTAGCACAAATTAATCAGCGACTTAGTGATTGAATATAGGAATCTGCTTTGATTACTAAACTGATTTGTGTAGTTAGGCAATAGGCAATAGGCAATAGGGTTATGAATATATACTGAATCTTGTATGCGTCAGCGCAGGCTACGCTAACCAAAATTAAATAGGAGTTCTATAGGAAAAAATGAATCTCAAATTTATTGCTTTAAATGCAGCTTTAGCCGCAGGTTCTACGGCCAGCTTAGTAGGACATGACCCTTACATGGTTTATAACTTTGCTGTAGAAATTGGCGGAGTTGTGGTTGGTGGTTTTAGTGAAGTTAGTGGTTTAAGTAGTGAAATTGAGTTGGAATCTTATCAGGAGGGAGGGCTAAATGATTATATTCATAAATTTCCTAAACATACCACCTACCCCAATTTAGTTTTGAGTCGAGGATTGGTCAATATTGATTTGTTTTATATCTGGTATCAAGCAACTAGTCAAGGACTAATTCAACAGTTAAATGGGACGATTCTCTTACTGAATAGTCAGCAAATTCCGGTGATGTGGTGGACATTTAAACAAGCATATCCTGTGAAATGGGAAGGGCCACGGTTGAACGCTAATAGCGATGAAATTGCGGTGGAAAGAATTGAACTAGTACATCAGGGAATTTGTAAGTTATAGGGAATGGGTATTATGGCAAATTTATCTGATTGGCGAGATGCAATTAATGAAGAATTGGTACATCGTTTAACTCGTCCCTTACGTCAACCGGGAATGATGCAAATGGGGATGAGTCGGCGGATAATTAATCGATGCGATCGCTTTTTAAATCGGTTACCATTGCTAAATCAACAAATGCAGCGTTGGGGTAATACTAATACTCTATCATCGGAGTTGCTGCCGATTGTTTATGCACAGCCAGCGTCTACTGTCTCCCCAGTCCAAACGACAGCGAATATAATTCAAAGAAAATTAGATTCTTCATCATCTTTACCAATTCAATCAGTTAATAATACTCCCGATTTATCCAGTTCTGATTTTACAGATGTAACAACACCGATTAATCAAACTTCTATCTCTTCATCAGCAATTCCTGTAGTTACATCAGCACCTATTACTGAAGAATTACCAATATTTCCCCCTACTAAATCAGAATTAACTCTCAATCACCCTTCTCAACCAATTAGAGATACACCCTCCATATTCTCATCACCAATTACTGAACAATCGCCAAAATCAGAAGAAATGGCGTTAACAGAAACAACATTACCAATATCTCCACCTACTAAATCAGAATTAACTCTCAACTACCCTTCTCAACCAATTAGATATACACCTTATATATTCTCATCAGAATTGCCGATAGTTTTGCCGCAACCTATTAGTAAACAGCCAAAACCAGAAGAAATATTATTAACAACTAAATCACAACTCAATCCCAATCATCAATTTCCAGCGATTGTCACAATAAAACCTATAACTGAAAAATCGCCACCATCTGATCAGAGATTACCAATTATTCAAGCCAAACTCCAAAATTATTCCCCAGCACAGCCATCTCTCCCACTGATCAATGATTTATCTGATCAACAACAAACACAATTAAATAAACATGATTTTGTTAAACCTCTCTCTCTCAAAAGCGAACAGAACGAGGTCAAAAATCATCAGTTTATTAAACCTATATCCGTGTCAAATAAAGATGAGAAAACAGATACAACAAATACAACCGACTATTTAATCTCTATCAAACATGAAAACTTAATTTCTCAAATTTCCCAACGACTTCCCATAGTCACCGCACAACCTCCAACTTCTCAAGTTAATTTAACTAACCACAAACAAGATATCTCTCCCCTACCTCTTATTTCTATAAATTCCATAAATAACCAATCCTCAAAACCTCAACCTTTGCCTTTACCTATAGCTAAAAGTAATCAGAATCAACAACTAAACCTATCAAAACCTAACTCCATCTCAAATACAAATTTATCATCACCCACTCAAACTTTTTCTCCAAGAGAAACTGCAGTTTCACCAATTGCCAATTCATCTTCTATTGATATTAACGCTATAGCTAGTCAAGTTGAACGCAAACTGATGCGGCGTTTAGTTATTGAAAGTGAACGTAGAGGTAAAAGTCGATGACATTAGAAAAATTAACTATCAAAGCCGAAAAAAATAACCCAGGAGACTTTGCCGATAAATTTAAAGTTCTTTTTAACCCTAATCAAATAGAAATTATCAAAACAGGGTGGTCGATGGAAAAGTATGGCCCTGTTACATCTCAAGCACTAACTCAACTCAACCTGGATTTGTTCTTTGACACTACCTTGATGGGATTTCCTCCAGAGAATGTCCAGAAATATACGCGCAAAATTTTTAGTTTGACTCAACCGCGTATCGGTAAAAATCCCAAACGTCCTCCGCGTTGTCAACTGATTTGGGGAACTATATCGGGTAAAGATAGCCTTTTATTACCTGATGGTTTTTTAGAAAGCGTCACTAAAAAACTAACTCATTTTCTTGAAGATGGTACACCTGTACGAGCTACTTTAAGCTGTAGATTTAAAGAGTGGAAGGAACCGATAAAAAAAGCAAAAATTGCTAATCCAATTGATGATCCTGTCAGAATTGTCAAAAGAGGAGAAACTTTAAGTAGTATTGCCACTGAAGAATATGGTGATCCTGCTTTGTGGCGTGTCATTGCAGCAGAGAATCACTTAAATAATCCCCGCATTTTAAATCCAGGAACTGTGTTGACAATTCCACCTTTACGACTAGGGGGTAAATCATGACAAATGGTGTTGCCTTGTTAAATCCCTATCTGAAAGTTTTGGTGCAGAATCAACTTTTAAATGTAGAGATAGAAGCTGATTTAATATCGGTTTTAGTCTCCGAAGATGTAGCCGTTCCGGGGATGTTTGAGTTGCGATTAGTTACTTGGGACTTAGTAAAACAAGAAATGACATGGGTAGATGACAAAGTATTTGATATTGGGAATGAAGTCGAAATTCAGATGGGATATGAACAAGAACTAAAAACTATTATGGTGGGGGAAATTACGGGATTAGAACCAGAATATACTCAAGAGACAACACCTGTTTTAGTGGTGCGGGGGCATGATTTACGTCATCGGTTGTTGCGAGGAACTCAGACAAAATCATTTCTCAAAGTTAAGGATAGTGAGATTGCTAGTCAAATTGCTCGCACTAGAGGACTAACAGCAAAAGTGACTGATAGTCAGGTGAAATTAGACTATATTTTACAGCATAATCAAACAGATTGGGAGTTTTTAAATCAGAGAGCTAAACGCATTGGTTATGAAGTGGCAGTGGAGGGAAAAACCCTCTATTTTCGTCCTCATGCAAATACTCAAGATAAAGTTTTAACTCTCACTTATAGCGAAAATATACAAGAATTTTTACCCCGTTTAAGTACTTTGAGTCAGGTGCAAGAATTGACAGTGAAAGGTTGGAGTCCTCAACAAAAAAAAGAAGTATTAGGAAAAGCAGGGATAGGAAAAGAAGGTGGGACAATGGGAGGTAAAGTTTCTGGAACAAAGGCTGTCAAAAAAGCATTTGGTAATGCTAATCAAACAATAGTCAATCAACCTATATCAAGTCAAGCAGAAGCCGATCGCATGGCGTTAGGACAGTTTCAAGAAATAGCGATCGCCTACATTACTGGTGAAGGTAGTTGTCAAGGTAATCCCCATATTCGCGCTGGGCAAGTCATAGAAGTTTTGGGACTAGGTAAAAGGTTTAGTGGTCTATATTATATCATGACTACGGAACATTATTATTCACGAGAACAGGGTTATCAAACTTCGTTTACTGTTAGGAGAAATGCTACATGAACGGGCTAGATTTTTTAATATCCAATCAGCAAAATGATCATTTTTATGGAGTGAGTATTGGGATTGTGACTAATAACCAAGATCCAGAGAAATTAGGCAGAATTAAAGTCAAGTTTCCTTGGCTATCTGGTGAGGAAGAAAGTTACTGGGCTAGGGTTTTAACGCCAATGGCAGGAAATGACCGAGGGATTTATTTTTTACCAGAAGTTGATGATGAGGTTTTGGTGGCTTTTGAACAAGGGGATATCAATTTTCCTTACATTCTTGGTGCTTTATGGAATGGGAAAGATAAACCACCAATTACTAATGCAGATGGTAAGAATAATCAACGAGTGATTAAATCTCGTAGTGGTCACATGATTGTTTTAGATGATACTGATGGCAAGGAAAAAATTATTATTAAAGACAAGACTGGAAAAAATCAAATTGTGATTAATTCCCCAGAGAATCAAATGAGTATCCAAGTAGAAAAAGATTTAACTATAGAAACAAAGGGGAAAATTGTTTTAAAGAGTAGTGATGATGATATCTCGATTGAATGTAAAAATTTGCAAATAAAAACTCAACAAAATTATCAACTAGAAGCAGGAGCAAATTGTACAATTAAAGCGAAGTCTAAATATGAATTGGCAGCACAATCTGGTTTAGAAATTAAATGTGCATCTGGAGTGAAAATAAATGATGATTCATTAGAGGTGATGTAATGGAAATTGATTTTTTAGGTGTGGGATGGAGTTTACCTATCCGACTTAAGAAAAATGGGCAAATTGCAGTAGCACGTTATGAAGAAAGTGTGCGTCAGTCGATTTGGATGATTCTCAGTACGGCGAAAGGGGAAAGGGTAATGCGTCCTGATTTTGGCTGTGATATTCATGAAAAAGTATTTGCCCCTAATAGTTTAGGAACGGTGGGACAAATTGTCAGTGATGTGCAAGATGCTTTAATTGAATGGGAACCCAGGATTGATGTTTTAGATGTAGATACAATTGCCGATCCTCAGCAACCAAATGTGATTTTAATTCAAATAAATTATCAAATTCGGACGACGAATAATATTTTTAATTTGGTTTACCCTTTTTATTTACAGTAATCGATTATGGCTATTTTACCTCCCAAAATTGATCAGCGCACCTATGAAGAAATTGTGCAACAAACTGAGAGTTTAGTACAGCAATTTACTGACTGGAAACCTGCACCGGGAAATCAACCTGATGCGGGTAGGGCATTAATTCGCATCTTTGGTAAGATGGTAAAATCAGTGAGCGATCGCCTCAATCAAGTTACAGAGAAAAATTTCCTGGCATTCCTTGATTTAATTGGGGGAGAACTCGCACCACCCCAACCAGCTAAAGTCCCTCTAACCTTCTATTTAGCCCAAGGAAGTCCCACAGATGGGTTAGTTCCCGCCCATACTCAAATATCAGCACCATCAACAGAGAGTTTAGATGCAGAAATCCTATTTGCAACTGATCGAGAATTAGTCGTTACAACCACACAATTACAAGCAGTATACCTGCGCGAACCGAGTCAAGATAAGTATAGTGATCACACCTTAGCAGCAATAGGACACAAGGATACAGCCTTTTTGACTTTTGTTGGCGATCGCCCTATCTCCCATTCTCTTTACATCACTTGTCCTGACATTTTTACTTTACCAGAGTTAAGAGCGTTTAACCTGATTATTAATACTACTAATAACAATCAGTTCTCAATTTTACCCCTAAATTGGTCTTATTGGGATGGTAATCAATGGCAGATTATCCCTAGTCCTAAATCTGACAAAAATCAATTTATATTTACAAATTTACCTATTCCTACTCCCTGTGAAATTCAAGGTAAAACTGAGAAATGGTTGCAAGCTAATTTAACTAACATCACGGCAAGTATACCTGAAATTACCAATATTCAAGCTAGTATCAATATTAAAAAAAATAACTTAATACCCGAAGTTTGCTTATTTAATACTACTCCTTTAGACCTGACAAAAGATTTTTATCCCTTTGGCGTACAACCAGAGATTAATGATACATTTTATATTGCATTACACGATACCTTCATTCAGCCCAATACAGTTATCACTATTGACATCAAATTAAGCCATAAACCTGTCAATACAACTAATTTAAACATTCGCTGGGAAATGGATAATGGTGCAGGCTGGCAAGAAATATCTGCGAGTAACCAGCAAATCAGATGGCAAGAAAAATCCTCAGCGATTCAGTTGAAAGAAGGAGATATCATTCAGGCGAAGTTAGAATTTCTCAATCAAACAAATATGCCTGCGCCTACCACTGTGAATAGAGAAACTCGTTATTGGTTACGTGGGCGAATTACTCAAGGTTATTATGGACAACCCAGTAAAGAGAGAAAATACGCTATTTATAATGAAGTCGCCGCAGTCAGCAATAGTCCTGCCGAAAAAGCAATTAATATTGTCGGGAATGCTGCCGATTTTTTTA
This sequence comes from Nostoc sp. TCL26-01, assembly GCF_013393945.1. Lineage (NCBI taxonomy): Bacteria > Bacillati > Cyanobacteriota > Cyanophyceae > Nostocales > Nostocaceae > Nostoc > Nostoc sp. TCL26-01. The sequence continues at coordinate 5,206,678 of NZ_CP040297.1, forward strand.
GTAGCAATGATGTGATTAGATTAGTATGGCTCGAAAATAATACTACTGAAAAACGAGAAGAATATGAGATTGAAAAAGTAGCCAGCAGTACAATCACCCTGAAGACAGCATTAAGTCAAAATGCTAAGGCTAGTGGCACAAAAATATTTCGTAGAGATATTATCACTGAAACCATTGCACCAATTTATGATCCACCCCTGATTCAGTCATTAAAGTTAAGCTACGAATTTACCTTAACAGAAAAAGCGATTTATTTTGCAGAAAATGACTTTACCTATACTTATCCAGATAGTGTAAATCCAAAATCTTTCTCACCCTTCACCCCAACAACAGACCAAGAACCAACCCTCTATCTAGGTTTTGACCAATCTTTTGATAATAAACCAGTAACTATTTATGCACAGGTAGAATCTCCCTTACCCCATGAATTATCAACTGATATAACCACACAAACAATCTTGACAGCAACAGCAAATACCGGAGATAAAACCCTACAACTTGCTGATATAACTGGTTGGCAAATAGGCGATCGCCTAGAAATTCAGGCCCCCGAACAACTTCATAACTACACCATTATTTCTATTAATAACAATCAAGTTAGCATCAACCCACCCCTACAACAAAACTATCCAGAACTTCACCCAATAATTCATCCTACACAACCACATTTAGTATGGGAATATTCTAGTCCTTGGGGTTGGCGATCGCTAGGGGTAGAAGATGAAACTCAAGCATTTTCACAACGAGGTTTAATTCAATTTATCGCTCCTGCCGATTTTAGTCAAACAGCAGCTTTCGGTCAACAATTATATTGGTTGCGTGTGCGTTGGTTAGCTGGTAATTTTCGGGTAAAACCTCGTCTACGTCGCTTATTAACTAATACCACTTGGGCATTTCAAGCAATTAGTCTGCAAGCAGAAGTTTTAGGTTCAAGTAATTACGAAGCAGAGCAAGTTTTTACTGCTAATAATACCCCCATTTTACTGGGACAACAATTAGAAGTCGAAGAAGGACAAATCCCTACCCAAATAGCATCCCATCGCCTGAAAATCATTCGAGATAACTTAGGAGAAATTGAGGAAGTTTGGGTACTTTGGCAAGAAGTCGCAGATTTCTATGGTTCTAGTGGCAGCGATCGCCATTACATTTTAGATCATCAAACTGGCGAAATTCGTTTTGGCAATGGCCAAGCGGGAATGATCCCCCCCAGAGGACGGAATAATATTCGCCTCGCTTTCTATCAGACTGGCGGTGGTAAAGCCGGCAACGTCACCGCACAAACCATTAGCCAACTGAAAACCACCATTCCCTACATTGATCGAGTTATCAACCTAGAAGCCGCAGCCGGGGGTACACCACAGGAGACTTTAGATCGTCTCAAACAACGAGTCCCCAAACAACTCCGTCACCGCAATCGCGCTGTCACCCATGAAGACATTGCAGATTTAGCTTACGCCGCTTCTACAGATGTGGCAAGAGTCAAAGTAGTCACACCAGACTTGCTGACGGCTGATTTTAGCCCTTTGAATGAAAAACTGTGGATTGATCCCAGCAAAGCCAATGTGTCATTTGCAGATAACCTACGCGAAAAACTTCAGACAATCAATGCTACCGAAGCTGCCAACTTTGAAAAAATGATGCGGGAAATTAACCGCCGTGCTGGGCAAATTAAACTGATTATCTTACCTGATAGTAGCGATCGCCAACCTACCCCCAGTTTAGCCTTATTAGCGCAAGTCGAAACCTATATCCTCGTCCGTTGTACAGCCACACTGGATTTAGTGGTGACAACTCCCACATGGCAAGAAGTCACCGTTAACGCAACTATCACTCCCATATCTCTAGAAGATGCAGACATGGTGCGTCACACCGTCACACAAACCTTAGAAGCCTTTCTTCATCCCTTAACCGGCGGCAAAGGAGAAGGATGGCAATTTGGACGCTATCCCCAAAAATCCGATTTTTACGCCATTATCCAATCCATCCCTGGAGTAGATCATGTCAATTCCTTAGAAGTGCAGTTACCAGGAACACAAACTAACTCATTATTGAGTGCTGATTCATTAATTTTCTCTGGTAATCATGTTGTTAAATTGGCGGGGAGGAAGGTAACAGGGAAGAAGGCAATAGGCAATAGGCAATAGGCAATAGGAAAGAAGGCAATAGGCAATAGGCAATAGGTAATAGGCAATAGGCAATAGGGAAGAAGGTAATAGGTAATGGGTAATGGGTAATATTTTGGTGAATATGAAAAAGGAGTTATAAATGGCTGAGATTCGGGATTTTAAAGATTTAATAATTTGGCAAAAAGGTATGGAAATTGCAGAAAAGTGTTATCTCTTAACTAAACATTTTCCTAGAGATGAAGTTTTTGGAATGACTGAACAAATCAGAAGATCATCAGCATCTATTCCCGCCAATATTGCCGAAGGCTATGGTAGAAGATCATCTGGTGACTATGCCAGATTTTTAAATATCAGTCAAGGCTCAATCAATGAATTACAAACTCATCTTCTTCTATCCTCCAGAGTAGGAATATGTACTATAAAAGATATAGAAATCATTCTGCAACACCTTCAAGAAGAAACTAAAATGATTATTTCTCTTTTAAAAAATTTAAATAAATAAAAACTATCACCCATCACCTATTGCCTATTGCCTATTGCCTATTCTCCATTCCCCAATCCCCGTTCCCCATTCCCCAATCATGACTCTACCCCTACCTAACCTCGACGATCGCACTTACGCTAATTTAGTAGAAGCAGCCATTTCTCAAATTCCTCTAGAATATCCAGAGTGGACTGACCATAATCCTACAGATACAGGAATTATTCTCATTGAATTGTTCGCATGGTTAACAGAGATGGTTCTCTATCAAGTTAATCAAATTCCTGATGAGAATTATGCCAGTTTTCTGAGTTTACTGCAAGGAAAAGATTGGAGTTTACCAACTAATGTTTCTCCCCAGGAACGACAGAAAGCTTTACAATTAGAGATTCAAAAAACTTTAATAGAGTTACGTAAAATTTATCGTGCTGTTACTCCAGAAGATTTTGAAAAATTGGTACTAATTGATTGGAATCAATCAGCAGATGTGGGTGATGTAAAAATTGCTAGGGTTAAATGTTTGGGACAACGTAACTTAGAATCTACTGCGGAAAGTTTTGCCCCAGGACATATAAGTTTAGTGGTGATTCCTGAAGATAATCAAGTAAATACGGTAGATAAATATGCAGCATTGTTGAACTTTCTGGATGCTCGCAAACTTTTAACTACTCGTCTGCATATTGTAGAACCTGATTATGTTGCTATCACTATACTAGCAGAATTAGTGCTTCAGGATGGCGCACAACCAGAGGCAGTCAAAAAACAAGTAAAAACAGAAGTTGAGATATTTTTTGCACCCTTATTGTGGCTTTTTGGTCGGAGTGTTTATATTTCTGAATTATATAAATTACTAGATGATATTCCTGGTGTAGATTATGTGGAAAATCTGCAAATTATCGATCAGTATAATCATTCTCAATCGGTAATTGATTTAGCAGAACATCAATTAGTGAAAATCAATCTCCAAGATAGCAAGTTTACAATATTAGTAGAGGTTGGCAATGAACGCAAAACCATCTGACTCAGTTAGCACCTATCAACAATATTTGCCAGCCATTCTCCAAAAAGATGAATTTTTTGGGCAGTTTTTATTGGCTTTTGAACAAATTCTCAGTGGCTTAAGTGAAACGCCTAGTCAAGAGAAAATCATTACAGCTAATACCCAAAACATAACTGGCTTAGAAGAAGTTATCAATAATGTTCATCTTTACTTCAATCCCCAAGCCACTCCAGAGGAATTCTTACCTTGGTTAGCAAGGTGGGTATCCTTGAGTTTAAGGGATGATTGGCAAGTAGAGGTGAAAAAAGCCTTTATTCAACAAATTGTCCGATTATACAATTTGCGCGGAACAAAAGCAGGATTAATCGAGATTTTGAGTATTTATTTACAAAATTCTGGCTTTGGTGAAAAAGTGGAAGTCTTCGATCAATTTGATGACTTCCCTCATTATTTTCAAGTGCAACTAACTCTCAAAGATCGTGATCCTGATAAGTATTGGCGACAGGCGAAAATAGCTAAGGCAATTATCGATCAAGAAAAACCAGCACAAACATTCTATGCGCTGAAAATTCTTGTGCCTACCATGCAGCTAACTAAGCGATCGCACATCATTTATACTTACAAATTATTTGCCCCACCCCAAGAACAAAAATTTGCGATCGCTGTCACTATTACCCCCAACAATTTCAATAGTACTCAAATTACGCAATTAGCTAAACAGTTACTTGTGCAAATCCAAGGCAACTCAAAATCTCTTGGATCATCTCCACCAGAAATCACGAGTAATAACCAATCTTTCTCCGTCAAACAAAATTTAACTTATCAGCATCTCCAAGACAACTTAGCAGGTTTTAATGTCACCTTATCCAATCGTACAGATAAACAGTTTCAGGGAAATTTAGCGATAGATTTTCATTTTTACATAAATGATAAATTATATATAAATACTCTATTAGAACAACCTATAAATTTAGCCCCAGTCCTGACTATCTGCCGAGAAAATCAGAAAAAAGAGATAATTGCTGGCAATACGATTTTTCAAAAATCCCCACCACGAGGCATGAAGATAACAGAATCTATGTGGACTAAACCCGATAATTTTAAATTGTTTACACCACCTCAAATTCAAGAACTAACGCCTCAGTTGATCGCCCTTATAGAAAAAATAGACCTAGAAGCGATCGTGGAAATAACGCAACCAAATCCCATCACATCAGATGTGCTAAATAAAATTACAGTTCGTCTACAAGATAACTTCTCAGACTATGATTTACTAATTCCAGAAACTATCATAGCCAATAATCAAATTACAATTAAGCGGACATTCTATTACCAACAATTTCTACAAAATATAGATATGTTAGCATTAACAATTAAAAGTTTGCATGATACAGATATTGCGGGAAAAGTCACCTTGCAAGCCACTTTAAACATCAATCAGCGTTTATCCACTCATAAGTTATTAGAACAATCCTTCAATCTCACAGCCGTTCCTGCTTACAATATTTTACAAATCTGTCAGAAAAATGAAAGAGGAGAAATTATTTTTGGGCAAACGATTCCCACAATTTTAGGAACAACTACTCAATCCTTAAACTAAAATACAGGATATAAAATGGCAAAAACTAACGATTTCACTAACTTCGCTAACGAACGTCCCAACTATTTTCCTGGACAATATCTCCTAGAAGATGACTTTGAAATTCAGCATAAATATTTGAGCGATCGCCAACGCTATCATCATCAAAGTCTGCATATTTCTGGCATCATTGAAGGCTTGGAAGTTGAAGTTGTCACTAACACAAAATCTGTTCTAGTAAAATCTGGTTCAGCCATCAATAGTAGTGGTGATGTGATTATCTTAAAAGCTAACATCACATTTTCTGACTTCAAAAATCTGACTGATGGCGAACTATATATCCAATATTCCCAAGACAAACAACTCCAACAACAAAAAGATATAGCTGATAGCTATACTCGCTGGCAAGAAAAACCCATCATCGGATTTGCAGCTACAACTCCTGTCAATAGCATTAAGCTAGCAAAACTGGCAATTCGAGATACTATTAACCTCGATGTCAACATTCGAGAATACTCAGGCTTATCCTTACCTAATTCTAATAGTAAAGCCTTGACCCTGCGTTCTGCTGGTAACGCCAATCCCAATCTGGCAATTTTAACAGGAAGTTTAAAAATTGAAGCTAATTTAGAAGTCAACAGTAGTATTTTCATCAAAGGTGAAAACACCAGCATCTTGGGAATTGGAGATATTTTACCTGAAGGAAATAGTAGTGGCAATCGTGAATGGATGAAACGAGGTATCAAGCTTTGCTGGAATTCCGATAATCTTTTTCTGGGCTTAAAAGATGAAGGAAACAACAGAAAAGATGCCGTAGTTGCTTGGGGAGATGATCCACAAGATGACTTACGATTTATTAATGTGCAGTCTGGTGGATCTGTTGATGGCAATGAACTTGTGAGAATTAAAGCCAATGGTAACGTGGGTATTGGCACAAATAATCCTGGTGAATATAAATTAAATGTCCAAGGTAATCAGTTACTTAAAGGTAGTTTAACTATCCAAGAAGGTAAAGTTAATCTCAATGGCAATCAACAAATTGCTTTTACAGATATAGACGTAACCAACAATCTGAAATTGCAATTGTGGACTGGATACGGACTTGGAATTAATAACCTCACCCTATTTTATACCGCAGATGGCAATCATTCCTGGCGAGATAAACTCAATAACGAAAGAATGTTGTTAACCACAGGTGCAGATGGTGGGTTAACAGTTAAAGGTACAGGAAGTTCTACTTTTGCTGGTAATTTAACCGTAAATGGCACAATTTCCGGCAAAATAGATGCAGCAAATATTGCCACAGGACAATTAGATGTTGCCCGCATTCCTAACTTACCAGCTAGTACAATTACCTCTGGAGAGTTAGCCATTGAACGCATTCCTAACCTACCAGCTAGTAAGATTAGCACTGGCACAATTACCGGAGATTTAACTATTAGTGGAAATCTACAATGTAGTAATAGTGCTGTCACAAATATTTTAGCAATTGGTGATACACCAATGACAGGAAATTTGGGTGGAAATCGGGAGTGGATGACCAAAGGAATGAAGATTTCTTGGGATACAGATAGTTTATTTATTGGTTTAAAAGATGAGGGAAAAAATAGAAAAGATGCCATCATTGCTTGGGGAGATGATCCACAAGATGACCTAAGATTTATTAATGTCCAATCGGGAGGTAATCTTGATGGCAATGAAGTTTTCCGCATTAAAGCTAATGGTAATGTTTGTATTGGTACAAATAATCTCAACGACTATAAATTAAATGTGCAAGGAAACCAATATATTGCTGGTAATTTAACTGTAACAGGCTCTTTATCGGTAGGTGTATCTGTTGGCAGTACCACCAATATAGACCTATCAGGTCATGTCCAACTGAAGGAATATGGACAAAATAATCTTGCTTATCTGCAAGCTAGGGATGACTCGTCAAATCGAGACATTGGTTTGAGAATTAGAACTCAAACAAAAGGTACTAAAGAAAGAAATCTTGTAGAGGCAGTTACCATTACGGCTGGTGGAGAAATCCAAGGAAAAATCTGGTATTCCGACGAATATACATGGACTAACGGAAAAGCTGATGTCAAAATGGGACATAGTAACAAATGCGTAGCTTTCATTACCCATGTGCAAGGTAAATTTGCTGGTGGTGGTGAACAAGTTTTTACTTATATAGGCAGTGATGGTTTTTGGTATCTCGGCGGTAAGCAGGGAGGTGGCGGTGCTGATGTAGCTGTCAAAGCAAGATGTATTGGTTCACCATAGGACTTATGGTCAAGAGTCAAGAGTCAATAGTCAATAGTCATTAGTCATTAGTTATTGTCCCCTTGTCCCCTTCCCACGCCCCACGCCCCACTCAGCACGGGCTAAACGCCCCACGCCCCACTCACCACTCCCCACTTCCTCTATATGTCTGACTTCATTCTTATCACCGGCGATAAAGCGATGTTTAATCCTACCTTTGGACAAGCAATTGTTACTGTGCGTCCAGGGGATTTAATGGGTACAGGTAAGGATAAAATTAACCAGAAACTAGTCTGTCTTGATGGTGACGAAAAAAAAGTGATCGTCCCTGGTTGTCCCTACATGACACCCCAATATAGTATCCCTGGTGTAGGCATACTCTCGATTGAATCCTTAGCTAGTAATCAAATAGCCAAAAAGACCAAATCTAGTGGTAAACCAGTACTGCTTAAAGGCGCATCATTTAAAGCTAAGTTTCAAGTGATGGTTCCCGCACAGCAACCAGCTATACCCAGTCCCATTGCCGATGCTACCCCCCAATATTCTGGGACTGGTACATTTATTTCGATGAATAGCAAAGTTAAAGGCACATGAAAGAACAATTAGCAAAGCGTCTGGCTGAACTCAAAACTGAATTTGCATCTGGGCAAAAAGTCATGGCAGAGTTAGAAACCAAACAAGCAAATTTGCGAGATACCTTATTACGAATTAGCGGCGCGATTCAAATATTAGAAGAAGAAATCAGTAAAGCCAATCAAGAAGTAGAAAATGCTCAAGACGAAGTAGAAGTAAATTAATGTCGGAGATGACTTATGTACCGTAAACAAAAATTGCCCATAGTTTCACCCTCTGTACAGTCAACACCAATCACTCAAGACATATCCCCTAGTCCTAGTTATGGATCATTGTCTGCCGTTGTCCAGAGAGTCCAGCAAGACCCTAATAATGTGAGTGAGGACGCTAAACAGCAACTACAGAGGGCGATCGGTACAAGGTCAATGCAAGAGGTTTTAGCAGGGAAGCAAACCTCCTGGATTCCGAAATTTGGGGGGATATCTCAGCAAATTTGGGGTAATTCTGGGCAGGTTGCCCCCATCCAGACGAAGTTGCAGAATACAGCAAAAGAGCGATCGCCTTCATCACCCCAACCCAACCACACAGGCTTACCCGATCGCCTAAAAACAGGTATAGAATACCTTTCTGGCTACTCAATGGATGATGTGAGGGTGCATTATAACTCACACAAACCCACACAATTACAAGCTCATGCCTACACCCAAGGAACAGAAATTCATGTCGCCTCTGGACAAGAACAACATCTCCCCCATGAAGCATGGCACGTGGTGCAGCAAAAGCAAGGGAGAGTGCAATCGACAAGGCAATTAACAGATGCTGTTAATGTTAATGATGATCTGGGACTAGAGAAAGAAGCAGATTTGATGGGGACAAAAACTCAACAGTTACAACAAAATGAAATATCAGATCAAAGAACAGAAATATCATCTCCTGTTCAACAAAATTCCTCAAATAATCCAGTCCAGCGTTACATTATTGGCGAAGATGATTCAAATATCTGGGCAACTGAAATTGCCGCTATGGTACGCAGCGAAACTGATGAGAATATCAGAGATGCAGTTAATAGGTTGCACTCTATTAGCGATACGATCATAGTATCAGACTATAAAGAGTTAGTAGAGAAAATCGAACATGGTAAATATGACAGGGAATTGAAAAAATCATTCCTAGAAAGTCCCGATGAAGCAAAATATGACTTGCCCTCACAAACAAGAATCAAGAGCCAAAAGTCAGAGGTTCCCTCCAAGAAAAAAGATAGCGAAAAGTCAGACATTCCTTTAAAGAACACCGATTGGACGAAGATTCCACCACACAACAAGGAAAGTCGCGTCATTAAGATTGAGCAAGGACTGATTCATGGAGACTATACATCAGACAACAATTATTGCGATCTCCATGTCAACGAATCGGGACAGAGTGGAGGCGGAGTATTATTCGGACTTGATTTTTTACAAGTAGCAGAGCAAGTCAACGATTTGTTATTGCAAGGAGAACAGGATACAGGTAGAGAAGGTATTATCCAATTGCGTCCAATGGGAGCAGCCATCGTCAAAATCGTGACTGAACTATTAGGTGAATCGCTAGGTGATAAAAATACAGTGGAGATGGCACGAGAATTGTCTAAACAAAGGAAGGAAACAGAAGCGGAAAGTAAGAAACCAAAAGAGAGACAACCGTTCAAGTTAGATCGATCCCTCGCACCCGAACACACAACCTACTTGGCATCCCTCAGAGGAGTTAGAGAAGGTTTAAGTATAAGTCCAATGGCACTCAATACTATGACAGAGACAGAGGCTATGGGCATGGACATGACAGGAATGTCCCCAGCCGAGCAAATATTGTTTAATAAATACAAGAGTGCAGTATACGACGAATTAACAAAAGTTACTCCAGGACTCATCATATACATAAAACAAAGGCATCTGCCAACGATCATCCAATATATTAAAGAAATGATCGCACTGAAGAAGAAGGACGTAACCACTGGTGAGAAATTATTATTTATTGTCAAGAACTTAAGAAAATTTTTCTGATAAAGCGATCGCTCGTAATAATTATCAGGCGATCGCTTAAAAGTATCCACAAATGCAAAATATTATGTGCCTGGACGAGAACGGAGATGATCGGGGATATGATGGCGATCGCCTAATATTTCTAACAAAGGGCCATTCACGTCAAATTTAACCATACTTACCGATGCCACCAAAATATTCACCCGATAGCGATAGCGCCCCAAATCAATTCCCAGTAAACTGCAAAGCATAATCCGAATCGTGGCTTTATGGGAAACTACTAAAACATTACCTTGGGGATGTTTTTCTTGAATTTCCGCAATTACAGGCATAGAACGGTTAGCGATATCTACCGCAGTTTCTCCGCCTATTGGAGCGTTCCAAGCGGGTTCTGTCAACCATTTTACATAGTTTTGGGCATAATTCTCTTGGACAAAGGATTTACTCTGAGTTTCCCATGCGCCGTAACTACCTTCTCTGAGTCCGTCACGCAACTGCATATCCATATTGGTAGCATGACAAAATGGCTTGGCAGTAGCAATTGTGCGTTTCATGGGGCTAACATAAACAGCTTCCCACGGCAATTTTTGATAAACATTGGCAAAACTCTCTGCCATCTGCATCCCTTCAGATGTCAATTCTGCATCAGTTTCACCACAGAAATTACCACTTTGACTAAAAGTAGTTTCTCCATGTCGCAGTAAATATAAGTTGAGGGTCATAGCTTGTGTGGCGATTGGATCAAGGAGTTTGTGCAAAAATAAACTAACATTAATCTCACAATCGCGTTTGTAACATGAGGACAAAGTTAGTAACTGGTATGAAAAACTAGAAGATGCGATCGCCAACAATCATGCACCAACTCGAACAACCAAAACGCTTCTCTCAAAGCCTGATTTGGCAACTCCAACGCAACTATTTTCAAGAAGTTGGCATCGATGCTTGGCGTAGTGGTGAAGTCCCCCACTACATCACTAGTAATCCGGTGATGGGTAAGACTTATGCAGAATTGGTACTGGCTTTTTTACGTGATTTATCCTTGAAAGGACAACAACACGAGACGGTTTACCTATTAGAACTTGGTGCAGGACACGGCCGACTCTGCTACCATTTTTTCAAGCATTGGGAAAAATATTACGAACATAGTGCGATCGCCTTACCTCCCTTTTGCTATGTTATCAGTGATTTCACTGAAACGAATCTAGCATTTTGGCAAAACCATCCCCGCCTACAACCCTATCTAGGAAAGGGCTGGCTCGATTTTGCGCTCTTTGATGTGGAAAACAGCAGTGAACTGTTTCTGCAAAACGCCAACATCACCATACACCAACAATCTCTATCTCAGCCGTTAATTGTCATTGCCAACTACTTTTTTGATACCATTCCCCAAGAACTCTTTTGGGTGGAAAATCAGACAATCTCTCACTGTTTGCTCAGTCTGGCCACTGTTGCCAATCCCATAGAATCAGATACTGCCGAGATCATCAAAAATTTAGCACTCCAATATGATTATCAAGCAGCAGAGCCACCCATCTATCCCAACCAGCCCATTTTAAACAACCTCTTAGAAACCTATCGCCAACAACTTAAACACACTCATCTTGTCTTCCCCCATATCGGTATTCTTTGTCTAGAACGATTACGCCTCCTCTCTCAACAGGGATTAATTTTATTATCGGCTGATAAAGGTGAGCATAGCCTCTGGGATTTAGAAAACTGTCCAGCCCCACAATTAGCTACCCACGGCAGTTTTTCACTCACAGTTAATTACCATGCCTTCTGCCACTATTGCACCCATCAAGCAGGACTGGCCTTATCTCCCCGCCATCAACAAGCGAATTTAGACCTGGTGTGTCTGCTTTTCCTCACCGATGCAAATACTTATAGTGAAACCATCAACGCTTACGATCGCTTTGTCGGAGATTATAGCCCTGATGATTATTTCAGTCTGAAGAAACTGATTGAGCAGCATTTTGCTACCTTAACCTACCGTGATATCATGGCAGTCATCAGACTCAGTGGTTATGATGGGCGCATCTTTCGGCAAATGTTACCCCGGCTGTTAGAAATTCTCCCTACCATCTACGATAATCAACGCTGGAATCTTTTCCTCTCCATCCCCCGCATTTGGGACACCTACTATCCATTAGGAGAATCAGATGATTTAGCTGAGGATTTGGGTGACTTGCTCTTTGCCCTAGCTTTTTATCAAGAAGCAATTTTATACTTTGAGAAGTCAGTAATGATTTATGGCAAAACTGCCCACATTCTCTATAAAATTGCCATATGCTATTATCTACTGGGCGACTTTTCCAATGCTTCTCTCATCATCAAAGAACTTCTAGCTGATGATCCAGACAATGTTGATCTTCAGGAACTTAGGCAACGGTGTGATAGTGTAGGCGATCGCCTTGTTCCAGGAAGTTAAAAAATATTGGTACAGTCTGAAGTCTACAGGCACATACTCTACCCCATTTGCAAATACGAAGTAAGAAAGGAAAAAATCATGGGTGAACTCAAACTCAGAGCAAAAGATCCAGATTCCCTCAGACGAATTATTCAAAGTGCTTTGTCAGAAAGATTACAGAGTGTGACAGCAGGAATCAAAAAAACAGAAGAACATCTTCAGCAATTTGAAATCAAATATCAATTATCGACAACAGAATTTATGACTCGCTTTAATAATGATGAGTTATCCCATAGTTTTGATTTTGATGAATGGATAGGGGAGGCTCGAATGCTAGCACATTTACAACAAATAAAAGCATCCATAGAGGAGATTGATTTTGTTGATTTCCCAAGCAGTAGAAATTAGTGCCGATTTAAATGGTTTGCAACCTCTGCTACAGCGATTAGATTCGTTACTGCAACAGGCTAGTGGTACTTTGCAAACAGGCCAAGAGGAACTAGGGATTTCCTGGTGGCAAAAAACTAACATAACATCACCCATCAGCATTCGCGCAGATTCCGCCTTAGCATGGTTGCAAAAGACTTTTGGACTATCTGACTTTGACTTAGATATTCTAGCGATCGCCCTAGCCCCAGAATTAGATCGTCAGTATGAAAAACTGTATGCTTATCTCCAAGATGATATCAGCAATCAACGACCGACAGTAGATTTGGTCTTAAATTTACTCTGTGCCAACGTTCCCGAAAAGCTATCACGACGTAAACATTTCACGACCAACGCCCCCTTAATTTATCACCATCTACTCCACCTTGACTCACCTTCCCAACAGTCCACACTCCTGTCACATCATCTTATCCTCGACCCTCAAGTCGTGAGATTACTACTGCATCAACCAGGGTTAGATTCCCGACTGACAACTTGTTGTCAGCTACTAGAACCAATATCTCACAATAATTTATACCTCCAGGCAAATGTCCAAACAGCCTTAGAAACCCTGATAATAGCAGACTGGCAACAACAACAACCCCTACTGCTCTATTTTCAAGGAACAGATCACAAAAGTAAACGCCGCACTGCTCAAACTCTCGCCAAAACTTTAGCAGTTCCTCTATTAATTGCCGATTTAACCCTAATGGTGGAGGATCAAGCCAAGTTTACCAAACAACTCCAACTATTGTGGCGAGAAGCGTGGTTTTTTCAGAGATTACTATATTTAGATCACTTCGATATCCTGTACCTGACAGAACATCAACTTCTCTATCAAGCCTGCCTGCAAGAACTAGAGCAAAATCGGGGAATTACCATCCTCTCCGGAGTGCAAAACTGGATACCCACAACCGCAGTTACCACCGGATTAATTACAGTTCCTTTCACTATCCCTGAGTCTAGCGATCGCCAAAAAATTTGGCAAACTCACCTGACAAAAGCCCAGATCAACTTAGCAGATCAAGAGTTAAATCTGTTGAGCGATCGCTTTGTTTTAACTCCAGACCAAATTGCCGATGCTGTCGCCACTGTCTATCATACCGCCCGTTGGCAACAATCCCTGCCCTCATTTTCTCACTTATGTAGTGCAGCCCGCGCTCAAACTGGACACGATTTAGCCAACCTCGCCCAAAAAATTACCCCCAAATATACTTGGGAAGACATTGTACTTCCTCCCAATCAGCTAACTCAACTACAAGATATTTGCAAAGAAGTCGCATATCGAGATTTAGTCCATCAAAAATGGGGTTTTGCTGAGAAACTATCTTTAGGAAAAGGGCTAAATGTGCTGTTTTCTGGTTCTGCTGGTACAGGTAAAACCATGGCCGCAGAGGTAATTGCCCAGCAATTACAACTAGACCTTTACAAAATTGATTTGTCGCAAATCGTCAGTAAATACATCGGTGAGACAGAGAAAAACCTCAATCTGATTTTTACCGCCGCTACCAATTCTCACGCCATCCTGTTATTTGATGAGGCTGATGCTTTATTTGGCAAGCGTTCCGAAGTACAGGATGCACGCGATCGCTATGCCAATATTGAAGTAGGTTATCTTTTACAAAAAATGGAAGAATATGATGGAGTAGCTATTTTAACAACTAATCTACGTGATAATATGGATAAAGCCTTTGAGCGCCGATTGCGATTTATGATTGAGTTTCCCTTACCTGATAAAAAGCATCGTCAGCTAATTTGGCAGAAAATCTTTCCTAAGCATACACCCTGTCATCCTGAACTAGATTTAGACTTTCTAGCACAAAATTTCGCTCTGACCGGCGCGAATATTCGCAATATTGCCCTGAGTGCAGCTTTTTTTGCCGCCGACGATGGAGGAGTGATTGAGATGACACACATGATCCGCGCCATGCGTCGGGAGTATCAGAAAATGGGACAAGTTTTGCGGGATCATGATTTAGGTGAATATGTAAAATTGAGTTGATAAAAAATAGGAAGGAATTTTATTGTTTTTCAACTATTCGCGTTGTTGTTTGAGCAGGTAATCCCGTAGTTTCAATCCCTGATAGGGATTTTATTGTTTTTCAACCTCCAGTGCGTAATGGCGTTCGCCAAAAAATGTACCAGTGGTTTCAATCCCTGATAGGGATTTTATTGTTTTTCAACTTTTATTTGATACTGCTTGTAGGTTAGCTGCACTTGTTTCAATCCCTGATAGGGATTTTATTGTTTTTCAACGCAAGGATATCACAGCAGTATTCGTCAATCTCGCCGTTTCAATCCCTGATAGGGATTTTATTGTTTTTCAACTTTGACAATCTTTAATACCTTAAGCGTTGCTATTTACGTTGTTTCAATCCCTGATAGGGATTTTATTGTTTTTCAACATTTGATTTTCTTACTCAGTTTACTGGAAAGCTTTGTTAGTGTTTCAATCCCTGATAGGGATTTTATTGTTTTTCAACTCACTCTCAAGGCAATGCCGCAGCGCGAACTGCGGCGTTTCAATCCCTGATAGGGATTTTATTGTTTTTCAACCCTTAGCACTTAATCCGGCATGATCAACTGCATGTTTCAATCCCTGATAGGGATTTTATTGTTTTTCAACGATGTGGCTGCAACACCCGCAACAAACCTATCGTACTGTTTCAATCCCTGATAGGGATTTTATTGTTTTTCAACTTGCCAGATTCTTGGATATCTAGAAACTACAAAGGTTTCAATCCCTGATAGGGATTTTATTGTTTTTCAACACGGACAATGCGGTTGGGATGGTATTAATTTAGATGTTTCAATCCCTGATAGGGATTTTATTGTTTTTCAACCCTCCTGGAATAAAGCTCATGATCGCCAAAGCTTTGTTTCAATCCCTGATAGGGATTTTATTGTTTTTCAACGCGGCAAAACCTGATTGCACGGGGCAAAGATTTGGTTTCAATCCCTGATAGGGATTTTATTGTTTTTCAACGCTCATTTAGTTGGTGACTACATTCTTCAAAGTCATGTTTCAATCCCTGATAGGGATTTTATTGTTTTTCAACGGTAAGGGCTACACTTACTTATTCGCCCTCTCCCTGTTTCAATCCCTGATAGGGATTTTATTGTTTTTCAACCTTATTAGCTCCACCAAAACCACCGCGCCAATACTTGAGTGTTTCAATCCCTGATAGGGATTTTATTGTTTTTCAACATTTACCTGAGTCAGCAAGATATAAGCGAAAACCGTTTCAATCCCTGATAGGGATTTTATTGTTTTTCAACGTACCGCGTTGCAGTAGCAGAGTAGTAAGTCTTTGATGTTTCAATCCCTGATAGGGATTTTATTGTTTTTCAACTAGCAATCCGACTAACTAGGGTTACTACCTTCTGGTTTCAATCCCTGATAGGGATTTTATTGTTTTTCAACCGCCCAGCAGCAAAAGGCTTACGGTATTTAGTTTTCAAGGTTCGGTTGCGTCGATGTGGACACATATTAGCATTCTATAACTAGGTATCGTCAAGAGGGAAGATAAGATTTTGGCAGAAATGCTTACATAGATAGACTTTCAGGTTTTGCGTCAATGTGTTTTTGCTAATTTTGCGCTGAAATCTTTGTGCTGCAAGGAACACACCGATTTTATTGTGGTTTGTTTTTACAACACCTACCTATTGACGCAAATTTCTTGTAGCTTACAAAGTATAGGTAAAATTATTGACTAACATTCCTGGAACTAGGCTACCTCCCAATTGACGATTTTCGTAGGTTCCCACCTCTGGAATAAATTCTTGAAAGGTGGTCAAATCTATCAGATTTTCTCCCCAGAAGCGGTAGAGGCTTTCGTCAAAACGGAGGTTTTCGATAGGGGCGATAATTTCGCCATTTTCCACCCAAAAGCAAGCGTAACGGGTCATACCTGTAATTCTACCCGTGGGGCGATCGCTCCAATTTAAGTAATGTAAATTTGCTACATATAAGCCTGTATCTAAACTTGATAAAATCTGCTCATCAGCTAAATTTCCTGGGTTGATTTCTGGCGCACGTAAAGTTTCGGAACTATTAGCAGCGTTTGCAGTTTTTTGATATTCTTTGGCAGTCCGTGAATTAATAAGGGTATTAACTAGAATTCCTTTTTCTATTATTGGTAATTCTGGTACAGCAATTTCTCCCAGTTCATTAAATCGTGGTACTAAACCCCGTTGAAAGTTTTCTTTTAAACTGAAGGTGCTAGAAAGTTGTTTCTCTTGTCGTGAGAGGGTAGCTAGGGCGCTATTACCTTGTTGTAAATCTGCTTCACTCAAAGCACCCCATGATAGCATCCCCAATAAATCAGCAACAGCCGCCGGGGCAAAATAAGTTTTATATTCTCCCTTGGGTAATTTTTTGGGTGGATGAGCAAGCATATGTAATTGCTGTTTAGCTTGGCTAATTTTGCCTGTGTATGCTGCTGTATTCCAATCACTCCCAGCAAATGTACCTTTAACAGCTTGTCCGGAGTTAGTAAATAAAGAATAATCTAAGGTGAAAGAATCAGTAGCAAACCAGTGTTTTTGTCCACTAGAATCACCATAAGCTCTAATGACTAAACCCCCAGCGTATATACCTGTAAAATCTAATGTGTTAACGGGATCTAATATATTTGGTACTACGTCTGCTGCTGCTAATAATTTGCCTGTATTTACTTCTCTACTAGTATTAGTTCCTGATGGCAAAACTAGGTAAGGATCAGTCGGTAACACAAGTAGTTCATCACGTAGTTCTTGCAAGGCTTGATATGTAAGTTGCCAATCTCGCTCCCAATTACCTGTGAAAGGAAGATGACGAAAACTGCTACGCTGATTTGCCATAAGTGTTAGTTCAATCGCACCATCAGCTACAAAACCCGTTTGTCTAACTTTGGCTTGATTGAACCGAGTAAATTGGCTCTTTTCACTGCTGAGTTTAACAGTAAAGTGTTCATCATCTGCCTTTTTGAGGAGCAGAGTTTCTAATAGTTGATTAAAACTAATTTCTAACGCTGATAATTCTTCTTTCATGGAGATAATGCACTGAAGAAGGTAGTGGTGAGTGGTAAGTGGTGAGTGCTGAGTGGTGAGTGCTGAGTGCTGAGTGGTGAGTGCTGAGTGCTGAGTGGTGAGTGCTGAGTGCTGAGTGCTGAGTGAGGGAGTGAGGGAGTGAGGGACAAGAAGAAAATCTGTTGACTATTGACTAATGACTAATGACTATTGACCATTGACTATTGACCATTGACCATTGACCATTGACCATTGACCATTGACTATTAACTCCCTCCCCCAAAGACTTCTACGTTAGCAAATACACAAACTGGTGAACCATGTCCTACCCAAATTGATTGATTTGGTTCGCCTTTACCGCAGTAAGGTGTGCCGTACATTTGCCAGTTGGAGTTATCACCGACTTGGATGAGGCTGTGCCAAAATTCGGGTGTGGTGGCGCGATAGTTGGGATTGCGGAGGGTTTTAGTCAGTTTGCCGTTTTCGATTAATTTGGCATACTCACAACCAAACTGAAATTTATAGCGGCGATCGTCTATTGACCAAGAACGATTGGATTCCATATAAACGCCATGCTCTATGGTACTAATTATCTCATCAAAGGTAGCGTTTCCAGGTTCTAGGTTCAAGTTAGCCATGCGGTCAATTGGGGGGCGATTCCAGGAGGATGCACGGGCGCAGGCTACACCAGGAACGTTTGCTCTGGCTTGACTTTCTAAAGAGCCTAAACCTCGTTGCAATATGCCTTCTTTGATTAAGTATTCTTTTGTGGCAACGGCTCCTGTATCATCAAAACTGTAACTAGCATATTCTCCAGGAACGGTGGGGTCAAAGGTGATGTTCATTAATGGTGAACCATAGGCTAGGTTGCCAAAGTCACTGGTGTTGACAAAACTACCGCCGGCGTAGTTGCGCTCATCTCCTAAAATTCTGTCAATTTCTAAGGGATGTCCTACACTTTCATGAATTTGTAGCATCATTTGGTCTGGTGCTAAAACTAGGTTGGTGCTAATATTTGGGCAATCTTCGGCGGTTAAAAGTTCTAGGGCTTGTGCGCCAATTTTCTCTACTTTTTGCCAGAGGTGATCTTGTTTTAATAGTTCTAGTCCACCTTGATAACAGTTGGCTTGCCAACCGTTGTTAGTACGCTGTTGAACTATTGCCCCATCTTGGGCGATCGCTCCATAATGAGTCCCTATAGATAAGAATTTCTGATATATTTCGGAACCGTTGCTACTGACGAACCAACTCTCTCTTTCACTAGTGGAAGCGCTAGCTGTAGTTTGGACAATTTTGTCGTCAACTTTCAGGGTTTGGCAAATCTGCACAAGTAAATCATTGATTTCTCCTGGACTTAATTGATCTAATGGTTCCAAAAATGGTGAGTTATATTCACCCACTACTTTTGGACGTTCAGTTTCTCGGAAGGGGTAAATCCACCACTTACTAGCAGCTAAAGCTTGTTGGTAAGCAATTTCTGCCGCCGCTTGTAATGATGGTAATTCTAGAGAGTTGGTAGCTGCATAACCCAAAGAACCATTCACCAAGACTTCCAACATTGCTCCCATCGTGGTGGATTTGCCGTTAGTTTGCGGCAAAGCATCACGGACATAACGATGAGCTGCATTTTCCTTGACAACTCGAATACCAATCCAATCAGCAGGGATTTTAAAACTAGCGATCGCTTTTGTTAATTCATTCCACATAATAAATTCAAAATTTAACTTCTATGCCAACGTGTGCCTTGAGGGCTATCAATTAGGGTAATACCTTTGGCTTGCAGTTCGTTACGAATGCGATCGCTTTCAGCAAAATTTTTGGCTTTTCTAGCAGCTTGGCGTTGTTGAATTAAATCCTCGATGGCTGCATCATTTAAGCCATCTTGTTCCGGTTTTGGGGTTTCTGGTTTGGCGGTTAAGCCAAAAACTGCGGCTAAAGTTACCAGGGTTTGCCATTGTATTTCTAATTCTTCCAGGGGTGTTTCGGTTTTCCCCTGATGTACGAAAATATTTTTCTCCCGACGCAGTTCTTTTGCTAACTCAAACAGCACCGCCAACCCACCAGGGAAATTAAAATCATCATTCACCGCTTCTTGAAATCGTTCTACATATTCATTGCTGAGTGAGGAAGATGAGATAGCTATTTCCCCTTGTCCCCCAATCCCCAGTCCTTCACCAAACAACAACCCTTCCTTGAGGGTATGCCAGCCGTTTGTGGCTGCGGCGATCGCTTCGTCGGTAAAATCGATGGGAGTGCGATATTGAGCTGTCAAAACAAACAACCGCATTGCCATCGGATCTACGCCCCGTGCTAGTAGGTCGCGGATGGTGGTAAAGTTGCCCAAGGATTTAGACATTTTCTCACCATCGACTTTGACCATACCGTTATGTAGCCAATAAGTTGCTAGGGGTTTACCTGTGACGGCTTCTGATTGGGCAATTTCGTTTTCGTGGTGAGGAAAAATTAAGTCAGCACCACCAGCATGAATATCTATTGTCTCACCCAGGCGATCGCGTACCATTGCCGAGCATTCGATATGCCATCCTGGACGGCCTGCACCCCAAGGTGACTCCCAGGCGGGTTCTCCTGGTTTGGCTGCTTTCCACAGGGCAAAGTCAAAGGGGTCTTTTTTCTTTTGATATTCTGGATCATTAACATTGACGCGATTCTCCTGCGGAGACGCTGCGCGAACACTCGCACCTGCTTGCATATCCTCTAGCTTGCGTCCTGAAAGTTTGCCATACTCAGCAAATTGCCGCACAGCATAGTAAACATCACCGTCAGAGGGGTAGGCGAAACCTTGATTTTCCAACTCGTGAATTAATTTTTGTATCCCATTCATCGTATGAGTAGCACGGGGATATTCATCTGCTTCCTGGATACCCAACTGTCCCATGTCCTCAAAATAGGCGTTAATGAAGCGTTCCGCTACTGCTTCCATTGATGAATGTTCTTGCCGCGCCCGATTGAGAATCTTGTCATCGATATCGGTAAAATTTTGGATATAACGGACTTCATAACCGAGAAATTGCAGATAGCGCCGGACTACATCCCAAACAATACAAGCTCTAGCATGACCCAAATGGCAGTAGTCGTACACCGTCACACCGCAGTAATACATCTTAACCTTGCCTGGTTCGACTGTCTCAAAGGGTTCTTGACGACGGGTGAGGGTATTGTAAACATTTAGTGCCATAACAGAGTAATGCCGAAATAAGAAGATACGCAATAATAGGGTAAAGCAGCTCGGACATTTGTCCAGCATCCCTATGCTAGTGTTTTCTGGACTATCTGCGCTACCATTTTGCCCATTGATTGAAATGGGGAGTAGGGAAGTGCTGAGTAATGAGTCCTGAGTAATGAGTGCTGAGTGCTGATTCTTAATTCTTAATTTTGAATTTTGCGGAAAGTAGGCGGTGTCGGTTTCCGTCCCGCCTAACTTTCCAAGACGAATTTTGAATTTTGAATTGATTTCCCCAATCCCCTTCTTGTATTTTCTAACTTTTTGATACATTGCTATGCAATCAGCAGTTACGTCTAATTCTCAACCGATGGATGCTCCCAAGCAAGGAATGCCAGTAACGATTATTACTGGGTTTCTTGGTAGTGGCAAAACAACTTTACTGAATCATATCCTCAATAACCAACAGGGTTTAAAAACTGCCGTTTTGGTGAATGAATTTGGGGAGATCGGCATTGACAACGAGTTAATTGTTTCCACTGATGAGAATATGGTGGAATTGAATAATGGTTGTATTTGCTGCACTATTAATAATGATTTAGTCGATGCTGTATACAAAGTTTTAGAACGGGAAGAAAAGCTAGATTATTTAGTTGTAGAAACAACTGGACTAGCTGATCCTTTGCCAGTAGCCCTGACGTTTTTGGGTACAGAATTGCGGGATTTAACTAGGTTAGATTCGATTATTACTGTAGTTGATGCAGCCAATTACAGCCTGGATTTATTTAACTCCCAAGCAGCATATAGCCAAATTGCTTATGGTGATGTAATTCTGTTGAACAAAACAGATTTGGTTGATGAAGCCACCTTAAAGGAATTGGAGAGCAAAATTAATGAAGTGAAAGAAGGAGCGAGGATTCTCCGGACTCAGCGATCGCAAGTTCCTCTACCTTTAATTCTCAGTGTCGGACTATTTGCGTCAGATAAATATTTTGATACCGTGGATGACCATAGTCACGACCACCATGACCATGATCATGATCATTCAGACTGTGGTCACGATCATCATGACCATGATCATTCTACCTGCGGTCATGACCATCACGACCATGAACATCATCATCACCACTCAGATCATTTAGAAAATGATGGTTTTACCTCAATTTCTTTCCAAAGCGATAAACCATTTTCAATTCGCAAGTTTCAATATTTTCTAGATAATCAACTACCAACAAGTATCTTCCGCGCTAAGGGCATTATGTGGTTTGATGAAAGTCCCAAACGGCATATTTTCCACCTATGCGGTAAACGCTTCACTCTTGATGATGAAGAATGGAAAGGTGAACCCAAAAACCAGATAGTCCTAATTGGTCAAAACTTGGATAGAGAAGCGTTACTGACTCAATTAGAAAACTGTCTGTGTCTACCTTCTACAAGTCGAGGTAAGGGTTTTGGAAAATAGGCACTAACTGTTTTATTTTTGATAGTTGAAATGTAGGGTGTGTTGTCGCACAGCGCAACGCACCGCCAACAATCTAATAGTGTGGTAAGGCTAAAATGTTGCCAAAAAATTGTAGTAATTGGAAAGAGTATTTATTTTAACCCAGCAAAAAATATTGTAGGTTGGACGAAGCGGATCGAAACCAAACATATATAGCCCGGATTTCTCACGAAATTTATCAAACCGAAGTCGAGAGGCTGTAGGGGCGGGTTCACGAGATATTCGTGAATGATTGAAGCATATTTGTAAACCCGCCCCTACCGTTTTGTGAGAAATGCAGGATGAGAGTGTTGGGTTACGCAAAGCCTCTAAGCAACCTACGTCTAATGCACTACAAATTTGTCAATAGTTTTATATTGACAGATTTTTCATCCCATGAGAACCTATATCTAGACGGCAAAATAATCGCACTTCTAAAGCGCTAGTTTTTGGTGTTGTCTCAGCAGCAGAATTTCTAGTTTCCTGCCGAGCTTTGTATCATCCCTTCTCTTGAGTATTTGTTTCAACACTGTATCAATCGATTGATTTAGATTTCAACGGTGTGATGAAGTATTTGGATAAATGTTCAGGCGAGGGGGTGATGCAAAACTTGCTAGGAAGCCAGGAATTCTACGGCTGAGACTTGAACCAAAAAATTTAGCTACAAGAGTATAGGTCGTGAGTAATTACTTTTTGAGTATTATTTCTTGCATATTACTATGCTTTTGCTAGATGTGTGATTTTGATGCTGTCCAGTAAAAAAATTAAAATATGGACACATGAAAATGTCAGACATTCATTCAATATCGAACAGACAGAAAACAGATAAAAAATCTCTAATTGCGTTTGCTTCTGATTATCAGAATGTTCGATTAACAATAGATAGCGCTAATTTATTGCTGGAGTTTGCCAAGTCAAAAGGACGCTTAATTTATAAAAACGTCTATTACAATTCACAATGTGAGAACCAATCTGCTGCAAAAGATAATCTAGCCAGTTTTAACTTTACCTGGATTAATGTTCCCTGTCCCCTGAAGAATAGTGCTGATAATCAATTGATGGTTGATTGCCTAGAGTATATTCATAGGGATATGTCTCCAGACGTATTCATTCTTGTATCAGGTGATGGAGATTTTGCAAAGTTAGTGAGTAACCTGCAAAAATTGGGTAAATATGTCATCGTTTTTGCTCGATTTGGGAATGTAAAAAAAGAACTGAAAGAACTTGCTGATGAATTTCACTTTATAGATGAGTTAGGTCAGTTAGTTAAGCAACAAACCCAGCATCAAAACACGTCTATTCAATCCTTCATTGCTTACAATGAAGCTATAAAATATCTAACGGAAGCAATCAAATCTGCCTTAAATAAAAAGAAGCCAACAACATTTCCATACGTTGACAACTTGATGCGTCAGCTTTGTCCTCAATATCAGGGCGTTTCCTCTATCTGCAAACCTGATGGCCAGAAATTTAAAAACTTTAGTCAGTTTGTTGATGCTGCTGTCAAAGATGGTAAAGTACAAAAGCATGATGAGGAATTGTTCTTAATTGAGTTAGACAAATTTGCTGCTTAAAGCAAATTTTACAAACCCAGTTTATTTGCTGAAATGGGTTTATTGAACACCGTAGCTATTGCGGTGTTTTTATGTTTAAAGGTAATAGCATTTTTCTACTTCCCAACAGTTAATTTCTGCAATAAGCAACTTACAAAAATGCACAAACTTCTAATATTCCGTGATGAAAAATTGTTACGCCGGGCGCTTACCCATCGTTCTTATGTGAATGAAAATCCAGAGGAAGGCGAACACAATGAACGCCTAGAATTTCTTGGCGATGCGGTGTTGAATTTTTTAAGTGGTGAATATCTCTATCGCTCTCATCCAGAAAAGGGAGAAGATGAATTAACGAGGCGACGTTCAGCGCTGGTAGATGAGAAGCAACTGGCAAAATTTGCGCTGGAGATAGGTTTAGATTTTAGGATGCGGTTAGGTAAAGGTGCTATTCGAGATGGTGGCTATCAAAATCCTAATTTGCTCAGTAGTACTTTTGAAGCGGTGATTGGTGCTTATTATTTGGATAATAATTCAGATATTGAAGCAGTACGAGCCATTGTCGAACCTTTGTTTGCATCTGTACCAGAACAAATTGTGGTGGTGCGCTCAAATGTAGACTCAAAAAATCGGTTTCAGGAGTGGGTACAACGTCATATTGCGCCAACTCCACCCAAATATATGACAGTGCAAACGGGTGGTTTGTCTCACGCACCAGAGTTTCAAGCTAAAGTTTTTGTGGGAGAAACAGCATATGGTGAAGGTAAAGGACGCAATAAAAAAGAGGCTGAAAAAGCTGCGGCTGAGGATGCTTTGGCTCGGTTGAAAGTAGAAGAATAGTATTAACGTGCGGAGCAAAAATATTTACAGTCATTGCGAGCGAACCGTATTGCCTCCACACTCACCTTTTGCCTACAGAATAATCGCTATAATGACCAGATAGATGTGATTATAGTGAATCTGATGGAAATCAAAAATATCAAGGAAGAAGCAAGACGGTTAATTGACAAATTGCCGGAAAATTCAACATGGGATGATTTAATGTATGAAATCTATGTAAGACAAGCAATAGAAGCGGGATTAAGTGATAGTGAAGCGGGAAAAGTCATTTCTGTTGAAGCAGTAAGGACTAAGTTTGGATTGCAACCTTGAAAGTTTTTTGGACAGAAACAGCCGTTAATCATTTATCCTCGATTTATACCTATATATCTCAAAATTCTCCTCAGTATGCTGAAAGACTTGTTGAACGATTAACTCAACGCTCTGAGCAAATCGCTCAATTTCCATTTTCGGGTCGAATTGTCCCAGAATTTGAAACTAAGCAGATTAGAGAAGTTATTGAAGGCTCTTACCGCATTATTTATTACATTAAGTCTGATCAAATTGATATTCTTGCCGTGCTTCATGGTTCTCAACAAATTGAATCTATGATTGATGAAACATAAAGAAAATCGATGCAAGAGTGTAAAGTGTAGAGAAAATAAGCCATCTACAAGGGAAAGCCAGTCTCACAGAGAACAGGCTTTGTAAAAAATACTCGCCACACAGCAAGGTAAAAGTCAGAATTTGGGCATCCTAACACTAAGTAGTCAAATTTTTCTATTTGCCCCCTATGCTAACTCCCATAATTCTGGCGCAATCTTCATCATCAAAACCAAAAAAGGTCATCGAGAAAGAAGTAACTAAAGAACCTCCCATATCACCTGTCTTGCTTGCCACTTCTGGAGGCTTACTTTTAGCGCTAATTGCCTTACTGGTTTATGGTAAGCTCCAGATGACTAAGATGGAGAAGAAACTGAAGTTTGAAAAATTTCGCGGTAGAGAACTGGAGAAGAAGTTTAAACTAGCGCTGGAAACAATTCGCAAAATGGAGACTAATCCCGACTTGGTAAACTCGCGGGACTTTAACCTAGATTATCTGCGGATGCGGATGTCTGAGGAAGTATTTCACTTTGCGATTCTCAATCAAGTTAAAATTAGAATCAAAGATAAAATTTCCCAAGCTTTACGTCCCAATCAAGCGCAGCAAGGATCGGTGGGTATCGCTAATAGTGCTGGGCGACAGGTAGACGAGATTTTTGATGTTGAGTACGAAACTGGTAATCCACCAAATAATGCTAAACGAGTCTTATTTCGGATTCAAATTAAGTTGATGAAGTTACCTACACAGGCAACTTCAACTACCATTAGCCAAATTATTGACTGTATTGAAACCTATCTTAGCCCATTAGATGATGAGGATACTTGGCAACCAACTATTCAAGGACGAATTGCTCATATGCACTGGGATCAAAAGGCTAAACCTACTCCCTTGCTAGTGTTAGAACAATCCAATGATGGGGTAAATGTCACTTTCCGTACCAGTCGTCAAGCCAATGTCCCAGCATCACAAAAGCAATCTGGAATTAAGTAAATTTAAAATTGAAGACTTTCTGAATTACCCATTACCCATTACCCAAAAGTTATGGTTTCTCGCTCCAAGCGCCTGCATCGTAGCTGATAACTGCACTTTGAGAATCACGCGCTAAAAGCCCATCTTCCATTTCGACGATGCGATCGGCTATGTCTAGGATACGGTTGTCATGGGTAACTAACAAGATAGCAGTGCCTTGGTCTTTGGCGAGACGCTGCATAATTTCTACCACATCGCGTCCTGATTGTTTGTCCAAAGCTGCGGTTGGTTCGTCGGCTAGTACTAGTGAGGGGTTGTTGACTAGGGCGCGAGCGATCGCTATTCTTTGTTTTTGTCCCCCAGAAAGGTTATCAGGGTAGTAATCGACGCGGTTTTCTAAACCTACCGCTTGTAGCATGGCTTGTGATTTGGCGATCGCTTCTTGTTGGGAAACATGATCATTTAATTCTACTGCCATCTGGACATTTTGCCGTGCTGTTAAGAATCCTAGCAAGTTGTGAGCCTGAAAAATATAGCCAATACTGCGGCGAATTTGTACTAGTTTACTTTGACTCGCGCCTGATAGCTCAACACCTAAAAATTGCAAACTTCCCTCTTGTACTGAACGTAAACCCCCAATCAAACTGAGTAATGTAGTTTTTCCTGAACCTGAAGGCCCAGTCATAATCACAATTTCGCCAGGATAAATTTCTAGGTTAATATCAAATAAAATTTGTCTTCTGAGTGCGCCTTTGCCATAGTAATGGTTAAGGTTGCTAATGGCAATTACAGGTTCTTGTCTCATAATCAATTGGGGTGTTAGAGATAAATAAGTAAGTTGGTGTGAATAATGGTAGTTGGAGAAAGGCAATAGGGAATAGGCAATAGGCAATAGGCAATAGGCAATAGGCAATAGGCAATAGGCAATAGGCAATAGGCAATAGGCAATAGGCAATAGGCAATAGGCAATAGGTAATAGGTAATAGGGATGAGGATTTTAGTCTAGTTTATTTTTCTTTGGATATTGTTGTTTTATTGTCCCAACTTACTTATTTATGTGTTGAAAATCTAGTGTTTGAAAAATGGGTTTTACTATTTCAAAATAATGAAATTCATTGTTCAAAAGTATTGATAAACAAATTTAGATTCATGTTTTAGAAAATATCTGCTGGGTCAGCAGAGCGCAATTTACGTACAGCGATCGTGCCGGAAACAATACACATAATTATCGTCAGAATTAGAACTGAGATAGCGCGATCATAGCTCATAAAAACTGGGAGCAATGTAGCTTGTCTAGCAGTTTGATACATAAACATAGCAAAAACCCATCCAGGCATATAACCCAAACAAGCTAATAATAATGCCTCTTGTAAAATTACTGTCAATAAATATTTATGTGTATAACCGATGGCTTTTAAAGTAGCGTATTCTGATAAATGGTCAGCAACTTCAGTATAGAGAATTTGATAAACAATTACAGTCCCGACGATAAAACCCATGATTGTTCCTAAGGTAAAAATAAAGCCGATCGCCGTACTACTTGCCCAGTAATGGCGTTCAAAATCAATAAATTCTTGTTTCGTTAAAACATTCACATCTTGCGGTAAATAACTCCGCAATTCTTGAGCAACAGTATTGGCGTTATATCCTGGTTTTAATCTAATCAAACCAATATCAATTAATCCTCCTTGTCTGGTAGAAAATAGCCTGAGGAAGTTAACATCACTAGTAATTAAATTACCATCTGCGCCAAAAGATGCGCCTAAAGTAAACAAACCGACAACTTTGATGCGTCTCCGGCGGACTTCTGCTGTGATATTTTTCCCTTGATCAAAATCTGCTGCGATCGTGCCATATTCTTGTCTTGAAGAACGGTCAAATAAAACAGTATCAGGGAGTTTCAGTTTCTCTATATTTTCGGACAATCCTTGTAAATCAAATATACTAGTTTCTGGATTAATCCCAAAAACTAAGATACTCCGAGTTTTACCAGTATCAGGATTTTTCCAACTGGTATAATCTAAATATATTGGGTGTACAGATTGTACTGATGATAATTCCAAAGCTTTATACAACCGCCGTTGAGAAAAGCTTTTCATCGCCAGTACAGCATTAGATTGTTTATTAATTAAAACAATATCTCCTTGCAAACTGGTGTGTAATCTGACATTACTAAAATAAAGAGCATCACGGAAACCAAGCTGCATAAACATGAGGATATCAGCAAAGGCAATCCCGGCAAGAGCCACAGCTAGGCGAGTTTTTTCTCGTGTCAGTTGTAGCCAAGACAGAGGTATTTTTTTAAGATTCATTTTAGTGAGTTGTTAATTCATAAATTAGTAGTTGTTGGCGAATCAATTATTAATTTCAACTACTACTTTGGCGTAGGTTAAACCAGAAACTCTTTGACTATCTTCTGGTGTTAAAGTAATTTTCACTTCTACAACTCTGGCATCAATATCGGCGGCTGGATCTGTGTTTAACACATCTTTTTTGCCAATTTTTCTACCAATTTCGCTGACTGTTCCTCTTAAGTCGCCGCTAAAGGCTCCGTTATCGCTACCAACAGTCACATTTTGACCTATCCGCACTCGCCCAATGCTATCTTCGGGAACTTCCGCAATCACAATCATTTGGTCGGTTTGTCCCATTTCCGCAATCCCATTTGAGCTGATGGCTTCCCCTGACTTGGTATAAATTTTTAAAATCTCTCCGGCTGAGGGTGCTTGCACATAGCTTAATTTTAATTGTGCTTCAGCTTGTCTGACATTAGCGATCGCATTACTGACTTGAGCCTGAGCTATCTGCACATCAGTCGGACTAACTTCCACCAGTCTCTTGAGTCGGGCTTTTTCTTCGTCAATTTGTCTTTGTAACGTGTTGACGGTTTTGTCGCGGTTGACTCTAGCTTCAATCAGCTGTTGTTGCAAACTCGATAAAGTTTTAATTTGATTTGCTCTAGCCTCAGCTACTTGTTGTCGCAGGGTGGCTAGGGCTTGTCTTAAAGCCGCTTGGCTCTCGATTACCTGCTGATTCGCAGTCACCGCACTCAATCGCCTTCTGTCCCGTTCTTGCTGAGAAATTGCTCCTTCTCGGTACAAAAAGTCATAGCGTCCAGCATCGACTTGGGCATTACGTTGCTCGGCGCGGATGCGGTTCAAGGTGGCTCTTAAACTATCTTGTTGCCCAATGAGTTCAGCCTCTAGACGGTTCACCGTTGCTTGTTGAGCGATTTTTTCTGCACTCAATTGCGCCGCAATACGAGCAATGCCTGCTTGCTGTCCCTCGCGTTCCCCGATTAACTGAGCTTGCAACCGAGCAATCACGGCTGTTTGAGCTTGAATATCTCTAGGTGAACCGACTCTGACTTGCGCTAAATTCGCACGAGATTCTAGCAGTTTGGCTTTTGCTTCTTCCACAGCTGCTAATTGAGTGTCATGGTTATCCAGAATGGCAATAATTTGACCATTCCTGACACGTTCCCCTTCCTTGACAAAAAGTTGTTTCACTCGTGACGCTGATTGCACTCCCCCCACCGGAGCCGAAAGTTTAATCACTTCTCCTTGAGGTTCCAAACGTCCTACGGCACTAATCGTATTCGCAACTGGTTTCACTGGTACAGAAGGGCCTAACTTTCTTAGCTGCTCAAATTTAGCTGTAGCGAGTAATCCCGCAGCAACTGCTACTGGTAGGGCTACAGCAAGACCCCACCAAATCTTAGGTTGTTCTAGATCAAGTTGTTGTTCTCTTGATCTCGGTGTTTCAGTCACCCTTGACATGGTTTTTTGTCCGTTTAAATTTTGCTAACGAAGATAAAAAAGCAAGTTATACCAATAACTGTAAAGACGTGATTTCTCGCGTCTACCTGATAAATATTTGACTACACAGCTTTCTTAAAGGATGAGGCTATGCGGGTTAGATGCAAATTTTCAAGTGATGAGCTTCCATAACTCAGACACTATTGTTAATCGCAACTTGGTATTGATCAAAATTGCAGTTTTCAATACATAAGATGCTGCATCAACAAGTCTGAATTATGCAGATAGATTTCATTTTGCCAAAGTGCACCCAGATTTTCTGCAATCTACACAACTTTATTTGTTTTTTGAACAGGTTATGTCAACAATTTTATCCTACCTAAGTTAGGATGTTGAATTTAGTTCGTTAGGTTAACATTTTACTAACCCTAATGTTGACGCAGATCCCCGACTTCTTCAAGAAGTTGGGGATCTAATTTATCATTAAGTATCATGTTAAACCATGAAAAAAATAAGTGATTTTTACTCTCTGTACTAAGTTATTCACTATCAATTGATGCTAATTTGACCCCACTAAAACTCTAGTCAATTTAATTCTATATTTCTAGATTTTTTAAAAACGTAACAGAGAGTACAGACAAGTAAGTTGAGAAATAAGGAGGAGGGAAAATTTGATTTTTGTAATGTATTATTTAATATGGGATTAGTATTAGCATTAATTAATTCTCAAATTTGGGATTAACGGCAGTAATTTCCGAGTAACGGGCGAAATCACTAACGTTAAATGTCAGGATATGAGTTAAGCCATGCACAAGCATTGCTGCAACCAGTCGTGCATCGTGTACATTTATTCCTCTAATTCCATAAGCAATAACCAGCCTTTCCCATTCCTGGTAAATTGCCTCAGTATCTAGCAACAATGGAAACAACTCTTTTAAACGTTTCACTTCTGCTTGTGCTTCTGTTACACTACGTCCTAAACCATTTCGCTCAATTGGGCGTGTGTAAACGCACCAAAATTCAATCAAGTTTTGCGGTACGATATGCAACTGTTCGCCGCGACTGCGTAGCTTTCTAATAGCATTAGCTGCATCCGGGTTCATGGGATGGCTAAGGTCTACACTCCTCAATAGGACATTAGTATCTACAAGGTACAGCAATTAACCTCTTTCTCCATAAATACTTTCCCGGCTAATGGCTTCATCTGAAAGTATTGGGAGATTAAGTCCTCGGTGGCTTTCCACCCACTCAGTAAATGCTGCTGACCACTCGGCAGGGGTTGCAGTTTCATAGAAGGAGCGTTCCCTTTCAGATTGTACTAGCCGCTTAAGCATAGTATCTAGATGTGGTTTGATTTCTGATGGACTACGGTTAGAAATCTTCGCTAACAGAAGTGTAATCGTCTTAATCTCTTCGCTATTAGATTGTTCTAACTCATTCAGATTGGTTTTTGGTTGACTGTTCATAGTCTATTCATCATCTAATTCAAATAAATCACTTAATTCTCAGTTTCCTGAGATTCCTCTACACATTTTGCATTTTATGAGTCAGATAGGCTGAGTTTTAGAAACGGATACTGCTGGCGAATGTGATACATTGTTGAATTTTTCAGTATTACCTAAGCCAAATCTTTAATATGTGATTGCAGCTTTTAGTTGTAACACTTTTGCCAACAGTATTGATAAGTTGAGAGACAGAGTGATGAGGTGAAAAATTATCTCCTTGTCCTCTCGTCACCTTACCAATTATGCAGCTAAATCAAACAACACCGTTGTCATGTAATTTTCTGCCCAATCTGCACCGAAGGCTTTTTCTAGGACACGCCGGGTTTTATCGTTTTGTTGCTGTTTGGTACAGTAATTGTGTTGTCCGGCGAGAATTTGTTGCTGTTGTTCAGGAGAAACAGGAGTAGCAGCGATCGCATTTTGACAATGAATCTCTAAAAATTCCCGCACACGTCCTAAAAATAGGGTTTCTTCTTCTGGGGAACTAGGACGGACGAAAATACAGAAATCTGAGAAGATATTTCCCCATTCTGGTAATTCTCTGGGTTGGGAAAATTCCAGGGTTTTCAGAGTTGTCAGGGCAGAATTATAGGATGCGGGCAAGGTACGATCTAAATGTACAGGAGATAAATCAGCGATCGCTGCACTAATTTGACCCCTACCTCCAACTAAATCACAACCAAACATGGGTAGGTCATATTCTGGACGGGGAAACATCACACAATGCAAAATATCCAACATATTTCCCACCTTAGCCAGTTCCAAGTGCATCTTGCGAAACTGGGGTGCTTGATAGCAACGGTTCTCAATCGTCAGTTTCTCTCCCTCTAATCTCCCTTCCACATACCCCAACTCAGCAGGCAAGTGATAAGGCGACAAATCCAAATGCTGATTCCAGACTGCTTCAATACAGTCAGCTAGTTGCCGAATCAGGGAATGTTGTTGCTCACGCAATGAGGGCATGGAAGTAAGTGACATATTCTATTCGAGAATGCAATCTAGATGTCAGTCTAAGGCCAGCCGTGGTGTTTATGGTCTGTTGTGCAACATTAGTCAATAGTCAATGGTCAATGGTCAGAGGCAATAGTCATTAGGCAATAGGCAAGAGTCATTATTTTTGAATTTTGCGAAAAGTTCTGAAGGCGGGTTTCCCGCCGTAGGAAACTTTTCAAGACGAATTTTGAATTTTGAATTGATGTCTCTCCCTCACTCCTTCTTCTGCTCTTGCCCTTCTTGCAATGACCAAATGTAGGGTTTGTCGTAGGTAACGCTACCGTTATCTAGGGTTGTTAATTGGAAGTTAGCCCCGCGAAAATTTGTGTAGTTGATTTTAGCGCCTTTCAAGTTGGCGGCTAGTAAATTTGCGCCGATGAAACCAGCGTAAGATAGGTCTGCGTTGACTAGTGATGCTGATTTGAGATTTGCGCCTAATAAGGAAGTACGAGTTAAGTTTGCGGATTCTAGGTTTGCTGATTCTAGGTTAGTGCCTGTTAGGTCTGCATCGGTAAGATTCGTTTGGGATAAAATTGCTCCTTTGAGGTTGGCTTGTCGCAGATTTACCTTCGATAAATCCAGTTGTGAGAGATTAGCACCACTCAAATCGCACCGAGGACAAATACCAGAGGCTTTCAATTGCTCTACATCTCTTTGATTTAGGGCTAATGCTTGCTGTGCCAACCCGAAAGAAGCTAGAATAGTCAAAGCAGCAATTACATTGAGTTTCATGTTGTTGTTAAGTATTAATATCGATGACAAATTCTACCCAATATTATTCTTACACGCTATTAGATGATTTTCTCAGTAAATAACGAGAATGAAGCGGTAATGAAGAACTTGTGAAAATACTATAAATTGTGCTTATAACAGTGGTCAATTATTCTTTTAGGATCTAGAATCGATTCGTAAGCAACTATACAGAACAAATTATAGTCTACCACCTATATCAGCCCCCTGACCGGAACATGATAAACTGTCAGGGGGTATTAATTTGTCTAGTTTTACAGCAACGGTAAGATGACAGTAAAAGTTGTACCCATCCCTGCTTCACTGTTAACTATAATCTCGCCACCGTGGGCATCAACACATTTTTTGACAATTGCCAGTCCTAAACCGGTGCCGGCGATACCACCAACATTTTCGCCGCGATGGAAAGGCTGAAATATTTGCTTTTGGTCTTCTGGAGAAATACCGATTCCCCAATCTTGAATCCTAAACATCACCGCATTTTCTTGAGCAGTTAATTCAAAGTTGACTCTCCCACCTGGTAATGAATACTTAATGGCATTGCCGAGCAAATTACCTAGAATGTGTCGCAGGAGGGTTTCATCTAGTAACACCTCATTGGCTGTGCCTGTATGGGTGAAAACTACGGTTAAGTGCTTTTCTCCTATAGTTAATTGAGCTTCTTCGACTAGTTGGCGACAAAAGGCTACTAAATCGATGGCGATAAGTTCACATTGCAGCTTGCCAGCATCAGCTTTACCGATGAATGACACTTCATCTAACATCTGTGCCATATTTTTGATGGCAGCACGAATCATCTGTAAGTGAGAGTGTTTTTTCTCGGTGCTTAATCTGTCTTCGTTGTTTTGCAGTAACCCAGCTGCCAAGAGGATCGTATTCAAAGGATTACGGATGTCATGAGAAAGCATTGAGACAAACTCAGATTTAAACTGATTGATTTCTTGTGCTTTCACCAGTTCAGCAGTCCGTTCTTCAACTCGGTGTTCGAGAAGTAGATTACTGGTACGCAACATTTCCAAAGCTTGCTTGCGCTCAATGGCATAACATACAGAGCGAACTAAGACTTGGACATTTACCTGTCGCTTGACTAGATAATCTTGCGCCCCTTGTCGAACTGCGGCGATCGCTAAATCTTCATCGTTCGTGTTTGTCAGCACTACAATTGGTACACTAGGGGCGCGACTGATCAACACAGGCAGAGATGACAACCCCTGACTATCGGGTAGGGTCAGGTCTAACAAAATCACATCATAGCTGCCATGACTGAGTTCGTTAACTGCTTCCTGGAGTCGCTTCACATGAACCAGAATAAATTGATGGGAATCAGCTTGACGCAAATATTCTTGTAATAACCTAGCTTCTGCTAGATTGTCCTCAATTAATAAAATTTTCAACGAGATTCCAGCCATAATCTTCTGAGTTCACCCCCTGGGAAGTGGTGAGTTGTGAGTGCTGAGTGAGAGAGTGGTGAGTGCCAAGTGCTGAGTAAAGAGTGAGGGAGTGAGGGAGTGAGGGAGTGAGGGAGTGAGAGAGTGAGAGAGTGCTGAGTGCTGTTCGCCCTTGGCGTTCCCGAAGGGTGTGCTGTTAGCGGTAGCGGGGCGTTTAGCCCGTGCTGAGTGAGGGAGTAGTAAGTGGTGAGTACAAGACCAATGACTATTGCCTATTGCCCCTATTGCCTATTGCCTATTGCCTATTGCCTATTCCCTATTCCCTATTCCCCATTCCCTATTGCCTATTCCCTATTGCCTATTCCCTCACTCCGGTGGCAAAGTGACGGTGGATAACCAAAACTCCTCTATGCCTTTGACTATTTGAAATAGCTGAGTGAGGTTGCGGGATTTGGTGATGTAGCAGTTGACGTGCAAGTTGTAGCTGTGGAAGATGTCGTCTTCGTTGCGGGAGGTAGTCAGCACAACTACCGGAATGCGTTTGAGTGTGGGATCGGCTTTTATTTCCGCTAAGACTTCTCGACCATCTTTTCTGGGCAAGTTTAAATCCAATAAGATTAAGTCTGGACGCAGAGCATGGGTATATTCACCTTCTTGGCGAAGATAGGCCATCGCGTCCATACCATCCCTAACTGTAACCACTTGATGTGGTATTAGGCTATTTTTAAATGCTTCTTGGATTAGGCGGATATCAGCTTTGTTATCTTCCACTAAAAAGATTGTTTTGTGTTTTTCTGCCGTTTCGACGCTCACGCTCACGTCCTCCAACTGGGATTGTAAAGTAGAAGGTTGCACCTTGACCGAGTTGGGATTCTACCCAGATTCGCCCCCGGTGGCACTCGATAATTTTTTTACAGATGGCTAACCCCATACCTGTACCAGCGTACTCGTCTCGTGTGTGCAGGCGTTGGAAGATGACGAAAATGCGATCGCTAAATTGTGGGTCAATGCCGATACCATTATCTTGGACTGAGAATAACCACTCATCTTCTAGTCTTTCTGCACCAACATGAATCTGGGGTGGTTGTTCACTCCGGAACTTAATCGCGTTGGCAATCAGGTTCTGGAATAGCTGCATGAGTTGAGTACTGCCAGCCATCACCGTCGGTAAGGGGTCATGGGTAACTGTTGCGCCTGTTTCGGCAATTTTTTGACGTAGGTTGCTCAGGGCTTTTTCTAAGGCTGTTTCTACTTCTGTGAGTTGAAAAGCGATCGCTTGAGTATCTACTTTAGAGTATGCTAAAACGTCATCAATGAGGGTCTGCATCAGGCTGACACCTTCAACAGCATAGGTGATAAATTCGTTAGCATCTTCGTCTAGCTCATTTTGATAGCGCATTTCTAACAACTGGACGTAATTTGCTACTTGATTTAGAGGTTCTTGTAAATCATGGGAAGCTACGTAAGCAAACTTTTTCAATTCAGCGTTAGAACGTTCTAAATCTTGCGCTAATTGTGCTAATTCATCTGCTTGACGCAAGACAATATTCACAATGGCTTTGCGCAATTCTAATGCAGCTCTAATTTCTACATATCGCCAAGATAGAGAGGTGAGGCGTACTGTCTCTTTCCACAATTCAAAAGATTTACGGGGACACAAGCGTACATTCCCTTCTGACTGGTTAACCTCAAATGCTTTATGAGGATCACCACCCCAGTTAACAGTTTGAATTACTTCTGGACGGAACCACAGCACATAATTACGGCGAGAAATGGGAATTGCCAACAATCCACTAGCAACGTTCTTATATCTTTCGGCATCTGGATAAAGTTGAGCTAGAGAATCAGTATAGAAGACTTCTTCCTCGACGTTATTTTTTAACCACTGCACCAAGAAAACCAAATCTTCTTCTTTGGGAGTTTCCCCAATTAAGGTAAAGTTGTCGCCAAAACAGACAGCTGCCCCTTGAGCGCTAGTTAAATCTAACAAGTTTGGCTGATGTTTAACTAAACCATCAATAAAGTTTTCTTCCTGTGACATATACTCAACCAAAAGTGATTGAATATGTGTCAAATTCATCCGATAGTCGTAATCTTCTGTTTCTTCTCTGGCAGAAATTTCCGCAAATATGACTCTTCCTAAAAATTCGCAGGCTTTGCGTAATTCATAGGAAACTAATTTTGGTGATTGATGGTGACAAGCGATTAATCCCCAGAGTTTTTGGTCTTTGATTAAAGAAATGGTCAAAGACGCGCCCACCCCCATGTTGTGTAAGTATTCTAAATGACAGGGGGCAGCACTTCTGAGAATTGAGTTAGTTAAATCGATGGGGCGATCGCTGATCGGATTATATGCTGGTAACATCTGGACAGCTTGGGCATGAGCATTGGGAATAATCCGGATGGCATTAGAAGTAAATAATTTTCTCGCTGGTTTGGGGATGTCTGATTCTGGATAGTGCAGTCCTAAATATGGTTCTAAGTTATCCAGTTTTTCTTCAGCGATGACTGAACCATGTCCATCGTCATCAAATTTATATAACATCACTCGGTCAAAACCAGTAACTTTCCGCACTTCCTGAACAATTACTTGGCAAAAATCTCGTAAATTGGCTGATGCTTGTAACTGACTAATGGAAGCTTTTGCCAGATGATAAAAGCTTAAAAAGGGGATATTTTCTTGAGTAATTGCCGGTTCTAATTCTAAAATCAAGAATCCTTCTGGATTCCGGTGGAAAACCGCATCAAATACTACGTAATCATCACCCTGTTTCCGCACCCAAAGTTTAGTAGGATTGATAAATTCTAAATTTCCTGATGATAAACCTGCTTTAATTCTCTCAATTTGAAAAGAATCTAGTAAGTCTTCTAACTTTTTCTGTAAGATATTTTCTGCATTAATCTCAAAAACATCCCAAGTATTATTGCTAACTTGTAATATTTTTAGCTCAGGTTCTTCTAAAACCAATAGTACTCCGTGGGGTTGCACCTGACTGGAAAGATGAATTGGTGCTTCTTTTAAACTAATTACATTAATGTTGGGTGATGCTACATCAATTTTCATAACTATCCTCACTCATTCTTTAGTATTATCAAAGTTAGCTTAGATATATTTTTGGGGATTTCTAGGGTTAGTTACTTACCTTACGTAAATGACAAATTACATACACTGCTTGCGCTTTACAGTGTAACAGCCAGCAAACATACATAGAGATAAGAAATATAAAAAATATGTGATTGAATACACCGCGTATATGTCGCTATGTAAAGCAAGTAAAAAATTACAATTTAACAAAAGATATAGTGAAATGTTGTGATTTTTGTACTTACTTGTATGAGATGGGTATAGGGTTGGGGGAGTGAGTCAGAAATCTTTTTAGTAATTTGGTTTGAATATCTAAATTTTTGGCAAAAATCAAACCGGATTATTATATGAAGGCCGGAAGAAATTACCCCAGCGATTTTTGCAACAAAACTGTGTTTGATGGCTAAACCAATTATTTCGACAAAACGACTCAGCAAACGGTTCATGCACTGGTTGCTGCAAGAAAACAGAAAAGAGAAAGAAGGCCCCTATCGCAAGGAAGAAGCCCATCGTCAGCATTCTTGGTGGCAAGTCATGTGCTTGACTGGTGTGGATTATTTTTCTACCCTTGGTTATCAACCTGGGATTGCCGCACTAGCAGCCGGCGCTCTTTCTCCTATCGCTACCTTCATTTTGGTGCTACTCACACTTTTTGGCGCATTGCCCATCTATCGCCGCATTGCTGCCAAAAGTCCTCACGGTGAAGGTTCTATTGCCATGCTGGAGCATTTACTATCTTGGTGGCAAGGCAAATTACTAGTGTTGTGTTTACTTGGCTTTGTGGCAACTGATTTTATTATTACCATCACCCTCTCAGCTGCCGATGCCACAGCCCATATTATCGAAAATCCTTTAACGCCCAGTCTACTCCACAATCAGACCATCCCCATCACCATTGTGCTAGTAGCGCTACTGGGGGCAGTTTTCTTAAGAGGTTTTCGGGAAGCGATTGGTATTGCCGTAGTTTTGGTGGGTGCTTATCTGCTGTTAAACCTGATTGTAATCGGTGTTGGGCTACAACAAATTCTCATTCATCCATCAGCGATCGCCAACTGGCAAGCTGCACTTTTTGCACGTCACTCGAATGTTTTCGTCATTATCGGCATAGCTATTTTGTTATTCCCCCGGTTAGCCTTGGGATTATCTGGCTTTGAAACAGGTGTCACCGTCATGCCTCTTGTGGAAGGTAGCAGTAGCGACACTGTAGAATACCCCAGAGGCAGGATTCGCAATACCCGCAAATTACTGACGACGGCGGCGGTGATTATGAGTTTTTTCTTACTCACCAGCAGCTTTATCACCACCCTACTGATTCCCGCCGCCGAATTTGCCTCTGGAGGTAAAGCCAATGGACGCGCCCTAGCGTATCTGGCACATTTATACTTAGGTAATGGCTTTGGTACAATCTATGACCTAAGTACCATTTCGATTTTGTGGTTTGCCGGAGCATCGGCCATGGCAGGACTACTGAATATTGTCCCACGCTACCTGCCACGCTACGGCATGGCTCCTAACTGGGCATTGGCAAGTAGACCTTTAGTTTTAGTCTATACAGCGATCGCTTTTGTCGTCACAATTATCTTTAGAGCTAATGTCGAAGCTCAAGGTGGTGCTTACGCCACAGGTGTGTTGGTGCTGATTAGTTCGGCAGCATTTGCTGTTACTCTCTTTGCCCATCGTCAGCGCTCTGCTAAAGGTAAAGTAGTTTTTGGTTGCATTACAGTTGTCTTTATCTATACAACTATTGTCAACATCATTGAAAGGCCAGAAGGGATTAAAATTGCCGCCTTTTTCATCGGGGCAATTATTTTTACTTCCCTAGTTTCGCGGGTTTGGCGTTCCACAGAACTGCGAGTAGAACAAGTCGAAGTTGATGAAAATGCCCGTCAATTCATTACTGAAGCCAGTCTAGGTGCAATTCGTCTCATCGCTAATAGATTAGGTGATGGCGGTGAACAAGAGTATTTTTTCAAAGAAAAAGAAGTCCGGGAAGACAATCACATT
Source organism: Nostoc sp. TCL26-01 (assembly GCF_013393945.1). Lineage (NCBI taxonomy): Bacteria > Bacillati > Cyanobacteriota > Cyanophyceae > Nostocales > Nostocaceae > Nostoc > Nostoc sp. TCL26-01. Next base: position 5,246,628 of record NZ_CP040297.1, read on the forward strand.
CCACCAACAGATTCAGTCATCTTTTTGGAAATAATGATTTCCGATGCTTCCGATTTTGCCGATGTGATCAAAGTCAAAGGTTTGCAAGTTGGTAATTATCGCATCTTACGAGCTGAAGGCGCAGCCGTACCCAACGCCATTGCCGCAGTACTGCTGTATATTCGTGATCAAACAGGTAAAATTCCCCATGCCTATTTCGGCTGGGTAGAAGGCAACCCCATACAATACCTATTACGTTTCATTTTGTTTGGCGAAGGTGATATCGCTGTAGTCACCCGTGAAGTACTCCGCCGTGCTGAACAAAATCCACACAGAAGGCCAGGTATTCATGTGGGAGGATAATATCAATTGAAAATTTAACTCTCTCTGTGCCTCCGTGCCTTTGTGGTTAAATAATTCTTTTTTATCACAGAGACACAGAGTTGAGTGCTAAAACTGGACATTATACTTATCAGCTAGTTCGGACAGCTTTTCATACTGCTGAATGGCTGCTTCCGTAATTAATGCTTTTGCCTCTTCTGGTGTGCGACCATTTTCCGGGATTAAATACTTAATATAAAGAGCGACAAAATCAACCATAATTGCCGAACCTACCAACCCATGACTATCAGCTTCCTGTCCTGCCATAGCTGATACTAACCCAGCTTTAATTGGGTCTGATTTTACCTTCATAAATTGATCAATAATTTGCCAAATATACTCATTTGGTATGAGATTTTCTAACTTAGTTTTGTCGGGGATAAATTCTAACCCTGCGGCTCTAGACTGTTCTACAACACACCATTCTGTAAATTCTTGCAGTGCTGCTTCTGGAAGTTTGGGAAGATATTTGTGTAGTTCTAAATCTGGCATCAGCTTACCTTATAATTTTCAATTTTGTAGGAGTGCATTAAGCCAAGACTAGCGCACTGTTTCTAGAGATTTTAGTGCGTTACGCTACGACTGGTTATTATTTCTCTACATACCTGGTAATAACTTCCTTCCAGGCTAAGTATCCTTGACCATTTAAATGTAACCCATCTAAAGTATATTGAGAATCTAACTGATTATTATGATTTGCTAAATGAGAAAATATATCTATATATTCATATTGGAATTCTTGTGCTAACTCTTTTAGTCCTAAATTGAGTTTAATTATATTATTATTATCCTGGAGAAAATGAGTTTGGTTATTCACGGGTAAAACGCTTTGGATAAAAACTTTTGTCTTGGGAGTTTTATGATGAAACTCCGTCAAAATACTTTTGTATATTTTCAAGATATCTACTGTTGATTTATTCTCAAATATCAAATCATTGATACCTATCATCAAGAAAATTTTTTGTGGTTTTGCTTCTAACAATTTATCAATTCTCTTTAATACGCCCTCTGTTGTATCACCACTAATTCCCCGATTTTTGATATTACTATTATTAAATAACTCTGCCCACTCACCTTCATCTGTTATGCTGTCTCCCAAAAATATGATATCCCTTTCGGAGTAAGCTAAGATGGCAAATTGACTTTCTTTGTGTTCATGGAACACTGAATAACTAACAGATGTCTTTGTATTGAACAGACTATTAATTTTTTGAGATAAATATATAAATCCTCCTTTTTTATGAATAAAGAAAATCATTAAAAATAAAAATATAATATTCAATAAAATTGAAGCATTTAACAATAAAGACATTTTGATTTTCATAAAAAACTATTGAGTCATATTATTTGCATTACCAAACTTCATAAATTGTTGTACACGCTGCTCAACTTTCTCTGATAAATTAGCATCATCTGCATCAAACCACTCAATTTGTGGATATGCTCTAAACCAAGTACGTTGACGCTTGGCGAATTGTCTTGTATGTAAAATAGTTAATTCTTGCGCTGCTGCTAAAGAAATATCACCAGCTAAATATTGCTTAATTTCTTGATACCCCAAAGTATTTAACAAAGGCAAGTCGTCTCCATATTTTTGACACAGATATTCAACTTCAGCCACTAAACCATCTTGGATCATTTGCTGAGTGCGATCGCCAATACGCTGTGCCAATTTTTCCATATCGCAATCTAACCCAATCTGCAAAATTGGATAATCTGGAGGATTTTCTCCTTGCTGTTCTGAAATAGGATTTCCAGTTATATAAAATACTTCTAATGCTCGTAAAGTCCGCACAGGATCATGAGGATGAATTTTCTGTGCAGCTACGGGATCGACTTGTTGCAGCATCCCGTAAAGCGTTTTTTGACCGAAAGTTTCGAGTTGCGATCGCAATTCTTGATCCGGTGCAACTCTAGGAATCTTCATCCCTTGCACAATCGAACGTATGTATAAACCAGTACCACCAACTAAGAACAGAGGAGAAACAGCCAGAGAGTTAATTAAACTTTGTGCTTGTTCTTGATAGTCAGCAACCGTCATTGTTTCTGTCGGCTCGCAGATATCTATGAGATAATGTGGGACTAATTTTTGTTCAGTCCAGTTTGGTTTAGCTGTACCAATATTAAACTCGCGGTAAACCTGACGAGAATCAGCACTCAAAATTGCCGAACCTAACCCCATAGCCAAGTTCAAAGCTAAACCAGATTTCCCTGTCGCCGTAGCACCACAGATTACGATTAATTGAGTCATTGGTCAATAGTCAATAGTCAATAGTCAATAGTTAGCACTCATTACTCAGCACTCCCCCACTCCCCTCATATGTGTTAACGCTTTTGTGCTATAATCTTGAGGCATTTTGCTATTTTTTGGGTTTAACTGAAGTCTCATAGGAAAAATGCGAGTAGGCAAATTTATTGATAGACCCGTGTTCTTAGACTAGACGCTACCAGATATTAGTCTCTCCTACTCAAAATTTGTAGAGTATGTTATAAATCTGTGAAATTTGAAATATTCAAGCAAATAATTCAAAAAACTTATAGGGTTACAACCCCTATATAAACTTCTCACAAAATTGCCCTACAGTCGCCTCTAAGGCTTTTGTGTTAAAATTTTGGTATGATTTGACTTTTAAGCCATTGGGCAATCTCAACCCCACGCATCAGGAGAATTTTCATGACGAGCAGTTACAGTGCCGATCAGATTCAAGTTCTGGAAGGTCTGGAAGCCGTCCGCAAACGACCGGGGATGTACATCGGAACTACCGGCCCGCGAGGACTCCACCATTTAGTTTATGAGGTGGTAGATAACTCTATAGATGAAGCATTAGCAGGTTACTGTACTCACATAGAGATTGACCTGAATGCGGATGGTTCGGTGACTGTCACAGATGATGGTCGAGGTATTCCCACAGATACTCACTCACGCACAGGAAAATCGGCTTTAGAAACTGTGTTAACCGTGCTGCACGCCGGTGGAAAGTTTGGCGGTGGTGGTTACAAGGTTTCTGGAGGATTGCACGGGGTTGGTATTTCTGTAGTCAACGCCTTGTCAGAAATTGTAGAAGTTACAGTCTGGCGAGACAAAAAAGTCCATACCCAGCGCTACGAACGGGGTGTCCCTGTCACTGAATTAATCGCCAAGCCAGAGAAAGAAGCCAGAACTGGCACTTCTGTCACCTTCAAGCCAGACGCACAAATTTTTACTACAGGGACTGAGTTTGATTACATCACTCTATCAGGTCGCTTACGTGAGTTGGCGTATTTAAATGCAGGGGTAAAAATTACTTTTACTGATAATCGTTTAGAAATCATCAAAAGCGACACACCCAAAGTAGAAACTTACGAATACAAGGGTGGGATTAAAGAATATGTTGCTTACATGAATCGTGAGAAGCAACCACTGCATGAGGAAATTATCTATGTGCAGGGAGAACGCAACAATGTACAAGTGGAAGTTTCCTTGCAGTGGTGTACTGATGCTTACACAGATAATGTGTTGGGTTTTGCTAATAATATTCGGACTGTTGACGGTGGAACCCACTTAGAAGGATTGAAAGCAGTTCTGACTCGGACGTTAAATGCGATCGCCCGCAAACGCAATAAAATTAAAGAAAATGAACCTAATCTCAGTGGTGAACACGTCCGTGAAGGTTTAACCGCCGTCATTTCTGTCAAAGTCCCCGATCCCGAATTTGAAGGACAAACTAAAACTAAACTCGGTAACACCGAAGTGCGAGGGATCGTTGATTCCTTAGTAGGGGAAGTCCTCACCGAATATCTAGAATTTCATCCTGGGATAGCCGACTCAATTTTAGATAAAGCTATTCAAGCTTTTAAAGCCGCAGAAGCAGCTCGTCATGCAAGGGAATTGGTTCGGCGTAAGTCAGTCCTAGAATCTTCCCCTCTACCAGGGAAACTCGCAGATTGCAGTTCCCGTGATCCCGGCGAGTCCGAAATCTTTATCGTCGAAGGCGATTCCGCCGGTGGGAGTGCCAAGCAAGGACGCGATCGCCGTACCCAAGCCATCCTCCCGCTACGTGGTAAAATCCTCAACATCGAGAAAACTGACGATTCCAAAATCTACAAAAACAACGAAGTTCAAGCGTTAATTACAGCTCTTGGTTTAGGGGTGAAAGGTGAAGAATTTGATTCTTCCCAGTTACGTTATCACCGTATTGTGATTATGACTGATGCTGACGTAGATGGGGCGCACATCCGCACACTTTTATTGACCTTCTTTTATCGATATCAGCGATCGCTAATTGAGCAAGGCTTCATCTACATAGCTTGCCCACCGTTGTATAAAGTAGAACGGGGACGCAACTATGAGTATTGCTATAGCGATCGGGAACTACAAAATGCACTCGCTAAATTCCCAGCTAATGCCAACTACACCATCCAACGTTTCAAAGGTTTAGGTGAAATGATGCCAGAACAACTCTGGACAACCACCATGAACCCAGAAACCCGCACCCTCAAGCAAGTAGAAATTGAAGATGCCGCAGAGGCTGACCGCATCTTTACAATTTTAATGGGCGATCGGGTTGCACCCAGACGAGAATTTATTGAAACCTACGGTTCTAAACTCAACCTAGTAGATTTAGATATCTAACCCAAGTTGCCAGCTAACTATTTAGCACCAAGAGTCATATAAGTGTGGCTGATGATGAATGGGTAATTGATGTTAACCAATTACCCATTCATTTTTTCATCCCCAATCCCCAACCAAATTCTCGAAACTACCTCGTTAGGATGAGGGAGGTCAGCATAGTTTTCATAACTATTGTCAATAAATCTCTACTTAATGAAGTTTCACTAAAGCTATGCCAGTAAGTCACGGCTTATTAGTAAGGTCCCTTTTCCATGTTCTGGGAATGAGTTGTTTAATCACGTTGTCTGCCTGTACTCAGCCAACAGTGGAAACCCCCGTATCAACAGTTCCTCCCAATGCTTCCACACCCGTATCAACAGTTCCTCCCATTACACCAACACCAGCCAACACAACTGCTAACCGTAATTTGGCAGAACTGGCAAGTGCAGCAGTTAGCCAAGGACAGTTTCAAACGTTAACAAAAGCAATACAAGCCGCCGGTTTAACTGACCAGTTGACCACACCAGGCCCATACACCGTATTTGCACCCACTGATGCAGCTTTTGCCGCTTTACCAAAAACGACTCTCGACAATCTCCTCAAACCAGCCAATAAACAACAATTAATTAAGCTTTTGGCTTACCACGTCTTACCAGGAAGATTTACCGCCAGTCAACTCCAATCAGGGCAAGTCAAAACAGTCGAGGGTAGCCCCGTCACTATCAAAGTTGATTCATCCAGCCAAGCAGTCACAGTCAATAGGGCCAAAGTAACTCAGGCTGATATCCCAGCTAGCAATGGTATTGTTCACGTAGTAGACAAAGTTATCCTACCTGCCAACTTTCCGGCTAGTGTCAACACAACACCGACACCGCAATAAATCAACCAACACACCAAGGCAATATTTCCCTATTGGTATCAAGCTAGTTAGTAGCAATCCATGATCGGGAAATTTTCTTGTCTTTTTTAGTTAGAGAAAATTGTTTGATAATATACATAAAGAATCTTCATTTAAATCATCGTTAACTTTCCAGATAACTAATGCACACAAAATACACCCTGTCAAGCAGCAAAAACGTTATTTATATTTTTTTTATAATTTATTTAATTAATGTACAATAAAATACCTTGCACCTAATTCGTAAGTACTACCACAAGTTAGAAAAGTATTTGTTATGCTTGTAAGGCAAAGCTCTACTTTGTCTAAGCAGGTAAAATAGACTTCAGTATTTTTCAAATTGAAGGTTGCAAGGTAACAATATTCTCTTTGATTGATGTGATTGGTTTCACAAATTTATTATGTGGAGCTTATTTGCAAATAGTTTCCTCCCGAACAGGGTAAAAGGCAACTAGGTGTCTGCAATACACAGATTACAATCAAAAACACAGTGCTATTAACTTGTTAACATTCCCTTATTTCATCTTTGAAAAGGACACTACTTTGTTTATATTCGATAAACTTTTGCTCTAAGCCAACAAATATCTGTAATCTTCAGTGCCAAACTCCTTTTTAATTGATTAAAATATCGTTGGATACAATAACAAGAGTTTGTCAAGATTCAGAAGGTGGAAATATCGGTGGTGCGCTACTGTGTAGATAAGACTAGATTAGTTAAACCTCAGCTTCTAGCCACTTGGCTAGTCCATACATACCCAATAAATATGGAGTGCAGGTGATTAAAACGTAACAAAATGAAGTCATTGCAAGCAAGCACTATCTATCTTGGTGCATAGCATTTTGTCAGAAATTCAGCCCAATTCTCCGGACTGATTTATTTATGAAGGAAATGTGAAAATGGGTGTGTTCATGATTTCTGCCTAAACTAACATGAAATGCACTATTTGTAAGTAATTTGCGTTTCACACAGCACCCAAAATTGTGTAAAGCAAACTTTAATTTTCTGAAGATGTGAGGACAGTGCCACTACAATTGCAAAAAGCTTGAGAGAAAATCTCAGGGTATACAGTTACCATTTTCAATCCCTTTTTGAGATCAGTGGCTTAACCTTGCTCAATCAGTTCATGATTAATACACAAAAAGAGTGCAATTGGGAGCATCCACTTTTGGAAGATATACAGGTTCTGGGAGAATATAACAACAGATAAAACAGTGTGGATGACTTACCATGAACCAGGATAAACAAGAAAGAATCAAAGCCTGTTTACAAGAATTGTCAACACTACTGTATGAAGAAGCAGATAAAAGTAAGCTGACAGACCTCGAAAGTATAGAAAAAACAGTTCGGAGTCAAATATTAGAACTAGTCAGTCCAGAAATAGCCCTTTTTTTATCGAACAAAAAACTGGAACAAAAGTAGGTAAAACCAGGAAAATTAAAAGCTTAGTGGGGGAACTGACTCTTAAAGCCAAACAGTTACAGAAACTGGGTTTGAAGCCAAGAACCCGGTTAAGTCCATTACTTCAAAAGTGTTGTTTAAGGCTGTCAGCTAACGAATCATACCAAAAAGCAGAAATTGAAGTTGAGGCATTGACAGGAGTCAAAGTGGGTCACTCAACGCAACAAAAATTAGTGCTGTCACAAGATTTTCAACTACCATTTGCAAAACAAGCAGTTTCAGAAGTCAGTGTAGATGGAGGAAAAGTCCGACTCAGAGGTAAACCGAAAGCAGGCTGTTACTGGCGAGACTATAAAACCGTTCGTCTGCAAGGGATTTACTATGGTGCGTTTTTTGATGACAACCAATCATTAGTTGATTATGTCAATAGCCAACGTCTGGTTAACCCGTTAGTGTGCTTGGGGGATGGTCATGATGGCGTGTGGAATCTAGTCAAAGAGTTTGGTAAAACAGAAAATTTTGAGCGTTGGGAAATCTTGGATTGGTATCACCTCAAAGAAAATCTCTATAAAGTTGGTGGTTCTTTAAAACGGCTTAAAGCTGCTGAAACGCTGTTATGGCAAGGTCAGATAGAAGAAACTCAAGCTTTATTTCTTCATTGTCGAGGTAAACAAGCGAAGAACTTCATTGCTTATCTTGAAAAACATCGCTCTCGTCTTGTCAATTATGCCTATTACCAGGCTGAACAACTTTGTTCTATTGGTTCTGGCGCAGTTGAATCTGCTATTAAACAAATTGGTGCGAGGATTAAAATTTCTGGCGCACAGTGGAATGTTGATAGTGTTAATCACATCCTCTCTATTCGTTGTGCTTATCTCAATGGTTTATTAGCTATTTGAGTCTTTCTGCCAAAAGTGGATGCTCCCGTGCAATTTCTGTGAAACAGGCTACAATCGGAACAGTCTTTATAAGAAAATATGCCAACAGTCATAACTCATTTGTATGGGGTGGTAAATTTTTTTATCAAGACAAGTCTTTGTTTCAAACAAGTCGGTTAAAAGTTATATGCGGTAGCAGAACTTTTGGCTTGTAATCTAGTGATTAAGTCAGCATCAAATGCGACTTTATACACTCAGTAATAGCTCTTCCCAAGAAAGAGCAAAACTTCCGAAAAATATTAGGGAAACTAACTTGAACACCCCTATCTTCGGTTGTCAACTAGCTCTATTTAACAAGAGCAGTAAAAACATCTTGAGTAATTGATTCTGCAAGGAGCATGAGGAACGCGGCATGAACCAGGCTAACAACGTACTCGACAGCATTTATCAGCCTGACCTAGAAATGATGAATCAGCCTGATATCGAGTTAGAGGACCTCTTGATAGAAGAAGACGAGGACTTGTTACTCGCTGATGAAGGCGAAATCGATGAGTTTTTAGAGCCTCAGTCTGATGAGGACGACGCAAAGTCTGGAAAAGCCGCTAAATCGCGTCGTCGGACACAAAGCAAGAAAAAGCACTACACCGAAGATTCGATTCGTTTGTATCTGCAAGAAATTGGACGAATTCGCCTATTACGAGCAGATGAAGAAATTGAGTTGGCGCGGAAAATTGCTGATTTACTGGAATTAGAAAGGATTCGGGAAAGACTATCAGAGAAGTTGGAACGCGATCCTCGTGACAGTGAATGGGCCGAAGCTGTACAACTACCATTGTCAGCGTTTCGATATCGTCTGCACATTGGTCGCCGCGCTAAAGACAAGATGGTGCAATCGAACTTGCGCCTTGTAGTGTCAATTGCCAAGAAGTACATGAATCGCGGCTTGTCATTCCAAGACTTGATTCAAGAAGGCAGTCTTGGTTTGATCCGTGCGGCTGAGAAGTTTGACCACGAAAAAGGTTATAAGTTCTCCACCTACGCTACATGGTGGATTCGTCAGGCAATTACTAGAGCGATCGCTGACCAATCCCGGACAATCCGTCTACCAGTTCACCTCTACGAAACCATCTCCCGCATCAAGAAAACCACTAAGTTGCTGTCTCAAGAAATGGGACGCAAGCCGACAGAAGAAGAAATCGCCACTCGTATGGAAATGACCATCGAGAAACTACGGTTTATCGCTAAATCTGCCCAATTACCAATCTCGTTAGAAACACCCATTGGTAAAGAAGAAGATTCCCGCTTAGGTGATTTCATCGAATCCGATGGCGAAACCCCAGAAGACCAAGTTTCTAAAAATCTTCTCCGTGAAGACTTAGAAAAAGTCCTCGACAGCCTCAGCCCTCGTGAACGTGATGTCCTCAGACTCCGTTATGGTTTAGATGATGGTCGGATGAAGACTTTAGAAGAAATTGGACAAATATTTAACGTTACTCGTGAACGGATTCGGCAAATTGAAGCTAAAGCCCTACGTAAATTACGCCATCCCAACCGCAACAGTGTTCTTAAAGAATATATTCGCTAGTCAGTTGTCAGTAGTCAGTTGTGATGACTATTGACTACTGACAAATAACTTAAAAGCCTGGAACAGCATTAGCTATTCCAGGTTTTTATTTATGTTTTATCGAACAGAATTCAGTAGTCAGGAGACAGAATTCAGGATGAATTCTGTGCGACTGTAGGATCTAGCTTGCTTCTGTGTTGGCGTTAGCCTCTAGTAGAGAAGGATATTCTGAATTCTTCTTCAATATCAACTTTTCTAGGACTTAGAGAATGCCCCAGAAGTGTAAAAAACCTTGACCAGAAAATAGTTCAATCAATGCGGCTGCTAAAAAGCCGATCATTGCTAAACGACCATTCCAGATTTCTGCTTGGGGGGTAAATCCCCAGCGCCAAGCATTACGGTCTTCAACTACGGGAGCAGAGAATTTTGTTGTGTCTGTCATGATTAGCACTCCAAACTGAGTTTGCTAAGGATTATTGCCGTATGTAAATTAATATAACAATTTTTTTCGGGAGCGCAACATTTATTTATACTTTTCTGGCTATAAATTCACCATAAGAGTTAGACCTACATAGCAAAACCTTTGCTACATCTATCGATAAGTAGAATTAGCCCGCACAAAATCTTATATCTATTGATACTAGTTATCAATTATTGTAGCAACCTACTGGCTGTTTACTCAGTATCTAATTGCTTATAAGACTAAGCAAAGATTTATGAGTGACTGAATCTTTCTAGTAACTATTCGCATTTAATGCAGATATCTGAGAACTTAGACAAAAGCTAGGTTATACCATTTCACGTTAATCATGATACACATAAATTATGTAGAGACGTTGCATTGCAACGTCTCTACTGTTCACATTTAAAGGAAATTGGTATTACTTCTGAAGTAGCTGCTTCCCTAACCAGCTATGATTTCATTTTGAATGGCCTATCTGTCGCAAACATTTTTTGATTTGGTATAACTAGGTCTGCAACAGTTTTGGTATGATAGCCATCCCCCAAAAACCCCAAAAAATGACCATTGAGGAATATTGGGAATGGTAACCCCAGCAAGATATTCGCTATGAGCTTTCGTATGACGGCGTTATATTGGCAAAATAAGTTTAAATCATTATGATTTTTGATATCGCATTCCCGGAAGTTGGGAAACCAAACCCATCAATTCCAACTGTAATAAAGTACTGGAAACTGAACCAGCATTCATACCTGTTTGTTGAATAATTAAATCAAAAGGTAAAGCATCACAAGCGATAACATCAAGTACTTGTTGCAGTTCTGGCGATAGATTTGGTAAGCTTAAATGCTCAGGTATTGGTGATTTATCTACTAAATCCAGCTGTGGTATTGCTCCTAGCATTTTTAACAATTCATCTAGTTCTTTGAGAATTAAAGAAGCACCTTGATTAAGTAACTTTAAACAGCCTTGGGATGGATGATCATCGAGTCTTCCTGGTAGGGCGTAAACATCTCTACCAAAATCATTAGCATAGGTAGCTGTAATTAAAGCACCGGACTTGATAGGTGCTTCCATGACTAAAATGGCACGACTTAACCCAGCAATGATTCTATTACGGCGGGGGAAATGAGTGCGATCTGGTGGAGTTTTGGCGGGATATTCACTGACGACTAAACCAGCAGTTAGAATTTGCTGATACAAATCCCGGTTTTTGTGGGGATAGATGACATCGACACCTGTACCTAAAACAGCGATTGTACGTCCACCCGCTTTCATAGCGGCGCTGTGACTGACTGTATCAATTCCCTCCGCCATCCCAGAAACTACTGTGAAGCCATTTTTGGCTAAAGCTGTGCTAATTTGCCGAGTCCACCGGATACCATATTCTGTGGGTTGGCGCGTTCCCACAATGCCAACTAAGGGTTTGTGTGCCAGATTTTCTGACAGGTCTACTTCCCCGCGATAGTACAAAATTGGCGGTGGACTGGGGGTTTCCAAAAGCAAGCGGGGATAGTCTGTATCGGCTGGTGTCCAGAAATAGGGATTTTCTTGTTCGTGTTGGCTGAGGAATTTTTCTGGATCAAGACGCGATCGCTGTTGTATAGTCTTCTCTAATGTCTGCACACCAAAACCCTCAACTTCTCCCAACTGAGCTTTGGTGGCGTTCCAAGCTGTAGCTAAACTACCAAAATGCTGCTGGAGTCTTCGCAACAAAACCGGCCCAATGCCCGAAATCTTTGTCCAAGCCAGCCAATACGCTCTTTCTTCTGCCACCTTTCTATCCTCACACCCACTGGGTTGAGTATTCCCAAATTTCAGCAATATTCATTAATCCTCTCTTTCTGTTGCGTGTGTCTGTTCCCTAGTTTCCATAAAGTCATCAGAAAACTGATTTAAGCTATCAATTAAAGTTTCCCAAGGATTTTCTTTAGAAATTAATACAACAGCATTACCTATTTTTTTGATATACACTTCATTCCCTGAAAATATATATTCTTTGGGGAGAATTACTGATTGATTGTCGTCATTTGTCGATAATTTGGCAGTATTCATCAGTTTTGCTTCTTGAGTGACTGTATATTTATTGTGCGATAACTAGTTCTAGTTTTTGTAGAATTCGTACTCTAAATTCTGCATACGCGACTTTGAACTACTTCATTTAACCCCGTCTTCTGGTTGCCAAATATACCAATTATACCAGTGACGCACTGCTAACCAAACAGCAGAGAGTAAACCTGCAATACTCAAAGTTAAACCACTATAAGGGACTAATAATCCGAAAACTGGTAGTATTGCCCCAGCGATGGTACAAATAATAGCAGCCAGAGAAGCACCACGATGCTTACCCAAGCCCCACGCTAGGGTGAGCATAATCAGGGAAATTATTGTCCAAGCTAACTGAGCATCCATGAAGCGGCTAAGATAGGTCAAAGCTAATAAACAAGCAAAGAAAATACTACCAGCGATCGCTACATTTTTTAAACTCATTGGCAAAGAAAAATACAGCAATAAAATCCACCAGAGAAATAATCCTGGTGCTAACAGTAATAGCCGGGGAAGAATCCCTGTCTGCTTAACAGGATTAGTGTTGGTGAATACGCCAAAGGGATTTTTGACAGAAACATTATCATCAAATATCCAAGTATATTGAGTGCTGCGTCCATCAACTTTCGTAGCACTGGGGACAATTCCACTAGCAAAATCAGCGCCGGCAAAGTTAGCAATGGTTGTGAGACGAAAGTTAGAGAGTAATTGTCCGCCACTACTATAAACCCAGCGTGGCCCCCCTTGCGCTTGATAAGTTAGACGAAAGCTGGTTTCTTGTCCTGGTTCTAGAGTAAAGGCAAAGTTATAGTTGTCCGGGTTGATGGGTTCTAATCTGGTGCGATTTTGCTCTACTTTATAGTTAGAAAGCAGTGAATAACCGTTGGGTGGCGGTGCTTCAAACACAAAACTCTTAATATCTTTGAGGCGATTGACGACTTTATAATCTGCACTATAGTCCACACGATAAATGGAACTGCGTCCTTGCACATCCGTGCTTTGTTCCAACTTGACTTGAATTTGTGAACCAGCTAAGGAAAGAAAGCGGTTGACTTGCTGCGTATCATTAACTTTAACTATTTTGCCATTGACTTGGGTGTTGTAAGAATATGGCTCTTGAGTGACATAGCGTACTTGCGGTGAAATTTGTTCTAACTTATCACCAGCAACACTTTGAGCTATCTGAGTAACTTTTGCCTGTTCCCAGTGATGATAACGATTACTCAAAGTAGAACAGAAAAAGAATCCTGTGACTAATAAAATTAATACCAAGGCTAAATGTTCCAATCCCCGTAGGATTTGGGAGTAGTGAATCGTCCACTCACCGAGAAAAATAGCCTGTTCTGATTTATTATACCGGGAAGCAAAACTAATAAGAGCGATCGCTATTCCTAATACCAATACTAAAAATACTATGAGTAGAGAAGCTTTGAGGAGTTCAGAACCAATCTGAATTAATTCTGTCGGATGTGTTAAATCGGGTAAACCGGGAATACCCTGACTAGTAGAGAACATTAGTAGTTTTTTTACATGATTTACACACCCAGACTGATGAAAACGCGGAAAAGTTTCAGTTAAACGCTAATGCTGTGTAACTTCCTTGCTCAGTATTGGCTTGGATAGAGAGATAGAAGTAAAAAGTTACTTTTTCTAAAGGGTGTTGACACCCCTTGTTTTTTTATGTATCTTCAAAGTATATACGTCAAACAAACGATTATTGAAAAAGTTTTGCTGCGGAAACACAAAATCGTGTGTATAGATCGCTAATACAGCGTCGGGAGAAGATGATGACAGCAGTTGTAGCTAAATGGGGAAACAGTTTAGCTGTTAGGATTCCTAGATCGATAGCTGAACAAGCTCACGTAACTGAAGGAACAGATATCAATTTTAGTGTTGAAGGCAATAGCATAGTAATTACACCAAAGAGACGAAAAAAATATACGCTTGATGAGTTACTTGAAGGGATGACCCCTGATAATTTTCATCCAGAATTTGAAACAGGTGACGCTATGGGGAATGAAGCTTGGTAGTGAAGCCGCCTTACTTTCCCAATAGAGGAGACATTGTTAAATTAGAGTTTGGCTCTGCACAACAGTTCACTGCTGAATCAATTCAACGTGTATTTACCCTTCGTAATTCTGGAATGTCATTTGATGATATTGCCATAACACTAAATAACAAGCTACAACAACAAGGGCGTGAGCAAACTGGCTATCGCCCTGTTCTTGTTATATCTCCAATTAAGTATAATCAAATGGCTTCTTTAGTTTTAGCTTGTCCTATAACCACTAACCCAAAGGGGCTTAAGTTTGAAGTTCCCCTTATTGAAGGAATGAAAACAAAAGGGGTTGTGTTAGCAGATCAAATTAAAACACTAGATTGGAAAGCTAGAAAAGTAAAATTTGTTGAAAGTGTAACAGAAGATTTAATAGAAGAAGTACAAGCAAAACTCGAAACATTAATTTTATAGAAAAAACAATGGCTCTCCCAGACTTGGGTTGATAAATTAATACTAAAGAATGGCTAAAGCGATTGATATAACAAGGATTGTCTAAAATAGAATCAAAGATTTAATAAGAATTTAATTTATTCCTCTTAAATCCCAAACTCTGTAAGGATTTAACCTGATATCAAGTATTAATTTGTTATAGCTAGTCTAAGAGAGCCAAAACAATTGTGTTAATTACGAGTTGAATACCTTACCCTCATTGCATTTTGCCTCGATGTCGTCATATTTAGATATCACGACATTTCTACACCAGAATCTATAACAATAGAAATCAGCACGGAATTTGTAATTGCTTCTTGCGGGATATAAATGCGGAAGTGCGTTACTCCGGTAGAAGTAACGCACAAGATGAGATCACGTCTTGCAAGTTTCAATTGTTATTAAATGTTTCTACCAACCAAAACCTTTTTTTAATCCATATATTGCAAGCCCAACAACAGCACCTGCTGCTACAACTGGCGCTGCTCCGATACCAATTGCAACCCCAGCAGCAGGAGCGAGTACACCAATCCCCCCCAATGTTACAGCAGCACCTCCACCGACTACAGCTCCGCCTGCTGCAAATGCTGCTGCTTCGCCAAGGTTCTCATTCATTATTAATACCTCCTATTTTTATATCTATTTTCTCAAGACTATGTTTTATATCGCATCGCATTTCTACTGTAATTAAAATAATTTTTTTATGAACCACAATTAATAGTCAAAAGCTATTGGTAATCTTCTCTTTATTTTTGAAATGCTTTAATAATCCCAATAAGTAAAACACAAACCCAAAAAGGTAGGGTAATTGGAATACATATAGCTATTATCACAATGATAATTAACACTAAAAAAACTGGCATTTTTGATTATCTACTAAAACACTTAAAAAAAGCATAATTTTTATTAAAGACCAATACCTGGGTAAAATTACTATATTTTTGGCTTTTTAGGGTCAATTTTTCCATTAAAGCCACGGCTTCGCAATAGAGATGCGAATTAAGTGTCTCTCAAAACCATCGATATGGCTTGTTTATAGCAACTAAAGTAAGAAACGAAGAGCATTCATTTTCTTAATTTGAGCAGTAGATATCATTTTTATTATCTGTTGTAACAGGAAAGAATCAAACTACTCCCCATTTTTTTGATGGGATAGCTTAAGTCCATTAAAATAGGCTATGATGTTCAGTCTTTTTGAGAGGACTTTAGCCATGAGTCAGGGATTTACAATTCTTGACTGACAGGCGGTTTGAACACTCATGGATACTGCCGTGTCGTCACTCACTTATTTGTATCATGATTAAAGTGAAATGGTATTACTGATTGTCAGGACAATGTGTGTATGTTAATTTAGAATTAGAGAGAAAGTATAACTAAAACGTATGAGCCACTTCAGTGAACCTAGAACTGAACGGATTGATATCCGTACTAGCTCTAGTGTTAAAAAGCTTTTACAGCAAGCAGCAGCAGTAAGTCATAAAAATGTTAGTGAATTTTTACTTGAACATGGTTTGCAAGCTGCACAAGACACTTTAACGAATCGAAAGCTTTTTGCGTTGAACGATGAGCAATGGCAAGCCTTTCAAGATGCTCTTGATGCTCCATGTGTTGAAAAACCACGTTTACGTCGTTTGTTAACTGAGCCTAGCGTATTTGAATAGTCTTGTGGTGTCTAACAATTTATATATCGCTAAATTAACAAAATCCCATAATCTAAAAAACTTTGATTGTGGGAATTTTGATTTAAATAATTATTTGAGCAAATATGCTTTAAAAAATCAGCAATCTGATAGTTCGACAACCTATATTGCTTGCTCAGACGATAATGTAATTGGTTACTATACTCTGACTGTAGCATCAGTTATTCAAGAAAATGCTCCACCTCGTATATCTAAAGGTTTACCAAAATATCCTATACCTGTTGCTTTATTAGCTCGGTTAGCAGTAAGTAAAGAATTTCAAAAAAAAGGTATAGGGAGAGGATTACTAAAAAACTGCTTGATTCGCGTCAATGAAGCAGCTGATCTGATTGGTATTCGTGCATTATTGGTTCATGCGAAAGATGAGAAAGTGCGTGACTGGTATCAACAATTTGATTTTGAACCTAGTCCAACAGATCCATTGCATTTATTTCTGATGTTGAAGGATATCCGCACTATTTTAGAGAGCTAAAAAGGAAAAACACGCTCCATTTGTATAGTTGTTAGTGCAGTACATAAATCCTTATAACAGTGAAGATTGACATCAAAAATAGGTAGTCAGTGATGAAGAGTGCTGAGTATCTAAGTGCTGAGTAATTTTTATTTTCCTCATCACTCAGCACTGAGTTTAGTAAACAAGCAACTAACAACTAACCACTGACTACTGATAGTCTCAATTCAATGGTTCAACTATGCTCCTTAAGCCACTGCTATTGAGGATCTTCAGCATTTCGTCGGCGTTATAGCGGTTGCTAAATACTCCGGCTTGCATGACTCTACGTCCTTGCCAAATAGTAGAAAATGCCCCAGGAGCAAGGGATTTGACTAATTCTTGCTCTTTTTCGCTTGCTGCTTCTACTACCACGCGGTAACGTACACCTGCTCTCGCAGATAATAAATCATTGCCACCATAGCCTGTTAGCTGAGATTGGGGTACTGTCACTTTTCGCATATTCCGAGTGTTTCCCAGAGGAATGTTATTGGTAGGCACAGGTAGAATGGCTGTATCTCCTATGGGTGTAACTCTAGATGGCGATGGAGATATGTTTGTCGGCCAGGACAATTCTTGTGTAGTCACGGTTTGTTCTGGCTGTTGTGCTTGGGGTGCGACAAATTCAATTGTGTTGGGATCTATTCGCACATGATTTAGTTGTGTTACTTGAGATGGTATGGATGGTAATGTCCTAGTTTTTCTGGTGGTGGCTGAGGGTAGATTATTGGGGATATCTTCGTTTGTGGTTTGGCTGGGGATGGGTGCTGGTGGTTGTTGATTGTATCTGGGTATGGCTAGAGGGATTTGTGCTGCTCCTAGTGGTGGTAATTGACTGTTGCTTTGATTGGGTGTGAGACGCTGACGAGTCTGATTGGTATTATCAGGGATGTTAGGAGCAGCAAATGTAATTTCTCCGTTGGTGGGGATGGTCTGAAGTACAGTATTAGGTGTAGCCGCAGGTTGAGAATTATTGACTATGGGTAAATCTTGAGAGGTGAGAGCTAACTTACCAGCGATACGCTGACTAGATAGAGTGTTCCCGATCGCCGGAATTATTTGTTTGGCAGTGGTAGCATTAATGTCATAACGGGTATTGTTACGAAATTCGTTGCCTCCTGGTGTGGTAGCATTACCCAAATCTGGTACAGCTTGAGCGATCGCTACTAAACCATCTTCTTTACTACCTTGAATTAAATTATTCCGTAAAATTGGCCGAGCATTACCTTGGACGATAATCCCTGAGCGATTATTTTGAATTTGATTAGCTAAAACTGCTGGCGCAGAGTTTTGGGTAACGTTAATTCCAAAACCTGTTTCCGCAAAAATGTTTTCCCGTATTTGTGCCTGGGAAGTACCGCCAATAGTTATACCATTGGCTCCGTTGCGATAAAAATAATTCTTAGTAATTGTCGTAGTGCTATTACCAGTAACAGAAACACCATCTTGGGTATTACCTGTAAATGTATTTTCTGTAATCACTGGATTACTTGCTTCAATCCACAAACCATAACCACGGGGATTGGTGTTAGTTATTGTTACTCCACTCAAACTAGTTTGATTAGCACCCACAATAGTTACGTTCTGTCCACCAAAACTGCGGCTGAGGAATTGTCCCCCACCTTGAATGGTAATCCCTTGTCCTTTGTTGCTGGTATCTCCTTGCAGAGAAACACCCGGTTTGAGCATCAAAGGAAACACTTCTCCTGTTTCTTGACTGTAAATACCAGGAGCCAGCCTAATCACTGTGTTAGGGGTAGCTATTCTCAGCGCTTGAGTAATTGTCTTTAAGGGTGTTTGCTCGCTACCATTGCCAGTACTGTCATCTCCGACACTTGGGTTGACAAACAGTACATTAACCTGAGACATTGTTGTTTCACTCAGGGGCATCTGAGCCACGGCAATATTCGCACTTGTACTTAATATTGTTATGCTCGTGACACCGACAGTAGATAATAGGGATAGTCCAAAAACTGCATATCTTGCTAATTCTAGAGAAACTAGCCTGATTTGCCAGAAGTTTAATTGACGATGTTTAGACCAAATGGGGGAAATCAACTTCACACCACTCCTTAAAAAGTAATAATAAGGTTCGGACTCGCAAATATTCAGTATGTCGATAATGTTATCCATTATCTTGACCTATTGGCTATTTTTAATACAAAGTAATTAATGAAGGGAGTGGGGACTGGGTGCTGGGGATTAGGTGGCAAAGTAGAAAAATTGCTGATTCCCTACTCTCAACTCGCTATGTAAATATATGATACAAAAACCGTTGCAAATATGAGAGAGGCTGGCTATTACGATGAAAGCATCACTAATGGGGTAGTTGTAATGGTCGAGCCATACAGCCAACACAAACAAACTCAGCAGGTTGTTTACCGCATATTAGATGCTAATCTAGATCGCGCTCGTGAGGGCTTGCGGATTATTGAAGAATGGTGTCGTTTTGGCTTGAATAGCGCAGAGTTGGCAGGGGAATGTAAGCACCTGCGTCAAGAGGTGGCTAGTTGGCACACAGCAGAATTACGCGCAGCACGAGATACGCCAGGCGATCGCGGTACTGATTTAAGCCATCCTCAAGAAGAACAGCGTTCTAGTATCAAATCTTTGTTACAAGCAAATTTTTGCCGTGTCGAAGAAGCTTTACGGGTGTTGGAGGAATACAGCAAGCTCCATAATCCAGACATGGGAAAAGCTTTTAAGCAAATGCGCTATCAGGTTTACACCCTAGAAACAAATTTAATGGGTGATCAGCGTCACCATCTACTGTGGCGATCGCGTTTATATCTCGTCACATCCCCCTCAGAAACTTTATTGTCAACTGTGGAAGCATCTCTGAAAGGAGGATTGACATTAGTGCAATATCGTGATAAGAACACAGATGATTTTTTGCGTCTGGAACTGGCAACAAAACTCCGCCAATTATGTCATAGTTACGGCGCATTATTTATTGTCAATGACAGAGTAGATTTAGCCTTGGCTGTAGATGCTGACGGAGTGCATTTGGGACAACAAGATATGTCAATTGCGATCGCCAGACAATTACTTGGCCCCCAGCGTTTAATTGGGCGTTCGACTACTAACCTGGAAGAAATGCAGCAAGCAATTACTGAAGGTGCAGATTATATCGGTGTAGGGCCAGTATATGAAACTCCCACAAAAGCAGGTAAAGCCCCAGCCGGCTTAGAATACGTCACCTACGCTGCTCAAAATAGCTCAATTCCCTGGTTTGCAATTGGGGGAATAGATGCCAATAATATTAATGATGTGATTGATGCTGGAGCCGAACGAATCGCAGTAGTGCGATCGCTCATGCAAGCTGAACAACCCACTCTAGTAACCCAATATTTACTCTCCCAACTCAATCGGATTAAACCAGAAAATTAATTTAGTCATTAGTCATTAGTCAATGGTCAATGGTCATTAGTGAAAGGTCGCAATTAATACAGTTTACTTATTTGACTTTTCATCTGTTAATTACGAATTACGTTAGCGTAGCGTTAGCGAGTCCTCGAGCGTCATTACGAACTACGAATTAATCTCATGTCTTATGCTATTACTCTCCAAGTAAATGGAGAAACTCACAATTGTTTATCTCAAACTCCCTTACCCGATGTACTCCAGCAGTTAGGTTTTAACCCGCGATTGGTGGCGGTAGAGTATAACGGGGAAATTTTACACCGCCAATTTTGGGAATTAACAAAAGTACAATCAGGCGATCGCTTAGAAGTAGTTACCATTGTTGGTGGGGGATGAGTGATGAGAGTGCTGAGTGAGGGAGTGTTGAGTGCTGAGTGCTGAGTGAGGGAGTGAGGGAGTGCTGTTAGCGGAACCGGGGCAATGAGCAGCGTCCTGAGTGAGGGAGTAATAAGTGGTGAGTACAAGACCAATGACTATTGACTAATGACCATTGACTAATGACCATTGACCCTTACCTATTGCCTCTCTTCCCTAACCCACTCATTTTTGTATAGAGAACGGTGTAAACTTTTCCGCTTGGCTAGTTCTTTGCCTTGACGACCGAGTTTTTCACGTAATTGCTCGTCTTGACACAATTGTTTGAAAGCTTGAAGAACTTCGTAACCAGATTTAGGATTTACCAGTATGCCGTTTTCGTCGTGGTGGACTACATCGATTACAGAGGGATGGCGAGAAGCAATGACGGGTTTACCAAAGTAACTTGCTTCTAAGTAGGCAATGCCAAATCCTTCTATGCAATTAGCTTTAGTGGTTGGCAAAGTCAGCATAGCAAATATATCGCAAGCTGCATAATAGCTAGCCAATTCTGGTTGAGCTACATATCCAGCAAAGTGGACTCGCTTATCTACCCGCAAGCGTTCTGCTAAAGATTTTAGCTCAGATTCACAAGCACCTTGACCACAGAGTATGTAGTGAACATCGATACCAATAGTTAAGAGTAGTGGTAAGTTTTCAATAACACGCTCAAAACTTTTTTGTTTGACTAAGCGACCTACTGAGAGGATAACGATCGCTTTTTTAGGAATATTATAAGCTTGACGCAGGCGATCGCCTAATTCATCGAGATTTTTACCATTGCTGGCCAAGCCAAATTTCTCTGGCCTCACCATCGGTTGAATTACATGAGTAGGGGTTTGCAACCGAAAGGTATTTCGCAGATAATCTTGTGTTGATGAACTGTTACAGACAATGCCTTCGGCGCGTGATAGGGTTAATTTAAATAGCGATCGCCATAAAGGATTACGTAAAGCACAGGCGAAATCGTTACCATGCAAGTAAATAAAAAAGCTAATGGGTAAGATATAGCTCAATAATAAAAGTGCGGGAAACTCATAGCCATGTCCCCATTCAATATAACGGTAGTGATAACGAAAATAGAGTTTAATTGCTAGCCCAAATGAACAAATTAGATTAAAGAGAGGCTGTAAATAACTTCCTAAGAAACTACCTAGCCAATATTTAGGATTTGGCCAGCGATACACAGGAAATTGTTGTCCTTGGTCAAATACTGTATCACCTGCACAACTAGCCGTTAAAACAATTACACGCTTTGGATCTTGAAGACAACGATTGTAGATATATTCTCCAATCACAGCTTCTTTAGGCAAGAAAAGACGCGATATAACGAGAATATCTGGGTATGCAGTTTCTTCTCTAATTTTTGTTGCTAGTTGTGAGATATTTTCCATATTAATTTAATTAATTTAATACCAATAAGTTGGATCTTCTAAAGCGTTTTGTGATAAATGCAGGCTATGTACTTAACCAATTTCATGTTGGATAAATAACATTTTTGATGGCTTTACTGAGTTTTTTTGGCTCTGTATCTAATTTTCTCCTCTTTTTTAGGTTTAGCCAACACCTTGGCTCAAAAAAACTAAGTACTTAAAGATTCTTTTCAGAATTTTTTACAAACTGTAATTAATTGATGTATGGCTGATGCACTTGTAGTTTTTTGCGTCTTTTTATCACACATGACCATGAGAATCATTCTTCCAGAGTCTCAGGTAAGGACGAATATTACAAAGGTTATAGCTATATTTTAGAATATGAAATATGGTAGTTTTCTTATTAATTTCGTGAAGTGGTTGTTAATTATGTGTTTCGATTTGCCATGCTAAAATCAACACATAAAAAACTAAAATGTGTCAATTATATTTGTATTTTTAAATTAAAAACTGCTGCAAATTTTACGAAAATACTACTTAATGAAAGATGAAAAAGGATGTAGGGGTGTTAAGGGATAGAGGTGTCAAGTCAACACCCTCACCATTCCCACACCCTTACTGAGTAATTGTTAATTCATGCCAAAATTCCCTTTGAGAAGATAACTTTTGAGGTACGGTTATCTACTACAGAAATCCCCCTGCGGTTTGCTGTCTACCCAAGGTAAGACGCGGTAAATTGAAGATGTACCGGAAACGGCTGCCTTTAATCAAAAACTGCTAGCTAATGGCGGAATAGCATTACCAGATAAACTTCTCATGCCGCCAACAGATAGAAAAATTTGGATAACTAATAGCGTTTTTCTCGCAAATGTGACTATGCCTAACAAACTACAACAAACTATCAAACCTCTCATAAAAGCTGTCTTCGCCCTTGGCCTGGTGTTAGTTTTGGCATTAGGTCACGCTGATGGTGCATTAGCGGCTCGGAGTGGTGGCAGAATTGGCGGTGGCTCCTTTAGAGCGCCTTCTAGCCGGACATACGCCCCCCGTTATGCGCCTCCTGGCGGTGGGTATTATGCGCCCTCTCCTGGTGGTTTTGGCTTTCCCTTCTTGCTGCCTTTTTGGGGAATTGGCGGAGGATTTGGTGGTTTATTCACTATCTTAATATTTTTGGCGATCGCCAACTTCCTGGTGCAAACTTTCCGTCGTGTCTCCAGTGGTGAAACTGAAGATACTGGTTACAGCAGTAACCCCACCGTCAGCGTGACTCGCTTGCAAGTAGGATTACTAGCCCAAGCACGGGATTTGCAACCCGAACTCAACCGCATTGCAGAAACTGCTGATACCAATTCCCCCGAAGGACGTGCAGAAGTACTGCAAGAAACTAGCCTAGCTTTGCTGCGTCACCCTGAATACTGGGTATATGCAGGTGCTGGAACACAACAAGCAAAGTTAAATTCAGCCGAAGCCCAGTTTAATCGTTTAGCTTTGGCAGAACGCAGCAAATTTAGTGAAGAAACTCTATCTAACTTCAACAACCAGCTAAAAGCAGCTCAGACTCAAGATGCTTTACCGGGAACTGGTGAACTCGACAACCCAACCCGACTGATTACCGAAGGCCCTGGCGAATACATTATCGTCACCTTATTAGCAGCCACATTGGGTAAGTTTGAACTACCAAAAGTCAACAGTACTGATGAATTACGTCAAGCCTTACGACAAATTGGTAGCATTCCCTCGGAACAACTCTTGGCAATTGAAGTATTGTGGACTCCCCAAGCTGAAGGTGATACCCTAACTTCTGACGATTTATTTGCCGAGTATCCTGATTTAACACTGGTGTAAGTATTAGTAGGTTGAATTGAGGCTTTGGGTAACCCAACACCTTGATCTATGTTGGGTTGCGCTGCGCTTAACCCAACCTACTGACCATAGTAAAATGTGACAGATTTAGATAAAATTAACCGCACATGGACGTAGATAGACGCGGATGATAATGCAACGTGAGTTCGACAACTTTTTTTGACCTCTCCCCCAGCCCCTCTCCGACGCGGAGAGGGCAGGGTGTTTTCATACGAAAAAAGAAAAATACATACATCTTGATTTGTCGCTTTGTAGCAGAAGTTTTGACCCCTCTCCAAACCTCTCCCCCACGGGGGGAGAGGCTTTGAAACAAAGTTTTGTTTTTTCTCTGTTTGTATGAAACCACCCTGCGTTGTAGCAACTGGCGTGAGAGGTTTGGAGAGGGGTTTTTTCAGCCGTCGAACTCACGTTAATGCAGTATTTTAGCCTTGCCACGCTACTAGAATGGAGATAAACTTTGCCGAAGAGGATGTTTAAAAAGCATCATTGCTAACATCAAAGAAATTATTCATCTACACGTTGAATATTACCTATTTTGATCCAACCTTCTTGTTTGCTATCTTCAGTACGAATTTTGACCCAGGTTTTATCTGAGTTTTCTTCTAAAACTATAATTTTTTCATTAAAACCCACCCCACCAATTCGTTCAGCATCTTGAGTGGGTTCGGCTCGCAAACTCAAACCTTGAGACCAAGTAACCCGTCCTTTATAAGCTCCTTTTGGCAGTGCGTCTGGTGTTTCTGTGGGAGTAGGGGAAGGTGTGGAACTAGGAGAAGCACTAGCTTGACTCTCAGATGTCGGTGTGGTTTTGTCTTCTGGCGAATTTGGGTCTTTGAGTGCGGGACTATCGTTAGCATAAATCGGTTTGGCAGGAGGTATGGCTGTTCTATTCATGAAGTAGAGCGCCACAGCAACGCCACTACCGACTAAAATGGCGATCGCTAGGAAGAACCCCAATATGAACTTTAATAAGCCAGAAAACATATTTAACACCTCATTACCAATAGTCAATGGTCAACTGTCAATGGTCAATAGTCAATAGTCATTGGTCAATAGTCAATAGTCAATAGTCAATAGTCAATAGTCAATAGTCATTGGTCATCACTCAGCACTCAGCACTCAGCACTCATCACTCAGCACTCCCTCACTCCCTCACTCCCCATTTCTCACTTAGCGTAGCTTACCAAAGCTATCACTTAAAGGACTGTGTTTCGAGGCTAGACGCGCTCTTCCTGCCGCGGCCCATGCTTGTAGTTGTTGGATTTGTTCTACAGCTGTTCTGGCTAGAGGGATAATTTGACTGGCGGCTTCTAAAATATCATCAGTGCCAAAATCGCGGTTTTGACTAAAGCCGATGTGCATGGCTTCAATTAAAGTTTGTTCAATCTCTGCACCGGAAAAATCTGGTGTTTCGTATGCTAGACGGTCAATGTCATAATTTTTTAAATTGTGGGGACGTAATCGGGATAAATGTACTTGAAAAATGGCTTTTCTCTCGTCTTGGGTGGGTAAACCAACAAAGAAAATCTCATCAAAACGCCCTTTACGCAGCATTTCTGGTGGTAAGGATTGGATGTCGTTGGCGGTGGCGACAACAAATACTGGGGAGGTTTTTTCTGCTAGCCAAGTAATAAATGTACCGAACACCCTGCTAGTAGTTCCAGCATCGCCTTTACTACCAAGTCCAGAAAAGGCTTTATCTATTTCATCAATCCATAAAACGCAGGGTGCAAGGGCTTCCGCTACTTGTATCATTTGGCGAGTGCGTGATTCTGATTCACCGACTAAACCAGCAAATAACCGTCCCACATCGAGACGTAGTAGAGGTAAATGCCAATGATGTGCGATCGCTTTTGCTGTTAAAGATTTACCAGTCCCTTGAATACCCACCAGTAATAAACCTCTGGGGTGCGGTAATCCGTACTGGCGCGCTCGTTCTGTAAATGAACCGCCCCGACGTAGTAGCCAATCTTTGAGATTATCTAGTCCACCGATATCAGAAATCTGCTCAGTGGCTGGATAAAAGTCGAGGATTTGGGTTTGACGGATAGTTTGACGTTTTTCCTCCAAAACTAAATCTACGTCCTCTGGCTGCAATTCTCCGTGGGTGGCGATCGCTTTTGCTAACACCCGGCGAATTCTTTCCATTGATAGCCCTTGACAGGAGCGTACTAAATCATCTAAGACTTTGCTAGCAAGAGAGTTACCTGTGCTTTGCAATAAGCGTTCTATCTCAGTTTTAATTTCTGCACCATTGGGTAAAGGAAATTCCACAATTGTTAAGACTTCGGTTAAATCGTCAGGGATGGCTATTCGTGGCGACAATAAGACAATATTTTTGGGTTGTGACTTCAGGAGTCGGGCTAGGTTGCGGAGTTTGCGAGCGATCGCCACATCATCTAAAAACCGATGATAGTCTCGTAAAATTAAGACGGCTGGTGCTGAGGCTGGTAATTTTTCCAAAAATTCCAAAGCTTGTAAGGGATTACGTCGTCCAAATCCCGCATCATTGGGATTGCCCTGGTAGCCATCGACAAAATCCCAAGTATACACTGGGCGATTTCCTTGATTCACTGCTTCTTCCCGAATCGCTGCTTCTACCCGTTCTTCTTCATAGGTGGGGATATAAATCAAAGGATAACGGGCGCGGAGTAGCAGTTTAAACTCTTCACGAAAGTTCATATATAGCGGTTATTAGTTAGTTGCTCTTGATGGCAATGTACAACTTTCTCTAACTAAAATCTCATTTGTATCTCATTAAACTCTTCATTGTCAGAGAAGTTTAGGGGTTTAGGAGTTAGAAATAAATAAACTTCTATACCTTGAAGACTGTCATTTTTTGCTTATGACAGGTGAGAAAATTTAAAATTAAAATATATCACCATCTTAATTAAAGATCAGATTTTATGAGCAACGAAGAGAGCGTGAATAGAATTGAAGACCAACTAATTGATATGCGTTTAGCAGTGAGCGCTCTTTTAGAAACCGTCACTCAGCACCAGCGTAATTTTGAAACTATTCAACGCAATTTTGAAACAATGCAGCGTAATTTTGATACCGTATTTACAGAAATTAGAGATATTCAGGTAGAAATTAGAGATATTCGGGTAGAAATTAGAGATATCCGCACCGATATGCTGCACATTCAAACAGAAGTTAGAGAAATCCAAACAGAAGTTAGAGGTTTGCAAACTGAAAATCGGCGGATTCTCGACATCTTGCAAAATCGTCCCCCACAAGATGAAAATTAACTCAATTAAAACACCTAACTCCATCCAAACTCCCCGTTCCTCTGCGCTTACCTCCTCTCCCCTCTGTCTTGAAAAGTTGAACCACTGCTTTGGACGGGTTTCCCGGCTTATAGCAAGTGGCGTTCCTACGGAGGGAAACCCTCCTTCTCCTACGGAGACGCTACGCGAACAGAACTTTTCGCTGCGTTAAAAAAATGCCCAATCAATTACTTTATCCTGGTAACTGCTTCTTCAATGAATCTAACCCAGACCAACGCTTATCAATTAACTGATCCCCACTCACCGTATCACTACTTAAAATACCTGGACAATTGAGGTCACATAATTGACGCTGGGGTAATGCCAAACACATCTGCTCATATAACCATTCACTCGGATAAAAATGACCATTGGGTGAGATAGTTTCCACCAAATCCTCTACAGCTATTTCCCTTTCTAGAGGCAAATCTTGCTCTTGTTCGGCCGCTTCATCTAACCAGATAATTTCTTGAGTCTTCACTGCCAAACGATGATTGTACTGCTGTAAACAACGATTACAGGTACAAGTGATAATTGTTTCTACCTTAGCTGACACTTCCAGATAATTACCATGATGCTGGACGCGGACAAGTCCCCGAACTGGTGTCAACGTCTCTAACCCAGGTAGAAATTCTTGCACTTGGACTTCCTCTGTGCGTTCCGATGCTCTGGTTAGCTGCGGAATAAAAATCGCGTCCATAGGATTTGCGAAAATTCATAATAAAAACTTATGTTAATCATCAGCAATCCTGCTGATGATACATTTTTAAGTTTAGCTCTTAGAAAGAATAAATATTCTATGCTGGCTGAACTGTATTATATTTTGTTGGCGATCGCTGGTTGAACAACCAAGTGGCGATGGGGTTCTTTACCGCGACTGAAGGTTTCTAAATCATCAAAGTCTTTCAAGAAGGTATGTATTAAACGGCGTTCCGCAGAACTGAGGGATTTGATTTCTACTTCTTGACCGGTAGAACGTACTTCCTCGGCGGCGGCTTCGGCAATGGCTTGAATTTCTGCTTGTCTTTTGACGCGATATCCATTCAATTCCACAGTGTAGGAAGCTTGTCCTTCTGGGGATTGATTGATATTCAGAGTCGAATTAGCTAAATATTGAATTGCATCTAGTACAGAGCCATCAGCACCGATTAAAGTTTGAATTTGCTCTGGAGTTAAGTTAGCTGTGTTAATTGTCAACCAGTAACCATCTGTCTGGTGGGAATCATCATCATGAGATTGGTGAGTTTCTAAACTACCATCAATCTCAGTAGATATCCCAGTGAGTTCCAGCAGTGATTTTAACCACTGCTGACCTCGCTGCATGGGATTGTTGCTCATCTATCAACCTGTGGTCTTTTTCTTAGAACTTTTTGGCTCAAAAGGTAATGATTTTTGTTCTGCTACCGTTTGTTTTTCCTGAGTTTCTACAATTTTTTGTAGTTCTTCTGGTAAAGCTTCACGGGAGAGGATGTAGGTTTGGAGTGTTTGGAAAATGTTGCCAATCACCATATACATCAATACCCCAGCCGGCAAGGGGAAGAACAAAAACATCCCAGAAAAGATCACAGGCGTAATTTTGTTGACTGTATCTTGTTGGGGATTACCGCCACTGGAGTTTTGTCCGGAGAGTATTTGGCTCACGTAGAGACTGATACCAAAGAAGACAATCATTGCCACAATATCCCAATGGACTTTACCATCGGGGTCAATTGCACCGACTCTACCTAAAGCATCAATAAAGAGAAATCCTTTGTCTGCTGCTAGTCCGGGAATTGTCCCTTGGATGGTGACATCTCCTGGCTGTAAGGCTTCTATGTTGCCTTCAGCATCGATTTTCACTCTCTCTTCGCCCTTAGTAATTTTCCATTCTGGAGTCAATTTAGTGTCTGGGTGTTCTGCCAACAGAACTGGAAATGGCTTACCTTCTAGGGTTTGATATTGAATTTTGGTTTTTTCTCCCACAGCTAACTTACTACCACTTGGTAGGATAGCTGTGACTTTGGTGTGTTCCCCATCAGCAATGTAAATGTTTTGCGGGGGAGTAGCAAAGGCTAGAGGTTGAATTTGTTCGATTTGCTCGGCAGGGACGATTTGCAGGTTAACAGAGTAGTTAACGCCTGCAAACGGGGAACCCCGTAAGGTGGCGAATAGAGCCAATAAGACTGGCATTTGTAGCAGCAGGGGTAAACATCCCGCCAAAGGATTACCAAATTCCTTTTGGACGTTCATCATTTCTTCTTGCTGCTTTTGCGGATCATCCTTATAGCGCTCTTTAATTTCTGCCATCCGCTTTTGCATCAGGGGTTGCACAATTCGCATTTTCCGCATATTGCGAATTTGTCCAGCACTCAGGGGATAGAGCGCGAAGCGGATTATCAATGTTAAGGCAACGATCGCCAATCCATAGCTAGGCACAATACTATAGAACAAGTCTATGATTGGCAGCATTACGTTGTTCGAGAGAAACCCGATACCAAAATCCATTATTCTGAATTCAACCTGAGTTACTGTAATTGGAACTGAGTCTAATTTATCTAAATCGTGATGACTATGGGACTATGCTTTGCTACGGATAGCCGCACACCCAGGGGAGTTGTGAGTGCTGAGTTGTGTTAGCGGAAGCGGGGCGTTCAGCCCGTGCTGAGTGCTGAGTGCTGAGTTGTGATTTTTCTTTTCTCCTCATCTCCCCATCTCCCCAGTCCCCATTGCCCCTTATCCCCAGAGGGGGCCCCGAGTTCCCCAGTCCCCATTTTCTACTGAGGAGTGTATTGAGGATTTTTGGCCGCAACTTTTTCGTTAATGTAATCATACATTTGGCGGAAGTTGGGAACAGCGCGCATTTCCAACCGACTACCATTTCTTAAAGTCACTACCATGTCACCCCAGATACCAATACCACGGGGAATTTTCACCACTTTGGTAATCTCTGAGTAGATTATGTCTGTGCGATCGCGTCCCATCCAACCACCCATGACAGAAATGCGGCGATCGGTGATGCGGTAGCGTAACCATAATGCTCTGACAATTGCCCCAACTGTCAATGGTATACCCACAACAGTTAGCCCAATCAGTATATTTAAAATCAGATCCCCAATGTGGGGGCCGCCTTCATAATAAATTTCTTCACGAATGCCCATTTAATACCTCAGCTTTTGCCAACAACTGCTCTAATTCTTGCAGAAATTGTTGGCTTCCGCACTTAGATTCTGCGGCGATTGGTTTCACAATTACCACCAGCTTCCATCCTTGGGCTAATTTCGGCAATAATTGCTGAAATGCCGCCGTAATTTGTCTTTTTAGTCGGTTCCTCACGACTGCTTTTTTACTGACCTTGGTGCTAATGGAAACACCGATAAGGGTGCTACTGAGATGTTGTTCGCCAATAACTTGGGGATCTTTACTAGCAGTATCCCCAGAATTAGCTGGGGAAGAAGACGGTTTCAACGCTCGCAAGGTGAAATGAAAGCTATGTCGTCGCATTCCTTCCCGGAAAACTGCCTGAAAATCATGGCGGGATTTTAGTCGATTTGCCTTGGGCAAAGCCACAGCTACCTTGAAGACTAAAACTTCTTAAACACTCAAACGATGCCGTCCTCTACTTCTTCTGGCTCTGATGACGTTTCTGCCATCAGGTGTCCGCATTCTCGCGCGAAATCCAGAAGTTCTTTTTCTTTTGCGATTTGTTCCACCCAGGGTTCTTTGCATAGTCTTTTCCTCTTAGACGATTTTTTTAACAAAAACTCACAATCTGATATTTTATCACTAAAACCTGGAAATGAAAAATGTTACTTATGAGATATTCTCAGGCCTTGTGTATAGGGTTTAACTTTAAATGTGAATCTTACTGCTCAAATCCTGCTAATTTAGTCAAGCAAACATATGACTTGCCAAACCAGATTAAAATCAGCCTCAGTTATGGCGATCGCTGCTGTAACTATGGCTGTAGTTAGTAGTGAAGCGCATACTGCTCAAGCTGCCGTTTTTAAGTACAATTACACTGGTGTTGTCACACAACTTTATGGAGGAGGTGAATTATTACCACCAGATGCTGATCTCAGAGGCACTAAATTAGGTGATCTAGTTAGCGGTAGCTATACTTATGATGATAGTGTTTTAGCCACAGGTTACAGCAACTCTGCTCTGTTAACAGAGTTCACATATAGGCTGGAATCAAGCAATGGCGAAACTACTTTTTATACCTTAAATAACTTTTTAGGACAGGCAACTAACGGTATTGTTGATCTGACTACTGGAGACATTGTAGTCGGCGTTAATTTGGCATACAATCCTAACCCCATATATGGGGGAATTTCATCAGAACAGGGTATTTTGTACTATGGAGTGAGAAATACTGCTGTTGCTTCTACTTTCGAGACATTCCCTGTATTCACGGCTACACAATCAATCCCAGAGGCTTCTTCTACATTAGCTCTGTTAGTTGTGGGATTATCTGGACTATTTTCTTGGCATCGAGTTGCCAAAAATATGGTAAATCCATAAATTATCTTCTCAAATTTATCGGGTGCGTCTTAATTTCTTGGTATTTTCCAGTTCACTGTGATCAAATCAGTTATGAGTTAATAAACACTGTTCACTGTATTAATGACGCACCCTACATATGCTCTAAGAAATACTCACAATCCAGGTTCCCACGTAACGAAGTAGGGGAACATCACCTGGAGAGAGAACTTGACAGTTGAAGTAGAATGTTCCCCCTGATGATGGATTTCTAACGTTAGATAGAACTAATTCAACTCTGCTACCTGCGGGTACTGGTTCTTCGGGAAAAATTTCTAGTACACGTCCTTCTTTATCCCATTTGACTTCAGATAAAGGAACCTTTTTACCTCTAACTTGTACTTCAATATCTTTGGTATCAAAAGTGCCTTTGTAATAGTTAGGATAGACAATCACAAATTGAGCAACCGCCAATTTCATCTTTTGAGCAGGAATCCTTAATCTGTAGCGATCCCAACCATCAGTTTGTCCACCAAAATCTAAGCGGAAGGGCAGTTGATTATCAGGTTTAACACCGCTAAATAGTGTAAATCCGGGTAGACTCTGCGCTAAAGTTATTGCTGGTAAACCAGTTAATACACAGCCTGTAACAGCTAAAGCAGTAAGTAAACGTCGCATAATTGGCTCCTCTACCAACAAACAATATTTTTTTGATTAACATCACAGGGTTGACGCAAGCAAGAGAAAGCTAATTTATCGAAGCAGGGGATGGGTGTGTACTTAGTTAAAACCCTTACAGCTACTAACAATTAACAGTCTATTTACCTGTGTCTCATGTTACCGAGATTTGGTGACTGTGAGAGATAAGACGTTTAGTTTTAGCAAAAAGTGCCATTTTGCCGATAGTCAACAGTATGAGTGAAAACACTGGCGATGAAATTAGATAGAAACACAGATGATAGTTGATTGTATTGCTAAATATGTATAAGTGTATCTTAATTCATGCTGTTTGTTATAAAAATTGAGCTATGTAATTAGCGATCGCCTGTTAACTTGAGATAAATTGATAAAAATTGCCGAAAATTACATCAGTAAATCATTAGAAAATAAGTCGCACAGCAGCAAAAACCATCGAGCTAGAAAATTTACCTATTTGGTTGAATATTGCAATATGTTATGAAAAAGCAACCCCAGAATTTTTCAATCCCGAAAATAAGCTAAAGACAACGATAAAAATTGAGTTAACAAAATAAAATTGGCAATATGTGAAGCTATTGGTAACCGTTAGCAAGTGTGACATTTACCAGGCACGATACAAGCCTTTTTCGGGGGCAACACCAAAGGGAAGGAAAGATTTTTACATTCAATCTGACAAGAAAAACAATCTCTCAATATTTCCCTAGTATATTTCGGCGTAAATTAAGTCATCCATTAGAAATGTCTCAAACCCCTTATGGAATGTTAATTACGTAGCTGGCTTTCTTTGGCTACGCCACTCTACTGTCAATGGAAGCGTACGTCTATCTAAAGGTAATTACGAATTACGAATTACGAATTACCCACAGGTTTAGTACATTTCTGATGGGAAAAGTTGTAGTTATTGCAGAGATTAGGTATTTATCTTCAGGAGATTTCATGAGAATAGCAGTTGCTAAAGAAATAGAAGTTTGTGAACGGCGTGTGGCATTAAATCCTGACACCGTTGCTCGATTAGTTAAGCAAGGTTTGGAAGTATGGGTAGAAGCAGGTGCAGGAGAGCGCTCTTTTTTTAGTGATGCTGCCTACGAAACAGCAGGAGCCACAATTATTAGTGATTCTGCTAAATTATGGGGCGAAACAGATGTTTTATTGAAAGTCAGTCCTCCTCAAGAAAGGGAAGATGGACGTTCCGAAGTTGATTTACTGCGGGAAGGGGCTGTATTAATCAGTTTTCTGAATCCTTTGGGCAATCCGGTGGTGGCGCAGCAGCTGGCAAATCGCCAAGTCACAGCCTTGAGTATGGAGTTGATCCCCCGGACTACCAGGGCGCAAAGTATGGATGCTTTGTCCTCTCAAGCTTCGCTAGCAGGTTATAAATCAGTATTGATTGCGGCGGCAGCACTACCAAAATATTTCCCCATGCTGACAACAGCCGCCGGCACAATTGCCCCAGCTAAAGTATTTATTATGGGGGCTGGTGTGGCAGGACTGCAAGCGATCGCCACCGCCAGACGCTTGGGTGCAGTGGTAGAAGCCTTTGATATTCGTCCGGCTGTGAAAGAAGAAGTGCAAAGCTTAGGGGCAAAATTCGTCGAAGTCAAGCTGGAAGAGGAAACCACAGCCCAAGGTGGCTACGCTAAGGAAATTTCTGAAGCCAGCAAACAACGCACCCAAGAAGTTGTCACCGAACACGTCAAAAATGCTGATGTGGTGATTACAACTGCTCAAGTTCCTGGCAAAAAAGCTCCTTTGCTAGTCACAGCCGAAATGGTTGCCCAAATGAAACCCGGTTCAGTAATTGTCGATTTAGCTGCCGAACAAGGTGGTAACTGCGCCTGTACTGATCCCGGTAAAGATATTGTCTGGAATGGTGTGACAATTATCGGGCCGATTAATCTCCCTTCATCCATGCCAGTCCATGCCAGCCAACTCTACTCCAAAAACTTGACATCTTTATTACAACTGTTAATTAAAGACAAAGCCTTACAAGTAGATTTTTCCGACGACATCATCGATGCCGCTTGCATCACCCACGCCGGCGAAATTCGCAACCAGCGTGTCAAGGATGGGTTACAGGCTGCGGTAGTTGGGTAATAGGTAATGGGTAACAGGTAATAGGGAAGATAAGTACCTAATACCCATGCCCAATTGCCAATTACCAATTACCAATTACCAAAAGGAGTTTTAAATGACAGAAGCATTACTTGCGGCTTTGTTTGTATTTGTGTTGGCATCGTTCACTGGCTTTGAAGTCATTAATAAAGTGCCACCAACTCTACATACACCCTTAATGTCTGGCTCAAATGCCATTTCGGGGATCGCGGTGATTGGGGCAATAGTCGCTGCCGGTGAGAGAAACACAAATTTATCCGTAATTCTCGGTTTGATTGCCGTGATTTTGGCAATGGTTAACGTTGTTGGTGGTTTCCTTGTGACTGACAGAATGTTGCAAATGTTCAAGAAAAAGGAGGTTAAGGCGTGAGCGACTTTTTACCAACCGGGATTCAACTGACGTATTTAGTCGCTGCATCCTTATTTATCCTGGGTTTGAAAAAACTGGGTTCGCCAGCGACAGCACGTAATGGCAATGTGGTGGCGGCGGTGGGAATGCTGCTAGCAATTGTTGCCACAATGCTAGATCAACACGTCCTCAATTATGAAATGATTTTGTTAGGCTTGGCGATTGGTTCAGCTATTGGTGCGATCGCCGCCTACAAAGTGCAGATGA
This sequence comes from Nostoc sp. TCL26-01, assembly GCF_013393945.1. Classification (NCBI taxonomy): domain Bacteria; kingdom Bacillati; phylum Cyanobacteriota; class Cyanophyceae; order Nostocales; family Nostocaceae; genus Nostoc; species Nostoc sp. TCL26-01. The sequence goes on from NZ_CP040297.1 coordinate 5,281,669, forward strand.
CAGAAATGCCGCAAATGGTGGGTTTACTCAATGGTTTGGGTGGTGCGGCTTCCGCTTTAGTTGCCGTTGCTGAATTTTGGCGCTTGTTAGACGCTGGTGCGCCTGTACCCATTGATGTCAACATTTCCATGTTGTTGGATGTGTTAATCGGTGGTGTCACCTTCACAGGTAGTTTTCTCGCCTTCGCTAAATTACAAGGTTTAATTAGCGGTTCCCCAATTACCTTTCCTTTCCAACAACCATTTAACCTGTTATTGCTGGGTACTTACATCGCTGGTAGTGCCTATTTAATCATCACACCAGATAGCTTACCTGTATTCTTAGCAGTGGTGGCTGTTTCCTTGGTGTTGGGTGTGATGTTCGTCATCCCCATTGGCGGCGGTGATATGCCCGTGGTCATTTCCCTGTTAAACTCCCTATCAGGAATTGCGGCGGCTGCGGCTGGTTTCGTGGTGATGAACAATATGTTAATCATCGCCGGTGCATTGGTTGGCGCATCTGGTTTAATCTTGACCGAGATCATGTGTAAAGCCATGAACCGTTCCCTGTTTAGCGTCCTATTCAGTGCCTTTGGTACAGGGGGAAGTGCTGCTGGTGGCGGTGCTGGCGGTGCAACAGATCAAAGTGTCCACAGCATCGATCCCGAAGAAGGGGCAATGATGTTGGGTTATGCTCGTTCTGTAGTCATCGTTCCTGGTTATGGCATGGCAGTAGCTCAAGCACAACATAGTGTGCGAGAATTGGCAGACCAACTAGAACGCATGGGTGTTGATGTCAAGTATGCCATTCACCCCGTTGCTGGCAGAATGCCCGGACACATGAACGTGTTGCTGGCTGAAGCCAATGTGCCATACACCCAGTTGTATGACATGGAAGATATCAACCCCCAATTTGAACAAGCAGACGTAGCTTTAGTCATTGGCGCAAACGATGTAGTAAATCCGGCGGCGCGGACTGATACTGCTAGCCCAATTTACGGTATGCCCATTCTCGAAGTAGATAGGGCAAAACACACCATTGTGATTAAGCGCGGGATGAGTGCCGGTTTTGCTGGTGTAGATAATGAGTTGTTCTACAAAGATAAAACCACAATGTTGTTCGGTAGCGCCAAGGATATGGTGGCGAAGTTAGTTTCGGAAGTGAAGCAACTTTAGATAGATTGTAGGGGCATAGTATTACTATGCCCTTATTTTTATACTGTAGGCAGTTGGTTTGTTTTGGGATTTAAAAATTTTAAGTTAAGCTTTTTAATTAGATTTTAAACTTTAATCATCTTCGTTAAGACGGTTTAAAAATTGTTTCCATCTAGACTCAAGTGCTAACTGACTTGGTTTATATTTAGAGCATCTAAGTTTTCTACCATCCAATTTTTGATAATTAGTTTCCATAGCTTTTGGATGAAACCTTACTTCTAAAGATTCTGGATTAATACCCAATAAATTAAGATCAAATAAAGTATGTAAATCTGCGCGTAATAAAAGACCATTATCAGTATGATTATCTTCATCACCACGATATGGTGAGATATGAGCAGCTTCTAGAACATCAAGTAGTTTAATCCCAGTAATCATACATTGGTCACCATAGCATTGACGTAACAAGTCTCTAAATTTACGCTGTCCACGACGTTCTTTAATTTGCCGAAAAACAGTTTCACGTCTATCTTTCATTATAGGAATATATTCAGAAGCTTCATCACTTTCAATATATTTATAATCATTGTTGTCATTAAGTAATTTAGCAACCGCAGGAGCGTTTTTGATTAAAGTTTCTTTAATTTGCTGTAAATCAATTATTTTCATAGACATCTGTCCTTTTTTTCGGCAGGCGTTTCGTAAAATGTCCATGCCAACTGCCCCTTTTGTTGCTACAAATGTATCACCAAAATAGGCATCAAATTTTGTACAGCTTATAGCATCTTCTTTGGGTCTATCAAAATCAAAACCACAATTGTAACAATGAAAAATAGGTTTCTTTATTTTTCGTGGATTAAAATGTGTTTCAAGACATGAAGGACAACGGGATAGATTTTTTATCCCTGCATAGCTCCTTATTAATTCAATTCTAGCAACACCAATAAGTTGCTTTTTATCACTTAATAGAACTAGATCACCTTTAGCAATTCTACGACAATTCTGTACCTCGTTATCATACTTATATACTGTTGAAATTTCGTCAGCATAACCATTATTGCCACCATGTTGTCGATCATCACCAGAACTTATTAGTAACCATGCTCTAGGTGTTCTATGCTCAGAAATTAATTGTACCATTGGAAAACTCTTTGTCTTAGTGGTCGTTATTGTTAGAGTCCCCAAAATAAGATGAAATTTAAGTGCATGGGGCTGTTCTTTTGCACCAAACGCAGCAATATATTAGTATCTACCAGATAGCTCATAACATTTCATCTTCTCTGGTGTAAATATTCTCTCGACTAATCGCCGCATCTGAAAGTGGTGGTGCTAAAGTAAAAGCCGGACTGTTTATTAACTCTGTGAAGATGTTTTCCCATTCTTCCTGGTTTGATACTTGATAAAAAGATGGTTTTTCTTGATTAATTAAGCTGTCTTCAATCAAAGATTCGAGATAAGCTTCTACCGATAAACCCTGTGTAGCAGCTTGAGCAATAAGACGAGCTTCAATTTCTGGTTTTAATTGTATCTGTATAGTCATTTTTTGTTGCCTATAATTTAGATATTTTAAGAAAAATCTTCTCCTTCTAAATCCGCAAAGACATTTAATTCACCATCGGGTGCATAGTCTGCAATAGCTGTGATTGCGGCTAGGGCTAATTGTTGTTTTTGCTCATCTTGAGTCAGTGAGTGTTTCTCTTGCAGAACTAGTTTCAACGCTGACTCAGCTATTGTCAGGCGTTAGCGTAGCTTACCGTAGGTATCGCTTACACTTAAGTTTGGCAATGCTCGAATAATATCCTGGATTTTCATGACTTTACTTAGCGCATAACTCATAACAATCTTATTGGTTATTATTGTATGTGAATATGTAAATGTGAATCAAATCCTTGTCTTGCTGGTGTTATGATTGACGCACTCGCAACGGACAGCAAAATTGAGCAATTGTTGGAAAGCAATTGCAATTAATTACATTACACCGCTTCTCTTCTTCTGCGCCTTTGCGGTTCGTAAAAAAAGCGTAGGCGAAGCCCGCCGAAGGCATCGCGTGCAAATCGTCACCGTGCGATTATGATTAATTTGGGAAGAAGTCTAAATCTAAGGTTTCATCAACAGAAAAAGGATAGTCTTTAGGAAAAATAGACAGAGGAAGCCCTGTTTCAATAGATGCTTCTTTTCTAGCGTGTTGGTAACAACTGTCAAAAACTTCCATGTAATAGTATTTTAAGCTAGGACTATCTACAAATGCTTCTTGTAACCTTTGACGATGTTCATAGATTGTATATAACCAGCTATTGGATCGGTTTTGGGGTTGAAATTTGTATTTGAGAAGGTGCATTAAAAGCACTCTAAGATTACTCCTTAAAGCATTTTTATCACTTCTTCCCATACTTTCAATTTCTTCAATTAAATTTTCTAATTCTAATTCTAAAAACTTTTTATTTTTTAATAAATCAACAGTGTATTCTAACCACAAGTGATAATCTTGTGCATAAAGACTATTTGTTTTAGGAACAGATTGATTGCTCATAATCTTTTACTTTATCGATATATAATTTTAACATTGTTGGAGGATTTAGTCGAAGCTTTACTAGATTTCTCCACTGAAGCTGATTTAGTGGATTGGTTGCAACATCAGCAATAAAATTGTATTCTACCAAGCGATCGCTCTGTCCTTCCTCTGTGTCCTCTGCGCCTGGAATGGTTCGTTAAAAAAAGCGATCACTAATTTGTTAAGTCATGGAGATTACGTTAAACTCTACTCACACAGCTTTATATATAAGAAAAAATTGGTGATCATACTAATTCCACTTTATACAGCTTTCCTATTTTTCATGAGCATCTCTTGACAAGGATAAATTATGACCCAATCCTTAACAAAACCAATAACTTTCGATGACTTTATCGCTTGGTATCCAGAAAATAAAGGACAACACTATGAATTACATGATGGAGAAATTGTAGAAATGCCTAAGCCAACAGGCAAACATTCAAAAATAGCTGGGTTCATCTCTGGTAAACTATTTATAGAAATTGAACGCTTGCATCTGCCTTATTTCATTCCAAAAGAATGTATTATCAAGCCAGCAAAAGAGTCGGGATATGAGCCTGACGTAATCGTTTTAGATGAGCAAAAAGTTAGTAGTATTGAACCTAGATGGGAGAAAGAATCCATAATTATATCGGGAACATCTATTCCTTTAGTAGTAGAGATTGTTTCTACTAATTGGGAGGATGACTACGCTAGAAAATTAGAAGATTACGAATTATTGGGAATCCAGGAATATTGGATTGCAGATTATTTGGCTTTAGGTGGTAGGAAGTTTATTGGCAATCCCAAACAACCAACTTTTTCAGTTTGTTCCCTATTTAACGGTGAATATCAGGTTAGTCAGTTTAGAGGTAATGACAGGATAATATCACCTACTTTCCCCGAATTAATTTTAACTGCTGAACAAGTATTTCAAGCAGGTAGAATCAATTAGTTACAGCTAGTTACAGCGATTACAAAGTGCGATCGCTCCTCTATCTTGGCGATTTTTAAAAGCGATCGCTAGGTTCATTTTCTAACTTTCTTGCCATTCTTTAGCATCAATAAAGATAGACAGATGTTTTTTATTACTGGTGGCAATAATAACCTCATGCCCGTAATTAGCGACTAAAATAGATTGGGATGCCAAAATTACATCACCATCTAAAGAGACGCGGTAAATCGCCGTCTCTACAAGTGTTTTGGTTTTATCTGAACTGTATTGGCGTTTAACCCAACCTACTTTTCCTCAATTATTTTCTAAGTACATTATTTAAAATAATAACGGATATCAAAATTTAGCGATCACTTCCCTCTCATCACGTAAATTTTTATGTCGTCATGCAAAATTTCTGCTAAAAACGCACCTTTCCCACGGAGAAGGTGATATATTATTCTCGAAAATTTAAGTGCAGACATAAAAAATTGCCCGTTACAGCAAGATTGTGCATTAGTATCTTTGCTGAATTGGATAGGAAAAATTATACCATTGTAGTATTAATATGTTGTATTATCCCTTGTAGGGAAGTTTTGAGAACTCAAAAAATAGCAGGCGAATTATGGAAACTATCGGTTATTCTCATCTTGTTTCAGTATACGAAGCATCTGAAGATATCGAAATTCTGCCTATCCCAACTAATTTTCAATTTCGGCAATGGCAAAAGTGGTCGAGTATGGCTACTATGCGACTTCTCTCTGTAGCTTTAACTGTGGGTATTTTCAGTTTAGCGGGAGAGGCTTTGGCACTCCAGAAGGTAGGGAGTAATGGTAGGGAAGTTGCCAGTATTCAAAGGTGTTTAAAGAAATTAGGCTTTTTTAATGGCCCAGTTAACGGTAGATTTGCTAGTTTGACTCAGAGGGCGGTGATTGGTTTCCAACGAGCTAACCGGCTGACTGCTGATGGGGTTGTAGGTGGTGGGACACAAAGAGCTTTACAAAGAGCTTGTCAAGGAGGAACTTCGGCTAGTACTGGTGGGGAGTTAAGATTAGGTAGCCGAGGGGCTGCTGTATCTCGGTTACAACAGAATCTCCGGCGGTTACGCTATTTCAATGGCCCCAACACTGGCTATTTTGGTTCAGAAACTCGGCAAGCAGTCATCAGATTACAACGCGCTAATGGGATTTTTGCTGATGGGATTGTTGGGAGTCAGACTGCACAGGTTCTGAGAACTGGCTCAAATGGAAGTAGTGGGTATCCTGTTCTCTCGCAAGGTAATACTGGTCAAGCTGTCACTAGACTACAACAGCGTTTACGCCAATTGGGTTATTTCCCAGCCAATCCTACGGGAAATTTTAAAGGGCTGACAAGAGACGCGGTGATGGCTTTTCAACGGAATGCGCGTCTTCCTGTGACTGGAGTTGTTAATCAGCGCACTTGGAATGCACTAGAGGGTTATTCTCAGGTTGCCAATCGACCTAGTTTATCAACTCAGCAGGTGAGAGATTTACAACAACGTCTGCGGGATTTGGGATATTTTAATGCTAATCCTAATGGTAGTGTTGGGGCGATGACACGGGAATCCATTCTCAAGTTTCAGCGAGACAATGGACTCTATACAGATGGGATTGCTGATTTACAAATTTTACAGGCAGTACGCAGAGTTTGGGATACTAGATATGCCTATCAGCCTAGTAGAGCTTTTCTGAGTGTAGGCGATCGCAACGACAACGTCAGAGCAGTACAACAGCGTTTATCTGAGTTGGGATTCTTTAATGGCTCTCCAGATGGTTATTTTGACGAATACACAAGAACATCTGTAGCCTCATTTCAGCAATACTATCAACTCAATCCTACAGGTAGCATCGATGGGCAAACTTGGCAAGCTTTAGGCTTGAGTAATTCATCTGTGGCCAGCTTGCCTAATACTACTATGCAAAATCGTTATGTAGTTGTAGTGCCGATTAATAATCCTAGTACTCTCAACCAAGTCCGTCGTTATGTACCCAATGCTTTTACAGATAGGGGTGGTTTAGGTAGTTTTGTCAATGCGGGTGCATTTGGCGATCGCTCTACGGCTGAAAGACTCTCAAAAATGTTGCGCTCTAATGGTTTGGATGCCAGGGTGCAGTATTTTTAGACTTTTTTTAACGCAGCGAAAAGTTCTGTTCGCGTAGCGTCTCCGTAGGAGAAGGAGGGTTTCCCTCCGTAGGAACGCCACTTGCTATAAGCCGGGAAACCCGTCCAAAGCAGTGGCTCAACTTTTCAAGACAGAGGGAAGAGGAGGTAAGCGCAGCGAAAAGTTCTGTAGGAGGGTTTCCCTCCGTAGGAAACTTTTCAAGACAGAGTGACGCAGAGGGTTACTAGTGTACTAAGTTACCAAGCGGATTTGGGAGCCTTGCTGGCTTTTATCTACTTCGATTCTGGCTTGGAAGGCTTCTTTGAGGTGGGGCATATGGGTGACGGTGAGGATACAGGCGAAGTCGTTGGCGATCGCATTAATGGCAGCAATTAAGCGATCGCATCCTTCTGCGTCTTGTGTACCAAAACCTTCATCGACAATTAATAATTGCAAGGCGGCTCCGGCTCTTTGTGCTAGTAACTTGGCTAAAGCTAAACGGATGGAGAAGTTAATTCTAAAGGCTTCTCCACCAGAGTAGGTTTCGTAAGCTCTTGTGCCTCTGGCATCAGCAATGAGAATATCTAAGGTATCGATTAATTTGACATTCTTTTTAGTTGACTTGCCATGTCTCCCAGCTTTTTGGGTAATAAATTGTACGTGTAACTGATTGGCACTCAATCTTGATAATAATTGATTCGTCTCGGCTTCCAGTTGGGGTAAGACATTCTCAATCATCAAAGCTTGGATACCATTTTTCCCAAATGCTTGGGCTAATTCTTGGTATACCCGATGCTGGCGCTTGCAGGTTTGTAATTGTTGCTGTTGTTCCTCAGACTGAGTTTGCAGGGTGGCTAATTGATGCGCTAACTGTTCTAAACGTCCTAATTGGGTGATTTGTTCGTCAAGTTGGCGGCGACGGTTGGCTAGTTGCTGTTCTAAAGCTTGTATTTGTTCAATGGGATTTGTGGCTTCGCCTAACTGTTGCACCAGGCTGTCGATTTGGGTGGCGAGTTGTTGCCTTTCTTGTAATCTGGCAATTTTAGATGCTGCTAATTCTTGTAATCTCCCTTGGAGTTGGGGAAATTGCTGCTGGGCTGACAACAACTGTTGATAGCGTAACTGCCATGATTGGGCTTGACGCAAAGCTAGGCGGAGGTTGTTGTGTTCCTCAGAACTATAGCCAATTTCCGTAATTTGACGCTCTAGGGCAGTAATTTGTTGAGCATCATGAGAATCCCTCTGCTCGTACTGAATTCTGGTTTGTAGTTGGGCAATTTGGGCTTGTAATTCTGGCTTACGAGCTGCTAATGTTGCTAGGCGCTTGGCTGCATCTCGCATTTGTCCTTGCTTAATTTCTGCCCAGCGCCACCGTTCCACCTCACTGCGAGCCAGAGCATGATCCTGTTCGCTGTAATTGAGTTGTTGTAAATACTGTTCTAGTTGTCGCAGCTCGCCTTGTTGTGTGAGAGCATAATCACCAGCTTGGAGCGATCGCTCTAAGTGTTGCTTTTCAGCTGCTAATTGCTGTAATTGTTGTTCAGCATCGCTAGTTGATTGTAGTTGGGCAGCTAGTTGTCCTCTCTGCTCTCGCAAGCTATCATAAATTGCCAATTTTTGCGATATTTCTCGGTATTCCTGCCTTAATAACTGGATTTCTCGATCGGAAACTGCCATCTGTTCTCGAAACACCCATAATTGCCCCTCAGTTTCCTGATGCTCATCCTTAGTTTTATCGACTACGCGATTCCAATGATGCTCATCTAAAGGACGTTCGCACAATGGACAAATGGCATCAGGATGACGCAACATTTGTAACTTTTGCTCCAGTTCTCCCAACAGTTTTTCATACTCCCGTTGTTGGGCTTGCAATCGTTCAATAAAGTGCCGTCTTTCCTGCCCTTTTTCTTGGACTCGTTGCAAATAAACCCTATCTTTTTCCATTTGATCAATCTGCATTGCCACTTCCATTACGGCTTGTTGCAGTTGGGGTTGGCGTTGGGAAGTGCGTTGGAGTTGATTTTCTGTCGCTTGTAGTTGTTCCAGTCGTGCTACTAACCCAGCCTGAACCCGATCTAAATGACTTTGCAAATTCTGTCGCTGTTGTAATAACGGTGTGACTTGCATTTGCAGTTCATCTAAATGAGCTAGATGACGACGTGCGGCGGCTAGTTGTGCTAAGGCTGCTTCGATTTCACCTGATTTAGACAGGGTTTGCTGAATTTCTTGTTCTTGTTGCGTTAAAGCGGCAAATTGCCCTTGGATTTGTTGCAGTTGCCTTTCTAGTTCATGAATTTGTTTAGTTAACTGTTGTTGTGTTTGTTGGCGGAGGGTAGTGGCGTGGGTGTATTGGGCAAATTTGTGAGCAAAAGCTTCTTCTTGGGATTGTAAATTTTGGTAGTGAGTGTATCCAGCTTTAATCTCCACTTCCTGATTTAAGATGGCTTCTAACTCCGCTAGCTGACTTTGGCGAGCTGACTGTTCTTGTTGGAGGCGATCGCAATCTTGCGTCAAATTTTGGTATTGTTGCCTAACAAAGTTGAGTTGTTCTAATTTTGCTTGGTGCTGGTGTTGGAGAACTTGCAAACTTTGTAACTGAATATTGTCAAAAGCTTGTACTTGTTGTAACTGATTAATTTCTGTTTCTAGTTCTGCTATCTTTATTTGGGTATTTTCCCGTTGTTGGAGTTGAGTTTTAATTGATTCCAAAGAACGCTCTAATTCTTCTGCCCTAGCTTTAAACTGCCGCGACGATTCTTTGGCTCGTTCTTCCAATTCATCATACTGATTGAGTTTCAACAACTCCGCTAAGATTTCTTTACGCTCACTAGGACGTTTGAGCATAAATTCATCCGCACGACCTTGACGCAGGTAAGCAGAATTAATAAAAGTATCATAATCGAGCTTAATGTGTTCCAAAATCAAATCTTGAGTTGCCCTGACTCCCTTACCTGTCAGAGAACGAAACCCAGAAGGTGTGTCAATCTGAAATTCTAGAACGCTAGCTCCACTCCTGACTCTAGTGCGAATAATCCGATATTGTTGTTGATTATTTTGGAAAACAAAATCAACTCTAACCTCTTTTGCACCTGCATGAATAACATCATCCTCAGCCGCAGCTCGGCTTTCACCCCACAGCGCCCAAGTAATAGCTTCGAGCAAAGAAGACTTTCCTGCTCCATTGGAACCACAAATACAAGCCGTATGCAAACCCCGAAAATCTAAAGTTGCATCACGGTAACTCAGAAAGTTTTTAAGAACAAGTTGTACTGGAATCATCGAGGCTATAGCGCCACATCAACATTTTATTAACTAGCAGTACAGATGCACTGTTGATAGTTTAACTAGGTAAATATCAGGTTTCTAGTTTTAAAGTCCGTAATTTTACGAAAATTAACAATATTGTGAAGGATTTTTTCTGGTTAGGCAAATTATTTTGCATATCTTGAGAGAAAAATTGCAATTCTACAGTCAGATTCACAATTGATTAGTCATCAATGCCTACATATTGGACTGCGTTCTGACAAACGTTTCAAATGTATCAATGAGGCTTGTTTTTGGAGTGGGGATGCCGACTATAACGGCAGTAGGAATATATCTGCTATCGGGGTGACTCTTGTAAACTCGCCCAGAGGCTCGAACTGTTTATGCTGTGAACTCAGTACAGACAGTTCAGGGCTACTAAAAGCCCACACTGTACCCGCTTCAGGTCAGTGTCGCCCAGAGGCTCGAACTGTTTATGCTGTGAACTCAGTACAGACAGTTCAGGGCTACTAAAAGCCCACACTGTACCCGCTTCGGGTCAGTGTGAGTAGTTTACTTGATTGTAGCGGTAGCTTTACTCAACACCAAGATATACATTGGGTTTCTCCGATCATCTTGGGTTACGCAAAACCTCCACCGAACCTTGGATATCAAAAGAAGTAGTAGACCGTCCCTGTTCCCTGTTAATAGTCATGACTTAATTAACGTTCGCCATATTCCATCCCATTAGCTTCGGCGTAACGATTCATAAAGCGCATGAATCGCTCCCAATGATCATCTTGTTCAACTGCAAATTGGCACTCTACCCCCTGTAGTTCATCACCTTCGTCACCGCCAAAAATAAATTTTGTCGAAGAAGGGGTGATACTAATTTCGCCTTCTTCATCAGTGAGAAGTAAGGAGTTTAGTGATTGTTTTGTAAAGCTATTCAACCCAGCAATGGCTTGTAGTTGATTGAATTTCATCATGACGATGCGTTTACCAGTACGGACTTCCCGTCGCAAGCTGACGTTACTTAATTCTTCAAAAATGCCAGCAAAAAATTGAATCGAAGGGGTGGTAGATGTCATACCAATTTAAGATTTTAGATTTTAAATTTTGGCTTGAAAGTATTAATTAAAAAACAATTTTGGTAGCATTACCATTGCCAATGACCGTTGACTCATGACCCAATATTTATCTTGGTGGGTAATATTGGGGATTGAGAACAGGGGTTGGATAGCCAGTTACAGGTATGTTGGGTACAGGAGAATTATTTACTGGCGATGGATAACCAGTTGGAGGTACAGTACTGGTTGTATTGCTGGGTGTAGGCTCACTCTGGATGAATTGTTGGTAAGCTGCACGAGAAATCGAGCTGATGAGTTTTTCAGCGCGGGGGTCGTTATTGGGACGTTGTACCATGACAGCAACGACATAACGCTTACCTGTAGGCGTATCAATTAAGCCTGCATCTGCTAACACAGTGCCAATATCGCCCGTTTTATGATATACCCTTGCCCCTGCACCTAAACCAGCAGGTAACAGATTATCGCGTTGTGTCCGACGCATGATATCGAGAATTTGGTCACGCGATCGCATACTCACCAAATTTCCCTGACTCACCATCGCCATCAAGCTACCCAATTCTTTGGGACTGGTGGTGTTTGTCCCTGGTAAATCTGGGAGTTGGTTGCGGATGACTGTAGTTGTTAATCCCCAACTGCGAAAACGCTCATTGAGTGCAGCTATGCCTCCCAGTCGAGCGATGAGTATATTGGTAGCTGTATTGTCGCTAATGGTAATCATTTTGGTAGCGACTTCCAAGGCTGGATACTGAGTTCCTGCTGGCTTGTATTGGAATTGTCCTGAACCGCCAGCTATCATCTCTTGTTGCATCGTCAGCATTTCATCTAGACGAATTTTTCCCGCATCAACATCCTGGAAAAATGCCACTAAAATCGGGATTTTAATCGTGCTAGCTGCTGGCAAACCGTTAGCCGCATTAATATCTACATAACCACCCGTGTCTAAATCTACCAAGAAAACTCCGGGGGTGAGGTTGGGACTGGCTGCTGCCAATTCTTGTACGGAATTTTTCAGGGGTATAAGTTCTTGAGACAAGTATAAAGCTGTGGGATTGCTGGGCTGAGATTTTGACTGAGTTTGTCCTGGATTGGTAGTGTTAGAGGGGGTAGATGTCGGCGCGATGCGAGTTGCTGGATCTAAAACTGACAACACTGTACCAACGATTGCCCCAATCCCCACTCCCACGATTAATAACCGCACAGCATACAAAATGGCTCTAGCCATTGGCTTTAATCGTGTCTTGCGGGAAACTTTTCTGCCGATTTTTGTCATCGGTTGCTTCTGAACTCGTACTGTCTTCACTTTGACATGATTCGGTCTAGACTGTGGCATTGGCGCTTTGGTTTTCGGGATCGGCTTAACGGCACTAGGCATGACCAATCCCTGTCTGGTTCTGCCACCTCCAGAGGCGATCGCTGGCGGCACAATATTATTATTAAAGCGGTTAGCTGCTGGTGCTTCTGCCACAGCACGGTTTTGATTAGGAACTCTCACTCTTTTCGGTTCCGCTTTGGGTACTCTACGCGGCTGGCGGCCGTTTACGGGTTCACGCCGCGAGAAAGTTCTTAGTTTGTCACTTGACTCTGACACTGCCACTCCTTGTGACTCACTCGAATTTTTTCCTGACGACTCCCGAACCCAAACCCACTCCGTAAGCAGCTTGATGCGGAAATCTTAAAAGTTATTGAGTGCTGAGTCCTGAGTAATAATACTAGTCCCTAGCCTCTTTTTAGTCTTCAAATACTACTTAGTAGCATTTTTGTGTTTAGTTTAAGCTATATTCACCATTTTGGGGAATAGTTGCGTAAATATTAGACAATGAATTATACCAGATTCGTAAATAATGTCTTGTGTTGGTTAACTGTCAGATTTCGGACTTCCAGAAATTTTATCCTGCTTGGAGCAAATTTCAAACTCAGAACGCGCACGGAAGAAGCAGACATCAAACTCAAAGAAGAAATTAGCCTGTCCCAAGATCAAAGGCACATTGGGTGCTTGTGTCCAGGCAAATGCTAGGTTAATTGTGGAGAATGAACTGACTTGAGCATCAACAACGACTGCACGAGCTTCAAATCGAGCCAAATTTCCTGCCAACACAACTGAGAGCGTCTCATTATCCCAGATAAAACCCAGTTGCATTCCTATTTCGTAAGGCAAAACATTAACGCTTGCGCCTGTGTCCAATAAGCCTTCAACGTTCAAGGAATGACCGTTAGAACTGAGGGTCAAGGGCAGATAGGGCATTCTATCGACCATGCCAATGCTACTATCAATAATTTTGTAGGAAAATCTTTGAGTGTCAACCATTATTCTCTTGCTGCTTTGTCGCCAGAAGATTCATCAAGACATTAGCAGCATCAGAACAATTGTACGGCGACCAGACCGGATACTCCCGGTTCGCAACAAAGAAGTTTGCATCTTCTTCCTTAACAAGTTCTGTCGCCAGGAACTGCATTAACCGAAGCTTGTCGATTTTTGAAAGTTCCTGGATTTGTAACATAAGTTCAGCTAATGGCATTTGAGAATTTCCTCATCTGAGGGTTAGTGAAAGGATGCGATCGCTCTTTCATTTTAATTTAGCGATCGCATCTATAGATCCTAGACACAGCCCATTAGACATCGACCGAATTTAATTCTGCGTTGCCCGAAATCCTTGTAGAGACGTTGCACTGCAACGTCTCTACATTCATTTTCACCAGATGTCTATTATGTCGTGGGAACCCATAGGGTATTACGAATTACGAATCGCCCATTCAACTTGCCTGATTATCCCGCGCAATAAGGCGACTTCTTGAGTTTGTAGATGTGCGCGGTTATAGATTTGACGGAATTTTTCCATCCGGCTGTTGGCTGTATGGGGATATAAATAACCAATTTCTAATAGTAAGGATTCTAGTTGTTGATAATATGCTTCCATGAGTTCTAAGGGAGCAAAATCAGCCTTGATCATAGATGCAATTTCTGGTTGCGGGATACTTTGTGATAGTTCATAACAACAGATACTGACAGCAGTCGCCAAATTGAGTGAAACATAGTTGGGACTGGTGGGAATTCGCATAAATCGCTGGGCATAATTTAACTCCTCATTGCTTAATCCTCGGTCTTCTCTACCAAAAATCAGCGCTGAGGGTTGACCAATTTCTGCTAGTAACCAAGGTAAGACTGTGCGCGGATTTTCTAAAGGTGCGTCCCAATTGCAATCCCGGCCTGTTGTGGCGATCGCTCGGATACATCCTTGCAATGCTTCTGGTAATGTATTGACTATGATTGCCGACTCTAAAATTTCTTTGGCATGAACTGCCATCTTCATCGCTTCCTCAGACAGTGGGTCACATTGAGGATTAACTAATAATAAATGTTCTAGACCGAAATTTTTCATCACGCGAGCGATCGCACCTACGTTCAAGGGGCCAGCCGGTTCCACCAACACAATTCTTACCCCAGCTAATCCCATTTTCACCTCTCAATCTTAGTCTTGACTTTGTGTCTCAGTGTTTTGATGTTCAATAAATTACTTTTTTACCACAAAGACACCAAGACACAGAAAAATTTATTACTTAGCAACAGATGGACATAAATCCGACAGTTCGCAAGCCTCACATAGGGGAGAACGGGCTTTACAGACAGCACGACCGTGATAAATTAGGCGAATTGACCAATTTTCCCAATCTGGTTGTGGTAGTAACTTCATTAAATCTTGTTCAATGTGAATGGGGTCTGGATATTTGGTTAAACCTAAGCGTTGGCTGAGGCGCTTCACATGGGTATCCACTGTCACCCCGGCGTTGATGCCATAAGCATGAGCCAAGACTACATTTCCTGTCTTTCTAGCCACCCCAGGCAGTTTCAATAACTGCTCCATTGTGTTGGGAACTACAGAGTTATACTCATTGACAATCATCCGACAAGCGCCTTGAATATTCTTCGCTTTATTGCGATAGAAACCTGTAGAACGCACCAAGGTTTCCAATTCTGCCAAATCAGCATTAGCTAAACTAGCAGCATCAGGAAACCGACTAAATAAAGCAGGGGTGACTAGATTCACTCGCTCATCTGTACATTGAGCCGAGAGAATCGTCGCCACCAGTAACTGCACTGGTGTAGTGTAGTTAAGAGAGCAGGTTGCATCTGGATAAAGACGTTTTAGGCGTGAGAGAATTTCTAACGCTCGCTGCTTCAAAGAGAGAGATTTGCGCTTAGTACTCACTGGAATAACTTCTGCACCCACTCCAATTGCGTAGTTAATTGGGTAGTCTCTTTGACAATGAGAAAAATTCCCAGCCCTAACAACAGCATTAACCCAGTTTGCATGACACCTTCTTGAATCCGATTAGGTAAAGGTTTACCACGTAAACCTTCAATCAGCAAAAATGCTAATTGTCCGCCATCTAATGCGGGAAGAGGCAAAATATTAATGATCGCCAAGTTGATGCTAATTAAAGCGGCAAAGAAAAACAAACTACCTGTATCATTTTGAGCGATATTCGCGCCAATTTCCACAATTTTGATCGGGCCAGCGACTTGGCCTGCTGTTTCACCAAAGTTGGTGATCAGCTGTCCAAACCCTTTAAATGTCATGACGACAATGCGCTGAAATTCACTTGCACCGATGCTTAAAGCTTTGGTAGGGTTAGTAACTGGTAGACGCTCAACTTTACCGTTAGGTGCAAGGCCAATACCGATACTACCACCACTGGGTTTAGCATCAGGGATGACATTTAGTTCTAGCTTTTCTGCACCACGGGCAATTTTTAGTTCGATAGACTTGCCAGCATTGGTTTTAATGATGTTTCTTAAAGTCTCTATTTCTTGGAGCGAAGTGCCAAATTGTTTTTCATTAGCAGCAAGAATTACATCACCGGGTTTGAGTCCAGCGTTAGTGGCGACAGAACTAACTTCTGGTGCTAATTGTTGGACTAACACCCCAGGCTGACTAGCTTGCCCTACACCAACGATGCCAACTTGAGCTACCAGTAGCATATAAGCAAAAATTAAATTGGCAATGACACCTGCACTAATGACGATCGCCCGGTCTAAAATTGGACGGTTACGCAGCAGATTCGGGTCATTGGGAGGAATATCACTATCGGGATCATCATCGGGGAAACCCACAAACCCACCCAAGGGAAAAGCCCGGATAGCATATTCAGTTTCTGAACCTTGGTATTTCCACAAAATCGGCCCAAAGCCCAAAGAAAAACGATTCACGTGAATACCTTGAGAACGGGCGGCGACAAAATGTCCCAACTCGTGTACCAAGATTAATACAGCCAAGACTGCGATCGCTGCTAAAACTGACATAAAGCAAGTTAATCAAAATAAGCGGAATATATGTCTTTATTGTAGTGGTTCTGGAATCGGTGCAGGACTTAAAGCGTCAATCTCCTTGGGGGTATTCATTCCACAAGGTACTAATCTCTCGCAAACTCTGATGATTGCCATCGCCCAAAATCAAATGATCTAACAGAGGAATTCCCAATAACTGCGCGCCTGCTAATAGTTGGCGTGTCAATTCTATATCTTCTGGGCTGGGTTCCACATTACCTGAAGGATGATTGTGAGCAACTATTGTCCGTGTTGCACCTTGGCGAATTACTTCTCGAAAAATCTCTCTAGGTGAGGCTAAAGTCTCAGTCGCTGTGCCGATGGAAATGACTTGTGTACCAATTAAACGATTTTTCACATCCAATAACAAGACTGCAAAACGTTCTTGGGCTTGCCACATCAAGTCTTGACTCAGAGCGGCGGCGGCTGTCACTGGGCTATCAATTGGTGTACGCTCTAAAGGACGGGATTGAAACGCACGTTTACCTAATTCAATTGCCGCCAAAATTGTGGTGGCTTTAGCTGGGCCAATTCCCGGAATCTGCATCAATTCAGCCGGGGTGACTTCCCGCAACACTGCCAAAGCATCACGCTGATTTTTTCCCAGTTCTTGTAAGATATACTGCCCTAAACCAACAGCTGACAGTTTGCCTGGCCCTTGCCCAGTTCCTAACAGAATGGCGATTAACTCGGCTGTCGCCAACACTTTTGGCCCATAGGTGATTAATCGTTCACGGGGACGCTCATTTGTGGGTATATCAGCAATTCTCAGGCAATAGGTCATAGAAAAACTAGCAAAATAGTCGTCGATAGATGCAACTATTGTTAGTTATCCCTTGTTTGCGTTCACAATCATCGGGAAATTGATAAAGTTTTTAATTTTTGCTGATTTTTTCTTGGCTGCTTATCTTACCTAAAACAACGTGAGTTCAACAAGTCTTTGTGACCTTCGCGTAGCGTCTCGTAGAGAAGCGTAGTCCGCCTGCGCGGACTAACGTAAAATCAAGCTTTTAACTCGCGTAGGCGGGTTTTGTCTGTGTAGCTGCGACTTCTAGTCGCTTGGTGCAAGATATGATCTGTTGATCTTAATTTTCTGGTGGTGTTTCTGCGGGGGGAGCAAGTATCGCATCAGGAGCGATTTCTTCCACAGGAATTGGTTGTTTGTTCTCTACTTCCGTATCTACTTGAGCTGCTTCTACCAGTTCAGGGGATGGGGGATGGGGGGGAATGACTTCTGGTATTGTGGCAGCTTGAGGTTCAGTAGTGGTAACTACTTCCTCAGCTGGTTCATCTGTAAGACGAGGGATAGCAGTAGTTTTTGACTCCCCAGGCTGTTGTATCTTGTTTTTCCAACCACTGAATGTACTACCAACACCCTGTTGCAATTGCGCAACTCGTTCTTGTAGAGAAAACTTAGTAGCTTGTTCTTGAATAGTTGATCTCACAGCCTCAGAACTGGGTACTGGCGTTTGCTGTGCTTGTGGTGTCAACTGGCGACGTAGTGAGAGAGTTTGCCAACCAAACCACACCAAAAGAGCCACACTAGCCACATGGCCGAGTAAAAGACCACCAGAAATACGTGGTGCGAAAATCCACAACACTAAAGCATAGAAAAGCCCTACACCACTCCAAATAAAATCATTCTTGCGGTGGATTTCAGGAAAAAAGAAAGCTGCTAAGTAAATCGCTAAACTACCAAGGCCAACCACCAAGGCTAGGACATTTGCCAGCATTTTTTGGTTACTCCTTTAACTAAGGGATTGGGAACTGGGGACTGGGGATTAGGTAATTAGAGTTGAGAATTACTTCCTGCTTGTCTATACGTTTATCTCCATCTTCCTGCTTTTCCCAGTTCCTAATCCCTAGTCACTAGTACCCAGTCCCTAATTTCGCAAATTTTCCAAGTTAATTGTTGATTTAGATACAAATTAAAACTAATTATTTATGCTGTCCGTGATTTTTTGTAGTTTAAAGCAACTCTTAATGTCTTCTTTACGGGAGAAGATAAATTCTCAGTCTACCCTTAAAGATGAAAGAACCTGCAAGAGTTAGCCAAACTATAGTTTATGACACTACAAAGCTTTGGTGTGATTGGTTTAGCCGTTATGGGCGAGAATATCGCTCTGAACGTCGAGCGTAATGGCTTTCCAATTGCAGTTTACAATCGCTCCAGAGAAAAAACCGATGCTTTCATGGCACAGCGCGCTGTAGGCCGCAATGTGAAAGCCGCCTTTACCCTAGAAGAGTTTGTTGCTGCACTAGAACGTCCCCGCAAAATTCTGGTGATGGTGCAAGCTGGTAAGCCAGTGGATGCAGTCATTCAGCAGCTAAAACCTCTGTTAGATGAAGGCGATATCATCATCGATGGTGGCAACTCTTGGTTTGAAGATACCCAAAGACGGACTCAAGAACTAGAACCCGCAGGTTTGCGGTTTTTAGGTATGGGTGTCAGTGGTGGTGAAGAAGGCGCGCTAAATGGCCCCTCACTTATGCCTGGAGGAACACAAAGTTCCTACGAGTATCTATCACCAATTTTTAACAAAATTGCTGCCCAAGTTGATGATGGCCCTTGTGTAACTTATGTTGGCCCTGGTGGTTCCGGTCACTATGTCAAGATGGTACACAACGGGATTGAGTACGGCGATATGCAGTTGATTGCAGAAGCCTACGATTTGCTGAAAAATGCTGGTGGACTCGACCACAATCAGCTGCATGAAGTGTTTGCGGAATGGAATACTACCGATGAACTCAATTCATTCTTGATTGAGATCACAGCTAATATCTTCCCTTACATTGACCCAGATACCAATCTACCCTTGGTTGACTTGATTGTGGACGCAGCCGGCCAAAAGGGAACTGGACGCTGGACTGTCCAAACTGCTCTAGAATTGGGCGTTTCTATCCCCACCATCACCGCAGCCGTGAATGCTCGGATTATCTCTTCGATTCGAGATGAACGGATAGCCGCATCTAAGCAACTGACAGGCCCCAGTGGTAAGTATGATGGCTCTACCCAAGAGTTTATCAACAAAGTCCGGGATGCTCTCTACTGCTCCAAGATTTGTTCTTACGCTCAAGGGATGGCTTTGCTATCTACAGCTTCCAAAACATTTAATTGGAATTTGAATCTGAGTGAATTGGCGCGGATTTGGAAGGGTGGTTGTATTATTCGCGCTGGCTTCTTAAATAAGATTAAGAAGGCTTTTAACGAAAATCCAGCATTGCCTAACCTGCTACTAGCTCCAGAATTTAAGCAAACAATTCTCGATAGACAAGCAGCTTGGCGGGAAGTGATTATCACAGCTGCCAAACTCGGTATCCCTGTGCCAGCGTTTAGCGCATCCTTGGATTATTTTGACAGCTATCGCCGCGATCGCCTACCCCAAAATCTCACTCAAGCACAACGCGACTACTTCGGCGCACACACCTACCTCCGTACTGATAAAGCTGGCTCATTCCACACAGAATGGGTTCCCATCGCTGAAGCTGAGAAGTAAACTTTTCTAGTTTCTACGTCTCTAGTATTTTGTGAAAAAGGCTCTGAGTTGTCAGAGCCTTTTTTTGTCAAGGATTCTCTGTGTCTTTGTGTCTCTGTGGTAAAAACTTCACTCTACTGAATTTTCAAAAATTTCTCCAAAGCCGATGCGATACTCGGAGGCCAGCGACGGATATTTTTTACCCAGTTGATATCCTTGTATCTGCTGTCTAAACCATAAGCTGCTACCCAGTTGCTTTCAGCTTCACCTTTTTGTCCATTTACCCAGTAAGCTGCTGTGAGAGCTGCACGGACATCAGCAAAGTTGGGGTATTTACGAGTAATGTTTCTCATTTCCCGGATGGCTTGGTCAGTTTGCCCAGTTTCATAGAGGGCGAGGGCGTAGTTAGCACGAGCAAAGGCAAAATTAGGAGCCATGTTAAATGATTGTTTATAGTCTACGATCGCTTCTGCCCATTTCCCTAAACCCGTCTTGGCATTGCCACGATTGTTGTACGCCATAGCGTCGTTGGGATCTAATTCTAAGACATGATTATAATCAGCGATCGCCTCTTCCCATTTCCCTAAACCTTCTAAAGCTGTACCCCGATTTAAATAAGGATCGGTGACATTGGGAGCTAATTCTATAGCTTTGTTGTAATCTGTCAATGCTGCTTGTAATTTATTCTGACTCACACGCGAATTGCCCCGGTTACTCCAAGCACCCGCGTTTGTAGGGAAATTCTCAATAATCTCTGTCCAATACTTTTCGGCTGTGACAAAATCACCCTTATTGGTAGCAGCAAATGCCTGATTTGTCAATTCTTCCCCTTGGGCTATTTGTTCTGGGGTGATTGTCGATTGTTGAGTTTGTGCCATGACTGGTGTCACCCAGCCAAACGCAAATGACAAACTGATAAAAATACCAATTAATTTAATAATCATTTTGGCTAATTTGTGTATTGGAACATAAAATATGCGGGAGTAGCAGAAAATAAGAATTACCACTCCCCACTCCCCACTCAGCACTCAGCACTCATTACTCCCCACTCAGCACTCACTACAATATGGACAACTGCTCATTCGGCGGCGTAAACCCCATATGCTTGTAAGCGGCTTTGGTGGCTGTACGTCCACGGGGAGTTCGGCTTAAGTAACCAATTTGCATGAGGTAGGGTTCGTATACTTCCTCGATGGTTTGAGTGTCTTCACCCGTGGCGGCGGCGATTGTTTCTAAGCCTACAGGGCCGCCATTGAATTGTTCAATGATCACACTTAACATCCGTCTGTCTGTCCAATCTAAACCACAGGGATCGACTTGAAACAGTTGTAAGGCTTCGGCGGCGACGCTTTCAGTGACTTCTTGGCAGGATTTGACTTGGGCGTAATCTCGTACACGTTTGAGTAGGCGATTGGCTATCCGTGGTGTTCCCCGTGAACGGCGAGCAATTTCTGTTGCGCCATCTACAGTGACTGTTGTTTGTAGTAACTGAGAGGTACGTAAGACAATTTTACTGAGTTCGTCAATTTCATAAAAGCGTAGTTTTTGAATTAAGCCAAAGCGATCGCGCAATGGTGAAGTTAAAGCACCGACGCGGGTTGTCGCTCCGATTAACGTAAATTTAGCCAATGGTAAACTGCGAATCTTGGCGCTGGAACCTTTGCCTACAGTAATATCCAAGCGGTAATCTTCCATTGCTGGATAGAGAATTTCTTCAGTCATCCGCGAGAGGCGATGAATCTCATCAATAAATAAAATATCACCAGGTTTCAGGTTTACCAGTAGTCCAACAATATCTCTGGGACGTTCTAAGGCTGGCGCACTAGTAATTTTATAATTGACTCCCATCTCCGATGCTAATATCATTGCCATTGTTGTTTTACCTAATCCTGGCGGCCCATACAGTAACAGGTGATCCAAAACTTCACCCCGCGACTTGGCGGCTTTAATGGCAATATCCAATACATCTTTAAGGTCTTTTTGCCCGATGTAATCAGCAAATTTTTGTGGTCTGATAGTTTCTTCTTGCTTACCTTGTTCATCAATGGCAGCTTCAGGTTGCAAAATGCTTTCTTTGGCAAGTGCTTTTGTTGACTCCCGATGCTTCTGTGGTTGTCCGTTTGGTTCTGGAGGCTGTTTTTTTGAGGAGATAATCGCCATAATTCAGCTTGAGACTTCGATTTTAGGACTGTTTGCGCTAAATCCCCGCCGGATGACTGCTAATAGACACGGTTGCGAAGATTTTGGTGGGAAAATACCCACGTCAATTTAAAATTTAAATTCCGGACAATTACCCAGGAGTAAAAAAAATATTATGTTATCTAAAAGAATCTTACCTTGTTTAGATGTGAAGGCGGGAAGGGTTGTAAAAGGAGTTAATTTTGTCAACCTGAAAGATGCTGGTGATCCTGTGGAATTGGCTAAGGTTTACAACGAGGCTGGGGCTGATGAGTTAGTGTTTCTGGATATTACAGCTACTCATGAAGACCGGGATATTATTTTTGATGTGGTGTACCGGACTGCTGAACAAGTCTTTATTCCTCTGACTGTAGGTGGGGGGATTCAATCCTTAGAAAATGTTAAAGCTTTGTTACGAGCTGGCGCAGACAAGGTTAGTATTAACTCTGCGGCGGTAAGAGATCCAGACTTGATTAATCGGGCAAGCGATCGCTTTGGTAATCAGTGCATAGTTGTGGCAATTGATGCTAGGCGTAGACTTGAACCAAATAATCCAGGGTGGGATGTGTATGTGCGGGGAGGCAGAGAAAATACCGGCTTAGATGCCTTACTTTGGGCAAAAGAAGTCGCACAACGCGGTGCAGGAGAACTATTGGTGACAAGTATGGATGCTGATGGTACTCAGGCTGGTTATGACATTGAACTCACAAAAGCGATCGCCGAGGCTGTGGAAATCCCCGTGATTGCTTCTGGTGGTGCGGGAAACTGCGAACATATCCATACTGCACTGACTGAAGGTAAAGCGGAAGCAGCTCTATTAGCATCACTATTACATTACGGTCAATTGAGTGTGGCAGAAATCAAAAACTATTTGTGCGATCGTCAAGTTCCTGTACGCTTATATGCGTAATTCTAAAGACATCATTGAAATCTCACCACATCTATCCCAGGTTAGATACAGTTCTCTTGAAGGGTGTTAATATTAGTTTACAAGTATTAATAAATATTAAAAAATATGTTGATTCCTATTTTGTTATTTGATGTCGCGCTGGTGGCTTGGTCACTGCACCTGATGGAGAAGGCAGTACAACATAAAGAATTTTCTCTCATGTTGGCTGGTACGCTAGTTGCATTAGCTGCCGCAGCTATGTTAGTAGTTTACTTCCTTATGGGACATTGTATGAGTTACTTATTACAAGTCAGGTAGTAGACACTGTTTTCTTTATGAAAAAACGAGCTAGAAATTTACTAAAGGGGGCAGAAATCCCCAGAATTAGTTAAAAATCTTTTCGGCGGTTAAATATCTGTAGTTGTCTTTGGCTGTGAAGATAAACTCTCGTCAAGCTAGGGAGTGGCGAAACAACACAGGTACAGCGTAATTTTTACCAAAAAAATATCAGAAAAACTTATCAGAGCAAAAAGTTTTTCTTTATCTCAAGTCCAACAGAATTTTTTCACTCAAATAGACACTATTAAGCTTGTGTGCAGGTATAATCTACCAAAACTGCCGCGCTCAAGTAATGGATATCAGGAAGTAGGGGAGCCAGCGCGTTGCGGAGGTTTCCTCCGTTGTAGCGACTGGCGTTGTGTTATGCCGTAGGCTAACGCACCTGGAATTATCGATAGTGCTTGGCGCTGTATAACAACGCAACCTACATGGAAATGTCTAGCGTTGCTGATTGCGGTATAAATTCAGCAACAACAAATTTCTCCCATCCAAATGGGAATGCGTCATCAGAGGAAATAAAAAATGGGATATGTAATTGCTACTGCAAATATGAAAGGTGGTGTGGGAAAAACCACCCTCACTGTTAACTTGGCTACTTGTTTGGCAAAAAATTACGGTAAGAAGGTGCTGGTACTGGATTTAGATACACAAATCAGTGCCACACTCAGCTTGATGTCACCACTAGACTTTGCCAAGCGACGTAAACAAAGACTGACATTTAGATATTTAATTGATGAAGTCATCAATCCAGATCCCAACTCTAAGTTAACAATTGACGATATTATTCAAACTCAAGTTTGTAATCTTACTGAACTCAGTTTATTACCAGGAGATATCGATTTATATGATGAGTTTGTTGTCTCCGAAATGCTACACCGTCAAACAGTTGCTTTGGGTGAACAAGACTTTGAAACTGTATGGAATCGGTTTGAAAGAGTTTTAATCAATAATATTTTAAAACCTGTCCGTGACCAATATGATTTTATTCTGTTGGATTGCGCTCCTGGATATAATTTATTAACTCGTAGTGCTTTAGCCGCCAGTGATTTCTATATTCTGCCAGCCAAACCAGAACCTCTATCAGTAGTGGGTATTCAACTCTTAGAAAGACGCATCGCCCAGTTAAAAGATAGTCATGAACATGAAGCGAAGATAGATATCAAAATGCTGGGTATTGTCTTTAGTATGTGTAATACTAATTTACTCACAGGTAGATATTACAAACAAGTAATGCACCGAGTTGTGGAAGATTTTGGTGTCGAGCAAATTTGTAAAGCGCAAATTCCCATTGATATTAATGTAGCAAAAGCAGTGGATAGTTTTATGCCTGCTGTGTTGAATGCACCACAGTCAGCTGGTTCTAAGGCGTTTTTGCAATTAACTCAGGAACTTTTGCAGAAGTTGTAAATTTTCATCTTTGTGTCTCTGTGTCTCTGTGGTAGAGAAATAATTTTCAACCACAAAGGCACAAAGAAATTTTATTTGTCTGGGTAAGAATTATGGAGTAGGTGCAGGGGAAGGATGTTTTCCTGCATAGTAAACAACGACTTTCAACTGTTCAGAATCAGGAACGTAAAATACTCTATCTCCTTTTGTCACCTCATATTCCCATGCTCCTTTGTAGAGTTTTCCCTTTAAAGGAAAAACACGCCCAGGCTGTCTAGTGGTTGGTGCTGTACATAAATCCTCATAACAACGATGTGTGTTTTCTGGATGACGCTGCATTAAAGCTTCCCAGTCCCGATTTACCCGACGATTTTTAGCTACGACTAACCAAGTGCTTTGTATCTCAAATAATACAGAAGCCGTCAGTTTAACTTCTGGCGGCTCTACATTCTCTACTATGAGATTTTCTGGAGGATTATCTGACATACTCTCTCACACAGCCAAAGAAGCAGATGGTTTGGTTAATGGGACTTCATCAGTTTCGGTACTAAAAGCTGCTGCTAGTTCAGGACTAGCGATCGCAATTGCACTTTCGTACCATTCATGAATAAGTATGTCAATTATCTCCCATGCTGTAGTTGAGGAATCTATTAACCGAAAAGCCTCACTCAGCTCCTTGATAAACTCTTGCAAATCATCTGTGTCAAATACACTTAACCATCTATAAGGATGTTCACCGCCAATTTCTTTCCCAAGTAATAACGAAAAAGCAACGGTTAATGCTTCAAAAACAGCCTTACTTTGAGTAGCTGTCTTGACAAGAGAAGTTACTTGCTCTCGGCGTAATAATGCAAAAGACTGCTCATTACGAGTAATTGTCACTGGATGTTCTAAAGCCTTGTCTAGAACTAGTCCAGGCTGACGATTTAACTCAGTAGCAGTAATTAGCTCATCTGAGTAAATATTGCCAAAATTGCCCGGAATCATATAGCGTTTCTCGTTTTAGTGAGGTGCTAGAGGCTAGAGTGTACCTTATGCTTAATACCAAAATACCTAAACACAGAAAAATATCCATGTTTAGGTATGGGAATCTTTAGAATTCACCGGCTAAGGCAGAAACGCAGCGTTCACATAACAGGGGATGCTCTTGTGATTCTCCTACATGAGTAGAATAATTCCAACAGCGATCGCATTTTTCCCCGTCTGCATCTACCACCCCAATTTCCCAGTCGTTTGTTTGGGCGGTATATTTTAATCCTGGCAGTTTTTCTGGAGAATCTAATATTTCCACCTGAGATGTCAGCAATAAATACCGCAGTTCATCAATACCGTTCCCCTTCACAGGGTTAAAGGCTTTGATAGCATCACCTAACTGTTTGTGAGGAATATAAATCAACGCTTTGGCTTCTAGAGAAGAACCAATCATTTTTTCGATTCTGGCTTGTTCTAGAACTTTATTAACATCGGTGCGGAGTTGTCGTAAAGCTTCCCAAAATTCGCCTAAATCTGGATTATCCCATTGCTCCTCTAACTGTACCCAACCAGCTTGAAACACTGATTTGTATGGTGTTTTGTAGGGGAGATATTGCCAGATATCCTCAGCAGTATGACAGAGAACAGGTGCGATCGCTCGTGCTAAATTTTCTAAGGCAATGTGTATTACTGTTTGACAACTGCGGCGGCGGAAAGCATCGGGTGCGCTGATATACAGCCTATCCTTAGCCACATCTAAATAGAAATTAGATAAATCCACCACGCAGAAATTCTGGACAGTTTGGAAGAACTTGAAGAATTGGAAACTTTCAAAAGCTTCTGTCACTTCCTGGAACACTTCACGGATGCGATGCAGCATATATTTATCTAGCTGCGGTAATTCTGCAAAGGGTACTGCGTCTTTTTCGGGATCAAAATCGTGCAAACTCCCCAACAAAAATCGCGCTGTATTGCGAATCTTACCTCTGACATCATTGAGTTGGCGGATGATGTTTTTGCCAATGCGGACATCGCTGGAGTAATCTACCGATGACACCCACAACCGCAAGACATCTGCACCATAAGGCGGTTCTTCTTTTTTATTTTTCCCGCCTTCAATGATTGTATTTGGATCAATCACATTTCCTTCCGACTTGCTCATTTTTCGCCCTTGTTCATCTAAAACAAAGCCATGAGTCAAGACAGTTTTGTAAGGTGCAATGTCATTCACTGCTACACTCGTGAGCAAACTGGACTGAAACCAACCACGATGTTGGTCTGAGCCTTCCAAGTATAAATCAGCTGGGTAGTGCAATTCTGGACGCTGTTTTGTGACTGCTGCCCAAGATGAACCAGAATCAAACCATACATCCATTGTGTCTGTACCCTTGCGGTAAGACTTGCCATTGTCACGGTAAGATTCTGGTAATAATTCCTCTACCGACAGTTCCCACCAAGCATCAGAACCTTTTTCGGCAATAATTGCTTGCACATGGTTGATAGTTGACTCATTCAGCAGTACTTCCCCAGTGGCTTCGTCGTAGAAAACGGGAATAGGGACACCCCAAGCACGCTGACGGGAGATACACCAATCAGAACGTTCAGCCACCATTGGCGTGATCCGATTTTGACCTTGGGCTGGTATCCATTTTACAGATGCGATCGCCTTTAATGCTTCCTCCCGAAATCCAGATACCGAAGCAAACCACTGTTCAGTCGCCCGGAAAATCGTCGGCTTTTTCGTCCGCCAGTCGTAGGGATACTTGTGCTGATAAGGTTCCTCTTTCAACAAAGAACCCGCCGCCGCCAACGCATCAATTACCGCTTGATTCCCATCACCCAGCACATTCAACCCAGCAAACTGTCCCGCCTCATCAGTAAAGTTACCGTTATCATCCACAGGCGCAAGAATCGGCAAACCATAACGTAAACCCACGATGTAGTCTTCTTGACCATGACCAGGGGCAGTATGTACCAACCCCGTACCCGATTCCGTCGTGATGTAATCCCCACCCACAACCACCGGACTTTCTCTGTCAAATAACGGATGACGGTAAGTGGTATGTTCTAAATCTTGCCCTTTTAATGTGGCTTTTACGGTTAACTGCACTCCCAAAGTAGCAGATAAACCCTCCACCAAATCAGCCGCGACAATCAAATATTTTGTCGCTTCGCCATCAGCAACTTCCACCACAGCATATTGTAAGTCTCCATTCACCGCCACAGCCAAATTTCCGGGAATTGTCCAAGGTGTAGTAGTCCAGATAGCCACATACAAATCAGGTAAATACTCACCTAAAATTGGTTTAACAGCCTCAGCCAAACCCGTGATGGGGAAAGCTGCATAGATACTGCGGGAAGTATGCCCTTCTGGATATTCCAACTCCGCTTCCGCCAAAGCTGTCTTAGAACTGGGACTCCAGTGAACAGGTTTCAAACCCCGATAGATGTAACCTTTTAAGAACATCTGACCGAAAACGCCAATTTGCGCCGCTTCATATTCCGGCTGCAAAGTCAGATAAGGGTGGGCAAAATCGCCCCACATCCCAAAGCGAATACAACTTTTATTTTGGTCTGCGACTGCTTCTAGGGCAAATTGTCTAGCTTTTTGCCGCAACTGTAAAGGCGTTAAGTTTTGCCGTTCTGCTGACTTCATGTTCTGCAAAACTTTTAATTCAATAGGCAAACCATGACAGTCCCAACCAGGGACGTAGCGCACCTTACGTCCTTGCAGCAATTGGTAGCGATTAATAATATCTTTAAGAATTTTACCTAAAGCGTGACCGCTATGCAGAGAGCCGTTAGCGTAGGGAGGCCCATCGTGCAGTATAAATAATTCGCCTGGGTTATTTTGCGACAGGCTCTCAAAAATTTTATTGTCTTCCCAGAACTTTTGAATCTCAGGTTCCCGCTTGATGGCGTTCGCCCGCATATCAAAATTAGTCTTGGGTAAATTTACAGTATCTTTGTAGCTTCCAGTTTCTGTCACAGCTTCATGCCTAAGAATATATGTGCAGGTCTATCAATTATAGAAGATGGCAGGAAGTCTAAAACTACAGGATTTCAGTTCTAGACATTAAGTAATGTAGAATTTACCATATTAATACGATACATATAGTAATTGAATATGAACAATTCTTCTTTCTTTGAGGAGCAAAAAGAGCAGTCTTTAATAAAAGCCAGAATTGTTGAGAAATATTTTTGGGCTTGGGCAAAGGTTATTATACCAACTGCGAAACAAGCAAGACATGAAATTGCTTATATAGACCTTTTTGCTGGACCTGGTAGATATAAAGATGGTTCAAAATCTACGCCTATCAAAGTTTTAGAAACAGCAATTGCTGATCCAGATATGCGAAATATGCTGAAAACATTATTTAATGATGCTAATTCTGAACATACTAATTCTCTACAAGAAGCTATAGAAGCAATTCCAGGAATTGAGCAATTAAGATATAAGCCTGAAGTCATGAATTTTGAAGTAGGGGAAAATATTGTTAATGATTTTTCTCGGCTGAACTTTATCCCAACATTATTTTTTGTAGATCCGTGGGGATATAAGGGACTATCATTAGAACTGATAAACTCAGTTGTGAAAAACTGGGGTTGTGATTGCCTTTTCTTTTTTAACTATAACCGTATCAATATGGGTATAGGCAATGCAGCAGTTGAAGACCATGTAAATGCTTTATTTGGAAAAATAAGAGCAGATAAATTAAGAGAAAAACTCCAATTACTAAAACCAGAAGAACGTGAATTAACAATTATAGAAGCTATTTGTGAAGCTCTACAAGAAATGGGTGGGAAGTATGTTCTACCTTTTCGCTTTAAACATGAGAACGGTAACCGTACTAGCCATCACTTAATTTTTGTCAGTAAGCATATTAAAGGCTATGAAATAATGAAAGACATCATGGCTAAAGAAAGTTCTGGTGAAAATCAAGGTGTACCTTCCTTTGAGTATAATCCGGCAACTTCTAAACAACCATTACTTTTTGAACTTGCCCGTCCTCTTGATGAATTAGAAGCAATGCTATTAGACGTATTCGCTGGTCAAATAATCACGATGGAAGAAATTTACAATCAACATCATGTTGGTAAACGTTACATCAGTAAGAACTACAAAGCTGCTCTGAATAGTCTTGAATCCCAAGGGAAAATTATAGCAGAACCACCATCTGACAAAAGACAAAGGAGGAAAGGTGAAATTACATTTGCTAATTCCGTTAAAGTTACATTTCCACTTAAGCCATAAGTTCCAATTTTTCTCTTTTCAATGAGCGTTGTTGAGAAGATTTACTCCATATGTTTTGATGTTCTTGCCAAGCTAGAGGCATTTCATCCCATATTTGACCATTTAGTAATCTACCTCCAGCTTTAGAAGTTCTACCCCCAATCTGCTTGAAGAAAAATGCTACTCCTGCTTTCTGACATTGGTCATGAATATCCTCCACCCATTCAATCTTCA
The DNA here is from genome assembly GCF_013393945.1 of Nostoc sp. TCL26-01. Lineage (NCBI taxonomy): Bacteria > Bacillati > Cyanobacteriota > Cyanophyceae > Nostocales > Nostocaceae > Nostoc > Nostoc sp. TCL26-01. The sequence goes on from NZ_CP040297.1 coordinate 5,311,753, forward strand.
TTTGACGATGTTTTTGTCCAGACTCGCCACCAACAATGACCAAATCAATATTTCTTAAGTCAAGATTCAATGAACCTAACAGTGGTTCACATGAAAGAAAACGCACATTTGCAGAAACTTGGCGAAGAAAATCAATACGATGGATATAGTTCTGATTCTCAACTGATACACCCAACCAAATATTTTGATAAAATTCTAAATGAGATGCTAGTTCAACGAATCTTTCAGGTCTTTTCGTTAATATTTGATATATGTGCCAAGGTGTATCATGAATCACCTTGAATACATCCTGAATAAAATCAAGAGGTACTTCTTCGTGAAAAAGATCACTCATTGAGTTAACAAATATTCTACTTGGAGTACGCCACCTTAAGGGTTCTGTTAACCTTTCTGGGTGTAAAGTTAAATCAAAACCATTCTTGAAATTATTAGGAAAACGTTTTGTAAGGGCTTCCGCATAACAATGTAAGCAACCTGGACTAACTTTATTACAACCCGTAGTTGGATTCCACGTTTTATCCGTCCACTCAATACCTGTATGAGTACTAGACATAATTATTCCACCTTATAAATTTATTATTTTGTTAAGTTATACTGTTTGAATTAACATAATTCATATGTACTATCATGATATCATGAGTAGTTGATAAATAAGTCGCTTATAAAAAATGAGTACAAATACACCAAAGTTGCTTGATATAGTAGCACTCACAATTGATCTACCTGAATATAATCTGTTGCGTGGTCAAGTTGGTACAGTTGTAGAATTATTGGCTAACGGTGCTGCATTTGAAGTAGAGTTTAGCGATGCCTGCGGCGGGCTATGCCTACGCAATGGACAAACCTATGAATCTGTTGGTTTAAGTTCAGAGCAAGTTATGGTTTTACACTTTGAGCCAGTATCTCCTAATTCAGTACCGGCAATGGTTACAGCATAAATTAGGTATAGGCTTGTTTCAGACATGAAACCTAACAATTACACTCAACTTATAGTAGTAGGTTCGGTTGAGCAATACTGAAACCCAACATCCTCGACTCAGAAAAAATTTCTATTCCACAGGATGTGCCGCCAACCAGGTAAGTAAGTCGTCTAGTCCTGTAAAATCTAATAAAGCTTCACCCAGCGTTTCTAGTTGATGGAGAGACAGAGCGTAAATGCGATCGCTCACAGATTGCGGTAACTCTCCCACCCGTTTTTGTAGTAGCCGTAGTACAAGCTCTATTGCTTGTTTTTGCCTGCCTTCTTGTTCTCCGCGTTCGTAGCCAATGCGCTCACCAGTTGTTACGTAGCTCATACTTTGCTCCTGCTCGAATTGCTTAAACTCTTGCCAAAATTCTGCTTCTAATACCTTTGGTAAAATCATAACCCAATCAATGAATCGATATAGGTTACGGATATCTTTTTCTTGCCATCCTTGTTCATACAATCGGCGGATTAAACTAAATTTCCAAGTTTTCCGTTCTCCTAGCTTTTTCGTCGTCTCCTGTGTTTTCAAATGTGCCATTACCACTGTGGCAAAAGGGTTATCACTGGCTTCTAATTCTGCCCAACGATTTTGGTAATCTAGCAGTTTGACGGTGCCAAATTCAAAGTTTAATCTGGTGTCGGGATAATCATAACTATATTGGTGTGGTCACCATTTCGTGTCGGTGTCGCACAAAATAGCTAAACTGATGGCAGGTTGAGAAAATTTGTCAAAAATTCGCAGGTTATAAGAAAACATCCTTTCTGAAAAAGCATCTTCTGGTTTTGCTTGGATTTCGACATGGATTAATAGCCAAATTTCTTGTCCTTCAAGTTGCCATACTTTCACTAATTTATCTGCATATCTTCTTCCCTGTTCAGCGTCACGAGCTATTTGTTGAAATTCTTTATCGAGGAATTCGTGGGGACGTTCCCAGTCAATTAGTGCTGCTGTTTTTGGGAAGAAAAATTGCATTGCTTGGGGAAAATACGCTTCTAATATTTCCTTCCACGGTGAATCATTATCGGCTCTTGCTAGTTCCTCGGTCATGAGTTAATTTATAGATGATGCCCAGTTATGATGATAAAATAAATTGCGATTATTATCGCTCATTGAACAATAGAATAGTAGGTTGGGTTGAGCTAAAGCGAAACCCAACATTTTCAAAGTTTAATATTAGTTGATCGTCAAAATCAAGCATAGACTAATAGGGTTCAGTTAAGAACAAAAGTAGGTTAGGTTGATGTAGGGAAGACCAATAAATATTTGGTGGGTTGTGTTGGGTTTCGCAAAGCCTCAACCCAACCTACTTGGCTAGTTCTTTGCTGATATCGCTTGCTAAAACCGCTAGTATCGTGTATTGTATAAGTTTTATCTGAAAAGCAAAAAAAATTTTCGTGCAAAGCGCGAGGGAATAAGAAGAGAAAAGAAAAAAGGGCAGAGTGCTAGAGGGCAAAAGTGTAAAGGGCTAGGATGAGTCCTCACCCGGAAACTAGAACGACGCGAAAACCGATACCGCTGCGGCGGGCGACGGGTGTAACCCTGCCACGGACTGCACTGCGACAGACCCCTGAGATGACTCTCCAAGAACCACCGCGCAGCAGTCTGTATTTTATATTAACACCCAGCCATGAACTACCGTCTACTGGGGCTTGATTATAATTTTCGTGCCACTCATCCTGACACCATCCCCATATATTACCACACATATCAAATAAACCAAAGGGATTAGCAGGAAATTTTCCTACATCTGTTGTTTGCTCTCGATATTCACCCTTTACACCAGAACCATAAGTGTAATTGCCATTATAATTTGCCAAATCTGTCGTAATTGTGTCGCCAACATAAAATGGTGTAGTCGTTCCTGCACGACAAGCATATTCCCATTGCGCCTCGCTGGGTAAGCGATAGATTCTCCCAGTTTTTTTCGATAATCTAGCGCAAAACTCAACCGCATCATCCCAAGAAACGTTTTCCACAGGACGATTAGCACCTTTAAAATATGATGGGTCAGTATCTAAAAGAATATTTACCTTAGCAAGTGAAGCAACAGCTTGCCATTGAGCTTGCGTGACAGGAAATTTCCCCATGAAAAAGGGTTGGAGAGTAACTGTGTGTTGTGGACTTTCATCACTTGTGTGTCCTGGCTCATTTTCTGGCGAACCCATGAAAAATTTACCGCCAGGAATTGCTACCATATCCAGCACGACACCATTAACCAAACTTTCTCGGAAATACTCAGCGCGTCTGCGACTACGGTTAATTACTAGCTTTTTTTCCCCAATACCTAAAAATCCTGAGCTTTTTAACGTGATGGTGGCCAGGGTGGTTTCATACAAAGAAAGAAAAATAATAATGATTTGTAGAGGGTGGAAAAAAATGGAGAGATAAACAGTATGAATCTTGTCGAACAATTGCAGGAAGTACCAGACTATCGGCACATCCGGGGACGAAGACATGAATTATGGTTAGTATTATTGCTGATATTGCTCTTAGCAATGACTGGGTATTGGGGCTAGCGACCATTGGAGGACTTTACCAAAGTACACAGGCAAAGCTTAATCGAAATGTTAAACCTAGATGAGACAATCAAGTTGCCATCCTATTCAACGTTCCGAAGAGTACTCAAAACAATAGATTTTCAGGCATTCACCGACTTATTTAATGATTGGGCATCAGTTTTTGTGCCACCGATACCAGGAGAAAGATTGGCAATTGACGGCAAAGGCATTCGCTGCACAGTGACAGATTACAGTCAGTCCTACCAAAATTTCATCAATACAGTATCAGTTTATAGTCATAGTCGAGGTATCGTACTGAGGATGCAACCAATGTCAAACAAAAAAATTAGTGAAATGGCAATAGTACAACAATTAATTAGTGAGTTTTCTGGGCAAAAAGTCGTTTTTACCCTTGATGCTTTACACTGCCAAAAAAAACTGTATCGCTGATCATCAATAGTGGCAATGATTACCTGATTGGATTAAAAGAAAATCAACCAACGCTGTACAAAATGGCTCAAACTCAGTCACAGACACAGCTACCTTTGAGCAGTGCGACAATCGAAGATAATACTCACCATCGCCAAGTTGTGCGTTGCTCTCAGGTATTTGCGGCTCCAGAAAGATTACAAAGTCAATGGGCTGGACTTAAAACCTTTGTCCAAGTTGAACGCTCTGGTATCCGTGATGGTGAATCATTTCAAGAGCGTCAGTTCTATATTTGTAGTCAGCTCCTATCAGCTGAAGATGCTCTCACTGACACCCAGCAACATTGGGGAATTGAAAATCGGCTCCATTGGGTTCGTGATGTGACTTTTTGCGAGGATTTTCCACTACGACGAGGTGGCAATGCACCAGTTAATTGGGCAATCTTACATAATTTTTTCATCACTCTTGCCAGATTTCTCGGTTTTCGCACTATCCCTCAAGCTCAACGTGCTTTAGCCAATCAAATCCAAAAAGTTTTTTCTTTCTTTGTATGAAACCACCCTGCTCTCCGACGCGGAGAGGGGAGTAGAGACGTAGCAGAAAATATCATGGTGCGTTACGCTGACGCGATAACTACAAAACTAACAATTGACTATTGACTATTGACCATTGACTACTTTTAATTTGTCTCTTGAATTTGCAAACGAACGGTGTGTTCGGTAGCATCACTGAGTTGGACTTCCATGACTTCACCACCTAGAGGTTCGATGCAACTGAGGAGCGATCGCAAATTAGGAGTACTTGCACCAGTATCTACATATAGCCTATCAGCTAAATTACCGATGCGTTTCCAGGTCATATATAGTTTAGCGATCGCTTGTTCGATTTGGGATGCTTGGTTGACTAAGTCAGCCGCTACACTCAAACAACCGACTCTTTGGGCTTCTTCTAGTGCTGTTTCGATGTCTACATCTTCTTTAATCAGTGCTTGGACTTGGGCGGCAGATTTGAGATATTTGGCTAGTTGACGCGCTTCTGTGGTGACTTGCTTGATGGTATCGACATCGGGATTAGCGGCGATTTCCTTTTGGATAAACTTTTGGTGCGATTCTGGCAGTTTCTCCATTTCCTTGACTAGCGGCGCAATGTAGCGGGGAGGGAGAGAGTTTTCGGCTGCTTTTACCTTGACTGTTTCTGGTAATAAATCCGAACTCATGGCTGTCCATTCGTCGGTGAGTTGACGGACTTCCCGCCTAGTGATGCGATCGCCTTTACTCGCTGACTCACTTACCATCTGCTGCACTTCTGGTACAGCTTTGGCAGTTTCCACAAACGCCCGTTTACTAAAATTATTCACAGCACTGGGTTCCAGCTTGCCCTCTTCCAGGAGAGTATCAGCACTATTGGCTAACTGAATCCAAGCATAGGCTTGACTTTTGCTAATTTCTCGTTCCTTGAGCCAAGCGAGAAAACCTGTACCGCGTCCATCACCACCCTTTTTTTCCCTATCCCGGATAGCCCTTAAGATTCTACCCCGCCAGATTTCAGTTTGCAAATCAAAGCGATCGCATACCTGCCAAGCTACATCCAACTGTTGTTGGAAATCTGACTCTGGGATTTGTTCATCTTCGGGATCGGGCAGTTCAAAGGTAAGGTCCGCAGGCTGTTGCAAAGCCGCAGCAAGGTCGTTGATATGATCCGTTGATTGCACAGTTGGTAACTTATTAGTCTAGCGATCGGCTTATTATTACATACTCTGGGGACATTGGCTGTGTTGATATTCTGATGAAGCAGGTGGTCGAGATAAGGCAAGTTTCACCACCAAAGATGAAAAATACCTTTTCTCATACAGTTTTGGATGAGAGTTAATTTTCCCAGTATCAAGTTTAGTTGTAATCTTGACATGGATGAACAGAACGAAGTTAACCTGACATCGGGTGGTCTAAAAAAGCTCGGCAATCTCGCCAATCTGAAAGATAAAATTATTAGTGATGCCATTCGGGAGCGTGGAGGAGGTCAAGGTCAGGTTAATCAATTACGCAGTGATTATCAAAATCTGAGCATTGGTGAATTAGCAAATTTAGCAGCTACAGGAGACGAAGACGCAGAAACTGCCATAAAAATCCTTAAACAAGCTAGAAAAAAACGTGAAAAATATGGAAACTGAAGAATTTCCTATTGGAGAGTCACTGATAGCAGTATCAATTGTTGAAGATCAAGAGTTTAGTGGTGATGAACTGTGTATTGATCAAGTTGAACTATTTTTTCCAGATACAAAAATCACGCTGCTACCAATTGCTGATACTGATGAGATAGAGATATTACAACAAGCTGAAACTAATACTGATGCAGTAGATACTCCCTTATGGTGTCAGTCTTTAATTAGTAAAAAACTAATGATGGTATGGATTTGTGATAACAATCAAGGTTATCAAGATCAGGTGATTTTTGCCTTTGATTCTCTACATCCCAGTATTACATTTATCTCAGAAGGTTCAGTCTTAAAAGTATTTCGTTCTCAGCAAATATCTAAATATAGAAACAATAAATCTGTACAAGCATCAAAAAACTATGTAGCACAAGCAGCATTGAATGAATTAGAAGATGTAGCTTTTAAGACAAGCATCTGAAATTACTTTGAGTCAATCAAAAATGATTTGTACAGAGAATTTTACATTTCCACTGAACAGTTTATAGCGTTTCTTGCTTTAGAGAAGCACATTTTGTTGAGTCTAGGGACTTCCAACTAAAAATATACAATCGCTTTGATGAGCAGGGACGGCAGAGGCGATCGCTTTCCCTTGAGCGCCTAGCCAAAATGCTAAAATCGCTGTATGACAAATGCTTTCATAGGAGGCAGCATGGAAAAAATCGAACTGCAAATAGATGCCACAACCCTAGAAAAAGCATTGGCTTTAGCGAAGTCACGCCATTGTAACTTGTCAGAATTGTTTGCATATGCGATCAATCAGCTAGCCGTGATAGAACCATCAAAATACCCTTTACTAGGATTATTTGCTGATGATCCTGACTCAGTAGATGAGATGCTAGAAGAGGTAATGAAAGATCGGGCAGCACACCCATTAAATCAACGTTTTGAAAAAAGTACTACTTGACACAGATATTCTTTCGGAAAGTCTGAAGCGTAGAGATCAGCGTGTTGTTGCTAATGCGATCGCTTATTTAGCTGTTCATGGTCGCTACACTATCAGCATGATAACAGTCTTAGAAATCGTCAAAGGTTGGCATAAACTCCAACGGGAAGACAAAATTCAGCAGTTTTTTGCTCAAATAGCTGTTGCAGAAATATTAACTTTGCAGTTGAGTGATGCTGAGTTAGCGGGACGTATTTATGCTGATTTAGAAAGAATTGGACAACCCATAGGGTTAGCTGACTCAATTATTGCTGCCATTGCCATTCAACAAAACTTATCTCTAGTCAGTGGTAACTTAGCACATTATCAACGAATTCAAACATTAGGTTACAGTCTCCAACTAGATAATTGGCGAACTTAACCACTGTGGGCTAGCACAAGGCAAAATAAAGACAGTAAGAGCGATAGGAAACGCTATCCTGCCAATGAGTTACTGCCTTAACCCCCGTTGCCCAAAGCCAGAAAATCCTCAAGATATTAAGTTTTGCTTGAGTTGTGGTTCTAAGTTACTCCTCAAGGAACGCTACCGTGCCGTCAAACCAATTGGGCAAGGTGGTTTTGGCAGGACTTTCTTAGCTGTGGATGAAGATAAGCCTTCCAAGCCTCGCTGTGTGATTAAGCAATTTTATCCCCAAGCCCAAGGTACGAACACCGTCCAAAAAGCGGTGGAATTATTTAACCAAGAAGCCGTGCGATTAGAGGATTTAGGCAAGCATCCGCAAATTCCCGAACTTTTAGCATATTTTACCCATGAAGATCGCCAGTATTTAGTACAAGAATTTATTGACGGAGCAAATCTAGCGCAGGTATTGGCACAAAGGGGTGTGTTTAATGAAGCCCAGATCCGGCAACTATTAAATGACTTATTGTCAGTTTTACAATTTTGTCATTCTCGACAGGTAATTCATCGAGATATTAAACCAGAAAATATTATATTACGTAATAGCGACAAAAAACTAGTGCTGGTAGATTTTGGGGCTGCTAAATCTGCCACTAGCACAGCTTTAAATCAAACAGGTACAAGTATTGGTAGTCCTGAATATGTTGCACCAGAGCAAATTAGAGGTAGAGCTAGTTTTACCAGTGATATTTATAGTTTAGGGGCAACTTGTATTAATTTATTGACTGGGCGATCGCCTTTTGATTCTTATGAGATTAATCATGATACTTGGGTTTGGCAACAGTATTTAAAAACTCCCTTTAGTCAAGAGTTAAGTCAAATTATTAATAAGATGCTAGAAAGCATTCCCATGAGGCGTTATCAAACTATAGAAGAAGTTTTACAAGATTTAAATCAACACTCGCCAGTAGTTGCCACACCTGAATTATCATCAACATCTCCACCCATAATAGTCAATAAAACCTCTAGTCAAATTGACTTAGAATTGGAAGAGATGAAAACTCAGTTTTTAGTTGGTGGAAAAAATCAGCAAAATAAAATTCCGCCACAAAATTCTACACCTCAGTCTCATAACAACAGAAAATCAGATGTTATAGATGACGAATTAGAGCAGTTAAAAGCTAAATATCTCGGTAATAATAACTCAGAAGGTCAATAGGATATTCGGGCGTGAGCAGAATTGGCGATCGCTAAAATTTTTCTGTCTTAAGTTTATAGTTTTGGAGCCTGAATTTTTTCATAATAGCAAACAGTAACCACAATTTTTCCATTCATCACAAATAAGGAGAAACTAAACTATGGGACTATTTGACCAAATTCTGGGTGCTGTGAGCAACCCCAACCAACAAGGCAACTTAGGACAAATAGGAAGTATCATCAACACTGTCAATCAGTTGAGTAATAGCACTGGTGCAGATCCTTCTACAATTCAATCGGTTGTGGGTGTAGTTGGTAACTATGTGCGTTCTGCTTTACAACAAAAGCAAGCGACAGAAGGTAACGCAGCAGCCCAAGCCGTAGTCAACCAATATGCTGGAACCTCTGCTGATCCCCAAGCGGTTGATTCCTTGTTTGCACCACAAACACAACAGCAAGTAGCACAAATAGCTTCCCAACACACAGGATTAGATGCTGGGACAATTCAACAACTGTTACCTGTAGTTGTTCCTTTAGTCTTGAATTTCCTTCAGTCTGGCGCTAATGCCGAAAATCCTCAAACTGGCGGGAATTCTGTCCTTAATTCCTTCTTAGATGCAGACAACGATGGTGATGTCGATATTGCTGACGCTATGCAATTGGCTAGTAGATATGTTGGCAGGTAGTAAGCTCGCAGGTCTAAATCCGCGACTGATAGCGCAGCGTAAAGTCTTCTCTTTCAGAGACGCTAACACGTAGCTTGGGAGAAGCTACGCGAACGAGAGTCTTGATTCTGACTCCTGTCGCTTGCTTCCCGAAGGGTACGGGAAGCAAGCTACGCGGTAGCGTCTCCGACAGGAGAAGGGTATTCTGACGAATGTATTCTTCTTCAACAGATTGATGCTCAAAAGACCAGCCGCTAGCTAAGAAAAGATATCTAATGGATTCTATGCGAATGGATTAGGAGGGGGTTCGCCATGTATGCGGATGTACTGTTGTTGCAACTCTTGGAAATAATCTGCCAAGCATTGCCCTGTTTCACACCAGTAAAGTTCTTTCTGATGAATGTAATTGTTGCATCCACAGCAAAAAGTGTATTCATTGTATAGAAAAGGGTTAACTAAATAGCTACGAATGATTTCCTCCGGCATCCTTGTCGCACCACCACGTTTCTTAAGACCAGTTGGTAAGAAAAGCTAAGACAACCAAAAAGGTGATAGGAAGAATCAATTGAATTGGTTTGCTAGGAAATGAACGAATCCAATAGAAATAATCAACGATGACTGGTACTGTGTGGTAATTTTCCCATCACGCAGTTTGGAACCAAGCGATACAAGAACTCATCGCATATTTTTAAACAGCGACCAAGTGCAGCGCATTTATTTGGATGAGTTAGGTACTCCCGATACTCTGCCGATAGGCATCAATTTAATGCAGTTAACAATTGCATCAAATAAATCGATGGCAGAGCAAGCGAAGCAATTAATTGAAAGAGTACAATTAGATTCAACTGGCACACTGCCGAAAAACGAGATAATAGATATTATTACAACAATTGCCGTTTACAAGTTTTCTTCGTTGAGTAGAGAGGAAGTAGAAGCGATGCTGGGACTGACTTTAGAGGAACCCAGGGTTTACCAGGAAGCGAAAGCTGAGGGTAGGGAAGAAATATTGAAAGCAGCTGTGCCATTGTTACTAAAAACAGGGATGAGTGTAGAACAGATTGCTCAACAACTCAACGTTGATGTAGAAACTGTCCGGCTTGCTGCACAGGAGAACACGGAGGAGTAAGCAAACGGGAGATAGGCGTTTACAAGTTTTTGTAAGTTTTGTGGCGAAGAGATGGAAACTATGATGGAACTGAACATTGAAGAAACACGAATTTGCCCAGACTTGGAACGTCAAACCTTTCTTAAAAGCAGCAGCCTGGCTATTGAACATGGGCTAGCCTAATAATTTGAGTAGGTAGGCAATAGGCACTCTTGTAAGAAGTTCCTCGACTTGTACTGAGTTTTTATGTGCAAGCACAGGCTACGCTAACAAAAATCAAATCTGAGTCCCATATATAAATTTTGAGACAAAATTACCAGCCTTTTAGCAATCCCTAAAATTGCTTGTTATATTGTACTAAATAACTATTTTGCTTAATTTGGGTAAAGCTGTGCGTAATGATTTACAAGACTTAGACATTAGCCATAATGAATTACAAAAACTTACTAATCTACCTGTAAAATCTGAATTAATTATTATCAGCAATAATTTTAAAAAGTTTTGTCAAAAAATCGTTCGTAAAATTAAAGGTTCGGAAGGAGCTACAGTAGTTTTTCTGAGCTTTTCTGTATTAATTTTTGCCTATATATTTTTTGATGTCATTATTAAGTCATTTGCTACTTGGATCATAATTCCATCTTGGTTACTATTAATTATCTTCAGTTTTTTGGGTGGTTTAAGTACACAAATTTCTTTATATTACTTATGGAAAAATCAACAAAAAGTACTCAAAAAAAATATGACTACTTCTTTAGAAATACTTTTAAATGATGTAGATAGATACAATGCTGTCATCAAGGCTATAGATATTAATGATCAAATAGAAGATGCTGGTAACACAGGTGTGTCTATTCAAGAAAGAGAAAAAATTATTGCGGCTTTAAAACTGACAAGAGTTGATTTAGTCAGAGCTTTAAAAACAGAAAAAATATTACGAGAAAATAAGAATTTTATTCTCAGAAATACAGATTTATTTGACGATAATTTGGCAACATTAGCTGCCATGCAAATTACCGCACAAGCTACTGAACATGGCAGGTTACTCAATGAAGCCTTGCAAATTTCTTTAGATGTGCAATATGAAATGAAAACCTTACAGAGTCAATCTAACACGTGAAAGAGTCTGCGTAGGAGCGATCGCCGGGTGTAGGGGTGTAAACAGTGAACAGTGAACGTTTATTAACTGGTAACTGATTTGGTAGGGGTGTAGAGGAGAATAATTAATGGCTACTCAGCACCCAAGACTAATGACTAATGACCACTGACTAATGACTATTGACTATTGACTATTGACCAATAACTAACTCCTTACCAAAATTTCATTGCGGTTGATATTACCAAGATCAGGTAATGATTTAACTGAGTGGGGAATTAAGGCTGTGGGGACACTGGGAGAGATTTGTAACTGTTGCACCAGACGTTGTAGTAGCTTGTCTTGTTCTTGACGAAAAGCAGAGATTTGGGGGCCACGGTTGATGATAGCAAACCAAACCAAACCGCGATCGCGTGTGGGAACAACACCAGCTAAAGCGCTGACATCTCGCAGAGTTCCTGTCTTCATCACCGTAGCGGCGGGTAAATGTCTAGAGTGCATTGTGCCTCGATGATCTAAACCAGACATCGGAAACAAGTCAGCTAAGTTTAGTTGGTAACTAGCTACTTCCTGTTGTAGCGCCATAAACATCGCACATACAGCCCTAGGAGAAATGCGATTTTCCGGCCCCAATCCTGAACCGTTAATTAACTGAATTTCTGTTGCTGGGACTCTCGCCATTTTGGCAGCTATAGCTTGAACTACAGTGTGTCCTCCCACTGATTCTGCCAGCATTTGTGCCATTTCATTGTTGCTATAAACGTTCATTTCCTTGATTAATTGTTTCAAGGGTAAAGAACGATGACGTATTAGCAAAGTTTGTTGGGGGATAGATTGGGCAGCATATTTGATTGTGCCATTAATTGCTAATTGGGGCTTGGGTGTTCCCTTAGCCATGATGGAGTGGACGTATATGGGGGGACGAGTCCAAGTTTGAGAATTGAGGGCTTGTTTGAGCATTTGTCCAGCTAAGAGGGGATGACGCTGGAAATTCATGGCGAAATTACCACTAATTACCAGATTCCCTTTTACCTGTTTAATGCCCATTTTATTGAGAGTATTACCCAGAGCGATCGCTTCTTCCCAAACAAACAGAGGATCGCCACCACCATTGATGATTAAATCGCCTTGTAATACTCCATTAACAACTTTACCTGTAGAGGCGATCGTGGTTGTAAATTGATGATCTGGCCCCCAGGTTTTTAAAGCCACCAAGGACGTTGCCACCTTCGTCAGAGAAGCCGCAGGTAGAGGCGTAGTCCCTTGATGATTAGCCACCAGTATGGGGCCAGACTGCATCCAAATTCCTTGGCTTTCCGTGAGATTCTGAGCGATTAATTTTGTTTTAACTAAAGCCTGCAAATATTGTTTAACTGTATTGACTCCTGCTGGATTAGGGTCAGATGCAATAATCAAGCCTGGGCTACTTTGCCAAGTGACAGCATCTAAGGCATCTGCCGGTTTGATTTGTACCCCTGCCATTTCTAGCCACAGAGAAACCAAACCCGAACTCAAAAACTCCAGCATGACTTAATTCCCCTTTTAGAATGTAATATAGAGTTTCCTGTGCCAATATACGAGATTTCTGGTGACAATCAGTACTGAGTCATAATAACTGGTGTTTTTCTCATCTGGAAGTAGGTTAGATTACATTGTTTTAGTTCGATTATTCACAATTCCCCAGTCTAGAGAAAGATTTTATCTATTTAGACATAAAATTAAGACAAAGTTATTGCTTGTTTAAGTCTGCTGATAACAGTAATGTAGTGAAATGTAGTAAGCGATCGCCTAGATATTTAAGCATTGTTATAGCGGTGTACCAAAGGTTTTGCGATTGCTTCCTTACGTCGCCATGACGGAACATAAAACCGAAGTCCAGAAGCTGTAGGGGAGAATGAATTCACAAATATCTCGTGAACCTGCCCCTAACATTTTGTGATGCTTCTCACATGAAGGCAAGTATGACGTAGGCGCAAGCCCACTCTCCGAGTTCTCCTTTGGAGTACCCACAGGAAATTACGTAGCTTGCTTCCGCGTAGCGGTATTACGAATTACGAATTACGTTAGCGAGTCTTCTCCCAAGGGGAGACGCTAAGAGGGTGTTGGAAAAGTTTCAGTAGGTATAAAAATGTCATTCTGACTGGAGCGGAGCGTCAGGAAGAATCTAGGTTTTGTAGCACATACCGAGATGTTTCATTCCGCTACGCTGCATTCAACATGACAAAGAAACAGACTTTTCAAACGTCCTCTAAGAGCGAACGAGCGTCATTACGAATTACGAATTACAAATTATCTATTTCCTTTCTGGATGCACTTGTTCTTTTGTCGCAGGAATACCCATATAGTTAATTGCCGCAATCATCTGATATAAACGTCCCAAGTCTCGTTGATTGAAATAGAGAATTAACCGGGGTAGTTCCACAGTTTCATCTTGGCTTTCTTGGGGTAAAGCTGCACTTTTTTCAATTTTGCCCTGCACCAGAATATCGCTAAATTCGGCATTCAGTTGCTCAACTTCCATATCGGATAATTCTTGGGTTAAGCGAATCACCAACTGATCTCCGACATAACGACTAGAGTGATAAACCTGATAAAAGCGCGTGATAGCATGACAAGCTACCTCTAGGTTATCCGTCACAGTGTACAGGCTAGGATCTTCCGGACTCACCAAACCAGTTTTGACTAGATGCTGATTAATATATTCGCTCCAAGACTGCCAATAATCACCACCTGGGTGATCAATTAAAACTAATGGTACAGGGCCAAACTTACCTGTTTGACTCAATGTCATGCACTCAAAAGCCTCATCTTGAGTACCAAAGCCACCGGGAAATAAAGCGATCGCATCACTTTCTTTGAGCAGAAATAGCTTGCGAGTAAAGAAATATTTAAAGTGTATCAGCTTCGGATCACCCTCGATAATTGGGTTGGCTTCTTGTTCAAAGGGTAGCTGAATATTCAGTCCAAAAGATTTCTCTCGTCCCGCACCTTCATTGCCGGCTTGCATGATCCCACCACCCCCCCCAGTCATCACCATAAATCCCAGTTGCGTCACAGCGCGAGCAAATTCCACTGCCATCTGGTAAGCTGGTGTTTTTGGCAATAGCCGAGCTGAACCAAAAATCGTCACTTTGCGGACGTGTCGATAGTTATAAAATAGCTGGAAACCTCGTTCCATATCTGCCAAAGCAGCCGACAATATTTTCCAATCGAGACGCTCAATATCAGTATCAGCCAAGCGAACGATAGTAGCCAACGCCTGCTGGATGAACTGCCGATTTTTTAATGTCGGTAGGCGATCGATTAAGTCAGCGATATCCGCTTGCAGAGACTCTAAAATGTCAAACGACGCAGATGAAGTCATGATAGATGCCACCACGATGGCATTACATTCTACCTAATTTTGGACTCTAATTTATCAAAAGAATATGGATAATGGGAGAGATGAAGAAGATGAGAGAGAATAGCTTTTGATTGTTGACCAATGACTACTGACTAATAACTGTTGACTTTTTACTGATTTCAACTAGCTTAAAGTATTCATTACGAGAATTTTTAATAGTATGAATCTCTTTCCATTTATAGCCTTTTGCAGCTAAAGTGGGAATTTCTTCAGGACGAATAATATATAAATATTCCTCTTTTAAATTGTTTTGCTTTGATATAGACAGGGAGCATCCACTTTTGGAAGATATACAGGTTCTGGGAGAATATAACAACAGATAAAACAGTGTGGATGACTTACCATGAACCAGGATAAACAAGAAAGAATCAAAGCCTGTTTACAAGAATTGTCAACACTACTGTATGAAGAAGCAGATAAAAGTAAGCTGACAGACCTCGAAAGTATAGAAAAAACAGTTCGGAGTCAAATATTAGAACTAGTCAGTCCAGAAATAGCCCTTTTTTTATCGAACAAAAAACTGGAACAAAAGTAGGTAAAACCAGGAAAATTAAAAGCTTAGTGGGGGAACTGACTCTTAAAGCCAAACAGTTACAGAAACTGGGTTTGAAGCCAAGAACCCGGTTAAGTCCATTACTTCAAAAGTGTTGTTTAAGGCTGTCAGCTAACGAATCATACCAAAAAGCAGAAATTGAAGTTGAGGCATTGACAGGAGTCAAAGTGGGTCACTCAACGCAACAAAAATTAGTGCTGTCACAAGATTTTCAACTACCATTTGCAAAACAAGCAGTTTCAGAAGTCAGTGTAGATGGAGGAAAAGTCCGACTCAGAGGTAAACCGAAAGCAGGCTGTTACTGGCGAGACTATAAAACCGTTCGTCTGCAAGGGATTTACTATGGTGCGTTTTTTGATGACAACCAATCATTAGTTGATTATGTCAATAGCCAACGTCTGGTTAACCCGTTAGTGTGCTTGGGGGATGGTCATGATGGCGTGTGGAATCTAGTCAAAGAGTTTGGTAAAACAGAAAATTTTGAGCGTTGGGAAATCTTGGATTGGTATCACCTCAAAGAAAATCTCTATAAAGTTGGTGGTTCTTTAAAACGGCTTAAAGCTGCTGAAACGCTGTTATGGCAAGGTCAGATAGAAGAAACTCAAGCTTTATTTCTTCATTGCCGAGGTAAACAAGCGAAGAACTTCATTGCTTATCTTGAAAAACATCGCTCTCGTCTTGTCAATTATGCCTATTACCAGGCTGAACAACTTTGTTCTATTGGTTCTGGCGCAGTTGAATCTGCTATTAAACAAATTGGTGCGAGGATTAAAATTTCTGGCGCACAGTGGAATGTTGATAGTGTTAATCACATCCTCTCTATTCGTTGTGCTTATCTCAATGGTTTATTAGCTATTTGAGTCTTTCTGCCAAAAGTGGATGCTCCCTATAGACATCAGATAGTATTTGCCAAGAGAATAAACCTTATCTCGTGAACCTCGAATCCAAGGGGGAATGGGTGAACGTTGATATTCTTGAGGAGGAAAATAAGTATAAAAAGGAATAAATGCGACAAAATCATAGATAGCAAAGCAACTACTATTTGTATCACTACTCATCACAAACCCAGCATATGAACTCTTGCTGGCAAATTTGATAGCATCTTTAATTCCATAATTCCAGAGCTTTGCTGCATCAGATGAGGGGTTGATAAAATACCGATAGGAAAATAACAATAGGCTGGCTACCAAGACAAGAGTCGTCCCCAAGATTATGGCTTTTTGTTTCAGTCTAAATAAATCTATTAATTGCGTCAAACCATAAGCTGAAATAATAGCAAATAAAGGTGCGCCCACTATAGAACGTTGTGGACTTGCTAGAGCGACAAATGCTGCTGGTAGTGGATACAGGCATAGCCATAACAGTAATATACTTCTGACTTTCTTTTCAGCAGAAATTAGTTTAAATATTCCCAATGCGACGGTAATTAACTCAAAAAAATAAAGTTCACCAATCCTGGCTGGATTTTCATTAAAGATGGAACTACCCTGAAAAAATAAAAAATTTGGGCTAAAGTGAGAAAAGTAATTTAATGCGATCGTTAAGGGATGAGAAACTAATCCAGTTCCTCTAGCTCTAGCCATTCCTTCTGGTGATATCCAAAATCTAAAAAGTGGAATAAAGATAAGTAAAAATAGTAACGCCGCAATAAATGTTTGTTTTTTATGATTCCAAAGATGTTTCCTAAACATCAATATTAACCCAAGTACAAATAATGAAATGAAGACTCTAGCTGAACTATAAGTATATAAACTGATACCAAAAAATAAACTACTGATAGCGATGTAATTAGGTTTTCTAAAACTTTTCATCAAAAACAATAACGCCATGCAGAAAAAAAGAGGTAGAAAAACCAGATTGAATGCAATACGACTGTAATGGATATGCCAAGGATTGATCGCTAAAAGTAATGCGGCAAAGATGCTTACTCTTTTGCTAAAAAGTTCTTCTGTTAAAAAATATACAGCAAAAATTGTTAAGCTACCTGTTATGGCTGCAACTATTCTGGTAGAAAATTCAGTCATTCCCAATACTTTAATAAAGGGAACTGTAGCTAATACATATAAAGAAGCAGGATAATCGTTGCCGAAGAGTTGTAGAAACGGTGGTAAGAATTTCCCATATCTATCACGTAGCGTTTCTAGAATCGAAAAAGATTCATAGCCAAAAGAAGCTTCATCACAGGAAAATCCTTGAGGAATATCGCCCAGTGCCATGATTCTTAAGAAAGATCCAATAATTAAAATGCTCAAAAAACAGATTGTTGTGTAATTACTGGATAAACTAGCTTGGCTATGATTCTGAGACATATTTTAAATTTGTCCGTGAAGCTAATTTCTTAATTTAAAAATAAAATTTTTATAGTTATAGATTTATTTAATAATTTAAGGATATTTAAAAAAGAAAAACTGATGAGGTGCTGAATTTAGTACCTCATCAAGTAGTAGAAAAATATTTACCTAAACTTAATGCCAATAGAATACTCAACGAGAGTTTACTACTGATTGAGTTTCAGATATGCTTCTCCAGGGTTTGAGATAGTGTAGTTTTAGGAACCGCACCCACTACCATATCAACTTTCTGACCGCCTTTAAAAATCATTAATGTGGGAATACTGCGGATGCCATACTGGCTTGCAACTTGCGGATTCTCATCGGTATTAACTTTGACTACTTTTATTTTACCCAGGTACTGTACAGCTATTTCTTCGACAACAGGAGCGACCATTCTGCAAGGACCACACCAAGGGGCCCAAAAATCGACTAAAACAGGTACATCGCTGTCGAGTACTTCTTGCTTAAAGCTAGAATCTGTAACTTGTGCGGCTTCTGACATGCCTAAAACCTTTGCCAATTATATTTCTGACTTTCGTGAAAATTCTACCATAGCAAAAACAACTGCCAAAAATAGAAGGATGTACATTTGCAAAGAAGTTAAAGAATTTATGTATATACATACAAAAGGAACCGCCCGAACAGTAGTCCGGGCGGAGTGTGGTGTGAGGAGTGAACGGAAACATGCGTCTCCGCTATCTCTATTGTAGGCGACATATGTGATTTTTCCAGTGGTTGTTTAAGAGTCTGGAAAAATTTCCTGAATAATTTTAAAGTTGGGTAGGGGGCATAGGGCGTGAGGCAGAATAAAAAATTTATTTCTTAATCCATCATAAATATTCCCTATTCCCTATTTCCTATTCCCTTTATTTACCCATACCTAATTGTTGAGCTTTTTGGTACACTTTACCTTCAGTTAACAAAGAAGGAGCAATTACAACTTCAACTTGTTGCATTTGTTTTATATCTTTGGCTCCTAAAGTTCCCATACTGGTTTTTAAAGCTCCCAAAAGGTTATGAGTGCCATCATCCAGCCCAGCAGGGCCAATGAGAATTTGCTCTAAACTACCAGTTGTACCTACTCTAATCCGAGTTCCACGGGGCAGTACTGGACTAGGTGTTGCCATACCCCAATGGAACCCTCTACCGGGCGCTTGGGCGGCTCTAGCAAAGGGTGAACCAATCATCACACCATCAGCACCACAAGCAATACATTTACAAATATCGCCACCAGTGATTAAACCACCATCAGCAATGATGGGGACATATTTACCCGTCTGTTGATAGTAATCATCTCTTGCGGCAGCACAATCAGCGATCGCTGTTGCTTGGGGTACGCCTACACCCAACACGCCACGAGAAGTACAAGCTGCACCAGGGCCAATTCCCACCAATACCGCAGCCGCCCCAGCTTTGATTAAATTTAAGGTGACTTCGTAAGTTACGCAGTTCCCTAAAATTACCGGGATGGGCATAGAACGACAAAATTCTGCTAAATCTAGGGGAGTTATCGATTCTGGTGATAGGTGAGCAGTGGAAACTACTGTCGCTTGAATAAAAAATAAATCTGCTCCAGCCTTGGCTACTACCTCACCGTATTTGCTAGCTCCCATTGGAGTTGCACTAACAGCTGCAATTCCGCCTTGCTGTTTGATTTCTTGGATACGTTTAGTGATTAATTCTGGCTTGATGGGTTCGGCATACAGTTCCTGCATCAATGAGACAAACTCATCTTTGCCAACGGACGCAATCCGATCTAAAATCGGCTCTGGATCAGCATAACGAGTTTGAATGCCTTCCAGGTTCAGCACTCCTAATGCTCCTAACTGCGATAAACGTACAGCCATTTTGACATCGACAACGCCATCCATCGCACTAGCAATAATGGGTATTTCTCGCTCAATGTTACCGATTTTCCACCTAGTATCCGCTAAATTCGGATCAAGTGTTCTGTTACCGGGGACTAGAGCAATTTCATCGATTCCATATGCTCTACGAGCTGTCTTCCCCCGCCCAAGTTGAATTTCCACGCTGTTAACTTTTCTCAAATCTGTTCTAGCTAGGGTATCAAATTGTGAGAAAGTTTGCAGGGATTTTTTGGGAAGTGGGGGAGTGGGGAGTGGGGGAGTGGGGAGTGGGGGACAAGGGGATAAGGGGACAAGGGGACAAGGGGACAAGGGGATAAGGGGACAAGGGGACAAGGGGACAAGGGGATAAGGGGACAAGGGGAGAGTAAATTAATTGCTATTAACCAATGACCAATGACCAATGACCAATGACCAATGACCAATGACCAATGACCAATGACTAATGACTATTGACTATTGACTAATGACCATTGACTAATGACTATTTCTTTCCCATCTAGGTGCTAGAATTGTTAAGATATTTTTCAGATTAGATGTAATATTTAAACCTTGATCCAATCTGAAACCTTAGAACTACTCGAATGGCATCGCCTTTGTCAGCATCTTTCTACATTTGCGGCAACTAAACTTGGGGCGATCGCATCACTTCATCTTCAAATACCTACATCTCAGGCAGCTAGTGAGTTGCTGTTAAACCAGACTAAGGAAGTTTACCAACTAGAAAGTCGTTTTGCTAGTGGATTATCTTTTGAGGGTATCCAAGATATTGGTGATGCCTTGGAAAGGGCTGAACTGCAAGGGATTTTGGCTGGGGATGAGTTGCTAGCGATCGCTACTACTCTCGCTGGGGCTAGAAATTTACGGCGTATAATTGATAACCAAGAAGATTGTCCTATCTTGACAGATTTGGTAGCTGATTTACGCACTTACCCGGAACTAGAGCAAGAAATCCATCGCTGTATTGATGAACGAGGACAGGTAACTGACCGCGCTAGTCAAAAGTTGGGAGAAATTCGCACCGAATTGCGGAAATTGCGGAGTCAAATTACCCAAAAACTGCAAAATATTTTACAAGTAAAATCTAATGCGGTGCAGGAACAGATTATCACTCAACGAGGCGATCGCTTTGTGATTCCTGTGAAAGCACCACAAAAAGATGCCATTCCCGGTATTGTTCATGACACCTCAACCAGTGGGGCAACTCTTTACGTAGAGCCTAATTCCGTTGTGCCAATGGGCAACCAACTGCGGCAAGCGATTAGAAGAGAGCAAGTAGAAGAAGAAGCCATTCGTCGCGCCTTAACGGAACGAGTAGCCACAGTTAAGTCTGATTTAGAAAGACTCTTGGCAATTGTCACTACTTTGGACATGGCGACGGCTAGAGCCAGATATAGTTTATGGCTCAAAGCCAACCCCCCCAGATTTATCAATCGCCAAGAACAAGAAATCATCACCTTACGACAACTGAGTCACCCCTTGTTATTGTGGCAACATCACCACGAACAAGGTCATGCGGTTATTCCAGTAGATTTACTAATTAGTCCCCACATCCGGGTAGTAACGATTACAGGTCCCAATACAGGCGGCAAAACTGTCACCCTCAAAACCCTGGGACTAGCAGCATTAATGGCGAAGGTCGGTTTATTTGTCCCCGCCCGCGAACCCGTAGAAATACCCTGGTTTGACCAAGTATTAGCCGATATCGGTGATGAACAATCCCTACAGCAAAGCCTATCCACCTTTTCAGGACATATCCGCCGCATTAGCCGCATTTTAAACGCTCTAGGTACTGGGGAACAGGTACTGGGTACTGGGGAACAGGAAATTACCAATCCCCAATCCCCATTACCCCTTATCCCCAGAGAGGGCCCCGAGTTCCCCAATCCCTACTCCCTCGTTCTTCTCGACGAAGTAGGCGCAGGGACAGATCCAGTCGAAGGAAGTGCTTTAGCGATCGCCCTTTTACAATATCTGGCTGATCACGCCCAGCTAACCATTGCCACAACTCACTTTGGCGAATTAAAAGCCTTGAAATATGAAGATCAGCGCTTTGAAAATGCCTCAGTGGAATTTAATGATGCGACTTTATCACCCACATACCGTTTGCTTTGGGGTATCCCTGGACGTTCTAACGCCCTGGCTATTGCTTTACGCTTGGGTTTGAAGCCAGAAGTAGTGGAACAGGCCAAAACCCAAGTAGGAGAAGCCACAGACGAAGTAAACCAAGTGATTGCTGGATTAGAAGCCCAACGTCGTCGCCAGGAAACAAAAGCCGCAGAAGCGCAAAAACTTGTGCAGCAAGCAGAACGTTTGTATCAAGAAGTATCTGCCAAAGCGACTGCCCTAGAGGAGAGAGAAAAGTCGCTCAAAGCTTCCCAGGAAATTGCTGTTCAACAAGCGATCGCTCAAGCCAAAGGTGAAATTGCTAAAGTGATTAAGCGCTTGCAACAAGGGACATCGACTGCCCAGGATGCCCACCAAGCAACTAACGAATTAAATCAAATTGCTCAAAAATATCAACCAGCAACGCCAGCAAAACCCAAAATCGGGTTTATGCCCAAAGTAGGCGATCGCATCCGTATTTCTCAATTTGGACAAACCGCCGATGTCTTAACAGCCGCCGATGAAGATGGAGAGTTAACAGTCCGCTTTGGCATCATGAAGATGACAGTCAAGCTAGAAGACATCGAATCACTCGATGGTCAAAAAGCCGAACCCATCGTCAAACCCAAGCCAGCACCCCCACCAGCAGCCGTTACACCACCCCAACCCACCCCAGCCATTCGTACCTCCAAAAACACCATAGATTTGCGCGGTAAGCGGGTAGCCGATGCCGAATATATCTTAGACAAAGCCATCTCTGAAGCCACAGGCCCCATCTGGATTATCCACGGACACGGCACAGGTAAACTGCGTCAAGGTATCCACACATATTTACAACAGCAAGCCAGGGTCAGCCATTACGAAGCTGCCGAACCAGCCGACGGCGGTAGCGGTGTCACCATCGCCCACATCGCCTAAACCCACCCTGTAGAGACGTTGCATTGCAACGTCTCTACAAATCATTGGGGCAATGCCACTTTACATCAGCGATCGCCAAAAGAATTATTTTATCTACACCTGATGAATTGAATTTCTTAGCAATAAATATAACTAGTGTCCGTTGCCAATTTTTTATCTTAATTGATTAGATTGCAGACAATGCTTGTAATTAATCATTAAAGATTAAAACCTTGAGTAATATTTATTTATACTCTTGTACCTAAAGACTTGCTAATAATAGGTATATTTCGCTAATATCATCAAATTTCCACACTGTTGAAAATAAAATTTCATCTAGTAGAGTAAGACAGTGACAAATTGCTGTTTACCAAAGTAAGAGAAGTGAGAAAAAACAGACTAGAGGCTAGAAGCTAAGGACGAGAGAAGAGAGATTTTTATGTTTATATGGGATGCACTCATGATTAGCTGACTTGAAACAATAGTGTTAAGCCCGTAAAAAGTACTAGCCTCTAGCATCTAACCCCTAACCCCTTTTACAGGAAACCAACCTTAATAATTAAGAGTCTGGTTTCAAAATGGGTAACAGCAACAGCCCCTACCAGCCTGATCACCTATGCTAAAAGTTATGCACTCGGCCGCTGACTCAGCCACTCCCAATTCCCAGTGGGAGGACTTAATTAAACTTCCCACCCCAAATGTAGTTGAATGGGACAACATCAAAACCCAGTTAGACCTAGTGCTGTTAGCGCTAGAAACCCTAACTAAAATTGGTTCCGAGGCAATGCTCTCGGCAGCCATGAGCCTGAATTTGGAGTCGAGAGTGCCAGACCGCGTAGCTTTGTGGCGACTGCGACAGTCGAACCCCCTACGTAAAGGTCAAGGAGGCAGGAAAAAGCTAGATATAGAAGAAGCGCGATCGCTTGTTCTGATTATCTGCTACCTCGCCAAACAGCACCAGGAATTAATTCGTCGTGCTGTAGGTCTACTAGAACAAATGGCGGAAAAAAATCGGGAACCTCATCAGGCTGCTCTACTGGGAGATTATATTGATGCTTTTTGCAACACCTACCAAGAGCGCATGGAAGAGGATGAGCAAATCTCGACGGATTTACTTACCCACCTAGCCCTAAAACTGCTTGTAGATTTGCTGTTTTATAGCGCTACTGGTGGTCACCGCCGTCTCTGGCTAGCACTCATAGACCGTTCTGCAAAACTTTAAAAATATCTCCTTTGCTGTTCCTGCTATGGCTCTATCTAATTCTGTCATTCGCCGCTACACGCCACCTACTTGCACCCTAGAAGTACTAGCGCAAAACTCCCCATTATCCCGTTGGATGGGTAAACCCGTACTTAGGCAGCTCACCTTTGAGTTACGCTTTGATGATCCGCGATTACCAGAAGAACTCCGAGTGCCAATTCGGGGTGATAGGGATCAACTCGAAGCTTTGTGTGATGCTGTCACCAGTTACGTACAAGAACTTCTCCAACAGTCACCAGAAAGCTTTTGGTTAAATTTTTCCGGACTCCACGATTCCACAAAAGTATCAAACGAAGAATTAACAGACTTTCATCAAGCTGCACTTTTATCTCCTACAGCAAATTCTTTTACATCCCCAATTTCAGGGACAAAAATCTACTTAGAACCCAGCAGTTATTTAACTCATAATCTATTTCTTGGTTCCTTAGCCAACCAAACATCTGGTGATGTCATTCAACTGAGTCTATTACAATTGTTCGATTTAGCCACGGCTTTAGATGAGTACTCAACTGATGTCATGGCTTTACCATCTCTCACCAGCAATAATTCTGTCGTCAAATTCCCTACTTGGGCCCCGATCGCAGCTGTATTAGTATTGGCTTTAGGCTTCACACCTTTGACTTGGCAATATGCTAACAATATTCGCCAAAAGCAAGAACAAACAGCCAAAACTACGGATACCAACAAAGAACAAATTGCTCTCCAACCAGCACCTGCACCTAACTTTCCTACACCCCAAGCCGAACTCACCCCTTCTAATAATCTCTCATCTCTACCTTTAGACCCTACCCCACCACCACCTCCCAGTACTGGTTTACCTACCATCCCCCTCACATCACCCAACACCAGTATTAATACCCAATCCCCCACAATAGCTAATTCGGCTCTAGCACCAAATTCTCTCAACTCAAAACAGATATCCAATTCACCGCAAACAAAAATTCCTGCCCTTTCCAACAATCCACAAATCACCATCCCAGGTCAGCAAATTGCAATTCAACCTAATTCCCGTGGTACAATAGCCACCAGCGAAATACCAATTAAGCGGAATTTACCCCCCAGATTATCTACCAGCATCGGTAACACATCTGTTCCACCAGCACCTCCTCGACTAGCGACTTTACCTAGTGGCATTCGTAGCAATCCAATTCCTCAAACCTACTCGCCAGTAACGTCACAACAAGTTCGAGGACAAGTTAATTCTTCCTCAGAAGTGGCTGATAATAATTCATTAATCGAAAGATTGCGGAATGAACCTAAAACTACTACTAATGAAGTTGCCACAAGTAGCACCGGAACACTATTTGATACACCACAGGTAGCAGAAGCTAGAGCATTTTTCCAAAAGCGCTGGCGACCACCTACCGGATTCGCCCAAACCCTAGAATATAGCGTCATGCTAGGTGTTGATGGTTCTATTGAAAGAATTTTACCTTTAGGAAAAGCCGCTAGAGATTACGTTGATATTGCTGGTATGCCTGGCATTGGTGAACCCTTTGTTTCTGCCAATCGCTCTGGACAAGTTGTCCGCATTCGGATTTTGCTAAGTCCAGATGGTAAGGTACAGACTTTTCCAGAGTCTGAGTAAATATGTAGAGTAGAGACGTTGTCTGCAACGTCTCTGCTAAATTGATCAGTGGTCATTACCAATTAATTACTCATGATAAATTATTCATTCATGATTGATGACAATCGGATAACTGGTACAATAATTGTGTCGGTTTTTACGCATTTTTCTTGCTGATAACTAACTTTTTTGAGTCCGGTTAATTAACTGGTTATACCAGTAATCCTAGTAATTCCAACAATTAATACAATCACTACTAAATCATCCGAATTAAAGGTAGGAAATATGCAGAATATTAGCCCTCAAAAAGATAGTGCAGCTTGGGTTATTCAAACATGGGCTGCTTTTATACTTTCAATTTCTATGACCAGTTTCGGAATTGTTAATTTACCTGTAAATAATTGGGTAAAAGGTTTTATGGGTATGGGGTTAGCTTTCTCTGTAGGGTCAACTTTTACTTTAGCTAAAACCACCAGAGATTTACATGAAGCTAGAAGATTATCTGCCCGCATTGATGAAGCTAAAGTCGAAAAATTGTTGTCACAGCATGATAATTTAAATTTTAAATAAATTTCGCTGATGTCAACAATTGTACAAGTAAGTCGGTGTAAATAATTTTCGTTGAGATAAGGCAATACCCAAATTTCTCACAAAATTTCTAAAACCGCAGTCCAGAGGCTGTAGGGGCGGGTTAACGAGATATTCGTGAATGATTGAAGCATATTTGTGAACCCGCCCCTACCATTTTGTGAGAAATGCAGGAATAGACAATATACAGGGTGGAATAGACAAAAATGACCGATACTAGCCAGCCATCACATCTACCAAAAACAGTACAATTGGCAATTTCTAGATGTGTGCGAGTCTGCCAAAACCGAACTTGTAAAAAGCAAGGTGCAAAAGAAGTTTTATCGGCTTTTATCGCTTTACCAGTTGCCGATGTCACAGTCAGCGCTAGCAGTTGTCTAGGACAATGTGGTAACGGGCCAATGGTGCTAATTTTGCCAGATATGGTTTGGTATGGCGGCGTTCTACCCCAAGAAGTACCTCTAGTGATAGAACAACACCTAATAAATGGTCAAAGGGTTCAGCAGATGCTTTATTATCGATTTCATCCCCAGGGATAAAGGCACTATCTTTGACTAAAGCGAGGCATCTGATGAACGTTCAGGAGTTGCGTCAATCCTTAAAAATGCAATGGCTGAGTTACTACGAACAGAACCGCCTTTGGCTCGACAAAATGCGAGTTTGGGCTACTTATGATGGTCTACGGCGGCCTTCATCTGGATTTATTTTGGCAACTTTGTCGGTTTTAGAGCCACAGTTTGAGGAGTTACTTGCTTTTATCTTAGAACTAAATAACGATCCAGATGAAATCATTAACGCATTGGGTTTGAATTTTAATCCTGATGTTGAGTTAGGTTTAAGAGCATCAGACTTAAATCGAGAAGAACCATCTGTCAGTGAAGTTTTAGCATTTGCTGCGTTTGCCGATAAGGATGCTTTCTCGTCTCCTGTGAACACACAACATCCTGTCTTGTCTCTGGTAGAACAACCCGTGTCATCATTCTCAGATCATGAGGATGTGATTCACCTAGATGAACCTGTAGCAGTGATCAGTTCGAGAACGGCAAACAGAATGATGGACTATACTCAGTCGGAGTTAGTCGCCGTTGCTGGTAGTGGTCATAGTATACATTCTCAAGGGATGGGATATGCTTTGGGCGATCGCACTTCATTACGCACATTAGAACGAAATTCATCTTCAGAAGTTTCTCAGAAAGTTAAACCTCTACCATCAGTGAAACTTGTATTAGCAACCGAAAAACAACACAATCATCAAGCAGTACGAGTGCTGGAAATTACAAATAAGGTTCCGGGAAGGCCAAAAACCTTGATCTCACCAACATTAGCTACAGAAATTACGCCAAAAGGAAAATATACCAATATACAAACACCAATACCTAGCACTAACGCCAGTAGTCTGGCTTCTTGGGTAGATGAATTTTGTCAAGGGACTAGATGGGGAGTAGGGAGTGATGAGTGCTGAGTGGTCATTAGCATTTCTTCTTCTCTCCCGCACCCCTAACAAATCAGTTACCAGTTAATAAACGTTCACTGTTTACTGTATAGATTAGTAAATGTATGTTTAACACCGGACTAATTCGGGCTTAGTTTTTCAAAGCCAAGGGTTGGGAAATGTTTACTTCGTCAGAAACGCCGATTATCGGCACAATTTTACTCGTAGCTTGCGCTATTTTGGGTTGGGGATTTTATCGCGCCAGACCTTTTGGTAAACTGGGAATCCTAGCCTGGTTGCAGTCGTTGGTGTTGATGGCTCCTTGGCTGTTGTTCTTTGGTTTATTTGCGGCAGGAATTTACATCAATATAGTTGGTATATTGTTCTTGGTTGTGGGTTCGGCTGGATTGTACATCTATTTAGGCAGACAATTGCGCTCGGCTGGACAAGATGCGATTCTCAAGCAACGGGCAACGGAAAGACTAGCGACTGAATCTGCATCACCAACAGAAGATGTTCCTCCGTCAGCAGGAGTGGTGATAGAAATACTGCCCATTCCAGAAGAAGATTTGCAGATCATTAGAAGCATTTTTGGCATTGATACGTTTTTTGCCACAGAAACGATCGCCTATCAAGAAGGTGCTATTTTCAAAGGTAATCTGCGGGGAGAACCCCAGGAAGTTCACAACCGTCTCAGCCAAAGTTTACAGGAAAAACTAGGTGAGAAATATCGCCTATTTTTAGTTGATAGTACTGATGGCAAACCTGTGGTTATTGTGCTACCAAGCACGAATGATCCACGCTCCATCACATTATCGCAAAAAGTCTTCGCTGGGATTTTGGCGATCGCTACTATTGCCACCAGCTTAGAAACAGCAGGGTTACTGTTGAATTTTGATTTATTCGCTCATCCAGAACGGTGGGGAGATGCTTTACCTATAGGTGCTGGCATATTCACCATTTTAGTGGCTCACGAAATCGGGCATTGGTTTTTAGCTCGTCGTCATCAAGTTCGTCTGAGCTGGCCTTTCTTTTTGCCGGCAGTGCAGATTGGCTCTTTTGGTACAATTACCCGCTTTGAGTCTTTGTTACCCAATCGCACAGTCTTATTTGATGTTGCAGTAGCAGGGCCTGTAGCTGGGGGAATTGTGGCTTTGTTAATGCTGATTGTCGGTTTATTGCTGTCCCACCCAGGCAGTTTATTTCAGCTACCCAATGAGTTTTTCCAAGGTTCAATTTTGGTGGGTAGTCTAGCACGAGTTGTCCTGGGTTCAGCCTTGCAGTCGCCTTTAGTCAGCGTTCATCCTTTGGTGGTGATTGGTTGGCTAGGGTTGGTAATCACAGCTTTAAACCTAATGCCAGCCGGACAACTGGATGGGGGAAGGATTGTGCAAGCAATTTATGGACGCAAAACCGCCGGACGGGCAACCTTTGCAACTTTAATTCTCCTGGCTGTGGTAGCCTTGGGTAATTCTCTAGCGATGTATTGGGCGATCGTGATTTTATTTTTACAACGGGACTTGGAACGTCCCAGTTTAAATGAAGTCAGCGAACCAGATGATGCTAGAGCTGCTTTGGGGCTATTGGTTCTATTCTTGATGATTGCGACCCTTTTACCACTGACTCCTGGCTTGGCCGGAAGATTGGGTATTGGGGGTTAGAAAAAAGCTAGACTGAGGACTTACGCACTCAACCAATAAACCCTTTTGAGGGTGGTCAATAGTCAATGGTCAATAGTCAAGGGGAGCCAGCCGCTTGCGGGGGTTTCGCCCGTTGTGTGGACTGGCGTTCAAAATCAAGTTTTTTTGGACTGTTGACCCTTACGGGTGACGCTGCTTTGTCGCTAACGATAGTTGCTTTGGGACACACTATCTCACTATTGACTATTGACAAAAAAGCCAGCAAATTTAGTGACACTGCGTAAGTCCTAACTCCTATTGCCCTCTTACCTTCTTCCCTATTGCCTATTGCCCTCTTACCTTCTTCCCTATTGCCTATTGCCCTCTTACCTTCTTCCCTATTGCCTATTGCCCTCTTACCTTCTTCCCTATTGCCTATTGCCTATTGCCTATTGCCTATTGCCTATTGCCTATTCCCTGACTACGCAAATCAGTTTAGTAATCAAAGCGAATTCCTATATTTCCGTTAAGTAATAGTGCAAAATGCAGAAAACTTTAGCACAATGAAGTTAGAAGTTTTTCCTCCAGTTTTGCTTACTGACGACCTCGCAAATCGTCTTAGTTGTGGTGTGGGTAGTTAATTCACAAATAGACTGGCTTACCTACAAACATTGAGAGGTAATAATATGGACGCTAACAAGCTCCTAGATTTATATGCGGCGGGAGAACGAAAATTTGACCGAGTAAATCTGCATCAAGCTAATCTTTGTGGAACAGATTTACGTGGGGCGAATTTTGCCGAAGCTGATTTAAGTGGAGCTAACCTTAGTCACGCTAATTTGAGTGGCTGTAATTTCAGTCGTGCCAATTTAACTGATGTAGATTTAAGTGGAGCTAACTTGAGTAGAGCTAACTTAAGTGAAGTCAACTTGATTGGTGCAGATTTAATTAGAGCTAACCTCGAAGAAAGCAACCTCAGTCGCGCAGATTTACGCACAGCAAATTTGATTTTGGCTAGCTTAGTCTATGCCAACCTGAGCGAAGCAGAAATGAGTGGAGCCGATTTAAGCGGTGCTAGCCTCAAGCAAGCAAATCTCATTGGTAGCAACGTGATGGAGGCAGAACTTGGTGGTGCAGATTTTACAGGTTCTGTGATTACAGAACAAGAAATCACCGGTAGAGTTTTGCGTCTTGGCATATCTCACAGATGGATAACTTGGGCTGGCTGTCACTGATGAATTCAAGATACCCTAGAGTCACAGCCGCAGTTGTGACTCTTAAATTTGGCAGTGGACTAGTAAACCAAGGGAGTTACACCACGCATCTGACGTAAAGAATTAATACAAGCGGGACAGTCGCAACCAAACAAATTAATTGCCATATCGCTTTCCGCATCGTTAAACTCCAACATAGGAGCATCCTCTTGGGAAAACTCTACTTCCTGCTGATATTGAGGAATTTGCGCCAAAACAGAAGCTCTAGCACAGACTAAACCCACTTTATGTTTATTTTTAATGCAAGATAACTTGTCTGTAGTTGTGGCTGTTGGCTCAATTGCGTTTGCTTGATTTACCATAACTGTTGTAGACAGAACGGAAGCAATCAAAACAGGGCTACAAAGTAAACTAAAGATAAATTTATTCATGGGTTTCCCTAGAAAATAATCCTGACATATCAGAATACTTCGATTAAATCTTACAGCTAGCGTCATTGTCCATCAGGAGGTTGTATTTTGCATGAAGAAGTGAGAAATCCTCGTAGAGACGTAGCTAGGTCACTCTAATTACCCAAGGACTAGAACTATCTTGTCAGTGTTCCTTTTTTCCATACCCAATTCTCAATTCATCATAGCTATTTGGTCATCTGGTAGAGTATTGCGTTAAAATAAGCGATCGCAAACTTAGTAAGTAATACCCGGATATTTCCCGGAGGTGTGATTGTCCAAGTTTATTTTAAAAATTCTCTGGTTAGACGAAAACGTTGCTCTGGCCGTTGATCAAGTTGTAGGCAAAGGTACAAGTCCTCTGACTAAGTACTTCTTCTGGCCTAGAAATGATGCGTGGGAAGAACTCAAGAAAGAACTCGAATCCAAACACTGGATTAGCGATCTAGATCGTGTAGAGTTACTCAATAAGGCAACAGAAGTCATTAACTACTGGCAAGAGGAAGGCAGAAACCGGCCGATGGCAGAAGCACAGTTAAAATTTCCCGAAGTTACCTTCACAGGTAGCGCTTGATTTAATACAACTAGTATTGCTACGTCAAAGTCAAGTAATAAGAAAAATCAAGGGTTTTAACAAGGGATGTAGGGATGTAAGGGTGTAAGTGAGTAAAAACCCTACACTCTTATTTCCCTTACACCCCTAGTTCTTGACAAATTGCCACAACTTAATAGTCTTATCCTTACCACCACTAGCAATCAATTGTGTCACTGGACTCACAGCCACAGCACATACTGAATCTAAATGACTTGCTAGAGTCAAAATTTCCTGATTTGTGCTGACCTGCCAAAGCTTGATAGTCTTGTCCCAACTGGCACTAATTAATATTGTGCCATTAGTAGAAAAAGCCAGTGCTACCACAGACCAAGAATGGCCTAATAGTGTGCCAATTATTTGACCAGTTTTGATATCCCACAATTTGATCGTATTATCATCACTACCCGTAGCTAAAATTTTCCCATCAGAACTAAAAGCTACTGCTAAGATTGCTCGTGTGTGACCCTCAAGGGTTCCTAAGAAAGTAAAGTGTGGATGATTTGCCACTTTTTCCTCAGACTCTCCAGTTAAACTCATCTGCCATAAGCAAACTGTTCTGTCAAAACTAGCGCTGGCTAAAAGCCGTCCTTGAGGGCTAAAAGCTACTGCACTCACCTGCAATTGGTGTGCTTTCAGGGTAGACATTTCCTTACCAGTACTGATATCCCAAAGCTTGACTTGTTTATCCCAACTACCACTGGCAAGAATTTGTCCACAGGGACTAAAAGCTACTGATTTGACTGCGTGTAAGTGTCCTTCTAAAGTAAAAATTTCTCTAGCTGTTTGTAGATGCCACAATTTAATAGTTTTATCGTCACTAGCTGTTGCTAATACTTCTCCATTAGGGCTAAATGCAACTGATGTGACAGCTTGAGAATGTCCAGATAAACTATTAACTAAGGTTTGAGTATTTAAATTCCATAATCTAATAATTTTGTCATCACTACCACTAGCTAGTCTCTCTCCATTGGGGCTGATAGCAAGGGAGTTAATACTGCCTAAATTGCCGGGCTTGCCTGTGATGGTATGCCACGGGGAATGTTGAGATGGAGATTTTGCAATGCTAATATGAGGATTTACACCCATCGCCAGCATCACTTCATCAGCTGATTGAAAGCGTTGAGTCAAGGATTTTGCTACTAGCTTGTTGAGAATTTTTACTAGCTTGTCACTTACTTTCATTGTCAGGTATTGTTGCCAAACCCAACAATCATTGGCAATATCAAATAAATCAAAGGGAGATATTTGCGTCAGTAGGTAAATGCAAGTCACACCCAAGCTGTAAAGGTCACTGGCAAACACTCCTTGACCTTTAGCTTGTTCTGGTGCAGTATATTCGGGACTGCCTACGCTGTTTGCAGTTAACTGGTGAACTCCTGTGAAAATTTGCGCCGCCCCAAAATCAACTAAAACGAAGTTCTTACTGTTGGCTGAATTGGATGCAAATTGGCGGATAATATTTTGGGGCTTGATATCACCGTGGATGATGTGGCGATCGCTCATAAATTTCACAACTGGCAATATCTGAGTTAACAATTGCCAAATTTGCATTTCCTGAAAAACCCCCTCTTCCACCACCACTTGCGCCAAATTGGCTCCAGCAACCCACTCCTGCACCAAATAAAAGTGCTGATTATCCTGAAAATACGCTATCAAAGCTGGGATTTGCGGATGTTTGCCCAGTTCACTTAAATAACCAGCTTTTTGCTCAAATACTGCTATTTTCTGATGCTGATATTGTAACCTTTGCACCACACAAGGAACTGGCGGATATTCACCTTCATCCACAGCCATGAAAGTTTGACAACATCCTCCTTCACCAATTAAATTGAGCAGCCGGTAACGGTTTTGTAAGATAGTCAATGGTCAATAGTCAATGGTCAATGGTCAATAGTCATTGGTCATTAGTCATTGGTCATTAGTCATTGGTCAACAGTCAAAATTATTTTCCCCTTGTCTCCTTGTCTCCCCATCCCCTCATCCCCTTCTCACATCTGGCTTAACACTTGGCGAATTGTCTCTGATGTTACTTCATCTGTCACTGTGACTACACCAATCTGAGTGGGTAAAACAAATCGTACTGTACCATCTTTGACTTTCTTATCTAGTTGTAGTGCTGCGACAATGGCTTCAATGTCTAACCCATCGGGTAACTTTGTCGGTAAACCTGCTTTTTGAATGAGGGCGTTTTGACGTTCTGCGTCTGCTTGTTGCCATAGTCCCATATTGACAGCAATTTGCCCGGCGGCTACCATGCCGATTCCTACTGCTTCACCGTGCTTGAGTAGGCGATAATTAGTCAAGCTTTCCACCGCATGACCAATGGTATGACCATAGTTAAGAATTGCTCTCAGTCCACCTTCTTTTTCATCCTTGCCAACAACATCAGCTTTAGCTTGACAAGAACGTAGTAATATGCTGTTTATTAATTCCGGTTTGACATAGCGGAGTTGGTTAAGATGTTTACTCTGTTCTAACTGGTCAAATAATTCGGCATCCCAAATTACACCATATTTAATCACCTCTGCCATGCCTGCGCGAAATTCACGTACAGGTAAGGTTTTGAGACATTCAGGATCAATTAATACCCAGCGTGGCTGATGAAACGCCCCAATCAAGTTTTTACCGTGGGGATGATTCACGCCTGTTTTGCCACCAATGGCTGAGTCTACCATCCCTAAGAGTGTGGTAGGCACTTGCACCACATTAATTCCCCGCAACCAAGTAGCCGCAGCAAAGCCTGTCATATCGCCAATTACCCCTCCCCCTAAAGCCACCATCGTTGAAGAACGTTCTAGGCGATTTTCTAGGGCAACATCGTAGAGTTTTTGGATAGAGTTGAGGGTTTTGTAGCGTTCACCGGCGGGTAGACAATAGCTAGCAACTTGAAACCCAGCCGATACAAGAGAATTTACAGCCCTTTCGCCAAAATGTTTAAAAATAGTGGGGTTAGATACTAAAAGTACCTTTTTACCTAGTTTTAAACTAGCCATACTCTGACCTAGTTGGTCTAGGTTGGCGATCGCAATCTCATAGGACTGCTGTGGTAGATTAATGGTGATTACAGAAGTCATTGCCCCAACTCAAACAGCGCTTGTGGGCGTATTCTACCGCATTCTCAGGGGAGTAGTGAGTGGTGAGTGCTGAGTGAGGGGCAAGGAAGGGAACAAGGGGATAAGAAGAAAATAATTTTGACTATTGACTATTGACTATTGACCAATGACCATTGACCAAAAATTAATGATTCAATAGATATTAGTGAAGTATTGTGGAGAAAGATAAATGTTAGCAGTAATATCTTACATCGGCTTTTTGGCTATTTTCACCGGCATAGCCGTAGGTCTATTATTTGGTCTACGTTCTGCCAAGATTCTGTAATCGGCATAGACTTGATGACTCATTCGTAATTCGTAACTAAAATTTATAATTACGAATTACGAATTATCAATTATGAACCGCCACAGGAGTCGGTCTTTGGGCGGGAGGGCGCATTTCTAAGCCGAGTAGATTGAGCATATCTCTATCAGCATCATAATCTGGACAGGGAGTGGTGACAGTCAGCATCTTGTTATCGTCGCTGGAAAAGATGGAGTTTGCCCCAGCCATGAAACACAAGGCTTGTTCAACTTGCGAAAGTCTTGCCCTACCAGCACTTAAACGCACATCAGATGTTGGCATGAGGATACGTGCAGTCGCAATCATCCGTACAACTTCCCAAATGGGGACTTCCGGCTGATTTTCTAGTGGTGTGCCTGGAACTTGGGAGAGAATGTTAATCGGGACTGATTCTGGGTGGGGATTCAGACTTGATAGTGTTTGCAACATAGATACACGATCATCAACAGTTTCGCCTAAACCGAGAATGCCGCCAGAGCATACAGTAACATTAGTTTGCCGGACATTATCGATAGTATTTAGGCGATCGCCATATGTTCTCGTGGTGATAATGGTACTGTAATAGTCAGATGAAGTATCTAAGTTATGGTTATAAGCATACAGTCCAGCCGCTTCTAAACGTTTGGCTTGGTCTGTTGTCACCATTCCCAATGTACAGCACACTTCTAAACCCATGTCTGTCACATCTTTGACCATTTCCAAAACTTTATCAAATTGAGAATTATCTTTGACTTCCCGCCAAGCCGCCCCCATACAGACGCGACTAATTCCCTTTTGTTTGGCTGTTTGGGCTATGTCAACAACTGTTTGTTTATCTAGGAGTGCTTGCGGTTTCACTTCCGTTTGATAACGAGAAGACTGGGCGCAGTAGCTACAATCTTCTGGACACCCACCGGTTTTAATTGAGATGAGTTTGCATACTTGGATTTGTTTAGGATCATGATATTGCCGATGTGTGCTAGCTGCTTGATAAATCAGCTCTAGCAATGGCATATCATA
This sequence comes from Nostoc sp. TCL26-01, assembly GCF_013393945.1. Classification (NCBI taxonomy): domain Bacteria; kingdom Bacillati; phylum Cyanobacteriota; class Cyanophyceae; order Nostocales; family Nostocaceae; genus Nostoc; species Nostoc sp. TCL26-01. The sequence continues at coordinate 5,347,480 of NZ_CP040297.1, forward strand.
AATTGCACGGATTTCTGCTGGCTGCCAATTGTAGCGTATTCTTCCTGCCGACATTAAATAGTATCCTTCCTCTGAACTGGATTGATCAACAGCTGTCTTCTAGTTATATTCCCCAAGTACATTTTATGAATATTAAGAGTTCTTTCTTTTAACTATCTAGGAGATCAGGGGATAAGGAGAAAATTATTTATCTTCTTCTCAAATCTTTTCCATCGTCCTCTGTTTCAAATGGTAAGCATGGGAGCTAACCTAGCCACTATGTACTTTTGTTTGAAAAAAAGCAACGTTTCTCCATGCCAATTGTCACGTTTCTCAGACGAGTGAGTTAAAGACTGATCAGTATCTGCTGCTGATGAAACTTTAGAATGAATCCAGTAGGTTAGAGAAAACAGCAATGCAAAGTATTAAGTTACGTTCTCATGTGGGATCTGATGGTGTTTTGCATTTAGAGATACCACTGGGGGTCATAGACAAAGAGATAGAAGTGATGATAATTTATCAGCAATTAGAACCATCAGCAGAGGGAACAACACCGCAAGACTTAGGCTGGCCAAATGGTTTTTTTGAGCAGACATACGGTATTTGCCAGGATGATCCTATTATTGTCGATTCTGAAGGTGATTTTGAGGTAAGGGAAGAAATACTGTGAGGTATTTACTAGATACCAATGTTTGCGCCCGTTATCTTAATGGTAAATCACCAGCAATTAGAGAACGTTTACGCTCCACAAGTTTAGAAGAGATTGCTGTCTGTTCGGTTGTAAAGGGAGAGTTGTTTTACGGCGCGATGAAAAGTAATCATCCCGAAAGGACTTTAGCTCGACAGCAGCAGTTTCTCAACTTGTTTGTTTCTTTGCCATTTAATGATGTTACTGCCCTGACTTACGGTAGAATCCGTGCAGAATTAGCTGCAAGTGGTACTCCCATTGGCCCTAATGATTTACAGATTGCAGCGATCGCTCTTGTGCATAATTTAATATTAGTCACTCACAATACATTTGAGTTTAATCGGGTGAATGGGTTACAAATTGAGGATTGGGAATTGGGAGTTTAAATTTTTATTTAGTACGCAGTCTATATTATACAGGTTTTACTTTGCCCTTTGTTATGAATATGGGATAGAAGATGACCTTCCTATCAACATAAACAGCAGCTTTAAAATAGATTAGTGTATAGACATTCGCTCAACTAGATTATGAAGTCGGAATTACCAATCATTACCAGCGATCGCCTATTATTACGTATTGGTATCAAAGAAGACATACCCCGAATACTTGATTATTTTATTGAAAATAAAGAATATTTAACTCCATTTTACCCTTCTTGGGTTGAGCATTTTTTTACAGCAGAATATTGGCAATATCAATTAGAAAATAATTTTCTAGAATTTATCCACGACCAATCTTTAAAATTATTTATCTTTCCCAGGAAGCAACCAACGGAAATTATTGGCACGATCAATTTTAATAATTTCGTGCGAGGTGCTGCTCATTTTTGTTATGTGGGATATAGTCTAGCTGAAAATGCTCAAGGCAAGGGCTATATGACAGAAGCCTTAAAAGCAGCGATTGATTACGTATTTCAAGAACTCCAATTTCATCGTGTTATGGCAAATTATATGCCACACAATCAACGCAGTGGTAATGTTCTTAAAAGATTAGGTTTTGTCGTTGAAGGTTATGCTAGAGACTACCTATTAATTAATGGCAAATGGCAAGATCATATATTAACAAGTATCACTAATTCTGATTGGGAATTTCCGCATGAAAGGGTGTAGGGGGTTAGGGGTGTAAGGGTATAGGGTTTCAAAACTCGCAGATTGTGTTTGATTGGAGGAATTCCATGAGCCGCCCGTCATTATTAGATCCAAATCGCTCGTATACTTTTAGCAATTACTTTGAATTAGGGTTTGCTGTTGATGATTTAGTAGCTGAGTTTGGTTATTCATTTGAGCGCAAATTTTTGGAATTACCCCAATATTCAGGCTCATTAAACAGACTTGTTGAACTAAAACAACGGATTGAAGAAGTATTACCTTTTGTAGATTTAGAAAACGAAGCTACTCGTCGGGAAATTTTAATTGCGCCGATTGTTACTGATTTAATCCATTATTCCCACGCCAAGTTACGGATAGAATACAGTATTAAAGTTAATCATCAACTTCAAGGTAATTTCGATTACTATCTGCGAACAACGACAAATTTAATTGTGATTGAAGCCAAGCAAGCCGATATAAATAGGGGATTTATACAACTAGCAACTGAGATGATAGCCCTTGATAAATGGACTGATTCTACTCAAGCTGAAATATTAGGAGCAGTAACAACAGGTAATATTTGGCAATTTGGTGTATTAAACAGAAAAAAACAAAGTATTGAGCAAGCAATTAACCTTTATCGAGTGACTGAAGAATTAGAAATTGTTGTCAGAACAATGCTGGCTGCACTGATGAATTAACGAAAAAATCAAGGTTCAAAGCCCTACTAATAGTAGGTGGCTTGGCTTATAGCTTTTCCTAATCTGCTGAAGTACTGAGTACACCGTGAATAAAATTGGGCAATCTCCACGCCCCTCTCTCTTGAAAAGTTGAGCCACTGCTTTGGAGAGGCAGTGCGTTGGGCGGCTTTGCCGACTTGTAGCAACTGCCGTCGGGTTTCCCGGATTATAGCAAGTGGCGTTCCTACGCCGGGAAACCCGGCTTCGAGGAACTTTTCGCTGCGTTTTCCTCTGCGTTTAAAAAGATTGATTCTGTACCTCACCTAACTGGGAAACGCTATAATTACGAACTACGAATTATTTTTTACTCTGGTCTGAGGTCGTTAGATAATTCTACAATGCCCCTAGAACCGTCAATTCTTACTCGTTGACCATCTTGGAGAATCCAGGTAGCGCCTTTGACATCCATGACGGCGGGAATTCCGTATTCTCGCGCAACGATCGCACCGTGAGAAAGTCGCCCTCCAGCTTCAGCTACTAATCCGCCAGCCCTGACTAATAAGGGGGCCCAACCGGAATCTGTATAAGGGACGACGAGAATTGTATCTTTGTCTATTTCTGGCAAGTTTTGTAAATTTCGTACTACTTTGATGCGTCCTTCGGCTTGTCCGTGACTGGCGGGAATACCCTGCAATATCTGGTCAGAATAATTACCAACAGCGTCGGCGGGATGGGGGGGGATATTGCCGTAAACTACTAGGGGGACTTGTTCAATTTGACTGTCTTGTTGGAACTGCGATCGCCTAAATTTGATTTTTTCTTGTAAGTTGCCACTCAATTCTCTACTAGCATCAGCGACTAAATGCCGCAATTCTTCCAACTCCAGAAAAAAGATATCTCCGGTTTGTTTAAGTAAGCCATTTTTGAGAAAAACTTGTTCTAAAGCCACAAAATTCCATCTTAATTCGGCTAATAACCGGGAATAAACTTCTGTCACTCGTCCTTTAATATCTACACGTCGTTGGACAACTCCGCGCTTGCGTTTACGTGATGTACCATTTTTACTCAGTTCTAAATCTGTTTTTTCTGGTTCACTCAGTTGAATCAACTGGACGAATAATTGCTTGATGGGTTGGGGATCTTCTTTCCAGGTGGGAATAGCAATATTCGTACCCACGTCGCTTAAATAACCGTAATCTTGTAATAACTCAGAAAATTCGTAGAGAATTTTTTCTCCTTCTGGGGTTTGCGTTAATTTATCAAATACTTGTTCTGGTTCGCATTCTGGTAATACTTGTTTAGCATCTGAGGCTAAAGCCCTGAGTGAACGTAAAGCGGCGACTTCTGGGGTGATGCTATTATCAATCTGCTCGTCTTTTACCCGGAATAGGGCTTGTCTAATGGCAGCGCTCAAGGGAGCTAAAATACTGTAGTAAGTACCACGACGCATTAATTCTAGATTGAAGTCAATTCTGGTGAAGAGTTCGTCGGGTTCTAACTCATCTGTCGCTGCATTGGCTAATTGTGACAATCCGGGAATAAATACTTTTTGGTAATCTTGTTTAAAATCTTTCTCTAAATTGAGTTCTTGCTGGAGTAACTTCCACAGTCCTGGGAGATTTTGCCAGGTTGACTGCAACGGTGGTTTACTGATTTTTGCACCTCTAGTCAAAAACTCTAGACTTTCTGGTGGTAATCCCATCCTCAGAAAAATCTCTCCTAAGAGGGAGGCATTAAAATAAGCTCTAGAGTAGTGCAGAGTTGCTGTCTCTGTAAAATCTAATCCAATGGCGCGATCGCCTAAAACTATACTGAAAATATCACCCCAAACGCCACAAGTTAAGGGACGATTAATCGACCATGTTAAGGGATGAACGACACCGGGAATAACTTCTGCGGCAATTTTCCTTGTCCAAATTGGCAGTAAAGTAGTGATGGGTCGAGCTTGCAATAACCACAGGGTTTGACCGTCGTAACTCCACTCAATATCTTGAGGAACACCCAGGTAACGCTTTTCCATCCGCCGGGCTAGGTATGCTACCTGTTTAATTAACGCCTGGGGGACTCGCCCTGTCCCCTCCAATTTCACCGATGAGAGATTATCTGACTCCACCACAAAAGCGCGGTATTGTTCTGGTGTGACTCTACCGGAAACAACTTGCGTCGGGCTACCGGGTAAAGCTTCGATAATTACTGCATCCCCTTGCTGAGTGATGGGATCACGACTAAAAGCAACTCCAGAGTAGGCACTTTGGACTTGTTGTTGAATTAGGACAGCCATCGCCGCATCTGGTAAAGAGCGATCGCGGCGATACTGAATGGCAGCTGGATAATTGTATGATTCTCTAACTTGGACAATGGCTTGTTTTAATTGCTCATGGCTGGTGACTTGCAAAATTGTCAAGTATTGCCCAGCCGCAGAAGCTTGTTCCGAATCTTCCCCAATAGCCGAAGAACGCACCACCAAAGGTGATAAATCTGACGGTTGGAGAAAATCTAACAATTTTTCTGGTTCATCTCCAGGGACAAGTACCCAACCCTTTGGCACTTGATAGCCCCAACGCTTGATTTGTGATAATGTCGCCGCCTTTTGTCCGACAATTGCCCCATCTAACTCATCATCTAAGGTGAGGATAGCGCGATCGCCCCGTAAATATTCAAATACAGCTTGTGACTCTGAATCTACCTCTTGTGTAGACAAATTCATATCATCGGGAATGCGCTTGTAAATCCACCACAGCAGCCCGGCTAGGGCGACAGCCGCAATTATCCTGGGAAAATCTTCTGCATGGAGGAGTATGACAAATAAAGGGAACACGAATAAAACCCCATACTTGACTAAATTTCTCGAACGCAAAAGGGTGAAGTTGATAATGGCGAGTAGCCCGACAAATATGGCTACCAGTGGATCATGAACAAACAATCCCCAGACAACATTGGTTGTCCCTGCCCCTCTAGCGATTAAGTACCTACCTAATACTAAAGCAATCAGGGCTAGTAATTCCCAAAAAGAACCCTCTGGAAAAAAAGCACGGGCAATAGACACAGCGCCTATTCCCTTGAGGGCTTCTGACAAAACTGCCAAAATCCCAGCCAGTGTGCCACCGTGATAAAAAGCAGCAGAAACACTGACATTCCTTGTGCCAATTTGAGCTAAATGCCTTCCCTTGAGAGCGTACGTAATCCAAGCAATTAACGGTAACGCACCCAAGAGAGGGCAAACGATGAATATAACTAACGCACCCCAAAGTTCTCTCATTCTGGATTTTTGATTTGAGATTTATCTTCCGCTTAAAATCTCAAATCTTCAACTCTAAAGTTTTTCCGTAATTTTTTGATAAGTTGTGAGGGTGATTTGGTGATTTGCAGGCAGGACATCAGGTTGTCAGGGAAATTTTTAGCTGATGTCCTCTAAAACTGCGATCGCTCAGTTTAGAGCATAAGCAGCTTGCAGCGCCCAAATAATCAGAGCTGCGATTGAACCTAACAGTAGCACGGTAGAGATAGTGACTACTCTAGGAGAATCAGCTCCTTGAAATTTCATGATTCCTCTATTTAAGTCGGACATAATTCCATAAATCCTCCATTTGTCCGTTTTGATTTTAGTCTTTCTATTCGCATATCAGGTGACATTACTCATAATATTTTGTTTAAGCTTTGCAACATTTTGCCTCATAATTCTAGTTTATTCCTTGAGATAGATAGTTGGGTTTTATACTGAAAGTTATTCTCCTGGGCGATTAGAAATCGCGTCTACACAGACGAAACCCACCTCCGTGGGTTGGAAATCTTGATTTTATATTAGTCTGCGGAGGCAGACTTTGCCTGTGTAGTAGCGAATTATATTCGCCCCATACTTTTCAAACATCCTCTTATTGATGCTCTTATAAAACTTATGTCTAAAATTGTCTCCCTTTTATTCAGGTGCTGGCAATTCCTAGTAAGGGTTAAGTTCTCTCCTATCTGCTTTTTAATCACGGTACTTATCTTGGTTAATTTATCTCCTCTAGCCAAGGCAGGATTACGTACTCGTTGTAATGAACCCCACCCAGAATTCCCTGGTATTCTCAGCATCTCTACTAGTAAAGTTGTCCAAGAGGCAATGGATTTAGACTGGCAAGCTGGACTCAAAGACCAGTTGGAACGAGGACGCTGGATTCAATGGAATAAGCAAACTGGTGCATATTCAGTTACCCCGGTGAAAGTTGGAGATAGTAGTACTGGTGATAAGGAGGTTGATATTGGTACTCCACCACCTGATACTGATACTGTTTTTACCGTCGGGATGTATCACACTCATCCCCCTAATCCCAAGTATCCCGATATCGGCCCCAGCAAGCCAGATAAAACTAAAGCTAATCTGCAACGAATTCCCAGTTTAGTTCGTGATAGTGATCCCAGTACTCCAGATCCCAATGATTATGATACTTATGTAGTTGGGCCAGGACAAGCTTGTGAACCGGAAGATCCCAAAGATGACGATCGCTCAGTTAAACTTCCCAAACAAATTTTTCAACCCAACAATCAGGGTGCGGGTAACGGTGCAGGTAACGGCTCTAACGGCAATGGCGATAATAATGATAACAATGCCGATGGGGGTAATAATGGCTCTGGTAACTCTGCTGATGGCGGTTCTAAAGGCACAGGAAGCAGCTACGGCGATCCCCACATAGTTACATTAGATGGTTTTCGTTATAGTTTCCAGACGGTAGGCGAGTTTCTTTTAGCAAAATCCGATGAAAAATTTATGGTGCAAACTCGCCAAGCTCCTGTGCCAAAACGCGAACTCAGCTTAAATACGGCAGTTGCTGCTAAAATTGGTAGCGATCGCGTGGGTTATTATGCCCAACTTGCTGGTAAATCGCCCCTCTTGCGGGTGAATGGTGAAGTGGTGACGCTCCAAGATGAGACAGTAAAACTACCCGATGGTGGGTTACTGCAAAAACAAGGGACAGAATACACCATTGAAAGTTCGCGCGGTGAGCAAGTGGTGATTCGGCCAATTGAAGTGGCTGGCTTATCGTTCGTCAATGTTACCGTCACAGTTCCCCGTAACTATCAAAATAAAATGACAGGATTGTTAGGAGACTTTGACAGTAATGCTAAAAATGATTTAAAAACTCGTGGTGGTAAACTTCTGCCCAGTGAATCTAGCTATAGCACAGTCGGACGAGCGCTAACGAATTTCTTACCTACACCCATTCCCATAGACGAGATTGAGAAGAGTTTCCTCGACAAACTACACCGAGATTTTGGTGATAGCTGGCGCATCCGCCAAGATGACTCACTATTTGACTACGAAAAAGGTCAGTCAACAACCACTTTTACAGATCGCAGTTTTCCTAAACGCTATCACAATCTAGGTTCATTGCTACCTAACCAAATTCGCCAAGCTGAGACAGTCTGTCGCCAAGCTGGTGTTAGCACTTTTATGTTGGATGGTTGCATTTTAGATGTGGGGTTTACTGGTGAAGCTGGATTTGCCGAAGGTATGGTAAATGTACTGACTCAGAAAGTTGTAGATAGAGCTGTTAATCGGGTGTTGGATGAAGTACGATCGCGTGTAAATATTCCCCTACCAATCAAGATTCCCGGCTTTCCTTTTTAGTCAAGAGAACTTCTAGAAGTGTAGGGTGTGTTATGCCGTAGGCTAACGCACCTTAAATATTGGTTGTGCGCTGCGCTACGAATTACGAATCACGCATTATTGGAGTTATTTACAGGTGAAATTAGTATTAATAATTATTTTCGTGGTGTTTATCGCGTTGGTGGCAATAGAAATAGGATTGCGATCGCTTTTTGGTTTCGGTAATCCCTTAGTTTATCTTGCTGATCAGCAAATCGGTTATTTGTTGGCTCCTCATCAGCGTACTAGGCGTTTTGGCAATCGGATAGAAATTAATGAGTATTCCATGCGGAGTGGCAATATTTCTCAGATACCTGTACCCAACACCTTACGAGTACTAATTTTAGGAGATTCTATCGCTAACGGTGGTTGGTGGACTGATCAACCTCACACGATTTCTAGTTTAATGACGGTGGCTCTGACATCAGCAAAGTCTGACAATTATCAACAAGTAGAAGTGTTAAATGCTTCGGCAAACTCTTGGGGGCCCAGAAACGAATTAGCTTATTTACAGCGATTTGGTGATTTCCATGCTCAAGCCATTGTCCTACTGATTAATACTGATGATTTATTTGCGACTGCACCGACATCTTTACCCGTAGGACGCGATCGCAATTATCCAGCCCAAAAACCACCTCTAGCATTAATTGAAGTCTGGCAGCGTTATCTGAAAAAACCCCAGCCAATTCCTGAATTAACACTACTACAAAAAGAAGCAGGCGATCGCGTCGGCATTAATCTAGCAGCCATTGCGAAAATTCAGGAGTTAACCCGCCAAAATCACCGTCATTTTCTCCTAGTTATGACTCCTTTGCTGCGAGAACTAGGCGAACCAGGCCCCCGTGATTACGAAATTATCGCCCGTCAGCGTCTTCAAGACTTTACCCAAGCACAGCAAATTACCTATATAGATTTTTTGCCCATATTCAATTCTCAAACTAACCCCGGAGCTATGTATCAAGACCATATTCACCTCAATTTACAAGGCAATCAGTTAGTCAGTCAAATCATTGAGCGATCGCTTCGACAATTATTAGATATCCAGTAATCACAGAATTACTGCTTTATAAGTTTTACTTATAAGCACGTTGATGAGAAATGATTGCGAGTTTATTACAAAAGCGTTATATTTCTTAATATAAAGATACACAAATAAACTAAACCCTTTACATCACCCAACACACATCGTTTGGTGAAGAATTGGGAAAAAATCAGTTTAAGGTTGTAGTTTCTAGCCCGTAAAGATTCGGAAGGCAGGCTATATGGATGCTGATCAGCTTCTCAAACGCTATAGTGCAGGAGAGAGAAATTTCACTCAAATAAGCCTGTACTCAGTTAACTTGAGAGAGGTATGTCTAGCGGGAAGCATTTTAGACAGAGCAAACTTAGCTAGTGCAAATCTATCTCAGTCAAATTTACGTGGGTGCAACTTAGTAGAGGCGAATTTGACAGCCGCCTTACTTTGGAGAACTGACTTAAGCGGTTCTAACTTGATTTTGACAAAATTGAAATCAGCTAATCTAATTCGAGCTACATTAAAAGATGTAGATTTGCACAAAGCCAACCTCCAAAAAGCAGATTTGCGCTTAACAGACTTGCGTAATGCCGATCTCACAGGAGCAGACTTAATGGGAGCAGATTTAAGTTATGCTGACCTAACTGGCGCTTTTTTGTCAGGGGCAAATTTAGATGGGGCAAATCTCACAGGAGCAAATTTAAGTAGCACAGACTTAAGTTACGCCAGTCTTAGCAAGACTATCATCTTCAAAACAGATTTAAGTGGAGTTGATTTTACTAAAGTAGATTTGAGAACTATAGATGGAGAATACTTAGTAGAAAATATGCTGGTTTCCTAGAACCTATTCTCATGAGTCATATTTACCATTTTCTAGCTTAACATCCTCATTTCCGGTGATAAACTCCTCAGTGTCTTAGTGTCTCTGTGGTAGAAAAATCAATTTACTTAACCATTAGCACTACTACCGATAATTAGTGTCTATTGCCAGCATTGCTAGAACGAATGATTAAATAACTAATTGAAAGTGCTAGAACAGCTATTCCTAAACCTATTATGTCTATACCTTGGACTTTTTCTAAGTCTAAAATGATGATTTTTCTAGCTACAGCTATCAGAGAAGTGACAATCACTAACTCAACTTGGAAAACGTGTCTCTTGAGATAAGCTGTAATATTTTCTAGAATTTCTAAAGCAATCAAAATATTTAAAAACAGACCAAAAACTTTAAATAATGTTGTGTTTATCTTACCATAAGGTACAGTAAAGACTTCTTTGACAATAAAAATACCCAAATCTATAATTGCCACCAAAATTACGGCAACCATAAAAATAGACAGCACCTTAGAGACAAGAACCTCTACATTTTCAATAGCGTGCATGAAGTTTTCATCTTTGGTAAATCCAAAAAGCTGCCTCATTAGTTTTCTCATTGGTATCACCCCAGATGTAAATAAGATGAAAAACTGAAATGTCAATAAAAAATCCTTCAGATAAATCTAAAGGATGAAAATAACTATACTAACTATTGAGTATCATCTATTGATGAAATTAGTGATGATTAATTCCTTGTTTAAGGATATATCTAGCTGCTTACAATTGTGAAGACTGGAGCTGATAATTTTTCGTCGGAGTTTCGATACCAATCGGTATTAGTTGTACTGCACAGGCTTTTAACTCTGGTTGCAGGGAATCTGGACAAGATTCAGGATGAGTGAGGGCATTGGCTTCAGCATCATCTGCCCATAGTGTACCCCAGTGCATCGGCACAAAAACTGTGCCAGGTGCGATCGCCTTTGTCACCTTTGTGGGAAACTTAGCTTTACCTCGACGCGATCGCACTTCTACCATTTGATGATCACTAATTCCTAACTTAGCCGCATCACGGGGATGTATTTCGATAAATGGTTCTGGGTGCATCGTGCGGATTTTTTCAATGCGACCTGTCCGTGTTTGTGTATGCCAATGGCCATATAATCGTCCAGTTGTCAAGACAAAAGGATAATTAGGATCTGGTGGTTCAGCTAAACCCTTAGAATAATAAGCCCCAAACCTAGCGCGACCGTCAGTAGTCGGGAAACGTAAATCAGTGTAAAGTCTTTTTGAGTGCTGGGTGCTGGGTGCTGGGTGTGGCCATTGGGTGGGGCCTTGAGTGCGTAATTGTTCGTGACTGATACCAGTCATGTCGCAGGGACGACCCCTGGTTAGTTGAGTAAATTCGGCGTAAACTTGGGCTGAGTTTTTAAAAGCAAACTCGTTGACAAAACCTAAGCGTCGTCCCACCTCCGCAAAGATTTCCCAATCAGCTTTGGCTTCGCGGGGTGGTTCACGGAACGCTTGACACAAAGTCACTCGCCGTTCCGAGTTGGTCATGATACCAGTTTTCTCACCCCATTGGGCAGCCGGTAACAGGACATGAGCGTAGGCAGCAGTTTCTGTAGGATAGTAAGCATCTTGGTAAATTGTAAAAGGCGATCGCAATAATGCTTGTTTCGTCCGTTCCAAATCTGGCATACTCACAGCTGGGTTGGTAGCTGCAATCCACAACACACCTACATTGTCATTTTCCAAAGCCATGATCATTTCCCACACACTCAAACCGGGATGGGGGGAAATTTGCCCAGGCGGTAATCCCCACAATTCTTCTACTTCTGCACGGTGCTGGGGATTTTTCAGCAAGCGATAGCCGGGTAACAAATGAGATAAACCTCCCGCTTCTCGTCCTCCCATCGCATTGGGTTGACCGGTGAGTGAGAAAGGCCCTGCACCTGGTTGACCGATTTGTCCTGTCATCAGGTGAAGATTTATAATTGTTCTGACCTTGGCTGTCCCTTCACTCGATTGATTGACACCCATTGACCACAATGACAAAACGTGCTTTGATTCACCCCAATAACGAGCTGCGGTTTCCAAATCGGCAACACTAATGCCACATTGACATGCGACAACATCCGGCGGGTAGTGGCGAATGACTTCAGCGTAGGCAGAAAAGTTGCTGGTACAGTCATCGATGAAACCTGTATCGATTAAATTCCAACGCATTAATAAATGAGCGATACCATTTAACAGGTCGATATCTGTACCAGGACGAATTGCTAAATGTAAATCAGCAGCTTCGGCGGTGGGTGTGCGCCGAGGATCGACGACAATCATTTTTACCTTGCGGTTTTTTCTGTGGTACTTTTCTAGTCGGTTAAAAATGATGGGGTGACATTCGGCTGTGTTTGTGCCAATTAAAAATGCACAGTCAGTTAACTCCAAATCTTCATAGCAGCAGGGAGGGCCGTCAGCACCAAAACTTTGAATGTATCCAGCCACAGCACTAGACATACACAAGCGAGAGTTGGCATCAAAATTATTACTACCCAAACAACCCTTCATCAGTTTTTGAGCGATGTAATAGTCCTCAGTTTGAAACTGCCCAGAACCATACATACAGATAGCTTCCGGCCCTTGAGTCGCACGGACATTTTGAATGCGATCGCTAATAATACCAAAAACTTCGTCCCAACTAACCCGGCGGAACTCTTGATCTAAAGAATTCCGCACCATTGGGTAATGCAATCTATTTTTATCCAAAGATTCAGCGATCGTTGCACCTTTAACACATACCATCCCCTGACTTGATGGATGAGCTTTATCACCCCGTACTCGCCAAATGGGATTGCCTTTGCTATCTCGATTAGTGGCTTTATTAGCTTGGGCTGGTGGTGAAACTTCTAGTCCACAACCAACACCACAGTAAGGACAAAGAGTTTTAGTAAATTCACTCATGATAATTCGTAATACCCTACGGGAAGCAAGCTACGTAATTCGTAATTCGTAATTTAGAGAATATATTTTTTATTATTAAGGTAGAGTGTGTTACGGCTGTGCAAAAATTTGGGAGTTTGAGAGAGTAAGAATGAGCCGTAACGCACCATGTTTCTCGGTGCGTTAGAGGGTGTTTGAAAAGTTTCAGTAGGTATAAAAATGTCATTCTGACTGGAGCGGAGCGTAAGGAAGAATCTAGGTTTTGTGGAACATACCGAGATGTTTCATTCCGCTACGCTGCATTCAACATGACAAAGAAACAGACTTTTCAAACGTCCTCTTAAGATCCATACTAGGTTTTTGAGATCCTTGTTGGGTTGCGCTGTGCTTAACCCAACCTACACCTAATGACTAATGACTAATGACTATTTACTTAATCTTCTACTATGAGATTAGATTGTGCTAGAGAATTTTCGGGTAATTCAACTTCATCACCACCAGCAAATGAGCCTTGGGGTTCTTTGAGGAAGAAGGCGCACATTGAGGCACAAATTAAAGCAGCTATCCCCATTGTGGTGAAGAGAGTAGGTGCATCAGTCAGGCTAAAAATTGTCAGATAAACTACGCCGCCAAAATTGCCATAAGCGCCCACATTACCAGCGATTTGTCCTGTTGCTTCTTTTTTAATTAGGGGGACAATTCCATAGGTTGCACCACAACCAGCTTGAGCGAAATAAGCAGCGAACATTGTCACAGCGATCGCTAGTGGAATCGGCCAGTTACTATTAATAAAATGTGCTGATAAATAACCGACACCAATCCCCGCACTAATAATTGTCATTGTCCATTTACGGGAATTAAATTTATCAGAAATTAAGCCACCACTAGGACGAGAAAATAAGTTGAGAAAAGGATAAGTAGCGGCAATCATGCCAGCGATAACGTGTTCTAAAGCAAAGGTTTTTTCAAAGAATGCCGGCAGCATAGAAACAACTGCCAATTCACTACCAAAGTTAGTCACGTAGGTAAATTCCAGTAACGCAACTTGACTAAATTGGTAGCGTTGAGATGCTGGGTAAGTTTTCTGGCCTGTGAGTAATTCTTGGTTGACTTGATAAGCTTTGTAGGATTGGTAAGCAAACAATCCCACTAAGAGAAACCAGACCAAATACATCTGGCTAACTGTTAAAAAATGAATGTTTTTTTGTGCCAAACGCCAAGCTAATAAACCGAGAGCAAATATCAAACCAAAATTGGAGAGAATCATTGCCCAAAAACTTTTTACACTCGTGACTTCCAAAGCACCATTTTTCTTTGGTCGTTTGTAGGTTTTGCCAGAAGGTGTATCTTGGACGCTATTGTAATAGATTACGCCATAGATAGCAGCAACGATTCCCGTGAGAGCGATCGCCAACCGCCAATTAGAACCACCACCAGCCAAAAAGCCTGTAGCAACCGCAATCATCGGTAGGGCAAACTCTGCACCAAATGCACCGAAGTTTCCCCAACCACCATAAATCCCTTGGGCAATTCCCATCTCTTTCGGGGGAAACCACTCAGCCACCATGCGGATACCCACAACGAAGCCAGAACCAACAATCCCCATCAACAAGCGACTAATCACAAGTTGGTTAAAATCTTGCGCTAAGGCTGTCGCTAAACAAGGAACTGCGGCAAACATCAGCAACATCGAATAGGTGATTCTAGGGCCAAATTTATCCAGCAGCATCCCAATAATTAACCGCGCCGGAATTGTCAAGGCAAGGTTACAAATTGCTACAGTTTTAATTTGCTCAGGCGCAAGCTGTAATTGTTTACCGATGGTGGTGGCAAAGGGTGCAAAATTAAACCAACAGACAAAGGTCAGAAAGAAAGCGAACCAAGTCTGATGTAAGATGCGATATCGATCCCTGATGGAAAATAAATTTTTCAGCATTATTTTTTTGGGAATTGGTCATTGGTCAATAGTCAATAGTCAATAGTCAATAGTCAATGGTCAATAGTCATTAGCATTTCTTCTTCTCTCCTGCACCCCTACCAAATCAGTTACTAGTTAATAAACGCTCACTGTTCACTGTTTACTGTTCACTGTTTACACCCCTGCACCCCTCACTCCCTCGCTCCCTCACTCAGCACGGGCTAAACGCCCCGCTACCGCTAACAGCACTCAGCACTCACTACTCATTTTCATCATGAGCAAATCGACGGTATAAGAAGTCTAGAGCGTGGTTTCTGAGGTTGTAGTATTCGGGATCTTCCATGATGCGGCGGCGATTGCGGGGGCGGGAGAAGGGAATATCAAGGATTTCACCGATTTGGGCAGAGGGGCCGTTAGTCATCATCACAACTCTGTCTGCGAGGAATAAGGCTTCATCAATGTCATGGGTAATCATCAGCACGGTGACTTGATGATCGCGCCAGATTTGTAGGAGTTCTTCTTGTAATTCTTCCTTGGTGATGGCATCTAGTGCGCCGAAGGGTTCATCAAGAATCAGTACTTGGGGACGGATAGATAAAGCACGGGCGATCGCTACTCGTTGTTTCATTCCCCCAGAAATTTGACTAGGTTTTTTGTCAGCCGCTTCTGTCAGTCCTACCATCGCTAAATGTTCTCTAGCGATCGCTCGTTTTTCGGCTTGGGGTTTTTTGGGAAACACCGTATCTACCGCCAGATAAACGTTGTCAAAAACACTCAGCCAAGGTAGTAAGCAGTAGTTTTGAAACACCATCATCCTATCGGGGCCTGGTTCGGTGATGGGTTGGTTTTGTAGCATGACTACGCCTTCGCTGGGGGTGTTAAACCCAGAAACCATGTTCAATAAAGTTGATTTACCACACCCAGAATGCCCAATTAAGCAGACAAATTCACCTTCACGAACTTTCAGGTCAATTCCATCGAGGACGGTGTAGGGGCCTTCAGAGGTGGGGTAAATTTTGCTCACACCTTCAATTACTAAAAAGTTATCGGCTTTTTGGTTGGGAAATTTTTGAATTTGATTATTGACGATTTGCATCATATATTTTGGTTTGGCTAAATGAATTTATGATTTATTCACATTGGGGATTGGTAAAGACGTTGCATTGCAACGTCTCTACATGGCGTACGTGGCATTAGATAAATATTTCTTCAACCCGGATTTGTCGTTTGATTTCTAAACTTTTGAGGTATTCAATCGGTTCTGAAGGATTAAAAACTTTACCATCAAATAAATGAATCGGATCATCTTCACCGATGTCGAGTAAACCGAGATCACGGGCGGCTGCACCGAATATATCTGCACGGCAAACTCTATCAACCACATCTACCCAGTTTTTCGGGAAGGGAGTTAAACCCCAACGGGCTAGTTGAGTCACCATCCACAGCAATTCGGTACGGTTGGGGTAGTTGGTTTTATTTAGGTAAAATTGGTTGTAGGCTGTAAGTTGTTGGGGTGCTGAACCGTCGCCGCGATCGTAGGGATCGGTGAAACCAGGACGGACGAATGCGGGATTGGTATCGAGATATTCACGACGACAGAGTAATTCGAGGATTTCTTCGCGGTTGCGGAGATCATCACAATATTTGCAAGCTTCCAGCAGGGCTTTAACTAAGGAAAGATAAGTGTCTGGATACTGCTGCGCCCATTCTTCTCTGACTCCTAGCACTTTTTTCGGTTGTCCTGACCAAATTTCTAAAGCTGTCGCCGCGACAAAACCTACATCTTGATGCACAGCTTGGTAGTTCCAAGGTTCACCCGCACAGTACCCGTCAATGTTGCCGGCTTGGAGTTGGGCTACCATTTGAGTCGGGGGAATGACTGTCAGATTCACATCTCTATCGGGATCGATACCACCAGCCGCTAACCAGTAACGCAAAACTAAGTTCTGCATGGATGTGGGATGAACTACACCAAAGGTGAGGATTTGATCGGGTGAGTTGTTAATTGCCGCTTTCAAGTCAGCTAGGGTTCTCACACCTTGGCTATATAATCTTTTGCTAAAGGTGATGGCGTTGGCGTTGCGAGAAATATTTAAGGCGTTGACAATCGGCGTTGGCTGATTACCACCAACACCCAAAGTTAAAGCTAAGGGCATTCCTGCAACCATTTGGGCTGCGTCTAATCTGCCAGATACGACACCTTGAGCGATTTCTTGCCAGTTGTTTGCTCGGTTGAGGACAATATGATCTAACCCGTATTTGGCAAAGAAGCCTTTTTCTTGAGCGACAATTAAAGGTGCTGCATCAGTCAGAGGCATAAAGCCTATTTCTAGGACTGTTTTTGATGTGGCTACGGCGGAGGCTTGCTGAGACTGGCGTTTCTTCGCTAGTTTTTGTTGGTTGAGGAAGTAGATAATTTCATTCCGCAGATTGTAGTAACTGGGATGTTTAACGACTTCCAAACGCTGACGGGGACGGGGGATGGGGACTTCCAGAATTTGTCCAATGTGGGCTTCTGGCCCGTTGGTGAGCATGACAACGCGATCGCTCAATAATAACGCTTCATCCACGTCATGTGTCACCATCACGCAAGTGATTTGATGTTCATTGCAAATTTTCATCAATTGTTCTTGCAAACTCCCCCGTGTCAAGGCATCCAAAGCCCCAAAGGGTTCATCTAACAACAATAACTTAGGACGGGTGGCTAAAGCACGAGCGATCGCCACTCGTTGTTTCATCCCCCCAGATAATTCACTGGGACGTTTGTTAGCAGCTAGGCGCAGTCCCACCATATCGATATGTTCTTCAATAATCGCTCGACGCTGACCTTTGGGTTTGCCTTGATAAACTTCATCCACAGCTAAGGCGACGTTTTCCCGGACTGTTAACCAAGGAAGCAATGAGTAGTTTTGAAAAACCACCATGCGATCTGGACTGGGTTCTCTAATTTCCCGTCCTTCTAAAGTTACACCACCGATACTGGCTCTATCCAAACCAGCAATAATATTCAGTAAGGTAGATTTGCCACAGCCAGAGTGACCAATTAGAGAAACAAATTCCCCTTGCTTGATTTTTAATTCAATATTTTTCAGCGCAATATATCTGCCACCATTCGGTAGGTCAAATATCCGGTCAACGTGATCAACTTCAACAAATGTAGGCATTAGTCATTAGTCCTTAGTCAATGGTCATTAGTCAATGGTCAATGGTCAATAGTCATGTACTTTTGACTATTGATTTTGGACTTTTGACTACTTTTGTTCTGCTACAACTTTGCTGGCGACGAAGCCAACTAATCTATCTAGGAATAAGCCGACTAAGCCAACATAAATTAGGGCTAAGATGATTTCGCTTAAGTTGGTTTCTGTTGTGGTGTTGTAGGCATCCCAAATAAATGAGCCAATCCCTACGCCACCGACTAACATTTCGGCGGCAACAATTGCTAACCAAGATAAACCGATGCCGATTCTTAAGCCTGTAAATATGTAAGGAACGGTGGCTGGGAAGACAATTTTAAAGAAGTATTTTGGCCCTTTGAGACGTAAAACTTTAGCTACGTTGATGTAGTCTTGGGGAATTTGTTGTACACCGACTGTGGTGTTAATTAAAATTGGCCAAATTGATGTGATGAAGATGACGAAAATTGCTGAAGGATTTGCTTGTTGAAATGCTGCCAAGGAAATTGGTAGCCATGCTAGGGGTGGTACAGTGCGTAATACTTGAAAGATGGGATCTACTGCGTTGTAGACTAATTGGTTAACTCCGATTAAAATGCCTAAGACAATGCCGGCGATCGCTGCCAATGAAAAACCTAAACCAACTCGTCCTAAACTGCTGAGTAGCTGCCACCCTAAGCCTTTATCACTTTCGCCATTATCAAAAAATGGTTGGATAATAAAGGGGTCCCAAGTTTCGGAAATGGTTTCTATGGGGCCGGGTAATTTAAAGCCGGGGTTTAAGCACAGGAGTTGCCAAATTACTAGGAAAATTGCTAGGGCTACTAGTGGTGGAATGATTTTCTTGAAGATTAATTTATTGAGTTTATTGCGAGAATTTTTTCTCAAGGTGCGACTTCCTAGTATTGCTGCCATTGTTTATTTTAGTTAGAGATTTTTTTAAACGCAGAGGGAGGAGGAGGTAAGCGCGGAGGTACGCAGAGTAATTTACAAGATGTTTGAATTTATCGGCGTACGTCGGCGGTTTGTTTTGCGAGGAAATTGTGTTTAAGCTTTCTTGATTTTTAAACTTTGTAAATATGCTTCTGGTTTTTCTGGGTCGAATTTTACGCCATCAAAGAAGGTTTCAATACCGCGAGAGGTGCTGGTAGGAATTTCGGCATCAGCGACGTTAATTGCTTTAGCTGCTTTTTTCCACAAGTCTTCTTTATTTACTTGGTTGACAATATCTACAATTTTCGTATCTGCTGGTAAATAGCCCCAGCGAATTTCTTCAGTTAAAAACCAAGTATCATGGCTCTTGTAGGGGTAAGAAGCGTTATCTGCCCAGAATTTCATTTTGTGGGCAAAGTTTTTCTCTGTGCGACCATCACCGTAGTCAATGTTGCCTTTTGCTCTCTCCACAATATCTGCCGCAGCTACGTTAAAGTATTTGCGATCTGAGCAGATTTTACACATTTCTTCTTTATTTTCTGCTTTGTCGCACCATTGTTGAGCTTCTAGAATTGCCATTAAGATTGCTTGTGCGGCATTGGGATTTTGATCAACCCAATCTTTTCGCATGGTAAAGGCTTTTTCTGGGTGATCTTTCCACAATTCACCTGTTACTAGGGCAGAATAACCTAATTTTTGACTAACTAATTGAGCGTTCCAAGGTTCTCCGACACAGAAGGCATCGACTGTACCAACTTTCATATTTGCAACCATTTGTGGTGGTGGTACGGGTTCTAAAACCACGTCTTGATCTGGGTTGATTCCACCAGCCGCTAGCCAATAGCGCATCCACAAATCATGTGTGCCACCGGGAAAAGTGATCCCCATTTTCACAGATTTTTTATCGGCTTTGGCTTTTGCTGCTACTTCCTTGAGTCCTTTGCTTTCTAAATTAACTTTTAGGTCTTTAAATTTATTAGCAACAGAGATGGCTTGACCGTTGGTATTTAACCGCGCCAAAATATACATTGGCACTTTGTCTTTGATGGTCAATAGGTAAGGCATGGGGCTGAGGATATGTGCGCCATCAATACCGTCGCCAGAGGAGCCGATTTTTAAGTTATCGCGGGTGACAGGCCAAGATTTTTGTTTGATGACTTCCACATCAGTCATGCCGTATTTGGCAAAGAAGCCTTTTTCTTTGGCAATGATTAAAGGTGCTGCATCAGTCAGAGGAATAAACCCTAACTTGGCTTTGGTGGTTTCTACTTTGGGTGCGTTAGCGCTGGAAACATTTGCGGCTGGGGCTGCGGAGGGTGTTTGCTCACCTGTGGCTGATGGAGAATTATTAGAGGTGCAGCCATGAGCGACGATGGAAGCTGCTGCTGCAACGCTTGTGGTAAGGATAAATTTGCGTCTGGAAATGTTTGTCATTTTTTCTTGGTATAGTTGTTAATTCGTCGTGGTAGAGACGTTGCACTGCAACGTCTGTACATTTGTTCGGTTAGATGTAGGTTGCACTGCAACTTCTGTACATTTTTTAAACGTCTCTATTTATCCCTGGCTAGTAACCAAAGCCTCGTGTCTGGGTTTTGCGCCAAAATGCTCTATGAGTAAATCGCGCAATACTGGTTGCAAGTCTTCGCAGGGAATGCCTTTTTGTATGCACTCACCTAAATGGGCATCTTTGCCGACTTTACCGCCCATATATATGTCAACACCTTCTACGGCTTTGCCATTTTTACGTGCTTTTGTTCCCATTAAACCGATGTCTGCAACTTGGGGTTGTCCGCAGGAGTTGGGACAACCTGTCCAATGAATGCGGACTGGACGAGTGAAGGTTAATCCTGATTCCAAGTCTTTGATCATTTCGGTGGCGCGGTTTTTGGTTTCGATGAGGGCAAAGTTGCAAAATTGTGCGCCTGTGCAGGAAACTAGCGATCGCGTCAATACTCCAGGATCAATGGAAAACCTCTCTATTAAAGGATCTGTCAAAAATGTATTCAATCGTGAGTCGGGAATGTTGGAAATAATTACGTTCTGTTCAACTGTCAGTCGTAGTTCTCCACTACCGTAAACATCAGCTAACCGCGCCAACTCAAACATATCTTCGGCATACATCCGTCCTACGGGAATGTGTAAGCCTACATAGTTTAACCCTGGTTGCTTCTGTTGATAAATGCCGATATGGTCACGTTTTTCCCAATCAATTTCGTCTTTGGGTGCTGCGGGTAGTAAGGATTTACCTAAACGCTGTTCCACTTCTGAACGAAATTTGTCTATACCCCATTCATCAATTAGCCACATTAAACGAGACTTGAGGCGATTCGCCCTCAGTCCGTTGTCCCGATAGACTTCTAAAATAGCTCTACATACCGCTAACACTTCTTCCGGTGTTACCCAAGCATTTAAAGGAATCGCTGCTTCACAACGTTTGGCAGAAAAGAAGCCACCGACGAGGATGTTAAAGCCGAATATTGGGGATTGGGTATTAGAGGAAAAATCCTGCCCAGTCCCCAGTCCCCATTGCCCCTTATCCCCAGAGGGGGCCCCGAGTTCCCCAGTCCCTTCTTTAAATGCCGGTACAAAGGCTAAATCATTGATTTCCGCATGGACAGAATTGTCTCTTCCACCTGTGATGGCTATATTAAATTTCCGTGGTAAGTTGCTAAACTCTGAGTTGCCTTCTCCTTTGTTGGTGAACATATCTTGAATTTGTTGTACTAACTCCCGCGTGTCATACAACTCATCTGCATCTAACCCGGCTATGGGATCGCCTGTGATGTTGCGGATGTTGTCCATTCCTGATTGAATGCTGGTTAAACCTACGGCATGAAATTTATTGAAGATGTCTGGTAAGTCTTCAATTCTAATTCCCCGGAGTTGAATATTCTGTCTGGTGGTAATATCCGCGTTGCCGTCATCTCCGTAACGCTGCACTACTTCAGCTAAAACCCGCATCTGATCACTGGTGAGAATACCATTGGGTATCCGCATCCGCATCATAAATTTGCCTGGAGTGACTGGACGAAAGAATACACCCACCCACTTGAGTCGATGATCCCGATCTGTTTCATCCATTGCTTCCCAACCCAGAGCGGCAATTTCCTGTATCTCTTGTTTGATAGCTAGTCCGTCTTTTTCAGCTTTGAATTTCTCGAATTTATTGAGACTGGTTTTGGTGGTAGTTGCTATATCTGTCATGAACTAACTCTCATCAATGATTAATGAAGTAAAGCTTAAAAATTCCTGGTGTTCAGCATTCGTGGTTAATAGCGGGATGCAAAAATGAAGTATTTATTTATTTCTGATTACTGGTACTCAAGAGGGTTTTAGAGTAATGAGGGTGATAATAATTGCCACACCTGAATTCAAAATCGGAATTTTGTAGGAATTTTGAATTTTTCCTCAACCTGTGCTTTTTACTTGCAAGATTTGTCAAGTGATTTTTGTGAATGTTTATGTAACGATTTCGATAGTTCTAAGGTTATGTTGAGTTTTTCTGTAAAATAGTATAACCAGTTACAAAATATTGGTATTAATGCGTAAATTGAATAAGTAAAGTGCGTTTTCTGCATTACACCATGTCAATGAGTAGTGGAAAACTCTGATAAGATTGCGTTAGCCTTTGCTAGATCAGCATCAGTGAAAAATTACACATCACTTCAGCAACTATGAAACGTCGAGATTTTGTGAATTGGGTGGGTTTGGGTTGGATAGCTAGTAGTCTACCTGTAGCGATCGCTGCTTGTTCTCCCCAAAAAACAACATCTCAAGACTGGCAATCAGTCGGTAATGTCGCCGAATTGGATAAAAATGGGCAATTATTAGCTGAAAACTCACCCGTCGGTGCAGTTTTAGTGGTGGGAACATCCAAAGCGGCAAATTTAGTAGCGGTAAACCCTACCTGCACTCACAAAGGCTGTACAGTAGCCTGGAAGCCCCAAGCCCAAAAATTCGTCTGTCCCTGTCATGGTGCAGAGTATGGAATTGATGGTAAAGTCCAGAAAGACCCAGCCACCAAACCACTGACAAATTATGCTGTCAAGATTGAAGGTAGTTCAGTCTTAGTCAAGCAAGTATAGGATTGGGATTGGGGATTGGGGATTGGGGAGATGGGGAGCAGGGGAGCAGGGGAGCAGGGGAGAATAACCACTACTGACTACTCATAACTCAGCACTCAGTACTCTTCACTCAGCACTCTTTACTCAGCACTCAGCACTGATCACGTAATACTGACAACTGCATAAAAAATATTGTGAATAATATCAGAGAAATTTTTAGACAAGCACAAACGGCACATGATGCAGCTAATTGGTCATTCTTGGTGCAATGTCTGCAACAATTAATTTTGTTAGAGAATAATCCAGAAATCTTTACTTCAGAGCATCTGCTGGAATTAGCACTCGCAGTTTTAGAGATGGGGGATTTTCAGCAGCGTTGGGATGTGGCTAAGGTGTTAAGCCACTTGGGGACTATTGCTATTAACCCATTAATTGACATTTTAGAAGATGAAGATGCAGAAGATGAGTTGCATTGGTTTGCTGCTCGAATTTTAGGTGAGATGCAACATCCAGATGCCATCATGCCTTTAGTAGAATTACTGACAAGCAAAGAAAATGAAGACATCAAAACCATTGCCGCCAACGCTTTGGGGCAAATTGGTACTGCGGCTATTCCGGTGATGTCGGAATTGATCAAACAAGAAGATACGAGACTTTTGGCAGTGCGATCGCTTGCCTACATTCGGCATACAGAAACTATCCTACCTCTGTTGAGTATAGTACAAGATAGCCAAGCCACAATCCGGGCTGTAGCCTTAGAAGCCCTCAGCAGCTTTCATGACGAACGTGTACCACCAGTACTCTTAAACGCTCTCGATGATTTATCTCCCACTATTAGACGTACCGCCATCCAAGGGTTAAGTTTTCGCCCTGACTTGTGTACTGAATTAGATTTAGTTGCTAAACTACAACCCAAGCTTTACGACTTTAACATTGAAGTTTGCTGTGCAGCTGCCACTGCTCTGGCACGGATGGGTGGTGATGATGCGGCTCAACACCTATTCACAGTGCTAATATCACCACATACACCCATTACCTTACAACTCGAAATTATTCGCGCCTTAGTTTGGCTAGAATCATCAACTGGGTTGGAATTGTTGCAACAAGCTTTGTATAACCTTGCTTCTAAAACACTCTGGCAAGAAATTGTCACAGTTTTGGGACGAGTGCAAAAGCCTGAGTTAACAACATCTGCGACAACAATTTTGATGGAGATGCTGAAATTATCACATCCAGGGATAAAAATCAATAGTATTAGAAGTGCGATCGCTTTATCGTTGGGTCAGTTAGGTAGTCCCCAATCCAGGAATATTTTAACAGTGTTGTCAGGAGATAGCGATGAGTTTGTCAGACTCCATGCGATCGCTGCACTTCAGAAACTAGCTCCTTCACTAGGCCATATATCTATCTAAATCATCCTTCTCTTTGTGTCTCTGTGGTAAAAAATCATTTATCTAACCAGAAAGGCACAGAGGCACAGAGGAATTTAAGACTTCACAGCCCTATTATGAGAATGACGGAAACGAGAGAAGATTCCTAAACCAGCAAAACCTATCAAGCATCCCAAGGTCATTGTCGGTTCGGGAACTGGTTGGAGGAATGTGGAGTTTGTGATAGAAACAGTTTTTTCGGATTCCAGAGCAAAATCCCACTGAAAAGCGTAACTGCTCTCACCAGTGACTGTGGAAAAATTTGTCAATGTAGTGGGAAGATTGTCTGTTAGAGCATTCAAAATATCAGGAAAAGCAGCTACTTGGTAGTGACTGGCTGTAGGTGCAATTACTTGTGTTGCTAGGGTGAAATCATCAAACTGTTTAGCTATACCATTATTAATGTTTGTTGTGTCATCCCCACCATTATCGGTCAGATCAAAATCGGTATATTTAAACAAATGAAAATCTAAATTATCAGAGCCAGTATTTTTAACTTGGATATTCTCAAATAAGCTAGCAGTTCGACTACCTGATGTACCACCATCTAACTTAAAATTAAGAGCAATTTCAAAGCCATTTCCCCCATAGGTAGCAGTCAGCTGATTGCTCGCAGCGTGATTTTGAGTAAGTCCAATTAAATTCAGACTATTGATAGCACTTTCTCCATTTGTAGAACCAATCCGATACCAGTATTGATTCTGAAATAAATGATTTGTATTATCAACTGTCCAAAAAATTAAACCACTATTGCCAGGATTACTTGCGTCTCCAGCTTCAAAAGCAGCAGTTGAATTATCATCATTGAGAGCTAACACAGCAGCTTGAGCAGACTGTTGTATAGTTCCCACAGTAAAAATAGCAGTAGCAGTTGTTAAAAATAGAAATTGTTTTTTCAACATATACTAAATGGGGATTGGGGATTGGGTGATAGATGTAGGTTGGGTGGAGTGAAGCGTAACCCAACATTGATCAAGGTCTTGGTATGAGTTAACTTGAAAAAGCCTCTGCTCTACTGATGATTTCTTCGAGCTTCTGATCAAGTATTTGTGCGATCGCTAAAATTTTCGGGTTTTGGAATTGTCCGAGCAAAAATGAAGGTCTATCGTAGGTGATTTGAGTCTGTCCCTCTTTATCTTCGTAAACAAACATTCGCAAGGGAACGTAGAGTCCGACTCCTAAATTTTCTTCTAGCATCAGTCTAGCAATCAGAGGATTACCAATTACATACATCTTGGCTTTTGTTCCCGCGAAAGCTAGAGACATGAGACTACCATGATCAATGATGTTAAAAGTCATCAAGCCTCTACTGCCGATTTTGGACTCCAACCTATCTTGAAACTCCTCCCAGGACTGGCTAGTCAAGACAAGTTCTTCCACGCCTGCCAAATCCATCTGATCTTTGAGAGCGATCGCTTCAATTGCTGCGGTAAACTCTTCAAAAGACCTATTTGAAGACACGATAACGTGCATTGGTGAAGTTGTTAGGGTTTGCATTGTGTTCTCCTTGATAGTGGGGAGTGAGAGAGTGCTGAGTGGGGGAGTGCTGAGTGGGGGAGTGAGGGAGTGCTGAGTGCTGAGTGCTGAGTTTGGGAGTGAGAGAGTGAGGGAGTGCTGAGTAGTGACTAATGACTAATGACAAATGACAAATGACAAATGACTATTGACTATTGACTATTGACTATTGACTAATGACCATTGACCATTGACCATTGACCATTGACTATTGACCACCCTCAGAAGGGTTGATTGGTTGAGTGCGTAAGTCCTAATATAGTTAACGAGATAGCCAACTCTTGATTGTCCGTGTCACCAAATCGGGGCTGTCATGTTGGACAAAGTGACCGGCTGTGGGGATGGTGACAAGTGTGAGGTCATTGTCTACCCACTCCCAGTTATTGTTGAGTCCATCAGCCAAGAGGTATTGATCTTGTAAACCATGAATCATCAATACAGGTGCTTGCACTTTGATGACTGGAGAAGGATCTTCTGCGTAAGGTTCTCTGGGGTAATTCTGTTGATAGTAGTGCAGCATTGCCTGAATATCAGACCGTTGTAATGCCTCAACGTATTTTTGCTGGACGGTTGCCGGCATTGTTGGCTGTATGACTACACTACTAAGCATTTCTGGGGTGATGCTGAGATAAGCTTCTGGTTGTTGAAAGTCTCTCGCATACTGACTGTTCTGCTGCTGCTGGGGATTGTGGGCAAGTTCCCGCATCATCCCGCGTGGGTGTGGTAGGTTGAGAATAATCAGCTTTTCCACCACGGTGGGTATGTGCATCGCCAATTGCCAAGCCACCATCGCACCCCAATCATGACCAACCACGATCGCTTTTTCTCTCCCCAATTGACGAATAACAGTCACTACGTCTGCTATCAGTAGGCGGATGTCGTAGTTTTCCACTCCTTTGGGTTTGTCGCTGAGGTTATAGCCTCGCATATCTATAGCGACAACTTGGTAGTCTGCAGCTAATAACTGCATTTGGTTGTGCCAAGTATACCAATGATCTGGGAAACCGTGGATCATTAGCAGCAGTGGGCCTTGACCGAGACTAGCATAGTGGATTTTCACACCATTGTTGTCAGCATAGCCATGTTCGACAAGGGTTTCCAGGTCTGTGTTGGTGTTGGCGATCGCTGTAACTCCTCTTTGACTGACCTGATCTTTTACATTCAAATTCATTCTTCCCCCCAGGGCATTTGCACCTGTTAGTAGTTTTCTACGGATTTTTAGCGATGAGCACACGATGAATTAACAACTGATTAAGAAACTTTTGCCAGCATAGCTAAATCATCAGTAGCTAAATCATCTGCTATAAGATAGACTCGATACCATTGCCAAGTTTCAGCATCAATATCTGCAATATTAGCTGGCAGTTTTTTCGGTGCTTGATTGAGAATCTCGTCTGGTGTCGCAGTTTCCAGACCACTCAAAACTTGACTAGCCATTGTCGTGTATCCAGCTGCATTACCCAGTAATTGACGAAACTTAGCAGCACAAGCTGCGGCTCTAGCCAAAGCAAAGCGGTAAGATCCTGATGCTGCTGCTAGTGCTGCTAAAGTAGCGCGGTTTGCACCACCAATAGAAGCACAGGCGTAACCGATACCACCCCAAAGGTCTGCTTGTCTATTTGCTGGGAAAGCACCAATAGTTTGAGCTATCCGCACCACATCAGCACAATTCACCATCCAAATACTACGACCTAAACCTTGGTCAAAGATATGGCGAGTATAGCCGGAAAATTCTGCCGGTGGATTAGCTGTAGCATCAAGAAACTCTCGCCAATGGAACATTCCATGTTGAAAGCCATAGCCATCAATGACCGGCCAAGCTTTTACCAAATCATTTGTGTTTAAATACTTGGCGATTGACAAACGACCTTTTCCGTGCATCAAACCCACGCCTAAATAAACCATCGTTTGATAAGCTGCACTAGTGCCTGCCACAAAGGATTCTACGCGATTTTTGTCACTGGGGGCGACTAAATCCTGTTGTGCCAGACCAATACCTATCCCTTCTAAGGCAAATCCGAATTGTTCAGTTTCAATAGAATTTAACTTATTGACAAGCACTGTGCGATCGTCACTCGCTAACGATGCTTGGTGAGTTTGCCACATGGCGTTAGTCACTTGGAAAAATCGTTGTTGCATGGGTTCATCATCCGTTCGCACTCCACGCTCCGTCCAAGTATTATTTAATAGCGTCAAGACGGTATTGATTTTTAGTTGCCACGAGTTATCTTGCATTTTGATTGTCCTTTTGAAAAAGTGCTGAGTTGTGAGTCATAAACGTAGTATTAGTAGTAAGTTAGGTTGACGCAAGGAAACCCAACATCAAGATCCATATTGGATTTTTGATATCTACAATTTTTTGGCAGCATTTTAGGCTTGCTACGTTACTACGAAATCATCGTTAAATGCGATCGGTAATGCTGCCAAACTTCTTGCTTTGGTATGACGAGATTCTCGGCTACTGTTGCAGTTTCCATTCCCCAGAGAACCTCACAGGCTAGTTGTGAATGTGCCGAATAGCTGCCAATTTTTTGCCGAGATTTAGCAGCGAAAGCTGATCCTTGAATCAACGCAAATTGATAAGTTCCTGCTGCTTCCTTCAAGGCTTCTAAAGTTGCACGTTCTGCACCACCGGAATAGGTACAGACAAAACCAATACCACCCCATAAATCTGCTTGTCTTGTAGTAGGGAAGGCAGCAATTGTCTGGGCGATATGAATAGGATCAGCACCATCTACAAACCAGATGCTACGACCCATACCTTGATCAAAGACACGACAAGCATAGCCAGAAAGATGTTCAGGGATAGCGAAATTATCCAGATATTTTTCCCAGTGGGATAAACCATGTTGAAAGCCATAACCATCAATTACCAGCCAAGCCCTTTCAGGGTTAAGTTGTGATAAATATGGCTCTAGAGGTAGGGGAGTTTTACCGAGCATCAAACCCACACCGACATAGACAAAGTGTTCATAAGCTGTGTGGGTAGCAGTGATAAAAGACTCGACTCGATTGTGCTGACTGGGTGCAACTAAATCTCGCTGTGTCAAACCCATACCTACACCCTCACAGGCAAATCCGCGCAACTCATCATCAATGTTGCCTAGCTGAGATATGATTGCTTCTGGATTGTCATGAGCGATCGCCATCTGGAAACCCTGAATCAAAGTACCACGAATCTGCCGCATTCGCTGCTGCACACCAGGACTAATCGCCGAAATCCCACGCGCAGCCCAAATATTAATCGGCAAAGTTTTATCATCATTTAATCTTGCCTGCACAACATCTTGTGTCATATTGATTCTCCTAGAGAGTAGTGAGGGAGTGAGGGACAAGGGGACAAGGGGACAAAGGGAAAATAATTTTAACTATTGACCAATGACCAATGACTATTGACTATTGACTATTGACTATTGACCAATGACTAATGACTAATGACTAATGACTAAAGAATGACTATTCTGCTTTGGCTTTTCATTGATTGCGCCTAGCTTGAGAAAAGAAAGATGACCTAGTAACCCAATAGTCTGTTTGAGTAAACTAATGCTGCACAAACTCAGCTTTTCAATTCCCCAAACTCGTTCCCATTTGTGGATTAGATCACGAATTTGCTGATCGTAGTTAGAGAGATATTGCCAATTGTGAGAGCCTCTATTAGCTAAACCTTGAACAACAAAATCAGCAGCTATTTCTCCACCATTCATCCCAATCGCTACTCCATTACAAAAGAATGGGTCAAGAAAGGCTACTGCATCTCCCACAATCACAAAGCCATTGCCAGAATATTTATCATATTCCCAGTCATAATTCATTACTGGTTGTGTGGCTGTAACCTTTCTAGCTGCTTGTATAGCCTTGGCGAGAGGTTCCCAAGAATCAACGGTTTCTTGAAATACTTTGTCTAAATTTCTAGGACTATTTCTCGCTTTTTCTTCAAATAAAACAGCCATGACACTGACTCTTTCATTTGGCAGCATCATCACTAAAAGATAGCCACCATCGACAGTCACAACTAAAATGCCATCATTAGGAATCAATTTAGTTAAACTATTTCCCACAAAATGGGAAAAAACAGCGATATAACTATCTGGTTTTTTCTCTTGTGTTTTGATACCTAAATGATCTGCTAATGGTGTTTGTTTACCTCTAGCATCAATCACCATTTTCGCTGTAAATTCAATATATCCATCAGGTGTCCAACCTTTCACACCAGTAATCTGATCATGATTAAAAATGAAATCTTTGACTACAATATTGGGTGAATAAGTTGCTCCACAACTGATAGCACTGTCAATTAAAACCTGCTCAAATATTTCTCGGTTTAGCCCCATGCCATCATGATTATCCTGGAATCTTTTCGGCTCAATTTCAATTTGGTAATTAAAACTTTCATTAGTTGAAACTAACCTAATTTGCTTGGGAGCCTCCACTGCTAGCTGGATTTTTTTCTCAATATTCATCCGCACTAACAGGTCATGACTAATTCCATAAAATGTTTCTGGAAGTTGCAGAGCTTGTTTAATTCCTCGGTCAACTATCAGTACATCTAATCCCTTCCGCGCCAGTAAATTAGCCGCAGTTAATCCCGCAGGCCCTGTACCGACGACAATAACATCATATACATTGTTTACCATATTTTCCTTGAGAATTGGCATTGTTACTGCCATCTATAATGAAAGTCTCAAAACTCTTGGGGAATCCAAATTCCGTGGAAACCATAAGGAACTCGTTGCGGTAAGAGAATACGCGCTACAGGTTCATCTGTAAAATATTGAGCATCCACAACTAACAATTCAGAGGTGTTTTTAGCCTTGTCATAAACAAAAGTCAGCAACCAACCATCATCCTCTTCCACACCATCAGGACGAGGAACAAATACAGCCTCTCCACCATAACGACCTCTACCAAAATCATGGGATTGAGAGTAATTTCTCATAAAGTCATACTTTAACAATCCATCAAATGTGAAATCAGGTGTTGCACCAGGCATCATTCTAGCTGTATAACCGTAGCGATTTTGTTTTCCTAACCACTGCTGATTCAAACTAGGAAATTCTGATGGCAAATCATCAATGATTTCTTCCTCAACTAAACCTGTACGCAAATTCAACCGCCATTGATACAGAATCGGTCTATCTTCTTGAGTGTGATACAGTTTTGTTTTGTTAGGAATGTTCAGCGCTTTGGCATCATCTGCGCGACAGCCAATTAAGATAACTTCCTCTCCCATTTCATAAGCATTGAGAGTATGTACAACATAGCAAGTAGGAATTTCAAACCAGCGAATACTATGGCTATCTCCATGACGGGGAATAATACCCAGACGACTGGGAGAATCAGGTTCAAACATATAACCAGGTTCTCTTTTTTGTAGTCTTTCAACTCTAAATGTCAGAGGCAAATCCAGGAAAATTGTGTAGTTTTCTGTGATTGCAAAATCATGGATCATTACACCTACTGGTAAGTCAATAGGAACCGTTTTTACTATTTTTCCTTGGGCTGAAACTACGCTGTATTTTAAATAGGGTCGTTGTAAGAGAGAGTAACCGAAAAACATCATTTCCCCAGTTACGGGATCAACTTTCGGATGAGCCGTAAAAGCAGAACTTAATTGACCCTGATAGTTATATGGCCCAATTGTATCCAGGTCAGGTAAATTAATTTCGTATGGCTCCCCCCCCTCCCAAAGCGCTAAGAGGCGGCCTGCGTGCCACACTAGGGCAGTATTAGCAGTATTTTTAAAAGGGCTAAACAGGTTATTGGCTGGGTTATTTAGCTGTGGTAACTCTGTTAAACCAGTCCAAATAGCTCGGCCAGTCTTCTGCTCCATTTTAAATCCGCGCGTCTGCACAAAGCGATCGCGGTAAGCAGCTTTCCCATTACGAATCTGAATCCCATGTAGCATCCCATCCCCATCAATCCAGTTATAACGATTTAAGGGCGGAAACTGAGGATTCGGGCCATTGCGAACAAATATACCACAGAGATTAGGTGGTAATTCACCTATCACGGGTAAGTTATTGACAGTGATTTCTGCTTTTACAGGAGCAAAATTCTCCTGAAGATAAGGACTAATTGCTGTTGTAATCATTGCGGGAACTCTTAATAGTGATGAGTGCTGAGTGGGGGAGTGAGGGAGTGAGGGAGTGACTAATGACTATTGACCCTTGACTATTGACTATTGACTCTCCCCTTTTGTTTATAGGGAGGATATCTCCATTTCAAATCGAGGAGAAAAGATTTATTTAATACGCCTCTTTGATACGAAAAGTTATCAAAGCCGGCTTTACCGTGATAACGACCAAAACCACTTGCTCCGACTCCGCCAAAGGGTAAAGCTGGGACAGTCATGTGCATGAGGGTATCATTAATGCAAACACCCCCTGATGCAGTTGATTGTAAAATCAATTCTTGATGTTTTTTATTTTTAGAGAAGAAGTATAAAGCTAATGGTTTCGGTTGTTTATTAACCAGATTAATAGCTTCTGAGAGATGTGTGTATTCTAAGACAGGTAGAATCGGCCCAAAAATTTCTTCCTGCATGATTTTGTCTTGCGAGGAAACTTGATCTATGACAGTAGGAGCAATGTAGAGATTGTCTAAATCAGTTTCTCCTCCTACGATAATTTCTCCATCTTTGAGGAGTTCTGTTAATCGATAGAAATGTCTTTGATTGATGATACGAGCATAACTATGAATTTTTGATGGCTCGTCACCATAGAATTGTTTTATTTGGTTTTTAATATGATTTAATAACTCTGTTTTAATCTGGCGATTGACTAACAAATAGTCAGGAGCAGTACAAGTTTGACCGGCGTTGCTGAATTTTCCCCAAACAATTCTTTTCGCGGTATATTCCAGGTTAATATCGTCATCAACAATGCAAGGACTTTTGCCACCTAGCTCCAGAGTAACTGGAGTCAGATGTTTAGCGGCGGCTGACATGACTATTTTACCAACCTCAGTTCCCCCAGTAAAAAAGATATGATCAAAACTTGTTGCTAAGAGTTCTTTACTAGTTTCTACACCGCCTTCAACTACAGTGATAAAAGATGAGTCAAATGTATTTTGGATAATATCAGCTATGACTGAAGATGTATGTGGAGCTAGTTCTGATGGTTTTAAAACAGCACAATTACCGGAAGCGATCGCACTCACTAAAGGAGTCAACATTAAGTTAATTGGATAATTCCAAGGGCCAATAATTAGCACAACACCCAGAGGTTCGTGAGAGATGTGACCTGAAGATAAAAACTGATAGAATGGAGTTGCAACTTTTTGCGGTTTCGCCCAATTCTTCAGATGTTTGAGAGTATATTTAATTTCACTTAATACTCCCATAATCTCAAAATAGGCTTCAAATCCTGGTTTATGTAAATCAGCCTTTAAAGCTTGAATAATATTACCTTTATTTCCTTCAATGGCTTGCTCTAAAGTTTTGAGTTTATCGATGCGAAAATCAACATCTTTCGTTTGATTAGTCTGGAAAAACTGCCGTTGTTCTTCCACAAAGTCACTGATTCTAGTCTGAGTGATCATAACTTTTAATCCTGATTACTTCTAACGAAACAAGGTAGGGTGTGTTATGCCGAAGGCTAACGCACCTTGGTTTTATGACGGTGCGTTACGCTGCGTGTATCTCTAAAATCAAATTGGAATCTTGATAGATTCGGTAACAATTGATGGTTGACAACGGTGCGTTGCGCTACGCGACAACACACCCTACATTTCCAAAATTAAATCGGAATCTTGATAGGTTTGGTAATAAGTAGTTAGTAAATGAGATGAAATTATTACTAATTACTAATTACCACCTCTACAACTTGACTAACTCCGGCGCTTTTACACCATTTTTCTCATGAGTTTGCAAAGATGTTGTAGCTAGTTTATGTGTCCAAGACTGTAACTCAGGTCGATATTGATAATTTTTGAATTCTTCGTTCGCTTGAGCAATTGTACTGCTAGCTGGCAAGCCTCTAGTCTTAAATTTGAAAATCAAATCGTCTATGGCACATTCACCGGAGGCTTTCAATAAGTTGAATACATGATAAAGATTTTTTGGTGATAGCAAACCCTGAATTCCAAAACCTTTCCAGAGAAATTTGAGATACCACAAAGTCACAAAGAAGTAGATGTTTTTCATGTAGGCATAGACATTACATTTTTGTGGTTCGTATTTAGTATCTTGTAAGTAACTGTCAAATTCCTTGGTGATATAGTACCCAAAGGGTAGTTGACCTCCGCGATGGATGTACATCAGTCCAATGTTAGCGTCTTGCTCTATTAATTCATTAAACTGGTCGTAGACATGAACCATGAGTTTTCTAACTACTCCACGACTTTGTTTGCCAAACTTGCGGAGGAACTGCAAATCTAAATGCCATTTGCCGACATACATGGGGACGATAATTCCAAACCACCACATATTTTCTAAATACATCCGCCAGCTCATGATACTAGCGTGACCGAGTTGTTTATCCTGATCCCGCAGGAGATGGTTACAAGACTCTATGTAGCCTAGATTATAAGCATTATAAACAGCCCGTTTTTTCTCTACATCTGGCGCGCCTGTCAACTTGCCACGGACAATTTCGGTGATGGCTTCCATTTGAAAGGTCATCATTACCATGCCCAAGGAATAGAAAGGATCGAAAATAGCTGCCGCATCACCAACTACATACCAGTTGTCTGGAGAGAAGATAGTCTTACTCTTATGGGGTAGTCTGGGTAAGTAATGGAAGTCAATTTCTTCGCCACTTTTGAGCAGTCGATAGAGAATATTATGGTTTTCTTCTAGAAAGGCATGGAATTTTTCTTTAGTATTGACTGTTTCCGGTGGGATAACCTCATGATGATGGGCTACGCCAATAGATAATTCCATTGTTTGTGTATCTGTGGGAATTACCCATACCCAATGCCCATGTCCCATCATGTGATTTGTAGCATAGTAATGGCTACAAGTGGCTCCTAAAGGATCATAACCACTGTGAAAGATTGTGCGATCAACATTTTTCACCCGCACCCAAGCTGAACCGTTATTTAGTCCGTGGAGGTTTTCAGGGCCAGCAACCACGTTATCAGTTTTGCGGCCAACGATAAATTTACGACCGGCTGCATCAACAATGTGTTTGGCTTTGAGTTCTACATAGCTATCTGCAACTTTGACTTTAACAGTTTTGATCGCATCACCAGAGGTTAAATCTACATCTACAACTCGACCGTTGTAAAAACTAGCTCCCATCTGCTTGTTCATTTTCAAGACATCAGTCTCGAACTTGGCACGGTTCATCAGGGTGGAAGCAAGCGGGGGCTGTTTAATTGACCAGACGTGATAGTAGTCATCTATTGATTCTGTTTTATCTGGTTGTTTTGCCCAATGATAGTTTAAGCCGTATTTGGGAGGATGATTTTCAATTAGGTAATCGTACAAACCCAATTCTTTACCGAAAAACATGGTGGAAATCTCTACAGTTGATTCGCCAACTTTGAGGTCTTTATCTGTGCGTTCTTCAGGACGAGGATCGATTAAGGCAATTTTGATGTTAGGAATGTTGAGTAGGAGGTGACGGGCTTGAGAAACCCCAGCGATACCAGCACCCATAATGACAACATCGTAGACTTGAGATTGATGGTTATTCATTGATGTTTTTCTTGCAAGTTTGAGTTAGTCAAATTTTGGAGTTGAGCTTAATAGCGATACGTTTCGGTTAGAGCTAAAAATCTAATTTTGTGTAGGTTGGGTTGAGGAACGTAGGCGTAAGCCTTCTCGCAGAGTAACCCAACATTTTTGTAGCTTTGTTGGGTTTCGCGATCGCTCAACCCAACCTACGATCTAATAACAGCCAATTTGGGAAAATTTATTCATTTTTTGATGTTCCCTTAGTTAAAATTTGAGATTGGCTAATTCGGGAACTGGTGTAGTAACTTTACCATTGGAGTGTACAACTGGTTCGACTATATTCTGATTCTGTGTCCAAGGTTGCAACTCAGGTCGGTATTCGTAATCCTCAAACTCTTTTCTCGCTTGAGCGATGACATTGCTGACTGGGGATTTTCTATTTTTAAATTTGAAAACCAATTCATCTATGACACATTCACCGGCTGCCTTGAACAACTTAAATAGGTGATGAAGATTGCGTGGTTTTAATAAGGCTGTAATCCCGAAACCTTTCCAGAGGAATTTAATATACCACAGTGCCACAAAGAAGTAAGTGTTTTTCATGTAGGCGTAGACATTACACTTTTTGGGTTCGTATTTAGTGTCCTGTAAATAAGTGTCATAGTCCCGCGTTACATAATAATGAAAAGGTAATTGATCGGCTCGATGGGTATACATTAAGCCCAGGTTGGCTTGTCCTTCAATTAGTTGATCACACTGTTGATAAACATCAGTCATTAAAGAGGTGATGATGTGACGACCTTGTTGACCAAATTTACGCAGGAATGGTAAATCTAAGTGCCATTTACCAACATACAAAGGTACGATGATACCAAACCACCACATATTTTCTAAGAAGATGCGCCAGCTCATAATGCTCGCATGACCAAGTTGTCTATCATGAGCGTGGATGAGATGATTGTTAGAGCGAATTGTGCCGATATTGAAAGCATTATAAACAGCCCGCTTTTTCTCGGCATCTGGCTCACCAGCTAACTTGGCTCGGATAATTTCTGTGGTACTTTCAATGCCAAAGGTCATCATTACCATGCCCAAGGAATAGAAAGGATCGAAAATAGCTGCCGCATCACCAACTACATACCAGTTGTCTTGAGAAAACATCGTCTTGCTCTTATGAGCTAATCTTGGTAAGTAATGGAAGTCGATTTCTTCACCACTCTTGAGTAGGCGATAGATGAGGTTATGATTTGCTTCTAAAAAGGCGTAGAATTTTTCTTTGGTGTTGACGGTTTGTGGAGGGATAACACTATGATGATGAGCTACGCCAATGGACAATTCCATTGTTTGTGTATCTGTAGGAATTACCCATACCCAATGCCCATGTCCCATCATGTGATTGGTAGCATAATAATGGCTACAAGTGGCTCCTAATGGGTCATAACCACTGTGAAAGATTGTGCGATCAACATTTTTTACTCGCACCCAAGCCGAGCCGTTATTTAATCCATAGAGGTCTTCTGAATCGAAGATAAGATTGTCAGTTTTGCGCCCAACAATGAACTTACGACCGGCTGCATCAACAACGTGTTTGGCTTTCAGTTCTACATAACCATCTTCAACTTTGACTTTAACAGTATTAAGATTATCACCTGGGGTTAAATCTACATCTACTACCCGACCATTGTAAAAACTAGCTCCCATCTGCTTGTTCATTTTTAAGACATCAGTCTCAAACTTGGCACGGTTCATCAGGGTGGAAGCAAGAGAAGGCTGGCGAGTACACCAAATGTGATGATAATCGTCAATTGATTCTGTATTTTCTGGTTGTTTGGCCCAATGAAAATTCAAGCCGTATTTGGGTGGATGATTCTCAATTAAGTAATCATATAAACCCAATTCTTTACCGAAAAACATGGTGGAAATTTCTACAGTTGATTCGCCAACTTTGAGGTCTTTGTCTGTACGTTCTTCGGGACGAGGATCGATTAAGGCAATTTTGATGTTAGGAATGTTGAGTAGCAGGTGGCGGGCTTGAGAAACTCCGGCGATGCCAGCACCCATGATGACAACATCGTAGACTTGAGATTGATGGTTATTCATTGATATTTCTCGTTTAAGGTTTTTGGGAGTTGGATGTGATGCTGGTTTTCCAGCATCACTATTTGCCTGTTATTTACTAGGTTTGATATCTTGCACTACTACAGCCACCATTTTTTCGACACCTCTTGTCAGTTTGACTGGGAAAGTGAGGACTTTAAGTTGACTGTTGGCCGCAGTATCCAGAAATAAAACACTGTCTCCTTCTATACTGTCGATGAGTAAATCAATCGACTTTCTTTCAGTAGCTTTACGTAAGGCTTCCACGGCAGTCCAAATTCGCGTACCAGCATGAGCTACGGAACTTTTAGCCCCAATTAACTGTTGCATTAACAGTTCACGGGAATTAC
Organism: Nostoc sp. TCL26-01; assembly: GCF_013393945.1. Taxonomy (NCBI): domain Bacteria; kingdom Bacillati; phylum Cyanobacteriota; class Cyanophyceae; order Nostocales; family Nostocaceae; genus Nostoc; species Nostoc sp. TCL26-01. Next base: position 5,385,411 of record NZ_CP040297.1, read on the forward strand.
TCAGTAAGGCTGTCCAGTCTTGTCGGGTGCGATGGGTGACTGGTTCGATGTCACAACCTTGCATTCCATATCCAGCCACAGAGATACAAACTCGCTCGTCATGGGAAAGAGAAACTGCTATATTCTGGTTATCTAGTCCCGCAATCACTGGTTTTCCTGAATCTGTCCATGTGATTTGGAATTCTGGCAACAGATGAGGATTGCTATTTATCAATTGAGCGATCGCCTGCTCAAATAGAGGTATTTCTAATTTATGGCGATCGCTTGGTGATAAACTGTGGATGCCAGGAGTGTAAGCTAAGGCAACTTCTGGAGCTGTAACTCGGAAAAGATGCGCTTGATTACTCAGTTTCCGGCGCAAAATCCACTCGTCTCTTTGCGTTGGGTTAGCTAGTTCTTCGACAGTGGGATTATCTTTACGGTTTTCTAGTATCCGCAGTTGATAGCCACTGAGCCTTTCTACCAGTTGTCCATCGGCAGTGGTGACAAACACTGTATTTTGATACTGTTTCCCTTCTCGACCTTGTGGTTGTGTCACCCCGATATAGCTAGAAACCTGATTATCTGGTTGGTAGATTTCAATGCTGTCAATCTGGATGGGCAAACACAGGTCTTGGGGAATTACCAGTTGTCCAACTTGCAGTAGTGAGTCGCGGCAATAAGGATCTCCCAGCCAGAATGGCCCTTGGGCGCGATTTAAACTCCCTTCTTGAGTTTCTGTTGAAAATGCGTTTCTTTGGGTTTGGAAGACACACTCTCTGGAGTTGAGGGTATAAATCTGTTGCAGGCGTTGAAAACTAGGGCCTTGGAACAGCAGCCAACTGTATAGGTCTTTTTGTGGGTCAATATCTAAAGGAGCTTCTGGAAGGTTGATTTGCTCAATTGGTGGATTATTTTCTACACCTAAGATAAATGTAGCAGAAAAATGATTGATTGCAAATCCCGTCTGCTCTGTTTTGATACTCACATACACCCGTCGTCCAGAATTTTTGAACTCTCGTTCCGGTACTTCTGCATATATTTCGATGTCTACTCCCTTGTTGGGGTCTACAACGATGGGACGTTCCAGGCGAATATCTTCAATGCGGACGGCAGGGAAACTCTGCTCACCTGTGACGTAGGCAACCGCTTGGGCCATTGCTTCTAAACCAAACACAGTGGGGAACAGATAGGAACCTTTATACAGATGATCTAACAGATAAGAATCTCTTTCCAAGCTAAGGTGTGTCCTGGCTAGGATCTCCACTCCCGGTTCACATAACAAAATGCGTTCTAGGAATTTTAACTCGGCACGGGGTAAAAATCTCTGGGGATACCATGTATCTAGACCGCTTGATTCAAACGCAGAGAGGGCTTGCATTGGGGCAGCAATAACGATGCGGGTATCTCCGGGGTCATTTTTGATTAAATGCAAGAATCGGGCTACGCCTGCGTCTTTGGGAATGGCTTTAATGCCCATCTTCGCCAGATTACGAACACTGCCCATCCTTGCACCCATACCGACTTCTTCCCAGACACTAAATGCCATTGTGATCACCGCAACTTCTGGGTGTTGATGTTGGAAGCGGCGTAAAATCAAATCCAGGGCTTCATTGGCAAAGCCGTACCAAGCATTGCGCTGCATCCCAGTGATGCCGATGACGGATGAGAAACCAACAAACAATTTTAGTGATGTGTTGGCTAGGAGTTGGCACAGATTCAAAACGCCTTTGAGCTTGGGTTTGAGTTCATCCAACGCAGATTCCGCAGATACTTGCTCTACTAACCGGGGTTTGTTGAGAGCAGCCCCATGAATTACACCTGTAATCTCGCCTAAATCTTGTCTGATTTGTGTCAACAAAGATGTAACTGCATCCAGGTCGGCAATATCGCATTCATAATATTGACAAGTCAATCCCTCAGCGTTAAATCTTTCCAAAGTCCGGGCTATCTCTGTACTGCCACCGCCGCGTCTTTCCACATTGCCATGAGGGTGTGGTGAACGACCAATCAGTGCCATGCGTACCCCTGTATTTCTGGCCAAGGCTAGGGCAGACTCTGCTGTGATGCCTTTGCCACCACCAGTCACGAGAATGACATCATCGGCTGACCAAATAATTTCCCGGCGTTGATAGTCAACTGGTTCTTGCACCAGGGGACGAGGAATGTAACGAGTTAGCTGCTGGTCATAGCCGACAGATAGGTAAACATGGGCGGTGGTAAGTTCTTTAATGACGCATTCAGCTAAGTTCGCGGGACTAACGGTAGGTGAGAAATCAACTACCCGCACCTTTAAATCAGCTCGTTCCAGATGCACACTAGCCGCAAAACCCACTGTACAGCACTGCTCGATATCTGCTAGCGGTGGTTGTGTCCCAAACAGTCCCCCACTAAATTGGATATAGGCGATCGTTGTATGCTCACGGAGAACTCGCGGCGTTGTTGGTGGGGTGGCGATGCTGCGTAAGCGTTCGATGATATCGAGCAAACGTCCGTCTGCTGATAACTCTTTGTTGCTTGTGCGCGGTAAGATAGCAATAAAATGGGTAAAATCGCTGCTGGTGATTAATGCTTGAGTCCGTGCTTCCGTAAAAGACACCGTTTGCACTTGGGAATTGCGATCGCTCAATTGCCCAGATAATATCTCTGCTATCTCTTGCTCACCAGCTTCACAGAGAATCAATACATTTGCCGTTTGCCATTTTTCCTCAGAATGTTTACCCAAAGTAACTGGTGTAAATTCCTCTGGTACTGCCTGAACAATGTAATCACGAACTTGCGCTGGCTGTTGCTGATCATCAGTCAAGGTTTTGAGTGCGATCGCTTCTCTTAATGCTACACCCACCGCTTCTTTCAACACTACATTTGACTCATTTTTCGCGGCTGTTTCATAATGACCATTGCCGTTACTCTCTGGTGTAGCAGCACGCAACGCCTCAGCAACTTCTTGGATGGTTGCATTAGCCAAAGTTGTTGGGTCAATCAAACCTGCCACGCCAACTTCTCTGGCGACTGTAGCGATGACTTCTCCGGCTTTAATGGAATCTAAATTCAGGTCATCCAATAGGCGGATTTGCAGGGTGATGCTTTCTTGGGGGAATCCGGTTTGTTGAGCAATCAGGTTGACTAATAAGTTTTCAATGCTAACAGTAATCGTTGACCCATTTTTTGCCCCATTTGTCCCGTTTACTGCTATAGTGCCGTGATGATTGGGCGTAGCTTGCCGTAATGCTTCCGCTACCTCTTGGATGGTTGCATTAGCCAAAGTTGTTGGGTCAATCAAACCTGCCACACCAACTTCTCTAGCCACTGTAGCGATCACTTCTCCGGCTTTAATGGAATCTAAATTCAGGTCATCTAATAGACGGATTTGCAGGGTGATGCTCTCTTGGGGGAATCCTGTTTGTTGAGCAATCAAACTCATTAACAAACTTTCTACACTAGTAGCTTGGTCTTGCTTGACAGCAACGCTAACTTCTGTATTTGCAACAGGTACTTGATGAGAAACACTGCTTACAGGCACTTTTTCTCGGTTACTGATAGGAGTAGAAAGCATTGGCTGCTGAGTTTGCACATCCGCTTTGATGACTTCTGTGAGAAACTTGCCGCGCTGTGAGAAGTAATCAGCTAGGATCTCCCACGGTACTGAATTGGTGGTAGGTGCAGACTCAAACATTTGCGGCATGGGCGTTACACTCGCCGGTGACACCTGGAATGGACGCTCCAAGGGGTTCTCAATAAAGATGCGTTGAGACGCGGGGATAAACGGATGAACCAACCGACCTTCGTAAACAGTTTCCCAGTTAAGATCAGCGCCGTGGATAAATAGGGCGGAGAGCATGACATTCAAATCCCGATCAACACCGGGTTTGGATTCCACTGGCAAACAAAGTAGCTCATTGGCAATATCACTGACTAAACCAGAAAGCACTTTCCCCGGCCCCACTTCTATCAGCAGGTCGCATTTCTGTTCTAGGGTTTTGACTAGAGAGACGAAATCTACTTGAGCGATCGCCTGCTTGCTAAAATACTCCCGTAATGACAATCCTGGTGCTAGCTGTTGTCCGTCTATGCTGGAAAATACTGGTACAGCTATTTCTGTCAGTTGATCTGGCATCAGTTCATGTTGACCTAAAAACTCGGCAGCAGGTGCAACTAGTTGAGAATGGAAACCGTTGGAAACTGGTAGTCTGACGGCACGGATACCTCCAGCCACAGCTAGCTCAACGACTTGCTCAATACTAGCCTGTTCCCCAGAAACGACTATTTGCAAAGGACTGTTGATATTTGCCAGGACGATATAACCACTAACTTGACGCAACAGGGCTTCAGCTGTTTCTCGTGAACAACCTAAACTAGCCATAGCCCCTGGGCGATCGCTGGCTACTGACATCGCCTGTCCACGCACACCAGCCAAGCACAGAAGTGTCTTTTCGTCAAATCCTCCGGCGGCATAAACAGCACTCAATTCTCCCAAACTATGACCACCCACAGCCACTGGTTTGATGCCAAGGCGATTGAGGTAGCGCTGCCAAATCAGGGAAGCCAGACAAATCGCGGGTTGAGCAACTTGAGTGTTTGCTAGGGTTTTTGACCATTCTGTGAGTTGTTCCTGATTCACAACTCGGTCAAGAGGCAGATAAATCTTTTCCCTCACCCCTGGGGAACCAATTTCACTCAACCAAGCATCCGCCTGGGTGACTAAATCTTCTGCCCAATCGTATCTCTCTACAAGCGATCGCACCATATTTAATTTCTGCGAACCTTGTCCAGGGAACAAAAAGCCGACGCGGTGGCGACGTACTGCATTGCCAATCCACACTTCTTTCTGGGGGCTGACAACTGTCTTTCCTGGCGCTGGGGGTGTTTCCCGCAACAGTTTTTCCAGAAGGCTCAAGCGTTCTACTAATTCTGTCGCTGTACTGGCAATTACTGTTGCCCGGATGGGTAATTGGGGTTCTAGTTCGCGGGTTAAATGAGCCGCCAAATCAACTAGTTCACTCACACTCAAGCCTGCGGCAATCTGGCTCACAGTCAATGTCCGACGTAACAAGGCAGAAACAGATGCGGCAGCCAACACAAATATCTCTGTATCCTGATGAGAAACTAGTAAGGCTTTCTCCGTAATCGATGGTTCGAGATGAGTTGCCGGTGGATCACCAGATTCCAGCGTGACGTGGCAATTAATCCCACCAAATCCCATAGCCGAAACCCCAGCCCGGAGAATATCTGTCTGAGTGCGGACTTGTCCTTGGAGAATGGGATAGAGACAACGCGCAGAAGTTTCAAATACGACGTTTGGTTCTTTACAACCGGCTACTGGTGGGAGAATCCGGCGGTTGACAGCGATGGTAGCCTTGATCAGTGCGCCAACACCCGCAGCCGCTTTTGTATGACCAACGATAGATTTAAAGGAGGTGACACCGCAAATGCGATCGCCTACTTCACCATCAGCTTTCATCGCCAGGGCGATACCTTCTAATTCTACGCGATCGCCTACTGGTGTTCCTGTACCATGTCCCTCAATAAAATCAAGTGTTTGCGGACTGTAACCTGCTCGTTCATAGGCGCGGCGTAAGGCTGTGGCTTGTCCTTCCCGGCTGGGTGCTGTTAGTCCGCCTTTGCCGTCAGAAGAGATTCCCCAACCATTCAAGACTGCATATATATAGTTGCCATCAGCACGAGCATCTTCTAAGCGCTTCAAGACGACAAAACCACATCCTTCTCCCGGAATAAAGCCACTGGCTTGGCGATCGTAAACTGTCATATCTTGCTTTGTCAGTGCGCCAGTCTTAGCAAAGCCAATTAATTCAAAGGTATCTAAACTAATATCAACACCACCAGCAAAGGCTAAGTCTAAATCACCATTACTTAAAGATGTAGCTGCATTTGCCACTGCTACTAATGAAGAAGAACAAGCCCCATCGACTGTGTAACCGCCACCGTGGAAGTTGAAGAAGTTACAGATGCGGCCGGCGATCGTATTAGAAAGATTACCGGAAAGTGTATCTTCAGTAATGGGGGAGAATACAGATTTGTAATAATCCTCCATTGTCTCTGCCACAGAATCGATCACTGGTGCTGGCATACCTTTAGCCTCTAGAGAAGCCACTAAAGCCCGGCGGACATAAGGCCAGCGCAACCTGACGTTAGTAGAACGGGAAAACTCCCCTGTCATGGTGTTCCCCAATAACACCCCAGTCCGTTCAATCGGTACGTTAGTGCGGGTGTAACCAGCATCCTCTAAAGCTTGCATTGCCACTTCTAAAGCTACCCAGTGAGCAATATCCGCAGTCTCGACAACTGTTTTAGGGATGCGCTTGCTCATCCAATCAAACTCAAACCCATCAATCACAGCCATCCGACTTCCATAAGTCTTGTCTGGGACGGCAGAGTCTGGATCATAATACTCTGAAAGGGGTAAGCGCTGATCTGGTGTCTGGCGAAACTCTTGTCTTCTAGCGAGTATGTTTTCCCAAAGTTGTCGTAAATTCCTCGCACCAGGATACCAACAGCCCATGCCAATTATTGCAATAGCAGCAGATTTTTTCATTGGTATATTCATAGTTAGGATAACCAAATAGGTCTAGTTCGAGAGGCGTGAGTCTGACAATAGACTTCTGGCAAAAGTTCCCAACGACTGAAGTTTAGAGGAACTGATTTCACCTACTCATACTAATGGCCTCAACATCTGTTGAAACAGGCTTTTTTTCAATAGCCACTGACTCTAGATAAGAGTAGAAAAGATAGTTTTGCCAGCAGTCTAGTACAGCATGATGTAAATAAGACTACTATTTTCAACAGTTAAGCAGTCCAGAATTAGTACAAGCTTATTGACTGTTAAATGTTGAACATTGACCTTTGTATAGCAGTACTAGTAACTTAATTCTGAATTTTCTAGAGGATCTGGAAAATTTACCAGTCAGTCAACAATTACCCAAATTATCTGACTCTGATACAAATCATCAACATTTATAGACACAGAATTTCCTCAGTTGGTGATAGTCATTAGATAATGTCTTGCTCAAACACCGATGCCCTTCGGGTGATGCGTCTAACACTACTACCACGCCACTAATGCCAATTCCTGATGAAATGTTCTCAGATTTTACAAGATTGCTCAATTAAACCATCTCAATGTTCTTTGCAATTACCTACAGCTTTGGTAATTAGACGCGAAACCTTTTCTCTTCAGTTAAGAATAGCAGCATTAGTAGATTTATGTATAGTGGCTAAATTTAAAGAAATGTAAATCATCGAAAAATATAGACTATTTCATTCGTCAGTCTTGAATCCAGCATTGATTATCAAGGACTCAAGCTAATGTAGATTCTTTTAAAAAAAATTACGTATGCAAATTTATTTTCAACCATGACTTATAAATGGCTTGTTTCACTATCAGCAGGAAGAAATGTATCATTTATATATATATAAACCATGACATGAAAAATTATCAAAAATTCACGCAACCCCTACTAGAGTTAACTTTGCCATTGACAAGAAAGCTAAATTATCCAGAAAATACTGTGCAACGGGAAAGGTTATAAATAAATAATTAAGAAAAATGGATCAGATAATTTAACAAGCTGCTTGGGAACTTAACTGAAATTTAATCGAACAGACATAAATGATTAAACTCAATCGTATTTGATTTTGAAATCATCGGAATTGCATACAGGTACATCAATCGGTATCTATATGCAATCTCCAATAAAATCAGCAGGTAGTTCAGCATTGTCCACCTGACAATGAAGCTTTAAGACTACGTACAGGGTGCGAAAATCAACTCAAATTCCCCTAGCAAGGAATCAAAATCTCAGTAACAATCCATGCAATTAGCACAATTATTAATTAATAATAAAGAAACATGAAAATAAAAATAGATGATTTTTTATAAAACTTAACTTAAGCTTAATCGAACAAAAATAAATGATTAAACTACATCATTTTTGATTTGGAAGTCACCAGAATTAAGCGAAGAAAAAAGCATAAATTATCCGAAATCGGCTGTAAGTAGAGTGTATGAGTAAGAATATTTTCTGGATACTTCTGGATGCTCTCTGACTTACATACCCTAACAGATTGGACATTTGTTTATTTGTCAGTCCCCAAAATTCAGATAGATCAATCTCCAGACCGCAGACTCTGCTCATTCAGACTTAGAGAACGTGCAATAGACAAAATTAACTTTCTTTTAATATTTCTATGTAGGAAAATCATGTAGTATGTAAATGTATTATTTTGGTAAAAACTCTGAAAACACTGTAGCAACAAGTTAAGAGCATAAGAAGGTAAGTGATAAGTATTCGTCGTTGAGATAAGTGCAGACTCCCGGAGTTTGGTTGAAATTGTACCTACCTGCTTATGCGTCCAGAATTTTTGCTAAAAGAGCGAGTCACACTCCGCTAAAGTTTTTCCGTTAAGACTTTGGTATCAATGTGATTAATTATTGGACTGCATTTCTTTAGTTAACTCTATAAATGCTGACAGTTTTGGCTGGGCATAAGAGTTATCTAAATCCTAATGAGTAGGTAAAAGGGAAATCTTGTCATGAAATTATTTGGAGTTGGGTTAATTAGCTCGCTTTTATTGACTTTAACGAGCAATGCTAGCGTAGAAGCCTTTGTTTTCCCGAACATCACACCAGATACAGATGCACCAACGTATTTGTTTCTCCCAAATCAAACAATGACCTTTCTCAAAAGAGGTGAAACTACCAAAGGACGTTATGCTCTAGCAGAACTGGAACTACAGCCGGGAGTTGGAGTCTTACCGAACATTCACCAGTTTGAAAACGAATGGATATATATCAAAGAGGGAAATCCACGATTATTTCTAGGAGACAGCCTGTATACTGATCCTAGTCAAATTCCGGGAATCAATGCTCCCAGAGATCGTATCCAAGCCTTTGATGCCACCCCTGGAACCTTATTCTATGGGCAACAACATCGCATTCGTGGAGGGATAAATCTTGGCGATACACCTGTGAAGGTGCTATTAGTTTGGAGTCCGTCTGGCTTTGAGAACCTGTTTAAAGAAGTCAGTCCAGTGGTACAAGATCCCTCAAATCCGCCTCCATACACTCCAGAAATCTTTTCTGCGTTTATATCAACAGCGCCTAAATATGGACTCATCAGTAGTTCATTTTTGGAGGAATTTGGCGATATAGAATTTAGTGAAAGTTTTCCTAATCTGGATGATCATGCTGACGAATTATTAAGTATACTGAATGAAGATATTACACAAGTGCCAGAATCTTCTTCTGGATGGAGCCTTTTAACTTTCGGTGTTTTAGCTGCAATCTCAATTCTGCAACGCAAATATAGAGCAGAACTGTTTGGCGCAAAACTATAGGGCTAATGCAACTAAAGCAATAAACCTGAATGAAGCTTGTCAATAGTCAATAGTTTTTGGGCTATGGCAGAGATGAAAGATGACTGTGTTCTTGCTCAGAAATTAAGCGTCTACAAAAGTTCATAGAGAAGGAAAGTCAGAAATGAAGTTATTGAGTGTTGGACTCATTAGCTCGTTGCTACTTAGTGTAGCGATGAGTTCTAGAGTAGAAGCATTTGTATTTCCCAACGTGACACCAGATGCAGATGCACCATCCTATTTGTTTCTCCCAGATGGGCCAATTACCCTGCTCAAAAGGAGCGAAACGACAGGAGGAAAATACTCGCTCATGGAAACTATAGTTCCCCCAGGAGGTGCTTCACCACCCCACATTCACCATGATGAAAATGAATGGTTGTATGTTGCAGATGGAAATATGCAACTAGTTATCGGAGATAAGTTTTATCCTGATCCAGATCAAATTCCTGGAGTGAATGCTCCTAGAGATACTCTGTATGCTTTTGATGCTCCCGCCGGTACTTTGTTCTTTGGCCGAAAGAACTACATCCACGGCATCAGAAATGTGGGGACTACAACAGGAAAAGTATTGCTAATTACCGATCCTGGTGGATTTGAGAACCTGATTAGAGAAGTAAGTGAAGTAGTTCCCGACTTATCCAATCTGCCACCATATAACCCAGCAACCCTCTCTTTACTGGCACAAAAGAGCCATGATTTTGGATTAGTTGGTAGTTTTACTTTTGAGCAATTTGGAGATATCGTCGTAGATCACAATTTTGCCTTTCCAGACAATCATGCTGACGAGTTAGTTGCTTTGTTGTCTGATGATGTGACAGAAGTTCCCGAACCTACTGCTTTAGTAGGCTTTTTTATATTTGGGACAACGGGGGCAATTTCTATCTGGAAGCGCCAACGTAAAGCGGCTAATAAAGTAGCTTAGTCCAACAGAAGTTAGAAACTGCTCTAACTGTAATAGGGCTACAAATTAACACGGGAATTCCCTAGTGTTATTGATTCGGTAAGTTCAGATCAAGTTAATCACTGGCATAAATTACTTGCAAAGGAGAATTGAGCATGAAATTATTTGGAGTTGGTGTACTTAGCTCATTACTATTGGCTTTAGCTGTAACTCCCAAAGCAGAAGCTTTTGTCTTCCCTAAAATCACACCAGATCCGGATGCGCCATCCTATTTATTCTTTGATGGACAGCCATTTACCTTTGTTAAAAGGGGCGAAACTACCAATGGTCAATACACATTGAGAGAGACTATTGTTCCACCAGGAAAAGGTGCTTTCCCACATATCCATCAAGATGATGATGAATGGTTGTATGTGGAAGAGGGAATTTTGCGCATCTTTACAGGAGAAAATATCTATCAGGGTGATGGACTGATCCCTGGAGTCAATGCTCCGAAAGATATCTTGCACGCTTATGATGCACCTGCTGGAACCTTAATTTATGCCCCAAGATATCGCATCCACGGAGTTTTAAACCCCACAAATACACCATCGAAATTGAAAGTTTTGTGGAATCCTCCTGGATTTGAAGAAATCTTCAAAGAACCAGGGATCATACAAGTCACAGATTTGTCCAATGTGCCAACTGCGCCTCCTGATTACCCCCGGACATATGCTCAAGCATCTGGCAAATTTGGACTAGTTTCTAGTATTGCTTATGACCAATTTGGCGAGATAGTATTTGATGACTCTATTCTCCAAGAAGACAATCGTGCTGATTATGTGTTGCAGATCATAGCTGACGGCTCTAGAGAAGTGCCGGAACCTTCTGCTATATCGGGGATGTTGATTGTGGGTGCGACAGGGGCAGTTACTATCTGGAAACGCAAACGTAAATCAGTGAGTAAGGTCGGTTAATCTGACCTGAAAAAATCCTAATTTCTAACAACAAATTCTTCTGTGTCTTTGTGGTAAAAAATAATTTATTTAACCACAAAGGCACGGAGACACAGAGAAAGAGGTCAAAATTTTGTCGATAGAAATAGGAGATTGAGCGCTTCAAAACATTAGAGAGAAAAGGGGTTTATGGTCAGTAATAATTTTTACGGTCGTCGGCGGTTTTTGCAAAATAGTGCTATATTTTCTACCGCCTTGATGACTTCATTGGTGAGCGATCGCTTGGCTCATGCTCAAGAGGAAACTGTAGAAGCGTTGGTGATTGGTAGCGGCTTTGGTGGTGCGGTTGCAGCGCTGCGTTTAGGGCAAGCTGGGATCAATACATTAGTTCTAGAACGAGGTCGTCGTTGGCCGATCACCTCGGCACAAAATACTTTTGCTACCTATCGTCATCCTGATGGACGAGCTGCTTGGCTGAGTCCGAAAACTGTGGTGCTGGATGAAGTTCCTATCGATGTGTATCCAGGAATTTTAGAACGTCAAGATGAAAAAGGCATTTCTGTTTATGCTGGGGCTGGGGTTGGTGGTGGTTCTTTAGTCTATAACGGTGTTACCTACCAACCTCCACGTGAGCTATTCTATCGGGTATTTCCTCAAGAAATTGACTATGACCAGATGGATAAGGTCTATTATCCGCGTGTTCGTTCCATCATTAAGCCAGCACCTATTCCCGCAGATATTTTAGCTACTAAATACTACTTATCAACCCGGCTATTTCTTCAGCAAGCAGCAAATGCTGGATTACCGAGTCGTTTGTTAGATATCGCGGTAGATTGGGACATTGTGCGTGAGGAAATCAACGGTACAAAAGTTCCTTCGGTGATTATTGGTGAAGATTGGTATGGGATGAATAGTGGGGCGAAAAAGAGTCTAGATCGGAATTATTTAGCACTAGCAGAACAAACTGGCAAAGTCGATATTTTACCTCTACATATAGCTACAGCTATCTCAGAAGTTCCTGGATATGGTTATAGAGTGGTCTGTAATCAGATTGATGAGTCTGGGTCAGTGGTGGCGACCAAGACTATTGTCTGTAAATATTTATTTCTAGCTGCTGGTTCAATGGGAACCTCTAAACTGTTAGTTAAAGCTAAAGCTACAGGTACGCTGGCCAGATTAAATAATTACATTGGTCAAGATTGGGGAACTAATGGAGATACTTTTACTATTCGTGCAGGTTATCCCTTACCCACAAATAGTAATCTAGGTGGCCCAGCAACGGCTGTAATTCAAGACTTTAGTAATCCCTTTGGGCCGATGTCTATTGAATTACTCTCTATATGGAATGCGCCTGATGGACTGTTAGCCCTTGTAGGGATAGGCTTACCCTCTGCAAAAGGGAGTTTTAAATATGATCCAATTCAGGGTTTGGTGAGACTAACCTGGCCTGATAACAAGATTGTTGGCGATCCGCAACTCTTGAAAGCAGCACAATTTGCTTATGGAGTATTGGATCGGAAAAATGCTCTGGCTTTTGGGAAAACACAAACCACGACTACACTGGGTAGCTACTCTCCTCGGAAAACAAAAATTGTCGGTGGAGTTTCTGACACATTTCCTACCTTCCATCCTTTAGGAGGAGCAGTTTTAGGAAAAGCTTGTGATCTTTATGGTCGGGTGGTAGGCTATCGAGGATTGTATGTTGTGGATGGTGCATTAATGCCTGGTTCGACAGGAGGGACTAATCCATCTTTAACGATCGCAGCGTTGGCAGAACGTTGTTTAGAAAAGATTATTGCGGAAGACATAGCGTAATTCGTAATTAGGAAATTTAGAGGATGTTTGAAAAGTATCATGCGTAACACCAAAATCTCAAAAACCTAACCCCTAACCCCTTCCCTACTAGGGAAGGGGAACAAGAAAATAAGGGTTTCAAAGCCTCTCTCCGTGTCGGGGAGAGGTACTCTACGAGAAGAGCTTCGCTCTATGGAGAGGGGTTTCTTGTATACTTTTTGACTTTTCAAACAACCTCTTAGATTGTCGCTGGGTTGCAGGATTTTAATCTGTTACCCAGTTTTGGCAAATTGGTAGGATTTGAGATTGAACAAGGATAATTTTGTGAAAATACATCATTGGCCGATCGCCTTGTTGGCTGGATTGGCAATTAGTGTTCCTGAAGTGGCTCAAGCTGGACGTTTATTAGGTGACTCTCGTGTATTTGCGGAACTTCCCAACGAACCGGGGTTTCCAGAGGATGTTGCTTTGTTGGGCGATCGCGTGTTTATTTCTGGCCCAGCCCAGTCTAATCTATTTGTGCAACCAAGTATTTTAGAGTATGACTTAAACTCTGGGGCATTGGTGCGAAAGTATGACATTACAGGTCAGAATCCGAGTTTACCACAGGCGATCGCAGGCATTGTTTTCGACAATCAGAATCGGCTTTATGTCAGTGATATTCAACAGGGTATTGTCCGATTTGATGTGACTCAATCTAACCCGGTGCAAGAAATTTATGCGACTGCATTGCCTGATTTACCGATTTGTAGCGCTGTGGCTGGGGGAACTACTTGTTCACCCAATGCCGTAGACTTGCCACCATTAATTAATGACATTATCTTCGATGCCAAAGGCGACCTCTACATTTCCGATTCGTTTCAGTCTACAATTTGGCGAGTTGCGGCTGGTGGCGGGACTCCAGAAATTTGGTATCAAGATAGTCGCTTTGATGGGTTTGGAGCTAATGGAGTACGTATTGATCCTACAGGCACAAAACTATATGTAGCAGCAACCGCAGATGCAGTTGGTCAAGGATTCATCTACACTTTACCTTTAGTAGATGCTCCCAGCACTACAGATATATCTACCTTTTTCCAGTACGCGCCTGGTGAAGCACCTGCGGGGATTGAATTTGGTGCTTCAGGGAATCTTTACGTGGTGTTGGGTAGAGGGAATCAGATTTCTGTTTTATCCCCAAATGGTACAGAAACCAATCGTTTTTCGGGGCCAGCTATTAGACCTGATGACCCTAATAATCCTTTACTATGGCGGAATCCATCAAATATTGCCTTTAATAACAAAGATCGTTCACTCTTAGTAACGAACAATCCCCTACCGACAATTTTTGAACCCCAGCCAGAGTTTGCAGTCTATGATGTGTTTGTGGATGATGTGGCTGTTGGGGTTGAGGTTCCTGAGCCAAGTAGTATGTTAGGCATGGGATTATTTTTGGCGTTAGGTTGGCGTTTTGGGCATCGGCGGATTCGTAGATATACCCCAAAAGACTGACTGAGTAAGGGTTAGAGGAAATTAAAAAAATTTTTTCTCTCCACTGTCGAAATCGTCATTCCTCAAACGTCATAGATTTAGAAAGCAGAAAATACTTCTTCTTCTTTGCTTTTCTTAATTCGATTACAAGTGTGTCAACATGAAGTACGCAATTCTGATTTACGAAACAGAGCAAGATTTTGCTAATCGTCCTACAGTGAAAGCTGCTTACAATGCCTATTCTCAAGCTTTAGTTGAAGCTGGTGTGATTGCAGGTGGTGCAGAATTACATCCAGCGCATACAGGGACAACCATCCGTTTACGAGCAGGAGAACGGAAAGTTCAGGATGGCCCTTATGCAGATACCAAAGAACAACTCGGTGGTTTGTTTATCATCGATGTGCCAAATTTAGATGCAGCAATGGATTGGGCGGCACGTTGTCCGGCTGCTGGTAAATGCTGCGTTGAAGTTCGTCCTCTAGTATCCACAGCTCAAGAATAGGATTATTTAGAATGAAGCTTTATTACTTTCCCCCTTCTCCTAATACACGCAAGGCTCATGCGGTAGCGCTACACTTGCAACTACCGATCGAATTGCAGTTTGTGAATATTCAACAGGGTGAACAGCATCAACCAGAGTACCGCCAGTTAAATCCCACTGGCCGGACTCCGGTTTTAGAGGATGGTGACTTTGTGGTTTGGGAGTCAACGGCAATTATGCAGTATCTGGCTAGCCAGGTTCCCAACACTCTCTGGCCAGAAGATGCCAAGAGTCGGGCAGAGATTGTGCGCTGGCAAAGTTGGCAGTTAGCTCATTGGTTGCAAGGATGCGGAACTCTGCAATACGAAAATTTTGTTAAACCATTGACAAACATTGGTGAACCTGATCCACAAGAGGTGGAACGGGCGACGCAAATCTTCCACAAGGAAGCGGCTGTATTGAATGAGCATTTAGCAGAGCGTGATTTCCTGGTCAACAACACGCTAACATTAGCAGATTTTTCTGTGGCTAGTGATTTGACTTACGCTGTGCCAGGGCGTTTTCCTTTAGAAAATTATCCTCATATCCAAGCCTGGTACGCTAGGATTGAGCAGTTACCTGCTTGGCAGAAAACCGCACCACAGGGATAAATTATGGTGATAGATGCACGTCGAGTCGCAGAATTGGCAGCACGCAACTCCTATGGACGCTTAGTTGCATATTTAGCAGCGCGATCGCGGGATGTGGCGGCGGCGGAAGATGCTCTCGGCGATGCCTTCCTGGCGGCGTTGCAGACTTGGACTGAAAGCGGAGTCCCGAAAAATCCTGAAGCTTGGCTATTAGTGGCTGCAAGGCATCGTCTGCTGGATGATGTGAGGCGCACCCAAGTCAAGGACAGGGTAATCAATGCCCTGAAACTGACAGGAACGGAGACTCAAGTTGAACCACCTTTGGATGGAGTAGCGTTTCCTGATGAACGTCTGAAACTCTTGTTTATCTGCGCTCACCCTGCTATTGATCCCAGCATCCACACGCCTTTAATGTTGCAAACAGTCCTGGGTTTGAATGCGGCTCAGATTGCCTCAGCTTTTCTCGTTGCACCTGCAACTATGAGTCAACGCCTTGTCCGCGCCAAAGCCAAAATTAGAGATGCTGGCATTGCTTTTGAGTTACCAGAGACTAAAGAGTTATCAACCCGATTGGAAGCAGTGCTAGAAGCCATATACGCTGCTTTTACTAGTGGGTGGGAAAACGTCACTGGGGGTGATCCTCGGAATAAGGGATTAGCCGAAGAAGCCATCTGGCTAGCGCGTCTGTGCGTCCAACTTATGCCCAAAGAACCGGAAGCACGGGGGTTGCTAGCGCTGATGCTACATTGCGAAGCCCGACGAGATGCCCGCAGAACAGCCGACGGTGCATATGTGCCGTTGCTGGAACAAGACACCTCTGTGTGGTCAAAATCGATGATTGATGAAGCCGAGCAGGAATTGGCTCAGGCGGCAACGTTTAAGAAATTAGGACGTTTTCAACTAGAAGCTGCAATTCAATCTATCCATGCTCAACGTCTAGTCACTCAGCGCGTTAATTGGGAGGCTCTAGCACTGTTATATGAAGGCTTAATCCAGCTTTCTCCCACATTGGGAGCCTTAGTTAGTCATGCAGCAGCGATCGCTGAAGCCAAAGGATTAGAACAAGGCTTAACGCTTTTGGAAGTAATTCCAGCAGAAGCCGTCAGGAACTATCAGCCATATTGGGCAATTAAGGCTCACTTACTCAAGCATCTAGGGTGCGAATCTGAGGCAGAGAAAGCTTATGCTCGTGCTATTGGTTTGACAGAAGACTCGGCCATCCGCGAGTTTTTAATCCGGCAACAGCAAACCAACTTCAAAAGCTAAAAGTTAAAAGTTAAGGGAAAGAGCAATTCCAATTCCATATTTCTGTTGCATGGGCATCTTTTAACTTGATTATCTATGCAAACATGATCTGTTCTGCAAATACCTACAGCGTTTTTCATCTTAGTTGAGTCAGAGACTAGAAGCAGAATTAATTACACATATTCACTCTTCTAGAGTTCCCTATTACCTGTTCCCTGTTCCCTGTTCCCTGTCACCTATTCCCTATTCCCTGTTCTTTCTTTTGCCTTGTAACTTTTAGCTTTTGCTTTATTCGGTGAGTTCGATTATGAAAATTAATGACAATACGGTTTTGAT
This sequence comes from Nostoc sp. TCL26-01, assembly GCF_013393945.1. NCBI lineage: Bacteria > Bacillati > Cyanobacteriota > Cyanophyceae > Nostocales > Nostocaceae > Nostoc > Nostoc sp. TCL26-01. The sequence continues at coordinate 5,402,553 of NZ_CP040297.1, forward strand.
TACTGGTGGCAGTTCGGGTATTGGATTAGCGATCGCCCAAGCTTTGTTAAACTTGAACAATCGGGTCATTATCTGTGGTCGTAATCAACAAAAGCTGGCACAAGCGAGCCAAGCTTATCCGCAACTGCACACTTTCTTATGCGATGTTACCAAACCGGATCAAGTCAGTGAGATGTTCACTGCAATCAAGTCTCAATTCGGTAACTTAAATTTACTGGTAAACAATGCCGGTATCATCAAATTTTATGACTTCCTGCACGATGAAGATGCCGTCATCAGTGGTGAGGAAGAGATTGCCACAAATTTGGTGGGGACTTTACGTGTCACAAAAGCTGCATTGCCATTACTTTTAAATAGCCCAGAATCTGCTATTGTCAATCTATCATCTATAGTTGCGCTTGTTCCTTCTGCAACTACGGCAATTTATAGTGCCACAAAAGCAGCTGTGCATTCCTTCTCTTGTTCTTTGCGACAACAGCTACAGCCAAACAACATCAAAGTGTTTGAGGTGATGCCGCCTTTTGTGGATACGGAAGCCATCAAGCAAATCAATACAGATAAAGTTTCGCCTGCTGAGGTAGCTGAGGCTTTAATCAAGGGTTTACGTACGAACAATTATGAAATTCGCCTGGGGCCGGCAAAAGCGCTTTATTTTGTCCATCGGCTCTCACCCACTAAAGCCGAAGGTATACTCAAGCAGCTGGTAGCAAAAGCTTTGAAATCTCAGATGATGCCAATTCGTAATTCGTAATGACGCTATCCAAAAGTAAGTTATGTTATTAAGAAAATTGGATTTTATTGAGGTTTTGAGGTTTTGATACTTACAATTATTTAAAGGAGTTATCAATAGAAAATAGCCAAGATTTTCTTCTAGGATGGGTAGCTTGCCCGTCCTAATATTCTGATAGGGATATCTATCTAAAAAATAGCTAATTTACTTTTTGAAAAGCCCTAAATCTTCAGGGTAAAATATTGCCTAGATAGCATAAATCAAAACTTTAGGAGAAACAGATGAAAACTGTTAATGCTACAACAGATGTTAATTTTACAGTTACGCGAGTCGTTGCGTTTTCCGAAAAGACATTTGCAGAGGTGACAAGTGCAATAGAAGCAATGGCAACTCCAGCTGATAATCAACTTCTCAGACAGTTGAAAAGATTAGATACAAACAAATCTTTTGAGCAGGTGCAAGTTGCTGTGGAGTCAATGTTGGGGAAAAGTGGACTCACTGTGTTGGTGGATTTTGAATTGGGTGGACTACTAACATCTCAATCTGGTGTACGGAATAAGTCTAAGCTGTATATAATTGGCAACCCCTTGATTGCTAACCAAATGTTTGAAGTCGATCCGGCTGTGGGACTTTATGTTCCTTTGCGATTATTTGTCTACGAAGATGTTGATGGTAGGACTTGTGTGACTTATGATCAGCCGTCATCATTGCTTGGTCAATTGCAGAATGCCGAGATTTTAGAGGTGGCGCAAATGCTGGATGGGAAACTAGCAGATTTGGTAGCGATCGCTATATAAAATTTACTTTATTATTTATCTTGTACAAACTATTAACGAAGCATAATAATTATGTCTCAAATAACTGTTAGGCAGAAAAATTTTGATTTTCCAGAGCAGATTAGTCGGTATTGGTATGGGAATAGTGTCTTCAAAAGTCACTTTTTTAATAGCATTACCCTGCTGTTTCCTGATGGCGAACAGTTCATGCTACGAACAATCAAACGACAAATTAAGCAGATTGATAACCCCAACTTAAAAGAAGAAGCTTTAGCATTTGTGGGACAGGAAGCACAACACGCTGTTCAGCATGAGAAATTTTGGCAGAATCTTCGTCAACAAGGTTATACATTTGACAGATATCTTCGTTGGTTACACTTTATTCTGTTTAATGTTTGTGAAACTCGCTTGAATATTAAATTCAAATTAGCCATGATTGCTGGGGTCGAGCATTTTACCAATGTGATAGCGGAACTGACTTTAAAAGAAGAATTATTTGCTGAAGCAGAACCCATAATGAAAGAGCTGTTCGAGTGGCATTCAGCAGAAGAGATTGAGCATAAAACAGTTGCATATGATGTTTTGCAAAATGTCACGAAGAATTACCTAATTCGGCTCATAGGTATAATTATGGCTTATACTTTTGTGCTGAGTTTTGTTAATTTAGGTTTAATAATGATGCTATATCAAGATAAAAAGCTGTTAGATATTAAAGTCTGGCAAGAAATGTTACAGTTCTTCTTCAGTAAAGAAAAATTTCTGCTCAAAGTTTTTTGGCAATCATTGGACTATTTAAACATCAACTTTCATCCTTTAGATAGAGATAATTTGTTCTTAATTAAAAGGGTTGTTGGTTAAAAGATTGATTTTTGAGTTTTTCTCAAATTATCTCAACGGTTGTGTGGTGGCGATGACGTTCTGCCGAGGGTAGCTGATCCTACTTGATTGTTTTATTCTATCTATTATTTCTCTTATCGTGTCTCTCACCCCAGCGAGGTACAATATAGAATAATTAAACGCAGATAAATGCAGATAAACGCACATAAATTTGTACCTCAGTAGACTAAGAAACCCTATATATGCAACGCATACCTGAATATAATGGTGATGTGATATAATCACGTCATATTGGCATTGACATAAGAGAGATTATGTTAAATAAAACAATATGGATACTGTGGTTACAAGGATGGGATGATGCGCCTTGGTTAATTAAACAAATTGCTGAATCTTGGGAAATAAATAATCCAGACTGGAAGGTTGAATATCTGACATTAAATAACGTTCATCAATATGTTGATGATATCGATTATCTATATGATCAAACTAAAGACATAGAACCTCAACATAAAGCTGATATTATTCGCTTAAGCTTATTAAAAAATCATGGTGGTGTTTGGGCTGACGCAACTATGCTGTGTATGCAACCATTAAGTTCGTGGGTAGAAGAAGCAGTTAAACCTGCTGGTCTATGGATGTATCATGGTTCTGGTGGTGGAATGCCTAAACATGGCCCAGCTATTTGGTTTATTGTATCTGAAAAAGATTCACTTATAATCAATAAATGGAAAAATGCTTGTGATGAATATTGGCACAAGAGAACCAAAGCGGATAATAATTTTTGGCTAGATGGACTATTTAAGCAGTTATTTGCATCTGATAGAGAATTTCAAAATAAATGGGATCTTGTGCCTTATTTGTACGGTAGTGCTAAAGGGCAAGCAAGTGCAATGTCTGGACAAAATTTTCAGTTAATGGTGTCAGATAATCAAGAACTAAAAAAGATTTTTCGAGAAACCCCTCCATACGCCCTCAAATTTTGGTGGAGAGTTTGGCAAGCAGAATTTTCTGATATCAATAGTCCTAAATGTCAAAATTCAACTGGATATTATGCGATACAGATGTCCAAGAGGAGATTTATATATAAACACAAAATGGCTGATAAAGACTATTATATGAACCTGGTTTTTTGGGCAGAAAGGTGGAAATTTAAGTTGGTTTATTTGCTCAAGGAGAATATTAAAAATTTGTTGAAATCTCTCAAAATTTACAATCGCGCTGAAGGTGGGATGTAGGGGCGTACGGCGTACGCCCTTACAGTTATTCATGTGTCGCCAAGACCATCGCCTAAGAGGTTATTTATAAAGTAAAAATAAAATTTCGTTGGTTGCGCTATATTATTTTTGATGTTTGTGAAAATCGTGTGAGTATTAAGAGCAAGAAATTAGTATACAGGCTGCTGCTATTTTGTTTCACATTTGTTCTTGGCTTCACATTTACTATCCATAATGTGCAAGCCGAATCAGCACCTTTCTATTGGGAATTTATCAATGTCGATATTGCCGTACAGCCTAACGGTGATATGTTAGTCACTGAGACACAAAAATATAATTTTACTGGAGATTATAACCATCTGCGTTCCCGGTACATCCCTTTAGATAAGGTAGACAGAATTACTGAAGTTTCTGTATCCGAAAATGGTCAAGTATTACCCAATATAACAAGTACAGTAAATAATCAATTTTGGATTCGTTGGGAACATCAATTGCAACCACCAGAAAGTCCTACTTTCGTGTTGAAATATCGTGTTATTGGAGGATTGCGCGTCAATCATAACTATGCTCAAGTATATTGGAAAGCAATATTCTCTGACCGTAAAGCCCCTATTAAACAGGCGCAGGTTAGGGTGGAATTTCCTGAAGAACTTACTACTAAAATTAAAATATTCCAAAGCTTTGGTGTAGTTGCAAATATTCGCCGAGTCGATACAAAAACTATTGAGGCTGTTACTAAACGATCTCTAGAGCCAGGGGAGGGGTTAGAAATTCAGGTGACATTTGATCGTGCGGGTACTAAGATTGAAACCTCTGGATGGCAAAGTTCACAATTTTTTTATGAGAGGTTATTGTGGATTTTGTTGGGATTGTTAGTCTTTGGTATCCTTATTTACGTCGTTTTTTCCAGTATGTCTAGTAGTAGTTACGATAGCGGTGGCGGCGGTGATTATGGTGGCGGTAGCGGCGGTGATTATGGTGGTGGTGGCGGCGGTGATTATGGTGGTGGTGGCGGCGGTGATTATGGTGGTGGTGGCGGCGGTGATTAACCAAATAAACGCTGTACGCATTTGAGAATTACTGGTTGTAAATAAAAGCATTCCATATCACTAATACCTTCACCAAAAAGAGAGTTGCATTAGATGTAGGTTGGGTGCAACGATGCTCCGATCCGGCGGAGACTCGCTCAATCCATATCCTATAGGATACAATCGCAAAGATGCCATTGGAGAGGGACTTGCCTAAATCAATTCACTCGACTCAACCACCGCTAAAATATATTCCCCACAGTTTCAATCCACTAATCCTTAAGATGATTCAGTGGGTAATACCGATTGTATTGCGTTTTCGGTCTCGACCTTGGCTACCGGCGGGAATTGTGCAGATTGATGCTAAAAATACTGACATATTGGCAGAACTCTATCAAAAATTCCAAGCTGGCAAGATTCGCTTTTTAATTGCATTTCGTCATCCAGAAGTAGAAGATCCTCTGTGTGTATCTTATGTGATTTCTCGGCTTGTACCGCAGGCAGCACGTCAGCAAGGTATAAAGTTACAACACCCGATTCACAGCTATTTTGTTTATGATCGAGGAATGACAATTTGGGCTGGGAATTGGCTAGGTTGGTTATTTTCTCAATTAGGTGGTGTGCCAATTCGTCGTGGTAGGCGATTAGATAGACAAGCTATTCAAACAGCCAGAGATTTATTTGCCAATGCTAAATTTCCTATTGCGATCGCTCCTGAAGGTGGTAATAATGGTCATAGTGGTATTGTCAGCCCTTTAGAACCAGGTGTAGCTCAATTGGGATTCTGGTGTGTGGAAGATTTGCACAAAGCTAACCGTTCTGAGACTGTTTTTATTGTCCCAGTTTCTGTTCAGTATCGCTATACTCAACCACCTTGGTCAAAACTGGATTGGTTGTTGAGTAAATTAGAAGCTGATTGTGGTTTACCAGTCCAATCAATTGGTAAGCATGAGCAAGCAGAAATTTATCAGCAACGCATTTGTCGGTTAGGTGAATATCTCATTACAGAGATGGAAGAGTTTTATCGTCGATTCTATCATCAAGACATCCCCAAAACCATCGCCACTGAAGCATCCGCTACACCCAATGAAGTCATAATTGCTAGACTACATCGCTTACTAGATAAAGTTTTACAAGTCGCCGAGCAATATTTTGATCTTAAACCCCAAGGTAATTTTATTGACCGTTGTCGTCGTTTAGAAGAAGCTGGTTGGAATTATATTTACCGAGATGATATTGCAGATATTGATAATTTACCACCTTTCCAACGTGGTTTAGCAGACTGGATTGCTCAAGAAGCAGACTTGCGAATGCAACATATGCGTTTAGTGGAAAGTTTTGTTGCTGTTAACGCTACCTATATTCAAGAACAGCCTACAGCCGATAAATTTGCCGAGACAGCACTACTCATATTTGATATGCTTTCCCGCATTCAAGAATCAACTCTGCCAGGACGACCAAGGTTAGGTTTGCGACAAGCACAGATTAAAATAGGTGAACCGATTTCGGTTACAGAACGTTGGGTAAATGTGCAGAGTAATCGTCAAGCAACTAAACAAGCTGTGAATGACTTAACAAAAGATTTGCAAATAGTTTTGGAAAGTTTGATTGAGAATAGGGAATAGGTAACAGGTGACAGGTAACAGGTAACAGGTAATAGGTAACAGGTAACAGGTAACAGGTAATAGGTAACAGGTAACAGGTAATAGGTAACACGTAATATGAGACTCATATTTGATTTTTGTATGCGTAGCCTGCGCTTACGCATACAAAACTTCAGTACACCTTTATTCTTTCTTCCTAGTCCCCAGTCCCTAGTCCTCATACCATTTCACTTTAATAATGATACAAATACGTGAGTCCGTCAGTCCGTCAGGGATTGTAAATCCCTGTCTCATAGCTTAAGTCCTCTCAAGAGGACTGAATATCAGAGTCCATTTTAATGGACTTAAGCTATGAGACCACCGTTTTAACGGTGGGCGGACAATACCCAACGAGTAAGCTATATGTATCAGGATTTTTGTGAATTGGTATCAGTCCCCAGTCCCTTACCTCTAGTGACTCAGAAATCAAATCGGATTACTATTTTTGAATTGGTATTAGCTAAAGATGAAAGCGATTCATTTCCGAAATTGACTTGCTTCTAGCAGAAGTCTAGTGTATGAATGTATCAAATTTTCAGTGAATATTTTTCAAGTCTATGGATAGGGAAGAAGCAAAGTTTTTGTTAATGTTTGGTTCTATTTTCGCTGGTGTGGGTAGCATATTTGCTGTTGTAGGTATTATTGTCGGAGTTAATACTCATTCCTTTGTCAGTTCCTCAGTGAAAACATCAGGTACTGTCATTGATTTAGAGGGAAGATGGTCAAATGATAGTGAAGGTCGCTCATATAAGCTTTACTATCCAGTGATTGAGTTTACCAATACTTCTGGTCAACCAACAGTCTTTCAATCTAATGCAGGCAGCACTTCACCAGGATTGAGCAAAGGTGAGCAAGTGGAAGTTTTATACAATCCTCAACAACCAAATTCTGCCATGATTAATTCTGGTTTTGAATTGTGGTTTCTCCCTGGGTTGTTTACTGCGATAGGTTCAGTGTTTGTTTTAATTGGTGGCGTTCCTTTAGTTTACGCGGTTCCTAAACTGCTACGCGGGAATTCAAAGGCAATAGGCAATAGGCAATAGGCATCTGGTGAAAATGAATGTAGAGACGTTGCACTGCAACGTCTCTACAAGGATTTCGGGCAAAGCAGAATTAATTTCTACCAGATGTCTAATAGGGAATCACTAACATAAAATCAATCCCTCCCATAGACAGATGTTCTGTCACAAGTCCAAAAGCAAGTTTAAAATCTTAAGTAAAGAAATATTTCGTAGCTTACGGGCATGAAACGCATCGTCTTGATTGCTGGATTTGAATCGTTTAACGCTGACTTGTACAGAAAAGCAGCCTTTTTGGCTAGTTCTCGCTGTGAGGATTTGGATATTCGGGTATTTAGCGATCGCCAGATCACCAACCAGCGCCAAGAGGTAGAATTAGCATTGCAAGGCGCTGATGTGTTTTTTGGTAGCCTATTATTTGATTATGACCAAGTTTTGTGGTTACGCGATCGCATTTCCCAAATTCCCATTCGCCTAGTGTTCGAGTCAGCGTTAGAACTGATGAGTTTGACTAAATTGGGTGATTTTGCTATTGGTGATAAACCCAAAGGAATGCCCAAACCCGTTAAATTCATTCTCGACAAATTCAGCAATGGACGAGAAGAAGATAAACTTGCTGGTTATATTAGCTTTTTAAAAATCGGCCCCAAACTCCTAAAATTTGTGCCAGTGCAAAAAGTCCAAGACTTACGCAACTGGTTAATTATCTATGGTTACTGGAACGCCGGCGGGATAGAAAACGTTGCGTCTCTATTTTGGACATTAGCAGAAAAATACCTAGATTTAAAAGTCGGAGATATTCCTCCACCCATCGAAACCCCGAATATGGGATTACTCCACCCCGAATATCAAGGGTTTTTCACATCACCCCGCGAATATTTGCAATGGTATCAAACCCGTCATCGTAGAGACGTTGCATGCAACGTCTCTACCACATCACCGCGCAACGTCTCTACAAATTCCGTCGTAGGAATTCTCCTCTACCGCAAACACGTCATCACCAAACAACCCTATATACCCCAACTAATTCGCCGCTTTGAAGATGCGGGTTTAATTCCCTTACCTATATTTATTAATGGTGTGGAAGGACACGTTGCAGTCAGAGATTGGATGACAACCGACTACGAACTTCAGCAACGACAAAGCGGTATCATAGAAACACCTTCACTATCTAATGAAGCTGTCAAAGTTGATGCGATCGCTTCTACTATCGGTTTTCCTCTAGTCGGTGGCCCTGCTGGTTCAATGGAAGCTGGACGACAAGTAGAAGTAGCAAAACGTATCCTCACCGCTAAAAATGTCCCCTACATCGTCGCCGCACCCTTATTAATTCAAGATATCCACTCTTGGACACGTCAAGGTGTAGGTGGTTTGCAAAGTGTAGTTTTGTACGCCTTACCAGAACTAGATGGGGCAATTGATACCGTCCCCCTTGGTGGTTTAGTAGGTGAAGATATTTATTTAGTTCCCGAACGAGTACAGCGTTTAATTGGTAGAGTCAAAAGCTGGATTGCTTTACGCCAAAAACCTCCCGCAGAACGCAAAATTGCCATCATTTTATATGGTTTCCCCCCCGGTTATGGGGCTGCGGGAACTGCTGCATTATTAAATGTTCCCCGCAGTCTGATTAAATTACTACAAGCCCTCAAAGAACAAGGCTACAACGTCGGTGATATCCCCGAAGACGGCGAAGAATTAATTCGTCAAGTCAAAGCAGCAGATGAGAGGCTAGAAACTAGTTCGTCCCCAGTCCCCAACACTGTCAACACCCGCACTTTAGAAAAATGGTTAGGATATCTCCGCACATCCCGCATTGAAAAACAGTGGAAGTCTTTAACAGGTAGTGGGATTAAAACTTTTGGTGACGAACTACAAATTGGTGGTGTACAGTTGGGGAATGTGTGGATAGGTGTTCAGCCGCCGTTGGGAATACAAGGTGATCCCATGCGGTTAATGTTTGAGAGAGATTTAACACCCCATCCTCAATATGCAGCTTTTTATAAATGGTTGCAAAATGAATTGGCTGCTGATGCTGTGGTGCATTTTGGTATGCACGGTACTGTAGAATGGTTGCCTGGTTCGCCTTTGGGTAATACAGGTTATTCTTGGTCTGATATTTTGTTAGGAGATTTGCCTAATCTCTATATATATGCAGCCAATAATCCTTCCGAGTCGATTTTAGCCAAGCGTCGCGGTTATGGGGTGTTGATTTCTCACAATGTACCGCCTTATGGTAGGGCTGGGTTGTATAAAGAGTTGGTAGCATTGCGAGATTTAATTGCTGAATATCGAGAAGATCCGCAAAAGAATTATGTCTTAAAGGCAGGAATTTGTAAAAAGATTGTCGATATTGGTTTAGATATAGATTGTCCATTTGCAGATGCCAAACGTTTGGGTATTCCCTTCACACCAGAAAATATCAAAATGTTTAGCGCCCATGCTTTTGATGATTATTTGGTGAAGTTATACGAATATCTCCAAGTTTTAGAAAATCGCTTATTTTCTTCTGGGTTACATACATTAGGAGAAGCACCCAATACAGAAGCATTAGCATCTTATTTAGAAGCTTACTTTGGTGGTGAAGCATCAAAAAACCCAGAAGAAGCACAGCAAATCACAGATTTGTTAATGCAAACAACTGATGAATTGACAAACCTATTACGAGGATTGAATGGTGAGTATATCCCCCCCGCCCCAGGGGGCGATTTATTGCGTGATGGGGCGGGAGTATTACCCACAGGCAGAAATATTCACGCTTTAGATCCCTATAGAATGCCTTCCCCCGCAGCTTATGAACGGGGACGAGAAATTGCTCAAAAAATTATTGCCCAGCATTTACAAGAACATCATACATATCCGGAAACTGTAGCAGTTTTATTGTGGGGATTGGATGCAATTAAAACTAAAGGTGAATCTTTGGGAATTCTTTTAGAATTAGTCGGTGCAGAACCTGTGAAAGAAGGGACAGGGAGAATTGTCCGTTATGAATTAAAACCTTTAGCAGCAGTCGGACATCCACGAATTGATGTGTTAGGAAATCTGTCTGGTATCTTCCGAGATAGTTTTGTCAATATCATCGAATTGTTAGATGATTTATTTCAAAGGGCTGCTGATGCTGATGAACCAGAAGACCAAAATTTTATTAGAAAACACGCTTTAGCTTTAAAAAATCAAGGTGTAGAAAATGTCTCAGCCAGATTATTTTCTAATCCGGCGGGTGATTTTGGTTCTTTAGTAAATGATCAAGTTGTGGATGGTAACTGGGAATCTGGCGAGGAATTGGGTAATACTTGGCAAAGTCGCAACGTATTTAGTTATGGTAGACAAGATAAAGGTCAAGCTAGACCAGAAGTTTTACAGCAGTTGTTAAAAACAAGCGATCGCATTGTTCAAGAAATCGATTCGGTAGAATATGGTTTAACCGATATTCAAGAATATTACGCCAACACAGGCGGTTTGAAAAAGGCAGCCGAAAAACAACGCGGTAAAAAAGTTACCACCAGCTTTGTGGAAAGTTTCTCCAAAGATACCACACCCCGCAATTTAGATGATTTGCTGCGGATGGAATACCGGACTAAATTGTTAAACCCCAAATGGGCTAACGCAATGGTAAATCAAGGTTCTGGTGGTGCTTATGAAATTTCTCAACGGATGACAGCCTTGATTGGTTGGGGTGGTACGGCTGATTTTACTGATGATTGGGTTTATGATCAAGCTGCTGATACCTATGCTTTAGATCCAGAAATGGCAGAGAAATTACGTCAAGCAAATCCTGAAGCTTTTCGTAACATTGTCGGCAGAATGTTAGAAGCAAATGGTCGAGGTTTTTGGCAAGCTGATCAAGATAAGTTAAATAAGTTGCGTCAGTTATATGAATTGAGTGACGAAGAATTGGAAGGTGTAATTTGAAGAAGAATTCAGCAGTCAGATTCCCAAAAATCATGAAACAGATACAAACCCCCAAAACCAGACTAAGTAAGACTGTATCAATTACGTAGCTTGCTTCTCGCCTTTGGCGAGTATTACGAATTACGAATTAGTACAACCGCTAGCTTCTAAAGCGATCGCATGATGACGGATATGATCGGCGATAAAACTGGCTATAAAATAATAACTGTGGTCGTAGCCGTCTTGATAACGTAAATTTAGGGGTTGGTTAATTGCTGCACAAGCTTGCTCAAATACTTCTGTCAGCAATTGTGTTGCTAAAAATTGATCAGATGTGCCTTGGTCAATGAGAATGGGACTATGATATCCTAATTGCTTGATCAATTCACTAGCATCATAAGCAAGCCAGCTTTCGGGATGATTTCCTAAATAACGAGTAAAAGCTTTTTCGCCCCAAGGACAGCGTGTCGGTGCAACAATTGGTGCAAAGGCGGAAACAGATGTGAACAGCTTGGGGTGGCGTAGCGCACAGACTAGCGCCCCGTGTCCCCCCATAGAATGACCGAAAATTCCCTGCTTATCAGGTTGTATGGGGAAATTGGCGGTGATTAAAGCAGGTAATTCTTGGACAATATAACTATACATTTGGTAGTGCGATCGCCACGGTTGCTCTGTCGCATCTAGATAAAATCCTGCACCTGTGCCAAAATCCCACTCGTCATCTTCGCCGGGAATACCAGTATTACGGGGACTAGTATCTGGTGTAACCAACATCAAACCATACTCAGCCGCATAACGTTGCGCCCCAGCCTTGACCATAAAATTTTCTTCTGTGCAAGTCAACCCAGACAGAAAATAGAGAACTGGTACTGGTTTTTCCCTAGCTTGCGGTGGCTGATAGACAGCAAAGCGCATTTCACAATTACAAGTAGGAGAAGGATGAGAATAAAAGCCGAGTTTGCCGTCAAAGGTTTTATATTCTGAGATGAGTTTAAGATTAGTCATAAGTCATTATTTTATTCTTTCAGGAGAGTAGGAATTTAACTTGAGTCAATACAATAAAACATTACAGAAACAATTATCCATTAACTTGCTAATATCTAGCTATTTGTAGTCAAATAAAAAACAGGATAGAATAAGGATAATATGCCTGCCAAAGACAAATACCACAATATATTTAAACAATCTCTAATTAAAGATGCTGGACAATAACCCATGATCCATTACGGATTCGTCTAGCTCGTGGTAGAAGCTTGTTTGTTGATTTGGGTGCTGAACGATTATTAGCAGCTGAACGGGGAACCGAAAAAATAGCGGTTGAGGTTAAAAGTTTTACTCGTCCTTCCGATATGAAGGATCTCGAAGAAGCGGTTGGTCAATTTGTTTTGTATGCTCGCTTATTAAAACGTTACTATCCTGAACATAAACTATATCTGGCTGTAACTGAACGCATCCGACAAACAGTTTTTGAAGAAGAAGCAGGACAAACTTTAATTGAGGATGGCATTATTTGTTTAGTGAGTTTTAATCCAACAGAAGAGGTGATTGTCAAAAGGATTCAATAATTAGTAACTATCGGGAAATTGTGGAAAAAATCTTGTCAGAATATGCTGATTTTATTGATACAGATCAACAAGTTCAAGTTGAACTGGTGTTTGATAGAGAGCGCGTTGGGCTTTGCCCCGCCGTAGGCATCGCTACTTACTGGTAGAGGCTGGGTGGCAAAATGGTTATCGTATTTACGGCACATTATTGCATATCGATATTATTAACAATAAGCTTTGGTTACAGCATGACGCTACAGAAGAGGGAGTTGCTGATGAATTAGTTGCTGCGGGAATTCCTAAAGAGCATATTGTTTTAGGATTTAGGTCAATAGAAAGTAGGGAAGTAACCGAGTTTGCTATTTCTTAAAACATGATTATTTATGTCATTAAATCATCTGTTGCGGGTATGCCTGGATAGAAGCGATCGCTGAAAATATCTGCTAAGGAATAACAGAATATTTGCGGGAAAGTGGAGAGGGGAAGGTTTGTTTCTCCTGATGCTAAATCTTTGGCGTTTTCATAAGCTTCTGCAAGGGATGTTTCCAAGTGTGATTGCAAGCTAGGATTTTCACTGAGTAATTTAATAATTTCCCGTCGTTGGATGCGAATTGTAGCCAACCAACTACGACTACGTTTTTCAACTTGATATTCCCATTTTAGTAAATGTCCAATTAATATAGTGAGGCGATTTCGCAATTCTTGGCGTTCTTTTCTGCCCAACGATTCTATCTCTTCAATTAAATTTAACAGATCAAGCTGGTTCCATTGATTATGACGCAATAGATTAGCCTGTTCTTGCGTCCAGGCATAAAAGTCAGTTTCATAGAGATTTTGCATCAGGTTTATCTGGTTTGTGGTGTGTGGATGATCACAATTTATAGCAGTTCCTAAGTAAATAATGTACAGAGTTAATAATTTTCAATGCAGCGTACTGTGTTAATTTATCCATTCTACAATCTCCTAATTAAAACGTAACTACACTGCGAATTGACTCACCTCTGTGCATTAAATCGATAGCATGATTAATCTGCTCAACTGGCATAACATGAGTAATTAAATCATCAATATTTATCTTCCCATCCATATACCAATCAACAATTTTTGGCACATCTGTACGCCCTCTCGCGCCGCCAAATGCTGAACCTTTCCACACACGCCCAGTGACTAATTGAAACGGACGAGTACTAATTTCTTGTCCTGCACCAGCCACGCCAATAATCACACTCACACCCCAACCTTTGTGACAGCATTCTAAGGCTTGACGCATGACTTTGACGTTGCCGATACATTCAAAACTGTAATCAGCACCACCCTTAGTTAAATCAACTAAATAAGCGACTAAATCGCCTGCAACTTCCTGGGGATTGACAAAATGTGTCATGCCAAACTTCTCAGCTAGGGCTTTTTTGTTGGGATTAAGATCCACACCCACAATCATATTAGCTCCCACCATCCGCGCCCCTTGAATGACATTTAAACCAATGCCACCTAAACCAAAAACTACGACATTTGCTCCCGGTTCCACCTTGGCTGTATTGATGACTGCACCGATACCTGTTGTCACGCCACAACCGATGTAACAAACCTTGTCAAAAGGGGCATCTTCCCGAATTTTAGCGACGGCAATTTCTGGCAATACAGTATAGTTGGCAAAAGTCGATGTCCCCATATAATGATGAATCATCTCTCCACCAATACTAAAGCGACTACTGCCATCAGGCATAACACCGCGTCCTTGAGTCGCACGAATGGCTTGGCAGAGATTGGTTTTAAAGCTCAAGCAATAGGCACACTGGCGACATTCCGGGGTGTAGAGGGGAATTACATGATCTCCAGGTTTCACACTGGTGACACCCGCACCTACTTCGACTACCACACCTGCACCTTCATGGCCTAAGATGGCAGGGAATAAGCCTTCGGGATCATCTCCAGACAGCGTATAAGCATCGGTATGGCAAACTCCACTGGCTTTAATTTCGACTAAGACTTCTCCAGCTTTAGGCCCTTCAAGCTGGACGGTTTCAATAGTTAACGGTTTACCCGCGCTGTAAGCCACTGCTGCTTTTACTTCCACAAATCAGTTCTCCCTATAAAATTCCTAAGCTTGTGCTGTCAGTATCCTATCTGGAATAGTTGAGAAATTTGCTCTGTATTCGGAAATATAATTTATCTCAAAAGGTAGTTGCCAAAATTTGATGGACTTTTATGTAAACTAACTAAAATTGCATTTTCTGCTGAGATTGGTACATTAGTTACAGGCGGCAAACGTGAAAGATGATATCTGTCTGCCGTATTCAGCGCTAAAATTTTTGTCAACCCTGCAATTATCTCTACTGTTAAAGCTTATGAACCCTGCCCTAACTAAAATTGGCGATCAAATGTCTAACCTGACTGGTGTCCGCGCGATTATGAAGGACATTATCGAAACGTTAAAATCTGGTGGGGGGCAGGATTTAATTAATTTGAGTGCGGGTAATCCGTTGATATTACCAGAGGTAGAGCAGTTGTGGCGGGATTGCACAGCCGAACTCTTGGCTAGTTCAGAATATGGCGAGGTGGTATGCCGTTATGGTTCTAGTCAAGGCTATGCGCCATTAATCGAAGCAGTTGTGAACGATTTTAACCGTCGCTATGGGCTGAATCTCACCAGTCGCAATATTCTGATCACTCCAGGTAGTCAAACGCTCTATTTTTATGCGGCTAATTGCTTCGGCGGTTATACCAGCAGTGGGGAACTCAAGCAAATTGTCTTACCTTTGAGTCCTGATTATACAGGTTATGGTGGTATTTGTTTGGTTCCCGAAGCTTTAGTTGCTTACAAACCAGCTTTAGATATTGATGCGGCTGCTCACAGTTTTAAGTATCGTCCTGATTTTAGCCAAGTTTCCATCACAGAAAGTACAGGCTGTGTGATTTTCTCCCGTCCTTGTAACCCCACTGGTAACGTGTTGACAGATGACGAGGTGAGGAAAATTGCTGACTTAGCTGCACCTTATAATGTCCCAGTGTTGATTGATTCGGCTTATGCTCCCCCCTTCCCGGCGTTGAATTTTACTGATATGTCGCTGATTTTTGGGGACAATATTCTCCATTGCACCAGTTTATCGAAGGCGGGTTTGCCTGGGGAGAGAATTGGCATTGCTATTGGCAATGAGCGCCTGATTCAAGTCCTCGAATCTTTCCAAACTAATGCTAGTCTACACTCTTCTCGTTATGGACAGGCGATCGCTGCCAGGGCAATTAATTCTGGGGCGCTAGCACAAATCGCAGCACAAGTGATTCGTCCTTTCTACCAAAACAAATTTACCATTGTCGAAAATGCCCTAGAAGCAGCTATGCCCAAGGATTTACCTTGGTTCCTCCATCGTGGTGAGGGGGCGATCTTTAGTTGGTTATGGTTGGAAGATTTACCAATTACTGATTGGGAACTGTATCAAGAACTGAAGAAAGTCGGAGTGATTGTTGTTCCTGGTAGTACTTTCTTCCCTGGCTTAAAAGCAGATTGGCCTCACAAACACCAATGTCTGCGGATTAGTCTCACTGGTAGTGATGCGGAAATTGCTCTGGGTATGCAGCGTCTAGCCAAAGCTGTGGAACAAATTTATCAGCGTACAGCTGTGAGTGCTTAAAAATGAAGCGGAAACAAGTAAGCAAGAGAGAAGAGAAGCAGAAGGATAGGGAAATCAAAAAATCTCCGTCCTCTGTTCTTAACCCCGACAACTGGCTACAAATTGGTAAAATCGTTGCAGCTCAAGGCTTATCTGGGGAAGTCCGAGTCTATCCTGACTCCGACTTTCCCGAACGCTTTGAAGTACCGGGAAAACGTTGGTTATTACATCCAGGAGAAACAGAACCGCAACCCATAGAATTGTTAAAAGGGCGTTATCTGGAAGGAAAAAATTTATATATCTTACAATTAGCGGGGGTGAAAAATCGCACTCAAGCAGAGGAACTCCGAGATTGTATATTGTTTGTTCCTGCTAGCGATCGCCCCGAATTAGGCGAAGATGAATATCATGTCATCGATTTAATTGGCATGGAAGTATTCTTACAAGCCTCTGGGGAACTTGTGGGTACAGTCGTCGATGTCATCCCGGCGGGTAATGATTTGCTAGAGGTGAATCTGCACACATCAACCACCAGTGACAAAAAACCACCAACTGTCTTAATTCCCTTTGTCAAAGCGATCGCTCCTGTGGTAGATTTATCGTCTCGCCGCATGGAAATTACCCCACCGCCAGGGTTGTTGGAATTGGGGGTGGATAACGATAAGTCATAAGTGATGACTTTAAGTGCATAGTTTATTGTCTGGTTGTTTGGCGATCGCTCTCAACCTCGACTTAAATTACCATAGTATCTAGTTGGGTTAAACGCAGTGCAACTCAACATAGATACTGAAAGCTTAAGCGATATCTTGGTTTTGGGTTTCCTTACATCAACCCAACCTATTGATCTATGTAACCAGATATGAATCTTTGAGTGAATTCTCTAAGAATTAGATAAACCTTATATAAATTTACCTTAAAGTCATCAATATAATCACTTAATACTAGTTATTCTGTTTTATATTAATATTCTGCTCAATCAAGATAAATCAAAAATACTTACCTGATATCTTTGCCTATTTAAAATCAAATCGGCAAGTTTTACATTTAAACAACTACATAATTTAAATCAAACCATCTATATCTAGAACTATAACTAAATTAACAAGTATTGTGTTTTCATAATACTTAATTTGTCTCGAATTATTTGCAATTTTAACTAAAATATTCATGATAATTTTATTTTATTTTTCTATTAACAATCAATCATTAGTGCAATAATCTATAACGAAAATTACTTCCGTAAAGTAAACATATCAACCCATGAAAAAAACATCTCAAAAATTGCTGATTCTATCTGCAATAATCTTAACACCTCTTAATATAGGTTTAAGTCAAGCTCCAGCAGCAGCTATTACTCTCAACTTAAGCAACGTCAACTTTGTTGATGGAGGAAAAGCCACAGGTTCATTTGAATACGATGTGGCTACAAACACAATATCCAACTGGAACATTCAAACCACAATTGGTAGTGTACTCACCACAGCATTTAACTATACATCTGCCACCAGTACTGCATTAGCTGCACCGACTTTGCTATCTAGCATGAATGATAAGGTTTTTGTCTTTACTAAAAACCCGCTTATTCCCAACCCACGTTCTCTAGCTATTATTTTGTCCAACCCAGTCAACAATACACCTGGAAGTTTTAGCATAGCCAGTGTCGGTGAAGGTAACATTTCCACCACAAATATTACTAAGCTTTTTAGTGGACAAGCGATTACATTTTCAGGTGCAGGCGGCGGTAGATTAGGTCAAACTGGTGGTAGTGTCGTTAACCCTGTTCCCGAACCAGAAGATATATTAGGCATTGGAGTTGCTTTGGGATTTCTCGGTTTATTTGCGAAGACTTACTACAAAAAAAGCAAGCTAGCATCTTTCTCGAAATAAGACTTTTGACCATTAACTTCTGCTATCTTCTATTTTGCTAGTACAATTGACTACATTTTTTTGTGTTCTTATATTAACGGTTAAGTTGTTCAATATATTTGAGTTTGATAGCTAGGTGTTTACAACATTTACATCCTAGCTTTCTCTCTATTTTATTCAGCGAATTTTATTAATGAAATCCTTACAGACTAACTGCAATGCAGTTAAAAAATTTGACACAATCAAAACTAATCAATTTTGGTTATTGGGAATTGCATCAAGTTTGATTGCCATTCACTTAAGTTTAACCAGTCGTCAAGATGGTAACTTATTTGCCTTGAGTATTTTATTTTGGTTAGCTACATCTTTTTTCGTTTGGCAAAAACGCCACAGTTTAAATTTGGAAAGTAGCCTGTACTCTAGCATCTTCGGCTTTATCATTATTGCCATAATTCTGTTGAGAAGTCTTGCTGCTCCTAGTTGGTCATTTTTAGGACTATTTCCCTTAATTTCCGGCTTAGGTTTTAGCCTAATTGCTTCTGGATTTAAAGGATTAATACAATATCGACAGGAATTAATATTGCTGTTTTTTTTCAAGATTCCTCATATTTTATTAACCCCCATCATTGATATCTCTGCCTTGACTGCTAAGTTTGCCACTTATATCCTTTGGTATTTGGGTTTTGAAGCATCTGTTCAAGGATTTAATGTTGTACTTCCGCAAGGAAGTGTGCTTGTTTATAGTCCCTGTGCCGGATTTGACGGCATACTTGATTTAATTAGATTATCAGTAGTGTTTTTGATTCTATTTCCCTTACAAGGAATTAAAAAAAGAATATTTGTACTTGTGTCATCTATGGTAATTGCCTTTGTCACTAATGGATTTAGAGTAGCCTTAATGGCAATTTTGACTGCTGCACAAAATCAACAGGCTTTTGAATACTGGCATACTGGTAAAGGTTCTTTGATTTTTTCGATGATTTCTACGGCAATATTCGGTGCATTTTATTATTTGTTACTATTACAAGAAAATGCTACAACTAAAATACTCAATCCAAAAACTCTAGATGGAGAACATCAATGATTTTTGGTAAACAATCACGCACTTACTTTTTAGCTTTTAGCTTTTTTGGGGTAATTTTAGTTTTATTAAAAACTCTTGTAGCGCCAATTAAAGAACAACAAACATTAAAATCTCCTGTGTTCCCTTCAGCCGTACCTTTATCTGGATGGCAGTTGCAATCAAGTAAAAACTTAACAGATAAAATCGGCAGAGTCTATCAATATAATCATCAACAGCACAATTTACGCATTGAAATAAATTATGTAGTTGGATATTTAGAAAACGAATTACCATTCCGTCAATATAATCCGCAAACGGTTGACTCTAACAAACCAACTTACATCATTCGCCAATTAGATAAAATGGGTGCTTATGCTTTATCCATCAATCAAAATCGTGCATATTTACACTCTTGTATCAACCCTAATGGATTAAGTGCCATAACTTACGAACAATTTATCTATAATCGCCATACATCTGATTTAAAATTACATCGTCTATTACCAGTACTGTTAAATCAACAGCCACTACGAGATAGTCGTTGTTTTTGGACACATTTATCTATTCCTATCCAGCCAGATAATTCTCATGAAAATTCTTACCAAATTTTAGAAAATGCTTGGATGGCTTGGTATGAATATTGGCATTCTCGTTTTCCTTAATTTTTAAAAATATCCAGTAAATCAAGGATTTTTAATAACATGAATCAATTAAATTCAGATAATGATATAGAAAAACTTACACACTTGTGGAAGTTTAATAACTCCCTAGCTCGTTCAGTCAAACTTTTCCGTTGGGGTGGATATTGTTTATTGCTATTATTCTTATTTGAACTGATAGCCATTCTCACCCCTCTACAGTTCATGAATCCCTCATGGGAGTTTAAAATTTTAGGCGATTTAGTAGAACGTATTGCCATACCCTTAATCGGTTTAATTCTTGTTTTCTATGGTGAAGATAGTGTACGGGGTAAATGGGAAAAGCCCATCTTAAAATTTTTGTATTGGACTACATTATTGTTGGCAATAATCTTATTTTTATTAGTTCCTCTGGGAATTGTTAATGGTATTAGAATTGATAGACAAAACTATCAGTTATATACATCCCAAGTTGAGCAGCAAGTTAACCAGCTACAACAAGCTAAAACGCAATTACAACAAGTTAGTACACCAGCACAGATGGAAGAAATTCTCCGATTTACACAAAATCAAGCTAATGTTCCTAAAATTGCCAATGCTCAACAATTAGAAGATGTCAAAGCTAAATTCTCTGAGTTTCTCACCACTTCTGAAAAACAAGTACGGATAGCAGCCAAAGCAAATTGGAACAATCAACGGCTAAGTTTGATAAAAAATGCTGTTAAATGGAGTCTTGGCGGATTAGTTTCTGGAGTCTGGTTAGTTCTGACATGGCGTAATAATTACTGGATTAAACAAGGTAAGTGGTGATTTATCGCTTTGGTGGGGTGAATGATAAAATTTAAATTTTTAGTAGAGACGTTGCATTGCAACGTCTCTACATAATTTATGTGTATTATGATTAACCTAAAACGGTATTACCTAAATCTAATCATCGGTATGGTTGGGAAAAATTATCAATTTAATTATGATTTCCATCACCAAACTACTCAACCTGTAATTCTTTTCTTACATGGCTTCATGGGCAACCTTGATGAATTTGCCGAAGCCATAGAATTACTAGGGGATGAATTTTCTTATCTCAAGCTGGATTTACCTGGACATGGTAAAACTCAAGTTTTAGCTGGAGATGACTATTATACAATGGCTAATACTGCCCAAGGCATTATTGATTTATTAGATGAACTCAACATCAATCGATGTTTTTTAGTTGGTTATTCTTTGGGTGGTAGATTGGCTTTATATTTAATGCTGTATTTTCCTCAACGTTTTCATCAAGTTATCTTAGAATCAGCTTCTCCAGGTTTAGCTACAGAAACAGCAAGATTAGCCAGAATTAAAAGTGATGCTCAAATAGCGAGGAAATTAATCAGAATTTCCAGTCAAGTTGATTTTGCAGAATTTCTATTAAATTGGTACAATCAACCCATTTTTGGTGCTATCAAAAATCATCTCAAATTTGAGAGTATGGTAGAAAGTCGGTTAAAAAATTATCCCCTAGAATTAGCTAAGTCATTACAGTTTATGGGTACAGGTAGTCAACCATCTTTATGGGAGAAACTTAGAGATAACCAAATACCTCTACTGTTACTAGTTGGTGAACATGATTGTAAATTTATAGACATCAATAAAGAAATGTCCCAGATATCAGCAGCAGCACAACTAAAAGTAATTCCGAATGCTGCACATAATATTCATTTAGAAAAGACTTTAGAATTTGTGCAAAATCTCCAAGAGTTTTTTAAAAACACCAAGTATGACAATAATAGGACATAATATAGGTAAGGATACATCCGTCAGAATACAGGAGTCAGAATAGTTCAAATTCTCATATTTGATGAGTAAGCTAATATTCCTGAACCATGATTAATTCTGACTTCTGACTCCTAGGTGCTGAATTCTTACTAATATAGATACAGAAAAACCCAGTTGTCTAGACAACTGAGTTGATGAACTATTTCTATTCCCAAGATTACAGCCAATCTCGATAAGCTGAGATTTCATTGACGCTAATTTCTAAAGCGCCACCTTTACCAAAAGGGGGATGTACACGAATTTTGGCATTTTTGGTAAATCTTTCTAGGCGATTTCCTAACTGGGGAATATTACTGACTATATGCCAATAAGAGACAATATCAGGGCAGTCAACTATGAGTGTGATAATATTGTCTTTTTTGGTAAGATACCATTGGCAGTTTGTTAGTAGTGCTTGGGTAATGCGATCGCACGCTTGATAAAAGCATCTGCCAATAGATTGTTCCAATTCTAGATGCAGCATTCCATCTTCTTTTGATACCTGTTGAGGAGGTAAATCATCAGGAGGAAGCAGGCTCAATTTAGACATAATTTTGTACCTCTTGGTTGTAGCGCTGCAAACTCTCTAGATTTTTTGGCAGAGAATAAGATGAGGGTTTGAGCGCTATTGTACCTAGATCCAATTCATCTTGGAATTTTTTGATTTTGTCTCGACAAGTAGCAACATCACCAATGATAGAATTTTCTAGCAAGTAGTCTTCATCAAAACAGATATTTGTGCGCTCAAATTGCTTATGTCCACTGGAACTGTTCTGCATCACCTGGGCTGAATTAGCTGTCATTTTTTGGCTAAAATACCTAATAAAAGGTAAAGCCTCACTTACCGCTTCGTCATAAGTTTTACCTACATAAAAGAAGCGTGCTAAAACAAATTTTTCCCCACCACTAGAATTTAAGGCTCGATATGAGTCTAATGTTTTCTTGAGCCTTTCTAACGCAAAGGGAGGCCCCCCCATTAAAGCAAAGGAATTTTTTGCCGCAAATTCTATACCTGCATCATCACCAGTGGCTATATAGACAGGGATTTCCGGTTGTAAGGGTTTGGGGTGAATGGTGAGGCGATCGCATTGATAATATTGTCCGTTAAATGATACATCAGTTTCATATAAAAGCTTTTGAATCAATGCTAATGCCTCCAGCATCATGGCGCGAGATTCACCCATTGGTGTGGCAAAATGCTTATTATGTTGGGGAAATGGCCCCCCTTTAGCCACACCAAATAATAATCGTCCATTGCACAAATTATCTAAGGTGGCAATATCTTCCGCTACTCTAATCGGGTTATGGAATGGTAATAACACCGCCGCCGTACCTAATTTGATAGTGGAAGTTACACCCGCTAAATGTGCCATCAACAACAAGATTGACGAACTCAGATTTACTTCATTAAAATGATGCTCTGTAATCCAGGCTTCCTCAAAACCTAACTTTTCCGCCTGTCTGACTAGCGCTACTTGTTCAAAAATAGCACGGCGCGAGTCTTGATGATGATTTTCGTAATTGCAGAACAGTCCAGTTTTCATTTGTGGCTGACGATATTTACTGCGCTTGATGTGTCAGTTGTTAGTTGTCATTTACTCAATAAATACTAACTACAAACACAATTTTTATCCCTGTGTCGATGACGATTTTACATCTAGGTTGATACTATTTGTAACTCTAACCATAGGCGTGGATCATTATCTTTCAACTTTGATTTAGGATCTCGTAATAACCGCTTGGCATTCATGCAAACTACTTGCACTAATCCCATATTGTCTGCTACTTCTCGGAGTATTTCTTTTTGCGCTTGCACATAGGGGAGTATTTCACCAGGACAGTAAATTCCTATATATTGCAAACGTCTAGCCGGCCGTCCCCAAAAACAGGTGATGACTTTAACATGACACCCATCTAATAATTCCCCAACTTTTGGGTAATAGTCAGTGACGACTCTTGTGAATTCTTTTGCTAGGACATCTTCCGCAATCATTGCAACTGAATATTTCTGTAGCGTACATCACTGCATCTAATATAACATATATTTGTCATTTAATGTTGACAAAATATCTGTTTTTTCCAAATAAAATATTAAAAAATGAGGTGTGCTTTTCCTAAGCATCACCTCAAGCAAACTAAGCAAATTTAATAGTTAAAATACCATTTTTGTATATAAAAATGGTAAAAGTGACTACCTTTAATTCCTGCCAACAGTCAAGTCGCTTCTCTACGAGACGCTACGCGAACGCTCCAATTCAAAATTCAAAATTCAAAATTCAAAATTAAGAAAGCCTGACTTTACAGGGGTTTCTGTGTTTGGATCTGTATCAGATTTTTAGTGAATTGGTATTACCTGTTACCTGTTACCTGTTACCTACCTAAGCAAGAAATTTCAATAATCAAGTCGGATTCCTATATATTTTATCGAGATTTACGCTCTGCTACTAACACTTCAGCAACAATCTCTGGCAAATTGCCCAAATCTCTAAATCCCTCAGAACCACGAATAGGAGAAGAAAAAGTGTAGTTCGGATCACATTCTGCTGTATCGTAGACTTGGATATACCACTTATCAGGAAATCCTTCTACACCTAACTCAACAATGTACCAACTCTCACCCATCAAACGCGAGTTAGAAATGGTAAACCACTCTCTATAATCATCCAAAATATTCCAGTCTGCCAAGAGAAATTCTAATGCTATTTGCCCAGCATCTGTTGCAGTTAGTAGCATGATTACTCCTTATTTGCAACTTCAGAATTAGTATTTTCAGATTTTTGCAAGTCAGGATATAATCCCAATTGCTTTGCTAATTCACGAGCCA
This sequence comes from Nostoc sp. TCL26-01, assembly GCF_013393945.1. NCBI lineage: Bacteria > Bacillati > Cyanobacteriota > Cyanophyceae > Nostocales > Nostocaceae > Nostoc > Nostoc sp. TCL26-01. The sequence continues at coordinate 5,427,031 of NZ_CP040297.1, forward strand.
AAAAGAATAGAAATTGCGCCCCATCTTGATTACCTTGATGAGCAAATGTTGTTGCTACTTGCACAATAGCCTCTACAAAACTAGCATCAATTAATTCTGATTTAGCTTCTAAAACTTCCGGCTCTTGGCCATTAGGACATTTCAATAACTCATCAATCAAATTAAAATATAAAACCTGGCGTTCTTGGGTTGTGTCTGTCATGATGAATTTGTGATTTGACAAAATTGTGGTTATTTTTAGACGTGGCACTAATTATTTGTACAGACGTTATATGCAAAGTCTCTACTGTTCAATACTCTGTCGCCAAAGCCTCTCTAACATTTCGATTTGCTCTTTTAAAACCGTCGCACGGTAAACAAGATACCTATCATAGATAATAATTCCTAACCCGATAAATATAGGAGTTAGCAAAATAAACCATTGCAAAATGGTAGCCAGTCTATAATATTCAGCACTCAGCAGTTGATTCACGGCATTTTGATCAGAAAATTGGGTGCTAACTAAATGTGGAGGTAAGTTTTGAGGCGGATTTGTGGTAGACGTAATCGTATTTGCTTGACTAATATTATTAACTTCATTATTTAATTTCTGTGTTTTAGCGAACTCTATATGTTTTATCCAAACTACACTGAATACTGCCAGTCCTGGAGATAACACTGCTAATGTAACTAGACAAACTGTAAGGAAATTTAAAAGCTTAACTTTCATATTGGCTCGCTTTGCTAGGTAGTCAGCACACAGAAATAAAATATGTCATAATTTAGAAGTGAGCATAATAAAAAAACAATGTAGCTTTTGGTTTATTAATATGCCAAGAGTACTTAAATAAAAATCTTATTTATTCAATCTGACTGCTGTTTACTGATTAAGAAGTCCCCCCTGGTTCTTTGGTTTAACCCATTGAATTTCGGGGGGTAGAGGGGAATCTCTGCGTAAATCCTATAAGTTTTATATCAGCCGACCTTCCTAACCACTGTGAAATGGAGTCAGATCAAGATTATTAAATTTATTATGTTTGTACTCAAAGTCTACAATGCTTACACTATCAGCTTGACAAAAATTATTTGGGGTAGGGGTACTAGTATTGTTAGGGTGAGGTACTAGCATTAATTGGGGAGGGTTCTAGTATTGCTCAAATCAATCTCAAAGCTAACGGAGTGAATCATACAAGCAATTTTATTTTTGAGTACTGGATGGATAAAACTTGTACTCAAACAAAATATCTGTATGGATGATAATATACAATGAATCAATAAAACAACATTAAATATTTACAAATAAGTTCAAGTTTTCTTACTAGCAAGTAAATCCTAAAAATTCTGTTTACTTTGTAGTGTTATGCCGCAGGCTTCACCTTTTATCGTGGTGCATTACGGCAAAGAGATAAATTTTGGGGCTGATGAAGTTATCTTGACCTGTAACATAACCTACAGTAATTAAGATGCCTATATAAAAAGTTGATTCGGAGGATTGTTGATAAATAGACGGCAGTTTTAAAAATAGAGTTCCATTAAACTACGACATTCAATAATTTTTTAATATTTTAAAAATTTAAATATATTCTCAGTAATAAAAAGGCTGTTTTACACAAAAATAAATTTGCAAATGTCGCTAAAATACCTTCTTTGGTAGCCAGTTTTGTGTTTTAGTGAGAGTACATGGTTTATGCTCTCACGTAAAAGTATGGATAAAATTAATACATTTAAGCTAATTGTTATAAGCTGATTGTTATAAGTAAACATTTCGATTCTGAAGTGATAATTTTGGGGGTAAATGAATGCGAATTGCTAATGATGTTACAGAACTTATTGGACATACACCTCTAGTTAAGCTGAACAAGATTCCCCAAGCAGAAGGAGTAACGGCCAGAATCGTCGTCAAACTGGAAGGAATGAATCCAGCCGCGTCTGTAAAAGACCGGATTGGGGTAAGTATGATTATCTCAGCTGAGGCTGACGGTTTAATCGAACCAGGAAAGACAATTTTAGTAGAACCGACTTCTGGTAATACAGGGATTGCTCTAGCGATGGTAGCAGCAGCTCGTGGCTATCGTCTGATTTTGACTATGCCAGAAACCATGAGTCAAGAAAGACGCGCCATGCTGAGAGCCTATGGTGCAACTTTGGAATTGACACCAGGAACAGAAGGGATGCGGGGAGCAATCCGCAAGGCAGAGGAAATTGTTGCCAAAACACCTAATGCTTATATGTTACAACAGTTCCGCAACCCAGCTAACCCCAAAATTCACCGTGAAACTACCGCCGAAGAAATCTGGACAGATACAGACGGTGAGGTAGATATTGTGATTGCAGGGGTAGGTACTGGGGGAACGATTACAGGGATTGCAGAGGTACTTAAACAGCGTAAACCCAGCTTTCAAGCGATCGCAGTTGAACCCAGCAATAGCCCAGTTCTCTCCGGTGGTGAAGCCGGGCCACACAAAATCCAAGGTATCGGCGCAGGCTTCGTTCCCGATGTCCTCCGCTTGGAATTAGTCGATGAAGTCATCAGAGTCAGCGACGATCAGGCTATGGCTTACGGACGACGTTTAGCTAAAGAAGAAGGTTTATTATCGGGTATTTCCTCCGGTGCGGCTTTGTGTGCAGCCATTCAAGTCGGTAAGCGTCCAGAAAACGCCGGTAAGCTAATTGTGATGATTCAACCATCCTACGGGGAGCGTTATCTGAGTACGCCTTTGTTTCAAGACTTGACGATTGAACCTGCTAGTGTGAAGTAGGGACGGTTTTTTTGAAAAGGGGTGTAGGGGTGTAAACAGTGAGCAGTGAACAGTGAACAGTGAACGTTTATTAACTGGTAACTGATAACTGTTAACTGTTAACTGATTTGGTAGGGGTGTGGGGGTGTAAGTGAGTAAAAATTCTCAACCTTCATACCCTGACATCCTTGATTTAACTTGTGATTTTCTCTTAGTCACAATAGAATTTAATAAAAGAGTCTATCAATTTTGATGCAGACACATCGAGTCTGAATGATTTTTGCTCGTTTTATCCCTGTCAAGGGAATTTAAACTGATGTTATTTGTGACAAAACTCTGGTTATCTTCAAAAGAAGCTCTGTCCTTCAATTCTTCTGCTAGTAAGGAGAAAATGAGAGCAATAGCTTACAGCATGGATTTGTTGTTACCTGGCTTGTATTTATGGTTACCAGGAGGTTTTAGTCTTCGTCTTGGTGGTGATCTACCAGATCAGGAGGTTTTAGTCTTCGTCTTGGTGGTGATCTACCAGATGATGAACCTTATAAATATCCCGGAGAAATTCATAGCCCTGCTGGTTTTGCTTTAGTATTACCAGGATATAAAATACTAACAACATACCAGGGTAGCTATGACCCTAAACAAACATCAGATACAGGGTTTACCAAATTTTAGCCCGAAATCCTTGTAGAGACGTTGCACTGCAACGTCTCTACATTCATTTTTACTAGATGTCTAATAGTCAAAAACCCTTCTAGGCAAATCTAGAAGGGCTTTGTTTTAATGATTACATCCTTCCCTGTGGTGTTCCGGCTGGCTGTGATGGTTGCAACCACCTTGATGATCGTGGTGATGATCGTGGCTATGTCCATGTCCGTGAGCGCAGCCTTGTAAGTCTTGGCTCATGAGGTTTTCGCTCATTTGGCGGAAAGATTCGTCTACTGGTTTTAAGCCAATCCACGTTTCTAGGGTTTCGACATCAAACCCTACTTCACGGCGATCGCCTACTTGCAATAAAGGACGGCGAATTAATAGAGGTTCTCTCAGCATCAGGAATAAGGCTGTTTGCTCGTCCAATTGTTCGGGAACTATCTCACCAGATTTTACTCTGGGGGCGGAGCGATTAAACCATTCGCTGATGGGGCGATCGCCAAAAAATGAACGCAGACGTTCCGCCGTCCAAGGTTCAGTAAGTAGGTTGTAAGTGACAACTTCATGTCCAGCAGCAGTTAATAACACCTTTTGACGAGTACCACCTTTACAACCAGGTTTTTCGTAGAAAATCACTCTAGCCATTGAATTATCTCCTAGTGATGAGGGGATAGGGGATAGGGTATAGGAGATAGTAACTGTAACCTGTCACCTATAACCTGTCACCTTTTAAAACTTTCTCGCGCTGTGGGTTTGGGAATCAAATTCAAACCTTTGTTTAGGATCGGTTTCCCCGTAAATATTGAAGGTGACTGTTGGTTCATCACCTATAGCTTGGACGCTATGAATTGCATCGGGGGTGAAGCTAATAATGTCTCCAGGTAAGAGGGTAATTTCTCCCGTTGCGGCAATTTTGTCTTGTGAGTTTTCGCTTTGGGTGCGTCGCCAAACAGTATTTTTTTCTTGTCCTTTTAAGACTGCGACAACTCCCCATGTTCCATGATTATGAATATTAGATAGGGTTCCTGGTGCAAAAGTTACTGTTTGCACCGTCAACGGAAAACCCAATTCATCATATAACAGTAGAACAGAGGTTCCTGTTGTTGGAGAAGGTTCTAAATACTGACTCCGCACCCAGTAAGAATTGACAATCAAGCGTCTGACGAGCATTCGGATTTCTGGTAAACGACTCGATTCATCGCTTACCTGATTGAGAATATCTTCCATCTCAGTTAAAAACCGATAAAGACGATAATTCTCTTGTAATAAATCCCAACTTCTCGCTGATTTACACACTTGATATTGACCGTCTCCCGTCAAGAGCCAATCTCTACCTTGCATGATTTTTAAACTCTAAATTGAGAGGCTTGGGGGAATACAAATACAGGTGTGGTTACATTGGGAAGAGTTTGGCGAGGATATGTGGGAGCAATAACAGTTGAAGGAAAAATGTCATTGCTACTAGAAGATGTAGAGAGCGCTTGATAGGAAGATCCGGTAAAAAATGAGAACATATTCATGGTTATTGATGCGTAATTTCCACTGTTAACAATCGTAATTACGAATTATTCATCGTCTTCTTCGGCTGGACGGGTTAAAACATCCAGTAGGATTCCGGCTCCAAAATCATGCTTATCGTCAATGGCTTTGACTCTAGTACTGATTTCTTTTGCACGCTCGATTTCCCCTAACTTTGCTAATACTAGTCCAGCAGCAGCATAAGCATTTAAGTACAATCTGATTGGCAATTCTTCCCGACGATTGACTAAGATGGGTTGGAGTTGCTCCCAGTCATCAGGGAAATTTTCGGTTTCTTTAATTTTATCTAATAATTGGAAAGTTGTTTGTAACGCTAGAGAATAATTATTTTTATAGTAAAAAAACCTATAAGCTGCTACTAATACATCGGTATTTCCTCCAGTTTGCGCTAATGCTTGTTGGATATATTGCTCTGATGCTGAAGTGTTTTCCCAATTTTGTGCTGCTAATATTAATAACTTTTTGACATCTTCAGGAACTTGAAACCAGGAAAATTTGTTAGTGTCGATGTGCATAATATTGGGATTGGGAACTGGGGATGAGGAGATGGGGAAGCAGGAGGAGCAGGGGAGCAGAGGAGAAAAACTTCTTAACTCACTTCCTCACTCCCTCACTCAGCACTCAGCACTCAGCACTCTCTCACTCCCTCACTCTCCTTAAAAGAGTGTGAGAATGTAAACCAAAGTGAACAGCACAATCCAGATAATGTCTACAAAGTGCCAGTAAATTTCTGCCATTTCAATGCCAGTGTGTTTGGTGGCAGAATAGTGACCGGGACGACGCGATCGCCACAATACACCTAAGATCAACAACAGTCCGATAAACACGTGTAGTCCGTGGAAGCCGGTCATGATATAGAAGCAGTTGGCGAAGATATTCGTAGTCAGGCCATAGCCTAAGTTTTGATACTCATAAACCTGACCAGCTAAAAAAACTGCTCCCATAATGGCGGTGATAATATACCAAAACCGCATTCCCCAGATGTTATTCTTTTTAATCGCCACATCACCAAAGTGAATGACGAAACTACTAGACACGAGAATAATCGTGTTAATAGTGGGGACAAATAACTCTACTTCTGTTCCCTCTGGCGGCCAAACTGCTGTTGTCCCCTTAAAGAACAAATAAGTGGCAAAAAATCCGCCAAACATCAAAGATTCGGAAACCAGGAATGTCAGCAACCCCCAAACTCGTAAATCTGGATGCGCCTCATGTCCCACATCATGATGTTCTGATGTTGTCGCTACAGTCATACCTTTTATCCTTGGAATAGATGTTGAGAATCTAGTTAGGTGCGTTATCAACATGAGTTCTAACGCACCGAAATCTAGATGGTGTGGTGCGTTAGCCTGTGGCGTAACACACCCTACAAACTACAAACTTTGTTCTAATTACGCACTAACTTCTGGTGTAGCTTCCACACTATGACCGTAGTCATAAGGGCCATGAGTCACCACAGGCAAAACTTCCCAGTTCTCAACTAAAGGAGGTGAGTTAGTAGTCCATTCCAAACTCAAAGCTTCCCAAGGATTATCCCCGGCTAATTCTCCCTTGCTCCAACTGTAGATAACGTTGATGGCAAAGGGAACTACCGATAAACCTAAGATAAATGCGCCAATGGTACAAAGTACGTTCAAGTCAACGAATTGGGGGTCATACATTGCCACCCGTCTGGGCATACCTTGTAAACCTAACTCGTGCATAGGTAGGAATGTCAAGTTAGTCCCAATCAAGGTGAGGGCAAAGTGTATCCGTCCCCAGCCTTCGTTTAACTTCCGTCCTGTCATTTTTGGGAACCAGTGGTAAATGCCGGCATATATACCAAACACAGAACCACCAAACAGGACGTAGTGGAAGTGTGCCACTACATAATAGGTATCGTGGACGTGAACATCAAAGGGTGCTGTTCCCATAGTTACGCCGCTTAAGCCACCCATGACAAACATGGATAACAAACCGATCGCAAACAACATGGCACTGGTAAAACGAATCTTACCACCCCACAAGGTCGCTACCCAGCCGAAAATCTTCACGCCGGTGGGAACAGCCACAATTAAGGTAGAGATGGTGAAAAACATCCGCATCCAGCCGGGTGTACCACTGGTGAACATATGGTGTACCCAGACGAACAACCCGACAACGCAAATGGCGACACTAGAATAAGCGATCGCTTTATAGCCAAAAATCGGCTTGCGTGCATGAACGGGAATGACTTCGGACATAATGCCGAAGATGGGCAGAATCATCAGATATACTGCCGGGTGGGAGTAGAACCAGAATAAATGCTGGTAAATAACGACGTTACCACCTGCATCTGGTTTAAAGAAGGAAGTTCCAAAGTTGAGGTCAAATAATAGCAACACCAAACCCGCAGCTAACACAGGTGTAGAGAGTAATGCTAGTACAGAGGTGGCTAAAATTGCCCAGCAAAATAAAGGTAATTGATCCCATTTCATGCTGGGAACCTTCATCATCAGGATAGTGACGACGAAGTTGAGTGAACCCAAAATGGAAGAAGTACCCACCAAAACGATCGCCAAAATCCACAAACTTTGGGCGATGGGTGCTGTCACCAGACTTAAAGGTGGGTAGGCTGTCCAACCAGATTGGGAACCACCAAACACAAAACTCAGTAACAACAGTAAACCGGCGGGTGGGTTCAACCAAAAAGCGATCGCATTCAGCTTGGGGAAAGCCATGTCCCTTGCACCAATCATCAAGGGAATCAGGTAGTTACCAAACCCCCCAATTGCACTAGGCACAATCCATAAGAAAATCATGATTGTGCCATGATTGGTCATGAAAGCGTTGTACAGATTGGGATCGATGAAGTCTGCATCAGGTGTTGCCAACTCCGTACGGAGAGCGATCGCCATCAACCCACCGATCAGATAAAATACAAACGCTGTCACGAGGTATTGGATACCAATTACCTTATGATCTATGTTGAAGGTAAAGTAGTCGCGCCATTTCCAGGCGGGAATATGTGAAGCGTGTGTCACTGCTTGATGTTGGGATTGATGATCTTCTGGTGGTGTGTGTCGAGGGAATTCTACTTGTGTCATATTTTTTACTGATTTCTCAGAGTCCAACATTGAGAGTAGTTAGTTGTAACTCTTGACTAATGACTAATGACTAATCCCGAATTTCTCACGAAATTTATGAAACCGAAGCCCAGAGGCTGTAGGGGCGGGTTCATGAGATATTCGTGAATAATTGAAGCATATTTGTGAACCCGCCCCTACCGTTTTGTGAGAAATGCAGGTAATGACTCTATACCCATGTTGTGAATGTGGGGGGCGAGAAAATCTGCTGTGGATAAATCAGCCGGGTTAACTGCAACAACTTGATGAGGGTTTTGTTGTTGCGCTACCTGATTTTCTGTCAACCAGCTATCAAATTCCTCTGGTGTGTGGACAATTACCTGAGTCCGCATCGAACCATGATAACCACCGCACAGTTCAGTACACACTACTGGGTATGTACCGGGTTTTGTAGCGACGAATCGTAATTCGGTAGCGATACCAGGAATTGCGTCTTGCTTCAGGCGGAATTGGGGAACCCAAAAAGAGTGAATTACATCCTGGGCGGAGAGATTGAGTTGCACATCAGCACCAACGGGAACGTGTAATTCCCCAGTGGAAACGCCATTGTTAGGATAGTCAAATATCCAAGCAAACTGCATCCCAGTCACATTCACGACCAAATCAGCAGTTTTACCTTGATTTGTCGGATTCGCACCAATACCGATACCGGGAGTGGGAGTAGATGGTGCGGTATTGTCTAGAGTAGCAGCGATCGCACTCCCTGAAGCATGAGCCACATGAGCCGAACCATGAGGATGAGTCCCTGGTTCTAAACCACCCATTTGGTTAAACACATCTACACTGTAGATCCCTAAGCAAATGACGATTATAGAGGGAATTGCCGTCCAAAAGATTTCTAAGGGAACGTTACCTTCTACAGCTACGCCATCAGTATTGTCACCCCGACGACGACGATACTTGAACAGAAAGATCAAAATCGTTCCTTCTACTACCAAAAACAAAGCGATCGCAATGGTAAACATAATATTAAAAAATCCGTCTACCAAAGGCGCTTGTAGTGATGCTTGAACTGGTAATAGATTGTGATGTTGACCAATCCACAGACTGATTGCTCCTACTAATATCCCCGCAATCAGAGTCCAAAGTGAAACAGGAATTTGTTGCATAGTACCTGCTATTTTAATTATGGTCATTGGGAATTGGTGATTGGTGATTGGTGATTGGTAATTAGTGATTGATAATTGGTAAAATTCTTGCCTATTCCCATTACCCATTACCCATTACCCATTACCTATTACCCATTACCCATTCCCTCACATCCTGCGCTCTTGATATCTACCTATAGGCTTTTACATTGAGACAGGCTAGATTTTGGCATCTCACTTACTAAAGTTCTAACTTGCTCTGATAAAAATTGGGGGAAACTTTCCAGATATCTTCATATCTTTTCCCCCAATAACTTAAAAATATATTTTGAGTATGGTGACAAAGTAGCCCTTTAACAGTTATCAGTTATCAGTTATCAGTGAACAGTTTTAAGTCCAAGGTAACTTTTCACTGCTTTAAGTTTCAGAGACTAGTTACTCTAAAAGTACACTGTCATTACCAAAAGCAAGTATGTTTAATAGCTAACAATTAATAATTTACGCATTTGTTTACCCTGAACTTTTTACCAAGTTATCATAAGTATCCAATCTTCCCCTCTCATACCTTTGCTTTCACTGTTAACAGTGTAATTTTGGCAACAATTAATTATCTAATGCTGCATGAGAGTAACAATTTTTTGGACAAATTCGAGAACAAGCTTCACATCCAATACAGTTTTCTGGATGAGCAACTACCATCACTTTGCGCTCGATTTCATCATCATCTTCATCATCAACAAATTCGCCTTCTTCGTTAAGTGCTTTTAAATCCAGCACTGGGAAACCACATACTTTAATACATCTGCCACAACCGATACATTTATCTTTGTCAATCGCTTGAGCAAACTTAGGTGTCCAAGCTTTACCGCCAAAAGTCAATCCTGTAAGTACCGCCATGTGTCTCTCCTGGCTACTATGCCAATAAAATTGTTTGTACGTTGATCCTCATCTTAACTTAATATTATCTACTTATTTTGTGATCAATCAATTAATTCGTGATCAGCAAAAAAAGCCAATCTTATACAGTTTTTCTCACCCATTTATACATTTTTATTTAAATGACAATTACTACCATTAATCTTAACCCAACTGACTTCTTAGACATTCTTTTATGTTTGCTACACTCTACAGATATTTATAATTTTTTGACGCATAACTAATGCTATTTATTGGCAATTTTTAATTAATTTATTAGATTTATCTAATAAAAAGTAGTTTAATATACAGTTAATGAATTATCTTCATGCAAAACATAGCTAAAAATTGCCAATCATAAGTAACTCTACTCAATTGACTGCAATAATTGCTAAAAAAAACGAAAAATCAAGGTTGTATCATTCTGCATATCATCTGTAACAGTTATGGCAGACTATTAAGTTGTGTTAAATATTAAAATTATTAATAAAAGCAATGTACATCAATCATCATAGATGTCAAGACACGCTCAAATTAATTTGGTTAAGCTTTTAAGGTTAAATAGAAATGTTAGCAAGCGAAGTATTTTTTAAATCCTTAAGAAGCATTTATAGGCTCATTATGAACAAATTTATAAAACTGGCTATGAAATGTTTATTAAATGAAGAAGTAATCTTAGGCTCTAGTTAAAAATCCAAAATAACTTCCAACTGGATGCAAAGCTTTGAGATGGATGTGGGGAATAATTCTAGCCAAGAGCAAATATTCTTGCTAGAGAGATAATTTAGTAGCTAGTGATAAATAAACAGGACACATCCAGGGGAAATTTGAGCCAAACATCTCAACGATTAGCGAGGGAAGAAGTCATATGCCTTATACAATCCCTAACAACAGTTGCGTTGGATGTGACAATTGCCGTCCCCAATGTCCTACGGGTGCGATCAAACTAGAAGATGATGAGTATTGGATAGATCCTTTTCTGTGTAACAATTGCGAAGGTTACTATCCAGAACCACAATGCGTCATTGCTTGCCCAACTAAATCGCCGATACCTTGGCAGGCCAAGAAAGGCAGATGCAAAGTTGAACCGCGAGATGCTACTAGCCCAGACTTATTTTCTAATGGTAAGAATAATCCATTTGCCTCAGCGATCGCCATCTGGGAAGCCTGTAACTTACTAGCACAACGTACATCCCTCAATTGGGAAAGCGACGCAGCAGGCTACCTATGCTACAGCCGACTAGTCAACCAAGGACGAGGTAAAATTGCCTTTCATATCCAAGATCCTTTCCAAGTCCATGAAAAAGCCAAAGATTTGGCAACTATTGAAGCATTTGATATCAGAGCCGCCTGTATTCATCTGATATTTGCAGCTCATGCTACAGCATCAGATCAACCTTGGAATCAAGAATTTGCCATTGACGAACGACAACTAGAGAAATACTTAGGGCTAGAAAAACGCAAAGACCTGAGTAAAAATGCCAAACTGTCATTAATGAAAAACCTTGTGCAACAAGCTTGTTCATTAGTCATCTCTCTAGATTGGCCTCAACAAGGTCAAGTCAAAGGATTTTCTGTCACTAATAGCCGCTTATGGCATTTAGTCAGCGTTCAGCATCACTTTCAAGAAGATGATTTAGGATGCAAATATTTAATTGGGCTAACTTTCAAAGTCAAAGCAGGAGCATGGAGTCAATATTTCTTAAACAAACAAGGTTGTAAAGAACGAGCTGCATTCTATCAATATGGCAGTCTTCCTAAGACTTTATTAACCACAGTTATGAGTATATGGCAACAACATGAAGGTGCAGTCAGACTCATGTTGTGGTTGCTATTTAAAACCAAAATGGGCAAAGAACAACGCATCACCGTGCCTACGCTACTTCGCATTGCCTATGGCACAGAAAAAGTCACCCTTGCAGCCAAACATCGGGAAGAACGTAAACGTCTATTAAGAACCTTTGAAAATGATTTAGAAGTCCTCAATCATCACGGCATCAAACCTATTTTTGATCCCATAACTTATCCCCTCACAATTCAACCATTGTGGGCAAAATTAGTAGATATTCCCGAAGATCCTGACGAAGCATTAGAATTTTGGATTAACGATGCTGGTGGCGAAACCCGGCTAACAGATAATAGCCCTCGTGGTAAATGGAATCTATTAATGAATGCGCGGATTTTGTCTTTTGAACTACCTCTAGAATGGGAAAGACAAATTGCAGATTCAGAAAAAAAACAACGTCGCACTGCTAAAACCAGACAAAAATCAAAAACCGCCGGCGATTTAGTTGGTGAGCAGATTTTACAAGCACGAAAAAACTTAAATTTATCTCAACGGGAATTAGCAAAGCTGACGGGTAAAAGTCAAAGTTGGATTAGAGATATAGAGAATGGTCGGCTAAAAGTCAAGCTAGAAGACCAATTACTATTAAGGAAAGTGTTGCATATTGCTTAATTAGGTAATAGGTAATGGGTAATAGTACTGGAAGTACTAAATAACTATCCATTTAGCAATCAATCGCTGACGACCTTCATGATATTCTTCCACCCAAATCATTGTCAGTTTTGGTGGATTTTTAGGTGAATTATCATCTTGAGCATTAGTTGTAGAAACTGGTTGCTGATGAGTATGATTATGTTCTAACAGTTGCATAGTAATTTCTCCTTAGTTGAAAAATTAAGCATGATTTTTTTGCTTATGTAATCTAATCAGTGTGTTTTTTAACTTATATGCAGAAATCAACAAAACTTTAGCTTTTTTATCTGTGTCTCTGTCTTGAAAAGTTCAGATGCCGCGGCAAGCCGCAAAGCGTCTACGGAGGAAACCTCCGCTCCGACTTTTCGCTGTGTCTTTGTGGTTAAATAAATTATTTTTGACCACAGAGACACGGAGACACAAAGAAAGTTGTCGAAAACTCAAATACCCGACTACTGTCAGCAGTCGGGTATGGCTATAAGTGATATGAGAGAGACATTGTGTATCGAAAACTTATGCGGAAATTAGCCTAAGCAACAAGCCTTTATTTTCGACAAGAAATTATTTCTTCTTGCTTGATTTTTTATGACTCTGCTTTCCTGCTTCAGAGTGCTGTTCTCTTGTACCACCCTGAGTTTTCTTTTCTTCATCACTATCTTCGATATCTTCGTTCTCTTCAATTTCTTCGTGACTTTCTTTTTTACGCCCACCACCGTGAGAATGTTTACCACCCTCACGTCCTATTTCTGCCATGTGTTCTCTATCTTTGCTGACTGTTTCGCCTCCCTTGCGTCCGGCTTCTCGCGCTTCTTCAGAGGTGAATTCGTGAGCAGTTCCTTTCTCGTGAGCAGCGTGTCCACCCTTGCTGGCAATTTCTCGTTGCTTGTCTTCATCCATTGAAGCAAAGCCACGTTTACTTGTGTCTGACATGATTGTACCTCTAAGTGACTAAGTAGAGTTGTTGGCTTTTAACTGGTCAAAATCTCTATTGGCTTCGTCTTTAATTTAGCCAAGCAAATCGGTGACATTCATTGTCCATAGGTGAGAATTACCACAGACCGAGCCTGAACTTTTGACATAGAACTCAAGTTGCTATGGTGATTGGTGATTGGTGATTGGTGATTAGGCAAGTAGTCAACAGTCCAAAGAAACTTGATTTTGACTATTGACCATTGACCATTGACCATTGACCATTGACCATTGACCATTGACCATTGACCATTGACTAATGACTAATGACTATTGACTATTGACCATTGACCACCTTCAGAAGGGTTTATCGGTTGGGTGCGTAAGTCCTATATTTTTCTTTGCCAAATTATACTTAACCTCAATTTCAAAGTTACTTTCTGCCGAGCCTTCGGTTAAAAACGGAATGCCAGTTTTACCACCCAACTTAATCCCAAACTTAACTGTCACTTCTTCCGCTTCAGGTAAATTCTGGAATGCACCAACAGCTAACTTGGCATAATCACGAATCTTATTCTGAAATTCTTGGATATTCACCGTAGGTAAACCGTCACGATATCCTGGTTCCTCCTCTTCTAAAATCTCAGTGAATTCCTTTGATTCCACGTAGATTGTGTATTCTTGATCATCATCTTTGACAATCAAACTTTGTACTTCTGACATTTATTCGCCTCAGTGAGTTTTTTGATTGCTATTCTAGTCATATTACGTAAAAACAGATGCCACAGAGATATGGCTCGATATGCGCTGGTAATTGGCATTGCCAAGTATGACAACTTCACTAACCTACCAAAAGCTGTTAATGATGCCACACACATTGCCCAAGTATTTAGTCAACATGGTCGATTTGATGTTCAGCCATTACCAGGAAAGTTAATCGAAAGTGAGAATTGCTGGCAAGTCACGCCTGATAAAAAGTTAACAGGCAAAGAACTAGGACAAGTATTGAGAGTATTTTTGTTAGAGAAAGCCAAAGGTGCAGAGGCATTAATTTACTTTGCCGGACACGGTTTTGAAGCAACTAGCCTGACGGGAGAACCAAAAGGATATTTGGCGACATCTGATTGTAGTAAAGATGGACAAAATGCGATCGCTTTTGATGATTTCAACACCCTGATTAGTAAATCCCAACTCAGCAGCCTTGTCGTATTGTTAGATTGCTGTTATGCAGGGTCTTTATTAGAGCGAAGCTTTATCAAGTCTAGTTTTCCGGTGTTCAACAGTAAACAAGACTATTGTTTAATTACCGCCTCCCGCGCTTTTGAAAGAGCCAGAGAAGATGCAGAAGGGGGAATTTTTACCAAAGCAGTCATCACCGGACTAGCTAACTCAGAAGCAGATGAGACTACCGGAGAAATCAACGTCAATGATTTGATGAGCTTTGTGACACGCAAACTCAAGGGAAGCGGACAAGAAGCCATTTACATGGGTGGTGGGAGATCAATTCCTCTGGTTTGGTATCCGCCGAGAAATCCGGTAACTGCTGGGGTGGTGAGTGAAGAATGTCCATACCGAGGGTTAGAAGCTTTTGATAAACAACACGCCAAATTCTTTTTTGGTCGGCAAAAAGTTGTCAACTATATCCAACAAAAATTAACACAAGCTAATTTTGTCCCCATTATTGGCGCTTCCGGGAGTGGTAAATCTTCTGTAGTCCGGGCGGGTTTGATTCCAGCGCTAGAAAAAAATGGTTGGCGAATCTTAGCAACAATTTTGCCTGGAGTCGAACCTTTAGCAGAGTTAAAACGAGCCTTTACCCAATGCTTTGAACGCACGCAAATTAGAGAAATTTCAGCTTTGATTGACACAGAAGGTTTATCTGGCGTAGTTTCTAGGCTGACTGGTTCTGAGCGTTGGTTGTTGGTGGTTGATCAATTTGAAGAGATTTTTACCCTTGGTGCTAAGGAAGAAGAGAAACAGCGATTTATTGAGTTGTTAACCCAGTGTTCTGAAGAACGGTTAGCAATTGTCACCACCATGCGGGCTGATTTTCTGGAATATTGTTTAAGCTACGAGTCGCTGACGCAAATAATTCAAGAACAAGCAGTGTATATGCCGCCATTATTAGGGGCAGAATTAGAAGAAGCGATCGCATCCCCAGCTATGTTACAAGGTTATCAATTACAAAGGGGATTGCTGGGAGCAATTCAGCAAGAAGTATTAGGACAAGAGAAAGGCTGCTTACCATTATTGCAGTTTGCCCTCACAGAACTTTGGGAACAACGCGAACAACAAACGCACCAGTTGACAGTAGCTAAGTTTAATAATTTGGGTGGAGTCATTGGAGCATTAAATCGTCATGCAGAAAACTTGTATGCAGGTTTTACGGAACAACAGCAAGGTTGGGTAAAGCGGATTTTGTTGAAGTTGGTACGTACTGGTGCAGCAGACCAGGATACGCGACAGCGACAATTGAAAATAAAGTTGTTGAGTGTTGCTGGTGATAACTTAAATGAGCAGCAAGACATAAGTGATGTTTTAGAAAATTTAATTCAAGGGCGTTTGTTAGTAACTGACTGCGAATCTACAGGAGAAATTTTGATAGATTTATCTCATGAGGCATTAATAGAAGGTTGGCAAAGATTAACTCAATGGAGAAACGAAGGTAGAGAACTCAGACGAATTATTGACCGTATGGAAGATGCTTTACAAGAGTGGCAAGAACACCCCAAGGATGAAAATTTGATGATGGGTGGACTACTATCTCAAGTTCGACAAAAATGGCAAGAAATAGAATTAGAAGTACACATGTCAATTAAAGAGTTTTATCAAAATAGTATTTTCTTTGAAGAAGCGCAACGTCAGAAATATGAAGTAGCCAATAAGACAAAAGCTGTATTTTTGGCAAATATGAGCCACGAATTACGCACACCTTTAAATGCTGTGGTTGGATTGAGCCAACTACTGCAAGATGATTTAACTGACCTCAAATTATCAACAGAACTTATAACTGACTTAGAACTCATCAACTCGGCGAGTAGACATTTACTGGAACTAATTAACGACATTCTTGACGTGTCAAAAATTGAAGCTGGTAAAATGATTCTCTATCCAGAAATATTTGAGATTTCTAAATTAATTAATAACATTGTTTCCACAGTTAAATCAGCTATAGAAAAAAATACAAATGTGTTAGAAGTCCATTTTGATCAAGATTTAGGCACGATGTATGCTGATCAAACTAGAGTGAGACAAGTATTATTAAACCTGTTAAGTAATGCTGCTAAATTTACTACTAACGGCAAGATCACACTAACAGTTCAAAAAGATAGACAAAACTGTCTGCCAGAAGCTTACCTGGAAATGATTACTTTCACAGTTACCGATACAGGTATTGGTATTTCTCCTGCTCAACAGCAACAACTATTTCAACCTTTTACTCAAGGAGATAATTCAATTAACAAAAAGTATGGAGGTACAGGACTAGGATTAGCTATCAGCAAGCATTTTTGCAAGATGATGGGGGGTGAAATTCTTGTCAACAGTCAATTAGGAACTGGTTCTACCTTCACAGTTAATTTACCATTAGTAAAATCAGAGGATGTGTGAGATTTGATTTGATCTAGTACTGTCACATCTTCACGAATCCGCAAACTGAGGAGACAAAAGCCGCTTGCGAAGTCTGCCGCAAATATGTTTGGAGTCAAGCAGCAGATGAAAACAGCAAGTAAGAAGAAAATAACACGAAAGATGAAGTTCTCATCTGCAACGTTGAGCTTTGAAACTGTAAGTTTCGAGATAAAAACACTAAACTCCGAGTTCAGAACTCGAAACTTCAAGCTGGGAACTCGACATTTTGAGTTCAGAACAGGAAACTTTGTGCTTGGAACTCGGAACACCAAGCTGAGAACATGGAACTTTGAGATGGGAAGTTGGAACTTCGGGCTTTGAGGTGCAATTATTGTGAGCGAAAAGCGATCGCTCAGTGTAGCGTTAGTATGAGTTATCTTCTATTCGAGTGTTTTGCTCATATTTGGCGATCGCTTCTTTAATGATTTTGGTTCGGAATTACCTGAATCATTCCAGTTTGGAAAACTGCATCATATAGGATATGTGTGTCAATCAGGTAGCTCATTCCCATTCCTGAAGTTCCTCTTCTGGTAATGGCTCAAAAAAAGCATCGCTGAGTTTTCCTGTTAGTATTCCTGGGGTGCGGGGCTGGGAAGCTTCTCGATCTAGACCTAAGCGAAAGTAGTGAACTATATCATAAATTTCTGCGAGTTTTTCTTCAGGGATTTCTTGCAGTTCTTGGACAATTTTCTGAATCAGCATAAGTCAAACCCTCTGTATTTCGTGGTTAATTGGATTTACGCTTCGTTTATTATGGCTCATCTTGGGAATATAGCAGAAAAGCACTTAACATTAAAGCACTTAACATTTGGCTATAAAAACAGGAATTTTTGAGCTTATAACACCAACATTCGAGATAGGATCTGCAATAGTGTGTGAGAAGTGTGAGAAAAGCGATCGCCCAGTGTAGCATTAGGATGAATTATCTTTTATTTGCACTTCTTGCTTAGGGACTTTTATCCCTCTTTTGTTACTTTAGGAAAAGAAAAATTGACAAGAAACTCAACTAGCAACAGAGAAACTGACTGGAGAAGCGCGAAAATCATTCATAAAGTCGATTAATCTCAAAAAGCAACGCTTCATACCAGGAATGTTAAATACTGTGAGCCAAGGTTGAATCAAACAGTAAAAAATATAGGGTTGAATGAGCAATCTCAGATTATTTAAGGCACTCTTCCATGTGATACCAGATTCCCAATTAGGATGTTGACTATATTGAGAACCATTAAAGTCTATTGATGAAGATGATTCTGAAATAGATGTTGATTGAGTTTGGGCATGAAGTTGAAAATAAGTAGCCTGAATGGCTAACACTAATTTAATCACGCCGGAGGGGGAAGCGGTGGTGCTAGCCCAGATGATGAGGCGGTTTCCGGTGCACAAATGAATACTGCTCACTATGTCAACTACCTGCATATATAACTATAAATATAAATTTATTATCAAGCAGCTAATACAACATTTGCTGTATTAATGATGGTTATTAACCGTCTAAACTTTCCTTGCATTCCATTAAAAATTGTGAAATATTAGAACAATGAACTGCGCTATCGATAAACTCCAAGCGACTTTCACCAAAGCATTTGTCACGTTGGACACTTGAAGCCAGCAACTATATGTGCTGCTGCAATAGTATTCTGCCCAAGTCTAATGTCTTGAGGCGAACGCTATTGTGCGCCCGTTGTCTTTTACGTTGACAAAGCCTGCACTTATATCCCTATACATAAAAAATCTTTGTGATGATTATCGCATCATTTTTTATGCAGAATAAAGCTTGCTCATTTGTCATTTTTGTCTCACGATAGGAGGAAGATATGTTTCTACCAAGACAACTATTCTTAGGTGCTTTGACATTATCTTTAATTAGTTTGACTAGTTATCCATACAAAAGTTTAGCCAATTCTCAACTATCTACAAAGCCCGTACAAGAATTTTACACTGCAAGCCTAGTAAATACTCTTCTAGATCCTCTTCTAAACCCTTATAAATGCCCTACCAAATTAAGAGTTATTAACGCTGCGGTTGCGACTGCATCACCAGTTGATGTCATTGTCAACGGTAAAAAAGTTTTGGAGAATGTAGATTTTCGTCAAGCTAGTAAATATGTAAATGTAACACCAGGAAATCTTCAGGTACTTTTTGTCCAATCTGGTACTCTCAGTACCATTGCTTCTAGAACCTTTACAGGAGCGCCTAATAGTGCTTATACAGTAGCGATAACAGGAACACTACAAGGTCCCCCAGGTCAACCATTATTTAATCAATCACCCTTTGTGATTCCAGAGGATTTAACACAGCCTAATCCAGGTAAATTTAAAGGACGTTGGTATCGCTTTTCGGAAACTAGCGCTGTTATAGATTTCCGTATTAGCAAATCCTCTAGCCCAAATGTGGATGAAACTCGTATCACAGACCTGACACCCAAAACTGCTATTCCTTACCCAGAACTTACAGCTGGTGAATATAACTTCAATCCAGTTCTACCTGACCAATTTGACCCATTGATCAATAATGCCTTCAACCCACCAATCACAGTAGAAGTTGCGAATCAACAAGTCCCGGCCGGAGTCATTTTTGATGTAATTGCTACAGGTAATGGCTTAGGCCAAGCACCTAACTCACTGCTACTTACAACTGCCTCAACACAAACAGCGCCTCCTGATGCCAATGGGTGTAATCAGATTGTGCAGTAAGCAAGATCAACTTAGTGAGGCATTTTTGTCCATAGGATCTGAGAAAATAAAGTGGTAAAAAATAGGGGGAATTTATCCCCCACAAAAAAATAAATGTTGCCACAATCAGACCAAAATATCTTCAGAAAGCATTTGAGTGAACAGTAGTATCTGACGCTAGAAATACTGTTGCTATTGAGAATAGTGATTATCTTCGGCGGACGGACACGACATAGCGCATTTCGTGATGAAATTAGCAATTCTTCCCTCTGTTGCCGATAATAGTTTTAGAGCTAATTATTCAAGAGGTCTGATTGTGGTTTTTGCTCAAACCAGTCTCTCAAGTGTAGCAACTCGCCTCACCTTAGACGAGTATCGGGCTATGGAACAAACCAATCCAGAACGCCATGAATACCGCAACGGAGAGATTATAACTATGTCGGGAGGTTCGGAATCTCATAGTGCGATCGCCAGCAACTTCTTAATTTACTTAGGGTTTTTACTGAGAGACACTGATTTTCGTTTGTATAACAGTGACTTGCGAGTTTGGATTCCTGAATATCAGTGCGGCACTTATACCGACTTGATGGTTGTTAATGGTGAACCAGAGTTCAATGGCAATCGCAATGATGAAATTCTCAATCCAATGGTGATTGTTGAAGTTCTATCGCCCTCTACCGAAGCATACGACCGAGGCGAAAAGTTCAGAAAATATCGCTCTATTGCCAGCTTTTGTGAATATCTGCTTGTGAGCCAAACTGAACCCTACGTTGAGCAGTATCAAAATCAGGATCGTAACAGTAATGATCGCTGGCTATGGCAAGTTCACTCTAACATTGAACAGACGATCCTTGTGCATAGTTTAAACGTAGAAATTCCCCTGACTGAAATCTATCGTCGCATTAATTTTTAACAAACTTAATCTTTCATTATTGCTATGAGTGAAATAGCTCAATCACTGCGGGCTTAGTTACTTTCCCCATGGCGTTGCGTGGTAATTCAGCAACTGTCAAAATGCGAGTGGGGATCTTATAAACTGCTAATTGCTCTTTTGCCCAACTCCTAAAAGATTCTAATGTCAATTGGCTCTGGGGTTTTAATACTAACGCTGCACACACTCGCTCACCCCACTCAGGATCGGCAATCCCAACCACTGCACATTCTTGAATATCTGGATGGGTTCTTAACACTTCTTCAATTTCCAAAGCGGAAACCTTATAGCCACCGGTTTTGATGATATCGACGCTCATCCGTCCGAGAATGCGGTAGTTATTGTTCTCGACTACAGCCATATCTCCTGTACAAAACCAGCCATCTCGAAAGGCTTTAGCGGTTGCTGGGGGGTTTTGCCAATATTCTAAAAACACTCCAGGGCTTTTGACTTGGATTTCTCCTGGTGTTTCTGGTGGGACTAAATCTCCGCTTTCATCAACTAATCTGACTTGTACTTGCGGTAAAGGCTGACCCACATAACCAGAGTATCGCTGACCGTGTAAAGGGTTGGATAGTGCCATGCCGATTTCCGTCATTCCATAGCGTTCTAGCAGAAAATGACCGCTAATACTCTGCCACTTTTCTAAAACTTGGACTGGTAAAGCGGCTGAACCAGAAACCATCAGTCGCATTTTGGCACACCCTGCCGTCATAGCTTGCTGGCGTGCTGGAGTAGCCTTTTCCCAAGCAGCAATTAATTTTACATAAATTGTTGGTACTGCCATAAATAGGGTTAAGTCACCATCACAAATCCGATTCCATACAACTTCGGCATCAAATTTGTGTAACATATGACACTTGGCTCCAGACCATAAAGCGCAGGTCAGGACATTGACAATTCCATGAATATGATGTAGGGGAAGTACGTGCAGAATGCGATCGCTCGATGTCCATTCCCAAGCAGTGACTAAGCTTGTCACTTGAGCTTGGATATTTTGGTGAGTTGTCACAACACCTTTGGGTTTGCCTGTTGTCCCGCTAGTGTAGAGAATTAATGCCCGTCTAGTGATATCTATTTCTGGAAGACGACTAATCTGATTTGAGAGAGGGTCTGAGGTGAGGATAAAGCGCAATTTTTTGGCAGTCGCAAGCGATTGCAGTATCTCCTCAAAGTGGGGATGAGCGATAATAATTGATGCGTCTGAGTTGGTAATTACATACTCTAATTCTGGTCTGGGGTGGGAAACACAAAGCGGTACGGCGATTCCGCCAGCTTGCCAAATCCCCCACAGAGTAGCTACATACTCAAACCCCGGTGGGATGAGAAAAGCAACTCGCGCCTCTTGTAAATCTTCTGCATCCTCTAACAGGCTTGTGGCAATTTGACTGGAAACATCAAGCAAGTCTTGATAAGTAAATGCTCCCGCATCTGTAGAAATTGCTACTTTCCCATTATTTGCTTGAACACGAGTAATTAAAGGGAAATTCACTTTTCTTTACCAATTTATCTTTGATTCAGTCTAGTTGATGAGGTGCGAAAATTACAACAAGGAATTGGAAAATCAAGAGAGTACACAAGAGAAGTCAGCATGACAGATGCACAGCGATTAGATGACGTTGAGGATGAATTAGAGACTGTTAAACAGGTGTTGCTATCAACGGCTAGATATGCAGAGTCGGCAAACCAAAGGATTGATAGGTTAATTGAACGCCAAGATTCAACGCAAAAACAGCTTGACAGTCTAGCTGTAACTGTTCAAGTTATGGGTG
The DNA here is from genome assembly GCF_013393945.1 of Nostoc sp. TCL26-01. Lineage (NCBI taxonomy): Bacteria > Bacillati > Cyanobacteriota > Cyanophyceae > Nostocales > Nostocaceae > Nostoc > Nostoc sp. TCL26-01. The sequence continues at coordinate 5,449,435 of NZ_CP040297.1, forward strand.
AAAGAGTTGATGCGTTTATCAGCAAGACAGATGCTTTTATTAGCAAGACAGATGCTTTTATTAGCAAGACAGATGCTTTTGTTAGCAAAACAGATGACTTCATTGAAACAACGCAAGCTAGAAATGCTGTGTTTGGGGAAGTGATTTTGCGGCTAGAAGAAAATCACGCTTCGACTAATGCTGCCATTGAAAGGCTAGAAAGAATTTTAGTGCGATTAATTCCCCCAAATGAATCTTAAACCCTCCTATAGTAATCCGGCTGACTCATATAGACGCTTGATCATCGCGGTAATTTTTGCCCCATAATTTAAATCTGCTGACCAACGGCCTGAGAGTTGGTCTATGACAGTGACAACGCCACGGGTGACAAAACGAAACCTGGGATCGACAACTTCGTTAACTAGGGGTTCTAAACTGGCGTAAGCTTTGAGGTGTTGGATATGCGCCCTGACACCGATTCTAGCGCTGGGAAAAGATGCAACTTCTGCACCGCCACCGATGGAACCTAAACCAGCAAAGTTGTTTTGTTCTGGTGTAATATCCCCACCAAAGCGTAAGAATCCGGTTTCTACACACATTTGGCAAAAGGCGATATCATAGTTCACTCCTTCTGCTTTGGCTTCTTCCTGATAGAGTTTTGGTAAATCAGGAAATTGAGTTATGGCATTTTCGTTATTATTTCTTAAAAATATTTGTAATTGTACTTCTGAGGTGTTGCCATTGGACATAATGCGATCAAATTGACCAGGGCAAACTACTAAATTAGAACGTAGGCTGACAGTGCGAGTTGCAGTATCCCAGGTGACTGCTACGTTAAAATCTCGCAATTCCACAGCTTTGACATATACTATTTTGCGATAAGTAAGGCGATTGACATTGGGCGCTTTCGACAAATCAATCCGTAGGCGATCAACTAAATCAATGGGAATATAAGCGTTACCATTAACTAAAATCCCTTGCTCTGCGTAATTTTGTCCATTGATATTGATATTGATGGCATCATAATTGGGATCAGATGGCGTTCCTGGCGTAGGGTCGATAACTCGACTCCATGATGCCAAACCATCAGCAATCCCCAAAGCAAAATCTCGGCGGCGATTTTGCAACAAAGCCCGATCCTCTGGACTGCTGAGAAAACCGACTTGGATTAACAAAGAAGCGATCGCAATTTGCCGACAAAAGGCTAATCTACCCAATCCACTATCTGTATCTGGCTTAACTCCTCGATTCGGTAGTTGGGGTACACGGCGTAACAATCCTACCAATAGCAAATCACCATTGCTCTTACGCTCATTATTACCAGCAATATAAAAAACACTAGCCCCACGCACCACCGGACTGCTAGCCGAATCAGCATGAACCTCAAGCGCTACATCACCCCGACGACCACGAGCATTAATCCAAGCAATTGTCCCAGATGCACTCAAATCATCGGGAACCGCTAAAACTTCAAAATTCCGCGATCGCAATTCTGTGACAATCAAATCCCGTAGTAAAATCATCTCTCTAGCTTCTGTCGTACCACCTGCGATCGAGCCTGGATCTACACCCCCTGCTTCTTGACCTCCGTGGGCTGCCGAAATAAAAATACGCCCCATCTCCCGTATTTCCTCTGATAAAATTAAGCCTAAGCCATTCTATGCAATATTTCTGGTCTAGCAACAAGAATATAATAGCTGTCAGAGAGTGATGAGTGCTGAGTAGAGAGTGCTGAGTAGAGAGTGAGGGAGTGAGGGAGTGAGGGAGTGAGGGAGCGAGGGAGCGAGAGAATGACTATTGACTATTGACCATTGACTAATGACTAATGACCATTGACCATTGACCATTGACTAATATGCAAATACCTCGTTTACACCCAGACACAATTGAAGAAGTGAAAAATCGAGTTGACATTGTTGATGTCGTCTCGGAATATGTGGTGTTACGCAAGCGGGGTAAGGATTTTGTCGGGGCTTGTCCTTTTCATGATGAGAAAACACCCAGTTTTACAGTTAGTCCGCATAAGCAAATATATTTCTGTTTCGGCTGTCAGGCTGGGGGGAATGCGATTAAGTTTTTGATGGAATTGGGTAAGCGATCGTTTGCAGAGGTGGTGTTAGATTTAGCACGGCGTTATCAAGTTCCTGTGCAAACTTTAGCACCAGAACAACGGCAAGAATTACAACGTCAGTTGTCTTTACGGGAACAGTTGTATGAAGTTCTCGCAGCGACGGCAAATTTTTATCAGCACGCACTGAAACAGTCCCAAGGTCAAAAAGCGCTTCAGTATCTACGTAGTGATCGCCGACTCAATGCAGCGACAATTCATCAATTCGGGTTGGGTTATGCGCCTGTAGGTTGGGAAACTCTGCATCGTTATTTGGTGGAAGATAAACATTATCCGGTACAGTTGGTAGAAAAAGCGGGTTTGATCAAGCCGCGTAAGGAAGGAGGCGGATATTATGATGTATTCCGCGATCGCTTAATGATTCCTATCCGGGATGTGCAAGGACGAGTGATTGCTTTTGGTGGGAGAACTTTAACGGATGAGCAGCCAAAATATTTAAATTCACCAGAAACGGAACTGTTTAATAAAGGTAAAACTTTATTTGCCCTAGATCAAGCCAAGGCAGGGATTTCGCAATATGATCAAGCGGTGGTAGTGGAGGGATATTTTGATGCGATCGCTCTCCATGCTGCGGGAATTACTAATGTTGTGGCTTCCCTCGGTACGGCATTGAGTATCGAACAAGTCAGGCTAGCATTACGCTACACCGATTCAAAACAGTTGGTACTCAATTTTGATGCTGATAAAGCGGGAAATATTGCCGCAGAAAGGGCAATTGGGGAAATTGCTGATTTAGCTTACAAAGGTGAAGTACAACTAAAAATTCTGAATATCCCCGATGGTAAAGATGCTGATGAATATTTGCATTCCCATACACCAGAAGATTATGGGAAGCTATTAGCAAATGCACCTCTGTGGCTAGATTGGCAGATTCAGCAAATCATCAAAGATTGTGATTTAAAACAAGCTACTAATTTTCAAAAAGTTACACAGCAATTTGTCAAGTTACTCAAAAATATAGTTAACAGTGATACGCGCAATTATTATGTTTCTTTCTGTGCAGAAATCCTCAGTTTAGGTGATACCAGACTCATCCCGTTACGAGTAGAAAACCTCTTAACTCAAATTACTCCCACCTCAACAAATTCTCAGCCTTTATCAGCTAAGAAAAATGGCAACAGAGGCAAACTTTCTTTAGTTCCTAATACCCAAACCCACACAGATCGCAGTCTTCTAGAACAAGCAGAAGCTTTATTACTCCGAATTTACCTACATTGTCCCGAACAGCGTAACACTATACTTACAGCATTAGAAGAACGAGATTTAGAATTTAGCCTTTCCCACCATAGATTTTTGTGGCGAGAAATTTTAGGGTTAATAGATACCCAGGTTGACTTAATTTCTAGTTTGCAAGATAAAGACTTAGAGTTATCGGAAGAAATAGGATTAATTTCACATCTGTTTCATTTGAGTGAGAAAACCCAAAAAGATATACAAAGGACTCCGCAAGTTGTGCAAGCAGCGATCGCTTGTATAGAAAAAGTACTACGAGAAAAGCGCTATCGTCACTTTTTGGAACTGTGGGAAGCAACTGATCCTGAGACAGAACCAGAACGATGGCAAGCCTATTATCAAGCATTTTACACCGAAAAAATCAAGTTACAAGAACTAGACCGTCAACGGCAATTTTCCCTGACAGACTTGCTGTAATTATATTTATCTAACAGAATTCAGGAGTCAGGAGTCAGAATTCAGTATGAATTGGAGTAATATTTAGTAGTAATATTAGTAGGCTGGGTGAAGGCTTTGCGTAACCCAACACGATCTGAGAAACCTAATATGTATCTTGGTGTTGAGTGAAGCTACCGCTAAAATCAACCGACAATTTTTTGATTGACAATCCTATGAATAAACCAATAATCTGGGTAAATGGAGACTGTCTTAGTCCCTACAACCCAGCGCTACAAGAATATCCTGATGCTCCTGCTGTTTGGGTGTGGGATGATGCTTTGATAGAAGAGTGGCAATTAAGCTTGAAACGTATCACATTTATTTATGAATGTTTGTTAGAGTTACCCGTAGAAATTCGCCGTGGTAACGTGGCACAAGAAATTATTACTTTTGCTAAAGAACATAATGCTGATTTAGTGGTGACGACAGATAGTCCTAGTCCGAGATTTGAGTCTATCTGTAATGATATTGAGCGTTCTTTAAAATTAGAAGTGTTCGCAGTAGAACCATTTTTTGACTACGACGGTTACATTGACTTGAAACGATTTTCTCGCTATTGGAAAGTAGCGGAAAAGTATGTGTTTGAATAATTGGTTTTGTCCTTCAAAGAAGCAAGCTACCTTCGCCATTCCCACGGAATTCATACTGAATTCTAGCGACTGACGGATGTATTTTGTTCGATAATTACTACAATAAGATAGTCCGCACCTAACTCTGGAGTTCTCACAGTGGGCTTATTTGATGATTTGAGTCGGTTTCTGGAAAACCGTTTAGAGGAATTCTTGCGTAATAATCCACATTTGGAGTTAGAGGCGCTGTTAGAACAGCTGCGGCAGCAAGAAGAAGATACTTTAAAGTTGATTGCAGAGTTACAATTACAAGAGAAGCGATCGCAAGAAGAAATTCTCGCTACAGCTCAAGAAATCCAGCGTTGGCATATTCGGGTTCAAAAAGCCAAAGATGCTGGTAGACAAGATTTAGTCACCCCAGCCCAAGAACGAGAAGCAGCTCTACTGCGTGAAGGCAACCAACTTTGGGGACAGATGCAAGGCTTGAAAGAGCGTATAGAACAGTCTAAACAACTCCTCAGCAAAATACAAGTACGTCGTCAAGAAGTACAAACCAAAGCAGCACAAGCACAAACAACACGCGCCAAAGCACAAACGCAACAACGTATAGAAACTAACGGTTGGTGGAATTCAACTAGCAGTAGTAGCGGATTTGATGATTTAGAAGAAAAGTTTCGCCGTTGGGAAACTGAAGATGAGCTAGAAAAAATGAAGCGTAATTTAGGCAAATAATTACGTAGCTACCTCTAAAAAAATCTCTATTTCTCTGTGGATAGAGATTTTTAATTTTGATATTTTATCTGTATTTATAATCACAATATTTATCCTTTTAAATGGTTTTTAAATTAATTTTATTTTCAAAAATAAAATATTGAGCTTTTATTAATTTTTTTTATCCAAATTTTTATTTACTGATATATTGGGATTAATGTCTTAGTTTATCTTGGCTGTTTATCAATCTACTATTTTCTGCTTGCCGTAGTGTTTTCTGAAAACTATAAATGAGAACTAAGGCATGGAACAAACTACATTTTTAGATGTTTTAACAAGCTTACAGAGATTATTTGTAGGTTATATTCCAGCAGCGATCGCAGGTAGCTTTATTGGCTATATCATCAGTGTCAATAACGCTGTTTACCAATTGATGAGGCGGATATTTCAGATACCAAATAGTATCCCCCCCATTGCTTTGCTACCAATTATGCTCCTGGTTTTTCAAGAAAATGAATCAGCAGTGACATCGGTAATTTTTATTGCTAGCCTTTGGTCAATGATCATCAATATTGCCATAGGTATGCAACATTTTCGTAGACAGAACAATAATTTTCGAGCAGCTATCTTTCATACATTCCATGCTTTAAAAGTCAGTATTTGGGTTGCATGGTTTACAGTGATTGCCATAGAAATGTTATTAGGTTCCAAAGGACTTGGTGCTTTTTTGTGGAATAGTTATAAATCTGGTAATAGCAGTTACATAATTGAAGGGCTACTTTATATCGGCATTATTGGACTGTTACTAGATCAGTTTTTAGACTATACAGGATATCTCCTAGCCCAAATGGTTTCAGATGGCAAGAAATCCTCTTAGAGGATGTGGGAAAAGTCGTAAATTTATCCCCCAATCTACTCCAATAATATTTATTTGCGACACATACAGAATGTAGGGGCGTGTTGTACACCCCCACACCCCTACAATTATTTACGAACTACAACTAACGTACCTGGAGAAGCCCAGTTATACAACTTACGAGCCAGCTTAACTGGCAAATTCACACAACCGTGACTAACTGGTGTACCAAAACGATTATGCCAGTAAGCACCATGAATGGCGTAACCCTGATAAAAATACATGGCATAAGGAACATCAGGAATATCATAACCACGACCTCGCATTCGATTAACACGATACTTGGAATTAATCGTAAACTTACCTGTTGGGGTAGGTGTTGCACGCTTTCCTGTAGAAACTCGAAAAGAATAAACGAGTTTTTTACCTTCCCATGCAAACAAACGTTGATCTGATAAATCAATTTCGATTCTACGAGGTTGAGATATTTCTTGAATATCGGATGAATTGATGTTGTTTTCCTCAACTGAGGCAACTCTGAGTATTCTGGAACTAGGATCAGCTGATGTTGATGGCACAAAAGAAAGCAAAGCTGCCATCATGAACACTACACCAGTGAAAAAAGTTCCTGAGCAACGTATCCAACTACTGCTAATCCAGCTTTGCATATGAGATCACCTGCTTGCTATGCAAAAATCAACAATTCCTACACCGTGAATTACGAAAAACTCAAGATTTCCTATAAAAATCTTGACACTTTGTAGAGAGCGTAATTTTCGATGTATTTTGTATTAAACCTTGCTGAAAGTCTGGATTTACGTCGATTCCCTTGAGGCAGTTTCTGAGAATTTCTGCTTCTATAATTTATTTCACATTCAGTTAGCTTTATTCCGGATATTTTCAGCAGAAAATAACTCAAATATCTTGATTTGTAGACATTTATCGAACAGAATTCAGGAGTCAGGAGTCAGAATTCAGAATGAATTGGAGTTCAACACAATGATCTCTCAGTGCATCGCTGGTAAATAAATAAGCGGATTTAAAACCTCCTCCAAATTCAAAATTTGTAGGTCTTCAATAGCGTTGCTAATTTACTGATTACTTACTAATGACAACTGGTGTTCCCAATGCTGCCCAATTGAACAACCATTTAGCATGGTTAGGCGCAAGATTAATACAGCCATGACTCACAGGCGTACCAAACTTACGATGCCAGTATGCTCCGTGAATACCGTAATTACCTTGGTAAAACATAGCATAGGGAACGTTAGGAACATCATAGTCTCTGCCGCGCATTCGCGTAGATTTGTACTTAGATTGAATCTTGAAAGTACCAGTGCGTGTTGGTGTGGATTTTTTACCAGTGGAAATAACGATCGCATACACTTGTTTACCACCTTCCCACGCAATTAATCGTTGATTAGCTAGATTGATTTGAATCCAGCGCTGATCAGATTTTTGCAGTGTCTCGATGGTTTGAGCGATCGCTCGATTAGCTGAACTTGCTCTAGTTTCGCCTGCACCAATCAAACTCACAGCTAATACTCCACTAGCCAGGAAGATTTCTAAACGACGTAGCCAATTAGCAGAATCTAATTTTTTCATAAGTATAAATACATCAATAATCAAGAAATTAACTATAACCGTGATTTTTAGATAATTTCATCCTGAAAACTACGCTAATTGTTGCAGTAAGTTACTGGCTAATTGGGCGATCGCTTGCCAATTTCCCTCTCTCACTAGATGTTTAGGAAACAACTCTCCACCCAAACCAACAGCAATTGCACCTGCTTGGATCAGTTCAGCAGCATTATCTAAAGTCACTCCCCCCGTAGGGATCAAAGGAATATGACCTAGTGGCCCTTGTAGACTCTGGATATAATTAGCACCCCCAACAGCTTGTACAGGAAACACCTTCACACAGCTTGCACCATTAGACCAAGCTTTGACAATCTCTGTAGGGGTGAGTGCGCCAGGGACAATGGGTATATTTTTAGCGACTGCGGCGCGAATCATAGCCGAATCAACATGAGGTGTAAACAAAAATTCTGCCCCAGCAGCGATCGCACTTTCCAATTGCTGCACATTAAACAAAGTGCCAGTCCCAATCCTACATTCCGGTAATCGCTGACGCAGTTGGGCAATTAACTCCCCCGCGCGATCGCTATTCCAAGTAATTTCAATGAGTTCCATTCCCCCAGTAGCCACAGCTAAAGCCATTTCCCACCCTAATTCTAGTTTTGGCGCACGGATAACAGCGATCGCTCTCTGTTTTTGCAACTGTGATAACCAATCTTGAGTAGACATAGAGACTAGAGGAGTAGTGAGTGCTGAGTGCTGAGTAGAGAGTGAGGGAGTGAGTGAGGGAGTAGTGAGTGCTGAGTGCTGAGTGGTAACTATTGACTAATGACCATTGACCATTGACTAATGACCATTGACCATTACTTGCATCTCAAACCAAGCTGTGCGATATTGCAATTAAATAACATAAAATCTATCGACTTACCGTATTTTGCTTTTAGGAGTTATCAAGATGGCGATCGCACAGCAAAACACAGCATCCTTGACTATCACAATCGACAATTCTCCCATTCTGAATCAAAAGTGGCTGTGGCAGCCTGTGCATACAATTACAGCATTAATCAAAAAATTTTGGTGGCACACTCATGCTTACGGAACAATTTTAGGGATTATGCTTTTAGCGTTGGTAAGTGTGATCTTTTTGAGCCTGTATTGGTCTTATCAAAAGTTATTACCAATTTTCAACTGGAGAGTTTCTGGTAGTCATGATTAAAAAACTTTTCCACACACCGCACAAATATTTCCACACCCATTGCTAAAGCAGTCTCATCAAAATCAAATCGGGGGTGATGATGAGGGTAGGCTAGGTCTTTTTCTGGGTTAGCGGAACCGAGAAAGAAATAGCAGCCAGGAACCTCTTGTAAAAAGAAAGACATATCCTCACCACCCATCGTTTGACATTCGGGAACGATACCAATGGGGGTTTCTATGACTTCCTCTACTACTGATCGCACTAATTGAGCGATCGCCACATCATTAATTACTGGTGGATACAATTCCCAATATTTAAAATCATACTTTGCACCGTGACTTTGACAAATGCCGGCGATCGTCTGCTCGATACGCTGTTTAAAAAAGCCTTGGAACGCCGGATTAAAATATCTGACAGTGCCTTTCATAGTGGCTGTATCGGCAATTACATTATGTGCTGTGCCGGCATGGAGTGAGCCGACAGTGACGACAGCTGAATCAATGGGGTTAACATTCCGAGCAACAATAGTTTGTAAAGCGGTGACAACTTGAGCTGCAACCACCACAGAATCCACTGTTTGATGAGGGATAGCCCCATGTCCACCTTTGCCCAAAATTGTGCAGTCAAATAACTCCACAGCTGCCATCAATGCGCCACTGCGAACACCCACAGTTCCTAACGGTAAATTATTCCATAGGTGCAAACCAATAATTGCGTCCACATTTGGGTTTTTCAGCACCCCAGCCTCAATCATGGGTTTTGCTCCCCCTGGCCCTTCCTCCGCAGGCTGGAAGATAATTTTCACAGTGCCACTAAAATCTTGACGATGCTGTTGTAAATAATAAGCTGTGCCGAGAGCGATCGCAGTATGTCCGTCATGTCCACAAGCGTGCATGACACCATCATGCTGTGAACAATATGGTACTTCGTTGAGTTCTTGAATTGGCAAAGCATCCATATCAGCTCGAATTGCCAAGACTTTTTGAGGGCTGTTCGCCCTTGGCGTTCCCGTTGGCGTAGCCTCTCGTAGAGAAGGGTGTGGAGAGGGCTGAGTGGAGAGGGCTGAGTGGGAAGTGGGGGGTTTTTCGCCTGTGATGGTGGCTACTATTCCAGTTTGCGCAATGTCTGTTTGATGCTCAATTCCCCATTCTTGTAACTTACTTGAGACAAATTCAGCCGTGAGTTTTTCTTGAAAACCCAACTCTGGTTTTTGATGCAGTTGCCGCCGCCATTCTACCAACTGGGGTTGCAATGAACGGATTGCTAATCGTACGCGGGATAAGTCAACAGAAGCGGGGTTGGGGAAGGTGGAAACCATTACGGCTTACTTAAGTAGATAACGTAGGTTATTTTTCCAGTTTATCGTTATTCATGGGTGATATCTCGTTCTAAAATCAAGTGATTGCACTCATTTAATCTTGCTTGCCAGTTGGGTTCAACTACAATTGTGGAAATTTTTTCGACAATTATAGCCGTACCGTGAATACAATCTCCTGGCTGTAAATCTTCTCGGCGATAAATTGGTGTATCATCCCATTTATCGGCAGTAAAAATCTTGACTATTTCTATGGGCTGCGGGTTTGATTCTAGAGAACGGGTACGATGAATTAATGGTTCTTCAGGAGTATCCATTTTCTGAATTACTTCTATGGCAATAGATTCCACAATTAATGATTTGCCTGGCTGAATGAAACCATAGCGAGATTTATGTTCATCTATAAATGCTGTTTGCATCACCATCACATCTGCATCAAAATCAACGCTTAAAGTAGAATTAGTTCCCTCATATTTCAAATTTACTTTTTGTATTACTTCTGCTGCAACAGTACTTTCATCTTGATTAAGTTCGCTTCTAGTTTGGGTTTCTAAAAACTCCATCAACTGTATTAATTGAGGAATTAATGCTAGATTTAAATGCTGTTCTACTCCTGCTATTTTAGTAACTCTGACATCAGCTAATCCCATGCCATAAGCAGAAAGAACACCAGCATAAGGATGCAGAAATATCTTTTTCATACCTAAAGTATCAGCAATTAAACAAGCAACTTGTCCACCTGCACCGCCAAAGCAACAAAGTACATATTTGGTGACATCATAACCGCGTTGCAGACTAATTTTTTTAATAGCATTTGCCATATTTTCGACAGCAATAGTGATAAACCCTGCTGCTACTTGTTCGGGAGTACGATAATTTCCTGTGACAGTTGCAATCTCTTCGGCTAGTTGATGAAATTTCTCTATGACAATATTTTTATCTAATGGTAAATTGCCATCATTGCCAAAAACAGATGGGAAATATTGCGGGTGAATTTTACCTAACATGACATTAGCGTCTGTCACTGTTAAAGGGCCACCACGGTGATAACAAGCAGGGCCAGGGTTTGAACCAGCCGATTTTGGCCCGACACGGTAACTAGAACCATCGAAGGTGAGAATTGAACCACCACCAGCCGCAATTGTATTAATTGATAATACAGGAATTCGCATTCTTGTTCCGGCAATTTCGGAATCTAATTGACGTTCATACTCTCCGTTAAAATGGGCAACATCTGTACTTGTTCCCCCCATGTCGAAGGTAATGACTAAATCAAATCCTGCTCTTTTACTAGTTTGCACTGCACCGACAATCCCACCAGCCGGGCCGCTTAAAATGCTATCTTTACCTTGAAATTGTGCAGCATCAGTTAAGCCACCATCAGATTTCATAAACATTAATCTGACATTGGGTAATTGACTGGCTACTTGGTTAACATAGTGGCGTAAAATGGGAGTTAAATAAGCATCTACAACAGTTGTATCTCCTCGACTGACTAATTTCATTAAAGGACTAACTTGATGAGATACAGAAATTTGTGTAAAGCCAATTTTTTTAGCGATCGCTGCTACTTCTTGCTCGTGTTTGGGATAGCGATCGCTGTGCATAAACACAATAGCACAACTGTGAATCCCTGTATGATAAACTGCTTGCAAATCTTGTTGTACTTGGGCAATATTCACAGGTATTAACTCATTTCCATGAGCATTATAGCGTTCGTCTACTTCAATAACTTGCTCATAAAGCATCGTTGGTAAAATAATACGACGAGCAAAGATATCGGGACGGTTTTGATAGCCAATTTGCAACGCATCTTTAAAGCCTTTTGTGATAATTAAAGCTACTCTAGCTCCTTGCCTTTCTAAAAGTGCATTGGTAGCAACTGTTGTCCCCATTTTCACTACTTCTATCGCTGTATAGGGAATAGGTTGATGATTTTCTAAAGCACAAATATCTCGAATTCCCTGAATAACTGCATCTTGATATTGCTCGGTATTTTCAGACAATAATTTATAAACTATTACCCATTCTTTATTGACTACAGGCACAATTAAAAACCGTTCCTGATATTTTGATAGTCTGTTTATAATTGTGCGATCGTCAGTCATAGCAATGATATCTGTAAATGTGCCACCTCTGTCTATAAAAAATTTGAGCATATTATTTAATTTCCTTTATCTATTATGAATAACTGATTAACTTTAGGTGTGTCTAAAGAAGATATTGTTTTAGCATATCACTCACCATTTATGCGGCAATTTGATGGTTTTGCAGTTGGTTAGTTGTTCAGATTAAAAGCTAGATAAATAGTTCTAGCAACAAATTTCTCTGTGTCTCTGTGCCTTTGTGGTTTAAGAAATTACTTTTTACCACAGAGACACTAAGACACAGAGAGAAAAGCCAAAATTTTGTTGTAGTGCTAACGGGAAATTTCTACGACTGGCGCATTTTCCATAAAAAACTAGAAATCAAATTAGTCATAATATGCGCGACAATTGGTACTAGCAAGTTACCACTCCAAAGAGCGCTATATCCAAGGATGATGCCGACGATAGTTGCCCAAATTACATAAGGCCACTGTTGAGAACCACTCAGATGCAATATACCAAAGCAGACACTAGATCCAATTACTGCAAGATCATCTAACCCCAAAGCGGGTAACATCACACCGCGAAATAATAATTCTTCACTTAATCCTGGTAGCAAACCTAACCAAATTAAATCTGGCCAAGCTAAGGGTTTGAGTACTAATTCTAAATAATAGTCGGCGCTTCTGCGGTATTGACTCCAAAGACGATAGGCTAAACCACTTAAAATAGTAATAATTAAACCCACACCTAGCCCTAACAAAAAATCTCTACCATACCAGTGCCACTCAAATAACCGAAAGTTGCCAAAGTGTAACCAAACTTTAGCAACCGTCCACAACAAAGTTGCCGTTACTCCCATCGCTACTAGCACTTGGGTGCGTGTTAAATACGGAATTTCTGGTTCTTGTTTTTGTTGTTCAACCACGAGTGTTTAGGGGAGTAGTGAGTAGTGATACCAATTCAAAATTCAAAATTCGTCTTGAAAAGTTGAGCCACTGCGCTGGACGGGTTTCCCGGCTTATAGCAAGTGGCGTTCCTACGGCGGGAAACCCGCCTACAGAACTTTTCGCAAAATTCACAATGAAGAAATAATAACTATTGATTATTGACCATTGACTATTGACAAAGATTCTATTTGAGAGTGTACGGCATTTAGATTAATCCCTGCTTTATGAGCAACTAATAAACCTACTGCTTCTAAATAAGATTTTACTTGTATGGCTTTGATCCCTAATGATTGGGGAGAAACTTTGATTTGAGTTTGGTTTTCTTCTACGGTGATAATTTGGCATTGTTTTTGACTTAAACTGAGTAAGGCACTGCTACCGCAGGCTGTTGCTGGCATGATAACAGCATCTACTTGCTTTGCCCAGATATCTCCTAATTGAGATTGGCTGAATTCTTTCTCTAATATAAATTGTGGTGCGCGACTTAGCCCTACAAGTACACTTGGCAAGAAAGTATAGCCTAATTCTTCGGCAGCAGAACGAGGGGACAAGTCGGGATAGGGTGGTTCAGGTGCTAAAGCGGGTGCATGGGCGCAAGGAATCTGAAAGTTTCGTACTATTAAGTGGCTAATAACTGCTTCTGCGCCAGCAATGGGATCTACGCCTTTACCCTGGCGGTATTTTTGTGATGCTTCCTCATCTATATCATCGGGGAAACGGGCAACAACTGCGATCGCTTCTGCCCCAGTTTTGTTAATTAATATTTCGGCTGCTCGTAGTAAACTATCAGGGTTGCCAATTGTCCCCCAACTTACACCTGATGGTGCAGTCCGTAATTCTACGTTAAGAGGGGCATCTGTAATCACATAATCTGTTAAGGTTAAGCCGAGAGTTGCTCTTGCTGCATCGGCTGCTTGTAAATGTCTTAGTCTTAAATCTGGTTCAATACCCTGATCTAACAATAAACCGACTTTGTTATTTCGCACAGAGCGTAATCCCCAGCAGCCAGTAGCAAATTTATCCAGCCCATAACCTTCGACATAAAAAGCGTTGGGGATATTCCAGTACAAACTAGCGCCGTTGAGGACATTGGGGTGAGTGATCAGGCGATCGCATACCTGTGCTATTAATCTAGCAATGGGTAAAGCATCCCCGGCATAACCTCCAATCGCAGCACCGACACCAGTCGGTATAATTAAAATAGCGGTGTAAGGACGTTGCATACTGAGTGCTGAGTTAGAGATAAAATCATAACGTTTAACTCTTGAGAACACTTAACTTAAAACTTTAATCCACTACTCAGCACTCTCCGACTTCCGACTTCCGACTTCTACTCAGCACTCACTCCCTCACTCTCTACTCAGCACTCAGCACTGTTTGTAGTCACCACAGCTTCCACGGTAACTTTTTGCTGTTCATCATCTACCACCGTAATTGCCCAACGCAGAGGCTCACCCTGTTTTTTCAACTCGGCTTCAATGGCTTGTTGTAACTCGGTGGGTGTTTCTTGAATATCGATTTCTGCACTGATAAAATGAGTCGTCATAGTTGTCAACCTAATTGATTTGTAGTTTATAGAATAACTGATCGCTGATATGATGCAATACCAAGTGTCATGTATTGTGGATAAAACTAGGATTTGCGTGTCAGGTGTGAGTTATTAATAGCAAATCACCACATCTGAACTACGAATAACTGACACCTAACAAATTGCTTATTGATCCTTACCAAATTGCAATTGATAAACTACATCTTCCTTTTCTGTTTCAACTTTTATATCAGAACGAGGATAAGCAACACAAAGTAAAGCATAACCTTGTTTTTGCAGTTCAGGACTCACGCCCATGCCATCGGTTTGATCAACTGTTCCCGTGATAATTTGTCCTGCACAAGTTGTACAGACACCTGCATGACAAGAACTAGGTAATTCTAAACCTTTATCATCCGCAACTGATAAGATAGTTTTATCTTCAGGGACTTGCAAAGTATGAATTTTACCTTGGTGATGAATTTCAACGGTGTAAGTTTTGGACATATTCTAAAAAATGAATGCAATAGACAAATTCATTATTATATCTGAATTGTTAAACAATCTTGCAGATATGGTCAACAAATAAACGGCGTTGTAGAACAGGGGGATGAATTTAGGCAAGCAGGGGATGCAGGAGAAGCAGAGGGGGAAATTTTATAACTTGCTAAATTATCCCTCGATTCAGCAACACCAAATAAACAAATGTTACGCCTAAACTAAAGGATGCGATCGCTCAATATAATCAATAATTTTATAGAACATCAGGGTCAATATTTAACTCCCGCAATTTGGCAGCTAGACGTTCTGCACGTTGCTTTTCCTGTTCTGCACGTTGCTTTTCCTGTTCTGCACGCTGTTTTTCCTGTTCTGCACGTTGCTTTTCCTGTTCTGCACGTTGCTTTTCCTGTTCTGCACGCTGTTTTTCTTGCTCCGCCAGCTCCTCTGGTGTCGGTACTAACTCCCCTTGTGGCGTAAAATAGCGTAATTGATTATTCTGTACACCTAAATACAATTCTAATTGCTGACTCCATAACCACCCTTGGGGGTTTGGTTCTATGGGTTGGTAATTTCCATCTACTAAATGAAAACCGACAAATTCTAAATTATTTGGGTCGAACCAAAAATATTCCGGTGTGCGAAATATATCTTGGTAGATTTGCTTTTTTAAGCCTTTGTCTGTAGCTTTTGTCGAAGGTGACAGTAACTCAACAATGATATTGGGATACTTACCGTCTTCTTGCCAGATTACCCAACTTTTGCGCGGTTTCTTTTCGCATCCTCGCACGACAAAAAAATCAGGGCCGCGAAATTCTTCTGATTTGAGTTGACGTTGACTGTAATATATTGTCAGATTTCCAGCCGCATAAAAATCATTGCGGTTTTGCCACCACAATTCTAAACATTGTAATAACAAAATAATTTGGCGTAGGTGTAAATCGCTTTCCAATGGTGGTTCGTGACTTTCAATATCTCCTGGCGGAAATATTATATCTTCTATTGGTAGGTCACTTTCCATATCTCCTGATGGAAATATTATACCTGCTACTGATTGTAAATCTTGGGCGACTGACATGACTTAATTGGGTCTAAGGGTGATATTGTCTGAGGTTGGATGTACGGATTGTATTACTATGATAATCTTGCTGATTGATAATGATATGACTTACGGATCTGGTATATTTTTTCTGTAGGGTGCGTGACGCAGTGAGAATATTTGAACGTAGTCGTGAAACTTATAGCGTCACGCACCGAATACCTAGTTAATTACAAACTGCAAATTGCGTACAGACCTTTGGGTATGAAAACATCAGAGTAGGACGTTAGTCTCTTGCAAATTATAACTTTACTGTGACTGCCAAATGTAAGCCTATAGCATCTAATAAAGAATTTAGACTGTAAAACTCAATTTTGCCTTTATCTGATAGCATTTGGTCAAGTTTATTGTAGAGTTCCTTAACTTCTGTAGAAAGCTGATCAACTCCACCATGCGATTCTATGACATTTTGAAGTGCTTTACTTAACATTTTTGGGTCGCCTTCTTCTAAAACAACTTCAATATAAGCTGCTGCTTCTAGTGGATTTTTTAAGTCTTGTATTAATTTTTCGTGATAGCTTGTACTTCTAGGCATCATCTCTACTCCTGTAGTCTCGCCAATATTCTTTAGCTTTAGCAATATCTTTATCTTGAGGGGTAAAGGAATTAAAACAACATTATAAAAAAACAAAACCAAGACTCGCGCTTGAAAGTTTCCATCCCCGTGAGGGGTAAAGGAATTAAAACCACTGTTCAGGTTTGGCCGTGGGAAAGTTGTCCTGGTTTCCATCCCCGTGAGGGGTAAAGGAATTAAAACTGCTTATCATAGGCAGAAGAAAGGTTCTTCTGCCTGAAGTTTCCATCCCCGTGAGGGGTAAAGGAATTAAAACTAATTGCTTTGAGCAAATTATTTCAAATATAAGATCTGGTTTCCATCCCCGTGAGGGGTAAAGGAATTAAAACAGAGTTATTACAGTTTTACAGCAAAGCTTCACGCAGGTTTCCATCCCCGTGAGGGATAAAGGAATTAAAACAGCATTATTAGCAGTTTTGAGAAAACTGCCTGGTTGGTTTCCATCCCCGTGAGGGGTAAAGGAATTAAAACCATTAATGGGAACAAAAAAGCACTCTGATCCCCAAAAGTTTCCATCCCCGTGAGGGGTAAAGGAATTAAAACGAAAATTCTGCTTCTGTTACTTTGGAAGATTTGATTGTTTCCATCCCCGTGAGGGGTAAAGGAATTAAAACTTGTATTTTTAGACGCAATTTTTGAAAATATTGCGGAGTTTCCATCCCCGTGAGGGGTAAAGGAATTAAAACGAGGTATGGCTTGGAGAAGCATACAAAAAACTCCCGGTTTCCATCCCCGTGAGGGGTAAAGGAATTAAAACACCTTAGAAGTAGGGGGGCAGCTGTCTGAAGGCCGCCAGTTTCCATCCCCGTGAGGGGTAAAGGAATTAAAACCCTACCCATTTAGAAGTCTTATCCAGAGAGGGTTACAGATACCTATTTTCGCGGGGGGTCTGATTTACCTGTCAATAAGCTAGGTTTATTGAGAATTTACTGCTAGTAGACCCTTCTTAAAAGCTTACTCAGAAAGCTTTTCGCGGGGGTCAACGAAATAATCAGGGTTCTGGCGATCGCCTGACCCCCGCGAAAAATTTGCGTACACAAAGTAAAAACAAGTACTTTGGGATTCACTTGGAAACGTCAGATTAAGTTTTCAAGGTTCTGTCTGTTGTTTTAGATAGTATCACAAAGCACTCTGACTTTTGACAGCATCAAACACGAACTTAACATAAGTTTTCTCTACTACCGCCTGAGTTATGCAAGTTAAATGTGGAATAGCTTATCTCTCCCAAATCATTGGTCGATACACTTCCACTTCACCCTTTAAGCATGAAATATACTCCCGTACCTGCAACTCAAGAGCGCGACGGTATACTAATAATTGTTGAACTTTCTTGGCTACTATGTAGCAATTATTGTCTTCAAGAATAAACCTGAGTTGTCAATATTTTGATATTGACACTTAAAATTACAATATAAAGCCTTCAAGTTACAACACTAAGCCTTAAAGTTATATGATTAAGTCTTCAAGCTAAAACATTAAGCCTTAAGATTAAAACGATCGCTCTTAACTCTGAACTTGAACTGCAATTTGGCAATGCAATTCAGAGAAATCACGGGCATGAATAAAAAAAATGGCAAAATAAAATGTGAATTTTGCTGAACTAGAATCTAGCGTAATTGAGACAAAATAGGCTTGTAAAGCTTTTCAAAGTGTAAACTTATGGCTAGAAAAAAGCGTAGTTCTCGGATTCTAGAAAAAGCTGAGTTTAGAGTAGCGGGATTAAAAGCTATTGATCCAAATCTGAATTTTGATAATACTTGCAACTTGCAAAAACTGACGCAATTAATTGATCAGTTTCACAATATGCTTGATGATTATAATGCTGCTATAGCCATGATAGACTCTTCTAAAAAAAAGCTAGATGAGATGGAAAAAAACTTAAGTCAGGTTTCAGACAAAATGCTGGTGGGAGTTGGTTTCAAGTATGGTAAAAACAGTAGTGAATATGAGCTGGCAGGCGGAGTTCGAGATAGTGAGCGTATCCGTAAAAGCAGATTGACACGCTTAAAATCTAATACAGATAAAACAGCAGATGAAACTGCTATGACCGCTTAGTATAATAGTTCACAATCGAGTGGAATACATATTATTGTAGGGGCAGGATATATTCTGCCCCTAGCTGTGTAGGTAATTAAAATATCTTCAGTGGGAATTTGGCATCAAAACTAGACTTTAAGTATAAAACAAAAAATCTCATAACCGATTACCAGTAAGGCTTTTAAACAGAAAATCTGGTAAACTTTGGTGGCTAAGTTTTGTCTAAAAATACTTCATAATTAAAGTAAGAAGATACAAAGAGAGAACATAAAAATGTTAGAAAAATATCGTCAACAAGTTGCCGAAAGAGCAGCCCTCGGTATTCCGCCTTTACCGTTAGATGCACAGCAAACTTCAGAATTGTGTGAATTACTGAAGAATCCACCCAAGGGTGAGGAAGATACATTATTACATTTATTGCGCGATCGCATACCCCCTGGTGTAGATGCGGCAGCTTATGTAAAAGCTGGGTTTCTCACCGCCGTGGCAAAAAAGCAAATAAAAAGTCCCATAATTTCCTCCATAGAAGCGGTGCAACTGCTAGGAACGATGATAGGTGGCTACAATGTCCAGTCTCTCATCGAGTTATTACAATTTGCGACTGTATCTGTCTCCGACTCTTCTGAAACACCCCTAGTCATGGGGGGAGAAGGCAAAGAACCGATAGCAGCTTACGCCGCCGCCGCCCTCAGCAAAATTTTATTAGTGTATGATGCTTTCCATGATGTTTTGGAGTTATCGAAAACCAATCCCTACGCTAAACGGGTAATTGATTCTTGGGCAGCAGCTGAGTGGTTTACAACCCGCCCCCAACTACCAGAATATATTAATGTCACCGTCTTTAAAGTTCCCGGCGAAACCAACACCGACGACTTATCCCCCGCCACCCAAGCTACCACCCGTCCCGATATTCCCCTACACGCCCTAGCCATGCTAGAGTCACGGCAACCGGGAAGCCTAGAAACCATTGCTGAGTTAAAGAAAAAAGGACATCCCGTAGCTTACGTCGGTGATGTGGTGGGTACAGGTTCCTCTCGTAAATCAGCCATTAACTCAGTATTGTGGCACATGGGACAAGATATTCCCTATGTTCCCAACAAACGCGCTGGAGGGTATATTTTAGGTGGGGCGATCGCTCCCATCTTTTTCAACACAGCTGAAGATGCCGGTGCTTTGCCCATTCAGTGTGATGTCACCAAACTAGAAACCGGTATGGTGATTACCATCTATCCCTACAAAGGCGAAATCACCAACGAAGCTGGCGAAGTCATCTCTACCTTCACCCTCAAACCCGAAACCATTCTCGATGAAGTCAGCGCTGGTGGACGTATCCCCCTACTTATCGGCCGTACCCTCACCGATAAAACCCGCCAAGCCCTTGGTTTAGCACCCAGCACTGAATTTATCCGTCCCCAACCACCAGCCGACACTGGCAAAGGCTACACCCTAGCACAAAAAATGGTTGGTAAGGCTTGTGGTTTACCCGGTGTCCGTCCTGGTACATCCTGCGAACCCATCATGACTACCGTCGGTTCCCAAGACACCACAGGCCCCATGACCCGCGACGAATTAAAAGAACTCGCCTGTCTCGGTTTCAGTGCTGATTTAGTCCTGCAAACCTTCTGTCACACAGCCGCTTATCCCAAACCGGTTGATATTAAAACTCACCACGAACTCCCTGACTTTTTCTCTTCCCGTGCAGGTGTAGCATTGCGTCTTGGTGATGGTATCATCCACTCTTGGCTAAACCGGATGCTATTACCCGACACTGTGGGTACTGGTGGCGACTCTCATACCCGCTTCCCCTTGGGTATTTCCTTCCCCGCAGGTTCGGGGTTAGTAGCTTTTGCTGGCGCTTTGGGTGTCATGCCTTTGGATATGCCAGAGTCAGTCTTAGTAAAATTCACCGGAGAATTGCAACCAGGAATTACTCTGCGAGATATTGTCAACGCCATTCCCTACATAGCCATTCAACAAGGTTTACTGACAGTTGAGAAGGAGAACAAGAAAAACATTTTCTCTGGACGCATCATGGAAATTGAAGGCTTACCAGACTTGAAAGTAGAACAAGCCTTTGAATTTACCGATGCTACTGCTGAACGTTCCTGTGCCGGTTCTACAATTAAACTGAGTATCGAGACAGTTTCTGAATATCTGCGTTCTAATGTTGCCCTACTGAAGAACATGATCGCACGGGGCTACCAAGATTCTCGCACCCTCCTGCGGCGCATTGCCAAAATGGAAGAGTGGCTAGCAAATCCAGTGTTACTGGAAGCCGACACAGATGCCGAGTATGCCGCAATTATTGAAATTGATTTAAACCAAATCACAGAACCAATTGTGGCTGCTCCTAACGACCCTGATAATGTGAAATTATTATCGGAAGTTGCCAATGACCCAGTACAAGAAGTATTTGTCGGTTCTTGTATGACAAATATCGGTCATTATCGCGCCACAGCCAAAGTTTTAGAAGGTGCAGGTGAAGTCAAAACCCGCTTGTGGATAGCACCACCCACCCGCATGGATGAACACCAATTAAAAGAAGAAGGTGTCTACAGTGTTTTTGGTGCAGCTGGTGCGAGAACAGAAATGCCAGGATGCAGTTTATGTATGGGTAATCAAGCACGAGTTGCTGATGGCACAACAGTATTTTCCACCTCCACCCGCAACTTCAACAACCGCATGGGTAAAGGTGCGCAAGTGTATCTAGGTTCTGCTGAATTAGCCGCAGTTTGTGCGTTGTTAGGCCGCATTCCCACCGTGCAAGAATATATGAATATTGTGGCAAATAAAATTCATCCCTTTGCTGATAATTTGTATCGGTATTTGAACTTTGATCAAATCATCGGTTTTGAGGATGAAGGACGGGTGATCCCGTTGGAAGATATGCCCAAGATTGAGGATATTTTGGGGATGCCAACTGCGGCGAGATAAGTACATTCTGATATTTGTAGTGAGGGGAAAACCCTTACTGCAAAATCATATAATATCCTCCTGCCTTGTTATAAAAATCATGTTGAGATAAGGCGTTGATTTTTTAGACATACTTTTTTAAGTATGACAAAGTTTACAAGAAAAGACCCGAAATCCTCCATTATTGAGGACATCGAGCTACTATTATT
This sequence comes from Nostoc sp. TCL26-01, assembly GCF_013393945.1. Classification (NCBI taxonomy): domain Bacteria; kingdom Bacillati; phylum Cyanobacteriota; class Cyanophyceae; order Nostocales; family Nostocaceae; genus Nostoc; species Nostoc sp. TCL26-01. Next base: position 5,471,332 of record NZ_CP040297.1, read on the forward strand.
ACTAGAGTGACAATGCCTGCAAAAGATACGTACCATGATGCGGTAAAAAATGCTTTAATTAAGGATGGTTGGGTGATTACTTTTGATCCTTATCCTATAAAATACGAAGAAGTTAAATTACTTGCTGATTTAGCTGGAGAAAAAACGATTTCTGCAACCAGAGAAGGAGAATTAATAGTTATTGAAATTAAAAGTTTTCTTGGTCGTTCGACCATGCGTGAATTTGAAACAGCGTTAGGTCAATATCTAATTTATAAAACATTTATTTATATTACCAACCCGGATTATAAGATTTATTTGGCAATTAGTAAAAATATTCATGAAAAGTTTTTTCAACAATCTGCAATTCAATTAATTTTGCACAAATATCAGGTTTTACTGTTAGTTGTTGATATAAATAAAGAGGAGATTATCGAATGGATAAACTAACTTATCATCAAAACTTAATCAAACAAATCCTCTTAGAGTATGAAAGAATTTCATCACAAGTACCTGATCCTGATATAGATGAGGTATTAATATTTGATGATCAAAGAAGTCAGTATCTTTGGTTTAATATTGGCTGGAAAAATGATAAACGAGTGAAAGCAATCTCTGTTTATGTCCGCATTAAAAACGAAAAGATTTACATAGAAGAAGATTGGACTGAAGAAGGAATAGCAACTGAATTATTAAGGGAAGGCGTGTCGAAAGAAGATATTGTTTTAGCTTTTCATGATCCAGAGACTCGTAAATTGACTGAATTTGCTGTTGTTTAAGAAATTTTTCAATATGAGGAGGCTTTTTTGATATGATTGTGAGTCTTGACTTTAAAAAATGATGTGTTTCCTGTGGAAAAGATACTTAAGCTTGATAAACTTGGGGTTTAAATTATTAAGAGTGCTTTTTTTCCGAGACTACCCTTTAACTTAACCATCAGAAGAGTTTTTTGGTTCATTGCGTAAGTCCTATAGTCAATTCAGGTGAGTTAGGCGTGAGATATTTTACTCCTCAATTTCTCCATCTTCTATTTTTCAGCCTTCGACTCTGGCACAATTGGATTAAAAAGACCAACTTCTACTAAGATTTTGATCCGATCTATAAGGCTAACATCATGAAGTTCCTACAAGACTACACTACCGTTATCCGTCCCGATGACAATGGTACATTTGTCGCTTATGTACCAGCAATTCCTGGTTGTCATGCTTGGGGTCAAACGCCGGATGAGGCACGTATTGAACTTATATATGTATTTGAAATGATTCAAGAAGAGTACGCAGAAAAAGGTCGTTCTCTACCTGAAGATGTCGAACTGGTGATTGCAAATGCCAGCTAAAGCCAGTGAATTAGAAAAAGTTGCCAAAAAATTGGGATTTGCAAAAGTGCGACAAAGGGGTAGTCATGCTTGTTAGCAACATTCAGATAGACGAGTAACTAAAATTCCAATTCATGGCAAAGCTGAAATTGGTAGTTGGTTATTTTACGAAATTCTCAAGCAGTTGGGTATTACAGAAGAAGAGTTTAATCAGCTACGGTAGTTATGGCGATCGCATCTTCCCATATTACACACAAACCTAACCCCCCGACCCCCTTCCCTACGAGGGAAGAGAGAAATCTAGCTCCCCTCTCCGCGTCGGAGCGAAAAGTCTGAGCGCCGGCTTCCGGCGATCAGAACTTTTCAAGAGAGAGGAGTTGGGGGAGAGGTCAGCCATAACGCTTATCTTTCTTAATCTTTAGGTAATAGAAATTCCTCAAAATCTTTCTCTAAGGTCTGCTTGGTAAAATGAGGAAAAACTATGTCATCAAACAATTCTTGAACTGCTTTGCATTTATTTGCAATCAAATGCTGATAATCTTCTTTCACGGATTTTTCTCTTCTTTGACAACGTTCATTTTCTGAATACTGCTGCTGACGAATATCAGGTAGCCAAGTAGAGTGTATTGTCATAGCCAGATTCAATGGTTCATCCTTTAAACTAGCACTCAGTCTATAAATTGGTTTATTATTTAAATCATCAGCATGAAAAATCCAAAACTCATCTGTAGGACGGTTAGGTTGACTAGGGTCTGGGTCTAACATGACTGCACATATAATGAAACCATGAATTGATTCATCTATGTTTTCTGGACAGGGAAGAGAACTGGGAATAAATTGCGTTGAACTAACATAAGTTCCAGAGGGAAATTGATAATAATCTTCAATTTTCATTTGTTGTGTATCTAAACGCAGTAGAGTAATTGGTTTATTTTCATCTGGTAATTGTTCAACCGGAACAACTCTACGTGGATCTGATTTATAAGCATCATAAATGCGCTGGGGTATCAGTTCCCATGTAAACCCCAAAGACAACCAGTAAATGTTTTTAACTTCTTGGGCTGTTTCTGTTAGTGAATCGCGTTTAATTTCCCGATGGGTATATAAAGATAGCGCCCAAGTTGATTGAATATCTTGTACAGTTTTTGAACTTTCTATTTTTCCTGTTTCGCCATCAATCACATATTTTCCAAGAGAACCTAAATCAGTCGAACTCACCATCATTCCCTCTAAATCTTGGCGAAATGGCTTACCAGGAACAGACTTATCATAGTGGGTAATCCATTCGGTAACATCCCAACCGTTAACATGACCAACGTGAAGTGTAATTTTGTTCTTTTCAGGATGACTATAGTCAGCCGTAAAATGTGAAATTTCTCTAGGTAATCTCACCTGTTTAACTTTGATTGTTGTTTGCTGATCTGATGAATCTTCTATGGAATATCCTATATTTCCTCTATCTAAGTCTTGGCGATCAACAATATATAAGTTGGCAAATGGCAGAGGCTTAATCGCCCGTAAAAATATGGCATAAATAAAACTACCTAATGAATAAGTTCTATTAAATTTCCACAATCTTAAAAATCCAAACAGAAAAGGAGTAAATATTTGGGAAAACTCCATTTTAAAAGCGATATCAGCAAGAATAATATATTTCTCAGTGATGGCTAATTGATGCAGAGATTGGTTAACTAGTACTGGCTCATTATTAGGTAGTACTAATCGCCAACGCTCCATAGTAGGCTGTAACCCTTTTTGCTCATCTGCAAATCTATAACGAATTAAATGAGTAAAACGTCCTAATTCTTGTTTAGGGTTGAACTTTATTGCCAACAAGTTGTAGAATAATTGTATAACTTTGCGAAAGCAATCACTATCTAATACCCCATTGACGATTTCTTTAAATTCGCCATTGTAACCTGTTGAATAATTTGTCGTAAATAGCTCATCCTGCTGACCATTTAAGCTACTGATGTCAGTAACATAATGGGCTGAACTAATATAAGTATCGAAAATATTAATTGATGTTAATCGGGAAACGATAGGAAAAATGCTGCACCATTCTTGTGTAGAGCCGACTGGTTCTAATAGTTCCATACTGTCTGGGTCAAGTTGGTAGGCGCGGCCTGCATCCATTGTTAGTAAGAGATGATCTCTAGTATTTAAAAAAGCTGTATTTAATTGATTTCTAGACCCTAAAAAAATACTATAACGACTAGGCCCACCATTGCGAAAAGCGGAAAAGTAGGAGAATAGTTTATGCTTTTTAACAAAATATGAAAGTATTTTATTTTTAAAAGGGGAAAATGGTATGGGTTCTATCGCATAATCTCCTAAATAAAACTGTGTAGCAGGATCTGCATAGTAGCAGGGAGTTTTAGCAATTCTGGTTTTGAGTGTTGCTTTGCCATCTGCAAAACCTAAACGATAGACCATACCATCGCCTGTATAAAGTTGTGTTCCATCTTCTTGAGGTTTATTGTCCGACTGAAACAAAGCCCCGACAATAAAAGCGTAGCCATGTAAACCTGGGGGTAAGTCTGCTAATTGTAGCTCACCTAAAGGAATGAGTTGATCTTGTTTCCCTTGATTTTCCTGTTGACGAATTTCTAGTTCCCAACAGCCTTCATAACGGCGGGTTTTAATGACAGATGTCGGAATATGATAATGATTTGCAGGTTGTGAATTATGATTAGAATTTTTATCCATGATTCCTATATCAATGAACTTTTTTAAATTGAACTCTTAATTAATTCGTCAAAGTAAAATTAAGCTTAATAAATTCCTTTACAAAAAATGTTTAATAAATTTACGTTGAGTAATGTTTTATAACTTTGAAATTCAATAGCTAAGAGGGTATTTGAAAAGTTTCAGTAGGTATAAAAATGTCATTTTTCCTTACGCGGAGCGTCAGTCAGAATCTAGGTTTTGTGGCACATACCGAGATGTTTCATTCCGCTACGCTGCATTCAACATGACAAAGAAACAGACTTTTCAAACGTCCTCTAAAAGAAAATATTTTAAAAACCCAAAATGCGATTAGTGTAAATTAGCATACATAGTTTTATGATTTTATCAAGAATCTTAAAAAATCGCACATTTGGCAAAAGCTAGACTGCTCCTAATTCTCTTAACATTGTCAATTGAGCTTGAGTCAAACCGCTAACTCCCGTAATTTTCATACCTTCGTATGGTCTAGTGGCTTTGAGGATTTGATGACAAGATGCGGATTGAATATCCCAAAGTCTAATAGTTTCATCTTCACTAGCACTAGCAAGTATCAAACCATCCTGAGAGAACGCAACTGACCAGACCCAATTTGCATGACCATGAAGAGTATTTACACACTTTTGTGCTTGTATATCCCAAATTTTCACAGTTTGGTCGCAGGCAGCACTGGCAATCTTTTGTCCATCTGGACTAAAACAAACAGCCATGACCCAACTTGTATGTCCTTGCAATGTCTGCAAACACTCACCTGTACTCACATCCCAGATTTTGACTGTTTGATCAAGACTAGGGCTTGCTAGTAATTTACCATCAGGACTAAATGCGATCGCTCCCACTCTACCCAAGTGTCCTTGCAATACTTTGATACATCTGTTTTCTTGTAAGTCCCAAAGCCTGATGGTGCAGTCGTCACTTCCACTAGCTAAAATTTCTCCTAGAGGACTAAAGGCTACCGCCGCAACTCGGTCTGTATGACCGTGTAAGGTGAGACGGCACTCACCAAGGCGAATATCCCAAACTTTAACAGTATGGTCGAAACTGCTACTAGCCAAAAGTTTGCCATCTGGACTAAAACTTAATGACCAAACTTCATCAGTATGGTCTATGAATGTATGAGTGCATTCACCAGTTTTGATATCCCAAAGTTTGATTGTAGCGTCTTGGCTACCACCTGCAACTATCGGTAAGTTTGGGTGAAAGGCTACAGCTGGTAGACCTTGGGAGTATGCTTTAAATTCGTGCAGGCATTCACCACTTTTAATATCCCAAATTCTTAAAGCATGATCTCTGTGTCCACTAGCTAACATTAGTGTATTGGGGTTAAAAGCTACAGCCTTAACCCAGTTAGTATAGCCGTGAATACAAGCAATACACTTACCATTACTAACTTGCCATAGCCTGATAGTTTGGTCTTCACTGGCACTAGCAAGAATTTGATCATCTGGACTGAACGCTATACCCCAGATTTGATGATTGTGACCTTTGAGGGTATGCAGACAAGTGCTAGTCTCCACATCCCAAATACGGATGGTTTGGTCTGCACTACAACTAGCTACTAGCCGATTATCTCTGCTCCACGCTGCACTCCATATCCAGTCTGTGTGACCCTGAAAAATTCCTAGACACTGATAATTTTGAGCATTCCAAATCCTCACTGTTTTATCACAACTGGCACTAACTAGCAAGGTGCCATTCGGACTGAAGTGAGCTGCCCTTACCCAGTTTTCATGCTCCCTAATTGTATAGAGGCATTTTCCAGTCTCAACATCCCAAATTTTGATGAGTTTGTCAACACCACTACTGAGCAATTGTTTACCATCTGGACTGAAATGAACAGACATTATAGCACTGTTATGTCCGTGCATAATTTTGAGACAACAACCCTCTAGCACTTGCCAAATCCTAATAGTTAGATCGCTACTTCCGCTAGCAAGGATTGAACCATCTGGGCTAAAAGCAACTGCATTCACACTACTTGTATGCTCAGATAGTGTATGCAAGCATCTACCGGACGGCAATTGCCATATTTTGACGGTTGAATCTTTACTGGCACTAGCAAGAATCTGTCCATTTGGACTAAAACCAATTTTACGTACCCAATTGCTATGTCCACGCAAGGTTAAAAGACGTTGTTGATCTGCAACTTGCCATACATGAATATCGCAATTAGCATTACCACTCACTAGGGTTTTACCATCAGGACTAAAAGCAATTGACAGTACCCCACCAAAAGATTGAGTGAAGGTAGATTTGGAAAAATAGCAGTGAGAAAAATTGACATTTTGTAAATTTACATCTTGTAAATATGCTTGACAAATAGTCAGATAAGAAAAATCAAATTTACTGAAATTTGCGGGAATTTGTCTCAGAAGATTCAGGATATTGCCGGCTGCATATCCTGAATGGCTTAAAGCTTCTTGTTTCAATTTTTTGAGAAGTTCCTGCAACTGAAGCTGAATTTGCTGGCAACTACCCAGAGCTAACATCAAACTATCAATAACTGGACTCAAGATCAGACGAATTTGTGCTTGTCTGAGATAGTCTTTACTCTGAGCTTTAATTAAGGCATAATTTCTTAAGAGTTCATGGTCTTGATTGACGATTTCTTTGCAAGTAAAAGCTACTAATTGATCAGTAACGTATTCCATCAACACAGGCTGAAGTGTAAAGCGATCGCCTGTACGCTCTAGGGGAAGCTTACGTTGCAGTACTCCCAAGGTTGCAGGTAGCGCTGCCTTAGCAGTTGATAACATCAAATCTTCTCGTAACTCTGCTAAAGTAACAGGCTCCCGATTGATTGCTAACCAGTACAGCACCTCACAGCAAGCGACGGGAAGCCTTTGGAAGTGCCATGATAAAAGTCCTTGCAAGTCGTGAAATACTGGTTTACCTTCTCTTAAAAAATCGGCAATATTGCCAAAAAAAACTTCTAGGATGTGTTTGCCAACTAGCTGTAGTGCTAAAGGATTGCCATTATAAAGCCCAATTAACTCCCGCCAGTCATCTTCACTAGCTGTAAAATCACCAAGCTCGGCAATAATCTGTTTTCCAACTTCAACATCCAACCCCTGTAACATCAGAGAGCGCACTGGACGAGTTGGGCCATCCATGAAAATGAGTTCTTGGGGTTTTTCGCGGCTTGTGAGCAGTAAGCAACTTTGATGCGGGACTTCCCCAATTTGTTTAATTAACTGTCCATAATCTTCATAATCAGCTTGATACCGACCGGTGGGATCTGCGGCTTGGAGGAGAGTTTCGGCATTATCTAAGATGAGGAGACATCGGTGGGTTCTCAGGTATTGAAGCAACAAAGAAATGCGATCGCTAATTCTTTCTGGTAGTGTTGTCTGCTGTTGTTTAGACAGCACCTTAATTAAGTCTGCGAGTAAGTCAGACAGGAGAGGAGCATTGAGCAGCGATCGCCAAATCACAAACTCAAACTCATCTTGGATACCCTTGGCTAACTGGAGTGATAAATCTGTTTTGCCAATCCCACCCAATCCCAGTTTTAGAGAAAGATGAGTTTTGCCAATCCCACGCATTCCCACAATTGCCACACATCGAGTGCGATCGCGAATAATCCAGTCTTTCAGTAGCTCTAGTTCTTCTGTGCGTCCAAAAAACACTGGTACATCAGGAGCATCTCCCCAGTCTGCATGGGGATTTGGAGGTTGGTGATTTAAAGTCGATAAAGTAGTTGGATGATTTTGCTGTTGTACGCTGCGGTTTAATACTCCGTGCAAGTTATTCTTGGTAACTTTTTCACCTAAAGCTTGCGAGAGCGATCGCCAGAGTTCAGAACCAACATCTTTGATATGACCAGCATCATATTTAACATCCCGCGTCATTTCTAAGTAAGTTTTGCCTTCCCAGGAATAACGAAATACCATCTCTTGCGCTTTTGTTAAGCGTCCTCGTTCCAATAGTTGCTCGACTAGTGCGATCGCCTCTTCTACCGTCATTTATCGACTCAGCAATACCAGTATCACTACAATATTCGCACCATCAGCTCTACTGATTAAAAAACTTTACGTAAATATACTAACTAGTTCCGACTTTTCTCCGACCTTTTCCGACCGTCAAACTTGATACTTGGCAGTAGTTCCAGCTTGTCAAAGCGCTTGGTAGATTTACCTTTTTAGTAAGTGAATAAAATGCAGAATTTGCGATCGCGCTTTCTAATACAAGTTAATCATGATACACATAAATTATGTAGAGACGTTGCATTGCAACGTCTCTACTGTTTCACAGCGAAGTCCATTACCAATTACCTAATAATCTCGCCTAAACAAACCAAATACAGGGCCGAGAATTATCCCAAACACAAAACCACCAATGTGCGCCCAATAAGCAACTCCCCCTGATTCCACACTCATGTTAGCTGCGGCTTGTAAACTAGCAAGACCAGAAATGACGTTTTGGATAAAGAAAATCCCAATAATTACCAACGCTGGCACACTAATTGTAGTGACAAAAAAACCCAAGAAAATTAAAGTTGTTACCCTAGCTTGCGGAAACCGAATCAAGTACGCACCCAAAACTCCAGAAATTGCCCCACTAGCACCTAAAGAAGGAATAGTAGAATACATACCAATAGCCCATTGACACAAAGCAGCTAAAGCACCACAAGCCAAATAAAAAATCAAATATTTGAAATGCCCCAAGCGTTCTTCGATATTGTTACCAAAAACCCAAAGAAACACCATATTTGATATCAAATGCCACCAACCGCCGTGTAAAAACTGTGAGGTAAATAAGGTCATCCATTCCCCAGCTAAATTGGTGGTTAACTCTTGTGGTACTACTGCATACTGACTGAAAAATAAATTTAACTGTCCATTAGACAAACTCAGTTCATGCAGAAACACTAAAACGTTCATCCCAATTAAACCGTAAGTGAAATACGGGGTGATTCGCGTCGGATTTTCGTCGTAGAGGGGAAACACAGGTGTTTTTCCTAATCATTGATAACTGCAATATAGCTTGAATAGCCAGCAGTTGTTGAGCGTAAGTAATTCGACTCAATATAACCAACACAACCATCTTGACTATGATTCTTTGTGTCTCTGTGCCTTTGTGGTTTAAAAAGTGACTTTATTTACCACAAAGTCACAGAGAGATAAAGCAAAATTACCAAACCTCTAAAGCAAAGAAACAACACTAGAAACGACAGAATTTGTTTCAGGTATATTTAACTGCCAATTTGCAGAAGTAAAAGTACTTGGCTCACATCTCATCTGTTTAATATTAGCCAGTATGAGTTCATCTCGTTGATACCAAACAGCAAATATTTGTTCTCTACCATCCGCCAATGTTTCTGGGTCAATTTGATAAACTTCACCCACTCGTTTTAGTTTCAACCCCAACAGATTTAACAATCGGCTGAGAATTTTAATTGCGGTAATTTTTTCCTTACCCCGAACAAAGCCAATTCCCAGCACTCTTTTAATATGCTTATTATGTTGAAAAACTACATCTTTTAACCAGATTAGCTCAGATTCATACTCGGTAAACTTACGTCCTATTTCCAGAAACTGAAGCATTCCTAATGCTCTCATGGCTTCAACTTTCAACGTATAGGTTTTTAAATCTGGGAGAAAGACTTTACCATTACCCCATGATAGTTGCTGCTGCCATTCTTGTTGGTCTCTAACTTGAAAATATTCACTTTCGTGAGTGAGATAGTAGTGAATCAACAATTGACTATAGTATCCTTGATCATCCTTTAACTTTAATTGCGGTGTTACCGGGATACCATATCTTTGCCGCAAATTATATTTCTGGATTTGCTCACGTTCTGCATCAGTGAGAGAATGTTTAGCTGATAACTGCTCATATTCCACACAGTTAATATCTTGAGCATTTGCCACATTGCTAGCTGCTGAGAGTTGATTTTGCTGTTTAATCTTTTTAATTTGTCGTTTAATTTCTTTACCTTTTTGGCGCTTTTCTGTCCAATCTTTCTGGACTTTGACAATTTCCAGGATTAATCTCTGCCGATTGGCTAAATCATGAGGATCAGTGGCTAAAAATGCTAACCGTAAATCTCGCACAATATTATTGTGAATTGCATTACTCCGTAACCAAACTTGATGTCCATCAGCAGTTAATCCATCTTGCATTGATTGACGGTAAAGACGAATGGAAGAATTGACTCTCGCTGATAGTTTTGCCCAAGTTCGTAAATGTACAGGATCATAAACTAAGGGTAAATCTACATCGATTTTATGTAATGGACTCAACAATGCTAGGTTTTCTTTTTGATTTTCTTGATACCAGTCAGATAGTGAACGATAATTGGTGCTACCACTAGCAATTAAGCCAATTCCCCGTTTAGCACACCAGACAATACGCGGTACATTATCTCTAACTCTTGCTAATGCTTGGCGCGCTTCTGAATCAGGGATTACTCCTTGGAAAATACCATAAACACGGTCAAAATGTTGCACATCAATACTAATACCTGTTCCTAAGCTGGGAGTGACAAACACATGATCGTATTCTGTAATTTTCTGGTTGATTGCTGCAACAAAATCAACGGCTGCGTGACCAGGTGTGTTTGTTGTTTGACTATTCACAACTAAGGCTTTGGGAAATTGATAACGAAGTTTTTCTAAACGCTCTTTGAGATAACGTTCAATTGTTTCGCAGCTATAACGTCCAGCCCGGCTATCAGTTGTGACATAACATTTGCGTCCAGCTAATAAATCCAATTCTAGTTGCTGAATCAGAGGAATAGGGTTAGGAGAGTCGTAAAAAGTTACTTCCCAACCGCGCTGTGGTTTCCATTGATTTACAACTATCCAAGGGGTTAATTTACACTTGGCTAAACCTTGTAAATATTCCAAAGATACATCAGATAAATCAGCATCTTGAGCAATTATTAAACCACCAGTTGATAAAACCGTAGAGATTAATTGTTGGAAGCATTTTAAAATTTTAACCCGTTTGTGTTTACAGGTATTGCTATTGAGTAGATGCCATAAAGATTGCTCTACTTCATCTAAAATAATTATGGCTCCTTGCCATTCTTCTGGTTTTAACTTCCAGATGGAATCAACACATAAACCTAAAGATTGGGAACTGAATGATTCTGTCTCTAGGGTGATTTTTGGCATTTCATTTTGAATAAATCCCCATTTAATCCCAATCTTTTCACATAAAAAACGTCCGAGTTGGATTCTGTGAGTAATTAGTAATACAGGTCTATTAATATTATTGGCTTGGTGAATAACTGTTTGTAATGCTGTCGTTTTTCCTGTACCTTTAGCTGATTTTACTCCCACTAAACCAGAAGTAGGAAAAGCTATTTCTCCTAAAAATGGGCGATTGATTGTCAGTGTTGCGGGAATAGTCAATTCAGTATGAGGTTTAAGTTGAGCTAGGTAAATTTCTAAATCAACACTTTGGCGATAAACTTTTTCAAAAACGCTTGCACCTTTAGCAACTATTAACTCATCAACACCTTTTTCTATTCCTGGTAATTCGATAACTTTGACACCGCATTTCTTGTTTTGTAATAAACAACCAAGCTGAGTAATCGCATTACTAATAGCCGCAACTTTTTTCGGTTGCGTTTCATAATCAAAACAAATATAAAAATTCCTTTGCATAGCCGTAAATGCAGCCAAATCAGGAATTAGTTGACGACTGGTAACTTTGCCAAATTTATCTTTGACAACTCGATAGCCACTGGTAATTCCAGGAATGGCGATCGCTGCATATCCTTGTGTCAAGAGTGTAGCTGCTTTTTTGGCTCCCTCACAAATAATCACGGGTATGTTGCGTTCCATCACCCATTGCCAAAAACCCTCAGCTTCTCCTTGGGGATTAATAGTGATATTTTCAGGTAAGGCTAGGCTGTAGCGTCGGGAGACTTGCTGCCAAATTTCCAGTGTCACCCGTAAGCAAAATATCCGCGTTGGTGTGCTGGGGGGATGTTCATATTTGATAGCCTTGCCATTCTCATTAGTCCGGGGTTGGTTGGGCTTGAAACAACCCCATTCCATTGATTGCCAATTCTGCAAAGGATCTAGTCCAGAACACCACCAACCGCCTGCTATGACATGGCTATAGCGTTGTAACCAACCACTTTTCACCATACCAGTGTTGGTACGAGGTAAGTGTTCAGAAATTAACAGATATTCGTATGCAGTTCCGCCTTGGAAGGACTGAAAGTTGAGATGAGTCAAGTGTAAATCGATACCACTACTCTTGACTAATTCTTCCAGGTGCTGTGGGTGTAAATCGTGCAGATGCATGGGGCGAACCACGAATTGGTTGGGTTGGACTTAAAACTTAGCACGCCTCAGCTAGTTTTTTTTGGAAAAAATTATAAGGGTTAGGTAATACTTTTATACTAAGTTCTGCGAAATACAACGGTAGAAATCGCATTAACCTATTTGGTAGCAATTTGTTGCTCAACCAATAAGCCTGTATTGTAATATTTATGCAGTATTAATTTTTATTGTTCAGTAATTTTTCTATGTTTAAATCTTTAACACAAGTTTCTCATATTTGTCAAATAGGAATTTAGTAAGAATTAACGACGGCGTTAATTCTTCGATTGATGAGTCTTATTGTAGAGACGCAATATAATACAATACGGTTCAGTTAAGCAGAAAAGTAGGTTGGGTTGAGCGACAGCGAAACCCAACAAAGTCTTGATACCGTTGGGTTTCATTCTTCAACCCAACCTACACCAGTTGTATTTTTTAGCCTTAACTGAACCGTATTGCAATATAATATGTTTGCATCCCTACAAAAATTTTTAAGCGTGTAAAAGCAAATTGAATAAGAATTCAGAAGTCAGAATACCCTACGGGAAGCAAGCTACAGGAGTCAGAATCAAGACGGTAAATAAAAACCTAATCTTCTAATTGTTGGCTTGGTACTTCCACGGCTGTGACATCAATGGTTCCTTCTGGAGCAAAGCGGTGAAAATGACCTTTTTGTGCTGTGAGTGTCTCGCCGCAATTAGGACACTGTAACTGACTATTATTTAAACCAGTAAATTCATAACTGCACACAGGACATTGATCAGTAACTAAGTTACGTTCTAACCACCAGCGAAACCCAAAAAAAGCCACAACAGGTGCTAGTAGTAACAGTCCAAACAGAATCAACAACGAATTCACCAACCAGCCTAAACCCAAGGAAGCTAGCAACCATGCAAATGCTAGTAGTGTCAGCCAAGGACGAAAGTTTAAAAGATTTGCTTGAGAATTGTTAAAACTCATTTTCAATATTTTCTTGCTCTCCTTCTAGGATAGCGATTTTAGGCAATGGTCATTGGTGGAAAATTGGGGTGATGGGCTATTGATGCTGGATTAAAGACAAAAGTTGATTTCTCAAGGCGTTCATCCCGAACAGAGCGATCGCCTGTTCTCTTAGCCACTCACCATCACATCGGAGATCATCTCCTTGGAGAATTTCTAAACAAGCTGCTGCTACAGCTTCTGGGTTGCGGTGTGGTACTCGCCACCCTAGCTTACCATCTTGCAAGGGGTCGGCTGAACCATCATCATCACCAGATAAGACGGGAACGCCACAAGCCATTGCTTCTAGATAAACAATACCAAAACCTTCTTGGGAAGGCATAATGTAGGCATCAGCTAGGCGGTAGTGATCAACTAACTGTTCAGTAGGAACAAACCCAGCAAAGACAACGCGATCGCTCACACCTAAGTCTTGAGCTAGTTGGGCTAATCGCGGTTGGTCATCACCACGACCAATTACTAAATATTTTACTTCGGGAAATGCTTGAGCAATTTTCGGCAAGGCACGAATTGTGACATCGACACCTTTATAAATATCACCTGACCATAATCGCGCCACGGTCATTAAAACTTTAGCATCCGTTAAGCCGTACTTAGCAACTAATTCTGGTTGTTTCGTTCCTGGTGTAAATTTATCTCCGTCAATGGCGCAAGGTAACATTTTCACCTTATGAGGATCTATACCATTGACAGCACAAGCGCGATCGCGGCTGTAGCGGCTAATTGTCCAAATTTCCTCTGCACTAGCTAAAGCACGGCGTTCTCTGTCTTTGAGTGGTTCCCAAAACTCTTTACCATAAGTCAGGATAGTGTAGGGAATGCCTAACGGTTGACACAGTGTTTGGACAAGTGCTGCTAAATTAATATGTCCACAAAAAACCCGTTGTGGTCGTTTTTGCAAGAGAAACTTTAATAACACTCCAGCAATTTTGATTCTGCCAATTTGGGGTGATGGGTGATGAAAGTAATGGAATTTTAAATTCTCAGATGCAAAATGATTACAGTATTCAGGACTATCTCGTAATAACAATACTTCTGCTTGATAGTCTTGATTCAATTCCCCATATGCACGAAAAATATCCTTAACATAGGACTGAATTCCTCCTTCCCGTGCAAAAACTTCTAAGAACACGAAGACATGGTTAGCTGATTCACGAGAAGTTTTACTGAGACTTATTTTTGATTCTATTGTATCAATTTGCATTGAGGTTTGGATATTTTTAAGCGTAAAGTTACTGACAATTGAGTTAAAGTATCAGCCAACAATAATTTTGCTTAATTTTAGCAAAGTAATAAGTAAAACTCTTATGCTAACTCCACTATTATAAGTATTATTTTTTATACATATAGGCATCCGCTTTGATTACTAAACTGATTTGCGTAGTCAGGCAATAGGCAATAGGCAATAGTTTTAAACCAATATTCATTACCCAGCAATGCACTGAGCCAGTCGAAGTGTCGCACAGAATTTATACTGAATTCTGGCGACTGACTCCTGTATTCTGTTCAATAAAACCAATTTCAGGAATTAGCATACGGACTAGCGCCTAGCCTCTAGTATTGATATTCGTCGGCATATTTAACGATCACCAGACAGTTTCTACTATCTTCGCTGCGCTCGTAGATAACACGATCAGCTAAACGTCGCAGGAGAAACCAGCCATAACCTCCTACTTGTAAAGTACCTGGTTCTGGTTCAGCGATCGCATCAGGATTAAAAGGGTTACCATAATCCCAAATCCTCAATTCTATCTTGTTTGCCCACAGACTAACTTCTATGTCTATGGTTGTTTCCGGGGGTAAAGCACGATGGGCGTGACGGACTGCATTGGTAAAGCCCTCTGCTAATGCTAAGTTGAGGCGATAAAGTTGAGTCTCTGACCAGCCAAGTTGAGACAGGTATCGCAGGCAAAACTCCTCAAACCATTGTTGTACTTGGTTTAGTAGCTTTAGTTCGCTCTTAACCGTGAGATGGTCGTGCTGCATTATGCCAAGCATTGACCGTGGTTTTCATGTAATTATGAGTAAGACTTTATGTAATCTATATGTTTCTATTTTAGATTTTGGATGAGTTTTTGTATCCAAAATTAAAAATATTTGCGACTATTTACATCATTAAAATTGACACCTGCTTCTTGGTTGCAAAAGTACATATCTCATAGAGATGAACGACTATTTTTGCCGTAGATGCCCAGAGGGCATCTTGTCATCAGACATCATAACTTTAGATACGCACTTTTGAAACCCACAGGTGTCAAAAAGCTGATTGGTGACTAGCTAACTTAGAACAAGCCTAAAGTCAAAGATTTGTCTAATGGTAAAGCAGCACCAATACCTAACCAGAGAGTTACTAAAGTGCCAAATAAGAACACTGTGGTAGCAACTGGACGGCGGAAGGGGTTTTGGAACTTATTAACATTCTCCAAAAAGGGAACGAGAATTAGTCCCAGGGGTACAGCAGCCATTGCTAAAACTCCCAACAGTTTGTTAGGAAGCGATCGCAAAATTTGGAATACTGGGTACAAGTACCACTCTGGCAAGATTTCCAGGGGGGTAGCAAAAGGATTTGCTGGTTCACCTGACATTGCCGGGTCTAGCACAGCTAGAGCCACAATACAAGCAAAGGAACCCATAATTACAACTGGGAATACATACAGCAAATCGTTAGGCCAAGCTGGTTCACCATAGTAATTGTGACCCATGCCTTTGGCCAGTTTGGCTCTTAAAAGAGGATCGCTCAGATCGGGTTTTTTCTGTGTTGCCATTTTTTAATGCGCTCTCCTACTTAGAAATTCAGTTCCAGCCTAGATGAAACCGAAAACACTGATGTTTTTGGTAGCTGTCTTGAGGCTGTCTACAACTTTCAGTATCCAGATACTAGTGATTTGGACTTATGAGTTTTAATTGCTGATTTTTCCTCAGTTTAAAACAAACAGGTCGCTCTGAACACTGAATCATTGTTTCATTGTGGCTGATGAAATTACAAAGGCCCAGAAATGCCTTGTTTGCGGATCATCAAGAAGTGGAACAGCATGAATACTGCAATCAACCAAGGCAGGACAAAGGTGTGAGCGCTGTAGTAGCGAGTCAGGGTTGCTTGACCAACACTAGAACCACCACGTAGCAGGTCGGAGATGAGTACGCCGACTACCGGAATTGCTTCTGGTACACCGCTAACAATTTTCACAGCCCAGTAGCCTACTTGATCCCAAGGTAGAGAATAGCCTGTAACTCCGAAGGAAACGGTAATGACAGCGAGGATTACACCACTCACCCAGGTCAATTCGCGGGGCTTTTTAAAACCACCAGTCAAGTAGACGCGGAAGACGTGCAGGATCATCATCAACACCATCATGCTGGCAGACCAGCGATGGATAGAACGAATCAGCCAACCGAAGTTTACTTCGTTCATGATGTATTGAACAGAAGAGTAAGCTTCAGCCACTGTTGGCTTGTAATAGAACGTCATGGCGAATCCAGTGGCGAACTGGATGAGAAAGCAAGTTAGGGTAATGCCACCCAAGCAGTAGAAAATGTTGACGTGGGGAGGTACGTACTTGCTTGTGACATCCTCGGCGATCGCCTGGATCTCTAAACGTTCCTCAAACCAGTCGTAAACGTTGGCCATACAATCTCAAGTTCCTAAAAATCGGTTGCGGTTGCTTCAATCTCCCAATTTGCAGTTTTGGGATTTTCTTTTAAGAGGATTTGGGTTGTTTGCTACTTCTCTAGCCAATGCTCAGAGTTTTCACAAACTTAACACTCTGTAAATATGGAATATATTGCGTTCTCTTTGCAAGCCAACCCTATTGTTGGGTACAAAGTAGATCATATCCTTTGTGAAGGGGTGTATTCACATCAGTTGCTCTAACAACTTGATGAGAAGAATGCACCACTTCTATAAAAAAAGTAACATAGTCGAGAGATAGATTTCATTAATCAGGACTGAACTGGGCAATTCTAGGCAATTTGGGTTGAGGTGGAATTAAAAATGGGGTTCATGCAAAAACAAGTTTTTCGGCTGGGATTTTCATTATTGCTGGTTTTGAGTTTGGCGTTGGGGATATTTACCCAACCTGCAACTGCATTGACAGATGAACAAAAATTAGTTTCAGAAGTATGGCGAATTGTCAATCGCAGTTATCTGGATGAGACATTTAATCATCAAAACTGGGCTGCTGTCAGGCAGAAGGCACTAGAAAAGCCATTCACAGACCAAAAAGCGGCATATGTGGCAATTCAGAATATGCTCAAGTCCTTAGATGACCCTTTTACTAGGTTTTTAGACCCAGAGCAATACCGCAGTTTACAGGTCAATACTTCTGGAGAACTGACGGGAGTGGGTTTACAAATTGCCCTCAATCCCCAGACTGGAATACTAGAAGTAATATCTCCCATTACAGGTTCCCCGGCAGAGAAGGCGGGTATGAGACCACGCGATCGCATTCTCAAAATCCAAGGCATTGCCACAACCAACTTAACCCTAGATGAAGCCGCCGCTAGAATGCGCGGGCCAATAGGTAGTTTGGTGACGCTGTTAATTGAACGAGACGGAGAGGGGGAAAAGGAAGTGAGAGTAGTGCGCGATCGCATTGCTCTAAATCCTGTAGTGGCAGAGTTACGCTCTTCTCCACAGGGTCAACCTTTCGGCTATCTTCGCCTCACACAATTTAATGCCAACGCCGCAATGGAATTAGCACACGCTATTTCTAGTCTAGAAAAAAAAGGGGCTAATGCCTACATTCTAGATTTGCGAAATAATCCCGGTGGCTTACTACAAGCAGGAATTGAAATTGCGCGGTTGTGGTTAGACTCTGGTACTATTGTTTACACTGTTAATCGCCAAGGTATTCAGGGTAGTTTTGCCGCTTCTGGTTCAGCCTTGACTGATGATCCATTGGTAGTTTTAGTCAATCAAGGAACTGCCAGTGCTAGCGAAATTTTAGCCGGCGCTCTCCAAGATAATGGTCGCGCTCAATTAGTCGGGGAAACCACTTTTGGCAAGGGTTTAATTCAGTCCTTATTTGAACTATCTGATGGTTCCGGACTGGCAGTCACCATTGCTAAATATGAAACTCCTCAACACCGAGATATTAACAAGTTGGGCATCAAACCAGATACAGTCGTTGCCCAGCAAATACTCACCCGCGATCAAGTTGCCACAGAAGCAGATTTACAATATCAAGCTGCATTGAATATTTTGAGTCAAGATTCTGTGGTGGCAAGAATGGGGAATGGGGAATAGGTAATGGGGAATGGGGAATGGGGAATGGGTAATAGGCAATAGGTAATTCTGGCTTCTAATACCAATTCTCTAAAAGTTCGCAATAGATTCAAATTCTGGAAACTACACACAATCTAGATTTCTTAATTACGTAGCTTGCTTCTCGCCTTTGGCGAGAATTACGAATTACGAATTACGAATTACGAATTGCTACTTTAAGTGGGTAGATGCAACACCTTTATAGCTATAGAAATTAGGGTGAGGAAAGTTAAAAAACCGATTGTATCTAGCATTGTGGTGACTAGGGGGCCACTTACTAGAGCAGGATCTAGTTTTAAACGCTTTAAAGCCATTGGCAGCAAAGTCCCCAGTGTCACAGCCACCATGGTGTTAGTTGCCATGACTACCCCAGCAATCAACGCTACCCATCTTTCCTGGGGTCTAGCCCAAATCAATGACAGGGCAAACATTGTCAGGGCTAGCACTACAGCCGTACCTAAGCCGGCAAAAATTTCTTTGCGGAGAATTTTGATTGTGTCTTTGGGTGTGACTTCGCCTATACCCAAACCACGAATGGTGACTGTTAATGCTTGAATGCCGACTGTGCCGCCTGTATTAGAAAATATGGGCATAATTACGGCTAAAACAGGCACTGCCGCAATAATTGATTGAAAGGGGGCGATCGCACTAGCTGCACCAATGTATAAACACATGATGCCCAATAACCACGGTAAACGCTTACGGATTGTCAGTTGGGGAGGAGATAAGGCAGCTTCATCACCACTCACACCGGCTAACCGTTGAATGTCTTCCGTGGCTTCTTCTTCTAAAATATCGACTACATCATCAATGGTAATAATACCGACTAATCGCTCCTCCCGATCTACTACAGGGATAGCAATTAAGTCATAGCGCTTCATGATTTGCGCGACTTCTTCTTGTGAGGTATCAGTTTTGACTTTGATAACGCGATCGCTAGCGATATCTCGAATCAGCACTTCCGGAAAGGTAAACAATAACTGACGCAAGGAAACAACTCGTACTAGTTTGCGGTTATCGTCTGTGACGTAAGCGTAGTAAATTGTTTCTTTGTCTTCATCCTGACGGCGAATCTTGCTAAGTGCTTCGCCGACTGTCAACCCTTCCCGCAACCGCACATATTCGGTAGTCATTACCCTCCCGGCTGTACCTTCGGGATAACCGAGAATGGTGGCGGTGGCTTGTCTTTGTTCAGGACTTAGTTCTCGTAATATGCGCTTAATTACCCCAGCAGGCAGTTCATCAAATAGTTCTGCTCGTTCATCAGGACTCATTGCCTCCATCAGTTGTACTACTTGGGTATCGTGGAGAGAGTTGATGAGTTCTTCCTGAATCTCTGTTGGCAAATATTCAAATACATCAATTGCCTGAGCTTTGTTGAGTAAACGAAAGGCGATCGCTCGCTGTTTCTCAGGTAGTTGTGCAATATATTCTCCCACATCCACTGGCGGCAGTCGATTCAAATCACATTTGAGCTGATTCAAGTCAGCAACATCTACCAGTGAATTGCGGATTTCCTGTGTGAGCATGATTATACCTCCTATTGTCTCCCCCGCGCTGGGAGACAAGCTCGCAAACTCAGGGGAGGATTGTACTACCGTCTGGTGGACTTTTGTCCATAAAATCTCAAAAATTGAACTCGATATTAAATCAGGGTGTTGTCAAGCCTTCATCCTAGCTCGGAATGTTGTGTTCCGATAGGTCTTGGAAAAACCTGTGTAAAACTTTATTAGTGTTCTGCACTAGTCTAGCTATCTACCGCCTTAATCTACTAGTGTAAATTTTACTACTGTTACGAACTGTGTCAAGTAAATCTAAAGAAGTTAAGTGAGGTAAAACAAATTTTTTTCAACGCAGTTAAAATGCTGCAAAAAATTGTAGTGGCGTGACAAGGGTAAATTTGTGCAATAGTAGGGTGCGTTGTTGCGTACTCCTTCGGAGAACCCGCAGGGTAGTGCAACGCACCGCTAATGAGATTAAGAAGGTGCGTTACTTCGTTAACGCACCCTACTGGCGTGACAAGGCTTTGGGAAACCCAACATCAGATCCATACTAGGTTTTTGAGATCCATGTTGGGTTGCGCTGCGCTTAACCCAACCTACACCTATCGCCACATTTAAAGCTTGCCACGCCACTACCTTAATATTTACTAATAAAAATATTCTCGGCTAAACCATTTCTAACTCTAACTGATGACTATTGAGAAAGTCATGGGTAAAATGATCTACTACATTAGTATTGGCGAGTTCTAAATTATAGAAATCTACAAACTCATGTTCAAAATAAGGCCCGGCGTGCCAAGTACCCTCATTTAATTTAATAAAGCAATCTCCACGAATTCTAAAGGCAGCAATTTCTTCTAATACTGGTGTGTTTAAATCATTATGAGGTGGACAAACTGCTATTAACCAATCTTTCCCTTCCAGAGAACCTAAACATTGAGTACATTGCATATGGCGAGTGATTTTATGAAACTTCCGCCCCCGCTTTTGTAGTCGCATGATATAGAAACGGGGAGTACCATTTTGTAGATTTAATTGGGCATCTTCCCCATCAAAAGCTTTACCATCGACACTAGCAAAAATCACCTGTCCATAACGCTGGAAATTTTCTGGTGTTATCCATTGTGCTGGTAATTGTTGAACGGTTTGTGATGTACTCATATAAAAATAAACTATGCTAAAGCTATTTCCCTATCCCCTATCCCCTATTACCTATTACCTATTACGCTTGTAAGGCTTTAAACCATCTATTAACGACTGAATTGATAGTTTGTTTAATTTGATGCTTGCGATGCCATTTTTGGAAAGCAATTTCATACTCTTCGCCTTTGGTTTGGAAAGTATTCCAAATATCCAGACCTAATGCTAACCCACAGAATAATAGTATGTATAGCGACCAAGAAAGCGTACCACCACCAATAAAATCTGCCAGTATTAAAAAGCTATTAATAATGGCATATTTACCGAAACGCTTTTTAAATTTGGTGATGCGGTGGGTGTTAAATGCTTGTCTTTGTTGGATTTCGTGGTGTTGCGATCGCCAATCTTTCTCAGCCAATTTAAGCGTATCAGGTGAGATATCTAACTCAGTAGCAATTTCTAAAATTTGCTCGTAACTAAACTCCTTATCTTGATCATCAGCTTGTCGGGCGATCGCTAGCTGTAAAATTCGCTGTACATCTTCTTGGCTATAGAGATTGGTGCTTTTAGTTTCAAAGTCTGCCATAATTGCTATCTCTTAAAATTTTCACCCGCTAACTGTGTCACAGTTTAGCTACAACCATAACTACTGCAATAATCCTACATTAGCAAATCTCAACAAGAATTTTGAATTATGGCAACTGCTAAGTAAATTAGGATATGGAAGGAGACAAGGAGACAAGGAAAGGGACAAAGGGACAATCTGAGTACCATATCCTATACCCCACACCCCAGTCCCTATTCTCTAGCAGTGAAAAGGATAGACTCAATGGTTGAAGATAACGGTTCCATTCGCACTTTATCAATTGATATTGGTGGTAGTGGTGTCAAAGCTTTAGTATTAGATATTACAGGTAGTCCCATTACAGAACGCGCTCGTGTCGATACACCGCATCCAGCGACACCAGAGGTTGTCATTAATGCAATTATGGTGATAGCATCTGCCCAAGGTGAATTTCATCGTGTTTCTGTGGGTTTTCCTGGTGTAGTGCGTTGTGGAGTTACAGAAACAGCCGTTAATTTACATTCAGATTGGATTGGGTTTGATTTAGAAACAGCATTGTCACAACGATTAAACAAACCTGTGAGGGTGATTAATGATGCAGATATGCAGGGCTTTGGGGCAATTAAAGGTAAAGGAGTAGAGTTGGTCATTACCTTGGGTACGGGGTTTGGTTCGGCTTTGTTTGTGGATGGGAAGTTAGTACCAAACATGGAAATGGGACATCATTTGTTTCGCAAGAAAGAAACCTACGAACAACAATTAGGACGTGCAGCCTTAGAAACCATTGGCCAGAAGCGATGGAATCGTCGTTTAGAGAGAGCGATCGCTGCTTTACAAAGGTTATTTAATTATGATTACCTCTACATAGGTGGTGGTGAAGCTGTCAGGGTAAATCTTCAGTTACCTTTAAATGTCAAACTTATTCCTAACATCAGTGGTTTGTTAGGTGGTATTGCTTTATGGCGTAATGAAAAAAGGTAATTGAAGAAGAATTCAGCACCCAGGAGTCAGAAGTCAGAATCAATCAGGGTTTAGGAATATTAGCTTACTCATCAAATATGAGAATTTGAACTATTCTGACTCCTGTATTCTGACGGATGTATCCTTACATAAATTTTTCCCGCTTCAATTTGAAAAAATTTAGCCGTAGCAAAATTAACTCCCAAAAAATCAAAGGGATGGGTAAGACACCCATCCCACAAAAATATGATCATCATCTTGTAAATCTGCAAAACCTATACTTTAGAAGTAAAGTGTTTTGAGAAAGTTTTTTGAGGCAATAGCAGAAGTTTTGCTATTGATTTATATGGAAAAAAATGGTTAGAAGATGACTGGAAAATCCCACAAACCAATTACGGGTAAAAATGTCTCACCTGTTCCCGACCAACTTTTTGAATATGTGGTGACAGCACTAATATTTCCTTCAGACTGGCTATTACTGCCGTTAGCATCAGAAGTTGATGAACCTTGCAAATCTACTGTTTTATTGGAGTAATAGCTGCTGTTAACTTGATACTCACTTCCACCAGATACGATTTGTTGTTGTACTTCAGACAAGTCGATAAGCAATTTGTTAGTCATAGTAAAAAACTTCATTTTGTTAGTTGATGACGTAGTTGATTTCTCTGTTTTTGTTGTTTTGTGAATCAACCTTGCCTTTAATTAATACAATATCGATTTTTCATACACTAATCACTTCCATTTTCAGTAAAGATGATTGCTGAATTAGGAAAATTTTATTACCTATTTAAGAAATTTCAACTACACAAAAATCCTGGACATAGAGAATATGTGCAAAAAATTGTAAGTTAGGTTGAGGAACGTAGGCGTAAGCCTTCTCGCAGAGTAACCCAACATTCTTAGGACTTTGTTGGGTTTTGCTATCGCTCAACCCAACCTACTTTTCCTGGGGAAACGTTATGACGAAACCCAACATGATGTTTAGGAATCCGCCTTGAAAATTGCAACCCCTCTTCCCATGTAGGGAAAAGGGGCTAAGTTTGTGACGCTTTAATATTAGACATCTGGTAGAAATTAATTCTGCGTTGCTCGAAATCCTTGTAGAGACGTTGCAGTGCAACGTCTCTACATTCATTTTCCCCAGATGTCTATTACTGGAATGCTAATTTTTCACAGTTTGAGATTTAGCTTCTAAATTTTCTAGGCGACTTTTGAGTTCTTGGTTTTGTTGTTTGAGTTGGTCAAATTCCTCGCGCAATTTTCGCAGGGCTGTCTCTGTGCCAATATTTTTTTGCACATTGCCTAATTCTTCTTCAGCATACCGCCGCACCCGCCCATCGGCTGTTTGGTCAGCTAGCGATCGCAATACGCCTATAGCTTTGGGTGTCTCCATTTGCCCTAATGAGGCGACAACAGCCATTTGGGTTAAAAAGAAGCTTTCTTTGGCGAGTTCTTTTAAGCGTTCGATAATTCGTTCTAAATTAGTGGGACTTTGACCGACAGAAATCTTCCCTAAAGCACGAATTGTGGCTAAACGCAATGGTTGTGGTACACCAAGTTTGGTATATTCCAGCAACAAATCTAAGGCTACTTCGGAAGTTTTGAGTTCGGCTAAACCACCAATCGCCCCACTACGGACAACTTCATTCCAACCTTTTCTCTCTGCCAAAACAGATTCTAGAAGCTTAATCGCCTTTTCGGTTTTGGATTTGTCATCAAAGTTATTAGCAGCGATCGCACCTAAAGCCCGACAAGCGCTAGCCTCTACATAGTAGCTAGCATCGCCATCTTTAACTACAGCTTTGACAGCTTTATAGCTAGCCTGGGTTTTAATTTTCGCCAGTGATTCTACCACAGCCCGCCTTACATAGGCATTTTTATCTGCCAAGCCAGCAACTAAGCCATCAAAAGCTTGGTCTAATTTGACTTCGGCTAATTGTTTAGCTACTTCCACTCGCACACCCCAAAATGGCTCATTTTGCAAGGATGCGGCTAAGGCTTTAGTGGCTTCCAATCCGCCTTTTTTCGCTAAAGCGATCGCTGCATAAATCCGGGAAATGGGGTCAGGATCAGATACTAACTGTGCTTTTAATTCTGGGATGGGATACTCTAAAGAGACGGTTTTTAACCAGTGATTACCCACATCAAAGCTGACAAAATCTGGCTTATCTGCCAGTGGGAAGTAAAAACTTTGTTCTTTCTCATGTACCCGCACAGTGAAAGTTTGTAGTTTTGCGGCTTCTCCTGATGGGGTGTAACCAAAACCAATGGGAATTCTCAGGTCGAATAAATCTTCTTGAGTTTGGGTGAGAGTCACCTTGGCTAACTTCGCTTCGCCATCCCAAGAGTAAGCGACTTTAAAATCAGGATGACCACCACGATAAACATATTGGTCAAATAAGAACGATAGGTTCCTGCCTGTAGCCTTTTCAATTGCCCGTAGTAAGTCTATCGTTTCTACAGTGGTGTGAGCATGATCTTGCACAAAGGTTTGGATAGCTTGCCAAAATAACTCCTCTCCCAACTCTGCCCGAATCATGTGATAAACACAAGACCCCTTTTCATAGGTATGGCGATCGTACAGTTCAATGGCTTCGCGGTAAACATGAGTTACCATTGGGCGACGATAACGACCGCTATCTTCACCCAAATAACTACGGGCTTCCAATAAGCGATAGTATGCGGCTTCTGGTTGGCTATATTCCTGTTCTGTCCACATCACCTCAGAATAAGAAGCCATCCCCTCCTTAATCCAAGCATGAGACCAATGCTTAATCACCAGTAAATCCCCAAACCATTGATGGGCTAGTTCGTGAACTACTAAACTTTCCGTGTTGCGGTTATCTAAAGCAGCTCGTTCATCCAGCAAGCATCTATCTGTTAATAGAGTAGTAGAAGTATTTTCCATCCCCCCAAAGATAAAGTCACTGACGCAAACTTGCGCGTATTTAGGGAAAGCATAGGGATAACCATACTTTTCGCTCAAAAATTCGATCATGCGGGGAGTTTTGCCCATGCTGCGTTTAGCATCTTTCTCCCGTCCCTTATCTACATAGTAAGTAACTGGCTTACCCCGCCATTCGTCTCGAATTTCAGCAAAATCGGCTACAGCTAAAGTCATCAAATAGGTAGGATGAACCTGTTGCTGTAACCAATGATAGATTTTGCGATCGCCCTCTTCTTGAGTCTCAATCAGTTCCCCGTTAGAAATCGCTACCAAGTTTTTCGGGACACGGACACGAATCTCGGAAGTTGATAGTTGTCCAGGATAGTCAAAGCAGGGAAACCAGAAACGAGAATCTTCATCTTCGCCTTGAGTCCAGACTTGCACAGGCTTATCAGGATAGTGTGAGTCTGGTTGAATAAAGTAGAGACCACGTTGGGGTTTCTCTACGGCGTAGGCGATCGCAATTACTATTTTTTCACCAATTTGGGTTGGTTGAGACAATTGGATCACCAGTTGTTCGCCATCATAGTCAAAGTTTTGCGCTACTTCATTTACTTTGACAGATTGAATATTTAAGTTAACAGCATCCAAAGTTAAACGGTCAATACCATTGCGGATAGGCGATAAGCGAATGCTACAACTACCTTGGTAACTTTGGTGAGGGATATCCAAATCCAAATCAAGAAAAATATGTTCTACCTGGCCTGGGCGATCGGGGTTATAGTGAGGTCTAGCTCCCGGTAGCTCAAATGATCTATGTCCGTTATTATCGTGAGCGAAAGAATAAGAGTGTGGCATTGAGATGACTACGTTTTTAATTGGGAAAATTTTAACTGAGTATATTTTTCAAAAATAGCGCTATTTGGTAGATTTCCCAAATTTGGTCAATGGTCAATAGTCAATGGTCAATAGTCATTGGTCAATAGTCAGCACGCTCTCACTCCCTCACGCTCTCACTCTCTCACTCAGCACCGGCTGCATCGCCCCGCTACCGCTAACAGCACTCAGCACTCCCTCACTCCCTCACTCAGCACTCTCTCATACCAATTCACAAAAATCCTGATACGTATAGCTTACTCGTTGGGTATTGTCCGCCCACCGTTTTAACGGTGGTCTCATAGCTTAAGTCCATTAAAATGGACTCTGATATTCAGTCCTCTTGAGAGGACTTTAGCTATGAGACAGGGATTTACAATCCCTGACGGACTGACGGACTCACTCAGCACTCTCTCATACCAATTCACAAAAATCCTGATACATATAGCTTACTCGTTGGGTATTGTCCGCCCACCGTTAAAACGGTGGTCTCATAGCTTAAGTCCATTAAAATGGACTCTGATATTCAGTCCTCTTGAGAGGACTTTAGCTATGAGACAGGGATTTACAATCCCTGACGGACTGACGGACTCACTCAGCACTCTCTCATACCAATTCACAAAAATCCTGATACATATAGCTTACTCGTTGGGTATTGTCCGCCCACCGTTAAAACGGTGGTCTCATAGCTTAAGTCCATTAAAATGGACTCTGATATTCAGTCCTCTTGAGAGGACTTTAGCTATGAGACAGGGATTTACAATCCCTGACGGACTGACAGACTCACGTATTTGTATCATTATTAAAGTGAAATGGTATCACTCTCTCACTCAGCACTCAGCACAGGCTGAACGCCCCGCTACCGCTAACAGCACTCTCTCACTCATTTACGGATTCGCCCTGATTGCTTTTGAAGTATTTTTTAGAGTACTTTTCTACTGATCGTCAGTAAATTGATAATTTTTACCTTTAAATCCCGAAAAAACCGTAGATATTGGTGATAATTCCGAAAACTCAACAGTGACGTTTTCACAAGCCTTGGTGACAATTTAAGCAAAAGAGGAAACTAAACAATGCCTGAAACTAAATCGAAGATTTTAATTCCTGCTATTGGTGCAGCTGTCGTTGTAGCCGGCAGTGTGGCTGCTTATATGTATCTGAAAGGGCCGAGTGGAGATAGTGCCGGGGCAGTTAGTAGTGCTAAATTAGTACCGTCTACTGCCATTATGGCTACTTACATTACTACTGACCCACAAGCTTGGGCAAAGTTACAGCAATTTGGCACTCCTGAAGCACAAAAGTTAGTTGCTAAAAGCTTGGAAGATTTTAATAAGGATATGTTAAATGACAGTAACATTTCTTATGAAAAAGATATCAAGCCCTGGATTGGTGGTGTGATGGTGGCTGTGCTACCTCCGAGTCCGACAAAACCAGCTCAGTTTAATGCACCAGCACCGGGAACCAACGCACCAGTACCCACACGCCAGGAAGCGCCAGTGTTAATGGTCATTGGCATTAAGGATAAAATTAGTGCTTTGAATTTTGCCAATAAATTAAAGGGGCAGAAAAACGTCAAATCTCAAGAAACTGATTATAAAGGTGAAAAAATCACCGAAACCAAGGAAGGAGAAGGACAGCCCACCTACAGTGCTGTCTTAAATAATAGTTATTTAGTATTGTCACCAGAAAAACCCAATGTAGAAAAAGCCATTGATACCTTTAAAGGTGAGCCATCTTTTGCCAGTAAAGCTGGGGCTAGCAATATTCTCAACAAAGGTGTCGATGTTAAAAACTCTCTAGCGCAAATCTATGTTCCCGATTATGCGGGGATGGTACAACAACTGGCAGCTAGTAATCCCCAAGCGACGCAGTTAACACCACAAGCCCTAAAACAACTACAACAAGTTAAATCTTTAGTAGCAGGAATAGGGGTTGATGATGCAGGTATTCGTTTAAAAGCGATCGCTAATTTAGATCCTGAATTGAATAAATTTCAATATCAAACCTCTCCATCTAAAATTCTCGCACAATTTCCCGCCGAGACTTTTGCCCTGATTAGTGGTCAAGGAATCAGCAGTGGTTGGTCAACTGTTGTGGAACAATCAAAAGACTACCCAGAATTTAAGCAAGCTTTAGAACAGGTACGCGGACAATTACAACTAGTCAATATCGACCTGGATAAGGAAGTTTTTGGCTGGATGAATGGGGAGTTTGCGCTGGGTGCGATACCATCTAACCAAGGTATATTAGCTAGTGTTGGTTTTGGTGGGGCTTGGGTACTAGATACAAGCGATCGCAAAACCGCAGAAGCCACCCTCACTAAACTCGATACCTTAGCCAAAACCCAACAAATTAATATCACACAGAAAAAGATTGGTGATAAAGATATCACTGAATGGCAAATTCCCCAACAAGGAGCATTATTAGCCCACGGTTGGTTAGATCAAGATACTGTATTTCTAGCCATTGGTGGCCCCATTGCCGATATATTGGCAAACAACAAAGCTCAATCTTTAGATAACAGTGATAGTTTTAAAGCTATTACAGGTTCTTTACAAAAACCCAATGGTGGTTACTTCTACTTAGATATGGACAAAACCATGTCTATTGTTAACACTCTGGCGGCTCGCTCTCAACCCATCCCCCCAGAAGCCAATGCTATCCTCAGTTCCATCCGTGGTTTAGGCGTTACCGCCAATAGCCCCGATAAATCTAACAGTCAATTGGAGATGTTGTTAGCACTTAAGCCTAGTAGTAAGTAGGGAATAGGCAATAGGCAATAGGGAATAGGGGAAAGTGTATCGCTTTGGGGACTTCCAGAAAATAAAATATTCAATGGATAAGTATGATCATGGGATTTTTCCTCCCCTGCTTCCCCTGCTTCCCCTGCTCCCCCTGCCTCCCCTGTCCCCTATCCCCTCTCAATCCGAGCTTCTATTGTCTCGGTAAGTCTATCCAAGGCATCTGTGAGGCGTTCTTGGGCTAAAAGTTGTGGTTCTGGTGGTGGGGTTTCTTCGGTGACTTCTTCTTGGCGCTTGAATCTTTGTAAAGCGCGGATGGCTAAAAATAAGATGAGAGCAATGATGAGAAAGTCAACGATGGAACCAAAAAATTTACCAAGAGCTATCCCTGGCCCTACTGTGATTGTGCGCCAGTCTTTGCCACTTACCGCAACTAAGGGGTTAATGAGTGGCATGATCACATCTTCGACGAAGGAGGAGATAATTTTACCAAAAGCAGTACCGATGATGACAGCGATCGCTAAGTCAACAACGTTACCTTTAAGGGCAAATTCTTGAAAATCTCTGAGAAATCCTGTAGCTCTTCTTCTGACTCTGGTCATATTCAATTATTTAAAAGTTAAGTTTGCACCTATCCTTTTTAGATACCACTTTTCTTGTTGCCATCTCTGTTGAGATAGATTTCTTCAAGATGGCTATTCTAATTCCAGCATTTCCAAAATCAGAAAATCTTAAGTAGGGTGTGTAGAAGCGATCGCTCTTCAGTTTCAGGAAACTTTATTGTTCATTAACTAGGGTGGTTGGGAATCTTAAGAAGTAAGTCAAGAAAATACAGCCCTCAAAGTGATGAGTCTTCCTGCACCTATAAACTACCATGAAACCCTAGAAATTCCTAACTACACTGTTGTTGAGCAACTATATATCGGTTCTCGCACGGCAGTATATCGTGCTGTACAAACAGATCAGGGACTTCCGGTAGTAATAAAAGTGTTGCGAAAGGAATATCCCAGTTTCAGTGAGTTAGTGCAGTTTCGTAACCAATATACCACCACCAAAAATCTCCCCATCCCTGGTATTATCCCCCCCTTGAGCCTAAAACCGCTAGGAAATAGCTATGCACTGGTGATGGCAGATTGGGGCGGCATTGCTTTGAGTAAATACACACAACAGCAAACTTTACACTGGTCAGAGGTGTTGATAATTGCCTCGCAACTCACTGATATTTTACATGACTTATCTCAACATCAAGTCGTGCATAAAGACATCAAACCCGCTAATATTCTCATTCATCCAGAGTCTAAACAAGTCAAATTGATTGACTTTAGCATTGCTTCTCTATTACCTAAAGAAATTCAAGAAAACCAAAGTCCCAGCAGTTTAGAAGGCACACTGGCTTATATTGCCCCAGAGCAAACCGGACGGATGAATCGCGGTATCGATTATCGCAGCGATTTCTATGCCTTGGGGGTGACGCTGTATCAATTGTTAACCGGAACCTTGCCGTTTGTTTGTGATGATCCCTTGGAGTTGCTGCATTGCCACATTGCCAAAACCGCAGTCCCGATTCATCAGGTGAATCCCGATGTGCCGACACAAGTAAGTGCGATCGCTGCCAAACTAATGGCGAAAAATGCTGAAGATCGTTATCAAAGTGCAATGGGGTTGAAGCATGATTTAGAACAGTGTTTGACAGATTGTAAAGATAATAGTATTATTTCCAGGTTTGAACTAGGACAAAGAGATTTAAGCGATCGCTTCAACATTCCTGAAAAGCTGTATGGGCGGGAAAGGGAAGTGCAGACCCTCCTGGAATCTTTTGAACGTGTGGCAGATGGCGCGTCTGAATTAATGTTAGTTGCAGGTTTTTCCGGTATTGGGAAAACCGCAGTTGTCAATGAAGTGCATAAACCAATTGTGCGGCAACGTGGGTATTTCATTCGCGGCAAATATGACCAATTCAATCGCAACATTCCTTTGTCTGCTTTTGTGCAAGCCTTGCGGGATTTGATGAGTCAGTTGTTGAGTGAATCGGATGCACAGTTAGAAAGTTGGAAAAATCTGATTCTCGCTGCTGTGGAATCTAACGGGCAGGTATTAATTGAGGTGATCCCGGAACTAGAACAAATCATTGGTAAGCAGCCTCCCGTCCCTGAACTTTCTGGTAGTGCAGCCCAAAATCGGTTTAATTTGCTGTTTCCCAAGTTTATCGAAGTATTCAGCACCAGTGAGCATCCTTTGGTGATGTTTTTGGATGACTTACAGTGGGCAGATGCAGCATCGTTGCAGTTGATCAAACTGTTGATGAATGATCACGGCTATCTATTGATATTGGGGGCTTACCGCGATCATGAAGTTTCAGCAGCCCATCCATTTATCTTGACGGTGGATGAACTCAACAAAGCTGGAATGACGGTGCATACCATTACCCTATCGGCGCTGGATTTTGCTGATGTCAATCATTTAATTGCCGATACATTGAGTTGCCCAGTCGAACTAGCAAAACCACTGACAGAACTGGTGATGCAGAAAACTCAGGGGAATCCCTTTTTTCTGACGCAGTTTCTCAAAGCGTTGCATGAAGAGAAACTGATTACCTTTAACTATGAGCAGCGTTACTGGGAATGTGATATTACCCAAGTGAGGGCGCGATCGCTCACCGATGATGTGGTAGAGTTCATGGCGCGGCAGTTACAGAAGTTGCCAACTGAAACTCAACAGGTGCTGAAATTGGCTGCTTGCGTGGGCAATCAATTTGATTTGAATACGTTAGCGATCGTCTCTCAACAATCAGCCACCGATGCAGCAACAGTGCTGTGGAAAGCACTACAAGAAGGATTAGTATTGCCTACCAGTCAGATTTATAAACTGTTTCAAGCCACAACTGAATCATCTCAAACCAACAATACAGCCAATCCCCGCTATCGCTTTCTGCATGATCGCGTTCAGCAAGCAGCTTATTTGCTGATTCCAGTTGCTCAACGACAGAATACTCATTTGCAAATTGGACAACTCTTACTGAAAAACACTCCAACAGATGCTGTAGCAACAAATATTTTTGAGATTGTCAATCACTTCAATCAAGGAATTAGCTTGCTCCAAACAACCCAACAGAAAACAGAATTGAGCCGTCTGAATCTTCTGGCTGGGCGAAAAGCAAAAGCAGCTGCCGCTTATGAAAGTGCTTCAAACTATCTCAACATAGGTTTAAATATTCTGAGTGAGGAAAGCTGGAATGATGAGTATGACTTGACATTGGATCTGCATGTAGAAGCGACAGAAGTTTGTTTCCTCTGTACTGATTTTGAGCGATCGCGGCAACTAGCAGATGTGACTTTACGGTATGCTAAAACCTTGTTAGATCAAGTCAGAGTCCATGAAGTTGAGCTTTTATATTACGCGGCTCAGAATCAGGCTTTATCAGTTATCAATCTCACGCTGCAAGTATTAGAGGCACTTGGCATTGCTTTAGAAGACCAAGCACCACAGGATCTAGTAATTGAAGATTTGAGTCATCTAAGAGAAATGACCGATCCTGGTAAACTCGGGGCAATGCGTTTGTTGATCAACACTTATGCTCCAGCGATGATGGCAGCACCGGATGTGCTACCAAAACTTCTATTTACAGCCATCAAGCTTTGTCTGGAAGCTGGCAATTCTGCAATGGCAGCTGTCAGCTACGCTTTTTATGGATCGCTGCTGGTTAATCTTGGGGATATCAATGCTGGATATCAATTTGGCGAACTGGCGATCAAGATATTAAATCAATTCGATTCGCGTCCTCACTACTGTGTTGTTCACACTGTATTCAATATCCTTCTAAGACATTGGCAAGAATCAATTCGAGAAACCATTGAGCCTTGTAGAAACGCCATGAAGGTGGGGCTAGAAACTGGCGATTTATATTTTGTCGGTTGTCTTTCAAAAGATAGCTGCACAAATCTATTTCTTATGGGAGAGAATCTAGAAGTCGTTAATCAGCAGCAAACTTATTCTCTAGAGTTATTGCAGAAACTAAAGCAACAATTTTCGATTTACTATGCTGGCATTTGGCATCAACTTGTTCTCAATCTCAGAGGTCTTGCGGAAAAACAAAATTGCTTAATTGGCGATGGTTTTGACGAATTTGAACTGTTACCAAAACTACAGGCAGATAACGATCAAATCTTGCTGTTTAACCTCTATCTAGCCAAGGGAATTTTGCTTTACTTCTGGGCAGATTATGAAAATTCAGTCATTTGTCATTCATGCGCCAGAGAATACATGAGTGCTGTTTCAGCAATGGCAACACTGCCCACACACAACTTTTATGAATCTCTGGCTTTATTAGCTCAATATCCTTGTAGCAGTTCAGAACAATCATCATCTTTAGAGCAGATTGTAGCCAATCAAGAAAAGATGAAGTACTGGGCTAATTATGCTCCCCAGAACTTTCAACATAAATACGATCTGGTGGCAGCAGAGGAGTATTGTGTCTTGAGTCAACCGTATCAGGCAATGGAGTACTACGATCGCGCGATCGCTGGTGCAAACATCAATGGCTATATCCATGAAGAAGCTTTAGCTAACGAACTCGCGGCTAAGTTTTACCTGAATTGGGGCAAAGAAAAAGTTGCTCAACACTACCTGATCAACGCTTACTATGGCTATGCGCGCTGGGGCGCAAAAGCCAAAGTGCAGGATTTAGAACAGCAATATCCGGCTTTACTTGCGTCGATTCTGCAACAGCAAAAAATGACAGTATCGGCAACTGAAACTTTGTTCGCAACAGAATCTCTCGCTGCGTCACAGTTCACCTATGCTGAATCCTCCACTTCTGCCAGCAGCAGCACCATT
This sequence comes from Nostoc sp. TCL26-01, assembly GCF_013393945.1. NCBI lineage: Bacteria > Bacillati > Cyanobacteriota > Cyanophyceae > Nostocales > Nostocaceae > Nostoc > Nostoc sp. TCL26-01. The sequence continues at coordinate 5,505,401 of NZ_CP040297.1, forward strand.
TCCAGTACTCTCGACTTGGCAACGGTACTCAAAGCATCGCAAGCCCTTTCCAGTGAAATCCAACTCGATCAGCTTCTAGCAACATTATTGGAGATGGTGATCAAAAGTGCTGGCGCAGACAAGGGTATATTACTGATGCCACGTCAACAGGACTGGTTTGTGGAAGCTGTTGCTATGCTTAATCAGCCTGTGCAAGTGCAAGCGATCGCCCTCACAGATAGCACTAATCTACCCCACAGTTTAATTAACACTGTTAAACGCAACCTGCAACCTGTGGTAATTACTGATGCGTCTACTCATCTCAACCTAGCAACTGATAGCTATATCGCTCAACAGCAAACTAAGAGTGTCCTTTGTACGCCGATTTTACTGCAAAATAAACTAATAGCAATTTTATACTTAGAAAACCGAGTTACAGCAGCAGCATTTACTCGCGATCGCGTCGAATTATTGAATGTCCTCTGTACTCAAGCCGCCATTTCCCTGGAAAATGCTCGACTCTATGCTGATGCTCAGGAAAAACTACGTCTGCTGACATTGCGATCGTCGATCGATTCCATCTTGACTCAAAATAAAACACTTGCTACGCTGCTTCAGCAATGCACAGAGGCGATCGTTGAGCATCTAGGTGTTGCATTTGCTCGCATTTGGACGCTGAATGAGTCCGAGCAGGTTTTGGAATTACGAGCCAGCGCAGGATTGTACACTCATATTAATGGCCCTCACAGTGTCGTTCCAGTTGGCAAATTCAAGATTGGGCTGATCGCTCAGGAACGATTACCCCATTTGACGAATGATGTTCTGATTGATCCACGAGTGGGTGACAAAATCTGGGCAAAACGAGAGGGAATGATTGCCTTTGCAGGCTATCCTCTGCTACTCGATGATCGCTTAGTCGGCGTGTTAGCGATGTTTGCTCGACAGCGATTGGATTCATCTGTGCTAGATACGCTTGGCTTTGTTGCTGGCGAAATTGCTGTTGGTATTGAGCGACAGCAGATGGCAGAAACACTAGAGATTTCTGAAGCAGAGCTAAAATTGAAGGCTCAAGCATTAGAGGAATCTCTTCAGAATCTCAAGCAAGCTCAACTCCAAACTGTGCAAAGCGAAAAAATGGCATCTTTGGGTAATTTAGTCGCTGGCGTTGCCCACGAAGTCAATAACCCCATCGGTTTCCTCAATGGTAGTATTAACAATGTCAAAGACTACGTTAAAGACCTGCTGCAACATCTAGAACTCTATCAGCAACACTGTCCCCCAGCCACGCCGATTCAAGACAATGCTAAAGATATTGACTTGGAATTTCTCTGCCAAGACTTGCCGAAAATCCTCGATTCCATGAAAGCAGCCACTGATCGCATCAAAAACATCAGTACCAGTCTGCGTACCTTCTCCCGCGCCGATACTGAATATAAAGTCAGTGCCAACCTGCATGAAGGATTGGATAGTACGCTACTTATCCTCAAATATCGCCTCAAAGCTAGTGAATTGCGTCCGGCGATCGCAGTTATACAAGACTATGGCGAATTACCCATGATTGAATGCTTCCCTGGACAATTAAACCAGGTGTTTATGAATATCTTAGCAAACGCCATTGATGTGTTTGATGAAATGGCTCAAACTCAGTCTTTAGAACAATTCCCAGCCAATCCTCAAACCATTACCATTCAGACAAAGCAGATAGATAATCAAGTTTTAATCTGCATTCGTGACAATGGCACAGGGATGAGTGAAGAGGTACAAGCCAAAATATTTGACCATTTGTTTACTACCAAAAGTGTAGGCAAAGGAACGGGATTAGGATTAGCGATCGCTCGTCAGATTGTGGTAGAAAAGCATGGTGGTAGCATAAAAGTGCAATCTGCATTGGGACAAGGTACGGAGTTTGCAATTTTTCTGCCAATTCGCGGATGAGTCATACCAATTCAAAATTCAAAACGAATTACGAATTAGCCAGCAATTGTGTCATAAGTAAAGTAAGCTGTTCAATCTCAACTGACTATATGACTGCTGCTGTAAACACTACTCCTGGTATGGCTTCCCGCTTGGTAAATGGCATATTGGCAATTAAGCCTCTAGCAGACTTAGCCAAGCACCAAGCTCGGCAAATGATGATTAAACGGGCTGAGAAAATTGGTGTACCTTGGACACAAGAAGTCAAGACACTGCAAGCTCGTGATTGGACACAAGACTTAGCCGAAGTGCAAAATCCGCAAATCATCTATCCAGATTACTATCTCACCTCATTTCACGCTTACGAAAGTGGTAATCTCAGTTGGCAAGCGGCTTTTGAAGTAGAACCTGCGGCTCATGCTGTCCACGCTAAAATCTGGCAAGATGCCCAGGTGCAAGGTGATGCTAAATTGCGGCAAAGTTATCATGATATTCTCAAACTCCAAATTCCCCAGCCACCACAAGCTATTGTAGACGTGGGTTGTAGTGTTGGCTTAAGTACATTTGCTCTACAACAAGTCTATCCTGATGCTCAAGTCACAGGCTTAGATTTGTCTCCTTATTTCTTAGCTGTGGCTAAATATCGCGCCGCCGCACGTCAGGCTCAAATCAATTGGGTTCATGCACCAGCCGAGTCTACTGGCTTACCAAATGCGGCTGTTGATTTAGTCTCTATATTCTTGGTTTGTCATGAATTACCCCAGTCTGCAACCCGGCAAATTTTAGCTGAGGCGCGGCGTATCTTGCGTCCTGGTGGTCATCTTGCCATCATGGATATGAATCCTCAATCAGCAGCATTCAAGAAAATGCCTCCCTACATTTTGACATTGCTCAAAAGTACTGAACCTTATCTAGATCAGTATTTTTCTTTGGATATTGAGCAAGCTTTGGTTGAGGCTGGTTTCCTAACTCCGAAAATCACCATTAATAGCCCCCGTCATCGTACTGTTGTGGCACAAGTGGGTGGCTGATGCAGTTGTGCTGCTATGGGCAGCGATTCCACCACTGATATTCTTGGGGTATTACTATTATCGTGTACCCCTGGCCCCACCATTGTTACTGCTGTTGCTGTTATTTTTGGTTGGGGCAATATCGGGTTTTGCTGCTCTCGGTTTAGAATACATTGTGGACACCATAGCCAATGGAATTTTAGCGTGGCGAAAAATCCAGCGATCGCTCTTAGGTATCACACTGCGACAGCTCCTAGAAATTGCGCCCATTGAGGAAGGTTGCAAGTTTTTCGCAGTGGTTATTCCCTACTCTTTTTGCCGACAGCGCTATCAATTACCCCCCAGTAGCATTTTTCTGTTTACTATTGCGTCAGCTTTAGGATTTACTGCCCAAGAAAATGGCATTTACCTGTATTTCGACACAGCCACAGTTCTCGATAGAAGCATTAGTACCCCAGTTCACGCCATGTTTGCTGCGCCTTGGGGATATGCGTTAGGACAATATTTTTTAGCTACGACTCAATTGCGTCACTATAAAAATGCAGTTGTCAAAGCTTGGACTAATTCTGTGATCTTTCATGCTTTAGTCAATATACTTTCCAGTGCTGGGCGTTATGCACCACCTCTCGGTTTTCTCAGCTATGGTTTATTTCCTTTGCTGTTATGGTTATTTTGGCAAATGGAACAGTTATTAAGGAGAGTCCAAGGTAAACGTCCAATTAACTTAATTTCTGGTTACACACCACAACACCGTTACTGGCAAAGAGGTTTAGTTGTATTTGCTCTGATCTTGGGTGGTAATGCTATTTTTGGCTGGTTGCTTTTAGCGAGAATTATTAGTCCTTTGAGCCTAACACAGATTTTTTCAGGCAATATTTTGTGGTTTATTATCAGCCAAGTGTTAGTTAATTTAATTTTTGCCAGTTTCGCATGGTTGATTTATTTATATTTGCGGTATGCTGGCGATCGCCATCTTTGATTTAGATATAAAGAGTTCCAAGAATTGTTGACTGGGATTTTGATTTTAGTATTTTTGTTAGTCTTTTGTTAGTCTATTGTCACAGGTAAAATAGATAATATGAAACAAATCACTTTTGCAGAACTTCCCGAAACAGTTCAAAACCTAATTAACCAAGCTCAAAAAACAGGTGAACCCTTCACCATCATCCAAAATGGTATTGCGATCGCCATCATATCCCCCATTAATAAAAGCAAAAGAGTCGCCTTCGGCTCGATGAAAGATAGCGGTCAAATTACAGGGGATATTGTCGAGCCTACTTCAAATCTAGTTACTTGGGATGTCCTCTTATGAAACTTTTACTTGATACCCATATCTGGATTTGGTATCTTCTCGGTAATCTCAACCTTTCAAACAATCTACAAAAAGCAATCTCTGACGAAAGAAATGAATTATGGTTAAGTCCCATCAGTATTTGGGAACCCTTCTTGCTTGCTGAAAAAGGAAGACTTATCCTAAAGCCAACTCCAGAACAGTGGGTTCAAAACAGTCTAGAGCAACTCGATACAAAAGAAGCACCCTTATCCAATGAAATTGCAATTTTAAGCCCCCAATTAGCTTTAGTACATCAAGATCCCGCAGATCGTTTTATTGCAGCAACCGCAGTTCATTACAAACTTACCCTTGTGACAGTAGATGGAAACTTAACTAAAGCCACTTGTCTTAGTACATTGAGTTAAACCAGTTTGTAAATTCAGAAAGCATGAAAAATTACCGATTTTTTGTGAGGATATTACTTAATAAAATTAATTTCACATCAGCCAATGATAGATCACGATAGACTCTTTAAAGAATTAATCCAAACCTTCTTTTGGGAATTTATAGAATTATTCTTACCAGAAGTATTAGACTACGTAAATAAAGACAGCCTCACATTTTTACCAGAAGAAATATTTACTGATGTCACCTCTGGAGACAAACGAAAAATCGACTTACTAGCTAAAGTCAAATTTAGAGAACAAGAGACATATTTTCTGATTCATCTAGAAAATCAGGCATATAATCAAAAAGAATTTGAACGGCGGATATTTCATTACTTCGCTCGTTTAGATGCAAAATATTTATTACCTATCTTCCCTATCGTCATTTTCTCCTACGACAAACCAAAACGCCCAGCCAATAGCCAATATACAGTTAACTTCCCTAATAGAAAAATCCTAGAATTTAATTACGTCGCTATTCAATTAAATAACCTCAACTGGCGAAACTTTTTAAACCAACCAAACCCCATCGCCGCCGCATTAATGGCAAAAATGGACTTTAAATCAGAAGAAAGAGTCCGAGTCAAACTAGAATGCTTAAGGATGTTAGTAACCTTGCAGTTAAACCCTGCTAAAATGGAACTAATTTCCGGCTTTATTGACACCTATCTCAAATTAAACGCTACAGAAGAACAAGCACTTGATACCGAACTAAAACAAGCCAACTTAATAGAAGAGGAAGGAATTATGGAAATTGTCACCAGTTGGATGGAGAAAGGAATTGCACAAGGAGAACAAAAAATTATTAAAAGACAACTCCAACGACGTTTTAATAATATTGATCCCAGCTTAGAGCAACGTATTGATTCCTTATCTGTAGAACAATTAGAAAACCTAGCAGATGCAATTTTTGATTTCCAATATTTAGAAGACCTAATCAATTGGTTAGACCAACAGAATTGATGAAATACTTATAAGTAAACCTTAAATTTGAACGTGTCTCTTTTTGCACGTATCTCGGTAGCTATCCACTAACACGCACAACGCAATAAATTCTGTTATAGATTAGGAGATAAGCACGTCACTGCCAAAACTGAACAACAAATCGGGATGATTGTGATGACTAGCAAAAATCAATTTGTTTTCTCTCTAATTTTGCACGGCGCTGTAGTTTTTGCACCCTGGTTGCTATCTGCTGATGTTAGCCAGGGACAAACTACACCATCCACACCCCAACAACAAGTGACTGCTCAAATACTATCAAATCAGGAACGGGAAGAATTAAGAAGATTACGCGCAGATAAGGGAGAACGCGCGCAAATACAAGCAGAATTTGAGCAAGCTTTTAGTCGCACAACCATCTTGCTAAATATTTGGTTAGTGATTCTCAGTTTATTTCCAGTTGCTATCATCGCTCTATTTTGGCTATTGCGCCGGGTAGCAATTCGGGAGATTGTTGATCGAGCTATGTCTCAGTTTGACGGAGTAGAAAAACTAGAAAACCAGTTAACAATTGTTAAGCAAGATGCCGAAAATCTTATTCAAGATGCTAAAAATATCAATCGTTTATTAGAAAGAGAAACTGAGGCTTTACAGCAAAAAATCCAAGCTGAACAAGAGAATTTATCTCTGATGACATCTGATTTAATGCAAGCAAAGACAGATAATCTCGCACAAATTTCTCTAGAAGTTAGCAATTTTCAAAAGAAGATAGAAAATATAGTCTCAGAATTTGCTCACCAAATATCTCAATTTGAGTCAGATGCTCAACACAAAAGAGATGTGACTTCAGCCAATATAGACAAAATAGCATCAGAGCTACAAAAAGATGCGATAGAACGTAAAAATATAGTGTTAGCAGAGTTAGCACAGTCAAAAATTGACTTTAATAGTCATCTTGTGAATTTGCAGACTGATACTCAATCTCATCAACAGCAAATTTTTGAGCATCTGACTCAGTTACAATCAGAATTTGCCTCACAAATCGCTGAGTTAAGCGGAGATTTACAAAAACAAAAAGATATTCAGCTAGAAAATCTCCAAGATGTAGCCAATACATTTAATTCTCAAGTATCAGAACTACAAATAACCAGCCAAAATCAAAAAGCTCATCTGTGGGAGCATCTCAATCATTTACAGCAAGAGTTTACCGAGCAAGTATCTAACTCTCAATTAGAACTGCAAACACAAAAGGGTGAATTTTTACAGAAAATTAGAGAAATAGAACAGTTTTTACAAACTCAAACCTCGGAAATCCAGTCACAAACTCAACAAGAATTAAGCAGATTTCAGACAGAGTTTACATCCTATCTATCTCAACTTAAAATAGAGGCTCAAACTAGTAAATCACAAATTGTTGAAAACTTAGAAAAATCTGGTTTAGAGTTTGTTTCCCAATTTTCTGAATTACAATCTCATGCTCAAAAACAAAAATACTTAATTTTAGAAAAGCTAGAGAAACTAGAGACAGAATTTGTCTCTCAACTCTCAGATTTACAGTTAGATGCTCAAAAACGTAAAGATTTAATTTTGCATCAGTTGGTAGAAAATAAACCTGTCGCTGTTGCCCAAGAATCAGTTACACAAGTAAGTTTTGACGATTGCATGCAACAGGGTGATAACTTATTTACACAGAAGCGTTATGAAGAGGCGATCGCCTATTTTCAACAAGCAATAGAAATCCAACCTGATGATGCGATCGCCCACTTTAAACAAGGACTTACCTTAGCCAGATTAAAACGTTATAAAGATGCCATCAAAGCATACAATCAGGCTATTAAAATCCAACCCAATTATCACCAAGCTTGGTGTGATATGGGTGTAGCTTTTGGTAATTTACGCCGACATCAAGAAGCTTTCACCTCTTTTGATCAAGCCACACAAATCAAACCAGATGATGCAGTTGCTTGGTTAAATCGTGGTTTAGCTTTGGTAGAATTAGATCAATACGAAGAAGCGATCGCCTCTTTTGATCAAGCACTAAAATTCCAACCTGATTCTCCGAAAATTTGGGATAAACGCGGTTATACTCTTGTCCGACTAGGCAAAGACGAACAAGCGATCAGTTCATTTAACAAAGCATTAGAAATTAAACCAGATTATGCTAGCGCTTACTATAATAAGTCTGCCTGCTATGCCCTGCAAAGAGAAGTAGAATTAGCCCTAGAAAATCTCCAACAAGCAATCAATTTAAATCCCCGATATCAAGAAGATGCAGCTAATGATCTAGACTTTGATGAAATTGCTGATGATCAGAGATTTAAAACATTGATTGTCAATCATTAAATTAACTCTTTTTGTTTTTGATAACGTTGTTTAAATTGCTGTTGTTGTTTTTTATGATCCACAATCGGTTGAGGATAACCAACAGCATGAAGTTCTAACGGGGTAATTTTACCTGTGACTAAATATTCCGGATCTACAGACTTTAATTCTCTCACCCATGTGCGGATATATTCACCTTCTGGATCAAATTTTTGGGTTTGACTAGCAGGGTTAAAAATCCTCACTGGTTTAGGGTCCATCCCACTCGAAGCACTCCATTGCCAGCCACCATTATTGGCAGACAAATCACCGTCAATTAACTTCTGCATGAAATACTTTTCTCCCCATTGGGGATTAATTAACAAGTCTTTAGTCAGGAAACTAGCCACTATCATCCGACAACGGTTGTGCATCCAGCCGCTTTCATTCAACTGGCGCATGGCTGCATCGACAATAGGATAACCTGTTTTACCTTCACACCAAGCTTGAAAGTATTCTGCATTATTCTCCCAAGGGAAGTTTTTAAAAGCTTCGCGGTAAGCACCATCTGCTAATTCTGGAAAATTATACATAGCGTGTTGATAAAATTCCCGCCAAGCTAACTCTTGTTGCCATGTGCGGATACCTGCGGTAGCTTCTTCGCTACGACTATGTTCTAAGGCTTCTGTCGTTGCTTGCCAAACTGTACGAATGCCGATAACACCAAACTTTAGTGCAGCACTCAGTTGTGATGTACCGTCAACGGCGGGAAAATTGCGCTGTTCTTGGTATGCTGTGATGGCTTTAGCGGTAAACTCTTCTAGCTTGCTTTGAGCTGCGGCTTCTCCTGGTGCGATAACCAATTCTCCATCCCAGATAAAGCCTAAATCTTTGGCGGTGGGTAAAGCTTTGACACCAGCTTTTTGAGCAATTTCTTCCTCAGTTTCCGTCAACCCTTCAGCACTGGTGAGAGTTTCTACTGGCTGGGCTTTGGGTTTACTACTCCAATTCTTCCAAAAGGGGGTGTATACAGTGTAAGGAGAATTGCTACCTGAATAAATCTCATCTGGGGCATGAAGTATTTGATCCCAATTTTTGCTTAGAAATTGGATACCTTTATCTTTGAGGATATCAATAATTTGGCGATCGCGCACCTGCGAATACGGTTCTACATCCCAATTCCAAAACACCGCCTTAGCCTTCAACGCCTCTGCTAAATTCGGTATAGCCTGCACAGGATCATCATGAAGTATCAATAGTTGACTTCCAGCTTGAGTATATCGCTGTTGCAACATCTGCAAACAGCCAATCATATAAGCTACTCTTGCTGGTGCAACATCATCTCGCTCTAAAATATTCGGGTCGAGGCAAAACACACCCACCACTTTCGGACTTTGCTCTCTCGCCGCAGCTAGCCCCGTATTATCAGCAATGCGTAAATCACGGCGATGCCAAAACAAAACTAAGTCAGACATTTTCTACTTTTTACAGTTCACCTGTACTAGATTAGACTCTAGCCGCACCATTGAACATCATTCTGGTGATAAATTTATTTGGTCAATGGTCAATGGTCAATGGTCAATGGTCAATGGTCAATGGTCAATGGTCAATGGTCAATGGTCAATGGTCATTAGTCATTAGTCATTAGTCATTAGTCATTAGTCATTAGTCAATGGTTATTAGATTTTCTTCTTGTCCCTCACTCAGCACGGGCTGCATTGCCCCGCTACCGCTCTAAGCGTAGCCATGCCCGTTCGCGTAGCGTCTCCTTGAGGAGAAGGGCTTTACAGCACTCAGTACTCATCACTCATAACTCCCCAATCCCCAATCCCCAATTCCTTACTCCAGTATGTCTATCGGAAAAAGTGGATTATTAATCTAAATTGAGTTAAAGTTAAGTATACTCTTCTTAATACTTAATTTAGTTTTTTGTCATGGCGACCTTGTTACTTGACGACGGCACAATTGAGAGCAATCTAGATGAGATAGTCCGTGAACTAGCCCCGTTGGGAATTTATCTGAAACATTACGACCCAGGTACATCACTGTTATTTCCCAGCCTATTGGCACAGGATGTTCTCTCAGATAGCGAGAAGTGCCATATCGTAGAGTTACACAACAGCGTCTTTGAGTTTCTCCAACAGGAAAATGGCTATCTTTGGTGTGATTTGCTCAATTTGCATCCAGGCTCGCCAAATTTACAGACTTTAACTGCCGCCTATAGTCAATATCATATTCATACTGCCCCTGAACCTTTGTATGTGTTAGCAGGAGAGATGATTTTTGGTTTTGTTAAACCCGATGGTAGTCAGCTACAGCTTTTAGTCCAGTCACAAGATTATCTGCATATCCCGGCTGGGGTAGAACATTGGTGCAGTCTCACCGGATCTTTGCATTTCAAAGCTATACGCTATTTCACAGCCGCAGATGGTTGGGTTCCCAATTATACAGGCACGCAGTTAAGCGATTCTCAGCACAAGTCACACTAAGAGAAAGCCTAATAAGTAATGTTCATAGATAATTAAGAACCACAAGCATATTCGGCAGGAAACCAAACGCGAGAAACACATCGACGGATATAACTCTCAACAAGAGCTACTGTATTGCCCAAAGATGTTTTTGCACTGGCTATGGATTGAAGAATAGCTAATTTGCCAGGCCCACTGACAGTATCTGATTTTGCCATAGCCAACGCATCACTGAGAAGATTTTCTGCTTGATTTAGCACTCTAGCTACTGCTCTTTTATCACTAGAAGCAGTTGACCTAGCAAGAGTTTTTGCATTCTCTATTAGAGACAAGGCCTGAGCAATTAACTCAGCCAAATTACTTTTAATTACTCCACCAGTTCCAACACTCTTGACATTTGCCAAAGCACTTTCTGCGTTTGCTAGCTCACTAGGAAATCCTGAATCTTTTTGTAAAGTATCTTGACATTGAGTACCTGGACGTTGGCGTTCTTGACGTTGTACTACTAAGGTTTGAGAGTTACTCAATCTATTTCCATAAATTATTTCATGATATGTGCTGGCAAAAGCTGTCGCTGAGAAAGTGAAGATTGATCCTATAGCTAAGGCAGCTGATTTTTTAAAAAGTGTGCCTTTCATGACTTCTTTTAATAAGTGTTTTTTGCAATGTTAGACATAATTTGCTAACAATACTTCTCACCTGCGGTATAGACCTTTCTGATTTTATTTATTTTCCCAAATCAGTTCTAAACGTTCTTGGGCTGTCTTCAGGGCTTTTTCGGTAGGCTCACCCAATAAGGTGGCTTCAATGGCTCGACCAAGACTGTCAGAAAGACGACTAGCACCAGCAATGATTGGTCTAGCGCGTGCTACAGACATCTGCTCCATAAACACTTTCAAGACTGGTGTTTTGCTCATAAATTGCTGATAATCTTCACTTTGGGCTGCTTGAAGATTAACTGGTAAAAAACCCGTCCCCATACTCCACTCTTTTTGGAATTCTGCACTTAAAACATACTCCAGAAATTTGAGTGCTGCTTGTTCTCTAGCTGGCGTAGTTTTCATCACGTATAATACACCTGTAGCTGTTACGGTGGCTCGTCCAACATTAGCCGGTATGGGAAAAACTTGATAATCAACGTCAGACTTCATAATATAAGTCCAAGGCCCTGTGATTTGCATAGCCACCCGACCGGTAATAAAAGCATCTTCTTCATAACCACGTTCAGGGGGAGAAAAGGTGGCGGAACCGTCTTTGATTAAGTCTTGCCAAAATTGCAAAGCACTAATAGCCCCTGCATTTGTCAAATTCGGTTTATTGTCTGTTATTATTTCGCCACCAGCACTCAGTAAGAAAGGAAACCAACTAAAAACCGTCCATTCTCCCTTGCCTAAAGGTAGCAACATTCCATATTGTTCGGGTCGTTTGTCACCATTGCGGTCAATAGTCAACTTTTTAGCAACTTGCCGTAATTCTTCCCAAGTCTTTGGTGTGTCTGTGATTCCCGCAGCTTGGAAAAGCTTCGGGCGGTAAAAAACACCAAGATTAGCGGTGTATAAGGGAATTGACCAAATATGACCATCTAAGCGCAATTCATCAAATAAGCTAGGAATAATTTCTGACTTCAATGGTGATTTGTCAAGCCAATCTTCTAGCGATCGAATTGCTCCTAATTCTGCAAATTGTCCGGTAGTTTGTGGGTCGTATGACAGAATATCTGGAGGTATATTACCGACAACTGCTGTTAAGATTTTGGGTAATTGGGGTTGACCGATAAAGATAGAATCAACCTGGATATCAGTGTGGGTTTGATTAAATTTGTTGACTAATTTTTCAAATACATCCCGGTTAGCAGGAGGGTTGATTGCTTGCCATAGGCTGAGGTGAATTATGCCATCATCCTTGTGTGTAATGCCTTGGCAACCGGATAAAAATATAGACGTACTAATCAAAACGAATAGCAGTAAAAGCTGTCTGAAGCCATGAAGCAACTGCTGATTAAAATTCTTAATTGGGGAGAAAAAAATGGTAGATATCATGCTTATTAGTTAACCACTTGCCTCATCAACAGAATGAAGTATAAAAGATTAAGTTAAGAGGACGTTTGAAAAGTCTGTTTCTTTGTCATGTTGAATGCAGCGTAGCGGAATGAAACATCTCGGTATGTGCCACAAAACCTAGATTCTTCCTGACGCTCCGCTCCAGTCAGAATGACATTTTTATACCTACTGAAACTTTTCCAACACCCTCTAAAACTTCATAGTATTAGTATTATTATGTTGGGTGGAGGCTTTGCGTAACCCCCAACATGATCTGAGGAACCCAATGTATGTCTTGGTGTTGAGTGAAGCGATCGCTATAATCAACCTACAAGTAGTGATTCACCAGAATTATACCATTTTAAAAAACTGTCATAGAACGTATTGAGAATAAAATATCTCCAATAAATATTGAATATACAGATGATATGTGGTAGTTTTACACATGATAATGGCAGATTTGTAGTCAGTTTTACAACCTGGTGCTGAGGTCAAAGCACTAACAAGCATCGACCTCTACTATGATTTCTGATTGGTATGCCATAGAAGAGTGATTCATGGACTCTTATCCTGCATTCTCACAAAACGGTAGGGGCGGGTTCACGAGACATTTGTGAATTATTGAAGCATATTTGTGAACCCGCCCCTACAGCCTCTGGACTTCGGTTTTGTAAATTTCGTGAGAAATTCGGGTTATGTATTCAGACTCTATTTATAAATGACTTCTAAACTTTCATTGATAAATAAAGGCTGAATAACTTAGTTGAATCAATATTTATTTCTCAATAAGGAGCGTAGTAAGTATGGACTTGCCAAACAAGGCTTTGCAAACTAGTCTGACTGACAACATTGACTATCCTGAATTCTGTTTAAGAGCCAGTTTAGATTATTCTATATTCAAAGATTTTCGTCGCAATGAAATATACAGAATTGCCTTAGAACATGATTCTTATGAACAAGGTTTAGAGTATCTGGAAGCAACTAAGAAGTCTGGTTCTAATGTGTTAAGTAATATTAATGAATTTTTGAAAAACGATCAGGTTGGCAATCCCGAAGCTTTTGATTATGAGGGTATTGGCATCATAGCACCACCTACTCTACGATACATAAAAATTTTGTCGGATTTAGAATCTGAATTTGGCGCTCTAGACAACCTCAATATATGTGAAATTGGAGTAGGTTATGGAGGAATGTGCCGAATTATCAATAGTTATTTCAACGTGAAAACCTATACATTGGTTGATTTGAAACCAGTGCTGATGCTGGCTCAAAGATATTTAGATCATTATCCTTTAAACACAACACTGATCTATAAAACAATGAATGAATTACACAAAGAAAGTTATGACTTAGTGATCAGCAACTATGCTTTTACCGAACTGAGAAGAGAAATACAAGAAGTTTACCTAGAAAAGATAATTCTCTCTGCTACAAAAGGCTACATTACATACAATGAAATTAATCCAGAAGACTTTAATTCTTACACAAAAGAAGAGTTGATAAAAATCATTCCTCAAATCAAAGTAAATCCCGAAGTTGGTATACTACATCCTAAAGATTGTACTCTTGTGTGGTAAAGACTTTCTACTTATCGGTAACAATGAGTCTTCTCTATATCTGCTGCATTTCACCCTGCTTAAACCACACGGTACCTGCATTTCTCACAAAACGGTAGGGGCGGGTTCACAAATATGCTTCAATCATTTACGAATATCTCGTTAACCCGCCCCTACAGCCTCTGGACTTCGGTTTGATAAATTTCGTGAGAAATCCGGGGGTAGTGTAGTCAATTCGATGAAGGTAAAATTGCTCTCTTTTCAAACGTTCAAAATCATGTAGAGCTTTTTACAACCATCCTTACATAAAATTTGGTACTAGTTTAAAATATTGAGTTACTGAACTAAATAAATAGATTTTATGAATAAAGTATCAGTCCCGTCTTTTTTAAAAAGTTATTGTCAAGATTCATTTCATTTAAAGCAGCATCTACAAGAATTTTTAGATATAGATGCGAAAACGCTAGAGATAAAGTTAGAAACTGGTCAGCAACAACTGACTAAGTTAGGTGCTGAAGATTTTGATTGGGAAAAGGCTACAACTTTTTACCGTGACCAAGTAGGAGAGCTTTACTTATTTGAGTTAGGAGCTTGGCATTTAGGCAGCTCTGATTACATTGAAGACACATTGCTATTGATTGTAGATCATGCTCATGGTCGAGTGTTAGATTTTGGTGGTGGGATTGGTACTCACACTATTGCTACTGCTCTTTGCCCACAAGTTGAACAAGTGATTTATTGTGATATTAATCCCATTAGTCGTGATTTTGTGCGTTATCGTTCTGAGCGATTAGGATTGGGCGATAAAATTATGATTGCTGAAAGAATACCACCAAAAGAGACATTTGATACTATTATTTCTTTTGACGTTTTAGAACATTTGCCTGATCCTAGTCAACAACTCTTACAATTTCATCAAATCCTTCAACCTGAAGGCAAAATAATTCTGAACTGGTGTTTCTTCAAAGGGTTTAATCAAGAGCATCCTTTTCATCTAGATGATCCCCAAACAGTAAATGCTTTCTTCCAGACAATTCAAAGTAATTTTTTGGAAGTTTTTCACCCCTACTATATAACAGCTCGTTGTTATCGGAAATGGGAAAGGAGTAATGGGTATTGGGTATTGGGTAATGGGTAATGGGTATTGGGTATTGGGAATACTTATGGGTTGATTTCTGCTAGGATGCCTTGGTCTGCGTCCAAAGTTACTGATACACCTACAGGTAAAGCAACATTGGGATTGTCATGACCGAATGGTAAGTTAGAAACAATGGGAATACCCAAATCTTCTAAGCGATCGCGCAGAACTTCTTCTGTGCTAAAACTGGGTATATTTGGGGCAGGTTCGCATCTAGTAAATCCCCCTAGAGCAATGCCTTTTACCTTAGCGAAAGCACCACTTAAACGCCACTGTGTCAGCATCCTGTCAATACGGTATGGTGCTTCGGTGACATCTTCTAGGGCTAAAATTACACCATCTAAATTAGGTAAAATGGGTGTGCTTAAAAGGTGGGTAGCCACGGTGAGGTTTCCGGGTAGCAAAATACCAGTAGCCACACCCCCACCCCAACCACAACCTTTGAGTGGCGCAAGGCATCGTCCTTCTACCCAATCAAACAAGCGATCAATTGACCAATCTGGCTCATTTGCTAAAGTTGTCATTACAGGTGCATGAACACCTGAGATACCTGCATTGTAAAGACTCCATAACAAAGCCGTGATATCAGAAAAGCCAATCAGCCATTTTGGGGTAGTGTGAGTTTGCCAGTGCCAATTTTCTAAAATTCGCATACTCCCAAAACCGCCTCTAACGCAGAGAATACCACGACAATCAGCATCTTGCCAAGCTGTAGCTAGTTGATGACGACGAATTTCGTCTTTGTTGGCAAGATAACCCCAATTTTCCCCAATATCGGCACTAACTTCTATACGATAACCCCGCGATCGCCAAATTTCTAAACTCAGTTCCAAAGTGGCAAATTCTCGTAAAGCGCCACTAGGCGCAATCACTCGTAGTAAATCCCCTTTTTTGAGAGGTTGAGGTAAGATTGTCGATTTCATCAATGATTTTTGCAGAAGTCAGAATTTAGAATAACCTATAACATTGTTAATTTTGAATGTTGAATTAGGAGTGCAGCTACGTGAATACATCTACAAGCGACTTACTCAAGTTGCTGATGATATCTACCCCTGTAGGAGCAATTGGTACAGGGATAGGTGGTGGGGTAGAACTTACTCTCAGTAATATTGCTCAAGAAATGAGCCGACGTGGACATATTGTCAAAATAGTAGCTCCTGTTGGTTCCATCGTCAAAGATGTACCTGTGATCGAAATTCCTGGCGAATTGCAAACACCAGCTCAAAACCAGACTCGTGACGAACCAATTGTTATCCCGAAAAACTCTGTCTTAGCTAATATGTGGGATTATGCGCGACGAGTGCAATTAGATTATGATTTGATTGTTAATTTTGCTTATGATTGGTTGCCTTTATATCTAACTTCATTTTTTCATTGTCCCATCGCTCATTTGATTAGTATGGGTTCTTTAACTGATGCAATGGATGACATGATTGAGCAAATAGCAACTAATTTTCCTGGAACTATTGGTGTGCATTCACTAACACAAGCACAGACATTTAAATTTGCTGATAAATGTCGTTCTTTAGCAAATGGGATGGATTTATCTATTTATCAATTTCGCTCTCAACCGAATAATTATTTAGCTTGGGTAGGGAGAATTGCCCCCGAAAAAGCGCTGGAAGATGCAGTTGCAGCAGCGAAAATTACAGGCATTCCCTTAAAGGTTTTTGGTGTGAGGCAAAATGAAGAATATTGGCAGCAAATTTGTCAAGATTATGCTGATGCTTCGATCATCTATGAAGGATTTTTGCCCACAGCGCAATTACAACAAAAATTAGGTGAATGTCGAGGATTATTGGTAACACCTCGGTGGGTAGAAGCCTTTGGTAATGTAGCCATTGAAGCTTTAGCCTGTGGTGTCCCAGTGATAGCTTACAATCGGGGTGGATTGAAGGAAATTGTCAAAGATGGTCAAACAGGTTTTTTAGTCAAACCTGATAGTGTAGATGGGTTAGTTGATGCCATTAAATGTTTAGATAAAATTGATCGCTTGGCGTGTCGGCAACAAGCAGAAGCAGAATATTCTCAACAGGCAATGGGCGATCGCACTGAGCAGTGGTTTAGAAATATATTAATTAGTCATTAGTCATTAGTCATTGGTCATTGGTCATTAGTTATTAGTAAGATGACATGGTTTCTTTAAAGGATAATTTCTTGGCTTATAAATCACATTTAAGCAGATTTTCAATCATCTTCGGGCTATTTATTGGCGTGATATTGATGGAGTATTCAACGCCGAATGACTATGTGTTTGGCTATCTTTATTCTGGGGCAATTTTATTAGCAAATGCTTGGTTTGGGCGAGTTGGCACTTTGCTAGCGACTGTTATAGCTGTATGCTTAACGATTTTGAATATTTGGTTACCAGGGGGTGAATTAACTAAACCTTCCACAGTTGCTAATCGAGCGATCGCTTCTATGGCATTGATCGTTACAGGTATTTTAAGCGATCGCCTGCGGACATCTCAAGCGGCGATCGCTCTGACTCGTGCTAAGTTAGAATCTCAAGAAGAATTAGTCAGACTACGGGAAGACTTTGCTTCTACCCTCACCCATGATTTAAAAACACCACTGTTGGGTGCAATTGAAACTATCAAAGCTTTTCAACAAGAAAAATTTGGTGTTGTCTCACCACCACAGCAGCAAGTTTTAGCCACGATGAGCCGCAGTCACGTCACTTCACTGCAACTTTTAGAAACCTTGTTAGATATTTACCGCAACGACACAGAAGGAATCAAACTAGATTTAATTCCTGTAGATTTGACTAGTTTAGCAGAAGAGGTGGCTAGTAATCTCACAGAGTTAGCTGCTAATCGGCGGGTACATATCTCCTTTAACTACGGTGATTCTAACTGGCGACGGGCGTTGTGGGTGCAAGGTGATGCTCTACAATTGCAACGAGTGTTAAATAATCTCCTAGTTAATGCTATCAATCATTGTCGCCGGGGCGATCGCGTTGAAGTGGTTTTAGAACCTCAAACTTCCTATCAAGTCATCAAAATTTTAGATACAGGTGCAGGTATCCAGCCAGAAGAGTTTCCCCACTTATTTGAACGATTCTATCAAGGCCACAGCAGCCGTCAAGCTAAAGGTTCAGGATTAGGGCTTTATTTATCCCGACAAATTATTGCCGCCCATAACGGTATAATCTGGGCAGAAAACAGAATTCCCAGTGGAGCAATGTTTGCATTCAAGCTACCCGTTTCTTCTGAGAGGCTAGAGATAATCACAACTCACAACTAAGCTAATCCCCAAATTACGAATTACGAATTACGAATTATAAAATGCCTTATACGCTTGTCAAAATTCTGTTAGTCGAAGATGATGAACTCTTTCGCTTAGGCTTACGGGTACGATTACAACAAGAGACGGATTTGGAGATTATTGCTGAAGCTGAAGATGGGGAAACAGCTATTGAGTTAATCAATCAAAACCCTGTGGATGTGGTGCTTTTAGATGTAGGCTTGCCAGGTATAGGTGGGATTGAAGCTTGTAGACAAATTAAACAGAGAAATCCACAATTACCCGTTTTAGTGTTAACTTCTCATGCACAAAAACATTTAATTTCTAGATTAATTGAAGCAGGCGCTCAAGGCTATTGCTTGAAAGGGATTGCTGGCGAAAAATTAGTCTTAGCATTGCGTTCTGTCGCTGCTGGTGCTTCCTGGTGGGATGAAACTGCAACTAGAGAAATTCGCTCCTCCATTGAATCTAGTCAGTTACCAACACTAGAAAATCCTCTGCCCAAATCTGCTAACCCTCTAACTCAGCGTGAGTTAGAAATTTTATCCCTGTTAGCCACTGGTAAAACCAACCAAGAAATTGCGAAATTATTATACATCAGTCCCGGCACAGTCAGAGTTCATGTTCACACTATTTTACATAAATTAGCAGTCAGCGATCGCACTCAAGCTGTTGTTGTCGCTTTACAAAAACAGTTAATTAAACCTAGCGCGCCCTAATACTGACCATGATGAGCTACAAAATAAAAAGCGATCGCAGTTTTGTCAAGCGATCACTCACGTAATGTTTGATGAAAATGTGACAAGTTATAGCTCAATTAAGAATATACCTTGCAAACTTTCCCTTGGGAGTGCAGTGGTAGCCCCCTCATTACGTAATTATCATGACTGCCATCAGTAGTTTATCAAGCTAATACGCTGCTTTCGTTGACTTGACACAATATAGGACTACGGACTCAACCAATAAACCGTTGACTATTGACTATTGACAAAAAAGCCAGAAAATTTAGTGACACTGCGTAAGTCCCAGAGTACTAGTCACTGCAATTTTGGTTTATTTTTCCCACTTTTGTTTAAACCATCAAAAAGTAAGATAAAATACTTTCTGGTTTATCAGTGACGAATTCATGCTGAATTCTGACTTCTGATTCCTGAATTCTGTTCAATTGTTTTCTCAGGCTAATTTTATTTTCTAGAGATTTTTTAGTGTACAAGTTTTATTTTTTTGTGATTTAGTGTATTCTAGTTAGTCCTTGGTATTTTTTGTCACACTGAAAAATATAAAAGCTTCTTGCTGATCTTCCTCAAGATTCTTGAAGAACTGTAGTAGTTTCTTTCAGAATCAATCTTTAGATTATTCTTTTTTTTGTCAATTTATTAGGCATAGAAAATCTCATGGATATACGATTAATCAAAAAATCAGAAAAACTTGTTTTGAAAAAAATCAAACTCATGGAGGAAACGGAAGAACAAAATTCTCTGGGTGAGAATATTGATATTCCCGAACCAACATTAGAAGAACAACCAGAACCATATTTTCATACTAGAGAACCCAACTATATTCCCTTACGCGATAATCCCGTAGTTCAATCTGCGGGTAACTCAGGATGGCAAGTTTCTGATATTTGGCGAGATATCAGAGTTGATGACTTTTGTAATGGTTAAAAAATCTTGTAGAGACGTAGCAGTGCTACGTCTCTACATCTCTACATCTGGTATGAAAAATTAGGCAATACCCAAATTTTTAACTAACATTAATAACTACACCCTGACTTTCATTTGCTAACCTATCTACGGCACATACAGCATAAGTTCCTGGTTGGACTGTAGCGAAGGTTGTGCCGGCAGACAAGATGCGTTGTAAAGTCCAAGTATCACCACTTTGACGATAAAGTGTCCAAGAACGCACAGGCTGATTATCACCTGGTTGCCAACTCAGTTTCCGGTTGTTGACTTGGAGTTCTTTCGGTGGTGGTGGTGGTATTGTCTCACGCCAAGGCATAATCGGTGCTAGTGCTGGTTTGGCGTAGAGTGAATTTTGGAAAGTCGCGGAAATATCTTGACGATTTTCCATAATCGAAGTCACGCTGAAGAAGATATTTCCTAGCGATAATTCTCCAGCTTGATTGCGGCTAATTTTAACTTGCTTTTCTATCTCCTCATTTTTCCAGGCTTTACCATCCAGTTGTCCCAGATTATTACCCGCGTAAATATGGCGTTGCTGAGGGTTAATTTCTGTCCACCATTTGAGCAACACAGGATAACTCTGCTTAGTTTGGTCAATCCGCCAGTAGAGTTGAGGTGCGATGTAATCTATCCAGCCTTGCTCTAACCATTTTTTAGAATCAGCATACAATACATCGTAGGCATCCAAACCAGTAATTCCTGATGGTTGTCCAGGGCGGTAAATCCCGAAAGGACTAATGCCAAATTTAACGTCAGATTTTGTGGCTTTAATTCCTTGAGACAGACGCAACACCATTTGATTGACATTTTCCCGTCGCCAATTGTCTAAACTCAGTCCACCACCAGCTGCTTTATAAGCCGCGTAGGTTTTGTCATCAGGAAAGGGTTTACCTTGGATGGGATAGGGATAGAAATAGTCATCTAAATGAATTGCATCTATGTCATAGCGACGGACAACATCAATGATGACATTGTAAGCTCGATCTTGAACAACTTTTGCGCCTGGGTCCATCCACAATTGATTACCCCATTGGTAAACTACTTCTGGGTTAGTTATGGCTATGTGGGGACTAACATTAGGTGAACCCTTGATGCTAGTTTTGGCGCGGTAGGGGTTGAACCAAGCATGAACTTCTATGTTACGTTTGTGAGCTTCAGCGATCGCAAATTGCAAAGGATCATAAAATGGTTCTGGTGCTTTACCTTGAGTTCCCGTCAGCCAAGCACTCCAAGGTTCTAATGGGGAAGCATACAAAGCATCACCCTCTGGACGCACTTGCAAAATCAGGGCGTTAAAATTTAACGCTTGTAATCTGCTAAGAATGTCAATTAACTCCGCTTGCTGCTGACTGACACTTAGTCCAGTTTGAGAAGGCCAATCACTATTCCACACACAAGCTACCCAAGCGCCGCGAAACTCCCTACTATGGCTAACTTTCACAGTTTTGGATGGAGTTGGCGTTGAAGATGGTGGTACAACTAGGTAAGTGGAAGCAATCTTTGGTGCTTGCCCAAGGTAAACTAAACCTTGATAGACGATCGCAGCCACATCAGCACGAGTAGCCGCAATACTATAGTTAAGTAATTTAAGATTAGGAAAGCTAGAGACTAAACCTGCACTTGTGGCGATCGCTAATTGATTCCTGGCATAGCTTGGGATACTCGCTATATCTTGATATATTTGCGGTAACTGGTCTAGTAAATCAGGTTTAATTTTAGTGGCAATGTCCAAACCATTAACTAGAGAAACAAAGACATCACCTCTAGCAATGCGTTCATTAGGACGGAAACTTTTATCGGGATAGCCAGCCAAAAATCCAGTTTCGTAAGCTTTTTTAATCGCACCAGCCGCCCAATGATTAGCTGGCACATCAATAAAAGGAGTATACTGACGCTTTACCGAACCTGGAAAGACTGCTGCTACTATCGCGGCAAATTCAGCCCTAGTCACTGAGTTGTCTGGACGAAAAGTGCCGTTAGGATAGCCATTCAAAATCCGCCGTTGCGCTAAAGCTTCGATAAACGGACGCGCCCAATGGTTTTGAATATCCGAGAACCGGGTAGTAGTAGATACCATGTTATTTGCAGTGAGCTTGCTGGGATTTTAGCAATATGATAGCGATCGCCTAGCAAGTAGCGTATAAGTTTTTAGATTTATCAATTTTTTGCGTGTTTGCTCGTGATTAACCCACCTATCGCTGTGAATGCTAATAAACCTAACCCCAAAGATGGCTCAGGTACAGCAGTAGTAGAAACTATGGGTGTGAGCAGGAACGCAGGTGAGGGAATGCTAAGATCCCCTGTATCAAATCCAGCTATAATTTGTCCGCGATCGTTAATTCTTCTGGCATAATTTAGAGTCACACCCAATGAAGGAGAAATTAGATCATTGAGGTCAAGCATTCGTCCTTTCTCATATAAAAAAGCACGCCGTTGACCACTAGCAGTAGTTGAAGAACCAACTACCTGACCTAAGTTGTTAATATCATCAGCCGAACTGTATGAACCTCCCAGTGTACCGAGGTCATCAGTCGCTAGGTTAATTGGACTGTTAGGTGCTGTCAGGAAAGCATGATATTCACCACTAGCAGTAGCTGAAACACCAACAACTTGACCTAAATTATTGATACCATAGGCGCTACTTTCTGCGCCACCTAATGTACCGAGGTCGTCTGTAGCTTGGTTAATTGAACTATTGGGGGCAGTACGGAAGGCGTGGGTCTCTAAATTGGTGTTGAGCGAAGAACCCACCACCTGTCCTAAATCATTGATATCTGAAGCCTGAGTGTATCGGTACATAAACGTGCGGCCATCCGGATAAGTACCACCAAGGGAGCCAATGTCATCTGTTTGCACATTGAGTTGGCTATTGGGAGCTAATCGGAAAGAGCTTGTACCTGAAAAACGTGAAGAACTACCAGCAACTACTTGACCAGAGTTGTTAATAGCATTGGCAAAGCTCCAATACTCAAGACCGAGTTTATCAGTCGCTGCATTGACTATACTGTTAGGAGCCGTGCGAAACGCTTCGTATAAAACCCAATCAGGATTACCAAAAGGCACAATACCGACTACTTGGCCTAAGTCGTTAATAGCAGCAGGGGCAGCGAATCCACCATTTTGGGGATCAATATAATCTGTAGCTGGGTTAATGGGACTATTGGGAGCCGTGCGGAAGCCTCTGCCATCGAATGATTCATCCAAAGTAACACCAACTACCTGACCTGAGTTATTAAGGCCAGAGACAAAAATATTCTTTGACTGTAAACCCAAACTACCTAGATCAAGGACAGAATAAATTGTTGCTGCGTTGCTGGCTTGGCAAGTGACTAGTCCTACTCCACTAGATACAAGCAGTGCCAAGCTAGTTTGATAAATTCCGTATAATTTCATATTTTTTTCTTTTTAGAAATGTAATTTTTTATAGTATTTTGTAGCTAATTTATACTGAATTTGAGTCAGAATATAGTATCCAAGATATTTCTCAAGTTGTAAATCATACTTTAGTATTAGACTGGCTAGCAAAGATGTATATGTGAGGTTGATGCTTGAGCGATCGCGTTCGCGTAGCGTCAAGAAGTGAAGTGCTGCTGCTTTCAGCAGATGGACTCACACTCTCGATGTAACAGCTAAAATATCAAACAGTGTTGTTTAAGGTCGAAATAAGTGCGAAAACGAACTATATTGCAGATATTATTTGCACTTAGTTTAGTGGGTATTCTCGGCGTATCCTACGTTGCGGATGTTGTGGAGCCATCGCTCATAGTCAGTTGTAGCAGTAAATGGGGCTTTATTCAGACAAAAAGAGTTAAGTACTATACCTCGCCGCAAAAAATAGTCATTCAACCTTGGCTGGGTCAGCATCAAGTTTACGCTATATTTCAGATTCCCCAAGGATACGACCATGATGCTTTATTCCGACTCAGCGTACCTGGAGAATCTGATCACTGTGGAGGTGTTTTCCCTTTGCAACCAGATGTGACGATGAGAATAAAATCTCAGTCTGGACACTATTTACTTCAAGGATATGTGAATACTCGCATTGCCCTGAGTTTAATAGCCCAAGGGAAATTCCAGCAATTAAACAAACCGGAAAATTGGCAAGTTGGTTATGTCAAGAAAAATTGATATTTCCTGACGAATGCAGATGTTTTGGCGATCGCCCACCTCACCATGCCAATATATTGTATGAGGGTTTACGGACGTAACCCGAATTTCTCATGAAATTGCTCAAACCAAAGTCCAGAGGCTGTAGGGGCGGTTTCATAAATATGCTTTAATTATTCACGAATATCTCGTGAACCCGCCCCTACCGTTTTGCGAGAAATGCAGGATAAGCCCTCAAAATTTTGCACTTATGACGAAACATTTTATCTGTAAGTAGTTTTATCCTCTATTCGTCACCTTCTTCTTAAGACTAAAAAATCAAAAGCAAGCATTTTAACCTAACTGAGTCTGAAAGTACATTCTAAAATTAATTTTTGATTGACCAAAGAGTAAGGCTGAATTTCTAAGGCTCGTTTAAAAGCTTTGATGGCTTTAGTGTATTTACCTAGTGCGGCGTAACACAAACCCATACCATGTAACGCACCAAAATGCACCGAGTTAATTTTGATTGCCATCTGACAATCTGCTAAAGATTTATCATAATCGCCCATACTGTAGTAAAGAAAGGCGCGACGATTCCAAGCTTCTGCAAAGTCTGGTTGTTCCTGAATTAATTGTGTCAGCATCACCTCAGCTTCGGTAGTTTCACCAGCATCAAGTAATTTCTGACTTTGGTCAATTTTTTCTAGTCCGTAAATTCCCTTTTGCTGAAACCAGATACGCCAGAGTTTTTTTGTCGCTTGTTCCCGGACTACAGCATCTGGATTTTTCAAGTCTTCAAGTAATGAGCTGATTGGTGAAGAATCCATGAATTTTAAAATGTTGTTTATCAGTAATTGTCTCCTTGTAACAAGGTATCAACTTTCTTCGGAAATTGCTTAAGTTATTTTTAAATTCCTGATAAAAATTCTGTAATATTAGGGACAAGTTCAGCAGTTCTCAGCATTTTTCGGTATTAAGTAATACTACTAATATCTAAAGCAGCAAATACGCTTATCAGTAAGCAAATGAGAAAGTATCAATATTGGAAAAACGAAACCTGACTATTCGTAGTTGAAGAACTCTCAGTAATTATATAGTTCATCAAAACATGATAAAAAATAGTGATTATCCCTAAACCAAACAGTGTTTTCCGTATGCTGGCATTTTTCTTGACTATCTTATGACTTACTCATGAAAACGGAAACTCAAGAATTTGAGGAAGATGTGTAGAGGTACTGACAAGTCAAGGTTTTTCAAAATTGCCAAAACGAAATCGCTTTTTCATGCGCTCATTCTCAAGAACCACATCTTCAAACAGTGTACAATCCAGCAAAATCAAGAAACAGATGCAAACCATACAACCGTTGCTAATTCTCACTTTCTGAATTTTGAATTTTGTAGTTTGCTTTGCTACGCAGGCGAAAGATTACCTGTAGGGTATTTTGAATTGGTATTATGCCTAGCTTTGGTCAAAAATGCTGATTTGTATACTGGAGACTATGGAAAAGACATTGCATAATTGTTGAGGAAGCAGCAACCCTTTATTCAAGGAAACTGTCTCATATAGAGTTGTGGACGCGATAGTCCAGAGCTGCAAACAGATACTAATATGACTAAATAATCAGCATGAAATTTAAACTGTTGTTAGCCTCACTGTTTTCCCAGATTAAAGTACGTCATTGGTGGCTAGGTATCTTCTTGTGGATTGCTTTGGTCGCCCCAGCACAAGCTTCGGTAATTCTGCGCGTTGCCATTGAGAGGGGAGTTAATCAAACTAAAGTTGGCAGTTCCACAACGGCGACTGTGAAAGATAGCAGTGGACGCACTCTGGGACAATTGCCAGGGATGAGTGCCTTTTATGCTCAAGCTGTTCCTGGAGGAGTAGCTTTAGATAAATGGCAATCAGGGTTATTTTGGATTGAACCATCGGGTAAAGGATTTGTTTATATTGGCGATCGCTGGTATCGTGGGAGAACTCTAGTTATCCCCTCTGAAAAAGGCTTAGATGTTGTCAACTGGGTGGATTTAGAAGAATATCTCTACAGCGTTATTGGTGGAGAAATGAACTCCAGCTGGCCACAAGAAGCTTTAAAAGCTCAAGCGATCGCTGCTCGTACCTATGCCCTATATAAGCGAGAACAACAACGTCGTAACCCAGTTTACGATTTAGGGGATAGTCCAGATCGCTGGCAAATTTATTCAGGAGTCAGTACGGAATCTGCTGCCACCTACACCGCCGTCGATGCTACTGCATCTCAAGTCTTAACCTACAATAATAATCTCATTCTCTCAGTCTTCCACGCTTGTTCTGGCGGACACACCGAAAACGTCGAAGATGTCTGGGGAAATTCTCTTCCCTACTTACGAGCTGTAGAAGACTACGATCAAAATATTAAAGAGTGCAATTGGCAAAAAACCTTCACTCCAGGAGAAATCAGCGCCAGAATTTCGGGTGTGGGTAATGTCAAAGATATGGTTCCCGAATCATATTCCCCATTCCGCAGTGTCAAAGCTTTAAGAATCGTCGGCGATAGAGGCACAAAAATACTGCGAGGCGAAGAAGTGCGTACAGCTCTCAAGCTCAGAAGTACCCGCTTTAATGTCAGCCGAAGTGCAGATGGTAGCTTTACCCTCCAAGGTTTAGGCTTTGGTCACGGTCTAGGCCTGAGCCAATGGGGAGCTTATAATCTAGCTCTACGGGGCGTTAATCACCTGCAAATCTTAGGACATTACTATCGTGGTGTCGCGTTAACACCAATTAAGGCAAAGTGACAAGGGGACAAGGGGACAAGGAGACAAGGAGAAAGTTACTTAATTACTCTTTCCCCCATCCCCCACTCTCCCCATCTCCCTATCCCTCATTCCCTCTTTCTAATCGCCGTTGCCATTCAGCATCAATTTGCTTGGGATTTTCAGCTTCTTGTTCGAGTAAGTCGGTTTCTGTGGTGTAAACCAAATCTTCATTATTAATGAACGTTTCTTGAGCAAATTGCTGGGCGTAATCAATTTTTTGTTGTAAAGCTGGGTTGGGGTTTGTTAATATTCTGGCGCGAGATTGGCGATCGCGGTTACGTGCAGTAATTTTGCTATTACGCCACTTGATCCAGAAATATCTTACTAAAGGTATAGTTACAAAACCAATGCCATAGGCTAATAACAACCAATAAATTCCTTGGACAAAAGCGACTAAGCCACCTATTTGAGCCGCAATTGTGCCATCTCGCAATAAACTACCCAATATTAAAGCACCAACAAGATTAACTGCACCCAAACCAGCACTGAGCATCACTTGTCCAGAACTAGCCGCACTAAAACGCCAAGCTAATTCCTCCAAATACACTGCAATTGGTGTCTGCCGTTTTTTACTAGCTCTTACCTGCAACTCTGGGAAATAATAGACAATCTCTCCTTCAGAACTGACTTTTGGTTGTCCATTAAATCGCAACAGCACAGGCAACATATAATCCTCATACTCTTGCTGATACACCTCCCCAATATCATCTAAATATGGGGCAATTTGTTCTGCGGCTACCGCACCACGATGAGTGCGAATCACCGCCGCAATTGTTTGCCAACGCCGTTCCTCTAGGTTGGCGTTGGGATTCCCATCACCAAATAAAAATGAAAATATAGCCTCAAAGAAATTTAACTGACTATGTTGTGAGCGATCGCGTCGTCGTTCTTCCGAGTAAGTGCCGTAATTGGGGCTAAAATACCAGAATAAATCAGGAAAATAGAAAAATCCCCAACCACCACCAGAACTACTACTGCGATCGTCATTATCACTACTGGAGTTGAGCGCAGTAATAATCATAATGATGGCTATAGTAATCAGCGCAATCGAAGCCACCAAAAAAATTCCAAAGGAAATGCGAATTAGGTAAAACAGCACACCCCAGACTTTCTGCCACCATTCTTGCCATCGCAATTGCAGGTATTTATTACGCAAGATATCTCGAAAATTCCGGGGAAATAGATAAACAATATCTCCCGTTTCCGCGACTTGCAAATGCCCACCAGCATCACTGGCCAAAACTAATAGCCCTTGGCTAGCCTCTGCTAAATTCAATCCCGCCTGAGTTGCCACATCACCCACAGTGACGCGATAACCCAGTTTTTCTACAGCTTGCATGATATTGGGATTGGGAGTCATTGCTCTCCTCTCCTATTAAAACTTTTTCCCCTTTCTTCAGTATAAAGTTTAGTCATTGGTCAATAGTCAATAGTCATTAGTCATTGGTCAATAGTCAATAGTCATTAGTCATTTGCTTTGTCCCCTTGTCTCCTTGTCCCCTTGTCTCCTCACTCCCTCACTCCCTCACTCCCTTCTTCCAGCATTATGTTAGGATAATTACTTAGGCTTGGTTAATCAGCAAATTCTCTGCATCTAATATGGTTCAGTACACACTAGCTCAAAGCCCAGAAGTTATCCTCACGGTTCCTGGGAAAGATTCAGCCAAAGCCCGTGAAAAAGCGATGGATCAGTTAGTTGAACTAATTGATGCTGGGACACTGCCTACGGAACTAGAAGAAGGATTTGGCCCTCAACAGTTGATTGAAGTAAAAGAGCCACCTGCTGATGCTGGTAGTGGTGAAGATGCTGTTACACAGGCTGTACAAGTCTTGAGTAATCTCGCTACTCTCAAATTAAAGGTACAAGAATCACGTACTGAAGCTTTAGAAATTCGTAAAGCTGTTGATGTGTTGTTTTCCGATCAGTCGGTGACAGAAGAAGAGATTACCCGTCTCAAGGAAGGCTTTAAAGTTCTGAAAAATTTTGCTCAAGCCAACTTACGTTACCACGAAGCACGTAGCAAGGCAGAACAAGCTAGACAGGTTTTAGATCAAGCCTTAAAGTCACCGGAGAAATAGTTGGTGCAAACAAAAAGTTGTAGGTCGGTTGGAGCAAAGCTCAACACAACAACCAATTTAAGCTTAGTCAAGAATAGTAGTTATTCTAATAAAACTGGGGCGCTAGGATTCGAACCTAGGGATGGCGGGACCAAAACCCGCTGCCTTACCACTTGGCTACGCCCCAACATTGCGACTTTATAAATATAGCAGGCTCTGTAGGGTTTGTGTCAAGTATTTAGAAAAATATTTTTGACTAATGACTCACTACTCATTTTGTGCTTATTGCAGTGGCCAGAATTGCAGTAATGCGAATGCTAAAGCGGCACTACCAATAGGAACAGTTAAATTGTCTATTCCCAAAAAAGAAAAGGCTTCTAAGCTAGTAGCGACAACAGCAACGATGAGTGAGACAGTCCAAGTTTGCCAGACATTGCCGATGACACCAAGTAAAATGAGACTACAGACCAAATAGCTGAATAAAGCCATAGTTAAGGAGCCTTCCCAGCTTTTTTGCGCTCCGAAAACTCTATACTTGTGTTTACCGAATCGTTGCCCAATTAATGCTGCTAATCCATCACCCCAAGCCATCACCATCATGCCGATCGCTGCATACTGCGGTTGCTCTATGTGCCAGAACCAAGCGACTAAAATACCCACACTGACAGCATAAAAAAATGTTCCTAAGCTTCGTCTGCCAACACTATTAATCCCAGGGAGAAGCGGAAAAATATAAGACAACAGCGTCACAATGCTGGCAACCACTGAAGCCCCAATACCCACACTAGCAGGAATATCCAGCCACCAAGCAATTAAAATGACATGACCAGCCCCAATATGCACAATTTTGCGGACTATTTCTGAGTCGTCAGTGGCAAAGTGATTGACGACTCCAGCGATCGCTAAAATAAAAGATACCCAAGCTGCAACCAGAGAAATTTGCAGCCACAGAGGAGGAGTTGAGATTAAATCAGAAAATAGATTCAACAAAGATGTTACAAGATAGAAGATTTTTACCTTTGTTACCAATTTATAAGATTTAGGCGACTCTCATGAAGCAATTATTTATTTGGTTAATCAAAGGATACAGAATGTTTATCTCGCCACTATATCCCCCGACTTGTCGCTTTCAACCAACTTGCTCAATGTATGCCATAGAAGCAATTGAAAGATTTGGCATCTTACGTGGTGGATGGATGGCAATTCGCCGCATCCTACGTTGTCATCCCTTCCATCCCGGTGGTTATGATCCTGTCCCAGAAGTTGTGCTGAAAGACGATTCTTGTGAACATGACCATTGAGAGAAATTTGTTTTAACTTTGTGTCTCTGTGGTAACAAAAGAATTATTTAACCACAAAGGCACAGAGACACAAAGGAGTTGGTCACTCTCCTGCACGACGCATGAAGGGTAAAAGGTCTTCTAAAATCGTTTTGTGGTAATGTTCTTGTGGGTAGTGACCGACGTTGTTGAGTTTGACTAATTCGGCATTGGGGACTGTTTTGGTAAAGGTTTCAGCTACTTCTATTGGTAACCAAGGGTCTATCATCCCCCATTGAACGAGGATTGGTTGTTGCCATTGTGAGAAACCGGAGGTAATTTCTGTCATGGCTTCTGGCAATTGTATATTGCGGATGGTGGCTAACAGCGCTCGTCCTACCGCCGAAGTTTTCAAGAATGGTTTGCGATACACATCTAAATCTTGGTCTTCAATGCGGTAACGGCTACCACCTTCTAAGGTTCGGTCAATTAGTAAGGGATCTTGAGTCATCATTTCCCCTGCCAAAGGTAGACCCATTTGTTTAATTTTCCAAGGTAATTTGGCAGTGGTAGAAATTGGGGTATTTAAAATTGCTATGTTGGCAATCTTTTCGGGATGGCGTAGGGCATATTGTAGACCAACAGAGCCTAAAAATCCCTGAACGACCAGAGAAAAACGCTCCAGTTCTAAAGCTTGAATCAAGTCTGCCAAGGCTGTAATGTATGTTTCAGGCGTGTAGGCAAAGTCGCGTTTTTCCGGCTTACTAGAAAAACCAGAACCAATCCAATCTGGTGCGATCGCTCTTGTTCCTTGACTAGCTAAAGCTGGCATTACATTGCGCCAGCCATAACTTTGTGATGGTATCCCATGCAGTAATAACACAGGTAACAAATCAGTCCGACCAATGGGCGCAGATTCTCGATAAAACCATTCTAAAGAATTTACTGTTATTTTATGTTCTGTTATTGACACGTTATTATCCTAGAGTTTGTCAAAAATTGTGGTGATTAGTAATTGGTGATTGGTGATTGGTCATAGATTATGAATATTACCCAGTACCCAATACCCAATACCCAATACCCAATACCCAATACCCAATACCCAATACCCAATACCCATTCCCCAACCTTATTGAGAGATAATCTTCTCACGAATTGCCATAGCTGTTGCTGGTGCGAGTAAAACCCCGTTGCGATAGTGTCCTGTTGCCAGGAGAATGTTGCTAAATCCAGGTAATTCACCAATGACAGGTGCTGGACGACCTTCAGGACGGGGACGTAATCCTGACCAAGTGCGGATAATTTCAGCAGATGCTAACTCTGGACAGAAGGAAATTGCTTGTTGTTTGACAGATGCTAATAGTTCGTGATTTGGTAGTATCTCATCGCCATTACTGGGGAACTCGACGGTTGCACCTATCCAATAGTCACCACCACCGATAGGGACAATATGCACGTCATTACCAGTGATTGCTGGTTGAAAGTCTGGATTTCCCTGAAGATGTCCTAAGCGCAGTTGTAAAGCTTGTCCCAGTACAGGACGAATATCTATTTTTTGCTCAAGCTGTGCTGTCAAGGCTGTCGAACCTAAACCAGCTGAGATAATGATCCAATCGGCGGTGATTTTGCCTGCTGTCGTCTCGACAGATGTACATTTAGTCGCTGCTGTGGTAGGTAAACTTAACACAGTCACACCAAATTGAAAAGTCACACCATGATGTTGGGCTGCCTCAACTAAAGCTAAAGTTAAAGCTGTTGGATCTAGTTGGCGGTCTTGTGGAGAGTAGACAGCGCCAGTAACTTGCGGATGATTAACTTGGGGACAAATCTGTTGGAGTTTTGCTGTGTCCCAAATTTCTAATTCCCAGCCTTGGGAGTGACGAATAGCTACTAATTTTTCCCAAAGTTCTGAATTTTCTGCTTCCAAACAAAGACTAAGAATACCTTGACGGTTGAAAGGAATTGTACGTCCTGTAATTGCTTCGAGTTCAGGTATTAAAGTTTCATAACGCTGAACACTTGTTTGCCGCATCTGCCAAGCCTTGCCCTTAACTTTTTGGCTGATGATGCCTACTAAAACCCCTAATGCTGCACCTGTAGAGGCTTGTGCGGGTGGTTGTCGGTCAAAAACTGTGATTTTGATGCCTGGGACTTGACTGAGTTCATAGGCGATCGCTGCCCCAACTACGCCACAACCAATTATCGCTACATTCATGAGTTCAGGGATTGGGAGTGAGGGAGTGATGAGTGCTGAGTGAGGGAGTGAGGGAGTGAGGGAGTAGAAATTATTATTTTTTTCTGCACCCCTACAACCCTACACCTCTTGTCTCCTATTCTAGCTAGCCTCTGATTGAGTACTAGTTTCAGGCAGCAGCTCGACGAACTTGTCAATATCTGCATAAGCGGCTTTATAGTTACTCAAGGCAAGTTGAGTATTACCAGCTGTCGCAGCCTGATCGATTTTAACTAGGTGATTGAGCAAATCTTTAGTGATTTGACGTGCTGTAGGTTGGTCTTTAGGTAGTAGGTTGGGTGTGATGTATGTCATTGTCAACCTAGCTTCTGTAATGGGGCCATGGATAAAATTACCTACATCGATCCATTCACCTTTTTGGATCAAAGTTTTCAATTCGTCTGAGCGATCGCGCACAGCCTGAATTTCTGGGGAATATCCTTGGATTTTCTCCAGTTGAGCAGTTGTATAAGTTGGAGGTGCAACTGCTGTCGTCGGACTACCACAACTAATAAGGAAAGTTGCGAGTAATACCAGAATTAAAGAAATGATTGAGCGTTGACGCGCCATACACTGAAATTGTTTGGTTTTCTTTTACCGATTCACAGTGTAATTTTAGATCGCTGGGGTAGCTTATCGTTCCTATCGAGAACATGATTTTGCAGAAAATTTTCCAGATTATTTATGAGTATTTTCCACAAGATATGCAGTGTCAGCAATTTTTGAGTTTTTTGAGTACAATTACTCAAGAGAGTCATTAGTCAATAGTCAAAATGATAGTTTTTCGCTCTGTTCTCCATCTCCCTATCCCCCCATCTCCCCATCCCCTATCCCCTATCCCCTGTCACCTATCCCCTGTCACCTGTCCCCTGCTGACTATCATGTAAGGAAAGCGTGATATGGAGTTGCTAAATTGCTTGGAGATTGATAAGCTAAAGCACCAATATGATAAGCCTTCTGGCGGTTTTCTGTTGTCGCATTCCCCTAGAGCTACAAAATGAAGGAGTGTTTTCGTCGTGAACGCATCTGAACAGGCAACTAACCTCGAACTCGCCAGCAAGATTGCTACAGCAGTGAATTTATTCAAATTTGAGTTTCCTGATGCTAAGTCAGATTTAAAACCTTGGAAGAATGATCCAGAAACTAGAGAGTTAGTTGATCCAGAATCCATTGATATTGGTTTTCATTTTCCTGGGGTGAGCAAATCTTGGCGTAGTCGTAGTGTTTTAATTCAAATCCGCTTTTACCAAGACCCGATAACCAAGTTACGCCGTGCCATAGGTATGGAAGTAGCTGGTTTTGATCATCGTGGTGAGGTTTGGCGCTTGTCTACTGTGGAAAACTGGAGTTTTGTTGGTGAAGTTTCGCCTACTTCAGAAGTTGGGGAGAAGCTGAAACTAGTTTGTCGCCAGATTTTAGAGGTGTTTAATAAATCTAGTGATTAGTGGGTATTATTGACTTTTTTGCTGATTTCACACCCACTTAAGCTTTTGTTTTAGGTCGTTGCAATGACTAGGTGGTAGGACTTGATCATGCTGGAGTCTTCCTACGATAATTCCTGGTGCAATACCAATTTCAGCAGCAAATTCTTCAATGCCTGCTTTAGTGCGTTGCTTACCTGATGCTAGGAATTTTTTTAATTGCCCTTGAGGAATAAGTATATTCTCAGAGAATTGATTTGCTTCTTTTTCTTTTTCTTCATCCTCTGTAGATAAAGTATCTATCCCTTCCAAGAAAAAATCCCGCTTACCATGCAGCAAGATATGGCCAGCCTCGTGAAAGAAGTCAAACCACAAATGAGCATTGGTTTTGTAGCGGAGACTAAGTTGAATTAATGCTTTATCCGGATTCAACCAATGAGTTGCTCCACTAATGCGAGTTTTAGGAAGTTCCGGTACAAAAACTACAGCTACACCAGACTCTGCACACAACTTGATGATTTGCGGTTGAAAAATTTCCTGTGGTTCAACTGTCAGAGTGCGGATATTTTGTAGTACTTTCCTAAAGCTATTGGCATCATATTTAGCACAAGCAATTTTCGCTGCTGCAATTTCTCCTTGACGTAGCCAAGCAGCAATAGCACCAGGATCACTGGGAAATGTTTGAGACTTACGAAAATATATATGATTACTAGACCAAATTTCCTCCCACTGTTCAGGGGAGGCGACGGCGAAAAAATTTAGGACTTCCCGCAACTGTTCAACCTGATCTTGATAGAACTGAATCCAGCCAAACTTCATCATGGCTTTTACTGGAATCATGCCGAGCCACTCGACTTGTTTTTTTAGGCGTTCTTGTTCTTCTTGTCGAGCTAAAAATTCTCGGTATCTTTGTTCCCGGTTGTTCCAAAAACTAGCTGGGATATTTAACAACCTCTCTAGCTGTAATGCTGTTTCTGATATAATTGCAGCTTTACCATTGATAATTTCATTAATTGTTTTTTTAGGTCTTCCTGTTCGTTCTGCCAGTTCTGCTTGAGACATTCCTCTCTCTTCTAAGACTTCCAGAAGAGTTTCCCCTGGAGGAGAAACGTAGTTAGGCTTGTACTGGTTTTGGATCTTATTTTCCATGTGTATTTTCCACTCCGAGTATTCTAACAGTGGTTACTTTACTCCAGTCAAGACCACGGTCAAGTTACGGATTACATTTACCGTCAGCACAATAAGCAGATTGATAAGTACTAGAGCGTTTACCAAACAGGGTATAGCGATTGTCACGGATTTGGGCGTAAAAGCGATCGCCTACCCATTTTACCCCTGGCAAGGCTCGATAGGCTTCTACAAATACGCTGCCAAGGGGTAACAAGCGGCCGATTTCTTCAGCCGCATCACTACCTTGCCAACGTCTTGTGGGTGTATTGCCATCAATCAGAATCATCCCCTGTTGGCAATCTTGAGATGTAATCCCCCATTGGGTGAGGGTTTGCTCATCTTGCATAGGGGTGTAATCAAACAGCTTTCCTTGGTCTAATGTTTCTAACAATTGCACTAAAGTAACGCAGAGATTACAGTTGCCGTCGTAGATAACATGATAATTCATAGAATTTACGAATATTTTGATATTTATTTAAGTATTTAGCACACAAAATATTTTAATATGTAATTTATTATGTGCGTTTTCCCTTAATTATACATTAGGTTTACTTATATACCCTCAAACAACCTCCTTTGACAAACAATAATCCAAGCTTTCTGAAACATTGAGTTCATTGTTATGGCTAAACCCAACATCCTTGGGATGAAAACGATGTCGGAAGAGAAAATCTTAACTGTTGACTTTACTCAAAAAGATGCCTACTCAGAAATACTACCGCGATCGCCTATAATTACCAGCTACCATACCAAATGGGAAGGTCTGCGTTTAGACATTCACCAACAACCCGCCCACGAAACGCCGGAACATATCACCCAACAACACGTAATTAGCATCAGTTTAAAACCAACAGTAGTGAAAGCCGAGCGAGTATTTGATGGACGCTTTCAGGACGAAAATATAGTCAAAGGAGATGTGGCTATTATCCCAGCTCATACTCACCACATATCACGCTGGCAATCAGATGCAGATTTTTTAATTCTCAGTCTGGAACCGGCTTTTTTTACACGTATGGCTATCGAAGCTGGCAATTTAGAAAACGTAGAAATCAAACCGCGTTTTGCTGCACCTGATCCTCTAATTCAGCAAATTGGCTTAGTACTCAAATCGGAACTAGAAGCTGATAGTCAGGAGAGTCGTGTTTACATTGAATCTCTCACAACCACACTCTGTATTCATCTGCTGAAACACTATTGTGTCACCAGTGAAACAAATCTCTACTATCCCAAAGATAAGGGTTTATCACACTGGAAACTACGACAAGCAATTTCCTACATTCAGGAAAATCTGGACAAAGATTTAACTTTGCTAGATATTTCTAAGGAAGTGGGCATGAGTATGTATCATTTTTCTCGTCAATTCAAACAATCAACTGGTTCTGCACCGCATCAATATATTATGAATTGCCGAATTGAACGCGCCAAAAAACTACTGACGCGAACCAACACAACTATTGATCAAATATGCGAACAAGTGGGTTTTCAAAGCCAGAGCCATTTTACCAATGTCTTCCGTAAACTCATAGGTATTACACCCAGAGCTTACAGAGAACAGGTGAAAATTTAGATAGGGGAGCAGGGGAGCAGAGGAGCAGAGGAGAATAATTAATTACTCAGCACTCACAACTCAGCACTCAGCACTCCCTCACTCCCTCACTCCCTCACTCAGCACTCAGTACTAAAATGAGCTGCAAAACAGGCCAAATATAGCGTATTCAGCTTTTTACGGCATCCATCAATAGAATTTATATTTGCCTGGATGCTATCTATCGTTAGAGAGTTTCGCTAAATGGGCGCTTAATACTACTATCTAGAGAGTTAATTCGTAGAAGCCATTAGGTAGAATCATGAGTGATAATACTCTGTCATCACGTCTCTATCCCACTCGCATTGATATTCCTGCTGAAGCACGAGTGCAAATTGTCGGTATCCTCAACCAAACTTTAGCAGCCACATTAGACTTAAAAACTCAGGCCAAGCAAGCCCATTGGAATGTTAAAGGGACTGATTTCTATCAATTGCACGAATTGTTTGATGAATTGGCTGGTGAATTAGAAGAATTCATCGACACTGTTGCAGAAAGAATTACAGCTTTAGGTGGATATGCTGTGGGTACAGTTCGCACCGCCGCTAAAGCTTCTATCCTGCCAGAATTCCCCTTTGATATTTTGGATGGAAAAGAGTATGTAGCAGCGCTAGCCGATCGCTTTGCCCCTTATGCTAAACATATCAGAGAAGCGATCGCTAAAACTGATGATTTAGGTGATGCTGATACAGCAGACCTTTACACCGAAATTTCTCGCACTATTGACAAGCGTCTCTGGTTCTTAGAAGCCCATTTACAAGTGTCAGAAATTAAGGGAGAAAATGGTGTCGCTAGTAGTAAAACTCAACAGCCTGCTAGTGTGAGATAAGCTTTCTTTAGGGAATCTGTAGTCACCTTTCTTATTTTATTTTTGGTAAGCTATACATCCTCGATTTCTGCAATAAATCGGGGATGTATTTTATAGTATCTTTTTGGTAACTACAGCACTTTTTAGTACGTACTTTTCATTTCCTATTGCAATAATTTACTATTTAAATAGTTCAAACAGAAGCCGAAAAAACAGCAAAATAATCGGGGCGGAGTATCTCTAAGAATTACGAATTATCAAATTACCGAGGTGAATTTATGTCTCAAAATACAATTACTCATCTAATTCATGATAGAAACGCACGGGGTCGTAGTCAAACTGGTTGGCTCGATAGTTACCATACATTTTCCTTCAGTAATTTTTATGACCCCAATCGGATGGGATTTCGTTCTTTGAGAGTAATTAATGATGATAGAATTGCTCCTGGTGCGGGATTTCCTACACACGGTCATCGTGATATGGAAATTCTTACCTATGTTTTATCAGGTGCAGTAGAGCATAAAGATAGCTTAGGTACTGGTTCGGTAATTCGTCCGGGTGATGTACAAATTATGAGTGCAGGAACGGGAATTCAGCACAGCGAATTTAATCACTCACAAACTGAACCTCTCCACCTATTGCAAATCTGGATTTTACCTGATGAAAAAGGATTAGCACCTAGATATGAACAAAAAGCTTTTACTTTAGCAGATAAACGGGGTAAGCTCCGTTTAGTTGCGGCTAAAGATGGGCGTGATGGTGCTGTAATTATTCACCAAGATGTTAATTTGTACGCCTCTATTCTCGAACCTGGTGATGTGGTGAGTTATCATGTGCAAGGCGATCGCTATGCTTGGTTACAAATTGCTCAAGGTGTAGCCAATTTGAATGGTGAAGAACTCAGAGCAGGCGATGGTGTACAAATCAACAGTGAGGAACAGTTAGAAATTAGTACTAATATCGGTACAGAATTTTTACTGTTTGATTTAGGTTGAGATTCCTTCATCATGCACTCAATAGGCATCGACTGAATGTAATTTTGTGTTACCGAAAATCCTTGTAAAGACGTAGCATTGCTACGTCTCTACTTCCTCTTTTTTTGGCTAGGGGGGATAGTTTTTGCTGAAAATCACAGCAATGTACTTTGCAAACAACCTCTTGCATCTCTACATACAGAGTTTTAGAAAACTACAATTACCTGGGTAATTGAGGAGGTTCATATTGGAACCATTGCTGATAGATTTGCTTGTATTTACCATTGGATAAAATAGTTGCTATCCCTTGATTAATTTTGTCTAAATAGGGAGATTTTTGAGGTGTGGCAATACCGTAATATTCTTCTGTGAGTAAATCAGCAACAATTTTTATCCCTTTGATTTTGCCATTGTTAATTGCATACAAAGTAGCAAAAGCATCGCTAATGACTGCTTCGACATTACCATTAATTAAATCTTGAAAAAAATCCGGGCCGGAATTAAAAGTGATAATTTTAGCATTGGGAATAGTTTTAGCAAAATCTGCCCCAGTTGAACCAATTTGTACACCTATTTGTCTACCTTGGAGACTTTGAAAGTTTTTGATATCTTTATTATCTTCCCTAACAGTAATGGCTAGTCCGGCTTTAAAGTAAGGTCGAGAAAAGGCAATAGTTTTGAGGCGTTCAGGTGTAATGGTAATTCCACTAATGGCAGCATCGACTTTTTGCGCTTGCAAGGTGGAAATCATGCCATCAAAAGGTAGACTTTCAAAGTTTACTGTGAAATTTGCCGCTTGAGCGATCGCTTTCATCAAATCAATATCAAATCCCACCACTTCACCTTGAGGCGTTTGGAATTCAAACGGAATAAATGTCGGATCTGTTGCTACCTTGATAACTGGTTTATCTGGCTGTATATTGGGTGAGGAACTATTACAGGCAATAATCAATAATATACAAGCCAAACTCAGAATTAAATGTTGCCACTTAAAATTAAGCAATATTTCCTGCCAAATAAATCTAAGTAATATTTAAATGTAGGTTGGGTTGAGGAACGTAGGCGTAAGCCTTCTCGGAGAGTAACCCAACACCAAGATATACATTGAGTTCCTCAGATCATGTTGGGTTACGCTTCCCTACGGGACGCTACGCGAACGCTACATCCAACCTACTAAATACTACTACATCATATTTAAGTTAGTATGAATAAAATAATGTATTAAAAACAACATGAGTCTAGAACTGGCAACCTTGGCAACTGGACTAGGGAAAGCAGTACTTCCAGGAATTGCAAAACAAGTGGTTACTAAACTTAACAGTCAATTCAACCCTACAGACTTAGAAAAAGCCCTACAATTCGGAATCAACTCTGCTGAAAATGGTGATAAAAAGCAACCTGTGACGCAGCAGCTATTCTATCATTGTGATGACAAGCAGAGTGCAGATATTCTTCAGCAGTTTCTCAAAGATACGGGAGTACAAGAAGAATTACAAAAGCCTCTCAAAGATCAGACTACGCCAAATCTAGAATTTCTAATTGCTAAGTTTAAAGATATTACATCACAAAATTCCCAATTAAAATTTCCCCCACAGAGTATTGAAAATTGGCTTAAAAGATTCACTGATGCGTACTTTGAGCATACGAATACATATTTAAAATTCCGGCTTGCCAAGGCAGATTATCTTAAACAACTAGTAAAATATTTTGATGATGTAGAATTTGTGGGATTAAAAGTAGCAACTAGAGAAGAAGAAAAGTTTGCCAAGCTGCCAGAGATTTTTGTGATGCCTAATGTAGTTGAACAGGCGGATTATAGAGAATTTAATTTTAGGCAATTTCTAGGATTGAAGAGTTTAAAAGATAATCAGCTTATTGATAAAATCCAGGACAAATTATCTCAGGATGAACAACGTAGTGAAAGAAAATTTTCAGCCCAACAACTGCTGAAAGAAAGCTCATCTGGTAAATTTGTTTTATTAGGGGAACCGGGAGTTGGTAAAACAACTTTGATGAGTTACTTTGCTGTCATCCTGGCAGAGAATCAAGCTGAACAACTGGGATTACCAGCAGATATAGACTTGCTGCCAATTTTGATTAGAATTAGAGATTTAGCTAGAGCCGTCAATCCAAACATCTTAGAATATATCCGAGATTTTGCTAAAAATATATATCTTAAAGCCGAGTTACCAAAAGGTTTCTTTGAGCATTGGTTAGAAGATGGACGAGCATTAATTCTCCTCGATGGCTTAGATGAGATTGCTGACGCAAGCAAGCGTTATGAATTCGTAAAAAATATTGAAACCTTTCTCGGACAATATTCACAAAATCGGGCGATTATTACATCACGTCCAGCCGGTTATAGCCGAAATTATTTCCGCACCGATAATTTCCCACATTATAGATTAGAAAAATTTGATGATAGCCAAATTGACTTGTTTATCCAGAAATGGTATGACAGTCGCTTACCAAAAAATCCAGAAGAATCACGACAATGCCAAGAAAGTTTAAAGAAAGCATTAGGGGAACAAGCACGAATTAAGTTATTAGCACGCAACCCGTTACTCCTAACAATTATTGCCTTGATACATCGCTACCAAGCTTATCTTCCTAGACAGCGATATAAACTATATGAACAAGCCGTTGATACTCTCTTGATTAACTGGGATGAAGTCAAGCAAATTGGTAAATGTAAACTTGATTATATTAACGCCAGCGATATAAAAGAATTGCTGCAACGTCTAGCTTACTGGATTCATACTCAACCAAGAAACGGTGATCAAGAAGGTGGTACACTAATAGATAAAGATGAGTTAATTACTCAATTAAGTAAATATATTATTGAATTCAATTACCAAGTCCAAAAACATCAAGCTAAAGCTGAAGCCGAACGCTTTGTTGACCACATTAGAGAGCGTAGTGGTTTGTTAAATGAACAAGGTCAAGATATATATGCTTTTGTGCATAAAACATTTCAGGAATACTTGACGGCTGAAGAAATAAGGGTTCGCCAAGAAGAAAGCTTTGATGAAGTACTAGAACATATTGAAAAACACCTACATGATTCCCACTGGCGAGAAGTGTTATTGCTATTAATAGCACAACAAAAGCGTAGCAACCCGAAAAAAGTTATTGAAGCAATTCTGCAACGCCATACGCCTTATGAGCAGTGGTTGCACCGCAATCTTTTGTTTGCAGGTAATTGTTTAGGTGAAGATTTACAATTATCTGATAGCGATTTGATTACAGATATTTTGCAACGATTAGTAAATTTGGAAGCAGGTGATTTTCGACGAGTAGGTAGCAAGATTAAAGCTCAGGTTTTTAAAATTCTTTGCAGTTTAAATGAAACTAAGTTTCAATCTCAAGCTTTACAAATTTTGAAAGCGTCAGCAGATTTGATAGGTGAACATCGATTAAGAGAATATCGCGCAGCTTTAGGTGAAAAAGAGCAAGTATTAGCAGAATTACTGGCTTTACTCCAGAATCCGATTGAAGGTGTGCGTTTCTCTACTACTGAGGCATTAGGTAAATTGGGCAACACTGTGCCAGAGGTAGTCTCACAACTGCTGGCTTTACTCCAGGATAAGAGTGAGCTTGTACGTTACTCTGTTGCTTCTGCATTGGGCAATTTGGGCAACACTACGCCAGAGGTAGTCTCACAACTGCTGGCTTTACTCCAGGATAAGAGTGAGCTTGTACGTTACTCTGTTGCTTCTGCATTGGGCAATTTAGGCAACACTACGCCAGAGGTAGTCTCACAACTACTGGCTTTACTCCAGGATAAGAGTAAGCTTGTGCGTTACTCTGCTGCTTCTGCATTGGGCAAATTGGGCAATGCTGCGCCAGAGGTAGTCTCACAACTGCTGGCTTTACTCCAGGATGAGAGTGATAATGAAGATGTGCGTTCTGCTACTGCTTTTGCATTGAGCAAATTGGGCAATGCTGCGCCAGAGGTAGTCTCACAACTATTGGCTTTACTCCAGGATGAGAGTCAGCGTGTGCGTTGCGATGCTGCTTCTGCATTGGGTAATTTGGGCAACGCTGCACCAGAGATAGTCTCTCAACTGTTGGTTTTACTCCAGGATGAGAGTGAGCGTGTGCGTTGCGATGCTGCTTCTGCATTGGGCAAATTGGGCAACGCTGCACCAGAGATAGTCTCTCAACTGTTGGTTTTACTCCAGGATGAGAGTGAGCGTGTGCGTTGCGATGCTGCTTCTGCATTGGGCAAATTGGGCAACGCTGCGCCAGAAGTAGTCTCTCAATTGCTGGCTTTACTTCAGGATAAGAGTGGACTTGTGTGTTCTAGGGCTGCTGAGGCATTGGGCAATTTGGGCAAGAAATCTAGTGATATTACGGCTACGATCGCACAATGGATATCACAACATCAGGATTCAGAGTATTTGGGGAATGGGATTGATGTGCTGTGGGAGTTGGTGGTAGCGGAGTCATGAGGAGTTGGAAGCAATTGTAATTAACAAGATGCGCTTCGGTGGGGATCATGTATCATCAAGAAGACATCTTCCGTGAGCATTGACTTAAAGGCTTTCACAGTTCTGTTTTCTTGTAAATCCTGAACTCACTTGCGTCTTCCATGCCTCGAAAAACTACCACCACCACTCACTCTAAACCTGCCACCCCGTTGGCACTCTCCCAGCTACATATTCGCTTGGAGGGTTTAGAAAAAGAACATCAGACTCTGCTGAAGAATATCAAGAGGAAGCGAACAGAACTGAAGAACTTTGTCGAAAAAATGCGATCGCTCGCAACAGATGTATTTCATCGAGCCAGTCCTAGCTTCAAAAAAATGGCTGAGATCGATCAAGAAATCCATGCACTGTTTGCCGAAATTTTTAGTAGCCGCAACCTTAGTAAACAAACTGAGAAAAAAATCAGAGCAGTTTATCTCAACCTCCAGATGGCAGGAATTATTAGTCCAAAGTTAGATAGAGAAGATGCAGATTTAGAGCTAGATGAGATGTTTGATAATAGCGAATCTGAAGATGATGCTCAAGACTTCAATTCTCGCCACCATCAATATAGACAAGCACCACAGGATTCAGAATTCCCGGCTGTCAGCAGAACCGATGAATCTAGAAAAGTGCGGCAAACATTTCTTAGGTTAGCGGAAATCTTTCACCCAGATAAGGTAAAAGATAGCGAAACCCAAATGTACCACACAGAAATCATGAAGGAAATCAATAAAGCCTATCAAGAAGGAGATTTAGCTAGGCTTTTAGAAATTGAGCGACAGCATGAGGTTGGGGAAACTATTGATAATAATAGTGAAGATGATTTAACACGCAAGTGTAAAACTTTAGAACAACAAAATGAAATTCTTGTAACTCAATATGAAAACTTGAAACGAGAATTACGCCTAGCAAAAAATACTCCTGAAGGAGCAATGGTTACTGACGCACGCAAAGCTGCAAAACACGGTGTTGATCCTATTGCTCAAATGTTAGAAACTGTAGAAGTGCAAATTACTTTCGCTTCAGAAATTCGTAATTTTGTCAAGGATTTTAGCGAAAAGAAAATATCTATTAAAGAATTCCTCAATGGCCCAGCCAATCTCGACTCGTTGAAGCAAGAAATGATGGAAGATATGCTTGAGCAGATGTTGTCAGAATTGGATGGGGTTGTGATGAATTTTTAGTCATTGGTCATTGGTCAATGGTCAATAGTCAATGGTCAATGGTCAATAGTCAATAGTCATTAGCAGAAAAGTAGGTTGGGTTGAGCAACAGCGAAACCTAACAAAGTCTTGATACTACACCTACACCAGTTGTAGTTTTTAGCCTTAAC
The DNA here is from genome assembly GCF_013393945.1 of Nostoc sp. TCL26-01. Lineage (NCBI taxonomy): Bacteria > Bacillati > Cyanobacteriota > Cyanophyceae > Nostocales > Nostocaceae > Nostoc > Nostoc sp. TCL26-01. The sequence goes on from NZ_CP040297.1 coordinate 5,549,593, forward strand.
TGAACCGTATTGGACTATAGCCGCGATTTCTAATCGCTAGGGCTAGGGGCAAGATGTGAGTATATATTCATTTTCTATAACCCTATTGCCTATTGCCTATTGCCTATTGCCTACTTTTCAGCAAGCCCTAATTAGGTTTTGTAGCTGGATTGAGTTGTGTGGGTTGGCTAAGACTGCGGAAGTATAAGCTGCCTACAATCACCCAAAATAGCAGATAGCCGATCGCCTGAACAAGATAAAGTTTTTGAGTATAGCCAAATAGGGTTTTCAGCAAAATGCCAGGAAACTGGCGATCTGGTAAAATTCCTGATAAATCCCAAATTAAGGGGCCTAAAACGCATGAGGTGTTATCTAGTCCGCAAGTATGATGTACTGTGGAGTTGATTTGGCTAAAAGCTACAACAGCTGCATCTAGATGTCGTAAAGCCGAAATCACCAACCCAGACACGATAAGCAACAGTAATACACCCATCGCTTGAAAAAATTGTTGCAAATTAATCCGGATACTCCATTTGAATAACAGCATCCCTATTAAGACTGCCATACTTAATCCAGCGATCGCTCCCACTACAGGTATCCAGCCTTCGGAAAACTTAGCAACGATAAACACAGCCGTCTCTAAGCCTTCTCGAAATACAGCAATAAAAATCAGGCTAAAAATTGCCCAGGCTGCTTTGTGATTTTGCTCTAAAGCACTTTTCACCGAGCCTGCAATTTCGGCTTTGAGAAATTTAGCTTGTTGTGTCATCCAAATTAACATCCAACTGAGCATAGCGATCGCAATTACACCCAGTCCCATCTCAAATAATTGTTTGAAAACAGGTGCATAGATATACTCAGATGTCTGCAAGCCTTGGATACCTAAATTTAGCAACAAACCAACTACAAAACTAGCTACAGTCGCACTCAAAATTCCTAAATATACCCAACGATGCAGTTTTTGCTGTTCCGCCTGCTGTAAACAGGCAAAAACAATCCCGACAACTAAAGCAGCTTCTACACCTTCTCTCAAGGTGATCAAAAAAGTTGGTAACGCAGCACTCCAATTCATAAAATTACCGCTTGCTGCACTTGCTCCACTGTCAAATCTAAAGCACCTGCTATCTGTTCCACACTCAACCCCAAAGCCAACAAACGAGGAATAGCTTCTAACTTTGCTTCTTGTCTACCTTCTTGTCTACCTTCTTGTCTACCTTCTTGTCTACCTTCTTGTATTCCTATTTGTCTACCTTCTTGTCTTCCCTCTGCTAGTCCATCTTCCTTGATAGACTGATACATTCTGGTTTTTTTGAATTCGTCATCTATGCCTAACATAGCTGCTACCTCCTCTCGGCTTAAGTTGGTAAATTTGTATAGCAAGATCGTTTCTATCAATTCTACAATTTGTTTTTTGTTGACTTCATCTGTTAATTCTTGCTTTGCCTGTATAATCAGTCGTCTTCCTTGATCAATTGCTGCTGCTTCACTGGCAATGATTAATTGCACAATTGCCAATTGCAGGGGTTTTTCGGTGGCTGTACCTAATTCGTCTAAATAAATACGCTGTACTTGAAAACTATCCAACATCAAACGATAAGGTTCTTGATCATCTGTTTCTATGATGCGTTGGGGATAAATGACAACAGCACGCCAAAAATTTACAGATGGATTTTGCCGCAGGTACAGATGGATTTCGGCAAAGAAGCGCCGATAAAATTTGGCATCTAGCTGAAACTGGACTTCAACAAAATAGAGTGGTTCTTCTCTGGTTTCAGTTACAGGTTTAAATACTCCATCAATGCGGAAGGCGGTTTCCTTGACTTCAATTGACACAAACTCATAAGTATTTGGGTTAATCTCTGTGTTGCCAATAATGGCAAAAAATATACTTGGGAACGCCTGAAATAGGCTGTAGAATATTTTGTCTGTTTGCACCTGGATTTAAGCAATTAGTGAAGTAGGAAGAAAAATGTACGACGACGACCTGAACTGAAAAAATATTAAGATACAAAGCTTGTTAACATACCTAGCAGTTGATTAACCGGAGGTATATTATACTCCAGCAACCCGATGGTAACAATAGTTGCTTCTAATTTTAGAAATTTCCAGCGATCGCCTGTAGTGACGGTTCCGTAAATTGTGGGAATGGGAGTCTGATTTTGTTGATTAAATTTTTGAGCAGCAATCATAGACGCAATACACTGTCCTAACCCAGCATTTAAGTCTTCTCTTTTGGCTTCCACTATTACCACTGCTGGAGCTTCAATAAATAATTGTTCTGTTGATTTACTAATTAGAAAATCACAAACTCCGTTTAGCCCTAGCGAAGAATCAACAGTGAAATCAGTGCCGGAAAATAAGCTAATTTGGTTGGATAGCTTATCTTTAATTTCTAAAAGAACTGGAGAGATCAACCATTCAGACCTGGCTTTTTCTGTATTCACTGCTAGAGCTAATGGTAAGTGCTTTTCCAGAAATATGGATAAAAACTCGCTAGGAGTTATGGGTTCAATTTCCTCAAGAAATGTGGGACGCTCAACTATGGTGAGGTTAAATTCAGCTTTCACTTTCTTGAGGGTGAAATCGCTGTAAGACATAAGTTTACCTGTTGTACAACCGTACAAGGAAGCAACGCGAAAAAGTAATATCCTCGTGAAATAGGCAGAGGGAGCAGGGGGAGCAAAGAGACATTTTCAGTACTTTTTACTACCGAAATGGATTGCTCATACACTTATTTCTTTTTCTTCCCCTTCCTCCCCTGCTTCCGCATCTCACAAAATTGCATTGCTCCCTGTGCAATCCATCTCTACTAGAATATAGGTTATCTCCAATCAAAACGAAAAATTAGCTTGTGCATCATCTCACTTCAGAACACGAAGCTTCAGGTTTTTAAGATGAGCGTAGGCGTAGCCCGCCGCAGGCATAGCCCTTACAACCCCATCATCCCACCTCAGAACACGAAGCGAAGCTTCAAGTTTTTAAGATGAGCGATGCTCTTCTTGTTTTGAGGTGAGGCGATCGCATTAATCTAGTCAAGAGAAGCAGTAGAGAAAATTTAAAAACTTAATTGACAAACTTGACACATACTCATTAGCATTGTATTAGATGCTAATTAAATGTTTTTATGATAAACATCTCCAGAGATATACATTCTCTCACCGAGTTTAAACGTAATACTACTGAGTTTTTGCAGCAAATTAAGCAAACAAAACAACCCTTAGTGCTGACTGTTAATGGCAAAGCAGAGTTAGTTGTTCAAGATGCAGAATCTTATCAGGAACTTTTAGATGCTGCTGAGTTGGTAGAAACTTTAAAGGGCATTAAACAAGGTTTGGAACAGATGCAGGAAGGTAAAGGGACAAAAGCAGAAGATTTTTTCAATGAAATAGAACAAGAAATCCGTGATTTCTTGCCAAAACACCATAGACAACGTAATGAAGTGCTTGCGCGTATTCGTCAACGGGCGGAAGCTTTACCAATAGAAGCCGAAAGCCGGGTGCAAACTTGGAAATCAGCAGAACAATCCTGATGGTGATTGATACGATGGTGTTTGCCTATGCGCTCTTGCACGTAGAGGACAGATATGAACAGGCGATCGCCTTTTCAACCCCATCATTCCACCTCAGAACACGAAGTTTTCAGTAAAATCGTAGTACAAACATCTAAACCTACGATGGAAACTAATTTTGTAATTAATGAAAAGCTGCTAGATGAAGCAATTAGAGTCACTGGACTTAAGACGACACAAGAAGTAATTGAATTTGGACTGAAAACACTGATTAAACTAAAGCAGCAAGAAAAAATCAAGGCTTATCGAGGTAATCTCAAATGGGAAGGCAACCTTGATGAGAGCAGAACAAATTCATGATTCTTGTCGATTCAAGTGTATGGATAGACTATTTCAAACGATGAAACTAGCATCCACACAAATAAATTGTCTGGTCATAACTGTTCTTTGCTGGGAAACAAATCTTCGCTCAATTGTTGATCCCGTTCTTCTCGCATTTGGTGAATGATTTGGTCAATCTCTAGTTCAAAGGGTTGATTGTTACGCCGTTGCTGGATAGCTTGAGCATTAGATAAAATTCTTGATCGTAAGTTTTGCCAATTAGAATGAGCAATCGCCTTCATCACCCCATCATCCCACTTCAGAACACAAAGCTTCAGGTTTTTAAGATAAGCAATCGCCTTCATCACCCCATCATCCCACTTCAGAACACAAAGCTTCAGGTTTTTTAGATGAGCGATCGCCTTCATAACTCGATTATTCCACTTCCGAACACGAAGCTTCAAGTTTTTAGAGTGAGCGATCGCCTTCATCACCCCATCATCTCACTTCCGAACACGAAGCTTCAGGTTTTTAAGGTGAGCGATCGCCCTCACAACTCCATCATTCCAGTTCAGAACACGAATCTTGGAGATAAAAGCTTGATTGATGAGGTTGGGAACTTGAATATTACTGTTCTGATTGAAGAGAATCGCGCAAATTTGCTAAATTGTTACGTACAGTCACAGTTTTGGGATGATCTACCCCTAATCGTAGTTCTCGAATTTTCAAAGCTTGACTGTACAAAGGTTCGGCTTCACTGTATCTGCCTTGGGAGTCGTAGAGTCCCGCTAGGTTGTTGAGACTCATGGCGACAGAGGGATGTTCTTCTCCCAGCAGCTTGCGGTAGAGTGCTAAAGCTTGGACGTACAAAGGTTCGGCTTCGCTGTATTTGCCTTGGGAGTCGTAGAGATACGCGAGGTTGTTGAGGCTAGTGGCGACAGAGGGATGTTCTTCTCCCAGCAGCTTGCGCCTAAGTGCTAAAGCTTGGATGTATAAAGGTTCGGCTTCGCTGTCTCTGCCTTGGGATTCGTAGAGTCCCGCTAGGTTGTTGAGGCTAGTGGCGACATGGGGATGTTCTTCTCCCAGCAGCTTGCGGCAGAGTGCTAAAGCTTGGATGTACAAAGGTTCGGCTTCGCTGTCTCTGCCTTGGGATTCGTAGAGTCCCGCGAGGTTGTTGAGGCTCATGGCAACATCGGGATGTTCTTCTCCCAGCAGCTTGCGGTAGAGTGCTAAAGCTTGGACGTACAAAGGTTCGGCTTCGCTGTATCTGCCTTGGGAGTCGTAGAGTCCCGCTAGGTTGTTGAGACTCATGGCGACATCGGGGTGTTCTTCTCCCAGCAGCTTGCGCCTAAGTGCTAAAGCTTGGATGTACAAAGGTTCGGCTTCGCTGTATCTGCCTTGGGATTTGTAGAGATACGCTAAGTTGTTGAGGCTCATAGCGACAGAGGGATGTTCTTCTCCCAGCAGTTTGCGATAAAGTGCTAAAGCTTGGATGTACAAAGGTTCGGCTTCGCTATATCTGCCTTGGGAGTCGTAGAGAGACGCTAGGTTGTTGAGGCTAGTGGCTAACTCTTTCTCTAAACCTAACTGTTTTTGCAATTCTACAGCCTTGTTTAAATACTTAATTCCTAATTCTTGCTCTTTTTTATAATCTTGACACTCACCCCGGTCAAGTCTTTTTCGATAAATATCTCCTAAGCTAAAGTATAAAGTCGCTAAAGTTGTATCTTTAACACGTCGCTGTTCAGCATCTTGAATAAAACTTTGCAAGTCTTCTATGGGTAATAAATAATCATTTTCATCATCAAAACCTGAAATCTCATGATCACTGAAAGCAAAACGAATTGGCTCTAATTCTCTCCCAGAAATAGTATTCTTCTTCCTAGACACAAACCGAAAAACACCATTGCGCCAACTCCAAAAATCAGGTGTTTTTTTAATTAACTCAATTAATATTTGATTAGTCACCCATAAGACGATCGCAAAGGGAAATTCCCTTAATCCTTCCCTAGTCCACTGCAAGTAACCGAAAAAAATCTCTTGTTCGGAACGTTCCTCACCCAGTTTGAGAAAATAAAGCTGTTCTGCACCAGTTACAGTAATTACTGCTGGGTGATGTTGTCGCAAATATTCTTCACTTTTCACCAGTTGAGCAACAGCAGCCCTCAGACTCGGCTCACCCCTTGCCAATGTCACGCGATAGCAACGGATGTTTGGTTGTAATTCTGCTTCATACTGAGCAATAATTTCATCACGAGAACTAGCATCATCACAAACGCCAATTAGTAAGTTTAAGCGATGTGCTTTAGCTTCAATCGAAACAATTAAATCATCATAAGCATCTCTGTTTTCATCATCTGTTAATAAGTCTTCATCCATCATTAATCAACCCCCTACGTTTCAAAGTTTCTACAAGAATGGGGTGAACATCATACCAAGTTTCATCATTACGATATTCCAAAACATACAACCCATGCAGTAATTCTAAAAACTCCTGCTGTTGTACATCTTCCGGCTCGAACTGCTCATAAGTCACTTGCAAAATTTCAAAATCGTCTTTTCCTAAACGCATAGAAAGGTCATTACGAATTTGCTTAATTGCTTGCTCGATAATTTGGTCGTCAATGACAACTTTTTCTCCTGGTTTCTGCCTAATGAGTCGTAAACAAATCCGGCAACACCCATTAGCCAGCCGAATCAACTCTCGCAACACTCCGCCACTGTAAACAACAATTTTCTCTGCGGCTGATTTATCTATTAGTTCACCAGAAATGCGTTTTTGTAATATTTCACATAAAATATTTGTAGCTTCACTTCGAGGCTGGGCATTAGGTAAGCGTTTGTCACTCTTAGCAAAAATTTTGATCACAGGCATGACCACAGTTTGATAATTAGTTTCTGCGCTAATAAGTGGCCAAAGAAAAGTGTCACACATGACTGCAATTGGAATAGTATAAATAATGCGAATATTCGGTTGAAACAGAGCTTTAATATTATCTCGATAAATATCGTTGACTCTTCCCAAATCTAGTTTATCCAAATCATCAATAATGACTATTACTTCTTTTTGAGCAGCGACTTGAATCAACGCGGCAATTTCATTAATTCGGGCAACTAAATCCGAGATTTTGCGTTCAAATTCCTGGGTAATTTCCTCTCTAACTTTCGCATCAGCTTTTAATTGAGCTTTCAGAAAACTGAGTAAATCAAAACCCAACTCCAGCCCAGCCCCTAGCTCTACCTCTGTAGTCCGAGTCCGAGTGGCAAACCACCCATAGATTTGGTCTTTAGTAGTTTGAGGAATTTGTACTTTGCGGGCTTCGGCTTCAGACATTAAATTAAGAGCGATCGCAAACAAAATATTGATATGATTAACCGCCGACATTTCAATACTGTCAGCGATTGAAAATAAAACTACAAAATAATTATTTTGAATCTGTTTACTAAACTTAGCTAACAAAGAAGATTTACCACATCCCCGATGCCCCGTAAATACAATCTTGCCATCACCATTAGGGCTATCTTCAACTAATTGAATTAAGTCTGCTATTAAATCCTTACCATAATCTACTCGAAAATCTTCCATTGTTTTCTCTTCCATCAAGGGAAACAATTCGAGATTGCTATACGCTTGCTGAAAAGACTTTAATAATTCCTCAGACATAAGTGATCACCATACAACTTAACTATTCATTTCATCCTCATCTTTGCATGATTATAATTCTGTGCCTACATTTTTCAATCCTAACCATTTTCCAAAAACAATACCCCTCTCCGCCACCGGAAAGGGGTTTACACTCAGCACTCACTACTCAGCACTCAGCACTTTAATAAGCGTCTTGCAACTCGTAGAAATCAGGCGAGATGTAATCTTTCCGCAAAGGCCAACCCACCCAATCTTCTGGCATTAAGATGCGCTTCAAATTGGGGTGTCCTTCGTAGATAATGCCGAATAGATCGTAGGTTTCGCGCTCTTGCCAGTCGGCAGTTTTCCAAATCCAGTACACTGAGGGCAATACTGGGTTTTCTCGTGGTAAGAAGACTTTTACCCTAATTTCTTCCGGCTTGTCAGCATTATCACCCACCTTAACCAAGTGGTAGACGCTGACTAAATCCTGTCCTGGGCCGAGGTCGATACCGGATTGGAATTGGAGATAATTAAACCCGTAAGCATACAGGGCTGTAGCGATAGGGAGCAAGAAATCTGGCTCCACTTTAATTATCTCGACTCCGTTCTTGTCGGCTGCCAGAGACTCGTGATCAAAACCATTTTCCGTTAACCACTGAGAAACTGCCCCAGATGGAACGATCGCTTCTTCTGCTGCTGGTACTGGTTTTAGTTCTTCATCAGCCACGTTTTTGTTCCTCCTTCTGAGTTTGTCCTGTCAGCAACGCTGGGGGAACTGGTAAACCAATGGCTTCAGCCAATTCTTTGGGTGGGTTGAAGCGAGTGTCTGACTGCATATATTTACCAGTCAAAATGTCTGGTACTGGCTTCAAGTTATGAGTGGTGCTGTAGAAACGGTGAGTTTGTCTAATCAAACTCCTCTCCTGCATGGAATCGTTAGCAATTTTTTTCCGTAGCTTGATAATTGCATCGATGATCGCTTCAGGACGGGGAGGACAACCGGGTAGGTACACATCCACAGGAATCAACTTATCCACACCACGTACAGCCGTGGGAGAATCAACGCTAAACATCCCGCCAGTAATTGTACAAGCACCCATCGCAATTACATACTTAGGTTCGGGCATTTGTTCATAAAGACGCACCAACTGGGGGGCCATCTTCATGGTAATTGTGCCGGCGGTAATAATTAAGTCGGCTTGACGGGGACTAGAACGGGGAATTAACCCAAAGCGATCGAAGTCAAAACGCGAACCAATCAAAGCTGCAAACTCAATAAAGCAGCAAGCTGTACCAAACAACAACGGCCACAGACTCGAAAGCCGCGCCCAGTTATAAAGGTCATCAACCGTGGTTAAAATCACGTTTTCCGAAAGGTCTTGAGTGACTGTAGGACGCTCAATGGGGTTGATGATTCGCTCTTTGTCCTGGGTGGTTAAATTAGAATTCAAGACCATTCCAAAGCTCCTTTACGCCATGCGTAAACTAAGGCTACTACAAGAATTGCAATAAAAATCAGTGCCTCAATGAATGCCAATAGCCCTAGACGGTGAAAAGCAACTGCCCAAGGATATAAAAACACAGTCTCCACGTCAAAGACAACGAAGACCAGGGCAAACATATAGTAGCGGATGTTGAATTGAATCCAGGCTCCGCCAATTGGCTCCATCCCAGATTCATAGGTGGTGCGACGTTCCAGGCTATTACCAGTTGGTCTGAGGAGCTTGGAAGCTGAAAGCGCTAAGGCAGGTACTAGGCTACAGATAATGAGAAAGCCTAGAAGGTACTCGTAACCGCTAAGGACAAACACAATGAATATCTACCGCGTATGGTGTAAATAAGGCTGTTACTTTCTTTTACATTATATCTTTTTGGCTTTTCTGAAATCTGGGCAACAGACGCATTTCCAGTATTTGATTCATTTGTGCTAGTGATAGAAAACTCTAACGGATATGTCATAATTTTTAACGTATATTTAAGATTTCTTCTTGGTGAGATTTTAGCCATGAGCGAACCAGCTGTTGAAAATACAGTCTTAGACCGCTTTGAGTGTCGCTCCTGCGGTTATATTTACGAACCTGAAAAAGGGGACGATAAGCATGACATTCCGTCAGGGACAGCCTTTGCTGAATTGCCCGTAAATTGGCGTTGTCCAGTTTGTACGGCAAAAAAGGCAGCTTTTAGCAACATTGGCCCGGCAGGTACAGCCTCTGGTTTTAGAGAAAATCTGGGTTTTGGTTTGGGTGTAAATACACTCACCCCAGGACAAAAGAATATCTTGATTTTTGGTGCTTTGGCTCTAGGGTTCTTGTTTTTTATGAGTCTCTATGGGTTGCAGTAGGGATGGGGAGATGGGGGGATGGGGAAGCAGAGGAGGCAGGGGAGGCAGGGGAGCAGGGGAGCAGAGGGGAATAATTAATGAATACTCATTCATCACTCAGGACTCAGCACTCAGCACTCTCTCACTGCCTCACTCCCTCACTCATCACTCAGCACGGGCTAAACGCCCCGCTTCCGCTAACAGCACTCATTTAGAGAAACCTTACACAAATTTAGAAACGACTACAAAAAATCTGATGCGATCAATGGTTATTGTGAAAAGTTGGCAGAAAATATTTTCTTTGTTGATGGTGGTGCTTTTGTGCATTGGTTGTAGTAAGGTTCCTTCTACCACTTACAACCCTTGGGCAGTTATTTCTTTGCCAACGGAGGCTAAGTTGCTGGATATTGCCTTTACTGGTAATCCTCAGCATGGTTTTTTGGTTGGTAGTAAAGCCACGCTTCTGGAAACCAATGATGGTGGTAATACTTGGCAACCAATGAATTTATCACTGGATGATGATAGATACCGTTTTGACTCGGTGAGTTTTGCGGGTAAAGAGGGTTGGATTGCTGGGGAGCCTTCTTTATTACTACATACTACTGATGAGGGTCGTTCTTGGTCACGGATTGCTTTAAGCGAAAAGTTACCAGGAAACCCAATTGCTATCCAGGCTTTAGCAGCAAACTCGGCGGAGATGGCGACAGATGTGGGAGCTATCTATAAAACCACAGATGGTGGTAAAAACTGGAAAGCTCAGGTAGAAGCGGCTGTTGGGGTTGTACGTAACTTGGAACGTTCTGCTGATGGTAAGTATGTGGCAGTTTCGGCTAAGGGTAGTTTCTATTCTGTGTGGGAACCGGGACAAAATGCCTGGGTTCCTCATAATCGCAACAGTTCCCGCCGTGTAGAAAATATGGGCTTTTCCCAGGATGGACAGTTGTGGTTGCTGGCTAGAGGTGGTCAGGTACAGTTTAGTGACCCGGCTAAACCGGAAGAGTGGCTAGATGCAGAAAACCCGGAACTGTCTACCAGTTGGGGTTTGCTGGATTTGGCTTATCGCACACCCACAGAAATTTGGGTCAGTGGCGGTAGTGGAAATTTATTGCTGAGTACTGATGGTGGTAAAACCTGGGAGAAAGACCGAGATGTAGAAGAAGTCGCAGCTAATTTTTACAAGGTGATCTTTCTCAACGAAAATCAGGGGTTTGTGATTGGCGATCGCGGTGTCTTGCTAAAATACCAACCTGATGTAGCTAAATCTCCCGAAGTACAACCTGCTGCTTAGGTATCCAAAATTGTTTTCTGAGAAGAACGTTGCAAGATGTAACTCTTTCTAAACTTTGTAGGATAATAAACTCAATAGTAATCATTCTGAAGGTAGGGATCTAAATGTCAGGGACTACTGGGGAACGTCCGTTTTCCGATATTATTACCAGTGTTCGTTACTGGGTAATTCACAGTATCACCATTCCAGCTCTATTTATCGCTGGTTGGCTATTTGTCAGCACAGGCCTTGCTTACGATGTGTTTGGTACTCCTCGTCCTAATGAGTATTTCACACAAGCACGGCAAGAACTGCCCATTGTGAATAATCGTTTTGAAGCCAAAAAACAAGTTGAACAACTTATAGGAAAGTAGTTTGCCATCATGACTAGCGGTAATAACATCAATCAACCTGTTACCTATCCTATTTTTACGGTGCGATGGCTAGCAGTTCACACACTAGCTGTACCTACTGTATTCTTTTTGGGCGCGATCGCCTCAATGCAGTTTATTCAACGCTAGTTTTTCACTAGGAGTAAATCATGGAAAGAACGCCCAATCCTAATAATCAGCCGGTAGAACTAAACCGGACTTCGCTTTACCTGGGACTATTACTGATCTTTGTTCTAGGGATTCTCTTCTCCAGTTATTTCTTTAACTAACTGGAAAGTTGTTTTGAATTTTCGTTTATTTAACCTGTGTTGATTTGTTGTTAAGGGAGGAGAAGTCGTGTCAGCAGGAAGTGGGAGAATACCCCTGTGGGTCGTCGCTACGATCGCAGGTTTAGGCGTAATTACTGTTGTAGGTATCTTTTTCTATGGAGCCTACGCTGGAATCGGTTCTTCAATTTAATTAGACTGGATTTTCTAGCTTTTGTTTAGAAAATAGCATTAAAATACCGCCTGTCTCTTACAGATAGGCGGTATTATTTTTAGTCATTAGTCATTAGTCATTAGAAAAGTAGGTTGGGTTGAGGCTTTGCGTAACCCAACATGATCTGAGCAACTCAATGTCAGTAAATAGGTGAGTTCATTAGAAGTACGTTGGGTTGAGGCTTTGGGAAACCCAACACCTTGATCTATGTTGGGTTTTTAAGATTCATGTTGGGTTGCGCTTCGCTTAACCCAACCTACGCCTGACGTAATTCGTAATACGTAATACGTAATTACAATCTCCATCAATAAATTCAGAAATGTAGTGATGAATGTGCTTTATATTTTGATTGGTGATCAGTATTGTACGTGTTGCCAACCATATTGTAGAGACGTTGCATTGCAACGTCTCTACAGGATCTTGGTGATATGCAAGGGTAAAAGCTGAATAAGTAATAGGTGAAAACTGTAGCGTTAAGTCACATATTACTTATCATACTTGGGTGCATTAAGCAATATCTTCGCTCTCGATGTAGACAAAGAGAAATGCGAAGGTGACAATTGGTAGAACCCAACCAATAACGGGAACAAAGATAGCAGACAAGTAAGAAGTGCTAGCCAAGATAGAAGGCACAAATTCTAATGCCATAGTAAATTTTCCTCTTAAATCACACTACAATTCAAAATGAGCTTACTGCAAATTTAGCCAGTTTTTTAAAATTCTCAAGATTTTTAACACAGTCTCGGTTGAGCCAGTATTTATAAGCCAAGTAAGTCATTTAATGTGACATCAGGTAAGTCAGGAGGAATTACTGTTTTGACTACTGTAACTTTATGACTTTCTTGTTGAGTGACAGTGTTGAGGGCGATCGCTTCTAAACGAATTTCTAAGCAGCCAAAGGGAATATTTAGCTGTGTCATTACTTCCAGATTTCCACTAGAGTTGGGTAGCAAATCTGTGAGCAAGTGGGGGCCATCTAATAACCAACGAGTTTGGCAATCTTCCACCCACAACTTAATTACAACTTGTGGTGCTACTTGTGGTAGTTCTACCCGCACTCTGATCAATTTACCAGCAACTAGTTCTCCTTCCGGTACATATAGTTGGGGAATGGGTAAGGGTTCTTGAATTCCTGGGGGAGCGATCGCTTGCTGATCTTCTGCTACAAATTTATTTGTTGTTTGTTGTTCCGGTTCGCTCTCACCATCATCGACAACAATTTCCTGGGTTAACCAAGTCTCTGGGATGGGAGTTGGTGTTTCTGGTTCTAAGGAAACGGTGTCTAATTCTGTGGTTTCCTGATTTTCTGCTGCTATCACCATCTCTTGTGATGAAAAACTAGTTTCCTCGTCGCCAGTTTCCCTACTCAGGGTGGGGGTATGTGGTTCTTCTGGGGTTATTTGCTGGGTGGGCAGATCATCATCGGGATTTGGGGAAATGGAGGTAGGTGGTTCTTCTGGGGTTATTTGCTGGGTGGGCAGATCATCATCGAAAGTTGGGGAAATAGGGGTAGGTGGTGCTTCTGGGGTTATTTGCTCATGATCTGTTTGGGGAAAAACTTCTGGTACAGAGTAGCCTTGACTCTGCATCCACTTGCGAATGAGAGGGGAAGAGTAAGGACTGACTGGGGTGACGGATTTTTCTGTGATAAAGCGATCGCTGACATCAGCCACGGGTGCTGAGGCTGTTAATTCTGTGGTTTCTGTGGGTGCTGATACTACATCAGCTTGAGTTGGCAAAGTATCTAGCGCATCCTCTAATTTATCTTCTTGTGGTGTGAGTGGTAGAGCAACTTGTGGCGATGTTTCCTCAACTAGGGGATTTAATTCGTCGGTAACTGGGCTGGTGGTGATTTCCTCTGGGCTAAGTGAAGTTGGTAGAGGTTTTAATTCCTCAGTAACTGCGCTGGCTGCGATTTCATCTGGGCTAGGCAAGGTTGAGAGAGGTTTTAAGTAAGGTAAGGTACTGCCTAAAATCCGCGATCGCTTTTGTTTAATTAGCAGTTGTTCTAAGTTAATTGGTGCAGGTGTTAAGGGGACTGTCGTTTCTTCTTGTTCTGGAGAAATAATTTCTAAAGCTGGTTCCGTAACTAAGTCAGGCGGAACACTGGTATCAATGGGATTTTCTGGCAGTTTTGGTAATTGTGGTATGCGTATATCTGCTGTTTTCTGGAACAGTGATGAGTCAATTTGCTCTGGTATGGGTGTGGTGACTGAGGGAAAAATGGGTGCAGATGTGGGAGGTGTTTTAACTAGATTGAATAGTCCTAAATCGATGCTGGGTGTTGGTACATCTGGTGCAGTTTCCCTTGGTTCATTAACTGGAGTAGCTGGTGATGGATGTGTAACTGCGAGTAAATCTGCAACATCTGCTGTAATTGTGAATGACTGATTTGCTAACAGTGTCACTTCTCCACTATTGGCAACAGCGCCAGACAGACTAATATCTGCCAAAATTAGCTTAGATTCACAGTCAGCCGGAATATCGATGACGGAACGAATTGTTAAAGGTAGTGATTTATCGGCTAGGGATTGTCTAATCTGGGTTAAGAGTTCTGATCTTTGAGGCGATCGCAGTTCGATTTTCAGTTCCAAGTTGTAGAGGTGTTCTATCTTTGCCAACTGGGAATCTGCTGCTAACTCTACCTGTCCATAAATCGTTAGTAAATGTCCCCAACGAGTGATGTAGGTTTCCCGATCTAAAGTTAGGCTCAGAGGCAGTGATGGTTGCTGTATCGGCTCATCTTCGACTATTTCTTCTGGTAACAGAGATTCGGTAGTCGGTAAAGCTAAATCAATTAAGTTTTGTAAAATTTGTTCTGCTGTTTCACCCTTCACCCACACTGGGTTAACTGGCTCATTAATGGCTGCGTCTTCTTGATCTGGGGAAAACTCTGTACTCAGCCAATAACTCTGAGTATTCGGTGGCAAGCTACTATCAGGCAGGGGATTGGACGTTACATTACTTTCTGTCGCTGATTGTGGCTGATCTGGTAATGGCGGGATGACTTGCAGATTAACACTATATTGCCAGGATTGACCAAGCATATCTGACATCAAATCGCCAGAACAGCGTAACTCCCAAAGGCCAGATTTGAGGTAAGTAAAGGGAATTACTGCCATTAAACCTTCTGCATTAGTGCGACGCGATCGCTTTTGCACTCTGCGCTTGGGTGGAACTTCCTCGGTAGAAAAGTGAGTGACGCGCACTTCCATATCAGTATTAGGTAGGTGAGAACGAGCTAAAACTCGATACCTACCCTCGAAAATCTCTGTGTTTGGCGATTCCAGAGCTTGCCAAGAGCGATCGCCCTGTTTCTGAATCAGAAATTGCCACTGTTCCATTGTAAGTGATGCCCAGACCGAAAATCAGCTGAGTAATATTTTGTCTTATATTGCTTGCAGTTTACCTCAGCAATCGGTAATTGCATACTTGTAATTTAAGATTTTGATTTAAAAACTGTAAACTCAGAGATTGCACCTAACTGAATAAACACGTAAGAAGCAAATAACCAGCGCAAAATATTACAATAAGTGAAGAAGCACAAGGCAAAGGTCAGAGAGCAAAAAAGTAGACAATTGTCTACAGCAATGGTTGATATCATTAATTAATGCAGCTTCAAAAGCTTTAGCCATTTAGGACATAATTTATGTCGTCAGTCACGATAAATTTGCCAGAAGAAGTATTTAGCTCCCGTCGCCTGACTCCAGAAGAATTTGTGCGTGATATGCGCCTGGCTGCTGCTATCTACTGGTATCAAAAGCAGGAAATCTCTATGGAGAAAGCAGCCAATGTTGCTGGGTTAAACCGCCGAGACTTTCTTGCTGTCTTAGCCCGTGAACAAGTAGATGTCTTCGCTGTTGACCTTGATGATTTACAGCGTGAGTTAAACCGTGACTGAACTGCCTGCTATCAACACATCTCCACTAATTTTTTTGACCAAGGGCGGCTTTGTCGATTTGTTGCTCCTAATTACTTTTGGCAGATATTACTCCTACTTGACTTCGCGGACTTTACCTAGACGAGTGAAACGAATTTCAATCCGCCTGCGTGTTACGTCATCTTGACGGGCGATCGCTGAAACTTTTTGCCTATTTTGGTCATTTTTGGGTAAAATCAATTGTGCTGCCGAATAGGCTCGAAATGAGAGTCCTGACAATTTCTGCTGTTTCCTTTGGATATCCCGCAGTACGTTGACTACAGCTAAAGCACGCATCAAGCCTAAATCAGCATTAGAACCAGCGCGCAGATTAGTTACTGGTAATTCACCTCTGTTGACTTTTTCTAGATTTAAATCTAAATTACTCACCACATTACCATTAGGTTGTCCGTCGGTATGACCGATAATTTCGACAACATTGATTTTGTATTTTTTGGTGTTCAATTCTATTTCAGGGACAATTTTATTTAAAATATTCGCAACCATTTTTGGAGAGATGGCTGCACTACCTGAAGCAAAGCGATAATCACCTGTATCGGGAATTTCAATAATTGGTGGTGTGTCTGTTGGTACTGAGCTTTGTTTTGATATAACTGAGGTGACAATAGTGATTAATAAAAACAAAATTAATATCAAAAAAGCATTAGACATTAAATCTGTAAAAGCTGGCCAAATGTTCAAGTCTTCATCAGTGTTTGTCTGTCTTGAGCGATGAGCCATAAGGTTGATATTATTCGGTAATTTGATGATCAGGATTCGTGTTTGTTGTGTTAAAGTCAGTGATTTTGTTGATGCCTTGTGTGAGGCGATCGCCTACTTGCTGATATGCTGTGACTAAGTTACCGTTATCTTTGTGTATTACCTGCATTTCGATAATTAAAGTTTCCAGCTTCATACTCAACTGATTTGTTAAGCCTTCAATATTCCCAATTACAGTTTGTAAGCTGCTACTATTAGTATCGATTTTGTTTGACACATTCACCAAATTTAAATTTACTTGTTCTGTGTATTGATTCACCGCATGGAGTAACTGTTGTAGCGATGCTTCCACCTGGTACAAGCTATCAGTTTTCTCGGACATCTTGTTCTCTAATTTCTCAACTTTATTAATTGCCTTAGAGAAACTATTTGCACCTTGCTTTAACTGCGGAATAATCTCTTCTAAAGCACTTTGATTAGATTGATGTAAATCAAATACTTGCAGCGAAGTTTGTGAGACATTTTTAATATCTGCCCCTAACTTAATTAATTCTTGATTACAACTTTGCACTTCTTCTAAGATGGTGGCAAAAGATTCTACGGTAGCGGCTAAACTGGCAGCCGACTGAGAAAATTTTGTCTGAGTATTAGTCAAATTGGCTGTAGCTGTTGATAATTTTTGAGGAAATTGACTTGTAGCAAATATTTCCGCAGACTGGATAAATACATGAGATTTGGCATTGAGTTCTGTAATTGTCTGGTCAAATTCATTAGCCGCAGTTGATATCGTACCTGCGGCTTGATAAAATCCCTCATAAACTCGCTTGGCTAATTCATTTGCTTCTCTATTTCCTCTAGAGATTTCTTTCGCCACCACACCCAAAGATTGTTCCACAGCATCCCGCACAGTAGAACCAAAGCGAGTTAAGAACTCATCTTGCTGGGATACCATTTTATTGACAATTTTATCGAGGCGGGTATCACCTTGTACTTGGGGTAGATAAATATTGTCTAGATAATCTTCTAAAGAACTGAGTAATCTATACTTAGCAAGGGTGGTATTTCGCACCCAATTAAATACTGTTAATGCCGCACTGAATAATAAACCTACAAAACTAGTAATGAAGGCAATACTCATACCTTCTAATGGTTTTTGTAGTTCAGTAACTAGCGTATTAACATTACTAGTATTAATTTGCGTGATGGTTTGGCTGAGTGATGATAAATTGAGCGTGATCCCAAAAAATGTTCCCAGTAAACCAAAGGCTAAAAGTAAGTTGGGCAGAATTCGACACCAATAATCAATATGTTCACAGGTAAATCCTTTGATTTTTTCTCGGCTATAAACTTGCTCAATTAATGCTATTGTATTGACCTGATCTAGATGATTACTGGCTTGCTGAAATCTCCGTTCTAATTCTTTGACTATCTTGGGTTTTTCTCCAGATGGTTTTTCATGAATCAATCTGCTGATCTTTTCTTCTATCTCTACTAAATATTGATAAAGTGATAACCGATAAACAATGGTAGTGATAGATGGGATGACAACAAATATAATAGTAAAGAAAACTAAATACGGTGGTATTGGTGGCATGAAAATCCTATTGATAAATTGAAGTTATCTGGACAACTCCGCATTTGTCTGTAACTCAGCAACAATATTAGAGTGGATACTGATTAAATATGTTTTTGCATTCACTCTCATAAACTTCCTTGGTGATAAAACCATTATCAAAGTATTTTTTTAGCTCCTCTAGTTTGGCAGTTCTGATGGTGGCAAAATTATCAGTAGACTCAAGAGGTGAATCAATGACTATTTCCCCGGCGATAGCTGGCTGATTTGATAGATTTTTACTAGGTGCAAAACTAGGTGTTGATGATAAGGTAAATCGCTGCTTCATCTTTTTTTGGAAGCGATTGATAATTCCCTCTTTCGCTGTGGGATCTGTACTTGCTGATGTTCCCACTACTGTAAATTTATAGGGATAGTTAGCACTATCTTCTGGTAAGTTATCTACTGCTTGGACAAATTTTCTCAGCTTTGGTAAATATGCGTTTTCCCAGAGTTCAGGTTGTCTTTCGATTAACCCAATTTCCTGATTTAACAGTTGTTCCAAAGCTTCAGTCATATCTTGATGGTTAGCCAGTTTTTCTAGAGACTGGTTCCATTCGGGACTGAGGGAAGCAATGTTATGAATACCCCGTAATTCATCGTAGTAGGAAAATTCCAAATGCTGATTTTCCGGGTTCTGTTCCAGTAAGCCGAATGCTAGCGCGGGGTAGAAGATATCCTCTAATTTTTCCATAGCGATCGCATCTGGAGGGATAATATCAGGAAATGCTGCCTGATAATCGTTATGCAGGAAAGATGTGGCTGAATTTTGTTCCCGCAGATAGGGATTTCTCATTCTCTCCAAG
This sequence comes from Nostoc sp. TCL26-01, assembly GCF_013393945.1. Taxonomy (NCBI): domain Bacteria; kingdom Bacillati; phylum Cyanobacteriota; class Cyanophyceae; order Nostocales; family Nostocaceae; genus Nostoc; species Nostoc sp. TCL26-01. The sequence continues at coordinate 5,568,545 of NZ_CP040297.1, forward strand.
TTACTAATAAGTCTGAGAGGAAATCCCGCGTACTCGTTGACAATTAAAATCTCATCATCAGCTTGGGTGGGTTTTAAGATACTGGCTTCTACACCTAAATCCTGTGCTAACAATGTTTTAAATTGGCGTACTTCCGCTTCATCTGTATCTTTAAAACCAATTAACTTACTACTTTTGGCGGGATCTTCTCGGAAATAGGGGTCACTTAAATTCAGGCGTAACAGTGGTTCAGCTTCTTGCATAATTTGTCCTAACCGAGTTGAACGGTTTGCTAACGGATACTTTTGCATGAAGCGCTTAATCACAGAATTAACGATGTTACCCACACGAGAAGTAAATAGACTATCAACTTTTAGGTCAATTTCTGTTTGCAGATAGTCTTGTGTACTGCGTTCTTTATCGATGAAAATGGCTAAAGATTGACCTCTACCAGTCGCTTCTGTAATGGCGGTACTAGCTAATACCAACTGTCCGCGAAAATCATCTTCTGGTAACATGGTTTGGTAGCAGCGCTCAATATCTTCACTATCAAATATTGCTTCGCCACTCATTTCATCAAAGTTCATTTGTCTTAAATCACTGTCTTGCTTTTCATAAGTAGTTTGTAAGTCTTCAATTAACCTACTAAAAGCCGTTAATTGATTAGCGATCGCTTGCACATACTTCTGTAATTCATTGACAATTTTCAGCGCTTCCTGAGACACTGTTAAGTCAAAATTATGCTTAATTAATCTGCTGACTTCTTGGATGGCTCTTTTGGCTTCTATTTGTACTTGAGTGTTCTTATTATTTAAAAAGGGAATACTTGCTTTTTGCTCAATATCTTCAATGATTTGATCAGCATCGCGCCATTTTTTATCGATATCTTCTAAACGCCTCATCCCCCCAAACTCAGTGATTAACGCTTGTAAATCTCGCTGATAGTTATGCAATTCATGCTGTAAAGCATCTAACCAATCACGACTACTTTTGATGGAGAAATTAGGCTCACTAGGGGTAAGTAATTGAGCTAGATAATCATCAATATGATTCTTCAGTTCTTTACTAATATTGGGAGAAGCTTGCAGTAGTTTTGTCAACCAAATGCCCCGATTACTTTCTGTTTCTCCTGGTTGGACTTTACGGAATTGCTCACGTAACTCTCTGGGTAATTGTTGACGAATGTTTTGGCGATCGTCTTTATTTTGACATTCATCAATCGCCCGTTCCAATTTATTTTTCCAACCGTTGATAGTACTACTAAAATTCTTACTGTTATCTTCTACCGACTCGGCTATTTTGGTAATTAAGCCATCCTTTCTCGCTAAGTCATTATGCCAACGAGACTGAATCAAAAACTGTTCTAGTAGCTTCAGAGGATCTGGACTTTGACCTTTGCTGCTTAACCAAAATTTCACCAGTGCTAAACTGACCTGGGTTAAGGCAATCTGCACAATTGTATCACGGGGAAAATAAATTGCTGCCAATCCAAATGTTAAATAACGCTGTCCATTGGGACGTGGATGTTTATCCCATTGAATCATGTGTTGGAGAAAATTATCTCTATTGCCCTTAATTACAGGTGCTAACTCACCAGAAAAATCTAGGGCAATCTTATGAGCAATCACATTACATAACTTCCCTTGTCCCAAAATTTGATACTCACCTCTAGTTTGATGAGATATCAAATAAGTATAGTCAAATGGTGGTCGCTTTTCCTGAATGACTACTAAATTTTCAATATCATAACAGGCGGTAAATCTTGTTCCTGGAGTGCTGTAATAATTTAATTCCTTAAGTGCAGCGTAAGTATTCGCACTCATGCTAGGAGTATTACCATACAATTCTGGACTTGTGACTAAATAGCTGACAATTTGAGCGCTGTCATCACCATAAAGCTGTCTCAAACTATAAGCAACATCCAAAAACATTCCGCTTCCTGTACCACCACACAAAGAACCAATGACAAAAATATTTAATCCTGGTTCAACTCTTAAACTAGGTTTATGATTCAGTAATAAAGACTCATGTCCTCTAGTACGTCTTTCTGCACTTTCTATTGCAGTTTTAATTTTTTGATAATTGTGAAAAAATGCTAATCTCCCAACAGGCCTAATCCCTTTTGCGCCTTCTTCAACTGCTTTAATATTGCGTAATAACTGGGGAGGAAACCATCGACCAATATGGTCATAAGGGCCATGACGAGTATATTCTGAACGCCGTTCTAGTCCTTCCACAAACATAGTTACTTCCTTGGTGGACATAGTAGCGCTGACTTTTTCGGCTTCACGGAAACTCAGGTCAACACCATGATAAGTACTACCTGTGCGAATTCCTACTACTTGTGTTGCCGCTTTATCGGTGTCAATGTGAACAAAACTGACGATGGGTAAGTTGCTTAAATCTCCATAGCGGTCAACAATTAATCGGCGAATTCGCATCAAAACATCCCGGCCAGTACCACCCAAACCAATACAAACCGTGCGGTTAATTCCTCGATATTGCTGTTCATTTGTAGTTGCTTGACTCATGAGATGCGCCTCTAGCCGCTATTTTTTCACTTTAATAATGATCTCGTAATCACTCTGCCGAACATCTGGACAATTTAAGCGAAACCGAGAACTAGATATCAAAGTCCGGGATGTAATTTCTCGTCCTTGATAATAAATTTGGGCTGACTCTGTAGGGATTAAATAAAGTTTTTCACCTTGACGTTCTAAATATCCTCTGACTTCTGCACCTGGACAATCAATAGCATCTACACAAGTAGGATCATATTCACCAATGGCAATACGTTTCTGGTTTGGTAGTCTACATTTTTGGTCTTCAGGTTTGGCTGTGGCTTCAAAGTCTACTATTAATTCCCACTTTCTTTGTACCCGATAAATTTTCCATATCAGTCCCGATATAATAGTTAAAATCGCCAGGGAAATCAATCCAGGTAGCCATAATTTGTGAGTTAAATAAGGCGTAACTAAACAAGTTTCTTGATTACCCGGTGCAGGGGTACAAAATTCTTGGACAGTAGGCTGGATATCGACAACAGTCAGTTTATATGCTTTATTATCTTTGGTGGTGATGGATTGCGATCGCTCTTGCAAAGGTAAAGCTTTGAGCCAGTCCTGTCGCTGCTGACTTTCTAGAGATGAAGCTAGACGAAAAGGACTATCAGCCGGAGTTTCTACCCACACTGATGAGGGAATTCCCTTGGGAGTAAATAAAGGTGCATCTGTAATCCAAACTACTGATTGTGGCTTGATTGCTTGCTGCTTTTGCAGACGGTTTTGATTAATTTGAGCAATCCCTTGATAAATAGTTAACTCAGCTCTTTGAATATCTGTACCATAACGAAGAGGATCAGCAACAAAGGGAATTTTCGCTAATATTTTGTCAAGATTTTCTTTATTCTTACTTTGAAAATATATCGGTGTTCCCAGGGGGTTGTCTGCTGTTGTCAACTCACCAACATTTACATCCCTGGCAAAAGGTACAACGTATACATAATCACCAGCTTTAAGACTATCTTCGACAATTTGCCGTAAACGTATCCGACCTTCATCATTTAATCCCACACTTTCCGTCAAATCAATTGCCAAGACAACATCTCTTCCGCCTCCCAAAACGGAAACTATGTTTAAACCGATTGCTTGGATATGGTTAGGCGATTGTCCGGGAATAATTCGTGTAGTTGTCACAAGCAGCGCAGCCTATCAGATCACATATCAACGCCGCATAGATACCTGAAAAATGCCATTTTGATGAATTTGGCTATGTACTGAACATTAACTATGATTAAAAATAATAATTTCAGGTTATTGAGGTCAGCCAAGGCGGATACATAGTGATTTTACCATAAAGTCTGGGCAATAGTCATGTGTTGATTATAACCGGGTAATCTGCAACCACTTTTAAAGAAATGTAAACAGATCAAAACATCTTTCACTTCTAGTGACAAATTCCTTTGTAGTAAAAAAGTAATTTATTTAACCACAAAGGTACAGAGGCACAAAGTTAAGTAGCTGGTAAGATAGGCTTACCCTGATTAAACAAGGATTATTACCGCTTAATTTAAAACTTCCCCTCTCTTTAAATCTTTGCTTTTACCGTTGATCCCCAATTGGTTATAGACAATCCCTGATATGTAAGCACTACCAATATCATTGAAATTTATAACACAAATATAAAAACATAATAAACATTATTTAGAGGTAAAAAGGGTTATAAGCTAGATACAATCACGGGTTTTAGGTTCACTACGTATTTATATCTAGAAGGAAAATATAGAGACAGAATTCAGCCCTAGACGGCATTAAAGATGAACCCAAATGAAACCCATTAATTCTTTAACATCTGCCTGTCGATATTGTCGCCATTACAAGCCAGAGGGTCGTCGTGGTGGAATGTGCCAACAGTTGGGAGCGCCTGTGCAAGCCGCTTGGAAAGCTTGCTCTTTAGCGTTACCACCTTTTGCGCCTTCTTGGGAAACTTTAGAAGATGCTTGGGGTTTGCCAGATGCTACACCAGTAGTACAGTCGGAAACTCTTGTGTCTGATTTAGAAAATGCTACTTTCGCTTTTGTTGAGGAAAAAACTACTTTTACTCCTGAACCAACGAAAGCTGAAGCCGTCTTCATCGCAGAAGTCAGAAGTGGGAAATAAAACAAGCCCTCTTGCTGGTTTTAAATCTTAGGGTCTCTACTTCTATTAGTTGTAAACTTTCATATCTAACCATTCATCATCTTACCTGACTGAGCTGACAGTCTGCGTAAAATTAAAATTTGCCTTTGAAAATTTCTGGTGCTGCAAAATTCAACATCTAAATCAAGGGAGTAGGGAGTCCCTAGCTAAAACGTAATTACGTAGGCGCAAGCCTTCCCACAGGTATTACGAATTACGAATTACGAATTACGAATTACGTGCGTTACTAGTGAATAACTCCCCATTCCCTACTTAAGGTAGCCAAGGGAAGGAACGAAAATTTGGTGGACGTTTTTCCAGGAAAGCTTGTTTTCCTTCGGAACCTTCTTCTGTCATGTAATAAAGTAAGGTGGCATTCCCAGCTAGTTCTTGTAAACCAGCTTGTCCATCACAATCAGCATTAAAAGCTGCCTTGAGACAACGAATCGCAATTGGGCTTTTTTCTAAAATTTCTTCAGCCCATTTAATACCTTCTGTTTCTAATTGGGTTACTGGAACCACACAATTTATCAAACCCATTTCTAAAGCTTGTTGAGCATCATATTGACGACAGAGAAACCAAATTTCTCTAGCTTTTTTTTGTCCGACAATGCGCGCGAGATAGCTAGCGCCGAAACCGCCGTCAAAACTGCCGACTTTTGGGCCAGTCTGTCCGAAAATAGCATTATCAGCTGCGATCGTCAGGTCACAAATTAAGTGTAAGACGTGTCCACCACCGATCGCATACCCAGCGACAAGAGCAATCACAACTTTCGGCATGGAACGAATCAAGCGTTGTAAATCCAGCACATTCAAGCGGGGAATGCCAGCCTCATCGACATAACCAGCTTGTCCCCGTACACTTTGATCTCCACCTGCACAAAAAGCATATTTACCATCAGTATGTGGCCCTGCGCCAGTAAATAAAACTACGCCAATATTAGTATCTTCACGCGCATCCCAGAAAGCCTCATATAGCTCAAAAACGGTTTTGGGACGAAAAGCATTGCGTTTGTGGGGACGGTTGATGGTAATTTTCGCAATACCATCAGCTTTGTGATACAGGATGTCTTCGTAGGTTTTGACAGGTTGCCAGTTGATTTGCATGGGAATGATGTACTTGCTGGTGCTTGAGAATTTTATCGCGGACGTACACCATATGCACGGACTGATAGTTTAACAACATACTCGCAGCATTTTTAACGTGAGTCTCCAACGCAGGTGCAGCTGCGCCTCTGTTGGAGACTCACGTAATAGTTAAAATCAAGTTTTTTTGAACTGTTGACTTTTGACTACCCTGAGAAGGGTTTATTGGTTGGGTGCGTAAGTCCTATGATCAATATGAATGTAATATAACCAACATGACCCAAGTTTCTTTAGAAGTTCTGATCGCAGGAATACGAGCCGGACTACTAGCTAGCTTTCCGACAGATACTGTGCCGGCGTTGGCAACTCTCCCAGAAAAGGCAGAGTTAATCTTTGCTGCAAAACAGCGTACTCAAGACAAACCGCTAATTTTGATGGGAGCGATCGCTGAAGATTTATGGCCTTATGTCACAGGTAGCGAACAAGAGTATAAAATCTGGCAAGGAGTAGTCAGTCAACATTGGCCAGGAGCGCTGACATTAGTCTTACCAGCAAGCGATCGCGTACCAGCAGTGATGAATCCTACAGATCCCAGCACTATTGGTATTCGTGTGCCTGATAGTGCGATCGCTCAAACTATTTTGACGCAAACTGGCCCTCTTGCCACCACTAGCGCTAATTTTTCGGGACAGCCAGCTTTGCTAACAATGGCAGAAATCACCCAGCAGTTTCCCACAGTCCTGACCTTGGCGACAGATGAAACGGCAAGTATTGGTATACCTTCCACCGTTGCCAAATGGACAAACGGCAATTGGCAAATCTTGCGACAAGGTAAAGTCAACATCATAAGACAAGATAATAGGATGTGATCATTGCTGTATAAAAGACTAGCTTGGCAGGAGCTTTTTGGCAAAAGCGATCGCTTCTTCTGGTGTGGAGATTTTACCCTCAATTTTAGCTAGGGCAATTTCTGTCAGTAATTCACCCACTTGTGGCGAGGCTGGAATATTCAGTGCTATCATTATTTCTTTACCACTTACTAGCTGAGTGGGATGAGCGACCAGATCATCGGGGTTCAGGTAGCGGGTGATCAATGGTGAGTAGGCCAATAATGGATTTTCGCCAGACATCGCCTCTACCAAAATATCATTTACTAAGGCTAAAACAGCGATCGCTCCGAATGCCATACCTGCTTCTTGGAACAGGAAATACTGTTCCCTCAAGGTATGTGCTGTTTTTAGCTGTAACCATAGTTTGAGGGCAGTGGTGACAGCGCGAATCTCCGCACGGCTGTAAGTGAGTTGCTGTAGCTCAATCTCAGCCACGGTTGGTTCTGGGTGGACAAGACAGGCGAGTTTAGCGATACCCAACCAAGTGGTTTTCACAGTCTCACGGACGGATTGTTGTAGTTGTACACCTAGCTGGGGCCAATGTTGAGTGAGTAAGTTGGCTATTTTGTCAACTGCTGCTAGTTGATGAATACTTTCATCTCTGGTATTTGGGAAAAACTGCGTCAGTAAACCATCCGCTAAGGCTGTAGCTATCCAGGGTGTACCTTGAGGACTGGCTAACAAATAACCAATTTCTGTTCGCACACGTTCAGCAGCGACTTGAGACAGCTGTGATGCTAGAGAACGGATTGTGGTTTGAGTCTTGGGTTCAATGGTAAAGCCGAGTTGGGCTGCTTGACGATAAGCTCGTAATAAACGTAAAGGGTCATCTGCAAGGTTGGCTGGTGACACCATGCGTAACAAACCCGCCTGTAAATCCGCATAACCGTTGAGGGGGTCGATGATTTCTTGGGTATGGGGATTGTAGGCGATCGCATTGATGGTAAAATCTCTTCTATGCAGGTCAGTCTCTACACTGTCGCCTTCTTGTTGAGCAAAGTCGGCTGTAGCTTGAGGAAACACCACACGGGCAATTTTGCGTACTGGGTCGAGTAAGACAAAACCAGCTTGATAATGACGAGCGATCGCTCTAGCCACTTTAACAGCATCTGATGAGATCACAAAATCAAGATCCCAATATTCCCGACTTCTACCCAATATGGCATCCCGCACCGCCCCACCTACCATGTAAGTTGGTTGTGGCAACCATTCCAGGCTAAACGGCCAATTTTCGGGTGCTAAGGTAGAAGGAACTGATTTAAACATTGTAATAAAAATCAACCCAGGAACTGCTGATCAATGGTTTGGCTTAAGCTAGATTAACAATAAAGGCTGTGGAGTTGGTTCTATTATGTGTATTTGCGTAAACTGCCACTATGTAGACCGTTGTGTAACTTATAATGCCGTAGAAACACAACACCAACAACCCCATTTGACCGAAATCCCAGATTTTGAGCCAAACGAACCCTCCATCAACGTTAACATTCGCACCAAAGAAGATGTCATAGAAATGGAATGGGATGTTGTTGGTTGTCTCAGTTTCAAGCGGGAAATGGGCAAATGGTCGAAGTTACGTCCAGGGGAATTAGTACCGACTTGAATAATTCGTAATTCGTAATTCACGTCTGATGTGAATTATAAATATCAACGCAATATCGAGGATTTCGCGCTTGGTAGAGACGTTGCAATGCAACGTCTCTACACGAGAATGCGTGGTTTCAACGTCTAATACACATTAGGCGTAATTCGTAATTCGTAATGGAGTTCTCTACGCGAATGTAGAAAACTTTATTATGAATTCGTTTAAGCTGATTGATCTAGTATAAATTTAACTATGCCAGCTAGAGACATTTCCCATAATGCTGTTAGAAATGCCTTAGAAAAAGATGGTTGGCAAATTACTAAAGATCCATTTATTCTCAGATGGGGTACAAGAGATTTATATATAGACTTAGGTGCAGAAAAACTCATAGCTGCCGAAAAAAGCGGAGATAAAATAGCAATTGAAATTAAAAGTTTTATAGGTTCTTCTCCAGTCACTGATCTAGAAAACGCTTTAGGGCAATATATTTTATATTACGACATTCTCACTCGCCTAGAATCTGACCGCCGCTTGTATTTGGCTATTCGTCAAGAAACTTACTCAGAAATATTTCAAGAGCCAATTGGTAAAATATTATTAGAAAATCAAAGGCTTTGTTTACTGGTCTTCGATGCAAAACTAGAGATGATAGTGCAATGGATACCTTAAATAATTATCGTCAAATTATTCAAAAAATATTAACAGAATATTCCCAACTTCCCTACGCTTATGGAGAACTAGAAAGACAACTGATTGTAGACCAAACCTCTAACCATTACCTACTAATAACACTTGGCTGGGAAAATAATCAACGGGTGCATGGTTGCTTAGTCCATATTGATATTATCAACGATAAAATCTGGATTCAAAGAGACGGTACAGAATACGGTATAGCTAACGAACTTGTCAATGCGGGTATTCCTAAAAATCAAATTGTCTTAGCCTTCCAACCAGCTGATGTCAGGCAGTATACTGAATTTGCAGTTATTTAAATCCTGTCATTTCTGAAAATAAGAGGATTTGAGGCAGGAAACAGTGCCTACAAGGAGGGGAAACTCCGCAAGCCGCTACTCTCTGACTCCTGGGTAAGTACGCTTTGTAGTGTTTCTAAAAGTTCTTTGGTTGTGTAGGGTTTAGAGAGAAATTTCTTGACTACCGCACTTCCCGCTAATTTTTGACTAGTGACTAGTCCACTAACAGCCACAATTTTGACTAAGGGATTAATTTTTTGTAAGACGTGAATAGCTTTAGTACCATCCATCGATGGCATCATCATGTCCATTAATACCAGACTAATTTTATCTTGATCTTGAGCATAGGTAGCGATCGCCTCAATACCATCGCAGGCGGTGAGGACTTTATAGTTGTAAGCTTCTAGGGAGAGTTTGGTGGTTTGGAGAATTTTGGCTTCGTCATCTACAACTAAAATCAATTCACCATTACCTTTGAGCAGTTCCATATTTTCTACCGCAGGAACGGCTGTAGCTGCAACGGCGGGTAAAAATACTTTAAACTCGGTTCCTTTTCCTACTTGACTGTAGACATTGATAAAACCACCATGACTTTTGATAATACCTTGCACAGTTGAAAGACCCAAGCCTGTACCTTTGCCAACTTCTTTGGTAGTAAAAAATGGCTCGAAGATCCTATCAAGTATTGCTGGTTCCATACCCATCCCCGCATCGGTGACAGAAATGACTAGATAAGAGCCGACATGAGCATCCAGGTTCATCCGTACAGCCGCTTCATCAATGAACAGATTCTCCGCAGACATACTGAGATTACCACCGTTAGGCATGGCATCACGGGCATTGACGACAAGATTCATCAGTACTTGATGCAAGTTTGTTGCATCACCGATGACTGTCCACAAGTCTGGCTGAATATGGGTAGAAAATTCAATCGATTTAGGAAATGTCTCACGGATAATCTGCTGAATTTCGGAAAATAAGTAGCTAATTTGCACAATTGTGCGTTTACCTTCCACGCCACGGGTAAATTGTAAAACTTGCTTGACTAAAGCTGCTCCACGTTTAGTATTCGATTCGATAGTCTTAAACATTTGCTGGGTGCGTTCATCCACATGAGGTAGCTTCAGTTGCAGTAGTTGAGCTGCTGTTAAAATTGGCGTGAGGATATTATTCAAGTCATGGGCAATACCACCAGCTAGTGTACCGATGCTCTCTAGCCTTTGAGCGCGCAGGAATTGATTTTCGAGTTGTTTTTTCTCGGTAATATCAGTATTAACAGTCAAAATTGATTGGGGTTGCCCATTTTGGTTGTACATCAAAGTCCAACGACTAGCAACCGTGATTACTTGCCCAGCTTTGGTGATTTGTGTTAATTCGCCTTGCCAAGCACTAGATGTAGCCAAATTTTGCTTGACTGGTTCAAGTTGTGAGAGATTTTGCGGCTGATATAGCAGGCTGTTGGCATTTTCCCCAATTGCTTCTCTAGCTTCCCATCCATACAAGTGTGCAGCGCCTTGGTTCCAAAAACGGATGTAGTTGTTTAAGTCGCGGACAATAATGGCATCGGTGGTGATATCTAACAAAGCTGCTTGTTCACGCAGTTGTTCCTCTATACGTTTGCGTTCGACTATTTCTGTTTCTAGGCGCTGATTTTGTGATTTAAGGGTTTTTGTTAAATACCGTAGTCTGAGGTGGAGTTTGACACGGGCTAAAACTTCTTCGTGTTGCAGTGGTTTAGTGATGTAATCTACAGCACCTAAATTCAAGCCTTTGACTTTATCTACTGTGTCAGACAGGGCTGTCATGAAGATGATGGGAATATCTTGTGTTGATTGATGCTCTTGGAGGTGGCGACAAGTGGCAAAACCATCCATCCCCGGCATGAGGATATCTAATAATATCAAGTCTGGTGGGGCGTATTCAGCTCTGGCGATCGCACTCTCACCATCTTCTGCTACTAATACTGTATAGCCAGCATTCGCCAAAACATCAAACAGCATTTCTAAATTTGTGGGATTGTCATCAACGATTAAAATGACCCCCTCTTCACAAGAATTTACAGTCATAATAATTTTTAATTTTTTTTAAAATTTTTTCAAAAACTCGACAATTTGCTTGCCTTTAAAACCTTTGACTAGTTGGCGGATATGAGTCGCAAACGGTATTAATTTTTCATTAGCTTCCTCTAGCCTAGTAATAACTTCAGCAAGACCTCTGAGGTTTCCCCGCATTGCCAAGTCAAGCAAAATAGCTAATTCTTCTGCTGATGGCGCAATCAATGTTTGATGAGATATGGGAGCTTTGAGATTAACATCCTTTGGTTGTAACCACTGATTTATTCCATCTTGATAAATCCATGTCAATCCTAGATGAAACTGTAATTTTTCTAAAAGATTATTTACTTGGATGGGTTTAGGCAGAAAGTCATCACAACCAACTGCTTGGCTCCGTTGTTGATTAAAATCAAAAACGCTGGCCGATATAGCAATTATCGCCGTTTTTTTTAAGTTTGGTAACATCCTGATGCGACGGGTAGCTTCAAAGCCATCCATCACATTCATGACTAAATCCATAAAAATCACATCTGGTGCAAATTCACTGGCTTTGTTAACACCATCTAACCCATCGGTTGCTTCTACAACTTCAAAACCTAGAGGTTGTAGTAAATTGACTAAGACAGAGCGATTTTCCCATTTATCATCTACGACTAATATTTTGCGCCGAGTCCCAACGAAACCCACGATTTGGCTTTGTTCAACCTTGGTTACATCAGCTTGTGACATCACTTCTGGTAAATCTAAGTCTAGCCAAAAAACACTACCTTGACCTAGAGTACTCTTAACCTGAAGTTCACCGCCCATCATTTCTACTAATTGACGACTAATTGCTAATCCCAAACCTGTTCCTTCAGTTTTCCGGCTATTTTCACCTACTTGCTTGAATGGCAAAAATATTTCTTCTAATTGCTCTGGTGAGATCCCCATACCTGTATCTTCTATACTAAATCTGATTTTGGGGATTGGGGATTGAGAGTTGAGAACAGTATTGCTTTCTTGTACCTCTTGCCCATAATTGCTCACATAACCTACATAAAAAGTAATGCAACCTTGTTCTGTAAATTTAACTGCATTGCTGAGTAAATTAATCAAAACTTGGCGTAAGCGCTTTTCATCAGCAAAAACTATATTTGGTAAAGGAGAAACAGCTTTATATACTAAGGAGATGCCTTTTTGTTCAGCACGGATGCGACACATATGAATTATGCCTTCGAGAAACTGGGAAAAATGAAATTGTTGGGGATACATTTCCATTTTCCGCGCTTCTATTTTGGAAATATCTAAAATATCATTAATTAGTGTTAATAAGTGTTCACCACATTGATAAATAATCTCTACACCATTTTTTTGTTGGGGAGTTAAATTTCGATCCTTTTGAAAAATTTGTGTGTAACCTAAAATGCCGTTGAGTGGAGTGCGTAGTTCATGGCTCATATTAGCTAAAAATTCACTCTTGGCACGGTTAGCTGATTCGGCTGCTAATTCTGCTCTTTGGCGTTCCTGAATTTCTTGTTGTAATTCGAGAGTGCGTTCTTCTACTTTTATTTCTAGGGTACGATTATATTCTTCTAAATCATTGTAAAGACGGGCATTATCAATAGAAATTGCGGCTTGAGAAGATAAAAGTTGCAATACTTCTACACGTTCAGATGTAAACACTCCTGTAGTCAAATTATTTTCTAAATACAGGATGCCAATTAGTTTACCTTGATTGACAATGGGGATACATAACAGAGATTTTGGTTGGTGCTGGATAATATAACTATCTGTAGTAAACATCCCCTCATGGCTAGCATCATTGATGACAATATTTTGCTGAGTCCGCCGGACATAATTAATTACCGATATGGGTAATTCTTGACAAGAGTCTACAGGTATTGATTGTTGTACATTTATCTGATGATTTGCTAAAGTTTTTGAGGCTTTAATCACTAAATTTCCAGCTATTTCTAAAATTAAAAATCCTGTCTCTGCGCCAGCATTTTCTAAAACAAGCTGCATCAATTTAGCCAGCAATTTATCTAAAACGATTTCACCAGAAAGCGCTTGTGCTGCTTTCATGACTGCGGATATATCGAAAATGCCACTCATATTTTTAGTCATGGAGCTAATCGTCTGATTCATCTCCAGACTGGTGATTTTGCGCTCTGATATCCGTGAGAATATTTGCGGATATGTTTCTGCTAAATCTCTGACTTTAGCTGTTGCCCCCCAGCGCAAATATCCATAATAGGCATCAGTTAAATATGTTTGTCCTACCTTTTCTCTACCAAATTCAAAATAAAATTTTGCTGCCAATTCATTAGCGAGTGCTTCTTCTTGGATATATCCTTGTTCTTTAGCTCCAGCAATTGCTTTGTCATAATTTGCCATTGCTAGCCAATGTTGACCTAATACTCTGGCTTTTTCTGCTTCCACAAGGTCATATTTATGCTGAAAATTCATGGGGGCATGATCTGCCCAGTGTTGCATTTTCTGTTGATTATAATTGACTTTATCGAGGATTTGTTCTTGTTGTGCAGATGATGCAGATGGATATATAGCTAGTTGGACTAAAGCATCATAAAAATGAAACACAGGGACAACTAAAAACGCTTTGACTCCATCTAAATATTGTTCTCCTTGCAGCGCATTTGTTAAAGCTTGTGGGTATTCACCAAACAAGTAACAGAGGATAAGTTTGTTCAGATAAAAGTAGAGGAGTAAAGTTCTCGCATTAGCTGCTTGTAAAAGTGGTAAAGATTCATCCTCGTTGTATACCTCACCCAATAAAAGACAAGAATTTTGACTAGGTTTGAGTAAATTGAGAATTGATTGGTGAAAAATTTTATTCCAGCTCAGAGCATTTTCTTGGTGGAGTTGAGCCAAAGCATCGCTGATTATTGCCATTTCTGGTTCTAGCTTTGGTAGCTCTTGTCCGATAAAATAGGAGTGTTGACATTTTTGAGCGATCGCATAACACCCATACTCAAACTGTCCATTCTCTAAGCCACTCAGGTAAGCTTCTTGCAAAAGGGGCAATGTTTCACGAGCATGAACTTTCCCATACATCGTACACGCCCCTGCCACATAGAAGATACTCGTCTTCAGTTCTGAGGCGTTGAACTGCTCGACTAAGTTGATAGCTAACTTGCCAAATTGATAAGCTGAATCAATATCCTGAACTATCCCGTTTAAAATCACCCCATAACAAACATAACCATAAGCCGAAAAGGGCGAATTGCCATATTTTACCGATAAATTCACCTGTTCACATACAACTAGGGGAAATAACGCAGGTGCAGACTGATAAGTTGGAGAACCCAGACTGGTAAGCATTCGGATGGCTGCTAATTTATCCACCTCTGTCATTAAAGGTAGATGAATCAAATCTGCAATATTTTTCCCAGTCAAATTTGTTGCTGTTTGGCTAATAGTCTGTTCAATATCAGCAATACTTGGTGACTCTGGTAACTTGACTCCCAGCAATTCTAAAGCTTCTAACCCAATTTTGAACGCCTCCAGTTGTTTAACTTGCGCCATACAGGCTTGAATTTTCACTTCATAGACTTTCATTTTATCCATCGGATTGGCAGCTTGTTGCAAAACAATTGCCACCCATTTATCCATCTCGGCAAAATCGCCTTTTAAGTATGCTGTTTCTATTGCCGACTCATAAAGAGCTAAAGTTAATTGATACTGCGCCTGCCAACTATTTGCTGTTAATAATTTCAAACCCACCTGAAGATAGCGGATAGCCGACTCATAAGCTGTTGCTATCTTAGCTTTTTGCCCTGCTAAGAGATTGAGTTCAGCTAGCTGATACTTGTCTGACTCTAGTGTGAGTAAATCTTCACCATAATTGAGGTGATTAACTAAAGTAAGAATATTTTCTTGGCGTTCTTCTAATGTAGTGTGTTGTAATAGCAATTGACCGATATGAAAATGAGTTGCTTTTCTTTCGGAATCAGGAATTAACGAATAAGATGCTTGCTGGACTCTGTCATGTAAAAACTGATATGTAATTCTTTGGTGTTCTGGTTGCTCACTAATAGCCAAGGGAATTTTATAAGCACTATCCAAAGGTAAAACTAAACCAGCTTCTAAAGATTCCCAAAGTTCTTGAGCCGTGACAGATAAAGTTTTTTGATTAACAATACTCAAAACATCCAAAGTGAATTTACTGCCAATACAAGCAGCCAATTTTAAGATATTTTGAGTTACTGGTGATAACTTTTGGATTTGGTTCACCATGAATTCCACAACATTATCACTAATTTCAATATCTTGCAGTCGGGTGATATCCCACTGCCAACAACCTCGACTAAAATTAAAATATAATAAATTTTCTTGCTCTAGAGATTTGAGTAATTGAGTTAAGAAAAATGGATTACCTTGAGTTTTAGTAAATAATAAATTAGCTAATGAATAGGAGTTTATCTGTTGATGATGGAGAGTATCACTAACTAACTGATTAACATGATCAATTTGCAATGGCTGAAGAATAATATTATTGATCACTGCACCAGAGTTGTGCATTTCATCCACAGCAAGCATTAATGGATGAGTACTATTAACTTCGTTATTGCGATAAGCACCAATCAAAAGTAAATATTGGCTATTGGGGTTACTAATCAGTAGTTGAATTAATTTGAGAGAATCTAAATCTGCCCATTGTAAGTCATCCAAAAATAGTACTAATGGATGCTCAGGTTGACAAAATATATGAATAAATTGCTGAAATACTCGCTTAAATCTGTTTTGAGATTCATTGATGCCTAATTGCACCACAGGCGGCTGAGAACCAATGATTTGTGCTATTGCGGGAATGACATCAATAATTACTTGACCATTCACACCCAGAGATTCTAAAATTTTAAATTTCCACAGCGCTATTTTTGCGGAACTTTCTGTGAGTAATTGTTGAATTAACTCTTGAAAAGCTGAAATTAAAAACGCATAAGGAATATTTCGCTTGAATTGGTCAAATTTACCAGAAATAAAATAACCATGTCGAGCAACTATGGGTTTATGAACTTCATTGACTAAAGAAGATTTACCAATACCTGAATAACCACTGACTAAAATCATTTCTACTGCCCCTAAGCCAACTCGCTCAAAGGCATTCATCAGACTTATGACTTCTGTTTCTCGTCCGTAAAGTTTCTGGGGAATCAGCAGTTGACTATTTAAATCTAACTGCCCAATAGTAAAGTTAGCAATTTTGTTAGTAGCTTGAATTTGTCTGAGGCATTTTTCTAAATCTGCTTTGATACCTAAAGCATTTTGATATCTTGCCTCTGCCGTTTTAGCCAATAGTTTCATAACTATATCTGCAACTACTGGGGGAATATCAGCATTGATTTCTTGAGGTGATACTGGGATTTTCGCTATATGGCAATGAACTAGTTCTAATGGGTCAGTAGCTGTAAATGGTAATTGTCCGGTAAGCATTTGATAGAATGTCACACCCAAAGAATAAAAGTCAGTTCGATAGTCAATGGAGCGATTCATTCTCCCAGTTTGTTCTGGGGACATATAAGCAAGAGTGCCTTCAATTAAATGGGGATGACTGATAGTTAAATTTTCTTTTGATAGACAAGATGAGATACTGAAATCGATAATTGTAACTTGATTGTTTTTGGGGTCAATAAAAATATTATCAGGCTTAATATTTTTATGAATAATCTTATGTTGATGTATTTGACTAAGAATATTAGTTAATTGAATAGCAATTACTAAAAAGTGATGCTGATCAAGATATTTCGTATTAATAAAATCTGTTAAAGCTGCTCCCTCAAAGTCTGCAAAAATTAATGCTAGACCGTTTTGATAGCTCTCCAAAGCGAGTGGTTTAATCACACCTGCTATATTTAAAGTCTGGAGGATTTTATATTCATGACCTAATTGGGCAAGTTCTTCTATCGTGGGATATTCAGCTTTGAGGGTTTTAATAATTACTGATGTTTGTTGTCGCTCATTAACGGCGCGATAAATACAAGTATTTGTACTGTCAGACAAAATTTGCGTAAGTTTGTAATCGGCAATGGTAATACCCATTTTAGGTCGCTCACTGGTATAGTTTGAGGCAGACTGAGCATCAGTTGATCGTCTCCTTATCCATATTAATAATTTCACTCTCATTTGACTTTAGGAGTACAGTCAACTGTTTATAGGACTAGTATTTGATTATTGAAAAGAATCAGTACCAGTGGAGGAACTTCTTACCCTGCATTTCTCACAAAACGGTAGGGGCGGGTTAACGAGATATTCGTGAATGATTGAAGCATATTTGTGAACCCGCCCCTACAGCCTCTGGACTTCAGTTTGATAAATTTCGTGAGAAATCCGGGTTACCTATTGCCTATTCCCTATTGCCTACCTACGCAAACTATTTCAGTAATCAAATCGGATTCCTATATATAGGAAATGTTAAGTTGATTCTCTAATTTAATAAAATTACGTAACTAAAAATAAATTAATGTGAAGAATTTTGTGTCAATATTTTTGACAATAGTGTAATCTTGAGAAAAATCTACACTAAAGTTCGCTTTGACTACGCAACTAGAAAAACCCAAACTCAAAAAATACAGCTTATCCCTACACACAACCACTCCAGAACTGGGTTTAGCAATTAGTAATTTTGCTGGCGAAACTCGCACTCAGGTTTGGGATTTAGGGCGAGATTTATCTACTTATGTACATCAATATTTAGTTGATTTTATCGCACCCCAAACTTGGGCAGACTTAGCTTTTATTGCTGTTGCTAAAGGGCCTGGCGGTTATACTGGTACTCGGATTGGTGTGGTTATTGCCCGTACCTTGGGACAACAGTTAGATATTCCTGTATTCGGAGTTTCTACCTTGGCGGCAGTAGCTTGGTCACATATAAGGGACAATAACATTAGTAAAGCGATCGCTATAGAAATGCCAGCACAAAGAGGACAGGTTTTTGGCGCGATTTATCAACCTGCATCCCATACTGGCTTAACAACTTTATTAGCCGATGCTGTATTTACACCAGAAGCATGGCAGGAAACTTTAGCTAATTGGGAAGATAGTTGTCAACTAATTGCAGCCAAATCTCAGCTAGCGGCAACAGTCACAAGTATCTTAGAACTGGCGCATCTCCAATGGCAACAAGGTAAACATCCTCATTGGTCAGAGGCTTTGCCTTATTATGGCCAGCATCCTGTAGATATTTGATTAAAAATAAAATTAACGGTCGAATTGCTGTAGAAAAAATCATGACACTGAGTTCCCCTATTTCTCTCATCTCCACCTTGCCACCTTTGGAAAACGGCGACAAACTCACCCGTGCTGAATTTGAACGTCGTTATGATGCTATGCCCAACCTGAAAAAAGCTGATTTAATTGAAGGAATTGTGTATATGGCATCTCCATTGAGAGTCACTGGTCACGGTGAACCCCATGTTGACATCATCACTTGGTTAGGTGTCTACAAAGCTGTTACACCAGGAGTAAAGCTGGCTGACAATGCTACTGTACGCCTAGATGCAGATAATGAACCTCAGCCAGATGCTTGTTTAAGAATTATTACTGGAGGACAAACCCATGTTAGCAATGATGATTATATCGAAGGTGCGCCAGAATTGATTGTGGAAGTTGCCGCTAGTAGTGTATCAATTGATTTGCACGAAAAGTTAAAAGTCTACCGCCGCAATCAGGTGCAAGAGTATTTAGTTTGGCGAGTTTATGAGGGTGAATTTGATTGGTTTAGGTTACGTGAAGGAGAATATGTTCAACTTGAGCCAAATGCTGATGGCGTGATTTGCTCACAGGTATTTCCTGGTTTATGGTTAGAAAAATCGGCATTGTTAGCCGGAAATTTAGGGAAAGTTTTAGAAGTATTGCAGCAAGGCTTGACAAGTGCAGAACATCAGAGTTTTGTAGAAAAGATTTCTCAGTAGTCACCCAACATGATCTGAGGAACACAAAACGGTAGGGGCGGGTTCACAAAGGAAGCTTCAATCATTCACGAATATCTCGTTAACCCGCCCCTATAGCCTCTGGACTTTGTTTTTATAAATTTCGTGATAAATTCGGGTATGTATATCTTAGTGTTAAGTTACGCTTCTAGCAGCTAATTTCTCTTAAATATTGTTTTAAACTTATCTATAGAACCTAAAGAATAATTCTCTAACTTAAAATCAGCAAATGGTTTAGTTTCCAACCTATTTCTCAGAGCTTCATCTATAATCACCCCTTTTGACTGTCTTTTTAAGCCAACAATAATAATACTTCTTTGATATGCAGTGGAATTTTGGTTGTTTCGACAATCACTTCCTTGAAATTTACCTAAATTTAATAAGCGATAACCTTTAACACTGAATGTATTTTTAAATAATTTTTTGACTAAAATGTGTATTTGTTGGGAACGTTCCCCAGCCAGACGTTGTTCAACTGTAACGCCACCTTCACAAGCAGCTATACCTACAGAAATAATTTCTTGAGGATTTTCCATTATTTCCTGGATATTTTCTTGTTCTAGATTTAATTTTAAAACATCCAGACTGATAATTTGCTCATTATTTTTAATTTGAAAGTTACTCTCAGATAACCATTTGTACTCTGTTGATAAAACAGCGATATTAAATTTAGCAATTCTGCCTTGATTATCCTTGCCTTCTTGATAAGAAAAATAATCTATCTTTCCTTTTCTCTCAGGAGATTGGGTTGGTATTGGTAACAAAGTAAATTTTGGATAATTTATGATGAAAGCCACTAAAATAACTAATCCTAATGAAACTAAGATTGCTGCAAATAAAGCAATGAGTGGAACTTTGTTGAGAGACTTTGTTGGTGAAGATAAAGGTAGATTCGGTTTTAGCTCAGTGTTCATTAGATGAGCATTCTGTTGCATCTCAATATCGCCTAGACGCTGCAAAATAGACTGAGCATTAGTGGGGCGATTTCTTAACTCTGGTGCTATCAACCAATCTAGAAAGTTTAAAAGTGCAGGTGAAATTTGCTGAGTGTAACTATGCCAATGTAATAAATGATTACTAACATCGTACATATCTAAAGGATGTCGTCCTGTCAGCAAAAAAACAAAGGTGCGTCCCAAAGCAAAAAAATCCGATTGTGGTGCAGCTTGTCCGTTCATTTGTTCGGGAGCGCTGTAACCCGATAATAAAGTTGGTGTAGTGCTACTGTGATAATTCCTGGCTGTACCAAAATTAGTTAATACTATTTGCCCATGCGATCGCAAAATAATATTTGCTGGTTTAATATCTAAATGTAAGTAAAGTTTGCTATGTACTAAATTCAAAATCTCTGCCAACTGTTGTAACCAAGTTATTGCTTGTGCTTGGGAAATTGGTTGATTTTGTCGTTGTTCTAACCATTCTTCTAAGTTAATACCGTCAATTTTCTCCATGACAATGCAGTGCAGAGTTAAACCATCTCTGGTTTGGTGTTGGAAGTAGCTATCAACCTTAGTAATTCCTGGGTGATTTAGTTGTCCTAAAACTACTGCTTCTTGGCGAAAAAATTCTACTGCTTTCGTATCGGCGGAAAAATTAGCTTTCAGTACTTTGAGGATTTTGGCTGTGTCTTGTTCGTAGACTTCATAGATACTCAAGTCGTTGGCATTACTTAGCAAGTGCATCACTCGATAGCGCCCTAGTAATTCCAACTGTGAACCACAACTTTGACAGAAACGGTTTTTGTGGTTGTGGGGATGGTTAGGCTTGGGGCAAACTGGATTGATACAAAGGCTCATGATTAAATAAGTCAAAAATCAACAAACAAAAGAAAAAATGGGGTATTGACCAAATCAGTTACCAGTGAACAGTTATCAGTTATCAGTTACCAGTTAATAAACGTTCACTGTTTACTGTTTACACATCTCCCACATTGAGTCCTTCTGTTCCTATCTATCAATCATGAAACTTATTTTCCTGACATTCTGCTAAAAATAAGTGAGTTCGACAAATCTTTTGTGATCTCTCCGCCAACTCCCCTCCTGGCAGGCTATCCATTAGTCACATCTTTCTTCAGAAAACTACAAGCTACTTAAAAATAGCTAAAAGCATTGAGAGGTATAGTTTTGGAGTGCGATAGTAATCACAGGTGATAGATAATGAAAAAATTGGCTGCCGGAGAATTGAAACAAGCAGACTTGGGAGATACAAGACGAAACAAGCGCTTGGTACGCCTAGTAGAAGATTTAGGTTAACTATTGACAAAAAAGCCGGAGAATTAGGGACACTGCGTAAGTCTTAAATAAGATCAGCAGATTATTCTGCTAAAACCTGCATAAATAGCAAAAAACAAACAGATAAAACTATTGAGTGTACATCTCAGATATTTTGTCAAACTTAAACCAAGAGAATACCCATGACTTCATTGAAGAGACTGATAGTTCCAGCAAAGATTGTGGCACTTGCTCTATCATTGCTGATATTCTGTTTTAATACAGCAGCGATCGCACTTCCTAATACCTTAGCTACTGTAATTATCACTGAACAAGCGCAAATCAGTGGCGGTAAGTTCAGTATCGACACAACCACTACTCCTTTACCAGTTACAACAGTTATTCGCTCTGCTAAACTTTTCTTGTCTAAAGGCGAAACTGGAACAATCAATAAGATTAAAATCACTGATGGTAATGGACTAGCATTCGGTTGTCAAGATATTAAAGTGCAGAACGGAATTGATTTAATTAAGGCTTGTGGCGGCCCTGCTGTTTTAGAAGCAGGAGGCCCACTTACTTATGTAGCTGAAGGTAGTAATTTTGCTCCTAAGCTCAACACCAGAATAAAAGTTGTTTTGTCGGATGATTTTTAACCACCAAGTTGGTTAATAAGTCGTACTAATTTTGATTCCATGCACAAATTCTCTGAACTAGTTTCAGCCTGTCATATTTGTGCATGGAATACATTTTGCTATGAGTATTCTGTATTCTGACTCCTTTTTATCTATTACCCATGTCAATCATTTATCCTCTAGCTCATCTCAGTCTTGGCTTAATTGAATGGTTATTAATAGGGTGGTCAATTCGCCTATGGCAGCTATCAACTAGCCTAGCCATGATTGTCTTACCTATAGTTTTAGGTTGCATTAGCTATGACAATCTCCTGCTTTCTACAGGTAGCCTAATTGGTCAAGGAGAACTTTTAAAAACTCTCAGTCTGATACGTTTTATCTTACATTACTTAGTCGTCCCATTGTTCATTGTCATTGGTGTTGAACTTGCTCACCGTGCTGGAGCTGGTTGGGCTAATAATATGGTGCGGGTTTTATCTTGGGTAATTGCCTTGGGACTGGCGACGACAGATATTGCTATCAACTATGTAGGCATTGAATTAGTTCCATTCCAGTTTGCAGGCATTCTCCGCTATCGTGTTGCTAATTTGAGTCGTCTACCAATGATTACAATTATTGTTAATGTGTTTATGCTACTCATTGGTATTGGTATTTGGATTAGATTGAAATGGTCGTGGTTATTTGTCGGGACGTTAGCTTCTCTGGTTGGTAATGCCATACCTTCTGCTCTAGTCGGGACAATTGTCGGTAGCACATCTGAATTTTTGCTGGCTATCAGTTTGTTATTCACTCAGCAGTTTTCTCTGAGAAAATAAAGACTAAATTGAGCATCAATGATCATTGGCTGCATAAATCCACATCGGTTCAGTTTTACCAGCACGTTGAAACCCACATCGTTTATAGAAATAAATGGCATCACTATCAGCAATCAATATGTGTTGATGAAATCCTTGATAACGAGAGATTAAACGCTGAATAATCCCACTACCAATACCTTGGCGCTGATAATTTGGTAAAACTAACAAATGAGGATAATAAACAACCAGAAATCCATCAGAGATGGCATTACCCAAACCCACCAGTTTATCTTCATGCCATGCAGAAATCAGCGAGTGCGAATTCATTAAAGCTTGGTAGAGTAAATCTGGTTTTTCTGACGATGACCATTGATTAGCCTTATACAAATTAATAATGCTATCTTGTTCAATCTCGCGTGTATCTTGAAAGTGGATTTCTGGTTGATTGGTTGTCATTGCTGGATGTGATCAGATATTTATGTATCTTTCCCTTGTGCGAACTGCTTTTCTGTTTGCAGAAATTGCGGAACGCCGACGAGGGCTTGAAAATCTTGGAAGTTAACTAACTCAGTTAAATTAGCTGTAGTTCCTTGTTGTTTGATGTGACTCAAACAAGTTGTGAGAGTTTGGGTAACTGCTAACAAGCCTGTGAGGGGGAAGAAGACAATTTTAAAGCCTAAATCTTGTAACTCCCAAGCAGAAAGTGAGGGAGTTTTCCCACCTTCGACGATGTTAGCCACTAGTGGGGTATGAGGGAAAGCAGCAGCGATCGCTTTTAATTCTGTCACAGATTGGGGTGCTTCCACGAACAGTATATCGGCTCCGGCTTGAATGTAAGCATGACCACGGGCGATCGCAGCTTCTAAACCCAGTGGCCCACGGGCATCGGTACGGGCGATAATCACCAAACCACTATCGCCACGCGCCTCTACGGCTGCGCGAATTTTGCCGGCGTGTTCGGCTGTGGGAATGACTCGCTTGCCTTCAAAATGACCACATTTTTTTGGCCATTCTTGATCTTCTAGTAACACACCCGCTACACCCAATTGGATGGCATCTTTGATGGTTCGCATGACATTTAAAGCATTGCCATAACCAGTATCTAAGTCAGCAATCAACGGCACACTGATTGACTGAGCAATTCTGCCGATACTGTAAAGCATTTCTGTGGCTGTGAGCAAACCGTAATCGGGCAACCCTAAAGTAGAAGCAGCAATGCCAAAGCCACTGGTAGCCACCACATCAAAACCGATTTTTTCTGCCAGTTTGGCACTTAAACAGTCATAAACACCAGGAATCACAATAATTTCGGGATTGGTGAGTAATTCTCGCAGTTTTTGGCTAGAAAGCATAGGTATACAAGTTTGTCAGTGAGGTACAGAGTTAATAATTTTAAACGCAGAGGGGCGCGGAGGAAAACGCAGAGGAGGGAGGAGAGAGGAAGATTTGTACTTAGTATCTCAGCAGATTAGGAAACGCTATATAGCGTTTCTCGCTTTAGTGAAGTACATTTCGTTGAGGCTAGAGGCTAGAGGCTAGAGGCTAGAAGCTAGAAATTAGAGAGTAGTCTGTACCTCATTTGACTTAGAAACGCTATATACCAATTCATAATTAACTTTATTTTGAATTTTGAATTGATTCATATTGTTGTATTTCCAGCTTGAAAAATTTGCTCTGCGGTCAAATTTAATTCTGGGAAAGTGTGTGAGATAATGCGATCGCTACCACGAAATTGACTGACTTGGTGGTACTCACTTTCTACCAATGAATAAATTGATATTGTGGGCTGTTTGGGATTACCAATAAACCGCCTACCTCCTAAAGCGGCATAATCAACGGACACTTGCTTCAAGCCGGGAAACCCGTCCAACGCAGTGTTCTCAACAACCCAGTATTCTGCAATGCCTACGGCTTCGTATTGTCCTAGCTTTGTAAAATAATTGTCTCTCCAGTTGCTGCTAACTACCTCAATCACTAGTGGAATTGAAGCGCCCTGAGTGACTGTAGATTGTTTTTTCCACAGAGGTTCATTTACCAGATTAGAGCGATTAACTATTAATATGTCTGGTGAGTAACCGGATTCATTTTCAGGTGGTTTGACTAGTGCCGTTTTTGGGATGAAGTAGGGAAGATTTCGTCGTTTGATCTCGACAGATATTTCTAACGCTAAAAAACCGATAATATCTTCATGGTCGCCTGTTGGTTGTGTCATCTCGACAATTACTCCATCATGCAGTTCATAGCGTCCTCCGTCAGGTTTCCACTCCACAAATTCTGCAAAGGTTACTAGCTTGGTTTTTGGTAAGGCTTGACTCATATAGTCATGTTGATGAATGTTTCTGTTTTGATGACGCTTCTCGACATGAGGCTACGCAAATGAGTGTCATATATCAATTGTCAGCGATGTAATGACAAAACTCCATCCTGCAAGTGGCCTGGAGTTTTGCTGGGAGATTAACCCACAATTAGCCCCCACATACTTATTCCTAGAACAATAGCGGCTAGGTGTTGCCAGAACATAGTTCTGAATGGTTGACGGGCAATTTTTTGTGTCAAAAGTATGGTTAGCAAGACTGAGAAAATCAGCGTTCCACCTTGTAAAAAGGCAATTACTGCCGGGTGAGCGACTAAAACTGGTAATTGCTCACCATTAAAACCAAAGGTGGCTAACGTCACAGGTAAAATTCTGCCGCCTTCACCCAAACCCAAACGTAGGTAATGAGCTAAGTTACCTCCTAAGATCAATGGTAGATAACCATAGGCTAGTTCTATGAAGCGTCGGGGTTTGCGGCGAATATTCAATATTTTAATCAAAGCGTAGGCGAGAAAAATCACTCCAGCCGGAATGATCAAAGCTAAAATTGAGATGGCTAAATGTAGCCAAAACTGAGTTAAATCAAGTTGCCAACCCAGCCAAGCTTGCAATTCTGGTAAACGATGCAGATATATTCCTCCCAATAACAATAACAGTAATGCTACTTCGTAGTTATGGGGTACATGAGTTGTCCACAGTTCGATTCCTGGGGGACGTAAGTTAAACTCAACGGAACGATGGGGACAGGCTTTGAGACAAGTCATGCACAAGACACAATCTCGGTTATCTTCTAGCTGGGCTGGGTGAGAATATAAAGGACAGCCATCGGTTTCCATGCCTTCACCTTTTTCGGGGCCGCCTTTGTAACATTGATAGGTGGTACAAGTTGCTGAACAGATTCCTTGTTGCGCCCGTAGTTCTGTCATCGAGAGTTTAGCAAATAAACCATTCATCCCACCGATGGGGCAAAGATAGCGACACCAAAACCTGCGCTCAAATAGTGCGGAAAAAATCATCGCCCCGGCGGTGATGAGTAATAGCAAACAGGCAGAAAGGTAAGCAGTATTTTCTAAATCCCACAGTTCTTCCCAGAGGAAAATCAGGGTAAATAGTCCAAAGAGAAACCAACCGCCCCATTTTTCGGCTTGTTCTCTCGGCCAGCGTTTGAGTTGTCGCGGAAATAGCCACAGGGATAATTTTTGGGTGATTTCGCCGTAAATCATGAAGGGACAGACAGCACACCACACCCGCCCGAAAAAGGGAAAAATGAATAAGACGATAGGCCACCACCAAGCCCAAAATAAATTTAAGCCAAAATTGCGATCGCGTGTTTGTGGCCCGATAAATAATACAGCGACGATGAATGCAAAAGCTGCTACAGTCAAGCCGTAGTTAATTTTATCCGGCCACCAGGAACTGCGTAAAAATTGCCGCAAGCCAGGATAGATATTTAACAAATTCACCCGATATTGCTTTTTCTTCGGTTCCGCCGCCCAGAAAATTTCTTCTGTTAACTCACTTCCTTCCCCGACTTGAACTATTGCCCGTTCGACCAGGTTTTTTAATTCTTTGAGATTGCCGGGAAAATCATAAGATTGTAAGCGGCGTAAGGCTTCTGGGGTGATGTGGGGTTTAGCTACGCCCCGCGCCCGGACGTAGAGACTGGTGTAATATTCCACCTGTGATGTAATATCTGCTTTCCGGACTCGTAAGGGTGGGACTTTAATCAGATGACCAATACAGCGTTCGATTTGGGATTGGGTTTTTTCCGAAACAATTAAAATCCGTGCTTTGCTGGTGCGGGGTTCAGCCGCAGCATCTCCTGGACGAGTCACGGGGGTGTAGGTATTTGTTTGCAGTAACTGGGCGACAGGTGCTAATAACTCTGGGGGTAATTCTTGGAGGTTGTTTAAAACTAAACTCCCTTCCCCCAGCCATTCTAACAGCCCTGGTTTACCGCCAGCCCGACCAAATATGTCTGCACCACTGGTTTGCAGGATGCCACAATTGATTTTAATAATTGGCTCCCGTCGTTTGGCGGAACCAAAGTGAATTAAGGCGGCGATATTATCCTTTTCTAAACCTGGTTCTCCAAAAATTTCTACAGATTTGTGGTCAGTAGCTGCTTCTCGTATTTGCTCCCGCAGTCGCACCGCGTAGCGACTTGTACCAACGATACCCCGTTGCGCTTTGGTGACTAAATATGGTCGTAATGCCACAGAACGCTCTTGTTCATAGGTTAACGCAGATGTGGCTTGTGCTAGTTCTTGAACCAACTGACGAGAAAAAGCTTGAGTAATTTCGGGATATTGGCTAATTAAGGTGCGAAATTTATCTGCACTCACAGTCCAAACATGACATTCTGTCAAGGTATTAATTGTCAGAGGTGCAACCTCATCTAAAACTAATTCTTGCAGGTTAATCACGGCTCCTGGCAAAAATCCCTGAGCTAAAGCTGAACCATGATGATGATTTGTATCGCTTTCTAGCTGACCATCTTGGAGAATGTAAAGTGCGGCTGGGTGTGTGTTTTGTTGTACAAGAGTGGTGGCTTTGGGGATGACTTGGATTTCGATGAGTTGAGCGATCGCATCTAATACCTCAGGTGAGAGAATACCTAAAGTTGAGCGCTCTTTTAGCCATGTATTTATCTCTGGAGATGTCATTTTAGTTTCTCCGGCTAGGCTGTTTGCTGTATAAAAGGAATTATCCCTGAAAACAGCTATGTGATGAGTTTATCGGATTTACCTAATCTCTGGGTTCCTTTGGTACTTTTGGGTTTCATTGTCCTGGCGGCAATATTTTTCAGTCGCACCAGATAATTTTGTCTTTGATTAAGAGTCAATGGACAAAGTTAACGGTAATTGTACTAGGAAAGTTGTCCAACCTTGACTATTTGTTACTGTAATGGAACCGCAAAGAAATTTGACTAATTTTTTGACTAATGCTAATCCCAAGCCTGTACCCGTGTGCGTATTTAATGTTGGGGAGGGAATTTGGTTAAAGTAGTCAAAAATGTTAAATTGCCCTTCTTCTCGACCTGGAATAATTCGGTAAAACGGCTCGAAGATGCGAGATTGTTCTGCTGGAGGAATTTCTATACCTGAGTTGCTAATAATAATTTGCATCGCACTATCTGTAGGAGCAGTGAGTTGAGCCGTGACTATAATACTTTCTCCACTAGGGGTATATTTACAAGCATTGTTAACTAATTCAGAGACAATGCGAGTCAAAACAGCTAAGTCTGTAACCAGGGGTGGTAAATCTTGAGAAATTTGCACTGTCAGAGTTTTTTGTTGAGATTGAGCTATTGTTTGAAAACCTTCAACACAATGGGGTAGCCAGTATTGGAGATAGATAGAAGTTAATTCATGCTGATAAAGATTTGTTTCTAGTAATCGCATTTCTAGCAAATCATCAACTAAATCTAATTCGCGATCGCACTCATGCCGGAGAATATACAAACAGCGTTCTATATAATTGGATGACGATGATAAAACACCCTGTTCATCTAATATATTCTCTAGCAAGGAAATAGCCATTTTAATATTTGCTAAAGGTGTCCGCATTTCATGGGAAGTAGCTGCTAAAAATTCTTCTTTGAATTGGTTAAGTTTTTGCACCTCTGCCATGCGGATTTCTAATTGTTGAGAGCGTTCTTGTGCCAAGTTGCGTTCTTCAATTAATCGGCGCTGAGTGTCATCTCGAAACACCATCACTGAGCCAGTAATTACACCTTGATTATCTTTGATGGGTGTGGCACTGTCAGCGATGGGGACTGTTGTCTGATCTTTGGTGATGAGTAAGGTGCGATCGCTCAAATAAATGGTAGCTTCTTGTTGTAAAGCTAACACAATTGGGTTGGTTACAGGTTGCCGATTTTGCTCATCGACAATTTGGAAGATATCACTTAACATTCTGCCTTTAGCCGTGTCAAATTGCCAGCCTGTGAGAGTTTCCGCTATTTGATTCATATACTTAACGCGCAATTGCGTATCCACCACAATTACCCCATCCCCCATACCGCGTAAGACAGAACTTAAAAATTGTTCTCTTTCGTAGCGATTGAGTGCAGTTTGAATTGCCACATAGAGTTCTTGTTCCCTGACTGGTTTGAGGATGTAACCAAAAGGAAATGTCATTGTTGCCCGTTCTACAGTACTTTTGTCAGAGTGTCCTGTGAGGTAAATTACCGGAATTTGTAAACAATTCCAGATTTGTTCTGCTGCTTGAATTCCGTCTATTTCACCCCGCAATCGGATATCCATGAGAATCAAATCTGGGCGTAACTCCATCGCTTTTGTAATTGCTATTTCTCCCGAATCTGCGGTATCAAGTACTGTGTAACCCAAAGATTCTAAACTTTCTTGTAAATTGAGCGCTAGAATATATTCATCTTCTACAATCAGGACTTGAATACTTTTATTTATAGCTTTTTCTGATGTCATGGTTGTCATATTCAAGTCCTGCCTTTGATAAAAGTTATTTTAAATTTTGTGCCTGGCTGAGAGCTAATCTCAATATTTCCTCCCAACTGTTTGACTAACCCTTGCACAAGAGTTATTCCTAGTGTTTTTGCCTTCTTGCCATTGAATTCTAGCGGCAATCCCACCCCATTATCTTGCACAATCAGTATTAAATTTTGCTCAGTTTCTTGGTATAGTTTCACCAATATTTCTCCTGTAATGTGGCTAGGGAAGGCATATTTTAAAGCATTGGAAACTAATTCATTAATAATTAAGCCAAAAGAAACTGCATTTTCAATATCTAAACTAGCATCTTCTATTTCGAGTCGTAGTTTTATTTGCTGAGAATTGACATTATACGAATCAAATAAATGTGTGGTTAAGTCGGGAATGTATTGAGAAATATTGATGTTTGCTAAATCTTTAGAACGGTATAATTTTTCATGTACTAGGGCAATTGAGGCAATGCGATTTTGACTATCTTGGAGGATGGCAGTTGCTGCTGTGTCTTGGGTGCGTCGGCACTGCATTTGTAATAAGCTACTGACGATACTTAAATTATTTTTGACACGATGGTGGATTTCTTTAAGTAATACCTCTTTTTCTTGGAGTGAGGCTTCAATATCAAGGTTGAGTTGATTGAGTTCGGCTGTACGTTCAGCGACGCGAATTTCTAGTTGTTCTTTGGATTGTTTGAGTTCGGCTTCAGCTCGTTTGCGATCGCCAATATCACGATAGAAAATTCCCAGTCCTTCTGTGGAAGGATAAGCATGAATTTCTACCCACACATCATATTCAGGCGGATCATAGTAATGATACTCAAAGTGGACAGGTATCTGCTGAGTCATGGCATATCTGTATTGGTATTCCAACTGACTACCAACGGAAGCTGGCCATGCTTCCCAATGGGTTTTTCCTAACACTTGAGTGCGCGGTATGCCATTATTTACCTGTTCGGCGGCAGCATTTTGGTAGATAATTCGCCAGTCTTGATCTAATGCCAAAAAAGCATCACTCATACTTTCTAAAATGTGCGAGAGTCGTTGAGCTGTGGCTTCGGCTTCCTGTTGGGCTTGTTCGGCAATTAAACGTAGCGCTTGTTCCTGCTGGGCTGCTTCTTGGCGAATTTGTGCCATTTTTAAGCTAGCCTCCACCCGTGCTAACAATTCACGAGTAGAGAAAGGCTTAGTTAAATAATCATCAGCGCCAGCTTCTAATCCTTCAATTCGCGCCTCTTCACCAGCACGGGCTGACAGGAGAATAATCGGTAACTCCCTAGTTGTTTGATCTTGCCGTAATGCTTGTAACAGTCCAAACCCATCTAACCTGGGCATCATCACATCCGTTAACACTAAATCAGGCAAACTTTGACGAATAGCCACCAGCGCTGCTAGTCCATCTTCCACGGCTGTAACTTCATAGCGTTGCTTGAGTAGCCGCTTGACATACTCCCGCATATCGGCGTTGTCATCTACCAAGAGGATTTTGGCAGGAGATGGGAGGGGGGGAGGAGGGGGTGAAAGAGTTATCTCCTTGTCCTCCTGTTCTTCTACTATCGGTAACCATCCCCAAGCTTCCTCCAAATAAGCTGTAGCCCCCATTGCTGTTGATGCTAGTGTGCGTGAGGTGGTGAGGCGATCGCTTGGTAGATGAACAAAGCCTGTGGGGATGGAAACTGTCAAGCAACTACCTTGTCCTAAGGCGCTGGTGACGCTAATACTACCGCCATGTAGTTTGACTAATTCTTGCACCAGAGATAAGCCAATACCTGAGCCTTCAAAGCTGCGTCCTTTTGCACCTCTAACACGATGGAAGCGGGCAAATAATTGGGGGATTTCATCGACGGGAATGCCAATACCCGTATCTGCAATGATTAACTCCACATGGTC
This sequence comes from Nostoc sp. TCL26-01, assembly GCF_013393945.1. Classification (NCBI taxonomy): domain Bacteria; kingdom Bacillati; phylum Cyanobacteriota; class Cyanophyceae; order Nostocales; family Nostocaceae; genus Nostoc; species Nostoc sp. TCL26-01. The sequence continues at coordinate 5,600,022 of NZ_CP040297.1, forward strand.
AGTAAAATCTTGCAAGTGAACGGTAATTGTACCTGTGAAGGTAAACTTAAAGGCATTCGATAACAGATTAAAGACAATCTTTTCCCACATTTCCCGATCAACATAAACTGCTGTGGACAAAGGGGAACACTCCACTACTAGAGATATGCCAGCACGTTCTATCAATGAGCGAAAAGTGCTAGCCAGATCGGCTGTGAATGTAGCTAAATCAGTCGGCTCATAAACTGCTTGAATTCTACCAACTTCAATACGGGAAAAATCCAGGAGAGTGTTGACTAATTTCAGTAGTCTTAAGCTGTGACGCTGGACAATTTCTAGGCGATCGCGTTGTCTGGGTGGTAGGGGAATTTCCGCATCACTTAAAGCATCTTCTAAAGGAGCTAGTATCAGTGTTAGGGGTGTGCGAAACTCATGGGAAACATTGCTAAAAAACACAGTTTTCGCACGATCAATTTCTGCCAAAGCTTCTGCTCGTTGGCGTTCGGCTTCGTAGACGCGGGCATCAGCGATCGCTGATGCCACCTGTCCCGCTACCAATTCCAAAAACCCTTGGTAATCATCATCCAAAGCCCGACGAGAGCTAATACCTACCACCATGATTCCGGCGGGACGTTCCTGTCCAGGAGATGCCACAGGTAAAACTAAGGCGGTGTGGGGCGATTCTTGCCAAAGTCCGGCTGGGAGTGTGCCAAATTGCTCAATCACATCTGTAACTTTTGCTAATTGGGCTGTATGTGCCACCTTAGCTAATGGCCAAACTGGGAATCCTGTCAAGTCTGTCAGATTAACTAATTGGGGACTGGCGGATGTATTGGCTATTAAACCTGTTCTTCCTGCCAATTCAGCTTGTTTCCCTGTACCATCGAGCAAATAAAGTAAGGCAAAAGGAATATCAGCTGCATTGTTTGCCAGAGTTGTCATCGCAATCTCACAAGCATCTGTGGGAGTTTTGGCTTTACCCGCCTGGGCTGCTAAATCACGCAAAGTGCGGAGTCGGCGATCGCTCAAAACTTGTTTTGTGGTTTCTGTACAAGCACAAAACAAGCCACCAATCCCGCCTGTCTCATCCCGAATCGGACTATAAGAGAAAGTAAAGTAAGTTTCTTCTAAATAACCGCTACGCTGCATGAACAGCTGAAAGTTATCAAACCAAGTCGCCTCACCTGTAGTAATTACCTGTTCCACCAAAGGGCCGATGGCATCCCAAATATCAGGCCATATTTCTGGTGCAGGACAACCCAAGGCTTGTGGATGTTTTGTCAATCCTAAGACGGGGCGATAAGCATCGTTATAAAGCTTCACCAGATGATCACCCCAAAATGTAAACATAGGGTAGCGAGAGTTTAACAAGATGCTGACTGTAGTACGTAAGCTTTGTGGCCATTGTTCAACATCACCTAATGGCGTTTGTGACCAATCATGCGATCGCATCAAAGCTGCCATCTCCCCATTACCAGCAAATAAACTTTCTCGGATATCTGAACTTGTTAACTGTTGCACTTAACCACCCCTTATCTGAGAGTTGGGAATTTACCCATTACCCATTACCTATAGGACTTACGCACCCAACCAATAAACCCTTCTGAGAGTGGTCAATAGTCCATAGTCAATAGTCAAAATCAAGTTTTTTTGGACTATTGACTATTGACTATTGACAAAAAAGCCAGAAATTTAATGACACTGCGTAAGTCCTAACCTATTTTGTTAAATTCATCTCAAACTCCGTTCCCTTGTGCGAATTAATCTTCAGACTTCCCCTAAGTTGTTTAACTAAACCTTGAACAAGACTTATCCCTAAAGTTTTTGTTTTTTTCATCTCAAAATCTGGCGGTAAACCAACTCCGTTATCTTTAACAATTAGTGTTAAATTTTGCTCATTTTTTTGATATAATTTCACCATGATTTCCCCTTGCTGTTTTTCAGGAAAAGCGTATTTTAAAGCATTAGATACTAGCTCATTAATAATCAAGCCAAGAGGAATGGCTGTTTCAATATCTAAGTTGACATTTTCCACTTGCAGATGTAGTTTTATTTGCTGTGAACTGACATTATAGGAATCAAATAAATGTGTAGTTAAATCAGGAATGTATTGAGCAAAATTTATTTTTGCTAAATCTTGAGAACGATATAACTTTTCATGCACTAAAGCGATGGAAGCAATCCGATTTTGGCTATCTTGTAAAATTGCCGTTGATTGAGGGTCTTGGGTGCGTCGGCACTGCATTTGTAATAAACTGCTGACGATGCCTAAATTGTTTTTGACACGATGGTGAATTTCTTGGAGTAATACTTCTTTTTCTTTGAGAGATGCAGCGATTTTTTCCTGTGCTTGCTTTTGTTCGGTGATATCTTGTTGCACAGCGACTAGGACTGTGCCATATTCAGGATGCAGAAAAACCGATGTGTTGGCACGACACCAAAAGGCCGTACCATCTTTCTTAATATTATGGACTTCATAAGTCACTGCATCATTCTCTAAAACCACAGAAATAATTGCCTGGGCTACTGCTTCAGTCTTAGTTGTTTCATCGACATAGTTGACAATAGATACATTCTGACCAATTAACTCACCAGTATCATAGCCAAACATCTGATCAAATTTGGGATTCGTATAGACAATGATGCTATCAGCAGCACGTACTAAACACACTCCTTCTGCCATGTTGCGAGTGATGACTGCTTGCAGTTCTAACATTTGCTCCGCCCGTTGGCGTTCCGTAATTTCTACGATAACAATCCCAACACCACTCGGTTGAGTAGTTTCTGAGCAAATGGGAAAGTAAGAAGCTAGCCAAGTCCGCATCACACCAGGAAGTTTGAGAGTTTCGCCTGTTATCTCAAAATCAAGTATTGCTTCGCCTGTAGTTAATACATGATGCAGCACCTGTTCTTGTTGTGATGCTAAATCGGGTACGATCTCTCTAATGGTTTTACCAATATGCTCATCTGCGGGAACACCATTAATATCTGCGAACGCTTCGTTAATCAAAGAAAAACGCAGTTCTTGATCAAGGACTGTGATTCCCACAGGGGCGCTACTAATAAAAGCGTCTAATAATTGTTGTTTTTGCGCCAGTTCTCGTTCGAGGATTTTGCGTTCTGTAATGTCAATTGCCACTCCCCCGATTAATTTTTGTGGTGATGTGCTGGGGATGGGAAACTTGTAAACTAAAAACTCTCCCAAAGTATCATCTAATCGTGGAGCAAACTCAATCGTTTCTATCACCTGATTAGTCCGGGCAACTTTTTGGATATTATCCAGAAACTGTTGAGCAATATGTGCTGGGTAGATTTCAAAAAGCGATCGCCCGATTGCCGGTGCGACGAATAATTTAAATGTCTGCAAGTATTTTTGACTGAGGAAAATTACCTTCCCCTGACTATCAGTAATCCAAGCTAGCACTGGACTATTATTCATAAATACTTGAAACTGCACTTCACTTTTGTGCAAGGCTTCCTCTGTGCGTTTAAATTCAGTCATGTCTCGCACACTCACCACTACACCAGAAATAGTTTGGTCAAATTCAATGTAGGGCGAGTAAGTAAAACTCAAAAATTTAGGTTCTTGTCCTGGATCTTCCCACCATCTTTCATACTTAATTGTCTGTCCACCTAGACATTCTATAAATCTATGTTTGACTACTTCCTCAAATACCTCTTGTCCAAGAATTTCACTTACAGAATGACCGATAATTTCCTCACGGGATTTTTGTCGCCAATCTAAATAAGCTTGGTTAACAACCTGATAAATGTAATGGCGATCAATCAGTACCATCCCGTCTTTAGTTGTACTAACCATGCGCTCATATCGTCGTAGTGATTGTTCTATCAGCTTTTGCTTAGTAATATCAATAACAATACCCCAAATCCGTTGTGGTGCGCCAAATTTGCAGTTATTTTCCTGTCCTGGCTGATTTAGAGACACTTGATCTTCAGTTTTATCAGCTATCTCTGCTCTAAACTCTAAATAACGGACTGAGTTATCTGGTAAGACAATGCGATATTCTGCCTGAAAAGGAGTGTGTTGAGCGATCGCTTGTGTAAATTGTGTTTGTAATGCTATACAATCATCTGGGTGAATATAGTTAAAAAATTCTGTGTATGTTGGGGCTAATTCATCAATATCTAAACCAAATATCTGCAATAATTCCTCAGACCAAGTAAATCTTTTAGTAACAATATCTAATTCCCAGCTACCAACATGAGCAATACGTTGAGCTGCTGCTAAGGCTGCTTCACTTTTTTGCAATTTGATTTGTGCTTGTTGCAATGTCTGCAAAGCCAATTGTCTTTCTTTGATTTCTGTTTGTAAGTTAATATTTGTGGCTGCTAATTGTTCAGCTTGTTGTTTAATCATGGCGGTTTTCTGAAATAGTTCCACAAATACCGACACTTTCGACAAGATAATCTCTGGCACAATTGGTTTGAGCAAATAATCTACCGCACCAACAGCATAACCTTGACGGATATAAGCAAAATCTCGATCAATAGCTGTGAGAAAAATAATGGGAATATGTTCATTCACCTGACGCGAACGAATTAGCTGCGCTACTTCCAATCCATTCATTTTTGGCATTTGGACATCTAACAACACCACAGCAAACTCTTGTTGCAGCAGATGTTTTAGTGCTTCTTCTCCCGACAAAGCTGTAACTAAATTCTGTCCCAACGGTTCTAAGGTAGCTATCAGCGCCGTCAAGTTAGCGGGGGAATCATCTACTAGTAAGATGTTGGCTGGAGGTAGATTAGCCATGATTTAATCCCAATTGGTAATTCGTAATAGCAGTCCTATGGTGACTCGTTACCAGAATAATGTGTCATGGCAAAGATGGCAAAGATTAATATAGTAATCCGATTTGATTTCTGAATCACTTGTAGAGGTAAGGAATTGGGGACTGGGGACTGGGGACTGGGAAGAAAGAATAAAGGTATACTGAATTTTGTATGCGTAATACCATTTCACGTTAATCATGATACACATAAATTATGTAGAGACGTTGCAGTGCAACGTCTCTACAAGGATTTCGAGCTAAGATAATTTGTAGTTCTCTATTTCTGACTACGATTAATCACATACAAGTGCAATATCTGAAGACGAAAAACATCATGATTGCAAAGCCTACACCTGCGTAAAATACACTATTAATTCCCCCAAAACCAAAGGCTATCCCCATCAGTAATGGCCCTAGAGTTTGTCCTAACCCAAAGAATGTACCATTAACTGATAGGATAGTTGCTAAATATTCTTTCGGGGCTAAATCTGCTAAAAGGGTTTGGATGCTAGGAAAACCCATACCTAAACCGATACCGAAAATTGTGGTGGGAATTAACAAAAACCAAATACTTGGCATGAAGGGAACAATCAACAAAGCTAGCGCATACAAAATAAAAGATGTGCGAATTAAAGTTGTTGGTTGATATTTTCTAGCTAATCTCCCTAACTGGGAAGATGTAATAGTAATGGCGACAGAAACACTAGAGAGTAAGATGCCAATTGTGGCTGGTGGCTGTTTAAATACATCACTAATTAGCTGTGGTAAGTAAGTGATATAAGCGCCGTAGAGTAAGACAAAGTTAGCCGCACTAGCAATAAAAAGACCAAATAAACGACGATTTTTGAGAACTTTGCCAGCGTTGCTTAAATACTTTCGGAGATTGCGATCGCCTTTTGGTTCGGGATTATCTAATACAAATAATACAAGTAAGCCGATGGGGATGGCGATCGCTGGCAACATAAAGGGATAATACCACCCTAATGTTGCTAATGCCCCACCAATTGTGGGGTAACTGGCTGTACCAATACTGCTGATACTGGCGTTGTAACCCATTGCTTCAGTACGTCTATTGGCTGTGTATATATCACCAATTAAGGTAATACTCAAAGACAACAAAGAAGCTGCGCCAATTCCTTGCAGTAACCGCAACCATAGTAATAGCTCAAAATTTCGCACAAAAGCACAAGCAGTTCCGGCAATGCCAAATAATAGTAGTGAAGGAACAATGATTTTTTTACGTCCCAATCTATCAGCCAAGACACCAATCACAGGGCCTAAAATTACTGAGGGAAGTGTGAATACAGTAATCAATAATCCCAGATTTTTAGGTTCTATTTCTAAGGATTTAGCTAATTGGGGAAATGCTGGAGTGATACTAGAAACTCCAAGGACAGCCATCAATGTAACTGCACAAATAATTTGAAAATTCACCTCTTGAAAAACGGGTTTATGTCGCTCAAACTGTTCTGGTTCTTCTATTCGACTCATGATTTTCACCTATTAGCTAAAAAGAAAACACTGTGCGTAAAGTACCAGTGACAATTGTGCCATTAGTTTCTTGATTACTCGGATTAGCTATTACCTGGATTAAGGGTGTAATGCGGATATTATCATTAATTGGAAAGTTATAAAAAGCTTCAATATTCATTTGTGTGGCATCCCCGATAGAACTTTCAATGAAAGGTTGACCAACCGCAATTCCCGCAATAGTACTATTAATAAATAAATCTCGAAATGACACCCCAGCCATCCAATAATTAGGATGAATATCACCTAAAGTTGTCTTGGGATAACTGGCATAACCATAACGTCCAAATATGCCCACACGATTATTTACAGCTAGGTCAAAATTAACTCCTACTCCTTGAAAACTACTACCAAACAACTCACCCGCACTGTATTGTAACCGCACAGAAAAAGCTCTACTAGGAGCATATTCAAATTCGACAAATCCTTGATATGGATCACCAAAAAAACCTCCGTTTGCACCTCCACCAGCTATGGGAAATAGGCGAATATCCTCAACGCCGCCACCACCAATTAATCGTTGATTTTCCGGTAATGAGTCAGTGGCATCCCCAGAAACGTATAGTCCTCTGAATCTAAATGGACTTGTTTTGGGTTGCCATTCAACTACAGCACCCGCACCACCTGGTCTGGGGATTAAGATGTAGTTATTTACTAAAGATTGGGTAGAAAAATCTAAAAAGCTGATATTAGCATAACGATTTTTATCGATAAAATCTGGAGCGACAATTGCTGGCCCTACGGTGATTTTCCAATCGGGAACTGGTGCAAAGGTGTAATATAAACGTGCCACACTTAATTGATCATTTCGCCCTGGAATGGAAAAATCTAAAGTACTACCTAAATTCGGCTCTAAAAAACCACCAGCGTTATCATTTGTACCATCGCTACCAGTTACCAATCTGACTTTTAGCAAGTCTGTACCATAAAAGCTGGTATTCAAATCTAAGCTGGCTCGATAAATAAAGGTTGCATTGGGATTACGTTCCGAAATTACTGTCCCTCTAGGCGCAATAATTCTATCACTAGTAAATGCTCCAGCGTTGAGTGCAAAGATAACTTGACCTTGTAATTTTGTAGTTGTGGAAAACTGGTTTGCTTCTAGTTCTGCGTTATATGCTTCGAGAGTATCTACCTGCCTTTGCAATGTGGTTAACTCGGCGGCGAATGCTTCTTGAAGTCGCTGTAAAGTTAATAAGTCTGCGGATGTGATTAAATCTTCTTTTCCTGTGCGAATTAGTTCATCTATTCTTGCCAAAACTGCATTCACACCAGCCGCAAATTCGTAGCGACTCATAGCACGGTTCCCTCGGAAAGTGCCATCGGGATACCCAGCAATTACACCATAACGTTCTACTAAAGACTGGAGAGCCGCAAAAGCCCAATCTTGCGGTTGTACATCTTGCAATTGACTAACTGAGGTTACTTGCCCAGTTTCCAACAGTGGATCTACACTGTCATATGATTGAGCTAGTGCATGAGTATGATGGGAAATGAGACACAAACACCACAACCATTTCAGAAAAATTAGATAAATAGCTCTCATTTCCTTGTGATTAGAATACTGCCCATGCAAGTTTACAGCTATTAGCTGGTGTCAGTCTTGTCTATTCTTGTGCAAAATATCCTGTTGTTGTTAAGTACTTAACATACAACATGGTGATCAATTTCCATGAATAACCACAGCGAAATGTATGATCGAAGTGACACCAGAGCAACAAATTTTTATGCAAGATGATGTTCCCACTCGTTTACATCATTTAGCTAGACACCTGTCTCATATTCAGTCTTTGTGGACTGGAGCATCATCCCAGGAATCGATACTCGATCTGATTAAGGAAAGCCGATACTTTCTTGAGTGGACTGTCCCCGACATGGTAAAGTCGGACGACATTGACCGAGCCGCAGAATTAGTTGATTTGGGTCGTCTTTTGACTCGTTGGCTATTTCATTGGGAGAAAATTTGGTTTGATGCCCAACAAAGGCAGTCGGCGCTTGAGCAAACACAATATTGGTTACATCGTGTTTTGGAAATAGCTGATACAGAGCCTGAGTCTTTAAGTGCTTAATGCTGTAAGTGCGATATGGCAGCATGAACATAAACTTTTCTCCCCTCTCCGTGTCGGAGAGGGGCTGGGGGAGAGGTCAAAAGACTCACATGAATATTAAGCAGCGATTTTTTCTTCAAGCGGTTTAAAAGTCTTTTTAGTCGCACCGCAAATGGGGCATTGCCAATCATCAGGAATTTGTGCAAATGGTGTTCCTGGTGCAATACCAGAATCAGGATCACCAGCTACCGGATCATAAATCATACTACATTGCCGACAAATCCATTTGCAAGTGTCGGGATCTTCACTAACAACTCTGGTTGCAGGTTGTCCACCGTTTAATACTTCTAAAGCTTCAGTGTAGCGATCAGCGTGGTAATTTTCGATGAATTTTAGCAAGCCAAAACGGTGTGCGGCTTGGCGGAATGTGCTAGCGTGTTCGCTCGATTCTTGAGCTTGTTTGAGAAATTCTTCAGCAGCTGGATTGTCGCGATCGCTTTGTGCGGCGGCAGCAAATTCAGGATACATTGTAGTGTATTCGTACGTCTCACCTGCAATAGCTAAAGACAAACAACGAGAGACAATTTCCCGCTTTTCGGCATCGGTTAAAGCGGCTGGATCTTCGACAACTAATTCTGGGTGCAACAATTCAAAATGAGCGAAAGCGTGTTCTGTTTCTTGTTCTGCTGTTTCCCGAAACAGTTTTGCTAAATCCGTAAATCCAAGTTTTTTGGCAACTTCCGCAAAAAACAAATACTTACGATTTGCCATTGATTCGCCACCAAAAGCAGCTTCTAAGTTTTGCAGAGTCGTAAAGTTTGACAAATCCATAATTTTTTCTGCCTGTGAACTAATAATTGATCGGATGAAAGGCTGTGAGTACTCTTTTTATGACTCAGCACTAAAAATTTTGTATACAAACTTTTAGCCCATATTTATATACCCGTTTTGCTAGTGGCGACAGGACAATTATCAGGTTAAATTATTAATTTTCCCTTAGCACTCAAACTTTGCTAGTAAGTTTTTAGGTATGAGTATTTGTTGGATTAAATCTCACAACAACCTTACCGCAGTTTTGACCACTCAGTAGATATTCTACAGCTGTAGGTATGGATTCTAAACCATTGAATTGGGTTTGATCTACACTAACTTTGAGTTTGTCATCATAGAACAGATTGAGGAGGCGATCGCGTGCTTCTGGGATGTATTCTTGATAATGGGGCATGAGAAAACCCCTGACTGAAGCTGCTTTCCACATCAGTTGGTGATAGATTCGCGGTTGGATTACCGATTCTACACTTTTCCCGTATTCTGAAATATGCCCAATCGTGACTAAACGTCCACGAATTGCTAAGTTATCTACGCAGGTATCAAAAACCTGTTTACCCACACACTCAAAAATCAAATTAATTCCCTGGGGATACTCTTGCTTGAGGACTTGGGCTAGGTTTTCTGTGCGATAGTTGATTATGCGATCGCATCCTAATTTTTTCAATAACTCCACCTTTGCCTCAGAACTACAAGTCCCAATCACATGATTACCAGCTAGTTTTGCTAATTGCACAGCAATATGTCCAGTACCACCAGCCGCAGCCGTGACTAAAACTACCTCATCGCTTTTCATCTCCCCGGCTTTTGCCAATGCTACTAAAGCTGATACACCAGTAGGGATGAGCGTTAATATCTCTGGTGTCGCTGCTCGCACTTTCACAGCCAGAGTAGCATTGATCACTTGATATTCACGATAACCACCACCACGATGAGTAGTTACCACAGCATCACCAACTTGCAAATTTGTCACATTTTCGCCAACAGCTACCACCTCCCCCACCGCTTCCACACCCAAATCAATCGGAGGAGTTAAATTCACATAGGGAACCTCACCCCGACAAAGTAAAGTGTCAAAACCACCATTAATTCCCGCAAACTTATTTTGAATTAAAACTTCCGCCGCCGCAGGTTGAGGTATGGGAATTTCCACAATTTCCACAGCAGATTTAAAATCTTGATGCAGTTGCTTTGCGATTAACTTTCTATAGGTTTCCACATTTATCTTCTCAAATCTTAACTTTGTGTCTCTGTGTCTCTGTGGTTAAATAAACGATCTTTTACCACCAAGCAACAGAATTTCTCTTAGCCACTACAAAGCCTTATACCACTCTAACTGATGAGCTAAACCATACTTAATAAAATCTTCGACTTGCGCTTGATCACTTTTACCAAAAACACCCAAACTATAAGGATTTTCTTGCATTCGTTGTGTCACTTGCTCTTGTTCAAAGCGGAGAACTTCTGCTCTTGGTTGATCAGTTTTGAAAAAATCTACCACTAAAACTATTCTTTTATATTCAGTGTAATTATGTGGACAATGTGGATAACTATGATCTAACACCATAAATTGTCCTTCATGCCAATAAAGCTGCTCATGACATATTTTCATCGCCACATCACCCTCTGGCACAATCAAACCTAAATAGCCCCGATTCATATGTGGATTATAGTTAACGTGGAGCTTAATATCTAAACCAGGATGGAATGTACCAAAATAAACATTTCTGATCACACCATCATCGATCAAGTTGACTTTGGCAATTGTCTGAACTAAGTTAGGAAAATATTTCTCTCTAATTAATAGAGCTTGGGTTGATGCTTCATCTGAGTCATAATCAGGATATTTGATTTGATGAAATTGAATATATTGTTCTATAAATAAGCCTTGAAATAAAACACCAAAAGCACTATATTTGCCATTGCCTTTAGTTTTTATCGTTTTGTTTTTAGGCCCCAAGACATCATAAGCAAATTTTAATTCTGCATCAGTAGCAAAATCCATAAAGTAAGTAAACTCATCTCGAATTATTTGCCAAGCATCTTGAAAATGTTTGAGAAAAGGAAATTGTTCTGGGTTAAGATGATACTCATTAAAACTTTCCATAATCTTTTTTCCTGAGTATGATTGAATGTTACATCTGGGGATAATGTATTTATTTTAGTGCGAGGTCTATCATGTCTGAAGTTCCTGTGTTAGATCAAGTGATCAAAAATGTGCGGGTAGTGCGTCCCCATCATCATGCTGTGGAACTACTGGATGTGGGAATTAAGGATGGGAAATATGTGGAGATTGCTCCTTATATTAGCCCAGAGAGTAGCAAAAATGTATTTGATGGCAAAAACCTCTTAGGCTTTCCCGGTGTCGTTGACGCGCATATGCACATCGGTATTTATCAACCCCTAGAACAAGATGCGGTGACTGAAAGCAAAGCAGCCGCAATGGGGGGAGTGACAACTAGTCTGAATTACATCCGGACTGGACAGTATTATCTCAATAAAGGCGGTGCTTACAGAGATTTTTTTCCCGAAGTATTGGCGCGATCGCAAGGCAACTTTTTCGTAGATTATAGTTATCATGTTGCCCCAATTAGCGCCACGCATATTGAGGAAATGCAGATGCTATACGAAGAATATGGCATTAATTCATTTAAAATCTTTATGTTCTATGGTGGCTATGGTTTGCATGGTCTTTCTGATCAACAAAACCTATTCTTGATGATTAACAAAGAAGAAAGGTATGATTTTGCTCACTTTGAATTCATCATGCGGGGTTTAAGCAAGCTACGAGAATTGTACCCCGAAGTGGGCGATCGCCTCAGTCTCAGTCTGCATTGTGAAGTAGCAGAAATCCTCAACGCTTACACCAAAATCGTCCAGCAAGACTCTAGCCTCACAGGTTTACAGGCTTACAGTGCAGCACGTCCCCCCCATTCTGAAGGTTTAGCTATTTGCATTGCTTCCTACCTAGCACACGAAACCAATTGTCTGAATATTAATTTGTTGCATCTGAGTTCGCGTAAAGCTTTAGAAGCAGCTTTAATGATGCAAACAGCATTTCCTCACATTAATTTCCGTCGAGAAGTCACTGTCGGACATTTATTATTAGATGTGGATGCACCCACAGGTAAATGGGCAAAAGTTAACCCACCCATTCGTCCCCGTGCAGATGTAGAGTATCTATGGCAAGCTGTACTGAATCATCAAGTTGATTGGATTGTCAGTGATCATGCTTGTTGTTCAGCTGAACAAAAAGTTAGTTTACAAGATCCCCATAATATCTGGTTAGCAAAATCAGGTTTTGGTGGGACAGAATATTTATTATCGGGAATATTTAGCGAAGGTAGTAAGCGTGGGATGTCTTACAATCATATGGCTAAGTTATTAAGTTGGCATCCTGCTCAACGGTTTGGTTTAAGTTCTAAAGGTGATATTGCAGTTGGTTATGATGCTGATTTAGTACTATTAGATCCCCAGGAAACCTTTGTGATTAATGCGGAAGAGTCGGAATCTCAGCAAGGATATACACCATTTGCCGGCATGGAGTTAACGGGACGAGTTAAAAGTACTTTTTTACGGGGAAATCTTATATACAATAATGGTGAAGTTTTAGGTTCACCCACTGGAAAATTTTTAAAAAGATGTTAAATTTATCGGCTGACAATTTTGATTGATTAATCATGTGCATAGGAAATAACTGTACCCACTTTTGATAAATCTCGATCAATCCTGATAAAAAATAAGCCCCCATCATCTGTTCTATGCCAAGGAGAAGTAGCAAAGCTAGGAACATAAGCAAAATAATCTTTCACTAGATGACAATCTCCAATATCACAATATCCCGCTAGACAATATCCCTCTTCGTTGTAACATTGAATAGCTGGATAGTGACCATCATAATGTGGCAAGATAGCCAATAACCAGACCCCACCGCCGTTAGCATCCCTACGTAAATACTTCTTTTTAGCTACTTCAAATTGCACTGTATCTGTCTTACCCCAAGGTAATAATTTACTATCTAAAACAGGGATATATTCATGCAACTTAGCATCAGGATGATTAGCTGAGAGATTTTGATAATGAGCAATTCCATTCTCCATCCACAGAATTTCTACATCCTCACCACCTAATACTTGCCACTCACCTACTTTCACACCTGCGGGAATAAAAGAATAACAATGTTTATGCAATTTCCATTCACCAATTTGTACTGTTCCCCTAAGTACAAATAGCTCTAAATCAACTGTAAGTATGCCAGATGGAGCTTTAAATTGTGCTGGTAAAACTACTCTTGAAGTAGATGCACCACAATCATGCCAAGTTAGCAATCTCCGACTACCAAATACTACATCCTCTGGCATTCCTTTGATGCGCCAATTATGCTCTAGTGCTACGTTATTTGAGTCAAAAAAGTGATATTGGTGAGGAATGTATTCTGGAGAGACTGCGGTACGCCTGCCTGATAAATTCATCCGTCCTCTACCATCTCCACCCCAATCTTCTTTAATACCAGAGCTATTTAAATAGTCTTCACTATCTGTTGGATTCACAAAACTATGTTGATTTTCCATGTATTTTATACTCATGGTTTTCAATCATCATAGCAGGGGATAGAGAAGAAGCAATAGTCACTCTGGCAAGAAGTTTATTCGATTTGTACTCAGTTTTTTGAAAATCAAATAGGAGTTCTATAATTGTATTGTCGAATGAATAACGCTACACCAATAGCCACGAACATCGCAGGTATGGAATTCGACTCAGGAACCGGAACAATTTGACCAGAACCACTAATTGTATTTGTAAAAACTCCAAAGTCAGCTACTCGACGGCCTGTTGTTACTAAAAAATATTTTTGTTGAGCAGTTAATTGTCGGCTAAATGCAAGAGTGCCATCGTTAGGAGTAGTACTAGCTATGAGAACATTGGTTAATTGTTTAGTGGGATGAAAACTATCCTGATATAAAACTAAAAAATTATCCCAATCTCCATTTGTCGGTGATGTTGCTCCAGGTACAGCACTGGCAAATGTATATAAACCCGATTGGTAAACTGTGAACTCAAACACACTGTAAGGTACACTCATTCCTAGTGTCCCATCTCTTTCACCACTGATGAGAGTGGGAGGATTACCCGGTGCAGTACGCCGCCAAATTGGCTGATTGGTTGTATTTCCTTGATAAGCAAAAACGGCTGCTTGGGAAGGTTTAGCAGTAGAAAAAGCAGCTAACACTAACCCTAAAACAATCATTAATGGCTTTTGAACAAACTTTGCTTTTAACATCAAACTTATGATTATTCAAACACGAACTGTAGAAAATTTATGCTTGCTGACTCACCCGATGTTTTTTCGGCAATTTCCATACAGCAAAACAAAATACACCAATAAACATCAAACTAGGAACATTATTTTCTGGGACTTGAGTAATTACTAATGAGAGATTATCTGCATAAGCATCATTAACTCGACCTCTAGAATAAGCCGCATTTAAAACTACATCAATTTTACGTGTACCCACAGGTATATAACCGTTAGTTGATTGGAAAAATAAACCTGTAATTTCGTTTCTTTGTGTTGGTGTTGGTGCAGAAATACTAGGTTTAGGTAAATCTATATCTATAGGTTTACCTGTTTGATCAAGAAATGTAATCTCGATTGATGCAATATCTAAATCAGTAGCATATCCACCCAACCAACCACTCAAATCAAAGACTGCTCTACTTGTATCAATAACTGAAGCTAGACTATTGACATCAATGGATTGGAAAGCACTAGATGAACGTCTCCCAGCACCACCAAAAAAGAGATTTTGCCCTCTATTAGTTGGCCCGGTAACATCAATAGCTGGTAGAGTAACGCTGACTAAATTACCCAAGGCATTGGTAAAATTAAACCCCGTTGCCCCATATTTTAAAACACTGAAATCACCAGTGGTATTCCAACCAGGAATTAACGGAATATTAGTCCCAACAGCATCACCGATGGGATCTCCTAATCCTTGTTCTGCATCACCATTGACAATCAAATTTTGACCTAATGTGGCAGCATAAGTAGAATGAGTCAGTAAAAGACTAGATGCAATGCTTGCTATTACGGAAATACCTACTTTATTCATTATTGGCAGGACTTTTTGGAAGATAATGTGATTCATGTTGACCTTTTAGTGAGATTAATTAGTACAGACAGATATTTATTGAGGGATTTTCTACAAATGATGTAGAAGCTATGGTTTAACCATGCCTATCTTTATTATTTGTTCCCTAGTCACTGCTAACTTTTTGTGCATAGCAAAAGCGACACTTAAAGCAAGTACAGTACCGCATACACCTTGATGTTCTGGAATAGAAGTAGAAGGACTACTAAATCCATACTTTGCTAGAATTGCTTGTCCTTTTGGTGAAAGAATATATGTAGCTAGTTTTTCACCATCGGGGTTAGCATTTTTGATGACAGTCAAACCATAATCAGCTTTTGTCGCTAAATAATTAGGTAACTCTACTATTTGCAAATCATTACCTTCTGTCAGTTCTTGAGCAGACTTACCACTTGTGTAATATGCTAAAAAAATGTCTGCTGTTGGATTTGTTTTGAGGAAGTAGACTAAATTATTTTCTCCGATGGGAACTGTTGGTGCAGATGGATTTCCACCAACTAATTGCAAAGCTTTAGTTTTGAGAATTTGAGAACTACCTGGTTTAATCGCATCGGCTTTATCGAATATCTGCCATGCGTAGTCCCCAGAAGGATCAGCGCCCGGTGTGGAAGTGCCAATTTTAATATTAGTATTGATCAACAAGTCCAATAAATTATCTGATGTCACCCCTGCTAACCCTGGTTTGACAACAGCAACCATACGGTTACTAGTAAAGTTTTGCACAGAGTTACTCAAGCCTGATTGAAAGAGTTTTTGTGGGTTTCCCAAATCAGCACTAGCAAAGACATCGGCTGATTTACCTATTGTGGATAATTCTTGCTCTATTTTTTGTCTTGTTAAACCTGAAGGGCCAAAGTATGTATCTACAGTAATGCCATAGTCTGCTGTAAAAGTTTGTGTCAATTCTGTAAGGCTATTCCGCAAACTACCAGCACCGTACAAGGTAACGGCAAATACTGGTATTGGTAATGTTACACTGACAGCACAAGCTATCAATGAAAAGGCAAAAAACTGCTTTTTCATGGTTGGTATGTAATGATTAGCTGTTAATACTACCTATGGGGATTTTTGCTAAATCAATCTTAAATAGTGTTTCTGTTGAAATGAAAAGCATTGAATTTACAGGATTGATAGCAATTAAACAGATGAAAGTACTTTACCAGCTTTGTTGGTATAAATCAATTTGTTTACGTCAGGAAATTTTTACAATTAACTAAACTCAGATTGATAGCCATGAGATAATGAGTATATTTATATACATAAAAACCGTCTAGCTCACGTTATATTTAATTAGCTCAACCTATTAAGAATCACTGATGAATACTATTTTTCACATTACTAAACGCCAACAATGGGAACAAGCAAAAAATCTTGGTGTTTACCATGCTGACTCATTAGATAGTGAGGGATTTATTCACACTTCTAAACCTACACAAATTATTAAAGTTGCTAATAGATTTTTTGCACATCAAACAGAATTAGTATTATTATTTATGGCATCTGATCAAGTTAAACCAGAAATTCGCTATGAAGAGGCTGATGGTGAGTTATTTCCTCATATTTATGGGGAGTTAAATCTTGATGCAGTCTATCAGGTGATTGATTTTGAGCCTGGGGAAGATGGTTTGTTTGAGTTGCCACCAGAGGTTGTAATTTGAGAATAGCTAACCATAAACGCACAGAGGATGAATGATGGCGAGTCAAGAATGGGATGTAGGTGTTTATGTTGAGCAAATGTCGTTGTTGTTAGATTTGCCGATACCAGATGAATATCAGGATGGAGTGGTGGCAAATTTTGAGAGAATTAAAGCGATCGCTCAATTGGTTAACTCATTCCCCATACCGGAAGATATTGAACCTGCACCAGTATTTACACCATGAATGATGCTGTCTCTATCGCCAAAGCTGTACGCACAGGTGAAGTGAGTGCGGTGGAAGTTACCAAAGCCGCTTTAGCCAGAATAGCAGCACAAGATCATGAGTTGAACTGTTTTACAGCTATCACAGCAACAACAGCTTTGGCAGATGCAGCACGCATTGATCAACAAATTGCCCAAGGTAATGATCCTGGCGTACTGGCTGGTGTGCCTTTTGCTGTGAAAAACTTATTTGATATCGCTGGTTTAACCACTCTCGCTGGGGCAAAAATCAATGCCGAAAACCCACCCGCTAGCCAAGACGCGCTGGTAATAACCAAGTTAAAACAAGCAGGGGCAATACTTGTAGGCGCTTTGAATATGGATGAATACGCCTATGGGTTCGTTACAGAAAACTCTCATTATGGTGTGACTCGCAACCCCCATGATTGGCAACGAGTGGCTGGGGGTTCTTCCGGTGGTTCGGCGGCGGCGGTAGCGGCGGGATTAGTACCGTTTACCTTGGGTTCCGATACTAATGGTTCTGTTCGTGTACCGGCGGCGTTGTGTGGTGTGTATGGTTTGAAACCAACTTACGGGCGTTTGTCTCGTGCCGGGATGGCATTATTTTCTAGTAGTTTAGATCATGTGGGATTATTTGCCCGTACAGTTGCTGATGTAAAAACAATTTTAGAGACATTGTATACAACATCTCCAGCAAATACATCAACATCTCCACCAGATATATCGGGAATCAGAATAGCGATCGCTGATGATTATTTCACAAAAGCAGCAGAACCAGAAGCATTAGTAGCCGTACAACAGGTAGCCGATGCCTTGAATGTGACTCAGTATGTGACTCTCCCAGAATCCCATCGTGCCAGAGCTGCCGCGTTTATTATCACAGCCTGTGAGGGGGCAAATCTCCATCTAGATAAGTTGCGATCGCGTCCTGAAGATTTTGATCCAGCAACCCGCGATCGCTTTTTGGCAGGGGCATTAATTCCTAGCAGTTGGTATATCCAAGCACAACGTTTTCGTCAGTGGTATAGCGATCGCCTCCGGGAAGTGTTGCAAAATGTCGATGTAATTCTTGCACCTACAACCCCCATTGCTGCACCATTAATAGGACAACAAACCATGATTTTAGATGGGGAAGAAATTCTGGTTCGTCCTCATTTGGGATTGTTTACTCAACCGTTATCTTTTATTGGTTTACCTGTGTTATCAGTACCAATTCAGCGCCCGAATGCTTTACCTTTAGGTGTGCAATTAATTGCCGCACCAAACAACGAAGCATTAATTTTCCGGGTTGCATCTGAGTTAGAATCTAATACGCTTCAGTAAGCATAATACCGAATATATACGTACTTACTTTTGATAGTCACTCAGTATACTTGTGGTTGCTCATTTTTACTAACTCATTCAAAGATGGGCGAACCGTGAGAATTACAAGAATTTGGTGACAGGAATGCTGACTTTCAAGAATATTAGTTTTAATCTATTTTTAGGCTTACTCGGTCTGCTCTCGTTACCAACTAAAGCATTAGCTGGTGATTTTCACTACTCTCAAGAGGAAACCGTAATTTTTCAAACAGATTTTGATAGCAGTAGCGGCTGGTTATTGAATGGAACAAAAATCGAGTCTAGTAAAATTTACGGAACTCTCCCTTGGGGTGTAGCTTCTTATCCTCTTCAACCTGTGAACTTAGAATTGGGAGAGGTTTTTCTCTATTGGCGGGGAATTTTTCCGCTAAATGCTCACCCTGAGCGAGACAAGCATTATGTTGGATTACAATATAGTAATAATGACCCCGTATGTTATAATAGTCAAAGTTTAACTATTGTCGGTACACCACCCTGCACAGGTAGTTCAGTTATCCAAGTTGACGAAAATGCTGAACTAAGACTAGAGATAAGACCTCGTGATAAACGCAATCCTAGTAATACCTATCACAGATATTATATAGATCCTGGTTTCGACCCTCAAAACAACTATTCACCTGCATCAACTCAAGTCAATGTCCCTACCTATAGAGAGCTAGTACCAACAGATTTTCGTTTACAGATTAGTCAGGTTAGCTCTAGTGCATACACCGCACTTTTATCTTCTTGGCAAGATAATTCTTGGGTAGCCGCTACACCCAAAACTAGTTACAGTATCCCACTTTCACTCTCAGCCTCAGATTGGTTAAATGCTAAAGGAGAAATTGAAAATCCCGTTACATTTGCAGCCATTAATCTGCAATTCCGCAAAGGTTCAACTCAAAATTCAGAAATAACCGCCGTGGCGTTGACTCAAATTCAATCACAACAATCTGCCAGCGTTACAGAAAGTTCTACGACTATTGGCTTACCTTTAGTTTTAGGATTTGGTCTTTTCCTCAAACGACAACGGCGGCAAAATTAGTATTACCAAAATCTTTAAGCTTAACTGAATGGTATTGCTTTATAGTATAGAGGATTTAATCAGTAGTTCTTTTGGCGATCGCTTCTCTTTTTCCCAGCCTAATCATGGCATTGACACTCTTACAGATTTCACTAACTCATCAAAACCTTGTTGTTGTCTAGTTTCTAGCTAGAATACTCGTGAACAAAGTTCCAACATTTATTCACGAGTAATTTCGTAGTGTCTGCTTTAATTAAACTTTTGTGCGATCTGTGAGAATTTCGTACCCTATTTCCGTCACCAATACTGTATGCTCAAACTGGGCTGATAATGAATTATCGACAGTTACGGCTGTCCAACGATCTGATAAGGTTCTGGTATGTCTGGAACCTGCGTTTAAAATTGGTTCAATTGCTAACGTCATTCCTGCACGTAATTTCACATTAGGCATTTCCCGTGTACGGAAGTTAAATACGGAAGGTTCTTCATGGAGGTTACGTCCGACACCATGTCCGGTAAATTCTTCAACTACAGTAAAGCCATTGGCTTTGACATGATCTTCAATCGCTCCAGCTAAATCAAGCAAGTACGCACCTGCTTTAACTTGTTCAATTCCTTTATACAGTGCTTCTTCAGCCACACGAATCAGTTTAGCAGCATCTGGGGTCACATCACCAACGGCGATCGTAATACAGGAATCCCCATGAAAGCCTTGATAATAAGCGCCTGTATCTACTTTTAACACATCTCCCGTCCGAATCACTTTCTTCGGGCTGGGAATGCCGTGTACCACTTCATTATTAATACTAGAGCAGATAGAACCAGTAAAACCGTGATAACCTTTAAAGCTTGGTGTCGCACCCATTTCGCGGATACGTTTTTCTGCGTAAGCATCCAAGTCGGCTGTTGTCATTCCTGGTTTTACCAACTCAGAAATTTCCTTAAGTACGGTAGCCACAATTTTTGCTGATTGTCGCATGATCTCAATTTCACGCGACGATTTAATTTCAATGCCCCGGCGTTGCTTATTGGCTGGTGTAGGCTTAGGTGCTTGAGAAAGCAAGTTGGTGAAAATGTTCATGGGAGATAAATAATTACTTGCGCTTTGCCGCTAAAGTTGCAGTCTTTTTCTAAATTAATTGAGAAAGAATATCTATACTTACGTTAGCTTATTTTTTGCCACACGCTGCGGGAGAGTGGGGATAGTGCTGAGTGCTGAGTGGGGGGAGAGAGTGCTGAGTGCTGAGTGAGGAGTGGGGGACAAGGGGACAATGACTAATGACTATTGACTATTGACCAATGACTAATGACTAATGACTAATGACTATTGACTCTTTCCCAAAATCGCAATCTCTCCCGTCATCCCTGCTTCTGTATGTCCTGGGATGGGACAACGTAAGCTATATTTTCCTGGCTTCAATGCTACAAATACCCACTCGGCTTCTGCACCAGGCTTGAGTTCGAGTTCATGAATTGCGCCTTTAATTTCTACTTTCCCTGCTTCGACTTTTTGTGTCCAAATCCCATCAGCGAAATCTTTGGCAGTAAAATAGTGCTTCAATTGACTGGGGTTAGTGAGTCGGAGTAAATAACGTTTGCCGACTACTAAGTCTAATTGATTTGGCTCAAATTTCAACTCGTTAGCAGCATTGCCCAAAGCTACAGTAATTTCTGTTGCTGGTTGCTTTAGTACATCAACAACGTCGTTCACCGCCATTGCTGAAGCAGTATTAGTGAAGATAATCAACAGGGAAAATATAATTATGAAACAGCTACGGTAGATGAACCGCAGTTGAGAAGTAATCAATCCAAATAGATATGCGTATGTTTTGTTCACTAGATAAATCATTATTATTAGCTTAGTCAATGGTCAATAGTCAATTGTCATTATTTCTTCATTTTGAATTGGTATCACTCACCACTATCCAGGCCCTGCTGTCACTACGACAAAATGATCTGGGTGGAGTAACTCATGGGCTGATTGATTGACTTCTGCAAGAGTGACTTGCTGAATTTTTTGGTGATAAGAATGTAATTCTGATACATTTAGCCCATAGACTTGATTCATGAGGATTTTATGGGTTAATTCCTCTGGGTCTGCCAGAGAAACATTATAGTTACCAATGAGAGTTTGTTTAGCTGTCTGTAGTTCGGCAGCACTAACACCATTTTGATGCAGTTGCTGGAGTAATTGACGAGTGCTAGCGATCGCTTTATTGGTATCTTCAGGATTAGTTTGCATTTCAATCCAAAATGTGCCAAAGTCTTTTTCTGCTTGGAAGTCGCTATAAATTCCGTAGGTTAAACCTTGGCGATCGCGTATTTCTGCTCCTAGTCTACTACTTAAGGTATCGCCTCCTAATATTTGGTTTAATACCACAGTGGCATAAAATCGGGGATCTTGACGCTTAATGCTGGCATAACCCATGTAAGTGATGGCTTGGGGTTTGCCTGCTAAAACTGGATTTACCTTGATGATAGTTTCTGGCAGTGACACTTGCGGATACTGTATTGTTGGTGGTTGGCCTGTAGTTTGCCAATTACCAAACTCGGCTTGCATGAGACTTCGCACTTGGGTCGGTGCAAAGTCTCCTACTAGTACAATGACTGTAGTATCGGGACGATAATATTTTTTCTGGAAAGCTATCACATCCTGACGACGAATTCGGCGTAGACTTTCTTTTGTGGGAAAGATATGTAAGGGATGTTTTTTGGGATAAATTGATTGTAGAAAGATTTTTCTTGCTACTTCTCCCGGATCATCTAATTCTAGTTTGAGGGCGGTTAAAGTTTGTTGGCGATTGAGTTCTATTTCTTTTTGCGGAAAGGTACTATTTTTGAGGACATCTGCCAATGTCTGAATCAAAACTGGAAAATCTGCTGCTAAACTATCACCTTGGATACGCATACCGTTGCGAGATACGGCAAAATCTAAAGTAGCCCCTCGATCATCTAAAGTTTTAGCTAAAGCATGAGCGTTTTTGCTTTTAGTCCCACTCATCAAACTATCTGCGACTAAAGCTGCTAATCCCGCTTGTTGATCTGGATCAAATTCTGTACCTGCTTTAATATAACCACTCAAGGTGACTGTAGGTGTACTTTGATCAGGTAGTAATAATATCTGTAAACCATTGCTGAGTGTCAGGTGCTGGGGTAACTGGCGATTAGTTTCCTGCACACTATCATTTGTTTCTTTTGGATATGATGGTATGTACTTAATTAACTCAGATGGTGGGATAGATTCACCACCTGAGAAATTTTCTTTAGTTGGTGATGATTGTTGTTTGTTACCAACTTCTTTTGTCTGCTGCAAAATTGGTTCAAACATACCGACTTGGCGATGAGATGTTTGTAGGTATTTGTTTAACACACGCACAACATCTTCTGCTGTCACTTGATGGATAGCCGTTAAATAATTATCTGTAAAGCGATAATCACCAGCCGTTGTCTCGTCATTACCCAACTGCGTGGCTTGATCGGTGATATCACGGTTACTTAAAATAATAGCAGCTTCTAACTGCCTTTTCGCCCTCGCCAATTCTTCTGGTTTTACACCTATTTTTGTCAGATTAGCGATCGCTTTCTGTAACACTGAGTCAATTTTACCTAAATCTTGTTCTGGATCTACCGTCACCAACAACTCATACCATCCAGCTTGTTGCAAACTCACCACAGAAGCTTCTATTTCACTAGCCAAACCCGACTCCACCAATACCTGATACAGTCGAGAATTTCGTCCTTCTGTCAAGATGTAATCAATCAAGTCCAACACTGGCATATCAGGATGATTCACATCCGGTAAAGGATAAACAACCTGCAAAAGTTTCCCCGCACCCGGTTCTCGTAAGATGAGGGGAGTGGGGGAGTGAGGGAGTGAGGGAGTAAATACTTTGACTCTTGACTCTTGACTCTTGACTAATGACTCTTGACTAATGACTCTTGACTCTTGCCCCTTTGGTATACTGCCAAATAATTCTTTGACTTTTGCCAGGGTTTGTTCTGTTTGACAGTCGCCAACAATTACTAAGACTGCATTATCAGGAGTGTAAAAATGATGATAATAATCTCTGACTTGTTCAACTTGAAATTTTTCCACATCAGATTTCGTACCACCTACAGGTAAGCCATAGGGATGATGGGGAAAGACTTCTTGCATAACTGCACGACTAAGGCGATATTCTGGGCTATTTTCGTAGCCTTGTAATTCGGAAATAACCACCCGCTTTTCACTTGCCAATTGCTGAGTATTAATTAAAGCATTCTCCATTCTGTCTGCTTCTAATACCAACAACGCTGGTAACTTTTCTCGTTCTACTGTACCGTAATATGCTGTTTGATCGTAGCTGGTGAAAGCGTTGGAGTCGCTACCCAAGGCACTAAATAATCCGCCAAATTGCACTGGACGGTTGGCTGTGCCTTTAAACATCATATGTTCTAGTTGATGAGCAATCCCGTTCACCCCTGGTTTTTCGTGGCGGGAACCAAACTTGTACCAAACTTGGACACTCACAACTGGTACAGTGTGTACTTCTTTAATTAATACTGTTAGACCGTTGTCCAGTACTGTCTTGTGGACGTTTTTTGTCAATGTAAGTTTTTTGGGGTTTTCTGTCACTAATGTTGCTGGGGAATTAACTCGACTAGACATAGTATTGTATTGACTTTCAGCAGATTTGTTGCTGAAAATCAAGACTGTAACTAAAGAAATAATCAACAATAACACATAATAACGGTAGCGATACCAGCCAGACCATGCAGACATTTATTTTGGTAGATGTGCTGAGATTATTTTTACTGGGCTATGGGTGTTAGTTATCGTTGGTCAGTTGCTAGTGATATTTAATCTGGTTTAATGCTTTCCTGATGGGCAGCATAGAGATTTATTCGTCACTGACAACGACAACTGACTACTAACCACTGACAATTATGTTACATCATCAGTATTAAGTTAGATGTATTAAAATACGATTTAATTTAATTAAGCTTGCTTAAAAGTCTAATAAATTCCAGTGGTAATCCATCAGTATCAGCGATAAAAGCTACTTCAAAAATGCGATCGCCTATTTGCTGTTGTGTCGGTGACAAAAGGATCTTCAAGGGTGCTAACTCTGGCACTTCGCTTGCACATTTTTGTAAATTTGTCAACCAATTTGGTAAATCTGTCGTACTCTCAGTTAAATCAAAAGAGAGATGATAATATCCCACATAATGCTCATCTGCAAAAGCATCAGGGGCTGGTTTTGGTTCAGGGATTTGAATGAGTTCAATTCTGCCGCCTAATCCTTCCATCCAGCAAGCTAGAGTGTAACCTGTAGTGAAGCGTTCACAGACAGTAAAGCCTAGTAACTCATAAAAAGCGATCGCTCGATGGATATTCGCAGTCCGGATAGAGGCGTGGTGCATAGTTAGTCATTAGTCATTAGTCAATAGTCAATAGTC
The DNA here is from genome assembly GCF_013393945.1 of Nostoc sp. TCL26-01. NCBI lineage: Bacteria > Bacillati > Cyanobacteriota > Cyanophyceae > Nostocales > Nostocaceae > Nostoc > Nostoc sp. TCL26-01. The sequence continues at coordinate 5,625,036 of NZ_CP040297.1, forward strand.
AATGGTCAAATAACTAATAACCATTGACTATTGACCATTTACTCAAATAACCGAAAATAAGGGTAGCGCACAGGAACACCAGGTTCTTTTTCCAAATCAAAATTAATCACTTCCCAGCAAGGATCATCTGCTGATTCAGGACTAAATTCTACAGGTAAACCGTATAGTCTGGCAGATGATGTTTCTGGTTGTCCAGAACGCCAAGGTGTGCTGCGTTCTAAATAACCACTCATCAATTCCTGATAACGTTTAGCGATAATTACCTTTGTAGCTCGGTAGCCTTGGGTATACAACTTGTCTAGGGCTTCGTGGATTTCAAACCGGATACCATCAGGATGAGTATGCTGTCTGAACCACTCGTTGTTCCACCTACGCCAATGTCGCCCTGATTGTAGATGAACTAATTCTCCGTTTTTTGGATTAGCCTCAAAAGCGCCATGACGAGGACATAAATAGGTATCAGTGAGTGTCAGCGCCGGAATTGTTTGCCGACAATGGGGACACTGTATGTCAGGGCCAAATATAGGGTACTGCAAGCCTGGATTCATCATGAAGTGCATACAAACATAGTTTCGTCTTCACCAGCACCAGTGGGTTAGATTTTACACTTCGGCTCCACCACGTTGGGGGACTGTTCTCGCCGCACGGACTCAGTGTTGCAGTAAGAACAATTTTTACCGTCGTTTTCCTCAATTTGGAGGCTTGACACTATGATATCCTGGTTTTGCAACCAGCCGCCAAAGGTGGAGTTTCTCCAGTGTTCCTGGGTACCATATTCATATTCTATCGTGTCTACCACTTCTTCTTACTGGCCTTCTGTCGATTTTTCTCAAGCCGCCTTCATTGCTGCCAATGCAGTCGTCGTCGGTTCAGTCAATATAGCAGCCGGAGCTAGCATTTGGTATGGGGCTGTAGTTAGGGGAGATGTAGAACGCATTGAGATTGGCGAATGCACGAATATTCAAGATGGGGCAATCTTACACGGTGATCCTGGCTTGCCCACAATCTTAGAAGATCATGTAACCATAGGACACCGTGCCGTCATCCACTCTGCTCACATTGAACGTGGTAGTTTAATTGGCATTGGCGCAGTCATTTTAGATGGAGTCAGAGTCGGCGCTGGAAGCATCGTTGGTGCTGGGTCAGTGGTCACTAAAAATATACCCCCCTTATCTCTAGTTGTCGGCATTCCCGGCAAAATTTCCCGCCCCATCAGCCCAGAAGAAGCAGCCGACCTCATCGAACACGCCGAACGTTACAAAAAGTTAGCCTTCGTTCACGCAGGCAAGGGAACGGATATTGGGTTTTATGGGTAATAGGGAATGGGGACTGGGGAATGGGGACAAGGGGACAAGGGGACAAGGGGACAAGGGGACAATGACCATTGACCATTGACCATTGACCATTGACCATTGACCATTGACCATTGACCATTGACCATTGACCATTGCCCCAACTTAAACTTTCTTTACAAATAGATGTAGAAAAGTTGCCCACTTCAGCTAAAAATAAAAATGAGGACAGTTGACAAAAATTTAATTTCTACTTGATAGAGGGGTTCTAGAAATGGATATTGATTTTCGTGTAGCGATCGTTTTAGCACCAATAGCAGTTGCTGCTGGTTGGGCTGTTTTTAACATTGGTGCTGCGGCTTTAAGACAAGTTCAGAACTTTTTGAACAGAGAAGCTTAAACTCAGTTAGAGTTTTTCAGTTGAAATCGGCTGTTCCTTTTCAGGTACAGTCGATTTTTTGGTCAGGAAATGAGAAAACGTTGGTTACTTGACACCTGACACTAAGCCGAAGCGAATTAAGCCACGCTGATAACCACGACTCATCAACCCCAGTGACAATGCTCCTTGGATGGTAGTCCAACCAGCGCGGAGTAAGCCAAAAATTGCTTGAGGAGTGATGGCGGAATCAATTACCACATTCCAAAAGGGAGCAACAGCTGTTGACCAATCAGCAGTGCGGATATTGTTTAATGGTAGTTGACGAGCGATCGCTGTATACTCCGGTAAGGAAATGACATAAGGTAGACAATATACCCGATAAATATCTGCTAAATGCTTTTGTTCATCGGCCGTTAGTGGTGATTCATCAGTTGGACGATGACACCAAGTCACCATGATAAAAGTACCACCCGGTTTTAATACTCGGTAACACTCTTGCATAAACTTAGTTTTGTCTGGCATATGTTCACCACTTTCTAACGACCAAACTAAATCGAAAGAGTTATCAGCAAAAGGCATTGCTTGGGCATTGGCTACTAAAAACTGACTTCTAGCGCTCAAATTGGCTTCCTTCGCCCGTTCAGTTGCTCTAGCGGCTTGTACTGGGCTTAAAGTTATCCCTGTAGCTTGACCATGAAATTTCTCTGCTAAGTATAAAGAACTACCACCAATCCCACAGCCTACATCCAAGATATTTTCTGCTGTTTGCACACCTGCCCAAGTAAGTAATTCTTCGATTAAATCAATTTGTGCCTGACGACGGTTTTTTTGTACTGTCCCATCTGCACCATAGTAGCCGTGGTGCATATGTTCGCCCCAAATTTCTTCCCACAAGCCAGAGGAAGCATCGTAAAATTGCTGAATTTGCTGGTAAAGTGTTGCACTCATGAAAAAACCAGTGTTAAGACAAAAAAGAATTTCCCAAAATATATCCGTAGGCTACCATGTGTGTTTTTAATTAGATAAGAAAGTTTTTTGTTGTAGTGTCTTCTTAAGGAATAAACACCATTACAGACTTTAATAATTGGGGATTTTGAATTAACTATGACTGTTTCACGGACAATTTGCTTAGGTTTTCTGGCTGTCATTGCCTTGGGAACTATTTTATTAATGATGCCTTTCTCAACTAGCAGTGGTAACTGGAATGACCTAATTGTGGCGTTGTTTACTTCCACATCGGCAGTTTGTGTAACTGGGTTGTCCGTAGTTGATCCTGGCACTTATTTTTCCTTCTGGGGTCAGTTGTTTATTGCCTTACTAGCACAGATTGGTGGCTTGGGATACATGACAACCACCACATTTCTGATTTTGTTAATTGGACGTAGATTTGACCTCCGGCAAAAAGTTGCTATTCAACAGGCCTTAGACAGGCCAGGGATGAATGGTAGCGCCCAAGTAATTCGCTCAATTATGGCTACAACGTTGATTTTTGAGATTACTGGGGTGTTTTTGCTATTACCTGCGTTTGTGCCTGATTATGGTTGGAGTCAAGGACTGTGGTTAGCAATTTTTCATAGTATTAATGCTTGGAATAACGCTGGTTTTAGTTTGTTTAAAGATAATCTCATTGGCTATCAATCATCATTGTTGGTAGTGTTGACAATTACAGGCTTAATTATCTTTGGTGGGATTGGTTATCAGGTAATTTTAGAAGCTTATATTTGGTTGCGCGATCGCCTACTGAAAAAAAAGATTAGTCAAGTATTTTCTCTAGATTTTAAAGTTGCGACTAGCACGACTTTAATCTTATTAGTTTTGGGAACAATAGCATTTTTCTGCATAGAAATTAGAAATCCAGAAACATTTGGTTCACTGAATTTATCTGACCAGTTTTTAGTCGCTTGGTTTCAATCAGTCACACCGCGAACTGCTGGTTTTAATACCGTAGATATTGGGAAAATGACCAATGCCGGATTATTTATCATGATTGCTTTGATGTTTATCGGTGCTAGCCCTGGTGGCACAGGTGGCGGTATCAAAACTACTACACTCAGAGTTTTAACTAGCTGTACTAAAGCAATTTTGCATGGTAAAGAAGAAGTTTTATTGTATGAACGGAAGATAGCAATCTCTCTGATTTTAAAAGCTGTTGGTGTTTTAGTAGGTTCTGTCGCTACTGTCATTCTAGCCACAATTTTTATATCCCTCACAGACCCCAAATTAGACTTTATTCAAATTCTATTTGAAGTCGTATCAGCATTTGCGACAGTTGGTCTTTCCACGGGAATTACTGGTGCTGTTTCTCCAGTAGCAAAAATAGTTTTAATTATCACAATGTACGTAGGAAGAGTTGGTGTTTTACTGCTAATGTCCGCCGTACTCGGAGATCCCCGCCCCACAAGGATTCATTATCCTGAAGAGAATTTACTTGTGGGATAGTTGGGGAATAGGCAATAGCGAGACTTAGACAGGGTATAAGTCATACTCACTAATATTTCTCTCTGTGTCTCCGTGTCTCTGTGGTTGAATTAAATATTTTTTACCACAAAGCCACAAAGACATGGGAATAAGCTGGAAATCTGCGCAGCATAATGTTAACTTTAGTAAAAATTTTGGCAAATGGCAGGCAAGTAGTGATATGGAGTGATTTACTCAGTAAATAACTTAGCAATTTGGGTTAAATCTACATTTCCGCCACTGATAATTACACCTATTTTCATACCTGGTGCAGTCACAACATTTTCAAGTATGGCAGCAGCAGCTAGTACACCGGTGGGTTCAACGACTATTTTCAGCCGTTCCCAGAGAAAAAACATCGTGCGAATAATGGCTGCTTCTGATACTGTCACCATATCATCAACGTATTGCAGCACTAGCGGAAAGGTGATTTGGCCTAAGCTAGGTGTTCGCGCCCCATCGGCAATGGTATCTGAATTTGTGACTGTTTGCAGAGTTTTTGTATAAAAGGAACGGGTAGCATCGTCAGCTAGTGTGGGTTCTACGCCAATTACTCGCAAATTGGGGAAAAGGGCTTTAGCCGCGATCGCACAACCAGCAATTAACCCCCCACCACCACAACAAACCAATAACAAATCTAGTTCGCCCACTTCTTGAACTAGTTCTAGTGCAGTCGTACCTTGTCCAGCAATCACATGGGGATGATCGTAGGGGGGAATCAGGGTAAGATGGCGATCGCTGGCTAGATTGTGAGCTAATTCTTCTCGATTGGTTTGCTGTCTGTTGTATAAGATGACCTCTGCACCGTAACTTCGAGTAGCCGTTTGCTTGACTCCAGGAGCATCATCTGGCATGACAATAGTTGTGGGAATATGGAGTAGCTGCCCAGCTAAGGCGATCGCTTGTCCATGATTACCTGATGAAAAAGTCAGCACACCTTGCTGTTTTTGTGCTGGCGATAGCTGCGCCAAGGCATTGTAAGCACCCCTAAACTTAAAAGCCCCGGTACGTTGAAAATTTTCGCATTTAAAAAATACTTGACTCTGGGTGCGATCGTTGACGATTCTGGAAGTTAATACAGGTGTGTGGTGAGCAATCCCAGAAAGCCGTTGCTGTGCTGCTTGTATATCATTGATGCTGACGGGGTGAAACTGTGACATTAAATAGCATTGTGAAACATACTTGCTTTTTATTTTGAACGAAATCCCCAAAGAGAAATAGTAGAGACGTTGCATTGCAAAGTCTCTACATAATTCATGTGTATGATGATTAACGTGACATGGGATAAATCAATAAACAGCAGCCAATAATTTATCGATTGCTGCTCGAAATGCCGTAGCTGCACCAGCACTCATATCACGAGGCGCGCAAATCCGATTCCGCAAATATGCAAAAGCGATCGCCCCCACAGCAGCGAAAGTAGGATCAATACTGCTATTTTTGCCACCAGTCCGACCACCCGGTAAAAATTCTCCATTACCATGCAGTAAATAATCAGCCAATTGTCGCAGGTGAAAATCAACAGCTTGCTTAACTGTGGTATAATCACCGTCTGCGGCTAAAGCTTGGACTCCAGAATTTTTGATAATATCGGCGATCGCTACTTCTCGATTATCACTCAATCTCTCAGCCGCCTCGGCGCGATATTGAATCTTCTCGCTATCTGCTACATCCAGAGGTAAAGGATTCCCAATCGGTTCCACACCCCATCTGCGACGCAAGAGTAAATTGTTAGTAACATTATCCGACTTCACCCGATGATAAGCCGGACGCTGATTCAGTGCTTCAAACCAAGCATTAATCCCAGGAAAGCGCGGATTTCCTTTGAGATGATATCCCCGATACACAGGTAAATTAGCCACTAATCTATCTAGATGGGGGCTATACAGAATATCTACCAAGCTAAACGTACTAACAAAGTAGGGGCCAGGATATTTAGCCAAAGCTTGCTCAAGTTCATCTAACTTCGCCTCAAATGCTGCTTGTAAGTTTGCCAACTCATCAGCATCTACAGTTACTTCTCTGAGAAATTTATAAGCAATCTCTCTAAACCCGTTAGTCTCAGCCTCCTCAACCAACTGTCTCGCAACCGCATTTTCCTCTGGATTTTCTGGTAATAATGCAGGATGAGGAAACCGATCTTCTAAAGCCAAGAGAATATCTTTAGATTCATATACCAACTTTCCTTCAATCTTGGCAGCCGGCACAAGGGTTGTAGGAACTAGGTCAGTGTACCATTTAGGTTTATTACTTAAATCAATAAACTCCGTTGCAAAAGGAATTTCCTTTTCTTCTAGCGCAAACCAAACTCGCTCACAAAAAGGACACCAAGAATTAGTATCTCGATAAAGCAAAACTGGCAATTCTGTGTCTGGGGGAAGTTTGTGTAAACTGCTGGGAATGGGTGCAGTAGAGGGAGACTGTCCTGGCCTCTTTACCCGACGCGCAGAGGTATGATTTCTCGCAGTTTCTAAAAGTTCTTCCCAATTTGATACTGTGTTTGGTATGGACATTTTTTACCTCGCTTTACTAGGAACGCCAGAAAACACAAATAACTGTTGTTCTTGAGGTTGGTTTACACTTTCACCCAGGTAACGATGAATACCTACAGCCATGTCTCCTGTAGCCGTGAGTTGAAAATTAATTTCCTCAAACCCAGATGCAGACAAAATTTTCCGTACATTGTCAGAGTAGGGAATACCGTTAGAGTGTCCGCGAGTCCAGATAACAAAAGCACCCGGTTTACTCAGAAAACTCAAGTTATTGATTAAGCGATCGAGTTCTTCATTCACAACATGGCCCAAAACACCACAGACAATCACAATATCTGCGGGTACTGCACCTACGTAGTTAGTAGCAAGAGTTGCATCATCATTAATAAACTCAATTTGTTTACCTAAACCCAATGATTCTATAGTTGCCCGTCCACGTTCAACTAACTGAGGGTTGAGTTCCACTAGTCGTGCGTATACATCATTGATTCGGGGGTGATTTTGTAAAACTCCTAGTAAATCTCGCCCATCACCTGCACAAACGCTGACTATTCGGATAGTTCCATCTGGTAACGCATTCAAGCTATCAGCAATATATTCCCGCACGATTTCTAGACGCTGCTGCAATACTGGTTCAGTGTCGTAGAGGTCGTGCCATTCATACCAATCTTTTGGCATAGGACGCGATTCCCGTTTGATGCACTCTGTTTACCATAAAACTACTGTTAGTTTATCGATTAACCGTAGTTTACAGATGAAAGCAGCGTATCACAAAAATTCGTTTAAAATCAAGTCTTATTAGGAAGGCTCCTAGCCTATTTCGTATGAGTGAAACTGTCTACATCGAAACTAGTATTTTGGGCTACCTTACAGCCAGATCAACCAGAAATCTGATTTTGGCAGCAAACATAGAGATCACAAGAGAGTGGTGGGAGTTTCGCCGAAGTGCATTCACGCTCTACATTTCACAAGTTGTTTTAGATGAGGTGGCACGGGGAGACTCCGAGATTGCCGTTAAGCGTCTGGAGATTCTCAACGGAATGCCGTTAGTAGAACTCAATCAGGCTGTAAAAAACTTGTCAGCAGAATTTCTCACACGCAGCAATCTTCCTGCCAAAGCCTCAGATGATGCAGTTCATATTGCGGCAGCAACCGTTCATCAGCTGGATTACCTGCTAACGTGGAATTGTAAGCATATAGCAAATGCTCAAATTCAAAGAAAACTTGCAGAAATCAGTCTTGATTTTGGATATCAGTTACCCGTAATTTGCACCCCCTACGAACTATTAGGAGATTAAGCAATGTGGCAGGATGAGATTCTAGATGAAATTCATCAGATTCGTGAAGAACACGCCAAGTCTTTTAACTACGACTTGGACGCGATGTTTGCAGATTGGCAAAAGAAGCAAGCCGAAAGTGGAAGAGAAGTTGTCAATTTATCAGTAAAGCATGGTACAGCGACACGTTGGAGCGCACGCAAGGGAGATCCTGGTTAGGCATTCAAGCTATAAGCAATATATTATTGCACTATTTCTAAACGCTGCTGTAATACTGGCTCAGTGTTGTAGAGGTCGTGCCATTCATACCAATCTTTTGGCATAAGGGGTAATTTCCGTTTGATGCACATTGTGTAGATATAAACTACGGTTAAATTATCAAGTAACTGTAGTTTACTGATAAAGGCAGAGTATCACAGATGTGAATAGAAAATCAAGGAATATTCTCTATAAACAATTTTTAGTAGCTGATTATACAGAATTGTTTTGTATAATAGGTACTCAGGCTATTAAGCTACTTGTAGAACTATTCTCTCAAATATGCTGCCTCAGCGTTTAGCTTTAAGAAATTAAGTGCTATGTTAAGTTATTGAATTACACTACAAATGTAGTATACAGTCACATAAGCTATTCTATGTTTACACGTTTTGAAAGAATACCTGGACGCTTATCAGAACTGAAAAAGTGTTTCTACTGTGGAAACTCTCTGCCAGCAAATAGTAAGGAGCATATTTTTAACTCGTCTTGGGGTGGTTCACACAAGACAGGGAATTTAATCTGTGATCAGTGCAACAGTAACTTCTCAAGTCAAACAGATGTAGCTTTTGCTGTATATGTACAAGCGGTAATGAACTCTTGGTCTTTTAAGGGAGAACGTCATAAAGAAGTACCGAGGATTTTTTTGGAAAATGAGTATTTTTTAGATCAAGGAGCAAAGCTAAAACTTAAACAGCCTCTTGTTAAAGACGAAATCTTACCTGACGGGCGCATTAAATCAAATCTTGCTTTCAATTCTAAAAGTGAAGCCAAACGTTGGATAGAAAGCGGTGGTATGGCTGAGTGGCTGAGAAGAGATCCTTCCATTCAAGAGAAAGAACACTTGAAGAAAATAATTATAGAGGCAAAGCCAGATATAACGGAAGCAAAACCTCAGTCAGCCTCTTTTCAACTAAATCTTAGTGAGCAATATCGCTCTTCAGCACACACAATTCTCAAATGTCTTGGCTTCTTCTTGCCTGAATGGGTTTGTACCGACTCGACTAAGCAAATCCGAGATTTTGTTAGGTACAATCAAGGAGACTGGCGATTTTTTGCAGTTCATAGTGAACAACTAATTTCAATAGCTGAACAAGCGGCAAGCCTTATAGGTTTGGGAGTTCACCATAATTCTGTAGAGATATACTGGAATTCCTCAACAAAAATGGTAGTTGGAGTGTTATCTATCCTTAATCGCGTTAAGAGGTCTGTTGTTATTTCTAAAAATTATTCTGGAGCAGATGCTATCCTTTATGTTTTTGAAGATACCTATGGTTCTAAAAAGCCACCTCAAGCAGTATTTACCGAGTTTGATTCAACTCAACTCACTGTACCTTTGCTAAATTTTCAATATTTTTCATTTCCTCATAAGATATTTGAATATTTTAGGAATGAGCTTGTCGGATTAATGGAGTTTTACTATCCAGTTGACGCAATCACAGCCCGTTTATTCAAAGGAATAGAAACGATTAATCAGAAAAACCTAAGCCTTGAGCAAACAACTTTAGAGGAATACTTGAGTTTATTTTTGACCTTTTTCTCAGATGTAAGTAAAGTAACAGGTACTTCTGTAGACTTGGCTAAAGTACGTTCTAAGCTCCTTGAGTATGGGTTTGCTATTTTGGTTAGCCAGTATAGTGGAAAATTATATACTGATCCAGATATTGAAGCTCTAATGAAGTTAGCATTTGACCGAACCTTGAGAGACTTGAAGATTTAAAGTGTTTTACGCAGCTTAACAATCCCAATGTAGTGGACTGATGAAGATATAAGCTTGAGGATTGTAAAATTAAGAGGTCGATAATATCAGCAATCGATATAGTGATGTACTGATGACATATCCAGAAATACGCCAAAAAATTGAAGACCAACTAGCTCAACTACCACCTGATCAGCTGTCCTTGGTTAGTGATTTTTTAGATGCTTTACAAACCAGAGGGAATAAAAGCGATCGCTCACTTTGTCGGTTAGCGCCAATTAAACGAGGAAGTAAAGCCGTAGATTTATTGAAGTTTGCCGGAACATGGCAAGGCGACGATTTAGAAGAATGCCTGCAATTTGTTCGTGAAACATAGTAGCCTAAGAGCAATAGAATATAAAATTTAAGCAGCAGCTTCCAACTTCTAGTGACTTATCTGTCATGCCTGCAAAAGATGCGTTTCATGAGCTTGTTAAAATCGCCCTTGAGAATGAGGGGTGGACAATTACTCATGATCCGTACCATATCGATCTAGGATTTGTTGATTTTTATATCGATTTAGGTGCAGAGAGGTTAATTGCAGCAACGAGAGACGGTGAGAAAATTGCTGTAGAAATCAAAACTTTCCTCGCGGCTTCAACAATTTCTGAGTTTCATATTGCAATTGGACAATTTATTAACTATCGTATTGCCCTGGAGGAAGAAGAGGCAGATAGACGATTGTACTTAGCAGTTCCATTAGATATTTACAAGCGTTTCTTCAAGTATCCATTTATTCAAACTGTGATTCGCCGCAACCAAATTCCGTTATTAGTGTACGACATAAAAAAACAGGAAGTTGCTCAATGGATAAGTTAGATTGGTATCGTCAATTAATTCAAGAGTTACTAATAGAGAGAGCAAAATTGCGCTCTCCCAGCGATCCGATTAAAAGTCAGACAATTTTTGATCGAGAGTGCGATCGCTATCAACTTGTAAATCTGGGATGGAAAGACAGCAGTACCCGCATCTATGGCTGTGTGCTTCATGTTGATATTATCGATGGGAAAATTTGGGTGCAACATGATGGAACTGAAGACGCAATTGCAGATCAGTTAGCAGCTAAGGGAGTGCCAAAGCAGGACATTGTTTTAGCGTATCATGCACCTCATGTCCGACAGTACACAGAGTTTGCTGTAGGTTGATGCAGCAGTGTAAAAATGGTTATGGAGAATTCGCCAAGTTTTAGCGAATTCTCCTACAAATGCACGAGTTTCCTTGCTCAATATAGGTAGCGATCGCATCAAGCAAAACAGCGAGATATAAAATAGGGTTGCTAAATTATTTGCTAATTCCTGGGATTTAGACAGTCACTCTTGTACCGTCAAATTTGGTGAAGGTAAAACCGCTAAATCGCTCGTTGTATCCCAGTCTTTCATCTCTGAGAATACTAATAGCAACTTCCTCACCTAACGCCAAGCCAGCTGCACCATCGGAACGCCAATGGATACCACCATGACCACGACCGATATAATAGTTGGTTGCCAGCTTATTCAACTCACCACCGACTGTCAAAACCGCGCCACTGTAGGGAAGTAGTTTGGTGGGGTCATTGGGATCAGGCTCTACAGGATTGGGAATGACAAAATTCTCATTAAAAAAGGCTTTCAACAACGTAGCTTGTACACCTGCAATCGAAGCAGCACCACCAGTGTAAGAAGAGTGCAATGGTGCGCCTTCTGGATAAGCATGGGGTAACAAATAAGTACCAAAAGTGCTAAAGGTGCGAGCTAAGGCTGTGGAATTGAAGACTTGGGAATTAATCGGATAACTAGTTCCATTGACAAGGTTGTTATAGACTAATCCACCATAAGCTTCTGGTCGTAAACGTCGATGTACATAAAACTTTTGCCAATAGGAAGCTCTGATTGCCCGTGAGGGAGCTAAGTTGAGTAAGGCTTGAAAATGTGCTGATGCAAAGGTAGCCGCAGAACCAACTTGAGTTTTGGAGTTGATATAGGGATTTCCTGGATTTAACGGTGCGCTAATGCTATTGAGAATTAACAAAGCGCCAAAGAACAAAGCCCCACCAATACGTGATAGTTCGCTCAGATCCCGAACAGTGAAAACAAAACGGCGTGTGGGATCGAACTTAATGGACTTGCCAGAACTACCCCCATTCTGGACAGTTAGCCATTCATTGTAATTAGTGAGAAAATCATTATCCCTACCAGCTAGAGCAGTACGAATCAAGGGTGAAATGAATTGAGTATTGTAAGGGATTTCCCGTAGCAAGAATTGGGAAATGTGGGGGCCATCTAGCACTCCTGGAGGAGTAACGTATTTTGCTGTCCTACCTGAGCGATCGCGCTGATCAACATAGATAACGCTACCACGAAATAAAGTTTGCGGAGTGACAAAACCATTCTGTTTTGGCCCTCGGAATTCTGGCAGGCTATTGAGTTCGGCGATCGCTGCGGCGACATTCGGATCTTGCTCGAATCGATTAAAAGGTACATCCCTTAATAAAGCCTGCCAGTAGAGTTCTATCGCCTCCACCGCTTGTTCTCCACTATCTAGAGTTGGTGGCGGCGGAACTGCTATCTGAGAAGCATTGATTCCTTCTAAACTAATTGCCAACGGCCCTTGAGGATTCACTAACTTCCTTGTACCACCCAAAATAATCCTTTCGTAGTCATCTGGGTTCTGTGTTGTTAATGCCCTAGTCAAAGAATCATATGCTTGCAAATCAACTTCGCCTCTTTGATCGTGTGGCAATCCCCTCGTGTCTGTAGCTATTTTGTTGGCATAGCGTTCCTCATCGCCGTTGGTAGGATGGGGTGGGATCTCAATTTGCCGATTATTTTGCGCTGCTTGGAGACGCACTTGAAAGGCTTGCTGACGAAACTTTATATAGTTAAAATCTCGAACACGATATCTACCCTGAGCAATTTCTCTAGCTTGTGCAATATCTCCCTGCTTGGAACCAGAGAAAGACGAACCGATGATCCCAGTCACAACGCTAGTAGCAGTAAATAAACCAGCATGACTGATAAATGAACGTCTACTAACACCGTCTTGCCCAAAAAGTCTGCCACGTCTTTTTTTACTACCACGAGATTGAGGATTTGTGGTTTCGTTCTGCTCTTGTCTATCTGCTTGAGAAGGTTGCATAATATAAATCTCCATTGTTAGAAAATAAAGACACAAACTAATACCAAGTAAAGGTAGTTTTAACATCACAAAACTTGCCCAATACTTGAATTTTCACTATGTCTGGTCAAGAAAGATAGCTAAAAAAGATTTGTAACCCAAGGGTTACAAACTAAGCAAGCCGCCAAGAAAGTTAAAAATCACCTTTAATTTCATCATTTGAGGCGCTTGGGTGTAATTGCTGCTGATAATTGAGGAGGTAGTAGTGCATCTTGAATGTTTATTTTGCGGGGAATGATTTTTTCTTGAAAGTAAAAATCAGCTACCCGTTGTTGTTCAGCAATAATCGCAGGTGAGAGTCTTCTTAAGCGATAAGTACGTCGGCGTGCTACCTTTTCTAAAACTGCTACTTCCAATTTCAGTTCCGGTGCAAAAGCCTTGGCAACTTCGGTGGGATTTTTTTCTGCCCATTCACCTACCTTATCTGCTTCTTCTAAAAACACCCTTACCAATTCCGGATTTTGCGTGGCAAATGTACGTCTGCCGAGATAAAATCCACCCAATGTGTTAATTTTAGCTGCATTCCGCAAATTGCGAATTGGGATAATTTTTTCCACCAAAGCTAAGAATGGGTCACTAGCTACCCAAACCTCCACTTTGTTTTGAATGAAAGCATCACGTGCTTCCGATGGAGTCAAACCAACAATTTGCACATCACTAATTTTTAAGCCTACTTCTTGCAAAGCTTTTGCTAGTAAATAATGTGCATTTGATCCCCTCTGAAAAGCCACTTTTTTCCCTTTAATATCAGCTACTTTTTTAATCGGAGAATCAGCTCTGACTACAATACCTTGGTTTTGACCGCGACTAGGAGTGCGTCCAGCAATATAAATAACTTCTGTGATGCCTGCGGCTTGGGAAAATATTGGCGGTGTTTCTCCCACATTACCAATATCAACTCTACCTGCGTTCATTGCTTCTATCAACTGCGGCCCGGCTGGGAATGGCCCTACCCAATTCACTTTGACACCCAAAGCTTTAAACCTTGGCTCTACAACTTTTCTGACTTTGACAATATCACCAGAAGTTTGATAAGCCAGGTTGATTTCTTTGGCAACAAATCCTCGTCGGGTTTGGGCTTGGGTATTTTGTAATAAACCACCTACCAAGGGTGTTGATAGCGCAAATAATCCTAATGCTGAGTACTGTACAAGCTGTTTAAAGAATTTACGCCGTTGATAAACAAATGGTGTGTTCATTGCAAGAGTATATATTTTTGACGTAACGAGTGAGTCTCCTAGCCGCGATCGCTAGGAGTTACAAAATGCCAAATTTGCTCTACCAATTACTAATATGCTCAGGCATAATCGCTGCATATTGTTGAGAATTAAGCCTCGCTTATAGGTAATAAGAAAGAAGTTCTCTGACTTGTACTGAGTTTTTATATGCAAGCGCAAGCTACGCTAACAAAAATCAAATACGAGTCTCATTGAATGATTACGTGTCTGCTAACAAATGTTAACTACTATAAGTTTATCGACTTACAGTATTTTATTGAAATAGACTCTCTCATAAACAACTATAAAAATCAAGTAGGAGTGATACTAATTCTTGTGATGTTATGTGCTACGAGACTAGTATTTGATTTTTGAAATTACTCGTCCAACAAACCTGGAACAACAATAAGCCGCTTGGCAACAACAGCGTCACGAATCAGGGGTGTAATACCAATTCAAAATGACGCGACGCAGGAGCGTCGCTAACGCTGCGCTATCGCGGACTCGCTAACGCTGCGCTAACAAAATTCGTCTTGAAAAGTTGAGCCACTGCGTTGGAGAGGCAGTGCATTGGGCGGCTTTGCCGACTTGTAGCAACTGCCGTCGGGTTTCCCGGCTTATAGCAAGTGGCGTTCCTACGGCGGGAAACCCGCCTACAGAACTTTTGTCTTCGACACGCTACGCGAACGCAAAATTCAAAATTAAGAAAGCCTGGTTATACAAGGGTTTCCGTGTTTGGATCTGTATCAGATTTTTAGTGAATTGGTGTAAGGATGTAGGGAAGGTCATCAATAAATTGAGGGGCTGGATATAAGGACGCAGTGTCTTGAGTAGTATTCGCTACAATCTCAATACTGATTAGTGATGCGCTAAGTTTACTGTCAGCCCTTTGCTTTGCCATGTCTCACTTGTACTTTCGGTGAACATAGACTACTTTGGGCTATATTTAGCTTAACTAACTATTTGTCAACAATAAATTCAGGTAATCATATATTTTGATAGCGAAAGGCTTGAATTTTCTCTAGCACCATGCAATACTGCTAAATCAATCACCGTTAAATCGGTCGATGATTAGTATTTTACAAAAAATGTTTGTATTACCGTACAAATTAAGTATTTTAGGTCTTCCAAAACTTATCCACAGATAAATTTGGCTAGTCATATCTGTGGACTTAACAATATTCCTTTCTATAAATCAAGGAGTGAGAGCTAGTGAGTGTCAATCAATTAGTGACTGAGCAATCATTTGCTGATGACTCCCATCTAGATTTAGAGGCTGATGTTTTAGTTATCGGCGGTGGGCCGGCTGGTGCTTGGGCAGCTTACCAGGCGGCGGTTAGTGGAGTCCGGGTTGTTCTGGTAGACAAAGGCTATTGTGGCTCTAGTGGTGCAACTGCCTCTGGTGGGACTAGTGTGTGGTATATAGCTAACCCTGAGCAACGAGAAACTGCTATGGCAAGTCGGGAAGCGTTGGGAGGCTTTTTATCACAGCGAGATTGGATGGAGCGAGTTCTAGACCGGACTCATAGCAATTTGTATCAATTAGGTAGTTGGGGTTATCCCTTTCCCTCTGACCAACAAGGACAACCATACTATCGTTCCCTCCAGCAAGGTGCAGAATATATGCGTCTGATGCGTAAGCAAGTCAAGAAAGCCGGAGTGCAAATTCTTGACCATAGCCCAGCGTTGGAATTGCTGGTAGACGAAGCGGGAGCAGTAGCTGGGGCGAAAGGAATTTGTCGTCAAGCAGGTGGGCGTTGGACAGTCCGAGCCAAAGCAGTAGTCATTGCCACTGGTGGTTGTGCTTTTTTGAGTAAAGCCCTCGGTTGTAATGTTCTCACGGGAGATGGTTATTTAATGGCGGCTGAAGCCGGGGCGGAATTATCCGGGATGGAATTTTCTAATTCTTATGCTCTCACTCCTGCCTTTGCTTCTGTCACCAAAGGAGCTTTCTATCGTTGGGCAACATTCACCTATGAAGATGGAACAGTGATTGAAGGTGCTGGTTCTCAACGGGGACGCTCTGTAATTGCCAAAACATTACTAAATCAGCCCGTATACTGTAGTCTCCATGAAACTCCAGAACAAGTACGAACTTGGATGCGAACTATTCAGCACAACTTCTTTTTACCATTTGACCGCAAAGGTATAGATCCCTTCACCCAACGCTTCCCTGTAACTCTGCGTTTAGAAGGTACAGTCAGAGGTACTGGCGGCATTCGGATTGTTGATCATTCTTGTGCAACCTCCGTACCCGGACTCTATGCAGCTGGTGATGCAGCCACAAGGGAATTAATCTGTGGTGGCTTTACAGGTGGTGGTAGTTACAACGCGGCTTGGGCAACCTCTTCTGGCTATTGGTCAGGACAAGCTGCGGCTAGCTATGCTCGTCAATTAGGGGACAAAGGCAATCAACGGCGATCGCATTCAATTGGACAGGCGGGAGTTAGTTGTGAAAATAATCACACTTTTGACCCCCAAGAAGTTATCCAAGCTACCCAAGCTGAAGTATTACCTTACGATCGCAATCTCTTCCGTACCGAAAAAGGCTTGAGCGATTCACTAGCAAGATTGCATAGTTTATGGCGAGAAATCCGTTCTAGTACTGCTCCAACAGATAACCAAGTATTACCAGCCAGAGAAGCGGCGGCAATGGTTGCCACTGCCCGATGGATGTATACTTCAGCACAAGCCAGGACAGAAACGCGGGGAATGCACAAGCACCAGGATTTTCCCCAGCAAGATGTTAATCAGCAATATCGGTTGATTAGTGGTGGATTGGATCAAGTCTGGGTCAAACCTGAACAAGAAGTTGTGAAAAAGGAGTTAGTAGCACTGTGATTGAATTAGTCAGTGAATCTCGCTGTATTAAATGTAATCTTTGCATCACTGCTTGTCCTACCAATGTGTTTGATGCCGTACCCGGAAGTGCGCCGAAAATTGCTCGCCAGAGCGATTGTCAAACTTGTTATATGTGCGAACTGTATTGTCCTGTAGATGCGCTGTATGTCGATCCTAACGCTGAAGAATCAGTAGCGGTAGATGAGGAGACTTTGATCGCTTCTGGGTTACTTGGCAGTTATCGAAAAAATGTGGGCTGGGGTAAAGGGCGTACACCGGCTGCTAAAAATGAGAAGTCTGCTTACTACTATCCAGTTATGCAAAGTAGTAATAATTTGCCTACAGATGCTCAAGGCAGAATTCTTCCTTGGGGAACCCAGCAAACTAATTCGTAATTCCTAATTGAGAAGTTTTCTAGTTCCAATCTATGAGTACCGATGCACTTGAGCGCAGTTTTCTACATCGTTTTTTGGCTTCAGTGACAACTGTGGCACTTTTATCTAGTCTTGCCAGTTGTGCTTCTCAACCAAGCCAGTCTAACAACTTAGCAGTAGCTTCATCCAATACTGGGGGAAATTCGGGAGAGGCGAAAACTCTCGTTTTACGAGTTGGGTTTATTAGTTCCGAAAGTAAATTACCTATTGGCCCAGAGGGTTGGGCATTGCACAAGGGAACCTTGACACCTGCGCTCAAAAGTCTGGGTGTGACTGAAGTGAAGTTTATTCCCTTTGTCGGTGGCCCAGCGTTGAACGAAGCTTTAGTTAGTGGTCAATTAGATATGGGTTTGTATGGAGATACACCAGCCTTAGTTGGTAAAGCAGCCGGTCTTCCCACGCGATTGATTAATCAGACGAGAGTTGGGCAGAATGCTTGGCTAATTACTAATAAAAACGGTGTACGCTCAGTTGCACAACTTAAAGGTACAAAGATCGGAGTTGCTAAAGGCACTTACCCTCATCGCTATCTGATGGGTTTGCTGGAAAAAGAGGGACTGACCAAGGATGTGAAGGTAGTACAGATTCCTTCGGCTGATGCTAAACCTGCATTAGAAAGAGGCCATATTTCGGCTTATCCATTTGCTATGGGAGCAGGGCCAACGTTAGTTTCTCAAGGATTTCCAGCGATTGATCAAGCGAAAGATCATCAAGGATTAGTGGGGACGGGGGTCAGTGTGGTGACGGAAAATTTCCTCTCTCAACACCCAGAACTACCGCAAAAGTGGAATCAAGCTAGAAAGGCGGCATTACAGGAAATCAAAGCTAATCCAGAGGAATTTTATCAGTTTGCGGCTCAAGCAAGTGGGAATGTGGCGTTGGCGATCGCTAAAGAATCCTATCCCCTAGACCTTTATCCTACTGAACCTTTTACACCAGAAGGATTGAAACTTTTAAATTCCACAAAGCAGTTTCTCTTAGATCAGAAATTGTTGAAGTCTGATTTTGAGATCAAAGATTGGCAAATTCCTCATCCCTAAAAGTTTCTGTCAGCGCTACTCTCGCATTTTTGGGGAAGTTTTACCCTTCCCCTTTTCTTACATAAGGAGTAAGTTCCATGAATATCCGTCAAGATGCTTCTCATCTAGATTTAGTTACCGATGTATTAATTATCGGTGGCGGCCCGGCTGGTACTTGGGCTGCTTGGAGTGCTGCAACTAGTGGGGCAAAAGTTGTTTTAGTAGACAAGGGTTACTGCGGTACAAGTGGGGCAGCTGCCGCTTCTGGGAACGGTGTGTGGTATGTTCCACCAGATCCAGAACAACGGGAAGCAGCAATGGCGAGTCGGGAAGCAATGGGAGGCTTTCTGGCAGATCGTCATTGGATGACTAGGGTGTTAGATCGCACCTACGACAACATTAACTCTTTGGCAGATGAGGGCTATCCTTTCAGTGTGGATGCTGACGGCAACGTGATCCGTCGTTCTTTGCAAGGGCCGGATTATATGCGGTTTATGCGGAGAAGAATTAAGCAAGCAGGTGTAAAAATTTTAGACCACAGTCCAGCTTTGGAGTTGTTGGTAGACATAGAAGGCTCTGTGGCTGGGGCTAAAGGGATTAATCGCCAATCTGGAGAACGTTGGACAGTCCGAGCCGGGGCGGTTGTGATTGCGACTGGTGGCTGTGCTTTCTTGAGTAAGGCGCTTGGTTGTAATGTCCTGACGGGAGATGGTTTATTGATGGCGGCTGAGGCGGGTGCTGATTTCTCTGGGATGGAATTTTCTAATGCTTATGCAATTTCTCCGGCTTTTTCTTCTGTAACTAAGACTCGTTATTATGATTGGGCTTCTTTCACCTATGAAGATGGCACGGTAATTGAGGGTGCAGGTTCTAAGCGCGGTCGTTCTGTAATTGCTAAAACATTACTGAATCAGCCAGTTTATGCACGTCTGGATCAAAATATGGATGGGCAAACAAAAGCTTGGATGCGAGCATCTCAGCCTAACTTCTTTGTGCCTTTTGATCGCGCTGGGATTGACCCCTTTACTCAACGATTCCCTGTAACTCTACGTTTGGAAGGAACTGTACGCGGTACTGGCGGAATTAAAATTGCAGATTATACCTGTGTTACCTCAGTAAATGGACTTTATGCGGCGGGAGATGCAGCTACTAGAGAATTAATCTGTGGTGGTTTCACAGGCGGAGGTAGTCACAATGCAGCCTGGGCAATGTCTTCTGGCTATTGGTCTGGACAATCTGCTGCTAACTATGTCTTGAGTTTGGGGAAACACGCCACTCAGCGCAGTGTACAGGGTGTGGGGGAAGCGGGATTACATGGTGAAGGTAATAGTAAATTTTCACCTGATGAAGCGATCGCCGCAACTCAAGCTGAAGTTTTCCCCTATGACCGCAACCTTTTCCGTACTGCTACAGGTTTAAGTGCATCTCTTGATAGACTCAATCACCTCTGGCAAGAAATCCGTCATAGCCATACACCAGATGATAGCCAAATTGTGCGATCGCGGGAAGCGGTAGCGATGGTTGCAACTGCGCGTTGGATGTACAACAGTGGTCTGCAACGTCAGGAAACTAGAGGTATGCACAAACGCGAAGATTTTCCCGAACAAGATCCTCATCAGCAGTATCGATTGTTGAGTGGTGGGTTGGATAAGATTTGGGTCAAGCCTGAGTCCGTAGTTGCCAAGCGGGAATTAGTAACTGTGTGATTTTATTGATGCACACTTTTGAGGTAGGAAGAAGTGAGGTAATAGCCTTATTTCTTCTTATTATCTATCTGTAGTTTTTGAACGCAGAGGAGTGAGGAGGTTAGCGCAGAGTAACGCAGAGTGTTTTTCAGGTCAATTTACTATAGTTGCGTTATCAAGTATTTGAGTCTAAATTTTAGTTTTTTTTGTTAGCAGTCAATACCATTGTGTTCAGGAAAAGTTTTTTAGCACTGTTATTGGTGATAGGAGTAGCGATCGCCTTCATCATTCCTCCTGCCTTTGCCGCTACTGTAAATCCCTGTCCCCCAGCAATGGTAATGATTTCTGGTGGGAAATTCACGATGGGGTCGGATAATTCCGGTTATATAGAGGAACTCTCGGCTCAAGAGGTAAGAGTTAATTCCTTTTGTATTGATAAATATGAGGTGACAAATTCCCAATTTGCAGCGTTTGTCAAAGCAACAGGCTATGTGACAGTTGCAGAGCGCTCTTTATCAAAGGAACAGTTTCCTGACTTACCAGATGAGCAGAGATTACCCGGTTCATTAGTGTTTGCAATAGCACAACCAGGAGCAAAACAACTAAGTTGGTGGCATTGGCAGGCTGGGGCGAATTGGCGACATCCATTTGGTAAAGAAAGTGGCATTACGTATCAAGATAACTATCCAGTCGTTCATATTGCCTATGAAGACGCTGTAGCTTACGCCCAATGGGCAGGAAAATCACTACCCACTGAAGCCCAGTGGGAATACGCCGCCCGTGGTGGGTTAAATAATGCAACCTACGCTTGGGGAAATCAGTACTCTGAAAAAAAAGCCAACACTTGGCAAGGAATATTTCCCTTTTTCAATACCCAAAAAGATGGTTATGCAGGTATTGCCCCCGTAGGTTCCTTTTTGCCTAACGGTTATGGAGTTTATGACATGACGGGTAATGTTTGGGAATTAACATCAGATTGGTTTATGCCAGGACACAACCATAAAACCCACAGTCTCAATCCCCAAGGCCCAGAACAAAGTTTTGACCCCAACAAACCTACAGAAACCGCCCTACATGTAATTAAAGGTGGCTCTTATTTGTGTGCGCCCAACTATTGCAGCCGCTTTCGTCCAGCAGCGCGAGAATCTCAAGCCCCGGATACGGGAACCACTCATATCGGATTTCGCTTAGTGAAGAACCTGACTAGAGAAAGGATGAAGAATGAAGTTTAAGTTTTTAGAAATTGTCAGGGCGATCGCTTTATCTTTGCTGATTGCTATATTAACGATCAATAGCCCTGCCCTAGCAGCTAAATCTGAGGTTTTACCCCTGCCTCTACCAGAGTTTAAGGGCAAAATCGGCCTCACCTACAAAGATTCACAACCAGACTTTCCCCAACCCATCACCGCCCCAGCCAACGCCCCCAATGTTTTGCTAGTCATACTAGATGATGTGGGCTTTGGACAAGCTAGTACCTTTGGCGGCCCGGTAGACACTCCAAATTTGACACGCCTAGCCGAAAGAGGATTGCGCTACAACCAATTTCACACCACAGCCCTGTGTTCGCCTACCAGGGCAGCTTTGTTAACTGGACGCAATCACCATTCAGTCAATACAGGGGTAGTTGAGGAATTAGCTACGGGTTATCCCGGCTACACCACGATTTTGCCTAAAAGTGCTGCCACCGTTGCCGAAGTGCTGCGACAAAATGGTTATAATACTGCTGCTTTCGGTAAATGGCACAATACACCAGACTTTGAAACCAGTGCTGCGGGGCCTTTTGATCGCTGGCCGACAGGGTTAGGATTTGAGTATTTTTACGGCTTCCTTGGTGGTGATACTAACCAATGGAGTCCCGCCTTGGTAGAAAACACTCAACGTGTAGACAAACCCAACAAGCCAAATTATCACCTGACTCCTGACTTAGTAGACCATGCGATCGCCTGGATTAGCAATCAACAATCCATAGCCCCAGAAAAACCCTTTTTCGCCTATCTCGCCACCGGCGCTACCCACGCACCCCACCACGCGCCTAAAGAGTGGATTGATAAATACAAAGGCAAATTTGACCAAGGCTGGGATAAATTACGCGAGGAAACCTTTGCCCGACAAAAACAATTGGGCGTAATTCCTGCTAATGCCCAACTCACCCCCCGCCCCCAAGAACTACCAGCCTGGGATTCCCTCTCCCCAGAACAGCAAAAACTCTATGCCCACATGGCCGAAGTATTTGCGGGATTTTTAGGTCATACAGATGATGAAGTAGGCAGGTTAATTAATGCCGTTGACCAACTAGGAGAACTGGATAACACCTTAGTCATTTACGTAGTGGGAGATAACGGTGCTAGTGCCGAAGGCGGATTAACAGGTAGTGTCAACGAACTGCAAGTTTTCAATGGTGTACCCGAAAATCTGCAACAACTGCTAGCTGCTTATGATGACTTGGGTAGCCCCAAAACATTCAACCATTTTCCGGCGGCTTGGGCATGGGCAGTTAACACCCCCTTCCAATGGACAAAGCAAATCGCCTCTCACTTTGGCGGGACTCGCAATCCCCTGGTAATTTCCTGGGGTGCAAATATCAAAGACCAAGGCGGCATTCGCAGCCAATTCCACCATGTAATTGATATTGCTCCTACCATCTTAGAAGTAGCGGGAATTACTGTCCCCAAAGAAGTGAACGGCGTTAAGCAACAACCAGTCGAAGGTACTAGCCTCGCTTATACCTTTGACAACCCTGATGCGACTTCCCGTAGAAAGACCCAGTATTTTGAGATGCTGGGCAACCGAGCCATTTATGATCAAGGTTGGATAGCAGCTGCGCGTCATGGTCGCTTACCTTGGGAACGAACCGCAAAAGGCAGCTTTGATACAGATGAGTGGGAACTGTACAACATTGCCGCAGATTTTAGCGAGGCGAATAATCTAGCCAAGGAAAACCCCGACAAGCTAGAAAAACTGCAAAAGTTGTTTTTAAAAGAAGCCAAAAAGCATAAAGTATTACCACTAGACGATCGCACTGCCGAAAGATTTGATGTGAAAATTCGCCCCAGCCTCACCAGAGGACGGACAACATTCACCTACTATCCTGGTACAGTCAGCATCCCAGAAGGTAGCGCCCCAAATCTGAAAAATCGCTCTTTCACTATTACAGCTAACGTAGAAATTCCCGAAAAAGAGGCAGAAGGTATCCTCTTAACTCAAGGCGGTCGCTTTGCCGGTTGGAGTTTTTTCCTTGAGGATGGTAAACCTACATACATCTACAACTATGCCAATACTGCCCGCTACACCATTCAATCACCAGAAAAATTACCTTCCGGTAAATCTACCATCCGATTCGACTTTGATTATGACGGTGGTGTAGGTGCAGGCGGCATCGGCAAATTATTCATTAACGATCAACAAGTAGCCGAAGGGCGAGTTGATAAAACTATTGCTTACCGTTTAGCCCTAGACGAAACCTTTGATGTTGGTAAAGATACAGGTACTCCCGTGGTTGACACTTATGAAGTACCCTTTGCCTTCACAGGTAACTTACAACAAGTCAGCCTGGAGTTGAAGTAGTACTGAGGACTGGAGACTGGGGATTGGGGATTGGGAAGAACCCGCATTTCTCACAAGCGGTAGGGGCGGGTTTACAGAAATGATTAATGATTAACAATGATCTTAATGAACCCGCCCCTACAATCTTTGGACAAAGAGAAAACCTCAGTTTAATAAGTCTGATGAGAAATCCGGGAAGAAGCTTTTGAGATGGATAAACGGAGTTCTAAGCCTCATTAATGAGTGTCAAAGCTTCATTGTTGACTCTCTGGATCTTAATGAAGTTCTAATACATCTGCTCCTCTACCCAGTCCCCAATCCCCAGTCCCCAATCCCCAATCCCTTATAAATCATGAATGAAATATTAGTAATAATCGATAAACTTGCACTATTCACATTTATTGTGTTCACCATGTTAGGTGCAGGTTTAGGTTTAACCATCAAACAAATCTGGGAACCACTCCGTAGCCCTAGACTAGTTATCTTGTCTTTGTTAGCAAATTTTGTCTTAGTGCCAAGTTTTATCTATTTGCTAGTACAAATAGTACCCCTAAGTGAAGCCCTCAAAGATGGTTTACTTGTCATGGCTGTAGCATCAGGCCCGCCTGCATTGCCTAAACTTGCCCAAATAGTTAAAGGTAACATAGCCTTTTCTGTAGGATTAATGATGTTGCTGATGCTTGGCACTATTTTTTATATGCCGATAGTACTACCTTTAGTCGTGCAAGGTGTGCAAATCAACTCTTGGGACATTGGCAAACCTTTGTTATTGATGATGATTAGTCCGTTAGTAATTGGACTATTCATCAAAGCTAAATTTTCTGCGATCGCTCCCATTATGCAACCAATTTTATTTAAATTATCTAATGCTGGACTCCTTTTAGGTTTAGTAGTCAGATTAATCATGCACACCAACGATATTATCGATTTATTAAAAACAGGTGTAATCTTTGTTTGTGCAGTATTTATTATCTTTTCCTTTAGCGTTGGTTATCTTTTAGGCGGGCCAGGTATTGACACTCAACGAGTGTTAGGAGTGGGAACAGCCCAACGTAATTTTGCTGCTGCATTATTAGTAGGTACAAGTAATTTTGAAGATCCCAGCGTGGTCAGCATCATTATGGTGACGAGTTTATTAATGATGGTGATAGTTCTCATTGCCGGGCCAAGATTTATAGAAATAGACAAACCACAAGATGCAGAGAGTCAGCAAGTAGAGGTGACAGGTTAACAATTCAAAATTCAAAATTCAAAAATTCCACTGAAAATTTGAGAGAACATGAAGCATCTTTGTGTCATTTTTGATTTAGATGGAACGTTAGTTGATAGTGAGCGACTTTGTAACCAAGCATTTATCGATTTGCTACCTTTTATCCATGAGTCGGTTGAAAGTCTGATTCTTAGATATCGTGGCAGAAAGTTAGCTTTAATTTTAGCTGACATAGAAAAGAGGTATGGCGAAAAACTGCCGATAGATTTTGAGGCAACATATCGTCACCGAGTAGATGAATTATTTGAATTTTATTTGCAACCAATACCAGGCGTGCCAGAGATGCTAAAAACCTTGGAATATCCTGTTTGTATAGCTTCAAGTGCGCCCATAGCCAAAATTCGCAAGGCTTTAAGTGTAACTGGTCTGTCACATTATTTTGGCAATCGCTTGTTTAGTTCTTATGAAGTAGGCTCGTGGAAACCCCATCCCGGTTTGTTTTTATATGCAGCAAGTAAAATGGGATTCTCGCTCGAATCTTGTGTTGTGATTGAAGATAGCGATGTTGGAATTCAAGCCGCACATTCAGCAGGAATCTATGCTTTGAAATATTGTCATGAGGAGGAAGTAGAGGCAGAAAACAATGTATTTTCTGATATGAAATATCTAGCAAAACGGCTTGATAAAATTTACTTAATGAAATGCGATCGCTCATCAATATTCAATAATATCTAATTATTGTTCTTATGGTAAAATGTTAAATTTGAAATAAAAATATGGGCAAAAATCAATTCAAGCTTGTAATTTTTGATTGTGATGGAGTCTTGGTTGATAGCGAACCAATTATTAATCGCATTTTTGCAGAAACGCTCACAGAAGCTGGTTTTCCTATCACATATACAGAAGTAACTCAAAAATTTATCGGCAAGTCCTTAAAAACCTGCTTAGAGATTATTGAGGAATCTTATAACAAACCATTGCCCAAAAACTTTCTCGAACTTTGTAAAGAACGAGAAATAGTTCCCTTGCAGCAAGAATTACAGCCAGTTTCAGGAATTATCGAAGTATTAGAGCAAATTACATTACCAAAATGTGTGGCATCAAATAGCAGCCATCGTCATATTCAATTGGTATTGAAATTAACAGGAATTCTGCATCAATTTGATGGCAAGATATACAGTGCTAATGATGTTTCCCGTCCCAAACCTTTTCCTGATGTGTATCTGTATGCAGCCAAGCAAATGAATACCAATCCCGAAGATTGTGCTGTGATTGAAGACTCTGTACCGGGTGTGCAAGCAGCATCCGCAGCAGGAATGACCGTTTTTGGCTATGCTGAACATGGCGATCGCACTGCGCTAGCTGAGGCTGGAGCCAAGATAGTTTTTCACGATATGCGGCAGCTATCTCAACTCCTTTAGCTATTAGACAACACAGAATGCAGTCTATTTTTGAGTCTCTGAATTTGATTTCTAGCTTTAAATAAATAACGACCATAAATCTGCGATCGCTTTTACCACCCAAATATTTTACAGGAGCGATGCCACCAAACATCGAATCAAGACGAGAAAATCAGCTATCAGCAAAACTTTCTTCTATCAAATGTCTCTAATTGATACTCTCCCGCTAACCTCAAGGTGTAGCGAGAGAAACTTGCCTTGTGTAAACAGAAGCAATTTTTATCGAGCAATCCAAAGTCTCACGGCTGGTAATTGTGAAGAAAACCACAGCGCACCTAAGATACTCAGACTACCACAAACAATCAAGGCATTAGTTGCACCAAAATTATCTGCCAAAGTTCCTGATAACAAATTCCCAAAGGGCATTGTACCTACCATTGCTAAAGCATAAAAACTCATTACCCGTCCGCGCTTATCCTCAGCAACTAGGGTTTGGATAATCATATTACTACTTGTAATCTGTAGGATGGCAAAGCAGCCGATAAACACCAATATGATGATGGATAGCTCAAGTTGACGCGATAGGGAGAAGGAAATTAAACTCATGCCAATCAAGACTTGAGCCGCTACAATCAAACGCTCTAAGCCTGCAATCCCTCGCCTGACACTTAGATATAAACAAGCAAGCAACGAACCAATCGGGGCGGAGGTGCTGAGGTAAGCCATTGTGGTTGCATCCCCATTTAAAATTTTCGCTGTAACGACTGGCATGAGTGCGACATGAGACATCCCGACTAAACCATGTAACGATAGCATTAATAAAATGGCTCTAATCGGTTGGAATTTAGAGACATATTCAAAGCCTTCCCGCAATTTCTGCAAAGTGTCGCTCATGCCTGTCAGGGTTTGCATAGGTCTGACTGGCAGCCGCATTGCTTGTAGAGTCAAGATGGCAGGAATGTAGCTGAGGGTATCGTAGAGAAAACAATATTTTACCCCTAACGTAGCGATTAAAATCCCGCCTATAGCAGGCCCTAATACTAGAGAGGAACTTAACATCACAGAATTTAGGGCGATCGCATTACTCCAATCTGCGTGATCGTCTACGGTTTCGGTGACTATTGTATGGCGCACGGGCATATCTAAGCCCTTGAGCAAACCATTCAAGGCACTTAGCACCAATAGGATAGGAAAGGTGATCCAATTAGTGAAGGTGAGAATTGTTAACGCCAAGGAAACGCTAATTCCCAATATCTGCACTATCATTAACAAGTCACGACGACTCCAGCGATCAGACAAGATGCCCGAAAAGGGAATTAGTAATAAGGTAGGTAAAAATTGTACAAATCCTGCCACTCCCAATAACCAAGCAGATTTTGTCAAATCGTATACCAACCAAGGAATCGTTAACTGCTGGGTCATAAATGTCCCAGACATTGATAGTAACTGTCCCCCAAAAAACAGCCGAAAATTACGCCAGCGTAAAGCAGGTAGATAACAGTACGTGATATTACTGATGCTTTTCCCTAAGTGTTGATGCCAAATTTTCATGAGGAAGCTTTAATATGCTGTACTAACAATTAGTTTAACTAAACAAATTATATGACAATAGCCTGATTTAGTGCCGCAGATATTTCTGATTGCATACTACGATAAATCTATCGAGATAGTGTATGATACTTTCAGTTATGCTCCCAGCATGGAAAAGTTGCGATCAGAAATATCGGCAAAATTCCCAAGGAAATAGGCGAGTGTGAACACCTCCTGACAGATCAAACTCTGGAGAATCTTTATGGGCTACAAACATATAGAAGTTAAACAGGTAGCTGGTTTTATCGGTGCGGAAATTGGCGGTGTAGACCTTTCAAGTCCGCTTTCTGATGATCAAGTCCAAGAAATTCGTAAAGCGCTATTAAAGTGGAAAGTTGTATTCTTTCGTGGTCAAAACATCGATCACGCTGCCCAGGTGGAGTTCACATCTCGTTTTGGCGAAGTGACTTTCGCCCATCCCTTGGGAGAACCTGAACCAGTTCCAGGATTTCCCCAAATCAAACCGGTAGATCGTAAGCTCTATGAGCGCCAGTATGGTTTTCGCACTGGCGGCCCTTGGCACACAGATGTAACGGCAGCAATTAACCCACCAGCCGCTTCAATTTTACGCGCTGTTAGTGTTCCCAGTTTCGGTGGTGATACCCAATGGAGTAACCTTGTTGCCGCTTATGAAGGACTCTCAGCACCTCTACGCGCCCTAGCAGATACTTTGAAAGCGGAACATCGCTTCAATGGAGGCGGTTATCAGCCCCGCAACGGCAAATTTAGCGATCGCATTGCTGTTAATCCCCTAGTCTCTATCCATCCAGTCGTCAGAGTTCATCCGGAGACTGGTGAACGAGCTTTATTCGTTAACCCTGGCTTTGTGTCGCACATTGTTGATGTGTCACCCCAAGAAAGCAAACTGTTGCTAGAGTTATTCTTCGACCAAGTCACCAAACCTGCCTATACCACCCGCTTCCGTTGGCAAAACGGTGATATCGCCTTCTGGGACAACCGGGCTACCGTGCATTTGGCTCCTCAAGATTTGGATCATTTGGATGTCGAACGTCTTCTCTATCGCACCACTATTACTGGTGATGTTCCTGTAGGGGTTGATGGTTCCCGTTCTGAAGTGGTTCATGGTGAGGTGTTCAGCGCTGAAGTACCTAGTGTCTTCAAACAACAAGCTGAGTCTCAGGAAGCACAACCAGCGCTGTCATCAAACTGAGTTCTGAGTCATGAGTGCTGAGTAAATTACAACTACTCGGTACTTGTTGACACAGACATAAACTCTTTTAGATATTTGTCAGTCGAAATTATTTAACTCCAAGAATTAAGCTGTCTGATTGCTGTAGTTAGAGTTGTGCAATCTCAAATTGATGAGGAAAGGATTTTATGAGCAAGATACAACTTTACTTTGCCAAAGGCTCTACGTTCTCACAACGCACTCGTGTAGTCTTGTTAGAAAAGGGCATTGAATTTACCCCGATAGAAATTGATTTACAGAACAAACCTGATGGGTACACAGAGATTTCCCGTTATGGCAAAGTTCCAGCTATTAAACATGGCAATGTGATTGTTTACGAGTCTGCCATCATCAATGAATATCTAGACGAAGTGTTTCCCGAACCAGCTTTGTTACCCAGCGATCCTGCTAAAAAGGCGATCGCTCGCATCTGGATAGATTACGCCAATACTCGCTTTGTACCTGCATTTAACAAATTTCTCCGGGGTAAGGATAGCCAAGAACAGGAACAGGGAAGAAAAGAGTTTACAGAAGCACTTCTATATCTGGAACAAGAAGGATTAGGCAAAGGTGATTACTTGTTAGGAGATCAATTTAGCCTCGTTGATATCAGCTTCTATCCTTGGTTTGAGCGTTTACCACTATTAGAACACTTCCGTCAATTAAGCCTACCAGCAGAAACACCACGGTTGCAGACATGGTGGGATTTAGTGGGCGATCGCTCCTCAATTCAAACAGTAGCAAATCCTGTGGACTTCTATTTACAAAGATTCGCCAAAATTCTTGGTGAACCGATTCCCGTTGGGGTAGCACAAAAATAGGATGTATCATCTATGAGCTTAAATAATCAGGTTCTAGACAGACCCATTTCTCAAGAACTGCCATATGTAGAGGCTGAACTTAGTTACCTGGTTCCGATGGTAGAAAGACCTGTCAACTATACCTACGAACCGCCAGCCGGGATTCCGCGTACAAATGGCACTTTTCAACCCTACAAAGTGCCTATCTATAATGCTCGTTCTCTTTTTAAAAACATCTCCTTAGACAAGGAAGGCTTTGCATTTACTGAACATCACACCAGTGTCAGCAACTTTTACGACGACGAAGAAGTGCGCCGAGTTTATTATCCAGAAGCCGAGCAATTGTTAAAAGAGGTGACAGGCGGAACTAAGGTAGTAGTATTCGATCATACCCTGCGTAATGCTGGTAAATCCAAGCCTGGTGAGAATAATATTAAAGAACCTGCCAAGCGCGTACACAACGACTTCACTGCCAAATCTGGCTATACTCGCGCCCGTTTGGAACTAGCTGCACGGGAGGTAGATGATAACGAAATTGAGTTACTATTGCAACAACGATTTGCCATTATTAATGTTTGGCGAGCGATCGCTAAACCAATCCAAGAATCACCATTAGCCTTGTGTGACGCGCAAAGTATTGCACCCACAGACCTTGTAGCTGGAGATTTAGTATACCGCGATCGCGTTGGCGAAACCTACGCAGTTACGTATAATCCCAAGCATCAATGGTATTACTTTCCACAAATGCACCCAGACGAAGCACTATTTATCAAATGTTTCGACTCCGCAGCAGATGGACGCGCCCGTTTTGCCGCCCACACAGCGTTTGAAGACCCCACTAGCCCAGCAGACGCACCCCCAAGAGAAAGTATCGAACTCAGAACCTTTGTCTTTTACTGAAAATGAATGTAGAGACGTTGCATTGCAACGTCTCTACAAGGATTTCGAGCAATGCAAAATTAAATTCGGTCGATGTTCTAGACAAATCGCTGAGTAAATTCATAAATTAAATCTACTCTGCCTTTGCGTAACATGGCTGGATCTAATCTTTCGGTGGTGTTGCAAGTCATTAACACAACTAAACGCTGCTTGAGATGAATACCACCTTCATCAATGACACTTTGATATAAAGTCCCATCTAGCAAACTCAAAATATGCTCAGTTTTGTTGTTATATTGAGCAACTTCTGAGGCTCGATTTTGGGCTAAATTATCAGCTTCGTTGATGATGATGCAAATTCGCTCTAGATATGTGGGAGGAACAAAGTTAGCGATCGCATCATGATCTAAAATAAAAATTACATACCCTAAGGGCATGAGAATTTCTTTGGCTACAGCTTGTGTCCATGCGGTTTTCCCTGTACCTGGTTCTCCGTGTACGACAACAGCTAGCTGATTTTGGTTGAGAATTGCCTGCTGTACTGCATCGGTAAAGCTTTGAATATCATCTGGGAAAGTGCGAATGGGGAATTGGCTGTGGACTTTACCCACACGGCTTTGATAACCACTCAGCATGACTGCTAAATCGTAGGTGGCTTTGTTCACCAACGGAGAGAGATTTCTGGACATTAAAGTATATTGTCGTCGTCCGCGATCGTAAGCTTCTACTTGTAGCCAAATATCATATTTTGCCCAATAAGCATAAACGGTGTTGACAACATCTAGCCGTTCCCAGTTAATAAATTTATCTACTGGGTAGTAAAAATCCCTTTCGGAATAATACTGAGTGATGATATCAGGAGAACTTAGCAAATTTAAAACGCGCAAGACTGTAATTTCTTGTAGTCTATTGAGTACATAATCAATAGGAATACTATTGCGGCTAACAAATTGCAGGATGGGTGTTTCTGTGCTTAACACATCTTTATAACGATGATCTGGTGATTGAGGATCTGGGGTAATATAGTTCCAAAACTTTTCGACTTCATAGCGTGTATTTTCCGACACTAAGCTTAAAACATTAGCCCACCAAGTATAATTATTCCTCCCCAAAACCTCAGCAAAATTACTGGCAAGATTTAAAGATTTTTGCGTTAATTCTTTTGTATCATTATGTAGTAGTTGTAAGAGAAATCCCCAGTCTAAGTCTCTGTGTAATGGTCTCCAACCACTAGCAAGTAAATTTTGCCGATTTTGATTATTAGGAATACTGTCATTGCTTCTAAAATAATCAAATTCCATATGATTAATTAAGTGAAGATGTTTTAATTATGAGGATTTAAAAACTATGATCTGTAAATATCTAAAACATGAATAAAAATTCACGATTAATAAAATTTTATCCAGGATTAATATTTAGTTTTGGCAAAAACATTACACATCTTTTCTCTATTTTTTATTTCCTGAACACATATATTTATAGGATTTAAATCAGGCTCTATCCAAGCTTGGCGAGCTTCCCAAGACATAAGTAAATCTTGACTATAGTATGGAAATGGCAAATTTTTATTAGCATATCGATCAATTAATTCATTGACAAGCTGAAGGAAATCACAATTTTTTTGAATATTCGATAAATATTGCTTGACCATATAAATCCAGAATAATGTCATAGTCTCATGATAGCCACTATTTTTTGCAGTTTCTATATTCATCAATATGTTGTAACGTTGTATGCGTTCACGAATCAGATCAATAGCAGTTTGCTGATTGTAGTGAATAAGATACCAAAGCGCAACCGTTAAATGTCTATGGTGATTCCATTGGCAACTTGGTAAAGTACCTTGTTCAAAGGCATTGATTAACTCTTCTATTTCCTTAATTGTTTGATAATGAACATTTACACTACCCATTGTTGATTTTTGATATAAAATGGATGAATTTTATAAATTATCGATATTGACTGTTGCCTGAGAGCTAAATAATAATATTCAATAATCTAGAAGTTGAGCAAAAATGAGGTGGGAGATATAGTATGTCAGAGGGAAAAGGCATATTACATTGATAAGCAAGTATAAAACTTCAATAGGGAGATTACTTATTCGGATACTTACTTTTTCACTGAGGTTGATTTTCAATAGTTTTCCTAGAATATTATGTACATAAATATCACTGTAATACGTGTAATACAAAAAGTCAATCTTTTTTTGTATGGTAGTCAGATGTGCATCATAATTAAGTAAGCCAAACAATATTTAATACATTTTAGTTAAGAATATATACTTGGCATTGCAAGATCAATAAACACACAGTAAACCATAATTTTGTTTATCAAGTTATGATGAAGTTAATCAGAAATTATTCTGTAGTTTTGCCGATAATCAATAGATGTTTACTAACAGTGTAAAATTTAGGTTCTCTATCCTGTTAGTTGGTTGCATAAGTAAGGGTTGTTAGATGGAACATAGCACAATGGTAAGCATATCTAAGTTAGCTTGATCTGAATCCTTGGCGGAATATTGTATCTGTTGAAGGAAACATAACGATAAATCCTAATGGAATCTTCTGGAGAAGAAATGTATCTAACACATTCATTCATAAGTGATGAAAAAAAGTGTAACTCTCAACAGCCTCTGGTGTTAGCCGTGGAAGATCATGATGATAGTCTATTGTTGATTAGTTATGCTCTTGAGTCACTTGGTTGTAGATTCATTTGCCAAAGAGATAGTTCTGCAACTTTACTAGTAGCAAAAGAGCATCAACCGGATTTAATCATGTTAGATATTTTGCTACCCAGTATAAATGGGATTGAAGTTGTCCGTTATCTTAAACAAGAACCTCTGACTCAGAATATTCCGGTTGTTGCTGTCACAGCCTTAGCCACAAAAGGCGATCAGGAACGTATTCTCAAAGCCGGTTTTGACGAATATTTGAGTAAACCTTACATGATTGAAGATTTAGAAGCAGCAATTCGTCGATTGTTGTGTGGGAAATTCGACCTTCAGCCAGTTTATCAATTATGTCAAGAGTAGGAAGGAGTGAGGGAGTGCTGTTAGCGGTAGCGGGGCGTTTAGCCCGTGCTGACCAATGACTATTGACTATTGACCATTGACCATTGACCATTGACCTCAAACATTTTTAGGTAGTTTGATGGTAAATGTACTGCCTTTTCCTAATTCTGAGGTCACGCTGATTGTACCTTCGTGAGCTTCGATAATGCGACTGGATAAATGTAATCCTAAACCACTACCTGAGCGTTTGTTTCTACCTTGACGAAATCGCTCAAAGATGGTGGCTTGATCTTCAGGAGCAATCCCGTAACCTGTATCTTTGACTTCAATAGTTAACCAATTTTTATCAGATTGAGAAAAGTAAATCTCTATACCACCATTATCTGTAAATTTGATGGCATTTGCTACTAAGTTATACAATACACGCCTTAGTTCTAGCGCGTCTCCCATGACAATACTGGCTTTTTCGCCCAGATGATCGATATCTTGGGTGTTAATTTTAAGACTGATGCCTTTTTCGTTAGTTAAAGTAGTGAGTTCGCTAATTACTTCTTTGGCTATTTCTTTGAGATTGCAGCTTTCGTAATTTAAGGTCTTTTTCCCTGCCTCGAAACGATAAACTTCTAGCAAGGTATTCACCATTTGCATGAGGTTTTGGTTGCTGCGAATCATGACAGCGATCGCTTGTTTCATTTCTGGCGAAATTTTACAAAAAGCTTCTTGCTGAAATAAATCCAACATCCGATCAGATGCGACTAGCGGGGTACGTAAATCGTGAGTGAGACGAGAAACAAAGTCTTCTCGTTGACGGGACATTTTCCGTTGTTCGTCTAAGCTGTGTTTGAGGCGGAGTAGCGATCGCACTCTCGCTAGTAGTTCATCTGTATCAAATGGTTTCCGAATAAAATCATCCGCACCAACATCTAAACCTTCCACTACACTTGATTCGTGAAAAGCTGTAATCAATAAAATCGGGATGTAGTTGATGGCTGGGTTATTGCGGATGCGTCTTGTCACTTCATAACCATCCATCCCTGGCATCATCACATCTAATAAAATTAAGTCAGGTGGAGACTCTTCAACTTTTCGCAAAGCTGAAATGCCATCCATCGCTAAATCAATCTCATAGCCTTCACTTTCTAAAATGGTTTGCACCAGAATGAGATTATCTCTAGTGTCATCAACAGCCAGAATCCGATCAGTTTTCAAAGTTTCCACAACAGACATGATGATCAACTTGTTTAATATTAATTCATAGCTTGAGATGAGGATATCCCATTGATGCTTTGCTAGATTGAGCAGTAGACGACTGATGGGGGTTTTGATTAGAACAGTAAACCCCTTTATGATCTAATTGTAAAGGTGATGATGCTAAGGATGAGGATGACAATGATATTTGTCGTGGTAATTCAATTTTAAATTTTGAACCTACTTCTAGTTGACTTTCCAAAAAAATTTTCCCACTCATCATTTGCACCAGCGAGTTGATAATGGCTAAACCCAACCCCGTACCCGGATATTTGCGGGTGATACTTTGATCAACCTGGCGAAAAGCTTCAAAGATATTTTGAAAATCTTTGGAAGATATGCCAATACCAGTATCTCGTACAGCGATCGCTACACGATTTCCTGGTAGGTCTTGTGCCTCAATCCAAATACTACCAGACTCTGTAAACTTAATAGCATTAGATAATAAATTTACTAAAATTTGTTTTACACGGACTGGATCATTAAAAATTAAAGAATTTTGTAAATCGATTTGCACTAATAAAGATAACTTTTTTGCTTCAGCCAGAGAACGCATTTCTGTAACTGTGGTATGAATTACTTTAGTTAAATCAAATACTTCTGGTTGTAGCTCTAATCCTCCCTCCTGCAACTTAGAAAAATCTAAAACCTCATTCAGTAACATTAATAAATGTTTACCATTATTCAGGATACGTTCTACCATATCCGTTTGCTGATTGGTCAATTGACCAAATTTAGGACGTAATAATATTTGGGAAAACCCAATGATGGCATTCATCGGTGTTCGCAGTTCATGGGACATGGTAGCCAGAAACTGAGATTTTAGCCTGGATGCTTCTAATAATTTTAAATTTTGGCTGTGAATTTGTTGTCTTTGTCTTTCTAATTCTTGATTCTTCCGTACCAATTGCTCATGGCTTTCCCTCAATTGTTGGTATGCTACATCTGCCTGAGTTTCTGCACGATAAACCCGGATCGCATTGCGTAACACCTGAGATAAAGTTTCTGAAGAAATCTTAGATTTAGATAGATAATCTGTAGCACCAGCTTTCATCAACTCCACAGCGATTTGTTCATCACCTTGAGCCGTGAGAACTACTAAAGGTACTTTAATGTCCCAAGAACGTAGTATTTGAATTAAGGTTAAGCCATCTTGATCTGGTAAACGATAATCGAGGAAAACACAATCATAAGTATTATTTCTTAAGGTAGAAAGTGCGGTATTTCCGTCACTTACCTCTGATAGTTCCATCTGCACACCTGCTTTGAGCAAGGCACGACGAACCACCATGCGATCTACCTCATCATCGTCTACAACCAAAATTTTCAGCGTCTGTTCCATCGGTTTTTATTTTCGCTGCCAAATACAGGTTGACATACAACATTTTTGATTTACAGTCATCTACTCAAAAGTTGATATTTTAGATAAATGATTGATTAATACTAACTTTCTACTTGACAAAAATTAATTGTTATCTCCTTTAATAATATCAGTTTATGTAATTAACAATTTGATTACCATAAACCATTACTTAAGAGGTAAATCAAATAATCAATCTTATTATTTATCTACAGCTTGAAGATTTATGGTAAGGATACATCTGTCAGAATACAGGAGTTAGGATAGTTCAAATTCTCATATTTGATGAGTAAGCTAATATTTCTCAACCCTGATTAATTCTGACTTCTGACTCCTGGGTGCTGAATTCTTAGGATTCATGATATGAATCTTGTCATCATATGTTAACCATGATTACTAATACTTTTTGTATTAAAACTATGTTTTTGAGTCAGATTGAGACAAGTAAATGAACAATTGTTGATTAATTAATTATTCATTCAGCCAGCCACAAATACTATCTGGGATGACAGACCCGACACTGACCAAGTAAAATAGAACACCCTATCAAGCTTCATCCCAATTGTAAAAGAGCAAGTTAACACACGTCCTCACCCATTAGTGAGAGTTGGAGAAAAACATTGTGTACCATCAACTTGAGCAGTTTTACGCTCTCAAGCGTGAGGATCAACTCAAGTAAAATGCTTTTCTCGTCTGGAAAACAGACTCTAGATTAATCCCACCGATCCTATTCTACAAATCAGTTGCCTAAATCCTGGACTAATCACAGTGTTTTCTGGGCTATTTTTAGTTGTCAGGTTGGGAAAATCACAAAAACCTGATCTTCTTATCTCCAAACAATCACAGATCCATCATCTGTTACAATTGGGGGGAGTATGGGAGGTAAGTCTAAGAGTTAGAATCTGAAAATAAACAGATTCCCACATTTAGTTTTATTGACATTAAGTCGTAGGAGTCTAAGATCGTTTTTTTGTCCCAAATATCTGTTGTCTTGTTTAACCGCTATTAATACTTTCTTTGCCATATCGTAGGAATCTGCTTTGATTATTAAACTGATCTGCGTAGTCAGGCAATAGGCAATAGGTAATAGGGTTCTAGAAAATGAATAGATACGACATTTTGTATGCGTAAGTGCAGGCTACGCCAACAAAAATCAAATAGGAGTCCCACACATGAGTAGTTGATGATTTTTTACTCCTTGGCAAAAGTTGGATTGTGTCTCAATATTTGACATTTTTTATAAAATAGCGATATGTCTACAGTCAGATTTTTGCCTCTATCAGTACTCAAAAAAATAAAATTTATTATTTCTATCGGTGGATGCAGACACATTGATATATCATCTATCTTTAGTCTGGGAAAAACATAGAAGTGATTTAAGAAATATCGTAGTTCGCAAGATGCAATTAGAGAAGAGCGAGTGTAGCAATGAGTGAGATAAGCATTATTTTAATTGAGGATCATGACTTAACTAGAATGGGGCTAAAAGCTGCTTTACAGTCTAATACAGGGCTGAAGGTGATTGGTGAAGCAGCCAATGCCACTCAAGGGCTAAAACTGTTAGAGACAGCCAAGCCAGATGTAGCTGTTGTAGATATCGGCTTGCCCGACATGGATGGGATTGAACTCACTCGCAAGTACAGACGCTACCAAGCTGAAAGTGGACAAACCCATACCAAAATTCTCATCTTGACAATGGATCATACCGAAGATGCGGTATTGGCTGCCTTTGCCGCCGGTGCAGATTCTTACTATATGAAAGAAACCAGTATTAGCAGGCTGACAGAAGCAATTCAGGCAACTTTTGGGGGGAACTCCTGGATTGATCCAGCGATCGCCAATGTGGTATTAAGAAAGATGCGTCAAGGCATCCCCGGTGAAAGTCAAGCCGCCGACAAACCCAAAACTGTCAAAATTGAAGCGCTACCGTCAGAATACGAGCAAGTTTTAGAAACCTACCCCCTCACACAACGGGAACTAGAAATTCTAGAGTTGATTGTCGCAGGCTGTAGTAACGGGCAAATTGCCGAGAAACTTTACATCACTGTTGGCACAGTCAAAACCCACGTGCGTAACATCCTCAATAAACTCTGTGCTGATGACAGAACCCAAGCGGCGGTGCGGGCTTTGCGTTCCGGTTTAGTTGCTTAGAGAGTCACTCATCACTAGCCAAACCTTTCCCGGAAGCCATCAGCAATTCGCTTGGCTGCACCGGGTTTACCGAGGCGACGGATACCATTTTCGGCAATTGTGTGTAACCTATCGGGCTGTTTGAGGAGGGCTGGCACGATTTGAGCGACTTGTGCTGGTTCCTGGGCAAGAATGAGAGATAAGCCTAAGAGTCGGCTTTGGGCTTCGGCAAAACCAGGGTTGAATTGTGGCCCTTCACCAGGAATAGCGATCGCTGGTTTCCCTAAACCGATAAACTGTTCTGTAGCGGTTCCTGCCATAGCGATCGCTAAATCTCCCCAGTGTAAGCATTCGTTGTATGCTTGTTGGGTGAGGATAAGGTAGGCATTTCTTTGCTTGAAGATCAACGCATCGTTATCAGGTAAGGGGATGGGTGCGCTTGTGTCGGGTTGCCAGCCTTGAGATTGGACAGTTTCGGCTAGTATATTTAAGTCTAAACCGGGAGCGATCGCCCCTAAGAATACCACACTGCCAGAACTAGGTAAAATCGTGTCTCGTTCTGAAAAACTAGCCATCAATGCCGAGATAGCCACCATAATTACTTGCCAATTGTGATAAGCCTCCGGTGGGCGAGAACCAGGTAAGAGAGTGATGACCAATGGTCTAGCCATCTCTTGATATTGAGCATTAGCCAGATAAAATAACTGTGGAGAAATCCTGGGTTCTAAACCATCCATCATCGGGTTGCCTACATCAAAAGCAGGAATTGGCCAATTTTTTAAGATTTCTGTTGTCAAACTATC
Source organism: Nostoc sp. TCL26-01 (assembly GCF_013393945.1). Lineage (NCBI taxonomy): Bacteria > Bacillati > Cyanobacteriota > Cyanophyceae > Nostocales > Nostocaceae > Nostoc > Nostoc sp. TCL26-01. The sequence continues at coordinate 5,664,437 of NZ_CP040297.1, forward strand.
TCTGGGAAACACCGCCCGACAACGGCGACGACTCATCAACCAACGTTCCCAAGGATGGTAAATGGAACCAGAAAAGTTTTCCCATCGGGCTGATTTTGATTTTCTGGGCAGTATTCCCACCTCATCCCTAACATAATATTCTGACTTCGCCGTGCCTACAAAAGCGTAGTTAGCACCACTAAAAAAAGCAAACAGCAGAGGCACTATATCACCCACAGCTAAGATAGCGGTTTTGTTACCTAATTTTTTTTGCGAACTTACCCAACGACGCATCGCTTTTATTTGACTCCAGGTAAGTTGTAGCAAACCCCCACGCACATCTCGCACCAATTGCCGACTATCCATATACAGAAAGCCACCAGAAGGCAAGGTTTGGACTGCACCAATTAAGGGAATACCTAATTGTTGATAAGCCCTACCTTCTCCCACCAAGGGCAAAGCAAAAATATCAGGTGGGTCTGTTTGTTGTAATAGTTCTTGCAAAATGCGTACAGCAATCACATCTTCCCCATGCCCATTGCTTAATACTAGTATCTGCAAACGAGGCGTTGCACTGAGTAAGTTAGCAGCTAGAGATGGTGGGGATAAGTAGTTGGACACAATTAAATTCTTATGTAGAGATAGGTTACAGGTTACAGGTTACAGGTTACAGGTTACAGGAAATAACTTGTGTAATTAATTCTGTCTGATTACTTACATTACTCATAAGCAAGATGGGGGTAGGGTGTAAACAGTGAACAGTGAACGTTTATTAACTGGTAACTGATAACTGTTAACTGATTTGTGCTTTGTATGCAGATGTTCATCAGAAACAAAATATCAAAATGACAGGTCTAGGTATGTAATTCGTTATTCTTGATTTTTAGTTTGGCTATTGTAGGCTTACACCTACGTAGTAAGGCAAATTCAATACTTATATCAAAAATTAGGCTAATCATAGCGTGGAAATTTCTTTTCTCCATGCTTATTCCCCATTACCCCTTATCCCCAGAGGGGGTCCCGAGTTCCCCATTCCCCATTCCCAAAATGATGCGCGTTCCTGCTGCGACAATTTTCACTCTAGTTACTTTAGCCGCTAGCAATGCTACTCAACAAGCCATTGCTGCACCTATGACAGCTGCTACTGAGATTCAACCAACGGAGGATTTAGTGATTCCTGTAGTGGAAGAAACGCCGACACAGGTTACATCTGTGGCATCACCAGAAACATTAGATACTCCACAATTTTCTCATAAATCTACAGTCATCGCCCAATCAACTAATTCTCCTGTTGTACTTCCACCTGCTTCTCCTTCTGTGGTTACACCGTCTCCCCAGCCTGCAACTACGACTAACGATTTAGTGGTGACAGCAACAGATGTACAGATAGTAGGGGTAACACCAGAATTAGAGCAAATTATTCGCCAAGTTATCCAAACTCAACTCGGTGGGGATACCAGTCAAAGTCAGCTACAAAAAGATGTAGCCGCAATTTTGCAGACTGGCTTATTTGTGAGTGCGAATGTGAATAGCCGCACTACTCCATCTGGCTTGAATGTAGTTTATCAGGTGCAACCCGTGGTTGTGCGATCGCTGCAATTGACTAATGCTCAAGCCCTTACCTATCAAGTCATTCAACCATCTTTCCAGTCTCAAATCGGTCAACCAATTAGTCCTGTGGGACTCAAGCAAGCCGTAGCACAAGTCAATCAATGGTATGCCGACAACGGTTATAACTTGGCGCGGGTGTTATCAATTCAACCCAACCGTCAGGGAATTCTTAACATCAATGTGGCTGAAGGTTTGGTGAGTGATATTCAGTTTCGCTTTGTCAATGATGAGGGGAAACCTGTTGAGGGACGGACTAAACCAGAGTTTCTGCGGCAACAAATCAAACTCCAATCGGGGCAAGTTTTCCGAGAAAATACGGTTAAGCAAGATGTGCAGAAGTTGTATCAGACTGGCTTATTTCAAAGTGTGAATGTTGCCTTGGCTGGAGATGCGACAAAATTAGATGTGATTTATGAACTCAAGGAGAATGGGGCGCGGGCGATTAACTTGGGTGGTAGTTATAACGGTGATGTAGGCTTGGTGGGGACTTTAAATTATCAAGACCAAAATATTGGTGGTAGGAATGATATTTTAGCGGTGAACTTGGGTTTAAGTACTCAAGATTTACAGTTTGATACTAAATTTATCAGTCCTTATCGTGACACAAATAGCGATCGCTTGGGTTACACTGTCAACACTTTCCGGCGGCGGGAAATTTCTCAAATCTTTGATGATCAAATTAAACTAGCTGACGGTGATAAAGTCCGGGAAAGTCAAATTGGTGCAGGTATCAGCTTGCAACGTCCCCTTGAAGGTTGGAATACATCTTTAGGATTTAATTATACTCGTACAAGTATTAGCGATCGCCAAGGCAAAATCACCCCAACTGATGCTCAAGGCAATCCCTTATCATTTAGTGGTACTGGTGTTGATGACCTGACAACTGTATCCTTCAGTGCCACCAAAGATCAACGCAATAATCCCAACAACCCCACGCAAGGTTCCCTATTGAGTTTGAGTACAGAACAATCTGTACCTCTGGGACAAGGTAACATTTCTATGAATCGCCTGAGAGCAAATTACAGTCAATACGTACCAGTCAAATTATTCAGCAGTCAAACACCGCAAGTATTCGCCTTGAATTTGCAAGCAGGTACAGTCCTCGGTGATTTACCCCCCTACGAAGCCTTTAACTTGGGTGGTGCTAACTCAGTCCGGGGTTACGATGTCGGCAATGTGGGTAATGGACGTAGTTATGTACTAGCCTCCGCCGAATACCGTTTTCCCATTGTGCCGATAGTTGGGGGTGTACTATTCGCTGACTTTGCCTCAGACTTAGGTTCCGGTGACACCGTTTTAGGCAACCCGGCTGGTGTCCGTGGTAAATCTGGTACTGGCTTTGGTTACGGTGCAGGTATCCGTGTCAACTCACCCTTGGGTTTAATCCGCGCTGATTATGGTATTAACGATCAAGGGGAAAGTCGCGTGCATTTAGGAATAGGACAAAAGTTTTGAGATGTTGATTAGCACGGTGTCCAACGTTCTTTCCAACCTAACCCCCAGCCCTTTCCCTACAAGGGAAGGGGAGCAAGAATCAAAGCCTCTCTCCCTGTGGGGGAGAGGTTTGGAGAGGGGTCAACGAATTACGAATTATTTAGATAAACTGGAGAAAATCAGTATAATTGCGCTTTTATTGAGTTTATGTCATTAACTGCTGCGGCGATCGCTATCTTAGTCCTGACTAAAGCTTTTGAAAGAACTGGGGAAATCTTGGGCGAAAAGGTTTTAGAGCAAGGTGGTAAATTATTCTCGCTACTGAAACGCAAAGAACCTCACACAGCCGCAGCCATTGAACAGGCACAAACACAACCTTTAGATTATGGTGACGCTTATCTCGTGGGACAGGTAGAAGCAGCCGCAAAAAAAGACCCAGAAATTGCTCAAGCTATTGCAGCTTTGGCAGATGCGGTAAAATCTCAACCCGCGATTATCCAGAATTTTACCAACACTGTTGATAAAAATTACGGTGGTAATGTGGGGAACGTTGCTAATGACAACCGCACCCAAAACTTTAATTTCTGACTACAGTCGCCTGAATGGGAACAGGTAAAGTCAAATCCCCCTACTGCAATACCACACAATTTACCCTGGAGTGGGGTAGAGAAATTTGTCGGACGTGAAACTGAATTGCAACAACTCCACCAACTTTTGCAGCAAAATCCTCAAGTAGCCATCGCCGCTATTGCGGGGATGGGTGGAGTCGGTAAAACAGAACTGGCGCTGCAATATGCCTTGGAAAAACACGAGACTTATCAAGGGGGAATTTGCTGGTTACTGCCCAAAACCGGAGATATAGCCCTGCAAATTGTCCAGTTTGCCAGAACGCAGCTTGATTTAAAGCCACCAGAAGATTTTGATATCATCGCCCAAGTACAATACTGCTGGCGACGTTGGCGTGATGGTGATGTGCTGCTAGTGCTGGATGATGTCAGCGACTACGAACAAATCAAGCCTTACCTACAATCTCTACCTCCCCGGTTTAAAGTGTTGATGACTACGCGCCAGAACTTAGGACGCATCCCACAGTTATCATTAGATGTACTACAACCAGAAGCCGCACACGAGTTATTGCAATCAATTATTGGTAAAGAACGTATTAACCCTGTAGAGACGTTGCACGCAACGTCTCCCCTGTGTGCATGGTTAGGATATTTACCCTTGGGTGTAGAATTAGTCGGACGGTATCTAGCACGGAAACAGGATTTATCCTTAACAGAAATGTTGCAACGCTTGGAAAACAAGCGACTAGATGAGCGTTCCCTATCTAAATCTAAGTTAGAAGCTGACATGACAGCACAACGAGGTGTGTTAGCCGCCTTTGAGTTAAGTTGGCAAGAATTAGAGGACGACGCTAAACAACTCGGCTGTTTATTAAGTTTATTTGCCCCCGCACCTGTACCTTGGAACTTGGTAGAACAGTGTTTACCAGAAACAGATGCAGAAGATTTAGAGGAAATTAGAGACGATAGCTTACTGAATCTGCATTTACTCCAGCGTCAAGGCAAGGAAATCTATCAACTACATCCACTGTTGAGAGAGTTTTTCCAATATAAGCTTACAGGTTTAGAGCAGGTAGAGGAATTTAAGCGATCGCTCTGCCGACTAATGGTAGCAGTTGCTCAAGATATTCCTGACTCACCCATCCTTGAGCAAATAACCGCCATTTCTCCTGCCATTCCTCATATAGCTGAAGTAGCGAATCATCTCATTCAATACGTCAGCGATGATGATTTACTCTGGCCTTTCATCGGCAACGTTAAATTTTATAATGGTCAAGGATTATATACTCAGGCTGAAACTTGGTCCCACAAGTGTCTAGAAATCACTAAAAAACGTTTGGGAGAAGAACATCTCTCTGTTGCCACTAGCCTCAACAACTTAGCGTATCTCTACCGTTCCCAAGGCAGATACAGCGAAGCCGAACCGTTGTTCATCCAAGCTTTAGCACTCTCGCGCAAACTTCTGGGAGAAGAACATCCCGATGTCGCACTTAGCCTCAATAACCTCGCGTCTCTCTACGAGTCCCAAGGCAGATACAGTGAAGCTGAACCGTTGTACATCCAAGCTTTAGCACTCATGCGCAAACTTCTGGGAGAAGAACATCCCGATGTCGCACTTAGCCTCAACAACCTCGCGTCACTCTACTGTTCCCAAGGCAGATACAGCAAAGCCGAACCATTGTACATCCAAGCTTTAACACTCATGCGCAAACTTCTGGGAGAAGAACATCCCGATATCGCACTTAGCCTCAACAACTTCGCGTCACTCTATTACTCCCAAGGCAGATACAGCAAAGCCGAACCGTTGTACATCCAAGCTTTAGCACTCAGACGCAAACTCCTGGGAGAAGAACATCCCTCTGTCGCCACTAGCCTCAACAACCTCGCATATCTCTACCGTTCCCAAGGCAGATACAGCGAAGCCGAACCGTTATACATCCAAGCTTTAGATATTTTGGAGCGACGGTTAGGAGTAGATCATCCTAATACTGTGACTGTGCGTAATAATCTAGCATATTTGCGCGATCGCCTCACTTCAGAACAGTAACAGCAATCTTTAAAACCTAAACTTTTATGTTCCCATCTCGAAGCTTCCTGTTTTGAACTCGAAGTTTCCTGTTCCAAACAAAAACATTCCCGTTTTTCACTCAAAGTTTCGTGTTAAAAGTGAGAACGTTCCTGTTTCAAGCTCGAAGTTCCGAGTTCTGATACCATTTCACTTTAATAATGATACAAATACGTGAGTCCGTCAGTCCGTCAGGGATTGTAAATCCCTGTCTCATAGCTAAAGTCCTCTCAAGAGGACTGAATATCAGAGTCCATTTTAATGGACTTAAGCTATGAGACCACCGTTTTAACGGTGGGCGGACAATACCCAACGAGTAAGCTATATGTATCAGGATTTTTGTGAATTGGTATGAGCTTGAATGATGGTGTTGTAAAGGCGATCGCTCTCTCTTTTAACTCGAAGTTTTGTGTTCGCAGGTAGAATGATGGTGTTGTGAAGGCGATGTCTAACGACAAGCCGCAAGCGTCTACGCCACTGTTCAATTAGAGAATGATGTGCGGACTCAAAGACTATTCCATTCTTCCAACGTGATTTCCCTCTCTATAATCACCTCGATTTCCCGAATCATCATCCGCAGTTGCGGTACGGAATACTCGTCATTAGAGGGAATAGTGAGACGATGTTGTTCATACAACATAAACTAATAAGTGCGATTGTTTAGAATAAAATTAGCTGGCTGCAAAAGTGGCGATCGCTTGTTTGGAAAAAATCAATTAGGATAAATTATAGAATTACATTTACCAAAACCTTATGTTAATTACATACACTGCAAAATATACAAAAACTAATAGCGGATATATGGGACAACTGATTGAATGGCAAGAGGTCATCACCGAAGGAGAAACCATAGAAGACTGTAGAACTATGTTACAAGACGCAACAAAAGAAATGATTCTTGCTTATCGTCAGCAAAATAAAGAAATTCCTACGGGTAATTCTCTACTTGAACAAATTCCTATAGAGGTTTGAGTGTGTCAGTCAAGCGAAAAGATTTAATTAAGTACTTAGAAAATAATGGATTTTATTTGTTAAGAGAAGGCGGCAATCATTCCATCTATACTAATGACATAAAAACTATCCCTGTAAAAAGACATCGCACTAAAGATACCTTAGAATCGCTCAAAAAAATAGCAGATAGTCGAGATATGTCTTGTGAGGCATTACTTAAATTTTATATTGGGCAAGGTTTACGCCAAGATATAGCTCAGTTATTTTCTAACCGCGTACTAGAGGCTACTGCTCAAGTTCTGGCACGACATATTCAATCAGAAGCAGAAATTTCACATATCTTACAAGAAATTCGCTCCCAAACTAATTGTTAATGCGTAGGGGGAGCATCGTCGTAGACATCGCTTTACCTTTTGACTCGAAGTTCCGAGTTCTGAGGTGGAATAATGGTGTTGTGAAGGCGATTTCTCCACTTAAATTGTAGAATGATGAGCATAGGCGGAGCATCACCATAGGCGATCGCCTTGGTAAGAGTTTGGATTGCACGCTTGTTTTGCAAGAAAGTTTGACAAATAGCTATATGACCAGGGTTTATCTAGATACCAGTATTTACAATCGTCCATTTGATGACCAAACACAACCAAAAATATTTCTGGAAACACAAGCTATCATCTTAATTTTACAAATGATAGAAGTAAGATTAATAGAATTAGTTAATTCTTCAGTTCTAGAATATGAAAATAGCCGTAACCCTTTTGTTGTCAATCAGCAATCAATGGAGCGATACTTACAAATAGCGACATTGAGAGTATTAGTAGATGAAAATATTAAAAACAGAGCAGAACAACTAGAACAACAAGGCATTAAATCTATTGATGCACTTCATGTAGCGTGTGCCGAAGCTTCTCAAAGTGATTATCTTATCACTTGTGATAGGAGACTAATCAACCGATGTCAGAATTTATCACTCACAGTTATCAACCCAAATAATTTTATTTTTGAGGTAGAAAATGGAAATTAAAGTTATTAATGAACAAGAAAATTTACAAGAAGTAATGCAAATTTTACTTACTCACTTAGAACCATCGAAGGTAATGAAATTTTGGGCAGCTTGTAAACTAAGTGAAGGGGACTATTTGCAAGTGAAAGAAAAACTTTTTGCTCAAGAAACAGTTGCTAGTTTATATACCAAAATCAAAGAATATCAAGATGATGATGGTAAAAAATCGCCAGAATAAAGCTTCTAAGCCAAGCTGCCGTTGATGGGTGATGTTATTCAAGCTTTTGTTTTACCTAAGATTAATTATTTTACTACAGCGATGTCTGACGACAAGCCGCAAGCGTCTACGCTCGACTTTTTTACTCGGAGTTTTGTGTTCTCAAGTAAAATGATTGTGTTATGAAAGCGGTGTTTAACGACAAGCCCTTCGGGTTCAGGGGTTCAGACTCGACGGGAACCGCCAAGACTCTGACCCCTTCACCACAAGCGTCTACGCTCCTGTTAAATTGTAGAATGATCCTCCCCACAATGAGTTAGTGGAAATTTACCGATGAATAAAGAATTAACGCAAGCGATCGCCTCTGAAATTCAGTTATTTCAGAATATTGAACAGAAAGAAAACTTTCTATTTTTACTTGGTGCTTTAATTGCTAAAGTAATTAGTTTGAAAAAAGCTGCGGAAGTTATGCAGTTAGAACCAACAGAATTACTTAAAATTCTAGACTTAATGGGAGTTGAGTTTTCGTATCTCTGTGAAGAAGATGTTGCTTTAGAAAAAAGCTGGTGAATGAATGCAGATTGTTATTAATTCATCGCCACTGATTTTCCTATCAAAATTAAACTATTTGAATCTGTTTGTTGAATCTCCTGATGATTTCTACATTCCTCAATCTGTAGCGGATGAAATCAAAGCTAAATCAGATCCATCTAGCCAAACTGTTCAAGCTTTGATTAACTTTGGTAGTCTTCAAGTCCGAGCATCCAAGTTAATAACCCTTGTCAATAGTTTAAATCAACGCTTGGGCAAAGGCAAATCAGAAGCTATTGCTTTGGCAATTGAGTTAAACACAGATTGTGTCTTGTTAGATGACTCAACAGCCAGAAGAGAAGCCAGAAGACTCGGTTTAAATATCAAAGGTACGTTAGCTGTTATCAAGAAATTGAGCAAAGATGGCAAAATCAGCATTGAAAGCTTGGATGAGCTTTATCAACAACTCATGCAAATTGAGTTTAGAGTTAAAAGGTCTTTGTTTGATAATATTTTTTCTGAAGATTAATAATACTCAGGGCGATCACTCTACTTTAAAGTGTAAATCAACAGGCGATCGCTTAAAAAGGAATCCATTCCAACCTATCTATCCATTCTTCTGCCTCAGTAGTCTCCCAAACCAGCAACAGTTCTTGTGCTAATTGTCCTATTTGCTCTACTCCGAATGGAGTTTATAACTTTTCAGTGAATCTTTCTATATTTTACAAGAACACACAGCTTGGGTAAGTTCAGTTGCCTTAAGGTGTAGAGGAATCATGGTGGCGATCGCTCTACCCATGCCTTTACACTGATATGATAATAGCGATAACGTCCTGATGAACGCATGAATATCACAGGTGTTCAAGGCTTAACCGATGCCGAAATTTCTACCCTCAAAGCACTAGGCGCAGTGGAAGATAAGGAAATGCAAAATTAAAATATCAGGTAATCCTAAAATACAAGAGGATAAAATCGAAAATAGAGCAAACAACCCAAAAAACTTCAAGCTGTGAATACTCAACTAATTGATACTTTAGTGCAAATTATTCGCTCACTTTCTGCCACAGAACAAGCCTTACTCGAAAAAAAATTATTTAGCGATGTGAGTTACCCTTCAACTTTGGAACTGATGCAGCTGGCAGAAAAAGGTAGAGCTTTCGATTTCTTGCATGATGAACCTGATATTTATACAGCCGAAGATGGAGAACCTGTTTAATGACTTTGAGCAAGGGTGATATCATTCTAACTCAATTTCCCTTCACAGATTTAAGCCAAACAAAATTGCGTCCTGCGGTGATACTCTGGGTAGATTCGATAAAAGATGAAATTACTCTTTGCTTTATTTCATCTCAGAATGTTAATAACTTAACATCGGAAGAATTCGCAATATTAGACTCAGATCCAGATTTTGTCAAAACGGGATTACGTATTTCTTCTAAAGTGAGAGTCACGAGAATTGCCACCTTAAATCGCCTTTTAGTGGTAAGACGCTTGGGTCAGTTAACAACTCAGCAGATACAAAAACTAAATGAAATTATGATTCAAGCATTTCAATTATTATAATATATTTGATGAATCATAGCGGCGATCGCTTTACCCATGCCTTTACACTGATATGATAATAGCGATCACATCACTAATTCTGACGTATCGGTCAACCTATTTCTAAAAACTAAATGTGGTGCGAATTGCCCCGACAAATATATCATTGTTACGGGAAATATGACCGGGGTCGGTGACGAGAAAAAAGCCGGGAGAAATACTAATATGATCGTTGACTAAGTAGCGATAGAAAACTTCGTAGTGGGTGGAATTGCCTGTATCTACGGCTGCAACTAATGTGCCGTTGTTGAGTTTTGGTGGTAAGCCGTAGAGGAAGCCAAAGAAATCTCCTTTTCTGCCGAAGGGGTCATATATACCTAACGAGACGGTGTAGGTGCTGCTGAGAATGACGGCATCTGATTTGAGAGAATCTGTCACCATGACACCACCCCAAGCACCAAGAACTAACTGATTAGTTAATTGCCATCTCATACTGGCGTTGACGGCATGAATTTGTGCGGGTTCGTTAATGCCGCCTGATGTGTCGGCGTTACTGCTGCCTGTGCCGGTATCTAAGTTACCATTACGGGAGTAGGCGTTGACATAGGCTAAACCGGTGATCAATGAGGATGTGGGTTTGTATAAAACCTGTACTCCTAAAGCGCTATTGTCTGCACCCAATAAACCCCGACTGCTATCGTTGCTACCTCTTGTACCATAGGCAAATTGCAACCGTACTTCGTCAGAGACTAACCAGTCAAAGCCTAAGCCGGCATCTAGACTACCGATTTTGAAGATGGGAGTGGCACCGGCGAAGCTAGAAATTGCGCCTTGTCCTGCGTCGGCGTAGGGTGAGTTGGAACTGAGTATACTGCCTAAGCTAAATCCTACAGGTTTGAAGGTGAAGACGACGCGATCGCCTAAAGCGGCGATGCGGTATTCTAGGGAATCTAATCTGACTTGGTTGTTGTAATCTGCTTGCCAAGCTAATCTTGCCATGTTGGTATTGAATGCGTCGGGATTACCAAAGCTATCGTTGGCAGCATTTCCTGATACGAGAACGGCACGAAAACGGTCTTTCCCTGTGAAGGAGGAAACTAGTTGTAATTGAGCCAAATAGGTAAAAATTGTGTTGGCTTCTCCTTTACCTGGAGGATCGCCACCAAAGCCTGTGGCTACACCAAAGATGGCTTGTCCTCCTAACGCTACAGTGGTAGAAAATTGCTGGGAGGCGATGGTAGTACTACGAGCTTCTAGGGTGTCAATTCTACTTCTTAAAGTGGTTAATTCTGGGGCAAATTCTGTTTGCAGTTTTTTGATTGTTTCTAGGTCAGATTGGTCAATTTTATCTGTGACTCCAGAGGCAATTAATTGATTAATTTTATCTAAGGCGGCATTTAAGCCGGCGGCAAATTCGTAGCGAGTCATGGCACGGTTGCCTTGAAATGTGCCATCAGCATAACCGGCAATGACTCCATACCTTTCTACTAATGATTGCAAGGCGACAAAAGCCCAGTCGTTAGGTTGGACATCAGATAGTTGCGATACTGATGTTACTTGTGCCATATCGTTTTCAGGTGTTAGTTCTGCTGCTAAATCTGCATTGAGATTTTCTGCTAACACAGGATTAACTACACCTAACGTCACTACTCCTGATAGGAGCAATAAAGCTATTTTATTTTGCATTTCTTCTCACACCCGATAAATAAATTCACAAGTTAATTTGCGTACTCAGTCCTGAGTGCTGAGTCCTGAGTGCTAAGTAAATTAAGAAGTACTCAGCACTCTTCATTAGTTAAAAAAATTAGCGATCGCGAGCAATGCCTGTTGTCAAACTACCACGATAGGGAACGTTATCTTGTGGTGCTTCTCCATTGACGGCAAAAACTTCTATTTGGGTAATTTGTCCGTTGGCATTAATCACTGAACCACTAGCATTATTCCCACTCAAGCCGGCTTTATTGGATACGCCTGTATTGCCATTGATGGTGACAGTCCCTTTATCAAAATCGACTGAGATATTAGTTGGCGAATTGGGATTATTGTCAGGGATAAAAACGGCGTTGTTACCTCTGGTTTTATAGAAAGTCCCAGTAACGACTTGGGGGTTAACAATTCTCACGGAAATTGTTGGACGAGGGTTTAAATCACCTTCTGTACCGTTGAGTGCGTCGGCAAGAAATGTTCTGGTAAATCCTTTAAATCTTTGGGCTTGATTCTTCAAGGCGGCTAATGTTCGTACGCGGACAAATTTGAGGGTTTCTTGTACGGGTGGTGATTCTTGGGCAATTATTTTTTCTTGTCCTGGCCCCAATCCGGCCGCAAGGGTAATATTTTGATAAAATGCTGGCAGGTCAAATTCTTGAGGATTGCCGACTATGCCGTTTTTCACTGCTACTGTTTGACCACCACGTAAGGCGACGGCTTTTTTACCTTGTTGATCTGTGATTTTGATATCTCCATCTGTGAGAGCAAACACTTGTGTGGTGTTGCGCTCTTGATTATGGATTACCATGACTGCACTAGCTAATTGTGCCGGTGGATATAATTTATCACTGGGGGCTGAAGTTGATGCGAGGATGGTGACTTGAGTTTGTGGTGTTTCTACTGCTGTGCCTACACTCCCTGGCGGACTCAAAATCAAAGCTGTGCCATTGTCTAATTTAAATATGGTTTCATTTTGGGCAATGAGATTTGGCAATTTGAAGCGACGCAGTCCTGGTTGAAAGCGAAATACACTACTCTGATCTACCCGAATCAGGGATTTATCATTAAAAAATAGTTGAGCTTCAGAACTCACTCCTGTTCTGACTGCATCTTTGGGAACTACAACATCTTTGAGTTTGGCTGGACGTTGGGTTTGATTTTGTAATAGTAATTCTACAATTTTGCTGAGTTTATAGACTTCTGCACGGGTGAGGTTCTGCTCTGATTGAGCTAAGGCTGGGTTGAGCCAAAATAATGTTAGCAAAGTACTAACAAGTAGCTGGCGCTGTAATGACCAAATTTGCCACCGCATCACATTTGACCTTGAGTAATTTTGTTAAAGATATTTATAATCATTTGATTTTATACTATATGGGGGATGGGTAAGATTTTTAAATAAAAACCCCTGATATAAGCAGGGGCTAAGGTTTCGCTGAGATAAGTGATGTTTACTACAACTTGTTCTAGAGCATTTCCAGATAATTGTGAGAAAATTATTTTTGCGAATAATTTACGTAGCTGTATCGCCTGTCAGGAAGTGCTTTACAGCTTGCTCGATGTCTGGTTCTTTGAGCAGCGATTCACCGACGATGACTGCATTGATACCTGCTGCGGCTACGAGAGTGAGATCGGTGTGTTTGTATAGTCCTGATTCGCTGATGATTGTGATCCCCAGGTTTTGTAGTTGCGATCGCCTAGCGCCTAATAAGTTTTGAGTGGTGCTAATATCGGTGGTTAAGTCTTGTAAATTTTGGTTATTAATGCCAATTAAGCGGATGTCTTTGATTTGCAGTACTCTGTCTAGTTCCGCTAAGGTGTGAACTGCAACTAAGGCATTCATCCCTAAGTAATGAATCACGTACAAGAAGTCTTGCAATTCTCTGTCTGTGAGAATGGCGGGAATTAATAGTATAGCATCTGCACCGGCTGCACGGGCTACATAAATTTGGCAAGGATCAATAATAAAATCCTTACATAATATGGGTAAGGGTACTCTTTGGCGGATAGCACGGAGCATTTCAAAATTGCCTTGAAAGAATGTAGTATCTGTGACGACTGATAAACAAGCTGCGCCACCTCTTTCGTATGCTTTGGCGATCGCTATCGGTTCAAAGTCTGCCCGAATAATTCCGTGATTGGGAGATGCTTTTTGAATCTCGGCGATTAAGCTAGGTTTGTAAGAGTTTTGTTGTAATGCTGTTAAAATATCTCGCACGGTTGGTGCAGCAGTTAATTGACGTTGCAAAGATGCTAAGGACATCTTTTGATGTAGTTGGGTGACTTCTTGCTTTTTCTGCCAGACAATCTCTCGAATAATGGGTTGCAGTCGGGCTGTATTGATGGCGCTGGAATACATCATAGTTTAATTCGTAATTCGTAATTAGGAAAAAATGGTTTGATAATTCACAATTTTAAAAACATAGTTTCCATGCTCTATTTTTTGGGGATAGAGCATGGATTAGTTATGAATTATTAATTAACGTGAGTTTGACAAAACAAGTTATCAAACGGCATTCAGGAGTCATACCAATTCAAAATTAAAAATTAAGAAAGCCTGGTTTTACAAGGGTTTCCGTGTCTGGATCTGTATCATATTTTTAGTGAATTGGTATCAGTCGTCAGAATTCAGTATGAATTAGAATAGCCCATCGTCAAGCCTTCTCTTTCAGAGATGCTTGTGGATAATTGGCAATATCCAACCCACGTTAATTACCATTCAAATTGATTTCAGTCCGACATTTTTATTGGGAATCCAGTTTGATGGCAAATCAAATACTTCTTGATTATCTGATTTTGCAGTTTTGTCTGTATTATTTAGATAGTTATTTTTTAGTAATCGGATATAGGTACGATATGGAATGTAATCTATAGGGTTATAACCAGAAAATCGCAGCAGTAAAACACAAGCCCAAGAATATTTACCAGCTATGATTGCTTTGACAATTTGTTCAACTTGATCGGTATTGATGTTTTTAACTGTCTGTGAATTGTAATTTGTTTCTTGCTGATACATAGAATTCCCTGATGATTTAATTGCCAACTTGATGTTAACCTTCAGCCTATTTGCCAGATAGGCGGCAGGTTAATTATGGTTAGAAACCTACTGATGGTTCTAAATTTTGCGGGTAGAATTGCACCATATTTTGAAAAATTTTTAGCCCTGTGATTTTCAGTTCACTGGGTATTGTCTGGGGTTGAGCAAATTTATGATTGAGATTGACTGGCTGGAGTTGCGATTGGGCGGATAGGTTTTGGGACAAGGTTGGTAGTAGCACCTGGACACCAGGATTAAGTGAGGTGATGGTAAAGGTGTTGTCTCTGGTGGCAATTTGCCGTGGTGGATTGATAAATCCAATTGCCCATCTTTGATATCGCCCTGGGTATTCGTAACTATTAGTCAGCAAACTTCCACGCACTTGATTTAGGTGGAAGAGAATCTCATCTAGTGCAGTGTCCATCTTCACTTCGGTGATGTTGCGAGATATCCGCACGTTACCGAGGGTTGTGTTAGAGAGGAAGTCACAAATCATGGGTCTTTTCTGTGTGTTGGAGGGAGTATACTGCGATCGCCAACAGTGGGCGAAGGGCGATTTCTCTATCTCAACAAGAAGAGTTTGACACTACAACAGAGGTAAATCAGCACCAAATAATGATTTTTGAAAATAGGGGTGAATTTAACCAGTCAGCATTTTGCTCTGCTGGATAAATATCTAGTTAAATCAACCCCTAAAGATGAACCGTTTTGCAGAAGCAGCTTCTTTGCTTAGATTACTCAATCTTCGGCACGAGATATATGACTAATGTTTTGATAGACATATCTTTTTTTTCGTTATTTGAATTGATGAATCTGATTAATAGTTCTATATGTCAGTTAGTTTTTTAATTATGGTCACTACTGTAATTTGTGATCAGCACACAATTGATGATGGATTGTTTAATATATCTTAATAAAAAAGTAACATTATTTGATAAGAGAAAATTTTCGTACAGAGGTTACTTTAGCTAATTTATATTAAAATCGTCATCTGAAATCACACATGAGATATATAAATCTCTATTGATTTGGGGAATCCTTGGGGTTTGTACCTGTGGACTGCTATACATTACAGCAAAAATAAAATTACTTGATAACAACAGATTAATCTAAATATATTTAGTCTTGATTTTATTGGCAATTAGCATCGAAAGTGGGAAACCCTCTGTTATCTTTGTGTTGGTAAATACATAAGTTCTTAACTTTTACTATTTCTTTTGAGAGATATTTAATAAACACTAGGACAGATGATGTCCAATAAATGTACACCTCATGACAGATGACTCGGCACATTATTATGTAGTTAGATTCCTGATAAAGGAAAATCATAAAAAGGAGTCAAAATACAGAATAGTCTACCCGTAAAGCTCAAAGTTGAGCTAGCGCTGTTCGCGCAGCGTCTTTGTCAGGTTTCTCGTCGCAGGCGACTGGCGTGGGAGAGGCGGCTACCGCCGTAGACGATTTGCGGCTTGCCGCAGGCATCTGAACTGTGTCAGACAGAGATAGAGTTTTAACGCAAGAATATTTTAATTTTTTTCGCCTACTAGGGACGAAAGTGCGTAGCGGGACGTAGTACGGTTTTAAACAACGATTCGTCACCCAACAATGCACTGAGTCGGTCAAAGTGTGGGACTCCAATTCATGCTGAACTCTGTGGGATAAAAATCTAGTATATGGACAAAAAATGCTTTTTTACGCTAAATGTATTACCATAGTATCTACTAATCAAACTGAATCAAAAATGCTTTGTTGTAAATTAGCCTCATATAGTAGTCTTCACACTTCTTTAATAGCATATATCTCTATATAGAATATAGAAATGATTTCTGCTTTTAAAAATACAGCCATTGGATATTAACCATTCCATACTAATTTTAAGATTGCTTTAGTTAAAAATTGTTGCTGGTTTACAGACTACTTTGTTGACAAAGGCAAAGTTATAAGTGAGAGAATATATTCATGGGTTTTTCTCATCTACTTACTGTAACCGAGAATTTGAAAAAGATTTGCATGGGTGATTTAATAATATTCTCGACTTGCTAAGTCAGAGATATATTAGTCTGATTTTAATCACCTAAAATGAGGCTGAGGTAAGTTTTTTTATTAGCATAAAATATCCTAAACTTAAGCTGAGGGTGGGCAATGTTCACTATATAATTCAGCCTTGAATACACGAAAATTTTTTGACATTTAGTTAATTTTTTCTGGCCGCCAATCTTAGTGATGGAAAAATGATGCAAGAATCATCGAAAACAATTCTCGTCATTGAAGATGAGAGCGATACCCGCAATCTCTTTTTAACGGTTCTGGAAGCTAAAGGTTTTGATACCCTAGCGGCTGAGAATGGTTTTGTGGGTATTCAACAGGCACAAAAATATTTACCAGACTTAATTATTTGTGATATTGCGATGCCTGATATGGATGGTTACGATGTTCTCAATGCACTACGACAAGATCCTGTAACAGCGATTATCCCCTTCATTTTTCTGACTGGTAGTCATGATAAAGCGGCTGTGCGTAAAGGTATGGAGTTGGGGGCTGATGATTATATCACTAAACCCTCTACTATAGAGGAGTTGATGAAAGCGATCGCTATCCGGTTACAAAAGCAAGCTCTACTTAAGCACTTGTATGCTAGCCAATCACATCAGCTTTCAGAAGCGATCCTTAATGATGCTGAGTTTATTTTTCCCCCAATTCCCCAACTCAAAGAAGTATTTGATTACATTGAAGCGAATTACCATCAAGGAATTACTCTGTCGGATGTGGCGCTGGCGGTTGGCTATTCATCAGCTTACCTGACTAATCGAGTTGCTAAAGAAACGGGAGATACTGTCAACGGTTGGATTCTCAAGCGTCGCATGGCAGCAGCGCGTCCTCTACTTAAGAATACCAATAAAACCATTGAGCAGATTGCGATCGCACTCGGCTATCAAAATGCTTGTCATTTCTCTCGTCAGTTTCGCCAACACCACGGCTTACCACCGAAGGCTTGGAGAAAACAGCAACAATCTCTTTACTATGACAAGAACCTCAAGCCTAGAGGAGGGGAGAGGGAAGAGGGGACAGGGAACAGGCTGGAAAGTGTGTTGGTATCGGGGATTTTATCCTCAGTTTATGTCCTAAACTACTTAGCGACAGTGATAAATTAGAGTTAGTTGTTTTGGGATTTTGTCCACTGCTGGATTAACAGTTGTATTCCTAAAGCTAACAAACCAATGGCAACTAAACTAAATATCCCACTTCCCAAGGCAACTATCCCAACTACCAAGGTACGTACGGCAGAAGTCAGATTGACGACTAATTGGTTATCTGAATGGATGGGTTTTTTGGCAAAATTTGTGGCGATCGCTATCATTAATGAATATGCTGCATATCCTAGTCCGCCGGCAACTGCTGCGCCTAGCACACAACGTAAGGGTGTGGTTGTCTCTGTTGGTTGAGTTGGATTTGGGTCGTTGTTCATAGTGAAAGTCGAGATTTTTAATTACGAATTATCTGAATTCCATGTGTAATTGTCTGTGTCACAAATAATTCTAAATCTTCGTCGGGAATTGCTTGTCTAACTTGTAATTTAACTTGTTCTGCTTGTTGTTGAGATTGACAAAGGGCGAAGACTGAAGGCCCGGAACCTGACATCATAGTGCCGATGACATCTGGTTGAGATGCGAATAGTTCTCTGAGTTGCAATACTTGGGGATAAGCTGGTAATACTACTTTTTCCAAATCATTGTGCAATTTTTGGGCGATCGCTATAGTGTCTTTTGCTAAAATTGCTTTGACGATTGCACCTGAATGGACTGCGGCGGCTCGTGCTGCTAAATTATCTGTGTCTCGAATATAAAAATTACCAAATTCCTGACGATAAGTTTTATATGCCCAGGCGGTAGAAACTTCTAAGCTACGATATTTCGCCAATACTATATATATATGATCTAAACTGGGCAGTGGTGAAAGTTGTTCACCTCTACCTGTGGCGATGACTGTACCACCCGCCACACAAAATGGTACATCGGAACCGAGCATCGCACCTAATTCTTCGATTTCTATTTGGGTTAGTCCTAAGTTCCACAGTAAATCTATCCCTACCAAAACTGCTGCGGCGTTAGTTGAACCTCCCGCCAAGCCAGCTGCAACGGGAATATGTTTTTTCACGGTTATGTCCACACCACCATGTTTAGCTAAAGCTTCAGGAAATTTTTTCGCCATCAGTTCGGCGGCGCGATACACGAGGTTGGTTTTGTCTGTGGGTACTTGTGGGTGGTTGCAATGAACGCGGATGATTTCATCACTGATGGAATGCAATTCTATCTCGTCGGCTAGGTCGATACTTTGCAATATCATCACTAACTCATGATAACCATCGGGGCGATCGCCGATGATTTCTAAATATAAGTTAATTTTGGCGGGGGCGATTAAATTATAAGAGTGCATTTTTAGTGCTGAGTGAGGAAGTGAGCGAGTGAGGGAGTGATGAGTAACTTATTCACTTGTGAGTAGGTTACTTAAAGTTACCCATTGCTGGGTGCTGATATCTTCAGCTCTAGCTTGGGGGTTTATATTTAATTGTTCCAGTAATTGTGTCAGGCGATCGCGGTCTATAACTGATGGCAAATTATTTCTTAGCATTTTGCGTTTAGCGGCGAATCCTAACTTTACTAAATTTTCTAATCGTTTGGGGTCAGTTGCGGGAATTTCTATCTGTCGGGGACGCAACTTGACGACTGCTGAATCTACTTTTGGTGGTGGTTCAAAGGCGCTGGCGGGGACATGACAAATTAATTCACACTCTGCTAAATACTGCACTCTGACAGATAATGCTCCAAAGGTTCTAGACCCAGGTTTAGCATATAGCCTTTCTGCTACTTCTTTTTGGATGAGTAAGACTATTGAGTCAAATGGTGTTGAGTTAGGATAGGCGATCGTTCCTAAGAGTTTTTCAATAATCGGCCCGGTAATATTGTAAGGAATATTTGCCACAACTTTATTGGGATTTTGAAAGTTAGGAAATCCCCCTAAATGAGATGGTAAATCTAAAGTCAGAAAATCTCCTTGTAATAGTAAGAAATTTTCTCGTTTCCCTAATTGTTTCGCCAACAATGCACATAAATCTCTATCAATTTCTACGGCGACTAAAGACTGTACTAAAGGTAGTAAACGCCTTGTCAAAATACCTGTACCGGGGCCGATTTCCAAAATCCGATCATTTGTACTACACCCTGCGGCTTTAGCGATCGCATCGAGTGCCTTGTCACTTTTGAGCCAATGTTGAGCAAATACCTTGCGCGGTCGTACCATCAATTTTCCTTACTATATCTAAGTTTCAGTATTTCTCAAATAATCCATTTCTTACTTTTTTCTTACTTTTAATTGTAAAATTTTATTGCTATTTCCATAAAATAATTGATTTATTTTACGTTAAGTGGTATTGGAGTTTGTCTTTGTTGTCGGAATTGAGGGAAGATATAACTATTGTGCCAGAGTCAGGCAATCGCTCAGTAATTCATCTCCCAATCTTCAATCTGTAAACCATTGACGCGACTAAATTCTCTTGTATTGTGTGTAACTAAGATTAAATTATGTGCTTTGGCAATTGATGCAATCTGTAAATCATAAGGGCCGATAGGCGTACCTAAATTTGCTAGTTCAGCACGAATTATCCCAAAAATTGTCGCGGCTACATCATCAAAAGTGAAAGAGACAAAATGATTAAGAAACGATGACTGTAAAGCTAAAGTTTGTTCAGGATTCTTACTTCTTTTAGCACCATAAAATAGTTCAGCTTTCACAACAGAACAAATAGCAATATCCGGTGGTGACAAAGATTCTAAACGTCGTCGCACCCCAGACATAGGGCGATTGAGATAAACAATGCAAGCATTGGTATCCAATAAATAAATCACTCCCATGACTCCCGAACTTCGTACTCACCTTGGGGATACCTCACCAGAGGATCATCTTGTAGACAACCAGCAGTCTGTTCAAAAAAACCAGCAGGCCAGCCAAGTTCTTCTGGTGTTTGTGGTTTGATTTTTACCTCAGCATAACCCGTGGCAAACATCGTCAACGCATCAATAATCACTTCCTCAGCCGAAGCATATTTACCGCTTTCAACTTGAATTTGGATGAACTGTTCAAGTTCTGGAGTTAAGGAGACATTCATAGATTCATCTGCAAGGGTAATTTCCCATAACTATTTTAGATAATCAGGGTGTAGACAAGCTTGAAAATAAGTGAGCAAGCTTTCACCCCTCTATATATATTTATGCAAAAATACTAAAAAACACCTAACCTAGTATGCCAGACACACCACCAGACAGCATTTGGATAGTCACCGATGAAGCACCGCAAATTTCTCTACCTGATGGCGCAAAAAGTGCCATTAATAATAAACGCGGCTGGGAAGAAGAAGCAGACAGAGAAGTTATTCCTAGTAAAAGTGTAGGCGATGCAGTGAAGGTGAGCGCACAGACACTAGAGCAAAACATGACTAACTTTCTCCAAGTAGTAGGACGCTTGTTTAGTCGTGCAGAAAAAGAAGCCGGTGTGAATTCAGGGTTACAGCTAGAAGAAATAGAGTTATCCGTAGAGATTAGTGGCGAAGGGGAAGTTAAATTAATTGGTAACGGTGCGAAAGCTGGGGGTAAAGGAGCAATTAAACTGACATTTAGGCGACAAGAAGCCAAGTAAGATACTAAAAATATACTCCACCAGAAGCGATCGCACTTGGTATACTTCAAACGAGACTCAGAATCAAAACTCAGCGAACCTCTGCGTTAAAAAATGAGTGCGATCGCATTCAACACACCACCACAACTAAGACAATAATAAGCGATCGCTCTTTGCTCTTACTACCCATATACATATATATATGCGAAGATACTAAGAAAAACCACTTAACCTAGTATGTTTAGGCGACAATAACCCAAGCGAGATGGTAAAAAATTGGGCGATCGCGATCGGCATTAACCAGTATGATTTACTGCAACCGCTAAATTATGCCAAGCGGGATGCACAGTTGATGCAGCAGTTTCTTGGCAACGAGGCTGGGTTTGAGAAGGTTTTCTATTTCTCCGATGACTCCCCCGATGTTGCTGGAAAATCAACCCGTCCCACTCGCACCAACTTATTACGCATTTTGCGACAGTTATTTAACAACCCCTTCATGGGTGCAGGGGATAATTTTTGGTTCTTCTTCAGTGGGCATGGAATCCGCCATGCTAACCGCGATTATCTCATGCCCTGTGACGGCGACCCAGAAGATATCGAAAATACAGCCATTCCCATTAACTTTGTCACCGAACGCCTGCGTCGTTGTGGTGCAGATAACGTTGTCTTAATTTTGGATGCTTGTCGCAATCAAAGTCAAAAAAGTGGTGAAGGGATAGGACGACAAACAGCTGAAGAAGCACGTCAACAAGGCGTTATCAGCATATTTTCCTGTAGTCCCCAAGAATATTCTTATGAAATACAAGCATTACAACAAGGTGCTTTTACCACAGCCTTATTGGAAGGTTTAGGCATTCAAGGTAAATGTGCCACAGTGGAAAGGCTGAACCAGTATCTCAACCTGCGTGTACCGGAAATTGTGCGTCAGCATATAAATAAGAGACAGACACCATACATTATTGCCGAGCCTATCAGTAAATCTCACTTGATACTCGTACCCAAATATGCAACCCTCGCTGATATTGCCACGCTGAAAAATGATGCCTATCAAGCAGAAGTAAAGAAAAATTTAGATTTGGCAGAGCAATTATGGATTCGGGTATTAGCTGCTGCTTCTGGTTCAGATATGGATGCGATTGACGCAATTAAAAGAATTGACCGATTGAGATGGGAACGTCAAGTAAATTTGCCACTCCCTATTGATACTCCTGAAAGTTCTATTAAGGGAACATCTACAATTGAAAAAAATCCATTACAAATCTTTCAGTTTGAAGTGGTGACGGTAAATTCACAAGGAAGCATTACTAACCGCAGCAACAGGGAAGCAAAATATTTGGTTGAACAATTGGGGAATGGTGTCACCTTGGAAATGGTACAGATACCAGGGGGAACATTTACGATGGGTTCATCAGCAGAGGAAGTGGGAAGACGTGCAGATGAAAGTTCTCAGCATCAGGTAACAGTCCCTGGATTCTTTATGGGGAAATATGAAGTTACTCAAGCCCAGTATCAAGCGATTATGGGGGCTAATCCTTCTAACTTTAAAGGTGAGAAACGACCAGTAGAACAAGTGAGTTGGAATGATGCGGTAGAGTTTTGTAACAAACTTAGTCAAAAGACAGGGCGTAAGTATAGACTACCTAGTGAAGCAGAATGGGAATACGCTTGTCGTGCAGGGACTACTACGCCATTTTATTTTGGGGAAACAATTACCACTGATTTAGTTAACTACGATGGTAACTATACTTATAGTTCTGCGCCAAAAGGAAAATATCGTCAACAAACAACTCCTGTAGACGCTTTTCCGCCCAATGCCTTTGGTTTACACGATATGCACGGCAATGTTTGGGAATGGTGTCAAGACCACTGGCATGATTATTACAATGGCGCACCCATAAATGATAGTGCGTGGCTTGAGAATGATAATAGTATTCGTCTGCTGCATGGTGGTTCTTGGAACTTCAGCCCAGTGGTCTGTCGCAGTGCGAACCGTCTCAGGAGTTCAGCCGTCAACCGCTACAGCGGTTTCGGTTTTCGCGTCGTTCTAGTTTCCGAGTGAGGACTCCTTGCCCTTTGCCCTTTTGCCCTCTTGCTCTTTACACTTCTTTATTTTTCCCTCCGCCTCTGGCGGAACGATTTTTTTATTTGGGTATTTCACATCAAAACCTATTTTGATGCTTACTAAAACTCACCACAAATATTTTTTAAACCCAAACACATCATCAATATCAATAAAAATGTCACACCCAATAATCATATTGTACACCATGATGATCCTGTAGAGACGTTGCCTTGCAACGTCTCTACAATATGGTTGACAACACATACAATACTCGATGACATCATCAATCAAAATACAACGCACATTCATAGTTTTTCAACGCCTAGTGCAAATTCCGCGCAAAAAAGGCTCAAGCAGAAATACTTGAGCCTCCACTAAATCAAATTAATTTATTGAACAACAACTTAGTAACGGTTACGTCCGCCGTATCCACCACCACGGTTACCGCCACCACCAAAGGAACCTCTATCTTCTTTGGGTTTAGCCTTGTTCACTTTCAAGTCGCGTCCCATCCACTCAGCACCATCAAGAGCTTCGATAGCAGCTGTTTCTTCTGCATCAGAACCCATTTCCACAAAACCAAAGCCGCGTACACGACCTGTTTCACGGTCTGTAGGTAGTTGAACACGCTTCACAGAACCATATTCTGCAAACACAGCATTCAAGCTCTCTTCTGTAACATCGTAAGAAAGATTGCCTACGTAAACTGACATAGATTGTCTCCGAAATGATAAATGTGTAGAGATTTATGTTTCGGAGAAAAGTTTGTAAATACCAAAAACAAAATACCTGTCAATACTAAAAACAAAAGCTGTTAACCGAAATAACTCTCGCCTCCCATCATTGCATATTAGGTCAGTTTTGGGGAGGAAACACAAAAAAGCGTCACATAAAGTCATATGAGCAATTTATAGCTAAGTATCATCAGAAATTAAATATATTAAGAGTGTTGATGGTTTAAGTGCGTAAGTCCTATAATCTCAGCTTGAGGTAAAAAAATATCATAGGTAGCTAGAGTGTTATACTAAGCGGCATGATCTGATATTGTTTGCGTAATTAGCACGTTTTAACGTGTATAAAGTATGAAAATCGCTGCGGATGTCATTCCAGAGTTTGAGAAATTATTTAGACAGAAATTACAACTAAATAATTGTAAACTGAAGAAAAAAAGACAAGAAAATAATTATGAAATTATTACTCCTGCCAGAGACGTTTTTTTGATGTATTGGTGCGAATTTCCGGAAATTAACTTGATATATCAGCCTATCGGGATACGCACAAAGCAGACTCTCGTCTATGAAAAGGCTATTCGTGACCATATTAATTTTTGTGTGACGAGCATCCAGGGGAAATCTCACTCTACCGTCGCTAGTGTAGAGCAAGAAAACTAAGACTTTTTATTTCTAGTATTTAAGATATCTTCGTGGATGTGACTAGTAAAAGTACAACAAAGTCTGCTATGGATATTTTACCTTCATAAATTGAGTATCTATAGCAGCCTTTTTACTCTATCTGAAAAGCGATACCTCCGATAAGCTAGCGCTAACCCCAGAAATTCTCGTTTAAATCAATAATTCACCCAATTGATGCTGAACTAACAAGCTTCTGAGTGTAGCATTTTCAGCCTTAAGAGCTAAATTCTCAGCTTCTAACTCATTAATTCTTTCCTTCATCGCTTCTTTTGTAGTTCCTTGTCGATGGATGACTACCTCTTGATAAATTGCTAAATTCGTATCTTCATTCATCCATCTTTGATATGTTTTAGTATGTTCTTGGACTGTATGACCCATGTAATCTGCCATCGTCTTGATAGGAACTCGTAAACGATGACCACGAATAGCATAAGCATGACGTAAATCATAAGGTCTAAAGCCTGTATCAGCAGTTCTAAATTTGATGTAAAGTTTTGCTGTTTTATTATTCAGTTTTCCTTCGTTGTGAGGAAACCTAATATCTTTTAACTTGAATAAATCTACCCAATGGGGATGTAGTGGCGGAATTCCACAGCTACGTTCACCAGTTTTAGTCCCATCGGTGAGGCGGGGATTTAAATTTACTAGATGAAAAGTATTTGCTGGATTGATAAATGCTGCTATATCTACGGCAAATAATTCATGAGGTCTTAAGCCATAGGTAGCTAACATTCCATAAGCCCATTGCCATTGTTCTGGTTGTGTAATGTTTTCTTTACTTGTGTATACTGATAAAGGCAAACCAATCTTAGTAAAACCTTGGATAATCTCCTCATCTGTAGGTATCTTGCGGATAGTGGGATGAGGTTTAGGAGTAGCATAGGCGTGAATTGTTTTAAAATCATCAATACCGCAAAATTCACAGAATTTCTTTAATTGCCATACCAGAAAAAATCTAGATGATGTATTGGGTTGAGTCTTTTCTAAAGCTATTTCTAAAGCTTGAGCAGACATGGGTACATCTTGGGGTAACTTTTTCAGATGTCTAATATAATGAGTTTCCCAAGTCCTAATTCCTCGGCGATTTTGTTCATGAGTTTTCCAAAACTCACGCTCATATTCTTGAATCAATTCGCTAATTAGTTTGCCAGAATTAATATCATGAATAACTTCTATTTTTTGTGCTTGCTTACCTAGTAACTCTGGTGTCCACTGAAACTGCTTCGTAATTAACGACAAATCTAATTCCCGTGCTTTTAATACTGCCATTTTTACCCCAGCATCACTAGCAGCAAACCCACAGGAAATCGTATATTGTTTATTCGGACTACCTTGTTTACCAACATCCCCCGGTTTACACGGGAAAGTGCCTTGTAAGCCGATACTTTTGGCACTGGTAAGTTTGAGTCTAATCTTGACTCTATCTAGACTTAATGCTGCGTTAGCCTGGTGAATAGCGTGCTTAATTCGTAGATATTCACGCTCTATTTTAGCTGGTTCATCAGCTTGTTTCCCTTTCCATTGTTTCCATTTCGACGGTTCCCATTGCTCAATTGGTGTACCATCCCATGCTGATTTTCGCGGGTCAAAGGTATAAGGCATAGGCTTTAATGAAGCGCTGTCTTGGTTTTGAAGATAGCCAATAATAGCCAAGAAGTAAAGGACTTACGCAGTATCACTAAATTTTCTGGCTTTTTTGTCAATAGTCAATAGTCCAAAAAAACTTGATTTTGAACGCCAGTCCGCACAACGGGGGAAACCCCCGCAAGCGGCTGGCTCCCATTGACTATCGACTATTGACCACCCTCCGAAGGGTTTATTTGTTGAGTGCGTAACCCGCATTTCTCACAAGCGGTAGGGGCGGGTTTACAGAAATGATTAATGATTAACAATGATCTTAATGAACCCGCCCCTACAATCTTTGGACAAAGAGAAAACATCAGTTTAATAAGTCTGGGGAGAAATCCGGGGTACGTCCTAGCTTTGTCAAAAGTCAATAGTTAATGGTCAGAATCATCATAAAATCGGGTAAATTTATACGGAATAGATGCCAAATATACTGGAGTTAAGAGAAAGATACACAAGAAATGTGATGAATTATGAGTAACAAGCCCCTTTTCTCTTTGATGATAGTAGCGATCGCTGCCAGCCTCACCAACTGTAGTACACCTCCCACCACAACCCAAAATACCATATCTCCAGCCCCATCGCCTAGCATGGCTCAACTCAGAGCTAAAACCAATAACACTGAGCCTAAAGCAATTTCTGGTAAAACAGTTAACGTCACGTTGTATACCAGTGATGTACAGTGTCAAGAATTACTTCCACTACAAGTTGCTGTCCCCGCCGCCGAACCAGTCACTAATACCGTGGGTAAAATTATCGCAGCACAAGACACCGCCGACTTTAACTTATCTGGTTATCGTGTCAGAGTTAGAAATGGCATTGCCACAGTAGACTTACGACTCTCCCCTCAGTCTAGAAGGCAATTCGCATCATTATCTAGCTGTGAACAATTTGTTCTCTTTGGTAGCCTCCGCAAAACCTTAACTAGTAATCCTCAGTGGAAAATTAAAGACGTGCGCTTTACCGAAAAAGGTGAGGATATTGTACTTTAATCAAGAACATCCAAACAGCAGTGTAGGTTGATCGGATGTTTGCCTTTGCTATTTCACAGGCGATCGCCCTACAAAACCTTTTTTCAAAATAATCGCTTCAGATGCTCATAATACCATACCCAGGTAAGTTAAATAGATCGCCAACGCAACAAGACAATGCCCATCACCAAAAACCAGAGTTGTTGAACACTCACCGATACAGTGATGAATGCACCCAAATCGATTCCCAACAACTCAGCTAATTGAAAAACCAACAGCGTTGCTGATACTAAGCCCAAGAATCCTAACCAGCGAGATACTATTCGAGTTTGCAAAATCGTCAACGACACCATCGCTAACCAGATAGCTGCAAATAAGCTCACACCTAGCACTTCCCCGACTGAGCCAGCATAGTTGTTGAGAACTTGATATACAACAGCGATCGCCTCACGAGTTTGGCTAGATGTTGCTGGATTGGTATAAACTGTTGCTAAAGCGGGCATGGCAACGAGCCAGCGAATAATACCTAAACAACGAGCAATAGTAGAAGCTACACCAAACCCAGCCGCAATG
This sequence comes from Nostoc sp. TCL26-01, assembly GCF_013393945.1. Taxonomy (NCBI): domain Bacteria; kingdom Bacillati; phylum Cyanobacteriota; class Cyanophyceae; order Nostocales; family Nostocaceae; genus Nostoc; species Nostoc sp. TCL26-01. The sequence continues at coordinate 5,692,387 of NZ_CP040297.1, forward strand.
CGTAGCCAGAGAGAATAAGATTTTCCGTGGCTTAAAACTTGCATCGTTAACAAAGCAGCTACCCAAAAAAGCATCGAGTAAGCCAGATAGATGAAGTAACCAAGCCTAACTGCTGCTGCATTTTGAACTAAAAGTGGTAGCATTACATCTGCTGGATCACCCAAACTTTGGGGCCAGTTGATCGCCTGTCCTAAAATAGCAACAGGGACAAAGAGCAGCAGACTTTCAACAACCAGAACCCAACCAGCGATGAGATGCAGAGGTTTTGGAGACAAGACGTTTTGTTCTGACATGATAGTTTCACTTAGTACAGGAATCACCTGTGCTAAAGGTAGAGTCTCTCATTATGTGAGAGTCAACCCCTTCTCTACGGAACGCTGAATGGGGAATTCAAAAAAGGTCGATTAGATATTCTGCTATCTTAATTAGACTCAAACGGTTCAATTGGGACTTGCAGTTCCACCACCACCGGCTGATCTCGCACTCGCAGCGTTTCTGCCCCAAACAAATGAATTTCTCGAATTGCTCCACTCGTGGTATAACCATTTGTACCAATCCAAGTAAAGAGAGCTATAATCGCCTGGGTAATGTTGCGAATCATCCCACTATGAACAACACTAGCAACTTGAGCGATCGCTGGCAATTGGCGAACAGTAATCCCCGTTTGTCCAGTGTCCCAAGTTGGTTGAATGGGTTCCGGAATAGCGATCGTAAACTCCATGTCAATGTTCGTTTCTGTATACTCTGAGATGTGATACAGGACAATCTCACAGCCAATCGGCACAATATTTTGCTCTTTCAACCAAGCGTAGAGTTGCCGAATCAACATCCCTCGATATTTAGGCATCTCAGCAGCAGTAGGCACAATCTGATGAGCAGAGGCAATGCAACACCCAGGCACAGACTTGATAATCACATCATAGGCGGAAGGCTGTCCTTCTTGCTCTAGTTGACGTAACCGAGCAGAAAGGCGATTTAGCCGTCCTTGAGTGTCTTGAAGTTGTTGATGCAGTTCTTTCTGTTTTGATTGCAGCAGATGTTGGAGTTGTGCTGAAGGCAAATCTTTTCGCAGTAAATCAGCAATCTGCTCTAAGGGTAGCCCCAAATCCTTGAGAGCTAAGATCCGGTTGAGTCGAGGTAACTGCTCAATCGTATAGTAGCGATAATCTGTAAACTGATCAACATGAGCTGGTTTGAGCAAACCTAGATCATCATAGTGGCGCAGCATTCGCACAGATACTTGTCCTAGCCGGGAAAAATCTCCTATCTTGAACACAGGCTTATCACTAAATCTTCAAACAGAATTGTGGCACTTTTCTCTTCAAATCGTCTCCATCTAGGATTCTGTGTCACTATTTGCCTCTTTTCCCACCAGCCATTGCTCAATCAATTCCGCGACAATATCACTCATTTGTCGTTCCTGCGCCACTGCTGAGGCTTTTAGCTGTCGATGTAGTTGTTTGGGTAGGTAGAGAGTTGTTCGAGTATAAGCAGGGTCTGTACTCTTACTTTGAGCCGTCGTTTGCTCTACATTTGATGCTGGTTGATCTCGCTGTTGACGACTACGAGCAGCATCAATTAAATCATCAAATCGGCTAGTTTTTTTCATACTTAAATTACAAATTACAAATTACGTCTGATGTGAATTACAAAAATCAACGATATGTCGAGGATTCTGGTGCGGTAGAGACGTTGCAATGCAACGTCTCTACAACGATAAATGTAGGGTTTTCGTCTTTAATACACATTAGGCGTAAATTACAAATTACGAATTAGTCTAATATTTCCTTTCCCACCCCCGCATAACATCGCCAAGCAATTTGTGCATAAGCATCTTTGACAGCATTAACTGGAACTCCTTCTAAAGCAGCACGCTGGAACACTGCTAAACGGCGAATTCCTGATTTAAATACAGGTAAATCTGCATTTAACAGAGTTGTTCTCGCCTCTTCTCCCGCTTTATTGGGATTTGGAGGCATAATAGTTAGTAAAATTTTATAGTTTTGTTTGATTTTTTTCAGTAATTCCATCATTTGTAACGTTGCGCCTAAAGCGATCGCATCTGGTGTAGTCGGTATTACCAATAAATCACAGCCTTTGGCAATAGTTTTTAACTCGGCTGGGTCTGGTCTGGCTGGTGTATCAATGACGATATGCTCATAAAGCCCCGCTAAATTTACTCCCTGCTTTTCATCAGCTACCTTAAAGGGTAAACAACCCCGATTCGACCAATCTAACGCACTACGGTTTAAATCACCGTCTACTAACAGTGTATCAGCTTTGGTTTGCAGATATGTAGCTAAATGCAGTGCCGTTGTAGACTTACCCACTCCACCCTTAAACGCCGCTACGGTGATAATCATTTTTCTGATCAGCGCAAATAATTTTTTGATTCTACTATATACCTAAACATTTAAACATTTAAATTCTATACAAACATCTAAATATTTAGATGTTTATATGTTTAATTTAGTAAGTGTACATTTGTTAAGCATACTATCTATAAGTATACAAAACAAATTCAGTAAACTGTAGACATAAAAGTATAAAATATTGTAGTTACTGAAAATTGCTAAAAAATAGGGCAGACAAGCCCAAACTCATATGATGTGTGGCTTTCTTAATTTTGATTAGACTGGTTTAAGATTCAGGCTGAGATGAGCTTTCAAAAGCAGGACAGTAGCCTTCTAGAGTGACTTTAAAGTTATATAGAGGGGAAACTGGATTCCAGCAACGTTGTCCCCGTTGGTGACGGCAAGTACCGCAGCAATCAATATCTGATAAAGTAAAGCGATCGCTATTTTGAGTGAGTAGTTCTTTTTGGGTTAATCCCCTTAGTACCAGTTCTTCACCTTGCCATCTCGCCTCTATTAAACCAGTATCAGCAAACTGTCGCCAGCGCGGATCGGCAGTAATTGCGTCGGGTAAAGTAACAGTAATCACTGTACCTAATTCTGTCAGTTCACCTTCATAATTTGTTTCTGGTGCGGCTGGTTGTAAAAAAGTATCGCCAATGGGTAGTTCCACTAAAGTACCAGCCGCCGGTGAATGGATGTGATAACGATTTTGCAACTCTTCTAAACTGGTTAAATCGGCTAGGTAAGCAGGGGAACCGTGAACAAAAATCACGTGCTGGGGACGCAAATTATGAATTAGCTGAGTAGTACCGGGGCCATCACTGTGTTGAGCCATCAGATAGCTTTCGGTAGTGGTGGGTGCTGAGTATTTTTTATTAACTCTAATATCAATTTTTTCTGGGAGTAAGATTAGCCAAGGCCCAGTTTCCGGTTGGCAATATTGCTCCAAATTAGCGGTGGAATCAGTCAGAACAATACAGGGCGATTTACCTACAGTGCTACGATGTTCTGGTTGTAATCGTCGGACACGGGGACGCACACGCTCATCCCAAAATAGAGGTTGATGACGAGCGAAGTTTTGCACTGAGGCTGGTAGATGGGGTAATAGTTCTAGATAAGCATCGCACCCCGTAGCCACAGCCCCATCCACCCAAATATCTAAATCTCTGCCGGTGAAATGGTGATGGGAACGCAGCAACATCAATAGTTCTTGTCCTAATCCTAACGCAGGAGTAGGCAACAATACAGAACAACGATCAGCGATCGCCCGATTAATTCTCTCAGCTAATTGGTTTTCTTGGTTGCGGCGGTGGGGGTGTCGGGATGTACCGTAAGTCCCTTCGATAATCAACACATTCAATTCTGTTCCCCGCAATTCTTCTAAGCGCAAACCTTCAACTAGGCGGGAGTTGGAGAGGAAAAAATCTCCGGTGTAGAGTAACTTGTAAGCCCGATCTTCTGTAGTATAGGTGATGAGAATTGCCACTGCTCCCGGTAAATGTCCGCAGGGAAAGATTTCTACTACTAGCCCATCGTGCAATTCTACAGGCGATCGCAACGGCAATGCTTGACAAAAAGGCGGCACATCTTTCTTATCCAACCAATTTAAGGGCAGCAACTTGCTAGTTACTTCACTAGCATAGATGGGTAAGCGAGGAAAAGCTTGATGTAGTGCCAGCAAACCTCTAGCATGATCTGGATGAGCATGAGTCACTAACACCAAATCTGCGGGTAAGGGTGGAGTTCGTTGTGGAGAGGATTTGTTTAAATTTTTCTGCAAGAAGGAAATATCGCCAAAACCACAATCCAAAATGATGCGGTATGGCCCCATCCGCACCAATAAACATACACCCTCATCATTGTGTTGAACACTATAGGGCAAACATTCTAATTCTGTTGTCGTTTCCCCTGGCTCAATCCGAGAGTATGCTGATAGATTATCTTTCATCCTCTCTTCCTCTCCAATCTCATCATCATTTATCCGTACCAAAAACCAGAATTTCCCGGAATTTTGGCTTTATTGCTTAGGGGTAAGTTTCGATAGTGCGCCCCTAAAACCTGAGCAAGTGAATTGTTGATTGGGGAGAACACCTCTTACGAACTCGTACTGGTTCGTAAAAGTTGAGTAACGAAAAATTACCAAAATCTAGGCAAGAGGCAAGTACCTCTAACCTCTGAGCTACACTGTAGTCCTGATGATCTGCTGCCAACAATGGGGTTTTTCTCAATGGGCAGAACCATTGCCATGATAGTTATCTGAATCATAAAAGCCATTTTTCGTCCCAAAGAATAGGCACGAAATACTAAATAAAACCGTTAAACCAACTAAAATCAGTTTTACGTCCATTGGTTTATCACTCAATCAGAAAGACTTTCCTATATTAATAGCGCGTTTGTCAAATCTAGCGTAATCGCCAGAAAGTTTTTACTATGTTTGGGTTGATTGGGCAATAGGTAAAATTACCACAATAGTTTAGATTGTAGAACTTTTTGGTGTCACCTGTCTAGCACCAAGCCCAAAGGAGGAGAAGTTGGCGTTAAACAAGGATATCAAGTCGCTGGCGTTGCCAGATAGGCATAAGCCTACGGGAGAGTACTTCTTCTCACCAGCCTCAGAATTAATCTGAGTTCGACGGCGGGAAAATTGTAATACTAATTCATCATACCCTACGGCTACTCCAAAGGAGAACTCGTTCGCGTAGCGTCTCCGTCAGCAGAAGAGTAGGCGCAAGTCCAAATAATCGCCTTCATGCGAGAAGCAAGCTACATCCACCAGTCGTACAGAATTCATGCTGAATTGTGACGACTGACGCATGTATTCTGTTTGATAAAATCGAAAAAAGAGATGACTCAAGCTTATAAATTATACTTGCGACACTACTACAGAAAATTTGGTTTTCATCTCTCATTGAAGCGGATATTGTATTAGTTATTAAAACTGATAGCTAAAAAAATTGTGGACAAAACAGGAAAAGATTTAGCTGCTAATCGATTTTGGTTGGAGTTTCCACAAAAATATAAAACTTAAGCGATCGCCTTAACTGAAGCTGTCATATTTTTAAATACACACCCTAAACTCAACATTGATTTTTCCGGAAATTGTGAATTTTTCATGAGGTTGAGTGACAGAGAAACACAGAAAATTTATATGTATTTATTATTGCGATTAAAATAAGTAATATTCTGGTTGTTAATTAGGTAATTAACGAGTCTAACGTCATAAAAATATAGTTTCCACAGAAAGAATTACATCAGGCACTAATTAGTAATAGCTGCGTCAACTATACTTACTGTGTTAAGTATGCTTCAATTTTGTTGAGGCAGAAGTTTCGATGCACCGCATTGAATCACCAATAATAAACCAAATCTCTAGTAAGCATGAAAGTTTGTAGACTGTATGGCTAGTAAATTCCATTACAAATTTATGCGATGGCGCGTGTGGGTAGCTAACGCATCATTCAAATCGATGAGATTGAGTTTTTTTCCTCACGGTTGGTGGCGTAGACACTTAGATGCTGGTCATCGAAAATTAATTAAGAGTGTTTTTCCTGTGCTAGTTTTGATATCGTTTGTCTCGGTATTACTAGTCAATTATCTTCCGCCTGTTGTTGCTCAGTTACCTCGTCAAGAAATTCGTGGGGTATGGATGACTAACAACGATTTTGATATTCTCAAGGATCGGCGAAAAGTCCAGGATGCTACAAGTAAGCTACGCCAGTTGAATTTTAATACTATCTACCCTGTGATGTGGAATTCTGGCTATGTGATGTATCCTAGTGCTGTCGCACGACGGGAAGGGATTCAACCTTTTGTGTTCCGTGGCTCAGATGGTCATGATATTCTGGCAGACATCATTAATCAAGCTCATCGTCAAGGTTTACTAGCTATTCCTTGGTTTGAGTTTGGTTTTATGGCTCCCCCAACTTCAGAACTAGCACTCAACCATCCAGAGTGGTTGACACAAAAACGCAATGGTGAAGAAACTTCTATTAGTGCGGCGGGTGAGGTAGTATGGCTTAATCCTTTCCATCCCCAGGTGCAGCGATTTATTACCGATCTCGTGGTGGAGGCTGTAACTCAATATGATGTTGATGGGATTCAGTTTGATGATCACATGAGTTTGCCTCATGAGTTTGGCTACGATAGATACACTGTTGATCTATACACAAGAGAAACGAAGAATCCTCCTCCAGCAAATTCACAAGATCCGGAGTGGGTAAATTGGCGTGCAGATAAAATCACAGCATTCATGATTCGGCTTAACCAAGCGGTAAAGTCAAGAAAACCCAATGTGATTTTCTCAATTTCTCCCAATTATTATGATTTTGCTTATAGGTTTCAACTGCAAGACTGGCTGAATTGGATACGGATGGATATTGTCGATGAACTAATTGTGCAGGTGTATCGTCCCAATCTCCAAAGTTTCATCTCGACTATTTCCCGTCCAGATATTCAAGAAGCGCAACGAGTTATCCCCACAGGTATTGGGGTGATGACAGGATTACGCAATAATCCTGTACCAATGCAACAAATCCAGTCTCAAGTCCGGGCGACCCGAGAACGTGGTTTGGGGGTAGCTTTTTTCTACTACGGGAGTTTATGGAATTATTCGTCAGATGATTTCCAGGAACGAAAAGCTGGATTTCAAGCTTTGTTTCCTGCTCCTGCTTTGCGTGCCAGAATTGAATAACCAAACTAGTAGAGACGTAGCATTGCTACGTCTCTACGTCTCTACAATGATTTTGGGTAACTCTCGATTCTGCCACTGACGCTGATACCATTCGGACACAAAAGGACGGACAATAAAGTGAGGCCTTTCGCCTGCTTTGACATCAATCCGCAGACAAGAATAAGGACGGCGTTTTGCTGCACCCTGGCCATTGCGACCGATGAATAGATGCGATCGCGCTATGATTTGATCTTGTTCGATTAAATCTGGGCCTTCGGTACGCTGGCGACGTAGGCTATAGCCGCTACCACCACAAACAATCCAGTGCATATTGGCATCGGCGTGTCCTGTGTCGTAGGTTTGCAGATATTCTAAACAGTGGGCATGACCATTTAATACTAAGTCTACCAAGGGACGACCTTGATTGATATCACCGATCGCTGCGGCGACTGTATCTAGTACGTCTTGTAGGCGGCGGCGAATGGCTAATGTCTGCGCTTGTTGCCATTTTGTCGCTTCGGTGACGTATGGTGGATGGTGGAAATAAATGATTCTGCCTCGTACTTGTGGATGATTCCACGAGGCAATTAGTCGCTCTTTGAGCCAGTCTAGTTGTTGTGTGTCGGTTTGTGGTGGTTGATGATTGCTCGTTAGTTGCTTTTCGATATCGACGATAATTTCTTCGATTTGGGATATTTTGCCGTGAAAGTCGTCTAGTTGTTCAGCTTCGATCAGGTTGTCGGGATTTAACTTGGCGGAGGTTTCGATTAGTTGCATTTTCTCACGCTCTAAGTCTTGCCGACGCTGGGATAGGATGATGCGATCGCTATCACCTTCTTTGGTGTTGGGTAGAGGTTCTGGATGATTAAATGTATTAGAATCCAAAGCAAAAAAATCGATCCCACCATAACGAAAAGTATAATAGCGATTGGGTAAGCGAGTAAAGTCACCTGGTTTGTAAGCTAGACAACGGCCTGTATCGGTCTTGGCTGTGTAATATTGATCTAAATGACGGGGTAAATCTCCTGGTAATTGTAAGGCTTGGAGATAGTCGAGAAAGGCTTTAGCATAAGCGTCCCCAATTCCCGAACCATGTAAACCGACATCAATATCTAAACGCGATCGCAATAAGTAGCGAATTGGTAAAGTTGATACAGATAGTAAACTTAAAAGCACAGGTAATTGATAGTAATCATGATTTCCGGGTACAGGTAAAATCGGTAGCTTAAACACCATTTTGTCGTAAGCTATCTTTTGACCTTCCTTTCCTCCCACCAGAAACTCACGATAGGGGTCAATGAAATTTTGCTGGTAGTATTCACTCGAACCCACCAGATAAATTACATCACCTGTATGCAGCATAAAACGGCATTCATGATGATGAGGCAACATTAGTTCAGCTACTTGACGTTGGGGATTATGTCCTTTGTGTCTTCCAGAACCACTATCACCCACGACTAAAAACGAAAATTCCTCATCATCTGCTTGCCCATCTTCTAGTTCTAAACGGGTTTGGTCAATCTGCCGTGCTATAATCAACGGATCTTGCCATCGTACCCGTTGCTCCATCTTGCGAATTTTTTTAGCGATCGCTGGATCAGAAACGAGTTTCAATGCTGTCTACTCCCTAAAACTTAGACCCCTATTCCTTCACTTCAATAATCAAATTCGGCAGTCCCTCTAGCTTTTCTACTGGTTCCTCTTCTGGCACTGAGGGGACGAAAACTTTTAATGCTCCTGGTACACACTTAACTTCTACAGGAGTTGTCCCGACTAATTCACCATCAATGACTACCTTTTGTGGTGGATCAGTGGTAATTTTAAATTGTTTAGCTCGCAGATAGCCGATATCATCACGCTCTGCGGCATTGCCTGAAGATGCGGTTTGGAACAGGTGATAGGTAGCAGCGATCGCTCCAGCTTTGCTATTTGGTGCGACAATGGTTAAATCTAGCAAGCCATCATCGTAAATAATCCCTGCTGGCCCTTGGGCTAAAACTGAGGTTGGAGGTGCAGCGTTGGCCACTGTCACCGCCGCCGCCGTGGTTTTGATGATTTTGTCTGGGGTTTCGATTTCTACGTCAAAATTTTCTAACTCGCGTAATTCTTGAAAGCCTGCGAGGATATACGCCATGATGCCAAAGCGATTTTTGGCTTCCCTATCTGCTTTTTCGACGGTTTCTGCCTCAAAACCAATCCCTGCTAACAAAATCATCGGTAGCTCATTACAATAAGCTACATCTACATTGCGAGAAAATCCTTGCAAGATAGTGCGACAAGCACCATCAATTGTGTCGGGAATGCCTAAAGCCGTGGCGAAAGCGTTGGCTGTTCCCCGGGAAATAATTCCCAAGGGGATATCAGTACCGGCTACAGCTACAGCCGCAGCTGACAATGTACCATCTCCGCCGGAAGCAATAATTTCATCTACTCCTCGTTCTACAGCTGCCTGTGCTAATTTATCTGCACCGATTTCTGCTGTTGTTAAGTGAATATCGAGATTAATAGCTGGTTCTAAGATGGCTCTAATCTCTGCTAAGTCTACTTCTGGATTACCCTGACCGGCAACTGGGTTAAAAATAAGGCAAGCGGAACGATTCATATGTATGGATGAAGTAATCAGTGGCGATCGTTAACCCACCACATCTATTTTTACCATTTTTTGACGAATATTGCTTCTTTCTTGCGGTAGGTATAGGAGAATTATAGGGTTTCTCGGTTAGAGGAGTTACAGAATCAATGTTTTCAACGCAGCGAAAAGTTCTGGAGGAGGGTTTCCCTCCGTAGGAAACTTTTCAAGACAGAGGGACGCGGAGGAAAACGCTGAGGAACGCGGAGGTTTTCTAGAAACAGACGTTGCATTGTAACGTCTCTACATAATTTATGTGTATCATGATTGACGTGAAATGGTATGAGGCTAGAGGCTAGAAATTAAAAGCTGTATGACTAGTATTTGATTATTAAAAAAATTCAGTACAAGTCAATGAACTTCTTACCCATTACCTATTACCCTTTTGACTTTTGCTATCCAATCTTGATATAAATCGAAAATTGCTGAATAGGAAAGTTTATTCTCGGCTGTTAATTCAAACAATGAAGGTAAAAAGAATCGCGGCCAGATTGGGTGGAGAAACTTACTTAAGCTATTTCTCAATAACAATTCTAGAAATAATTTCCTAGAAGTAGGTACACCATAATTACTCAGTTCTACTAAAGCATGAGCATCTGCTTGGCGACGTATGGTAAATTGTGCTAGGGCTAGGGCTAAATTATCGTGATATTCATCAAGAATTTGCTGAAAAATCAGTACATCTTCCAGTGCTGCATTACAACCTTGTCCTAATGATGGTGAGACAGCGTGGGCTGCATCACCCATTAGTAATACACTATCATTTTGGTGGTAGCGATCGCAGCGTATTGTTAATACTCTAGCAGCAGTTCTCTTGGCAAATTCTTCTGCTTCTGCATCTGGCATAATTTGCCCAATTTCCGGAAAATTATGCTGAAAATAATCGCGTACGGCTGCTTGTGTAGTTAGTTCTGTAATGGAGTTTTTATCATGAGGAAATAGGACAACACCACTCATGCTTGCGTCTAGTTGATAGACTAATAAAATCGTTGTGCCGTCATCTTGTCGCCAAGAGTGAACTTTACCTTTTTGCCATCCTAGTTGTGGATTTGGGGTTGGTAAGAAAATAGATTTGTAGTCATTGGGCGTATACTGTTGTTCACACTCAAAGTTGTCTGTATTGAAAAAACTCTCTCTAACTACTGAACGTGAACCATCTGCGCCAATTAGCAAGTCATAATTAAAGTCTACTTCTGTGGCTGAATCAGGGGTTTTAAATGTTATCTGTTGATTGACGAAATCAACTTTTGTACATTGATAATTAAAGTAAATATTAACTCGGTTTTCGGCAAATTTTCTGGTTAACTCGGTTAATAAAGTAATTACTAAATTTGTGCGGTCTAGACTCCACAAAGGATATTTTCTATTAATAACACGTACTTTACCATTACTTTCGTGGAAAACCCCTCCCTTTACTACCAAACTAATCGCTTTTACTGCTGCTTCTAACCCTGATATTTGTCGCAAAGCAGACATTCCTCTTTCACTCAGAGTAATCGGAAATGTTCGGGTTTTAGCAAAGGCAATAATTCGGGGATCACTACGAAAATCAAAAATATCAACTTGATATTTATCCTCACGCTGTAACAAATAATGTGCTAGTAATACTCCACAAGGCCCAGCACCAACGATCGCTACTTTTTTGACCATGATTACTCTACTCAAAAATCTCGCACAGTGATCATCACATAATGTTCATCGGATCTACATCTATCGTTAAGCTCACACTGTCAGCACAGAGTAAGCGCACTTCGTCCCAGTCAGGTAGTTGTGGCAAAGCATCGGCAGCAAACTTGAGCAATATCTGCCAGCGATAACGGTTAGCTACGCGCATGACACCAGCTGGTGCTGGGCCTAGTATTTCCAATTCTGGGATGGCGTTTAACACGGTGGCGATCGCTTGTGCGGTATTCTGTACTTGGATAGGATCAAGGCTACTCAAGCGCAGTAAAATTAATCTGCCGTAAGGCGGGTAATTCAGTACTTGTCTCTGTGCTAACTCAGCTTGGACAAAAGATTGATAGTCATGCTGTCTGACTGCGGCAATTACTGGATGTTCTGGTGTGTAAGTTTGCACAATCACTCTACCTGGATCTTCTCCTCTTCCAGCCCTTCCTGCCACTTGCGTCAGAGTTTGAAATGCGCGTTCATTGGCGCGATAATCTGATAAATGCAGCAATCCATCAGCTGCGACGACACCGACTAATGTCACCTGTGGTAAATCTAGACCTTTGGTTAACATTTGTGTCCCCACTAATAAATTTGCATCTCCATTGGCAAACTGAGTCAGGAGAGTACGATGTGCGCCTTTGTTGCGGGTAGTATCGCTATCAAAGCGGATATATTCTAACCCTGGAAATTGTCGAGTTAATTCTTGGGCAACTCGCTGAGTTCCACTACCAAAAAATTTCAGGTAAGGTGAACTACATTCTGGACAATGTTGGGGATGCGATCGCACATAATTACAGTAATGACAACGCAACAATTGCGGCGCACCCGTTTCTGTTTGGTGATAAGCCAGCGATACATCACAATGGGGACACTCCAACACATAGCCACAACTGCGACAAGACACAAAGGTGCTATGTCCCCGGCGGTGAATAAATAAAATCCCCTTTTGTTTTGTCTGTTGTAGTTGTTGTAAAGCTTCCTGTAACGACCGACTAAATATAGAACGATTTCCCTGTTGCAACTCCAATCGCATATCCACAACTTCTACCGGAGGTAGAGGGCGGGAATTGATGCGTTCGGGGAGGGGGGAGTAGTGACTGGGGACTGGGGAACTCGGGGCCCCCTCTGGGGATAAGGGGCAATGGGGACTGGGGACTGGGGACTGAGGAGTAAAGAATTGTCTTACCTCCCTCTGCTCCTCTGCTCCCCTGCTCCCCTGCTCCCCTGCTCCCATGCTCACCCAACTTTCCAACGACGGTGTAGCCGAACCCAATACCAAGGGACAGTTTTCTAGTTCAGCTCGCCATTGGGCGACGGTGCGGGCGTTGTAGGTGGGGATGGGGGAGTCTTGTTTGAAACTAGAGTCGTGTTCTTCGTCAAGGATGATTAAGCCTAAGTTGGGTAAGGGTGCGAAGATGGCGCTGCGTGTACCGATAACGATTTGGGGTTCGCCTGTGAGCATTTGTCGCCAGGTGTCGTAACGTTCGCCGTCGGAGAGGGCGCTATGATAAACGCTGATTTTACTCCCAAAGCGGGCGCGGAAGCGATCTGTGAGTTGGGGTGTGAGGCCGATTTCGGGGACTAAAACTAAGGCTGATTTACCTTGCTTGATTAAGGGAGCGATCGCTTGTAAATATACTTCTGTTTTCCCGGAACCTGTTACCCCATGCAACAATACTTGAGCAAATCTATCTAGATTTTGGATGGTTGTTAAGGCATTTGTTTGGGCAATATTTAATAACTTTGGTTTGTCTGCGTCTAATATTTGTCCCTGTTCTGTGCGTAATATTTCTCGTTCTTCAATAGCAATGTAACCCTTTTGTTCCATCGACTTGAGGATAGAAGAACTAGCACTACAAATCTGCAATAATTCACTCTGCCACAACTCACCCCCACGTCTACGCAGAACTTCCCAAATCTCCCTTTGGCGGTTCGTTAAATCTCGATCAATTGTGTCAATTAATATCACTGCTTTTTGCAGTTTTGGACGAGTGGTTTGGGGAGGTTCTAAGTAGCTTTCTACTAAACCAATTCGCAATAACTCCCGTACACCTCGGTAAGTTGCTTTGACTTTTTGTTGTAAATAAGCAAAACTATAATCCCCTATGGCTTGGGCTTGTAATAGTTTGAGAATTTGTTGGGCTGGGGGACTTAAAAAATTAGTGTCAGCTAATATTTGGGTATCTTTTTGTCTTTTAATTAAACGGATACGCCGTTGCGATCGCCCTAATAATCCTGGTGGTAAGGCTACACGAATTACTTGCATTAAAGGCGTGTAATAATATGTGGCAACTCGATTTAATAATTCCCAATAACTACTAGCAAAAAATCCTGATGTGACTACATCCTCTACTTCCCGGATTTTCTCTGGCGCTATGTCTATGTTGGGTGCTGCTAATAAACGAATAGCGATCGCTCCTAGTTGTTGAGTCCCAAAAGGTACACTTAATATATCTCCTGGTTTAATTGCTAACTGAGTTGGTACTCGGTAGGTAAATAGTCCACAATTACCGGGAACATCCACTAATACTTCAACATAGTGATGCACATTTGTCGTGGTTCGGTAAAATTCCTGAGCTTCATTCACCATGAAATCGAGCGTACCCATGTCATTAATATACATAGTTCTTGATTTTTAAAGATAAATATGCCTATTTCTCTAAACGATGGCTATAAATTTGACTTAGCTGGCTGTCTTTCAATTTTTCTCTCGCTAGATTTAAATTGTATTTCCCAATACCTTTATCACCCATAATACTTGATAAGTTTCCTCTTATGTAATCTACTAGACAAATTTATGCCAACCATACGTGCAATAAATATTTGAAGTACACTATAAAAAATAAAACTAATCCCTTCTCTATTGATGAAATAGTTTGTTCATCTACTAAATAGGGAATAGCGGTTTTCCCCCTATTGATAGATACTCAATTGATTATGTATGTGAGATGCTTTTATACAAACAATTTTATGAAAATTTAAACTGTTCAATTTTTCCCACTCGGAAAAGTATCATCCAACAAATAATATGATTGCTGTAATAACTCTCAACCGATAAAGTAGAGAAAGTTTATAAAAGTATATAAATATTAAAATCATAGGGAGATTTACGTGTATTTTTTCTGGTTGTTAAGTTTGAGAAAGGTTGAGGGGGTTTGACAAATTCAAGGATTAATAAAAAAATAAGCAACATATCTGTGGAAAACTGGGAAAATAAAATTTGGGTGCAACATTAAATATTGGGTAGAAGTTTATCTAGTATCAACCCCTAACCAAGGGCTAAAAGTTGATAGGAGCTTGGTAAAAGTAATTAACATAAACCTGTATTTTTCTACAAAGTAGGTGCATTTTTATATAGGTAAACTACAAAATGCTCAGTAGTCAATAGCTGTCATTAAATTATGTACCAAACAAAGCAACAATCCCTCAAGGAAACTATGAACATTGCTGAATTGGGAACAATGGAAATATTGGAGAATATTCCAGAACTGGAAGAACAACCACTTGATCATTTGGAATTAGTGCTAGAAGAAACCCCAATTGCCGAAAATTTGGACTCAGAAGAACGCGATGGGGATGAAATGGCAGCTGCTCGACCTTCAGGGTACAACAAAACCGAGCATGATGATGCAGTAGGTGCGTTTTTTAAAGAAATGGCACGCTACCCACTGCTAAAACCAGATGAAGAAGTAGAGTTAGCCAGAAGAGTCAAATTTATAGAAGAATATAAAGATGCCCAAGCGGCTTTGCAATTAGAATTAGGGCAGTTACCAACTAAAGCACAAATAGCAGCTCAATTTGAGGCCACAGAAAAACAACTAGAAACCCGTTTATACCAAGGGCGAGTGGCTAAACGCAAAATGATTCGCTCGAATTTGCGGCTAGTTGTCTCCATTGCCAAACGCTATCTAAATCGGGGAGTTCCTTTCCTAGATTTGATTCAAGAAGGCGCAATGGGATTAAATCGGGCAACAGAAAAATTTGATCCCGATAAAGGATATAAGTTCTCAACCTATGCTTACTGGTGGATTAGACAAGCGATTACTAGAGCGATCGCTAACGATGCCAGAACTATCCGTCTACCCATCCACATTGTTGAAAAACTTAACAAACTCAAAAAAGCCCAACGAGAACTCAAACAAAAATTTAGCCGCAACCCCACCGAAGCCGAAATGGCAGAAGCGTTGGAAGTTAGCGTTCCCCAACTACGTCAACTCCAACAACTCCGGCGACAAGCACTGTCTCTCAACCACCGTGTCGGGAAAGAAGAAGACACCGAACTGATGGATTTGTTGGAAGATGAAGACAACCTGTCTCCAGAAGCAAAAATGAACGAAAACATGATGCGTCAGGAGATATGGGAAGTTTTAGGTGATGTTCTCACTCCCAGAGAAAAAGACGTAATTTCTCTCCGCTACGGTTTAACCACCAGCGAACCATGTACCCTGGAGGAAGTCGGCAATATGTTCAACTTATCCCGCGAACGAGTCCGACAAATTCAAAGCAAAGCCATGCGAAAATTACGCCGTCCCCACATAGCCAAACGCCTCAAAGGTTGGTTGATATAGAAGTAATTCGTAATTACTGTCCTACAAGCGCCATGCTGTATTTGAGGCTAGCACCAACACCATTTCCCGAAAAACATGACGCAGATGCAAATCCTGAAACCTATACCAACTCTCACTTTCTTAATTTTGCGGAAAGTTGCGTGCGCGGGTTTCCCGCGTTGAGCAAACTTTTCAAGACGAATTTTGAATTGGTATAACACCACAAACCTGACCACATTTATTGAACCACCATTTAGTTAACTAAATTGAGCAAAATTAATTTCCACCATATTTTTACTTTGCTCTATGCCCCATACCTAAACTTAAAGAGTGTATTTTTGTTTAGCTATAGGACTAGTGTTTCATTTTTATTGCCATAGCCAACACCTACCCATTCCCTATTCCCTATTCCCTATTCCCTATTCACTTCTTACCTATAAACTATTGACTGTAGACTATAGACTATTGGCTCATGACTGTAGGTAATGATTTGATTGTGCGTTTTGCCGAACCATCCGATAGCCAAACACTATTTGACTTAATTAAGGGACTAGCGGAATACGAAAAACTATCTCATGCTGTCACTGGTAACGTTCTGGCATTGCAAGAGCATTTATTTGGCTCTCCCAGATATGTTGAAGCGATTTTAGCAGAATATACAGGTCAAGCCGTAGGTTTCGCCTTATTTTTTTACAATTACTCAACCTTTCTCACCAAACCGGGCATTTATCTAGAAGATTTGTTTGTCTTACCAGCATATCGACGAAACGGCATTGGTAAAGCCCTCCTCAGCAAAATAGCCCAAATCGCTCTCGAACGCAATTGTGGGCGGTTAGAGTGGAGTGTTCTCGATTGGAATGAATCAGCCCAAGCATTTTACCGCCAAATGGGAGCCTCCATTTTAGACGACTGGCGAATCTGCCGCGTCACCGAAGAAGGAATTAGTCAGTTAGGGGCTAGGGGCTAGAGGCTAGGGGCTAGAGGCTAGAGGCTAGGGGAGTAAGAGAGTATAGGGAGTGTACTTCGACTGCGCTCAGTAACCGGGAGTAATGAGTAGTGAGTGCTGAGTATAGAACTATTGCTTGTTCCCTATTGCCTATTGCCTATTGCTTGTTCCCTGTTCCCTGTTCCCTGTTCCCTGTTCCCTATTGCCTATTGCCTATTGCCTATTCAAGTTTGACAGCCTGTCTTTTGACGAAGGTAATTCATTGAGCCGACAATTGTGCAGGAAGATATTGGGCTACATTAGCCTTGGTTAAAGAGAGAACACAAAATGAGAAAGATTTTTTCCTTAGTCCTGTTAGGCATTGCACTCTTCACCTTTGCCTTCAGTAGTCCAGCCTTCGCCGCAGACAGCGTCAGTGGAGCTAAAGTATTTAGTGCAAATTGCGCTTCTTGTCATGCTGGAGGCAAGAATTTAGTACAAGCTGCAAAAAACCTGAAGAAAGATGCTTTAGAAAAGTACGGTATGTATTCAGCAGAAGCCATTATTGCTCAAGTAACAAATGGTAAGAATGCTATGCCTGCTTTCAACGGCCGTTTGAAACCTGCTCAAATTGAAGATGTCGCAGCTTATGTGCTAGAGCAAGCAGATAAAGATTGGAAATAGATATATCTTAGACCATCGCTACCCAGCTTTATCTCTGTGTCTTTGTGCCTTTGTGGTTAAATAAATCATCTTTTTACCACATAGACACAAAGGAATTTTAGAGCGAGTCTAAAAATATGACAACGTGTCTTTTGACATAATTTTCTACCAACAGTAACAATGCTACTTAGGTGCTGTTATTACTTGGTGTGAGATTAAAGTGAAAAAGAGTTTATTGTGGTTATCAGTAGCTTTTCCTAGTTTACTGATAACATTTCCTGTTTTAGGTAGCGATACAGAAATTCATCAACAAAAAGTTAATGCTAATATTCTACATTTGAACGAAATTGATTTACCCAATACTAGCGCAGAATTATTAACTCAACAATCTTTACCGAATGAATTAAGTCCCGAAAATCCGTCAAAACAACAACCAGAAATAGAACCATCTGGCGAGGATAATGCAGATATTAACCTAGAAGCGATCGCTGAACCAGAAAGCTTACCTGAATCAAGTCCTACCTACATTATTGATCAAGCAGAAATTAAAAAACAAGGTGCTACCAGCGTTGCTGATATTTTAAAAAGAATGCCTGGTTTTGCAATTAATGATGTTGGACATGGTGCAGATATTCACACAGGTACATACTACCGGGGAGCCTCAATTAATCAGTCTGTATTTCTCATCAATGGCAGACGAATTAATAATGATGTCAACACATATCATGGTGGAACTGACTTAAATAGTATCCCTGTCGAATCGATTGAACGAGTCGAATTATCTAGTGGTGTTAACTCTGCTTTGTATGGTTCCTCTGCTTTTGGGGGAGTTGTTAATATCATCACTAAAGAAGGCTATGGCAAACCCAAATTAACGGGTAGTGTGGAATTTGGTTCGTTGAGTTTAAATAATCAACAGTTTAGTTATGGTGGCGCAGTTGGTGCGGCTAGATATAACTTTAGTTTTGAAAGATTTTTTAGCGATAATCGTTATCGTGTGCCTGTAGGTGCAGCAAATCGAGATTCTCAAGGTTTCTTATCCAATGCAGACACAGCAACTAGTACTTATTTTGGTAGTATTGGCTTGGATTTAGATCAGAAAAACTCGTTAAATTTAGATGTTACTAAACTCAGCAGTCGTAGAGGTTTAATTTATTTTGGATTTCCCTTACAAAGAGATAGATTAGACCATGATGGTTTAAATATTGGCTTATCTTGGAAAACTAAACTTGGTAATGGAGAAAGTTCTAACCTCACAACCACGCTAGGTTATAATCAAGATTATTTCAGCACCTATGGCCCGACAGGCAATTTCTACCGTACAGGTATTTTAGACACACAACAACTGACAGCGAGAATTGATCATGACTGGAAAATTAGCGCTAATAATAAGTTACGGTGGGGATTAGATTTAAAAAATACTGACTTAAACGGTGATGTTTTAAGTTCTAGTCCTAATAGAATTGGCAATAACGAAACTGAAAATAGAAGTGTGTTAAACACTGCTTTATTTGCCGTCAATACTTGGAATTTAAGTCAGAATTTTCAGCTAGATTTAGGGTTGAGACAAAGCTTTGATGGTCAATTTGGTAATTATCTCAATCCCAGTGCTGGTTTACGTTATGCTATCACACCAGTAGTAGCTATGCGTGGTAGTTGGGCTGGAGGACAACGCAATCCTGGCTTAGATCAATTATATGTTTATGATACAGTTCATGGTTGGGAACCGAACCCAGATTTAGAACCAGAAACAGGTTCTTCTTGGACTGCGGGCATAGATGTCAAGTTTTCCGAAAAGTTAACAGGACAATTTACCTATTTTGGCAGCAGTATAGATAATCGCTTAGGAGTTATTGCTGGTAGATGGGCGAATATTGGATTAGTCGATACCAATGGTTTAGAAGCAGCATTACAATTAAAAGTGGCAAGAAATTGGTCAACTTTTCTCAACTACACTTACACAGATGCCCAAATCAAAACAGGTTCGGAAAGAGGTTTACAATTAGGTTTGATTCCCTATTCTGTGTTGCAAACTGGTATTGGTTATCAAAATTCTGGTTGGCAAGCTAATTTGTATTTAACTTACAATAGCGGTGCGCGGAGAGCATTTTTTAACAGAACAGGGGAAACGCCTACAGATTTTGCGCCATCTTTTGTTAATTTAGATTTGAGTGGACGTATACCTTTATCTCCAACTTTGGGGTTGAGTGTTTACTTAGAAAATTTACTAGGTGAACAATACGAGCGAGTAAATCGCATCTATAGTCCTGGGTTTACTTTTCGTCTAGGTTTAACTTCGAGTATTTAGAAAATCATCTCCGTAACTTATGAGTAGTTCTTCACCTGACACTGCATCTGAGTCCAGCCAAGAAATGAAGTATGGCGAACGTTATATTGCGGAGGGGGAACTGCTTACGTTTCCCAATCCGCGTGTGGGTAGGCGCTATGATATTAGTATTAGTCTGCCGGAATTTACTTGTAAGTGTCCATTTTCCGGCTATCCTGACTTTGCCACAATTTATATTACCTACGTTCCTGATGAGCGAGTGGTAGAGTTAAAGGCACTCAAGCTGTATATTAACAGTTACCGCGATCGCTACATTTCTCACGAAGAATCTGCTAACCAAATTCTCGATGATTTTGTGGCTGCTTGTGACCCAATTGAGGTAACAGTCAAGGCTGATTTTACTCCCCGTGGCAATGTTCATACCGTGGTGGAAGTACGACATCAGAAGTAGATAAGCCCGAAATCCTTGTAGAGACGTTGCAGTGCAACGTCTCTACAATTATTCTTACCAGATATCTATGACAAATTAGCAATTACGAAAAACAGTTATCAGTCAAGATAATTTGGTTTAATCTGCATTTCTCACAAAACGGTAGGGGCGGGTTCACAAATATGCTTCAATCATTCATGAATATCTTGTTAACCCGCCCCTACAGCCTCTGGACTTCGGTTTTATAAATTTCGTGAGAAATTCGGGTTAAGTCCCCCACCATATCACCGTTAACTGATAACTGATTTAAGGTGTTCCCACTGCTCCAGAGTAAACTAAGCCCCGTTGCAAATCCATTGTCAGAATTGCCCCATCACGAATTACCTGTGTGGCTTTCTTCACACCAACAATTACTGGTACACCAAGACGTAAACCAATCACTGCGGCGTGGCTGGTGAGACTTTCATCTTCTGTAATAATTCCACCGGCTTTGCGAATTGCTTCGACAAAATCTGCACCTGTCCGCGAGACAACCAAAATATCTCCAGAGCTAAAATTGCTAGCATCCATCCCCGTGTGAGCCACTCTAGCCCGGCCACTGACTAAGCCTTGTCCTAGCCCAATTCCTTGACCAAGTACAGCTGTGACTACTTCTACTTTAATCAAATCTGTAGAGCCAGAGACACCTTGGAGTGTACCAGCCGTCATGACTACCAAATCCCCTTCAAACAGCAAATTATGCTCTTGAGCGACATTGATAGCAGCTTGGAAAGTTTGACCTGCGGAGGGTAATTCTAACACCAGTAGAGGTTTGACTCCCCAAACTAACTGTAGCTGTCGTGCCACATTCACGTGGGGTGTCACTGCCAAAATGGGTGTTTGGGGACGGAACTTAGAAACGTTGCGGGCTGTCGCACCTGTTTGGGTGAGAGTCATAATTGCTGCTGCTCCCAACTGTTCAGCAATTTGACCTACGGCTTGGCTAATGGCATTGGGAATGGAACGACGATTATCTCGTAATTGCCGTAATTTTACAGCACTGGCTTCTTCTTGCTCAATGCGTTCGGCAATTCTCGCCATTGTGGCCACTGCTTCTACGGCATAGCTACCCACGGCAGTTTCATTAGACAGCATGACTGCATCTGTACCGTCTAAAATGGCGTTGGCTACGTCTGACACCTCCGCACGGGTGGGACGGGGGTTACTCACCATACTGTCTAACATTTGGGTAGCAGTGATGATGGGAATTCCCAAGCGGTTAGCTGTGGCAATTAAGCGTTTTTGTAGCACGGGGACATCTTCAGCTGGTAGTTCTACCCCTAAGTCGCCTCTGGCAACCATTACCCCATCACACAAAGCGAGAACTGCTTCCATTTGTTCGATCGCTTCGTGTTTTTCAATTTTAGCAACGACCGGTACTTGCTTACCTGTGCTAGAAATTAGTTCTTTAATTTCGATAATATCCTGGGGATTGCGCACAAAGGAAAGTGCTACCCAGTCTACACCCTGGTCTAAACCGAACATCAGATCCTCGCGATCTTTGTCGGTCATGGCTTTGATTGACAGGTAAACACCAGGAAAGTTGACACCTTTGTTATTAGATAACTTACCAGCTACTGTCACACGACAATGTAAATCACCCTTGTCGCGGTTGATTTCCTCCACTACCATTTCTACTCGACCATCATCGAGGAGGATTTTGGCCCCGGTGGGAACTTCTTCTGCCAAATAGTCGTAGGTGACACAGCTAATTTCTTGACTACCGATAACTGGGCGATTTGTCAAGGTGAAGCGATCGCCTTTTGCCAACATTATCGAGCCATTTTCAAATTTTCCCAAGCGAATTTTTGGCCCTTGCAAGTCTTGGAGAATTGCCACTGGCTGATTTAGTTCAAAAGCGGTTTGCCGAATTAAGCGAATGCTACGCTGATGATCGGCATGAGTCCCGTGGGAAAAGTTGAGTCGCAGCGTTGTTGCACCCGCTTCAATGATGGCCTTGAGCATTTCCGGGCTGCTAGTAGCAGGGCCAATCGTAGCGACAATTTTTGTCCGGCGTACAGAATCTCTTAATTGCATAGGGGCTGATTCTAGGGAGCTATCTAGTAAGTCATACTAAATTAAGGGCATTGAGTTTTCCGTCACTACTGTATCCGTGACTCAAACAATGAGAGATGTTATGAAACTGTCAAACAGACTAGATATCGTACACTAATCTGGGTTCCATCCTGCTGTAGACAGAGAATTTCTGACATCAAAATTATTCGTTGTGCGGATAGCACACCCTACATGATCAGCAAAGACTTGAGTCTCGTCTCGAATCATAGCGCTATTCATCTGCTGATCAGCATAGATTCAGATAAATCTCCCAATACAAAACTTTACAAATCTTTATTATCCCCTCATCTTTGTCGTATATTCGTAATGTTTGATGAAGTAAGGAGATAGTAATGCTCACATTGGAGGTACAACAGCCATTAAAAATCCCACCCAAGGAATTGTTAGCGCCTCCTGGTGATTTTAACCCGACAATGCTGCTGTTTTTTGCCTCTGTATCCATGTTGGTGCTTTCCAACTTTGGTTATTGGCTGTGGCAATGGCCACACTGGCTGTGCTTTGGGATTAATACCTTAGCCTTGCATTGTTCCGGGACAGTGATTCATGATGCTTGTCATCAATCTGCCCACCGCAACAGGGTGATTAATGCCATGTTAGGGCATTGCAGTGCTTTGATATTAGCTTTTGCCTTTCCCGTATTCACACGGGTACATTTGCAACATCACGGTCATGTAAACCACCCCAAAGATGACCCAGATCATTACGTTTCCACAGGTGGGCCATTGTGGTTAATTGCTGTACGGTTTTTATACCATGAAGTATTTTTCTTCCAGCGTCAATTGTGGCGAAAATACGAGTTACTAGAGTGGTTTATCAGTCGCTTGATTGTTGTGACAATTGTGTATATTGCAGTTCAACACCACTTTTTAGGTTATATTCTCAATTTTTGGTTTATCCCAGCCTTTATTGTCGGCATCGCCTTAGGACTATTTTTTGATTATCTACCACACCGTCCCTTTGTAGAACGCGATCGCTGGAAAAATGCCCGTGTCTACCCAGGAAAACTACTCAACATCCTGATTTTGGGACAAAATTATCACCTGATTCATCACTTATGGCCTTCAATTCCCTGGTATAACTATCAGCCTGCTTACTATCTGATGAAACCGCTTTTAGATGAGAAAGGCTGTTATCAAACTTCAGGATTGTTGCAGAAAAAAGACTTTTGGGAATTTGTTTACGACATCTTTTTAGGAATTAGATTTCATCATCATCAAGAATAGAATGCGAGTATCAAGGAATTTCAGTTAGCATCACACTATTTTTAATACTGGTGATAGCTATTTAACAAAACAGCATCATGCCCAATGTCAGCCTTCGTAGTCAATTGAGTCGTATTGCCAAACAGTTTCAGATTTTTGAATGTGTTCCTTGTGCTATTGCCATACGTCAATTTCTCATATCTCAAAATATTTCTGGTAAACAGGTTAGTCTGTTTACAGGTAGTACAGAAGATCCCTTCTGTAACATCTATCACGAACACCTGCGACAAAACATTTCCATCAACGGAAGACATGAAGCGATCGCAGTGGAAATTGATCGGCAAGAACTTATATTTGATAACATCCACCCAGAAGGCATCTTCAGAGTAGACTGGATAAATAACCTTTATTGCGCTGCTCAAGATTTAGGCGGCAACTTTCAAATAACTGAAACAAAATTTTAAGTTAGAGAAATGGTTGATTTGTATGATCTTATTCACAACATCCAAAAACGCCCTGTGATGTATTTAGGAAAAGCTTCCGTCTCCAACCTCCGCACTTTTTTAGCGGGTTACTGCTTTGCTCGCCGTCAAATGGGAATCCCTCAAACACAACAAGAAGGGCAATTTACTCAATTTCAATACTGGATTCAGCAGAAATTTAATTTGACCTCTAATCAGACTTGGGATCAAATTATTTTATTTTTTTCTCATGATGAACAAACCGCTTTAGAAAAGTTTTTCCAACTTTTCGACGAATTCACTCAAACAGAGCAGAGAGGTGAAATTCAACACAAAGTAACAAGTAATAGTTAGTCCCGCATTTCTCACAAGCGGTAGGGGCGGGTTTACAGAAATGATTAATGATTAACAATGATCTTAATGAACCCGCCCCTACAATCTTTGGACAAAGAGAAAACCTCAGTTTAATAAGTCTGATGAGAAATCCGGGTTAGTAGAGCGTGTGAGTCAGAATAATTTCTTGATAAGTAATCAGACAGAATTAATTACACAAGTTATTTCCTGTAACCTGTAACCTATTCCCTATATTTAGCTACTCATAGATAGCAGCACCAGCCAGTAAATCGGCAAATAACTGCCAACTCGGCTGCTCAGTATCAAGTTGAATCTGAATATTTTTCGACAAATTATTGATATCTTGAACGTAAGCTGCTAGCGCTTCCAGGTATGAATCCAGCGTGATATTTTCCCATTCATCAGGGTTAGCTAATAAGTCTTCTCGCATGGCTCTAATGTATTGAGCTAGTTCTTGTCGTGAAGATACTGTATGTTCTTCCATAATTGAACAAAGGTCAACAGTCCAAAAAAACTTGATTTTGACCATTGACCATTGACTATTGACTATTGACCACCCTCAGAAGGGTTTATTGGTTGAGTGCGTAAGTCCTAGCTGCTTTTCTAGGTATATTGGTGTTTTGACTCTACTACTGGCTGCACTACTTGTAAGGGTTGGGGAAAACTCCAGTCAGGACGTAACTTTTTGGCTTCGCGCAGATAAATGTGATAAACCGGGACGGAGGCTGGCAAGTGGGCGTGGATTAAAAAGCGAATGCAGTGCGGTAAACTACCTTGGACGTGCATTTGCTGCACATCTAGCATAGCCACATTATCCCAACCGGGACGTGGTCTAGCGATCGCCGCCGGAAAAATTGCATCCAAATCTCGTGTTACAGAAAACGTCACACTAATCATGTCTTCTGGTGGGATTTGATTTCGTCTTTCCAGTTCATCTAGTAGTTCTGTCACCGCTTCTCGCATTGCTTCCACTGTATTTTCCGAAACGGTTGTTGCTCCACGAATCGCCTGCAATCGCCACTCCACGCCAAAATCCTCCTTAATTAGTCATTGGTCAATAGTCAATAGTCAATAGTCAATGGTCAATAGTCAATAGTCAATAGTCATTGGTCATTAGTCATTAGAAACAGAGTGAAAATTTACTCAGCACGGGCTAAACGCCCCGCTTCCGCTAACAGCACTCAGCACTCCCTCACTCCCTCACTCACTAATTACGGTCTATATAACCACAGTGGCAAACCACTAGTAGACATTTCAAACTCTAGCCATTCAATTCCTGCACCTAATCGGGAGGAGACTTGACGACTACCTGGTAAAACTCGACTTAGTAAAGGTTTTTTTTCTTCTAAGGTATAGCAAGGGGTTTTTTCAGGGTCAAGACCAACCAACTCTGCTGTCCAACGCCGGGCTTCTTCTTCAGTTCCCAGACGATCTACAACTCCCAATTCTAATGCTTGCTGTCCAGTAAAAATGCGTCCATCAGCAAAACTTTTCACTGTTTCTACAGCCAAAGACCTTGCCTCTGCTACAGTTTGGACAAATTGCTGGTAACTTGTGTCAATCAGTTCCTGCAAAATGGTTTCTTCTGGTTCGGTGAGTTCTCGGTCGAATGCCAAGATATCCTTATAAGGGCCAGACTTAATTACCTTGAAGGAAACACCAACTTTTTCTAACAAGCGCTCCAAATTGTTTCCCCGCAGGATGACACCAATACTACCTGTAATTGTTCCAGGGTTAGCTATAATGTGTTCTGCTCCCATGCCGATGTAAACACCACCGGAAGCGGAGATGTTACCAAAGCTGGCAACAATTTTAATTTTTTCCCGTAGACGTTTGAGAGCGCTGTAGATTTCTTGAGAATCTCCCACTGTGCCGCCAGGACTATCGATACGTAGCAGTAATGCCGGAAACTTTTTTTCTTCAACAGTTTTTAAAGCTTCCAGCACTCGTTTGCGAGTTCCACTGGCGATCGCACCAGTAATTTCAATTCGCGCAATTTGTTTACGAAACTTTGACTTAAAAGGCCAAACCATGAGTAACTAACTAAAAACCTGATAATACTTTAAATATAAGATGTTTATCGGCCAGATGACGTGAATAAGGTAAGAAGATTGATAAGTGTTGGATACTTTGTCTCTAAAAAATAGTATTTTACCCAAATTTCTCACGAATATTAAGTATTTATATAATCGACAACTAGAACATTTTTATACTGATAAAAAATCGTCTTTGAGTCAAAAATTACATCATTGAGTTTGGAGTTATCAAGAATCTAACCGTAAAATTTGATAACGGTAGTAAACATAAGTATCGAATAGCGCTCCTACAAAGCTACAAGTCAGACTAATCACCAGAATGCCATGCAAAGCAGAGCCACTACCAAAAATGACGAGAAAATTCAACACTCGTGCGACAATTACCTCAGTCACCCCTTGCAACAAAGAAACATGACTACCAGCCGACAGAAGCAATAACATACAACCCATTAAGAACAAGGGAGCAACAAAGCTAAAAATGATGGTGAGTAGCAGAGAACGCAGGAAATTAGTAAAAATATTCATTCCAGACAAGCTCCGAGACTAGGTGAACAAGAGTTCTCTTAATAGAATACGAGCGATCGCTCCATAACAGACAACTTGTCAAAAATCTTAAGTTTTCATTAAATTAAGTAGTCACCTGTTACACAAGTACCCAAGACTCAAAAAAAGATAAAAATCTCGGAAACCCTGATTAAATAAGACTTATTTTCTCAAAAAATTTGCACATCACCTGATTGAGCCTGTTCATGCAAAGCTATATTTCCTGAGAATTTTATTAAGCCAAGTTAAGGAAAGATAAAGAGACTAAAAAAGTGAGGGAGTGCTGAGTGCTGAGTGCTGTTAGCGGAAGCGGGGCGTTTAGCCCGTGCTGAGTGAGGGAGTAATGGGTAATGGGTAATAGGTAATGGGTAATGAGTAGGAGTTTTACCAATAACTAATGACCATTGACCATTGACTAATGACCATTGACCATTGACTAATGACCATTGACCATTGACTAATAACCATTGACCATTGACTATTAAATCAGTTACCGAGTTAGCTACAAAACATTGAGTGAAACTACATCCAAATCCAGCTTAGGAACATGGGGTCAGCGATTGCTGGCAGCAATTTTTCTCGGTGGACAAGCCATAGTTCACCTGTTGAGAGGCAAAATCCACTGGCGCAATACCAAGGAGCAAATGGCAGCAGTCGGGCCTGATTCTTTATTCATTGCCCTATTGACAGCTGTTTTTGTAGGCGCAGTATTTACAATTCAGGTAGCGCGGGAATTTATCAACTTTGGTGCAGGGAATCTTGTCGGCGGAGTTTTAGCCGTAGCACTAACGCGGGAACTTTCGCCAGTCTTGACAGCAGTCATATTAGCAGGGCGCGTTGGTTCTGCCTTTGCCGCAGAAATTGGCACAATGCGAGTCAGCGAACAAATTGATGCCATGTTGATGTTGAGAACTGACCCAATTGATTATTTAGTTATTCCTCGTCTATTGGCTTGTTGCTTAATGCTGCCAATTTTAACCCTCT
Source organism: Nostoc sp. TCL26-01 (assembly GCF_013393945.1). Lineage (NCBI taxonomy): Bacteria > Bacillati > Cyanobacteriota > Cyanophyceae > Nostocales > Nostocaceae > Nostoc > Nostoc sp. TCL26-01. The sequence continues at coordinate 5,720,260 of NZ_CP040297.1, forward strand.
TGTCTTTAGTCACAGGGTTGCTAGGGGGATTAGTCATCGCCACCAATCTCTATGGCATTTCCGACACCGTATTTTTAGATTCTGCCCGCAACCTACTAGAAGTCTGGGATATTTGTAGCGCTTTAATCAAAGCTAGCTGTTTTGGGTTATTAATCGCCATTATTGGTTGCAGTTGGGGTTTAACAACCACAGGAGGAGCCAAAGGTGTAGGACAATCAACGACAACTGCTGTCGTCACCGCCTTGCTGATTATTTTTATTAGCAACTTTTTCCTCTCATGGGTAATGTTTCAAGGCACTGGTAGTGGATTTGTACAGGGGATATGAGAAATGGTCAATGGTCAATAGTCATTGGTCAATAGTCAATAGTCATTGGTCGTTGGTCATATCCAGAAATTAATTTTGCGTTGCCCGACATCCTTGTAGAGACGTTGCACTGCAACGTCTCTACATTCATTTTCACCAGATGTATATTAGTCATCCCCCATTACCCATCCCCAATCCCCAATCCCCAATCCCCATTACCCATTACCCATTACCCATCACCAAGCGTATCTGAATTTCTTGGTAAAATTCCTCTTGAAATAGCTCTACTTTTGATTGTGCTGACAGGAGCAATAAAGCCCAAAAAACACTAACTAAGTCACCGTGTTCTGAGTGATGAGCCGAGGCCTTTTGATCTGCTGGTTTAGTCTGAGTCCACAAATGTACAAGCTGCTCTAAATTTAGGTAATTTTGCTCTAAAAGCAGTTCTTTTGCTGAACAATGCAACACTTGTTCCAATTCCCCAGCCACTTCCGTCAAATTTTCCTGGTGGGCTAACTCTAGCGCCTCACGCATGGTTTTGATACTCGGCTGACGTTTGGGACGTTCCGGTTTACTGACTTTTTGCACCAGTTTTAGCTGGTTCGCCATGACTTGTAACTGTTCAATCAGTTCCTGTAGCGTTACACGGCGTTTTGGTGGTGGCATTGCAGCAGGGCGACGGCGTAAAACTCGCTCCAGGGGTAAACGCGCTTGATGAAATAGTCCGTCTCCGCTTTCTACTAGTGCATCATCCTCGACATTTTCTAGTAAATCTTCAGCTGTTGACAACTGCATTAAGGTATTTGCTTTAAATAAAACGAGCATGGAAGCTGATAAAAAAGCTTGACCAGATTGTGACAAGTCAGTTTCATAACCTCTAGCAGTTGTCTTTGGTGTCATGAGTTCCAAATAACGATCAATTACCTCAATTACTTGGACATCCCAAGGGTCTATTTCTCCTCGTTCGGCTTGCTCAATCAGCAGTGTAATTGTTTCTAATAGCTCGGAAGCATCCATTCTGATTTCCGATTGTGTAAATTTTTTTGCTCAAGTATACAGTCACATCAAAGCAACATTTACAAGATAGGGTACACTAGTTTTCCCAGATGGCAAGAAAATTCAACCAAAGTTTTCCCGCATTTCTCACAAGCGGTAGGGGCGGGTTCATTCAGATTATCGTTAATCATTAATAATTTCTGTGAACCCGCCCCTACAACCTTTGAACAAGGCGAAAACCTGTGTTTAATAAATCTTGTGATCAATTCGGGTTTAGAGGGTGTTGGAAAAGTTTCAGTAGGTATAAAAATGTCATTCTTCCTTACGCTCCGAGTCAGGAAGAATCTAGGTTTTGTGGCACAGACCGAGATGTTTCATTCCGCTACGCTGCATTCAACATGACAAAGAAACAGACTTTTCCAACGTCCTCTTAGTAAAAAATATATTTTATACTTAAAAATCTGTGGTTCTGTCATGAAAAAACAGTCTGAAAAACAAAGTCATAACCCCAAAATCAGTATCTAACAGTAAATCAGTCCCGCTTATTTTCGGATATTCATCCCTGGTATGGTGTTGTATAAATAAAGGCAGGAGATGAGTGGATAAAGAAAAAGGATTGCCACTTTTCTCCTTGTCTTCTCGTCCCACCTTTAATTCTCTCCATACCGCATCTTAAGAAAATGAAACCTTTTCGTAAACTCATCAATCAACTTCTCGTCAGTTTAGCTATTGTGGGCGCTACATCTGTAATTACCGACACTGCTAAAGCAGAAACTATTACTGGGCAATTAGGTAATATCCGGGCTGAGATATCTTTTGACAAACCAGAAGAGTATCAGTACAAAAATGTGCGGTTGCAAATTATTCGGGCTGGTAAAACTGTCTTAGACCAAAAGTTATCTCAAGAAAATGAATATGACAAACCTATTGGTGGGTTGTTCACAGACAAGATACCAGTACTAAACTTAGATGGTGATAAAGAACCAGAAGTAATTGCCGATTTTTTTACAGGTGGGGCGCATTGTTGCGTCTATTCCTTAATTTACCGCTACGATCGCACCTCTGGGCAATATAAATCCATGCGCCAAGAATGGGGTAATGGTGGCTATCGACTGCAAGATTTAGACAAAGATGGCATCCCAGAGTTTGATAGTCGAGACGATCGCTTTGCTTATGCTTTTACTTCCTATGCTGCTTCTGCCTATCCTCTACAAATTTGGCAGTATCGTCAAGGCAAAATGGTGGATGTTACCCGCCGCTATCCTAAATTAATTGCTAATCACGCCTCAGAGTTATGGAAAGAATACAACAAAATCAAGCAACAAGATGATGGTAAGGGCTTTTTGGCAGCATATCTAGCTGATAAATATCTTTTAGGGCAAGGCCAAGATGGTTGGCGAAGAGTGCAGCAAGTTTACAGAAAAAGCGACAAAGCCCAATATTTTGCCCAATTACGCAAGTTTTTACGTGAAACAGGATATGCCAAGTAGGGGCTTTGCTCCCGTTTAATTCTCAAAAATAAAAAAATATTGTCAATCGTATTGCAGCTAACACTGGAAACGCCTACAACCATAAGAATCTTCTAGAATTAAGAAGGTGATAAGTACATATACCAAGGGAGGAAGGAATAGCACATGGCTGGTGGCGAGTCTCAGACCCCTGTTAGTCTGTCAGACAGAGAACTGCAAATCATCGACTTAGTGGCCGCTGGCTTAACTAACCAAGACATTGCAGTAAAACTGGAAATTAGCAAACGCACTGTTGATAACCACATCAGCAACATTCTCGACAAAACACACACGGAAAACCGCGTGGCTCTTGTTAGATGGGCTTTACAGTGGGGTAAAGTCTGCTTAAATGACGTTAATTGCTGTTCTCTACCAAACCAGAACGATTGAAACATCAATGGCGCGTAGCATACGCTATTGAGTGCATCTCTCACCGTAATGAATTCTGTCTGGTAATACAGCGAAACTCATTGTGACGGTTTACAGATTGTTTTCTCCTCACGCATTTTCCTCAGTGTGAACCTCTAGCGTAAATCCCATCAACGTCAAACTTAAGCAGATTAACAATTATCAACTGTTAGTGATGGTGCGTGACTAATTTTTCCCATTGACAATGAGTGCTGAGTTTTGAGTTGCGAGTCAGTATCCTAACTCGTTACTCTTAACTCAACCTCAACAAGGTCTTGTCTTCATCTCTCTGCGTAATTCCTGCCTTTTGAGTGCTGAGTGCTGAGTGGGGAGTGCTGAGTAATCAATACTAGTACAGTGCGGTGTAAATAAGCCACCCATTGAAAATGTCTGAAACTGTTGTAAAAAGCTAATTACGTAGGCGCAAGCCTACTCTCCGAGAAAGCCTTACGGCTAACCCGTAGGGTATTACGTAGCTTGCTTCTCGCCTTTGGCGAGTATTACAAATTCCGTCTTGCGGTACTAGTCTCTAGTCCCGTAAATCCAAACAATCATGATTTTATTGCGGATGAGGTGTCATATCGGTGGAAGGAGACTATAGATTTGGTGACAGGAGATTCTTATGGGAGATGGATTTGAGAGGCTAAATCATGATGAAGTTGTATCAATAGAAGCAGATACTTTTAAAAAATTAGATATTGCTAACACGTTTAAAGTCCGCGATTTGATTACAGCAATTAAGGAGTTTATTGGTACAGAAGGAACAACTGAGGCTAATTTGTATCATCAAGGGATAAACTGTGAAGTTTTAAAATTTAGCGCTCAGGGATGGAAAAAAGGTAAAGTCAGGTTAGCACTAGAATTCTGTCCTGATGAACCGTTATCACCATTAGACGAAATTGCGGAAAAGCTTCAGCAATTTGATACTCTTTGAGAATATGGGGAAAATAATTTAAAAGCTCAAAATGGTGTGGACTGCTCTACACGCGAAAATACATCGTACCATCCGATCGCGCCATTTATTTGAGCGCCACCAACGGCTATTAGTCGCGGTTTCTGGTGGACAAGATTCTCTATGTTTAATTAAATTATTGTTGGATTTACAACCAAAATGGGGATGGGATTTAGGTATTGCTCATTGTGATCATTGTTGGCGCGCTGACTCTCAAGCTAATGCTCGTCATGTGGAAAATTTAGCTCAAAGTTGGGGTGTGTCTTTTTATTTAGAGACGGCACAAACACCTGTAAATAGCGAAGCTACGGCTCGTGATTGGCGCTATCAAGCAATGATTGCGATCGCTCAAGCACATAATTACCAATATATCGTTACAGGTCACACTGCAAGCGATCGCGCTGAAACTCTCCTCTACAATTTAATCCGTGGTACTGGTGCTGATGGTTTACAAGCTTTGACTTGGCAACGTTCTTTAAGTACAAATATTTCCCTAGTACGTCCATTGTTAGACGTGAATCGTAAACAGACAGAGCAATTTTGTCAAGAGTATAATTTACCAATTTGGCAAGATTCTACTAATCAAGACTTAAAATATGCTCGTAACCGCATCCGACAAGAATTAATCCCCTATTTACAAGCAAATTTTAACCCCCAAGCAGAGTTAGCGATCGCCCAAACTGCTGAATTATTGCAAGCAGAAGTTGAATATCTAGAACAAGCAGCCCAAGAGTTACACAAAGCGGCGGTAGAGTGGGACAAGGAGATGCGGATTAATCGTCGGGTATTGCAAACAGCACCGTTAGCACTACAGCGTCGGGTGATGCGGCAAGTATTGCAACAAATACTGGCTGATGCGCCTAATTTTGAGCAGATTGAGAAATTAACGGCTTTAATTATAGCCCCCAATCGCTCGCAAACTGATCCTTTTCCGGGTGGGGCGATCGCTCAAGTCCAAGATCACTGGATACTATTAACAAGGGGATTCAGTTAATTGGGTTTACTATCAGGTTTAAGGATAGGCAAAAACTTTCGACATATTGGGCTAGTTACTTGATTAATAATAAAATCTTTATGTAAAGCCATCTCAGCATAATTTGTCTTGCTACCATTTATTTTAATAGTAATAGTTCCTCCACAACAGCTATTACTATTAAGACCTCTAGCAGGAAGTGTATTTAAATGTGTCGGCGTTGAACTAGGAAGAGTAGTAGTACATTGTTTGGATAATTGAGTGCATAAAATATGAGCATTTGGAACTGAAGAAATAATACCCTCTACTATTTCTATACGGGGATTACTAAAACGATTCCGATCAATAGAGAATATGATTAACTTTGGTTGGACAACCGTACAAAATTGCTCGGCAAATATTTTAGGATCTGCACCTCCTGGTTTTCCACCATGATGAGGAAAAACAAGTATGTCAGCACTCAAGTTATTTTGATCCTGAATCAAATTGTCAAAACCTACATTATCAATATCTGCTGCTAATATAGCCACTCTGTGAGAACCGTGAACTATACCGACAACAGCTGATATTGAATTGGAGGTTAATCGCCTTCTTTGTAAATCTGTTGAGCCAGCACCACCAGAAATTAATTCAGGTGTTGGTGCAAGAATTTCTATTTCAACTGAACCAATGTTCAAACTTCCTGTTTTTGTTGTTGTCAATTCTGATGAAAATCGAAGCCCAGAACGTTTACGCGCATCTTGCAAAGCAATACGTACATCTGTCCAAATGTCACTTTTTTTACTTGCATCAGGGTTGATATGTACATTGTGAACTTTGATATCTTCATTTGAAAGTATGTCAATTATACCTGCAATATGATCTGCATCAGTATGAGAAATGAGGATATGTAAAATTTCTTTAATAGCTAGATGTTCAAGAGTTCCTGCCAAAGTACCACCAGGTGGACAGTCAATAACCATTACATCATTTACATCTCTAATTAACGCACAATTTCCATGTCCAACATCTAAAATAATCAGTTCAGGCGAGTCCATCATCTTCATCTGGTTCAGATGCTAATTCAAATTTTTCAAAATACAGATCATCAGATTTTTCTGCTCCTGTGTTTACGTGAGCAAATAAACGGATATTTGGTTTTAATACAACTCTAATATTTTCTGGAATCAGAGAAGCTGGAAAACGAACAGCCTTATAGGGATTCCAACTTGGAACAAAGGCATCTATAACACGTTCATGAGATTCTTCATCAATATTAGTAATCCTAACTATCGTTCTACGAGGTTTTCTAGTACTCGGTATTTTACCCGAAAGTTCTAAGTTACAATCTTCTATTCCCTTAGCAATGCTTGAAGCATCAGCTTTGTCTCGACTCAGTAGTACAGGTATTTTATGTCTCCATTTTCTAATCGAAAAAGATGTATCCATTTCTGTATACTGAGTTATTAACAATGATGGAAATTTCAAATCATATAAATTTGCAACTAATTCTGCTCCATAAAAGTTAGCAAATCCAGACTTCATCAATCGGTGATCACACACAGCACATTGAGTATTTTCTTTAATCAGAGATACCAAGTCACTGACTTGATAAAAATGTCTATCGTCTTCTAATAAATATGGCTCATATCCTGCTGCGTCTACTTGCAAAGCTGTTAATTCTGCTAGGTCTTTATCGTCATCAATTATTGCTATTTTTTTCTTAATGAAAGCTGCTGTCATGCTCATAAAAATTACTCTCTAATAAGTGTTAATTCTACAATAAATTCGGCTCCACCTAATTCACTCTTTGGAATTACATCTACCGAGCCTCCTAGATCAGTTACAGAATCTTTCACAATCGTCAATCCTAAACCTGTACCACCTTCCCTAGTGGTTTTACCAGGTAGCCAAATTTCGTCTATTTTTATATTCAGGATTCCTGAACCATTATCTAAAACCTTAATTATTAGATTACTTCCTTGAATTGCAGTTCTAATAACTACTTGACGTTCTTCTATGCGTCCACCTGCAATGTTAAAAACATTGATAACATTGGTTAAAAGATTTGTAATAATTGCTTCTAATAAAGCATCACTCCCATAAATACAAGGTTGCGTATCAACTTTTTCTTTAATAACTTGAATGTTACCTTCATCAAAAAAACTTTGAAAAAGTTCAACGATGTCATCAATAACTTTATGAACATCTACAACACCTGAACGACGTTTTTCTCGTTTCAAAAGGTGCAACGGAAAATTAGAAAAGCGTAGCAATGACTTACTTACTTGAGAAAGCTTTTTAACTGGTTCTCCTAAATATTGTTCATATTTTTCTCCCATAAACTCTTTAGCTTTTGTTTCTATTATCCTAGCTATTATTTCAATTGCAGTCACGGGTTTGCCAGATTCATGAGCGAAAACTGCTGCGGTTGTTCCGGCGGTAGCTAGACTACGATAGAGTTGAAGGTCATCACGTAATACTTTAGTTTGATTTTCTGTTACATTTTCATATTGCTGAACAGCTTCTAAGACTTTAGGACGAGATTCTTGAGGAACTTCTGCTTCAATAACTTCTTCAATCCTGGCTTTAGCTTGTGTAATATCACGAGGAACTTGTTGCTTAACCCTTTGTCTTTGCGTTTCAGTAACTTTAAGCCTTTCTTTCGCCATCCATTCCAACACATCAATTGCGAAGCGTTTTAACTCTAAAAAAGCTTCATTTTCAATAAAACCAAGCCGATCAGTTTTCTGAAGTAACATATCTTCAGGGTCATTAACAATTACTCTACCAATAACTGTTTTTGTTGAAGGACGAACCTCTGGATTTCTTGCTCGTGCATAATTTAAATTCAACCAATCATCGTCTTGATCTCCATAGGGTTTTACCCGCAAACCTCGATGGTATAGACGAACATTCCCTACTTGACCAAGCCATTCTCTAACTTGTGTGAAAGAAACAGAAGTTTTTCTCGCTGAAAAAGTTTGAGGATTTAGAAAGAATACCCACAGTTCAAATTTTGTTGCAGGTGTTTTGTAAAGCTCTTGAGAAATATCACTATGTTTGGCCTGAAAAATTACGTTATTCTGCCAGTCCAGCAAATTTACTTCAGCAATTCCGAGTTCATTTATACTAGCTTGCAAATGATATTCGGCATCATCAAAGTAAGCATTGTTTACTTGTTTTTCAATTTCCGAAAATTCTGGAGCAATAAGTTTCAGGCGAAAACCTGCATGATTGTCAAATGGATCTGCTAGGAGTAAAAGTTCCCTAGCTAATCTTTGAAGATCACGTTTATTAAATATATTTTTAATATTGCTGACGATAATATCAGTTCCCTGCCGTTGATTCGTACTACTTTTTTGGACATCAAAAGGAACATCTTCTACTACATCAGCTTCCTGAAAATCATCCCAATTAATTGTTAAAGAATATTCAATTCCTGGTTCATCTTTAGGTCTAGTTTTTAAGAATACTTGAGAACCCATCTGTAGAGCCGCTAACCTACCTAATCCTTTATTACCTACAGGTAAGCGACCTAATTGAGTAACTTCACGGTTAGCTTTTTTTGATCGGCCTAGCACTAGCCATCCCTCGCTAATGGCATCTTTATCCATACCAACACCGTTATCGGAAATAATAATCGAGCCACCTATGGCACTAGTTTTGATAAGTTCTACTGTGCATTCAGTAGCATCAGCATCATAAGAGTTCTTAACCAATTCAATGATTCCTTGGTCTGGATTTGGAACGAGTTCTTCTCCCAGCCTTTGCAGAATTTTTGGTGAAAACTTAAAATGCATCATTATTTAGCTACAATCTCAATAATTTTTACTTGATTAATTTAATTCGCTGTACCAATAAACTCTAGTCTTATCTAAGGCCAATAGTCAGCAAGTATAAAGAGTTGACATAGTGGAGTGAGGCATAGAGACTATTTAGCCTTGATTATCTACCTAAATTTTAAATCTTCCGCTTTAGCCTAGCAAGCAAGACCCTATCTTTGAGCGATCGCAAATGTTCACTTACTTCTTTGTAAATAAAAATATGCAAAATTTAGGGTGCGTCAGTATAAAAAAATTATTGGTATGGCTGGGTTGACGCACTATTGATCCTTTTCCGGGCGGGGCGATCGCTCAAGTCCAAGATCACTGGATACTATTAACAAGGGGATTTGATTAAAGCCAAAGGTTTGAAGATGCGGATGATTGCTAAGTCTAGGTGGGTTGTATTTACCGTCTTTTCTCTGGGGTTGCTTGGTTACAGTCAGGTAGTTTCAGCTACTATCACTTTACCTTTACGTAGCAAAAAGGGGATGGTAGTATCTGCTCATCCTTTGGCGAGTGATACGGGAATTAGGATTTTAAGTCAGGGTGGGAATGCAGTTGATGCCGCAGTAGCCACAACTTTGGCTATTTCTGTTGTTGAGCCGTTTTCCGCCGGAATTGGTGGTGGTGGGTTTTTATTGATGCGGTTACAGAAAACTGGTGAAATTAAAGCTTTAGATTTTCGGGAACGCGCACCTTTACAAGCTACGAGAAATATGTATCTGGATGCTCAAGGTAAGGTGCGTCCTGGTGCTAGTGTGAATGGGTATCTAGCTGTGGGGACACCAGGGACGGTGGCAGGAATGTATGAAGTCCAACGCCGTTATGGTAAACTACCTTGGGCTGAGGTGGTAAAACCTGCGATCGCTCTGGCTGAAGATGGTTTTGTGCTTAGTCAAAAGCCAACTTGGCGTTCTATCCAAGTTTATGAGAGTCGCAAGCAAGCTATTCTGAGTAATCCAGCTGCCAGAGAGATTTTTACTCGCAATGGTGAATTCTATCAACCTGGGGAAAGGTTGGTGCAGCGTGATTTGGCACGGACTTTAAAAATTATTGCCCAAAATCCTCGCAGCTTCTACACAGGTAGTATTGCTCAGGCGATCGCAGCTGATATGGCCAAGAATGATGGTTTAATTACCTTAGCAGACCTCAAAGCCTATAAACCCATTTGGCGTATTCCGATTTGTGGCAATTTCCGTCAAGCTAAAATCTGCTCCATGCCACCACCTTCATCGGGTGGTATCCTTTTATTGCAGATGTTAAACATCATTGGTAACACAGATTTAAAATCTTGGGGTTGGCATCATCCATATGTTCTACATCTGCTGACAGAAGCGATGAAGATTACCTATAGCGATCGCTCACAATATTTAGGTGATCCCGATTTTATCAAAATCCCTGTACAACAATTACTCAGTTCCGGTTACGCCAACAAACGCCGCGCTGAAATTCATCTGTACAAGGCTACACCCTCGACACAAGTCAAACCCATAGCTCCAGAAATTTTACAACGCTTTGGTGAAGGTAAAATTCCCCACAGGATGTATGCAAATCGCTACGAATCTCCAGAAACCAGTCATCTCAATGTCATTGATGAGGAACGCAACGCAGTTAGCTTGACTTTTACAGTCAACTATGGCTTTGGTTCTGGGGTAGTGGCATCGGGAACTGGTATTTTACTTAACGATGAGATGGACGATTTCGCCTCTGCACCAGGAGTGGCAAATGTATTTGGACTTGTGGGTAGTGAAGCTAATGCGATCGCACCCCTTAAGACTCCTCTATCCAGCATGACTCCTACTATTGTTACAGAAAATGGTCATCTGCGGATGGTCGTAGGCGCACCAGGCGGTAGCACCATCATCACTCAAGTATTACAAGTGATCTTAAATGTGCTGGTATACGATATGGATACAGGTGCAGCCGTGTCTGTTCCTCGCATCCATCACCAGTGGTTACCCGATGAGTTGCGATTAGAATCATGGGGTTTTGATCATCTGACTGTGCAAGACTTACGCCGACGAGGACACAATGTTAAAGAAATCAGTCCCTGGGGTAATGTGAATGCGATCGCCATTACTCAAGATGGTAATCTAGAAGGTGCAGCTGACCCCCGTGGTGAAGGTTCAGCTAGAGGTTATTAGAGTGGGAAGTGGAAGTCGGAAGTCGGAAGTCGGAAGTCGAATGACCAATGACTATTGACTATTGACTATTGACCATTGACCATTGACTAATACCCATTAACCACCGAAGATTCTGCATAAACACTGCTACCAAATTCATTAGCCCTGGCACTTGGTACTAGTGTCCAGCCTGATTTTAATAATTTTTGATAAGTTGCCCAACCTTTGGAGCCGCCTGGTATAGGATAATCGGGTACTGAATACTGGGGAAAAGCTGTGTAGGGTCGCCAAGGTTGACTAGGCGCTGTTTGCAGATATAACATTTTGTCCCCGTCACCGCTAGTCTTGGATATCCAGCACATTTGTCGAGGCATAGCAAACTCCTTTGCATTAAGCATATACTGCATATTGGCAAACTTTTGTCAACAGTTGCATCACCCTTGTGGGATAATTTTTGTTTTCTTAGGTTATGTCAACTTGTCTACAATCTAAAATGGTACAATTACTTAATTAAATAAAAGATATTTAGATTGCTTATCATAGTTTGCCCTGGACAATCAGACTGATAAATGTTTGTACTTGGTTTTAATCTGAGATTTAGATTTTTTTAATGGTATATGCGGTTTTTGTAAGTGTATGTATCAAGAGTTACTATTTAATGAGTATTTTAAGTTTGATTGCGAAATAGGGTGGGGATCGGGGATTAGGGATTGGGAATTGGTAGAAAGAATTCTCTTTTTGTCCCTTTAGACATCGGATAGGATAAAAATTAATTATGTGTTGCTCGTTGAGCTTCAGGGCTAGAAATTAGAGGCTAGACTGTACTTCAGTACTTCATATGATCAAGAATTGCTATAGGACTCATATTTGATTTTTGTTGGCGAAGCCTGCGCTTACGCATACAAAACTCAGTACACCTTTATTCTTTCTTCCCAGTCCCCAGTCCCTTACCTCTACGAGTCATTCAGAAATCAAATCGGATTACTCTATGATTGGGCGATCGCCCGAATTTGTTCTACTATGTTTCTGTAGTCAGAGTCAGATAGAACTGGCTGGGAACTTGAGAGTTGCATGGGTGAAGCGATATCAATCCATGATTTACACCCACCGTATTGTGAACGATAGGGAATTTCTTGTACTTGGGGTAATTTGTAAGTCCTGAGTAAGAGAACAAGTAATGGCTGTTGTGGTTTCCACTTGAGGCGATCGCGAATAAAATTATGATTCCAAATATGAAATGATAATAAGGCGTTGACAATTGACTCCTGATTAATTGGTAATATATCGGTGATACTCGCCCAACTGCCAATACGAACTGTTTCTGGATGCCAACCAGATGTTACAGGCTGTACCAGATCAGCATAGTTTGGCTTGAGTAAACAAGGCTGTTGATGTTCATAGGTAGGATAAAGTAAAACCTGCTGATGGGCAACTTGGAAACGTCCTTGCTGTTCACGAATACCGCCTTTACGCAGTAACATAATTGTTTGTCCACTTTCCAAAGCATTGATAGCAATTGCCCATTCTTTAAGAGTATGCACTGTTGTTGTCAATTCCATGTTGACTCGTCCTTTTGCTGTAATAGACAGGGTTGCATTTCCCTGGCTTTCTTCTATATTGATGAAAAACAATTCGCACCTAAAGTTAGCAATGCTGATTTCTGTGCTGTTGTTAAACCTGTGACTCCATAGATATTCATTTGGTCATAAATCTGTTCGGCTTTGAGAGTTTTGATACATTGCTTTGTTGACAAATCCCAAAGCTTGATAGCAGCGTAGCCATCACCGGCGACTAAAATATTACCTTCTGAGTTAAAGGTAGCGCACATCACCCAAGTATTGTGTCCTTGTAAGGTGGCTATACAAGTGCCTGTAGCTATATCCCAGAGTTTGATGGTCTGATCACTACTGGTACTAACAAGGATACTTCCATCTGGACTAAAAGCGATCGCCCACAGCATATCATCATGACCTTGCAATGTCTGGAGACATTCGCCTGTCTCTATATCCCACAGTTTAATGATTCTCTCGACACTGCTACCAGTTGCTAAAGTCCTTCCATCGGGACTAAATGTCACCCACCAAACCCAATTGTCACCTGTGAAAATTCCATAACATTCTCCGGTGGTGATGTCCCAAACTCTCACTGTGTCATCAAAACCGCCAAATACTAGCTTTGTACTGTCTGGACTAAAGGCAACGGACATACCCAAGTGTACAGGGAAAGAGGCTAAAAGTTGTCCTGTGGCTGCATCCCACAATCTACTGGTGCTGTCGTAGCTGGTACTGGCTAAAAACTTGCCATCAGGACTGTAAGCCAATCCTGTCACCATCCCCAAATGACCATGCAAAACTCTGGTACACTGACCCGTAGCCACATCCCACAATCTCACTGTGGTATCAGCGCTAGCACTGGCAAGAGTGCGTCCATCAGGAGCAAAGTCTACAGCAAAAATGATATCTGTATGACCGTATAAAATGCGACTTCTGCCTTCTAGATCCCATAATCTCACTGTCCGGTCTTCATTGCCACTGGCGATGAGGCTGCTGTTCTCAGTTTGGGGACACCATGCTACGGATTTTACCCAGTTACTTCTCCCCTTGAAACTCCGCAAACACTCTCCAGTCAGGATATCCCAGAGTTTCAGTGAGAAATCATCTGCGCCAGTGGCGAGAATTGTCCCTTGGGGATTGGCAGCGATCGCATTCACAGAATTAGCGTGCCCTGGAAAGGTTTTCACGCATTGTAAACTAGTAATATCCCAGATACGAATTGTACAATCGATACTACAACTGGCTAGAGTATGATCGTTGATAAAGGCGATCGCTAGTATGCCATTGCCATGTCCAGCTAAAATACCAACACAAACACCGTCATTTATATCCCACAGTCTAATCGTTTGATCTAAGCTACCACTAGCAAGTATCCCCAATGAGTTGAACGCGATGGATTTGAGCCAGTCTGTATGTCCTTGTAAGGTATTGATGCAAGTACCTGTGGCTAAATCCCAAAGTTTTGCTGTTTTATCTTCGCTCCCACTAGCCAGAATATCTCCTTGGGGACTCAACGCCACAGACCAAACTCGATGATTATGCCCTGCTAAAATTTGTGTACATTGACCTGTGTGAATATCCCAAACTCTGATACTACAGTCAGTACTGCTACTAATTAATTTCTGACCATCATGAGTGAAAATAACACAAATAACACCACCTTGATGTCCTACAAAAGTTTTTAAATACTGCCCAGTTTTTACATCCCACAGCTTAATTGTGCCATCTTGACCTACAGTCGCCAAAGTATTACCATCTGGACTAAAACTGACACACCAAACAAAACCGATGTGTGCCTGAAATTCGATTAATTGCTGGCAAGTAATAATATCCCAAAGAATTAAGTAACCATTAAAATGACCAGTTGCCAAAATTTTACTATCTGGACTAAAAGCCACAGTAATAATATTGGAGAAGGTTTTAGCAAAGACAGATTTAGATAAATCTGCATGGGAAAAGTTGACCTTTCTGAGGGGAGTATCTTGCAAGTAAGCTTGCCAAATTGTTAAATCAGAAAAGTCATAGCCAGTTAAATCTGTTTGCAGATGACACAGAAGATTGAGGATATTTCCACCTATATATCCAGGTTCTAGTTCAGGATGGGGAGATGTTGAGGATATGGGGGTTTTGATTGTTTGTAAAATTTGTGTGAGTCGCGTGGCTATAGCTTGTTTGGTGCGGAGAGTTTGTAAGAGATGTTCAATTATTGGTTGCAGGATGAGTTTACTTTGAGCGATGCGGATATAATCTTGGGCTGTGGCTTTAATTAAGGCGTGGCTATTAAATAGATTTTTTGTGGGTGCGTTTGAGAAGATTTCTGTACAAATCTGCTGAATTAACTCGCCTGTGACATATTCCATCACTACTGGTTGTAGAGTGAAATTGACAGGAGTTGCTGACAGAGATTTCCTTTCAATCAGACTTCTTTTAGTGAGGGAATCTAATGCTTCCAAGAGTTGCATGGAGGAAACTGGCAATACTAAATCATCACGTAACTCTGATAAGGTGATAGGTTCGCGGTTAATTGCCAACCAGTATATCAAGTCTTTTTCTAATGGCGAAAGTCGCAGAAATTGTTGTGCTAATAAATCGTAAATACTGCCAAATACAGTGGAGCCATGAGCGAAGAATTCAGCAATATTCCCAGCAAATAATTCTTGAATAGTGGTAGCAACAATTTTTAAAGCTAGGGGATTACCTGCATAGTGTGTAACTAAATTGTGCCAGTCAGTATGGGAACCACAGAAAAAACTTTTGCTGCTAATTAATTGTACAGCAGCGATCGCACTCAAACCACTCAGTTGCATTGACCGCACTGGCAAAGTCTCACCTTCTAAAGCAGCGACTTCTTGGGGTTTTTCTCGACTTGTCAGAACTACACAGCTTTGATGGACTGTTTCACCGATTTGCTTGAGGAGATTTCCGTAATCTTCATAACCCACTTGATAACTGCCCGCACGTTGGTGTAGGCTGTCGTTACCGCTTGCTAAGATAGACTCCATGTTATCTAAAATGATTAGACAACGATGCGATCTTAAATTAGCCATGAATTGTGAGATTAGCTCATCAACATTCTCTGATAACTTGACAGGTTGACCATCAGCAAACACAGACAGCAAATTTCCCAGTAATTCCCCCAAAGGCGGACTGTTACGCAGACTACGCCAAATCACAAACTCAAACTGTCCTTGAATCTGCTGTGCCAATTTTACCGAAAGAGAAGACTTACCAATTCCCCCCATTCCCAGCAATGCTACCAACCGGCAATGCTCATTAATCATCCAATACTCTAGTTTACTAACTTCCTCTGTACGCCCGAAAAAAACTGAGACATCTACAACTTCACCCCAGTCGGTATGGGAGGGGGAGAGGGGGAGAGGGGGAGATGGGGAGGAAGAACTTATGCAAATACTCTCTCCTTGTCCGTTTGTCTCTTTCCCAGCTTTTACATAATCTTCTGGGGTTAAGTCTAAACTCAAGGCTCTAAAGAAGCATTCTAGGGTTTGTTTGTCAACGCCTTCTGCTCGTGCTAGAACTTTGGAAACTGTAAAAGGAGCTAGTTGAGTGCGGTAACTCAGTTCTTCGATGGTAAATTTAGTGCCATCATTTTCTAAAATTTCTAGCTGATATCTAGCCTCTTGGACTTTCTTAAATCCTGAGAGACTGAGAATAACACCACGCTTGCGTCTTTGCTTGTGCAATTCCATCGGATTACAAGACCAACGCCAAATTGAGATATATTTTACCGATTTTCAGACTAGATAGCTATCTTAACGCTTCATCTTAAGTTAGCACCTTAACGCCTTTATCTTGACTGGTGCAGTTATCACAGTCGCCAGAAACTATAGTTATCAATCAAATATTTCTGTCTTTATCCTCAATTCCCTAATTATGACAAACTCAATTATTAATCCGGTGGAACCTCCCCAGGTAACACAACAACTTTCAGAAAATTTTATTCTCATACCAATTCACAAAAATCCTGATACATATAGCTTACTCGTTGGGTATTGTCCGCCCACCGTTAAAACGGTGGTCTCATAGCTTAAGTCCATTAAAATGGACTCTGATATTCAGTCCTCTTGAGAGGACTTTAGCTATGAGACAGGGATTTACAATCCCTGACGGACTGACGGACTCACGTATTTGTATCATTATTAAAGTGAAATGGTATCACAACGGTGGATGATATTTATAACTGGGTGAAAATGTCTAGTCTGTATCCACTCATGTTTGGTACAGCCTGCTGTTTTATGGAGTTTATGGCGGCTTATGCTTCCCGCTTTGATATGGAACGGTACGGAATGATTCCCCGCGCCACTCCCCGACAAGCAGATTTATTGATTACCGCCGGCACAATTACCATGAAGTATGCGCCAAATCTGGTCAGACTTTACGAACAAATACCTGAACCTAAGTATGTCATAGCCATGGGAGCCTGCACAATTACAGGGGGAATGTTTAGTGTTGACTCTCCCTCGGCTGTGCGCGGTGTTGATAAGTTAATTCCGGTGGATGTTTACATACCCGGTTGTCCACCCAGACCGGAAGCTGTCATCGATGCAATTATTAAACTCAGAAAGAAAATTGCTAATGAGAGTATCCAAGAACGGCAGCAAATACAACAAATTCACCGTTACTATAGTACTACTCACCAGATGCAGATAGTAGAAACCATTCTGGATGGACAATACCTGAAAAAGTCATTAGTCAATAGTCAATAGTCATTAGTCATTAGCATTTCTTCTTCTCCCCTGCACCCCTCACTCTTATTTTCTCTTGCTCTCATGTTTTAAAAGGAGTTACTAATGGTTACTTTCCAAGAAAATTCTGCCAATCAAATTGTGACTAAATTGCCAGATGGCGACAAAAAAGCGAGCTGGTTACAAACAATTAGAGCAATTCTCAACCCAGTTGATACTCTTGAAGAAACACAACAGCGTTATGGCGATATTTACACTGCTAAATTTGCTAGCTTTCCTACACAAGTAGTTATTAGTAATCCTCAAGCAATTCAAGAACTATTTACGGCTGATGCTCAGTTATTTGACTCAGGTGCAGGAAATTATGTAGTGCAACCTTTGGTGGGTGCTAATTCTTTAATTTTGCTGGATGGCGATCGCCATTTACAACAGCGTAAACTGTTAATGCCCCCATTCCACGGTGAAAGGATGCGGGCTTATGGACATACTATCGGTGATATTACTGAGCAAGTTACTAGTCAATGGAGTATTGGCAAACCTTTCGTAGCTCGTTCTAGTATGCAGGAAATTTCTCTGCAAGTCATTTTAAAAACTGTGTTTGGCTTAAAGGAAGGAGAGCGTTACCAACAAATCAAGCAAGTTTTAATTGAGATGTTGGATACTTTTAATACACCTATCAGTGCAATTTTTCTATTTTTCCAGTCCTTACAACGAGATTTAGGTGCTTGGAGTCCTTGGGGTAGGTTTATCCGCCGCAGACAGCAGCTGGATGAGTTGATTTACCAGGAAATTCGAGAACGTCGCCAGCAAACAGAAAATACTAGTGAAGATATTCTGAGTTTGTTATTGTCTGCCCGTGATGAAAACGGTCAACCCATGACTGATGTAGAATTACGGGATGAGTTGATGACGATGCTGTTTGCTGGTCATGAAACTACAGCGATCGCTTTATCTTGGGCGTTATATTGGGTGCATTATGTTCCCGAAGTCCGCGAAAAATTACTCCAAGAACTCAATTCTATCGATATAGCTCATGCAGATCCCACAGCAATTACTCAATTACCTTATTTAAATGCTGTGTGTTCAGAAACTTTACGCATTACTCCCATTGGTTTCTTTAGTTTCCCGCGCATTCTCAAAGCTCCCATGCAATTCATGGGATACAATTTACCAAAAGGCATGATGATTTCAGTTTGTATTTACTTAGCACATCATCGCCCAGATATCTATCCAGAACCTAAGAAATTTAGACCAGAACGGTTTCTAGAACGTCAATTTTCGGCTTACGAATTTATGCCTTTTGGTGGCGGAAATCGTCGCTGTTTGGGTATGGCTTTTGCTCTGTTTGAAATGAAGTTAGTTTTGGCTAATATCCTCTCGCATTATTCACTGGAATTATTAGATAAAACCTATCTTAAACCTGTGCGTCGTGGCATAGTATTTGCGCCACCTGGGGGTGTGCGGTTAATGGTGAAGGAGAAATATTAATATAATTTCACCCATCAATTGATTTTTAGTAGAGACGTAGCAGTGCTACGTCTCTACATGAATTTAAGAGTATTACCATTTTTCAGCCCAATAAACAATTTCCGATGCTGAACTATCAATGGCTACGCCGTAACTGTTGCCGTGATTCCATTTAAAACCTGGTGTACCCTGATCTTGGGCATTCAGGACTAAAATTTCATAAGCAGGTGGAAAAGATTCCGTTTCAGAGTCACTGGTGTAGAAAAAAGTAGTTGGTACACCGTTAGGTAAATTGGCATGATTGTTAGTATCACCACCTCGATACTGATGTTTAGCCTGTTTGCGGTATTGGGTGAGTAATTTTTGAATTTGTGCTGGTGACTTTTTCAGTCTGGCTTGAAAGTAACCCCCAGTTGGGGAATTTTCTGGAGAGTAGGCGATACGCACGTTTTGAGTATCAGCAGTAATTTCACTGGGGAAATGTTGAATTTCATCTTGGCTTAACCAAAGTTGATGGCGAATTTCTCCGTAACGCGACGTTTCCGTGACTATCTTTGACTGGCTGTTGCTACTAAATGCTTTTCTGAGAAAGAAACTTCCCCCGACAACACCAACACTACTAAGGGAGAATAGAACAATCATGGTGATTTTGACAAGGTGCGATCGCTTCATCGGGTTGGGTTTAACTTTTATCGCTACATACCCAACTAATAAACTATATTCGTAATATTGCGGAGGTGTTGCGGAATATTTTGATGAAAACTTTGTCTTCTCAGCAGAAATACGAAGTAGCAGTAAATTTTTGATGAAGGAAATCTAACTATTTAGTCAAAAGCCGTAAGTGAATATCATACCTTATACCAATTTCCTTTAAATCTGAAACAGTAGAGACGTTGCAATGTAACGTCTTTACATAATTTATGTGTATCATGATTAACGTGAAATGGTATTAGCGATCGCCTATTTTTAAAATCAGCAAAAAGCCTCTAACCTCTAGCCTCTAAACTCAACGAAATCTACTTCACTAAAGAGAGAAACGCTATATCGACGCTTTAATTAAAGAGAACCAATGATCATTCCTGCTAGTAAAATAAAACCAATCCAAACATTTTGGCGAAACATTTCTCCATAAGCAGTATGAGGTATTTGTGGTTTGATTAAACGCCAAATCTGCCAAATCCAACCAACAGCAGCAATGACTAAATTAATCCAAAAAGGCAATGTGAGATGGAGAGAAATACCTAACCAAGCGAGTAAACCAACTGTGCCAGCAAAGAAAATACTAATAGCTAACGCAGCATAATCGCCAAAAAACAAGGCACTAGACTTAACACCAATGCGCCGATCATCTGCGCGATCGCTCATAGCATAAACTGTATCAAATCCCAATGTCCACAGTACAGTAGCCCCCCACAATAGCCAAGTCGGTTGAGAAAGATTTTGTGTCACTGCACTCCAACTAATCAAAACCGCAAATCCCCACGCCATCGACAACACCAATTGCGGTACAGGAAAGACTCGCTTTGCCCCAGGATAGAGCAAAATGACCGGCACGGCTGCCACAGATAACCAGAAGCTCAAAGGATTAAGGTAATATGCTAAAATCGCTGCACAAAATAGCGCCACAATCCCCACTACAATCCCTACTTTAATCGACAAGGTACGAGCAGCTAAAGGGCGATCGCGGGTTCTCTCAACTTCTGGATCAATATCCCGATCCCACAAATCATTCACCACACATCCAGCCGCACTTGTCGCCAGTGTCCCCAAGATAATTACACCCACCAACGGCAAAGGCGGTTTCCCCCCCGCCGCTAAAAAAATAGCCCAAAGAGCCGGAA
This sequence comes from Nostoc sp. TCL26-01, assembly GCF_013393945.1. Taxonomy (NCBI): domain Bacteria; kingdom Bacillati; phylum Cyanobacteriota; class Cyanophyceae; order Nostocales; family Nostocaceae; genus Nostoc; species Nostoc sp. TCL26-01. The sequence continues at coordinate 5,740,895 of NZ_CP040297.1, forward strand.
TCATTAAAATTAACCGACCTTCCGGTTTATGCCAACGCAAAAGCCGGATAATAGTTAGTAACACTGGTTCTTGATTGAGTTTTGATGTACTTGTCATGATTTAGTCAATAGTCAATAGTCAATAGTCATTGGTCAATAGTCATTAGTCATTGGTCATTAGTTATTGGTAAAACTCTTACCCATTACCCAATCCCCAGTCCCCATTACCCAATCCCCAATCCCCATTACCCACTTCACATATATTTACATCTATAGAATAACTTTATTTGATATTTGTAAAAACACAATCTTCAGTGGCAAGTTTACATAAATTTAATCAAATAGTCACTAAAATTGTAAACAGCAGGGTGAATATACTTAGATTAAGTGGTTTTGACTACGGTCAACCGAAAAATTAAGTGTGTTGCAACAAGTATCAGTGCCAACTACCCCGATACATGATCTTTATTCCATCCTTCCTGAATACAGAGAGAACACTAGATGCTAAGTTTAGTTTCGGCTAGCTGGGAGAGTGTCAGTACTCAACCAGTTCAGCAACACCGGATTATTGCTGCCATTGACATGGGAACAAATTCTCTACATATGGTGGTAGTAAAGATTGACCCGACGCTACCGGCTTTTAGCATTATTACCAAGGAAAAAGAAACTGTGAGGTTGGGCGATCGCAATATTACCACTGGGGAGTTAAAACCAGAGGTGATGGCAAAAGCGATCGCTACCTTGAAACGTTTTCAAGTAGCTGCCAAAATAGCTAATGTGGAAACCATCATTGCTGTGGCAACTAGTGCGGTGCGAGAAGCACCCAATGGTAAAGATTTTTTGCAGCAGATAGAGACGGAGTTGGGTTTAAGCGTTGACTTGATTTCTGGACAAGAAGAAGCGCGAAGGATCTACTTGGGTGTGCTGTCGGGGATGGAATTTCATAACCAACCCCACATTATTATTGATATTGGGGGGGGTTCCACAGAATTAATTTTGGGTGATAGTCAAGAACCCCGTAGTCTTACCAGTACAAAAGTCGGTGCAGTCCGACTAACAAGTGAATTAATCAGCACCGATCCCATCGATGATACCGAGTTTCTCTACCTGAAAGCCTATGCACGGGGGATGCTGGAACGTTCTGTAGAAGAAATTCAAACTAACTTAAAGCTTGACGAATCTCCCCGTTTAATCGGCACATCTGGCACAATTGAAACCATCGCCATGATGCAAGCGCGAGAAAAATCGGCTACAGTCCCTTCTACTCTCAATGGATATCAATTCACCCTCCCAGAATTGCAAGAGTGGGTACAACGGCTGCGGAGAATGACTAACGCTGAAAGAGCAGCCATACCAGGAATGCCAGAAAAGCGCGCAGAAGTTATCCTGGCTGGAGCAGTGATTCTGCAAGAAGCTATGACTTTATTGGCTGTAGAATCCTTGACAGTCTGTGGTCGTGCCTTACGGGAAGGGGTGATTGTAGACTGGATGTTAAGTCACGGCTTAATTGAAGATAAGCTGCGCTTCCAAAGTTCTATCCGCCAACGCAGCGTGATTAAGCAAGCTAGTAAGTATCAAGTTAATTTAGAGTATAGCGATCGCGTTGCGGCATTTGCGCTAAGTTTATTTGATCAAACTCAAGGCTTACTCCACCACTGGGGAGGTAACGAACGGCAGTTACTTTGGGCTGCGGCTATTTTACACAACTGCGGTCATCATGTCAGCCATTCATCTCACCATAAGCATTCATATTATCTGATTCGCAATGGTGAATTACTCGGCTATAACGAAACCGAAATCGAAATTATTGCCAACATTGCCCGTTATCATCGCAAATCACCACCCAAGAAAAAGCACGAAAATTATCGCAACTTGTTGAGTAAAGAACATCGCCAAGTAGTGAGTCAATTAAGTGCGATATTAAGACTAGCAGTAGCCTTGGATAGAAGACAAATTGGAGCGATCGCTCAAATCAAATGTGATTATTATCCCCACTTCCAGCAATTCAATTTGCTGATTTATCCATCTAAACTCAATGATGACTGTACCCTAGAACTCTGGAGTTTAGATTACAAAAAAGCAGTGTTTGAGGAAGAGTTTGGTGTGAAGGTATTAGCAATTTTAGAAAAATCTAGCATTGCTAATTTTTCATAGAATATTGATTAAGGGTGTAAACAGTTATCAGTTATCAGTTATCAGTTAATAAACGTTCACTGTTCACTGTTTACACCCGCCCCAACAGGGCCTGGTAATCAAATCAGATTCCTATATTTGATTTTTGTTGGCGGAGTCATATGAGAATGAAAACAATGCTAGCAAAACAAGAACACATTTCTCAACTTGTGGTGACTGCTGCACAAATGCGCGACATTGAAGCGCGCATCTTTGCAGCTGGAATGCCCGTAGCAGCTTTAATGGAAAAAGTAGCGGGATTAATTGCTAAACGTATTCAATCTCTGCTGCCTCCATCCTCTGTGCGTGTTGGTATCCTTGTCGGCCCCGGACACAATGGTGGTGATGCGTTAGTTGTGGCGCGGGAATTACACTTTTGTGGGTATGATGTTTGGATTTATGCCCCTTTTCATAAGTTCAAAGATTTAACATCACAACATTTACAATATGCCAAGAGTTTGGGAATTACTTGTGAGCAAAATATTGCCCAATTACCAGATTGTGATGTTTTAATTGATGGGTTGTTTGGCTTTGGTTTAGAAAGAACACTGACTGATCCCATCGCCTCAGCAATTAATCAGTTTAATCAGTGGCAAAAACCGATTATTAGTATTGATTTACCTTCAGGTTTGCACACCGATACAGGTGCAGTTTTAGGAACGGCAATTCGTGCCACCCATACTCTTTGTTTGGGTTTATGGAAAGTAGGATTATTACAAGATCAGGCTTTAGATTATATTGGTCAAGCTGAGTTAATTGATTTTGATATTCCCCTAGCTGATGTGCAAGCTGTTCTTCAAGACGCACCACAAGTTAAACGCATTACACCAGCAACAGCGCTGGCTACTTTGCCTTTACCTCGTCCTCCAGTCACCCATAAGTATAAAGAAGGACATTTGCTGTTAATTTGCGGTTCCCGACGTTATGCTGGTGGGGCAATTTTAACGGCTTTGGGTGCTAGAGGTAGCGGTGTGGGGATGTTGTCAATTGCTGTCCCCGAATCACTGAAACATCTTTTAGTGTCTCATTTGCCAGAGGCGTTGGTTATTGGTTGCCCAGAGACGGCCACAGGAGCGATCGCTCAATTACAATTACCAGAGAAGACAGACTTAAATTCTTTTAGTGCGATCGCCATTGGCCCTGGATTAACTCAAGATGCAACAAATGTAGTCCAACAAGTCATCGCCAGCGATCGCCCATTAATCCTCGATGCCGATGCTTTGAATATTTTAGCCCAGATGGGAGCAAGCACCACATTACAAAAACGTCCAGCTACCACCGTACTCACACCCCACACCGGTGAATTTCAACGCCTATTTCCTGATATCCCCGATGCCAAAGACGAGAGAATCGCCGCAGTCAGGGAAGCCGCAGCTCAAAGTAGAGCAGTAGTTTTACTTAAAGGTGCAAGAACTGCCATCGCTAACCCCCAGGGTTCAGTGTGGATTAATCCTGAAAGTACCCCAGCTTTAGCCCGTGGTGGTAGTGGGGATGTGTTAACAGGGCTTTTAGGGGGATTGTTAGCCCAAGGCATGAATAAACAAATACCCGTAGAAGATATTGTTGCTACTGCTGCTTGGTGGCACTCTCAAGCAGGTATTTTAGCTGCTCAAGAGCGTACAGAGTTAGGTGTAGATGCGTTTACATTGACACAGTACTTGTGGAAAGTGATTGTGTCAGGCTGCTGATCTACTAGCCAGCAAAGTCGAAATTTGACTTTCCACTTCCGGGCGATCGCTGGCTTGGGGATTGAGTCTTAGATAAGTTTGGAGATTCTCTAGGGCATCATCCAAGCGTCCCAAGGACATGAAAGCGACTGCGCGGTTTTGGTACAAATCAGGATTTTCTGGTGATAATAAAATCGCTTGATTTAGGTCTGTTAGCGCTGCTGACAGGTGTCCTAGCTGGTAATGCAAAATGGCTCTATTGGCTAAAAGCATCGGTTGGTCGGCATTTAAACCCAGTGCCACGTTATAATCTATCAGGGCTGCTTCAGGTTGTTCTAAGACCTCGAAGGCTTCAGCACGACCGATGAGTGCGGCTTGTGTATGAGGATTTAAATCCAAAGCTACAGAATAAGCAGCGATCGCTTCTGCCATTTTCCCCTGGCGGCGATAGCATAATCCCAAGTTCATCCACACTTCGGCATAGGGTGGACTCAAGTCAATGGCTTGATGGTAATCTCGTACAGCTTCATCCAGACGACCTAATTTTAAATAGACGTTGCCGCGCTCATTGTAATATTCGGAATAATTTTGATCCATAGCGATCGCTTCTGTGTAATGGGCGATGGCATCTTCGTAAGGCCCCGTGACAGCGTAAACTTTAGCGATGTTATACAGCAAAACTGAGCGATGTAGGCGGTGTTTGTCTGGCGGCAAATGTTGATTGAGACGGGCAAATGCTTGTTGACAAAGAGCGATCGCTTCTGCTGGTCTACCTTGACGATGACGCACATATGCTAACCCATTCATCGTAAAGGAGGTGTAGAAATGTTTGTCTCCTGCTGGTAAATCCAGACTAGGTAAAGTTGCTAAACCCAGTTCTAAATATTCTACTGCCTTGTGCAAATCGTGATTTTGCAAGTAGCGAGAGTAGAGCATAGCCATCACATAATATATCCGCACTCTTTGCCGAGGATCATGGATTTTACCTAAAGCTTCTACCTCTAATACTTGTTGCGCCTCGGCTAAATTTCCTGTCGCTGTATAGCAGCCAAAAAGATTACCTACCAAATTCCAGCGCACTTCGCTATCTTCACCACAAATTTCATCAAGATGAGCTAATACTGGTTGACTATATACTAAGGCTTCCTGATAAAACCCATAGTGATTATAAAGTCCTATGGCATAGGCTTGTAACTTTAAAGCCTTCTGTGGCTGATCGCTCAATAGCCAATAACGAATTAATTTCGGTAAATATATTTCTCTTTCTAGAGCATCATTTCTGATGCGTTCTTCCAGTGACATGGCTAACTTGGTCATTTCCTCTGGTGAGACTGGAGTCTCCGGTTCAGGGGGAAAGTCGCAACGCACCCCTTTTCCTAAAACCTGCACAGCAAATTGACTAGTTACAGTTTCCTCAGTTCCTGGATCAGTAGCAATTAATAATGTTAAATTCAATTGCTGACCACGACGACGGATTAACTCAGTAAAAAACATCCTTGCTAATGCACCAGCCTGATGAAAGCGATCGCAACTAATTACCCAAGGCGAGCGATCGGTCTGCTGATACCAAGCCGCTAACAAATCAATTAATCCATGTACAATCCGATAAGCTCGGTCAATGGGATAGTTACGCACACTCTCTTCAGCTTCAGCTGTGTCTGTCAAATTGGGGTTCCTGACAGTAATCTGGCGGCGTAATGTAGGCAAAACAATAGTTAATTCATAACTGTGTTTGTCAATTAATTCCGGTGCTTGGGCTTGGATTTCGGGCAGGATGGATGCAAACAAATCTTTAACACCAGCCCAGACTCCCTCTTCTTCAAAATCACAGTCGAGTAGCCAATTCTTCGCTCCCGCTTTTTGTGCCGCTTCCAACCACTGCTGTAAAATATGGTGACGTGAACGACCTGCTTCAGCTGCGAGGAAAATTACTTGACCAGTCCAATCTAGAGGTTGTATTAAATTACTATCTTGCCATTCCATAATTATTTACCTTTTTGACTTTTGCCCACTAATTATCCATAACCAAAAACCCATCATCTCAGGGACAAACATGAATCCGGCAATCAGGACATCTAAGCTGTTAAACTTAGCTCCATGTCTTAAATTCCCCAAAATTAACCCCAAATAGTTCCAAATCACCGGCACACCAATAAATATCAGAGAACTAAAAGCCACTACCCGACCTATCAGCCACACCAACGCATATATCCGAATCACCCTCATTTCCCGTGCGCTAATGTGAGACTGATCAATTTTGCGTATCCTGGGCAGAATTCGCGCCATCTGGTTACGTAGCCAGACTTCCGTATCTCTCATCAGACTCTTGCATCTCAAGAAATTAGCAATTACGTAGTAAAAGTCTGTCCGGACAAAGAAGTAACACTGCCAAAGTATCCCTAGTAGATAGGTGAGTAGAATCGCTTTAGTCAACTTCAGCCCTAGCAAAGGTAATTCGAGCCAACCATGATACTGGGCAAACAAAATCAAGATGAAAATCGCCGCACACACCCCATCTAGCAAAGGCCCAGCCAGTAATGGCAAGTAGCGCTGATTCCTGGGTACTCCCCAAATACCAGTCATATCTGTTTCTGCTACTAATATCCACAGGCGATGGCTAATTCCTAACCTGGATGAGACACCAACGGCTTTGGCAGCAACCAAATGCGCCATTTCGTGTAAAAATACTTTCACTAAGCCAGCCAGCATCAGCAGCAAACTCATCAATGCCCAATTTTCGGTGAAAAAGAAAGCATCCCAATTAGGTAAAATCGTGGGTGTCTGCCAAACTGCTAATAAAGCCACAGCCATCAGTACGCCACTACTAATTAACATTGGTCGGCTAAAGAATTTTTGTGCTAGCGATCGCGGAAAATTAGCAAAGTGATAGCGGCCTGAGTGAAAAAGTTTTTCCTGCTGCAAGCGAGTTGTTTCTGTCAAACCATCCGCCGCCAAAGAACTGACAAAGCCTCTATGCTCTAATAAGTCCAGCAAATCATCCAGATCAGGCACTTCACCATATTTCTGCTGATAAAATGACTGCACTTGTCCTACTGTCCAACCTGCTGCTAGCTTATCCAACAATTCCACAGCATCAATCGGCAAAACCAAATAAACAGCAATGTCCGGTCTTCCAATGACCACTTCGTTACCGTCAGGTTGTCGAGTGAAGGGATAAACGGCAACTAGCGTGTCAGTTACCCAACTACCCATGACTACTGATACCTCAGCTACTTCTCCATCTTGATGAGTTCAGAACTGTCGCCAGTCCTGAACCACATCTTTCGTCAGACTTTACAAGAATTGCTCATCGGTAATGGGTAAGTAATTCCTTCCAATTACCAATTACTAATTACCACTAGCACTTAGAAAGGCCAACCCGTACACAACCACCAAGGATAAGCGGCTGCTGCTGTTGTCTTCACTGTTTCTACTTCACGTACTTGAAACTTCTTCATGTTCAAGGATGTAGAGACAGGGGATTGAGTTTGAACTTGTGTGTTTTGCATGGTAATGTATTGTGAGGTAAAAATTGACAATCTAGGTTCGCTGTATTCAAAAATTGATTTGCGAACCTTTTACTATTGAAAACAAGTAAAGCTAAAAACTACTGAGTGACTTCGTTCGTTGTGCAAGTCTCAGATTAGAAAGCAAAAGGTAAGCACATCCACCAAGGATAACGTGCCGCTGCTGTTGTCTTCACAGTTTCTGCTTCCCGGACTGCAAATTTTTTCATCTTCAAAGTAGCAGGTGCGAAAGATTGAGCTTGTGTAGTTTCCATGATTAATTTCTCCGTAGTAAAAATTGACAACAGAGGTGTGCTGCAAAGTCAGCAGTTTTTCACCTCTTTTGTTTTTTCATCCGTCAAGTAAAAAGTTACGCAAACTGTTACATAACTTTATGTAGAGGCTTTTGTTGGGCAAAATTAGGTTCAATTAAAAAAATTTTGTATTTTACCATACATTAACGCGAATATACTGCTTCCAGCTTTGCTAAACATCAAGTTGTGCTAATATACAATTGGAGAAGTTGAGTTCGGTGATACGGATCTTGTTTTTAGAAATAACTGCAAGCGGCTCTCCGGATAAACATCTCTGCATCAATGGATTCTGGAGAGTTTCATGTCAATATACGTAGGGAACCTGTCCTACAACGTCACTCAAGACGACCTCACTAAAGTATTTTCCGATTACGGAGCAGTTACGCGCGTTCAGTTACCCACAGATAGGGAAACTGGGCGCGTTCGTGGTTTTGGTTTCGTAGAAATGGAATCATCAGCCGCAGAAGATGCGGCAATTCAGGCTTTAGATGGTGCAGAATGGATGGGGCGTGTAATGAAAGTTAATAAAGCTCGTCCACGGGAGGAGAGAAGCACTCGCTCCGGCGGTGGTAGTTGGGCAAAAAATAATGGTGGATACTCAGGACAATATTAAGTCTTGAGAAAATTTAGTATTTGCTGAAAATAAATCATTCCATAGTCAGCAGTTCAGTCAATGACTGAACTGCTTTTTCATGCAGATAATTATCGATTAAACCATTAATATCAAGTTACTAAGCATCTATTAATAGGTTATCATGATCATAGATACGGATGACAAACCAATAAAATTGAGATAATTGCAATACCGAATACTCAGCAGTTGAGGAATTAGCCTCTTGCCATAAAATATCAATATCATTGATGATATTGACACTAAAATAATGGGCAAAATAATGCCAGAGATTGATTCTCAGCTTTCTTGGCAGCCCAAACTAAAACTATGCTTCATTCTGGTTCCGAACGTGTTCAAAAATTACCACTACGTCTCATTTTAATTATTCCTTTTGTCATTCAAATTTTCGCCGCAGTTGGACTTGTCGGATATCTTTCTTTTAAGAATGGACAAAAAGCAGTTAATGTATTGGCTAACCAGTTAATGATGAAAGTAAATGGGCTAGTTACTCAACACTTAGATACTTATTTGGCTACACCGCATCAGATTAATCAAATCAATGTCCAGTCTATGAAGCTGGGAATGCTGAAATTAGAAAATTTTCAGACTACAGAGCGTTATTTTTGGCAAGAAATGCGAGTTTTTAATATTGGCTATATTAGCTTTGCTAATCCTCAAGGAGAATATATTGGTGTTGAACGCTTAGATAATGGTAACTTAATCATTAATACAGTTTCCCACAAAAAAGACAAAGAAAAACTTTATGTTTATACTACTGATAATCAAGGAAATCGACACCAACTCTTAGCAGTTAAAGATTATGATCCTCGTTTGGAAGCTTGGTATAGTGATGCAGTGAAAGTAGATAAACCTGTTTGGAGCCAAATTTACCAATGGGAAGATAAACCAGAAGTTTTGTCTGTAGCTGCGAGTTATCCACTGAAAAACAATAATAATCAATTGATTGGTGTGATTAGTGTGGATTTAATATTGTCACAGATTAGTAATTTTTTAACTAATTTAAAAATTGGTCAAACAGGGCAGGCTTTTATTGTAGAACGTTCTGGATTAATCGTGGCTTCTTCCACTGGAGAGCCACCATACAATATAATTAATGGTCAAGCACAAAGACTATCAGCCTTTAAAAGTAAAAATTATTTAATTCAAGAGACAGCAAATTATTTACAGCAAAAATTTGGGCAACTACAAAATATTCAACATAGTCAACAAGCTTCATTAGAATTGCAAGGTGAACCACATTTTGTGCAAGTAACACCTTGGCAAGACCAATTAGGTTTAGATTGGTTAGTAATAGTTGTTGTGCCTGAGCGCGACTTTATGGCACAAATTAATACTAACAACCGCACGACTATTTTACTGTGTTTGGCAGCGCTCACATTAGCCATAGTCATCGGTATCTACACTTCTCGGTGGATTACCCGTCCTATTTTACAACTAACTCAAGCAAGTAGTGCGATCGCCTCTGGTAACCTCGACCAAACAGTAGTAATTTCTAGTGTCCGAGAATTAAGTATTTTGTCCTCATCTTTTAATCAAATGGCAGGACAACTACGTGATACTTTTACTGCTTTAGAAAGGACTAATCAAGAATTAGAACAACGAGTCTTGGAACGCACAGCAGAAATTACAGCCGCTAAAGAAGCCGCCGATGCTGCTAACAGTGCCAAAAGTGAATTTTTGGCTAACATGAGTCATGAACTCCGCACTCCTCTCAATGGCATTCTCGGTTACGCTCAAATTCTCCAACTTGATCAAAATGCCACTGCACAGCAAATAAAAGGAGTGAATATTATTTATGAATGTGGTTCTCATTTACTAACTTTGATTAACGATATTTTAGATATTGCCAAAATTGAAGCCAGAAAACTAGAACTTAATCCCCAAGATTGTAATTTAGAAGACTTATTGTTGAGTGTTTGCGATATCTGCCGCATTAAAGCCGAGGAAAAAGCACTTGATTTTACTTTTAAAATGAATCAGCACATCTCCACAGCTATTTATGCTGATGAGAAACGTTTAAGGCAAGTTTTAATTAATCTTGTAGGTAATGCAATTAAGTTTACAGAAAAGGGAAATGTCACTTTTAGTGTAGAATTGGTTGACGATAATTCTAAAATATCAATTCCAGAGCCAAATCAGCAATTAACGATGGCTAAAATTAGATTTCAAATTGCAGATACAGGTATTGGGATGACGAGGGAGCAACTCCAAAAAATATTTCTCCCATTTGAGCAAGTCGGAGACAGTTTACACAAAGCTGCTGGCACAGGTTTAGGACTGACAATAAGTAGTCAAATTATAGAAATGATGGGTAGTCAAATTCAAGTTGATAGTATATATGGTCAAGGAACTAAGTTTTGGTTTGACCTAGATTTACCCATAATCAATACTGACTTACCTACTAAATCATCTCATGCCGATAAACATATTGTGGGATATGAAGGTCAGAAAAAAACCATTTTAGTTGTTGATGATATTTGGGAAAACCGTTCTATTATTGTCAAATTATTAATGGCGATTGGGTTTAATTTGGTTGAAGCTAGTAATGCACAAGAAGGTTTAGATCAAGCACATTTTTTTCAACCAGATTTAATTATTACTGATTTAGGAATGTCAGGAATTAATGGTTTTGAGATGATACAAACTTTACGCTCCTATGCAGAATTTCACGACACAGTGATTATTGCTTCTTCTGCCAGTGTATTTAACCACACACGCCAGCAAAGTCTCGATAGTGGTTGTAATGCTTTTCTCTCCAAGCCTGTGAAATTTGATGAATTGTTGGAGACTTTACAAAAACATCTCAATTTGATTTGGATTTATTCATCTGTCAATGATTATTCAGAGGAGGTTTACACAGATGTTAAGGAAATAATCTTTCCGCCTGTATCTGAGTTAGTGAGTTTATATCAAGCAGCCAAAACTGGTTATGTTGTTGGTATGCAAGAAGAAATTAACCGGATTCAACAAATAGATCGAAAATATGCAAATTTTGTAAATAAGGTATGTATGCTAATTAATGAGTTTGATGATGAAGCAATTGTAGAAATGATTCAACCTTATTTAAGTTATTAAATGTAATTTATAAAATTTGTTTTGATTTAATGACAAAACCCAACTGTATAATTACGATGTCTCACAGGATTATTAGATTGGCAATCTCATGACTCACTCGATTTTAATTGTAGATGATATCCCAACTAACATCAAGGTCTTATTTGAAATTCTCAATCAAGCTGGATTCAGAGTTTCTGTAGCCAAAAGTGGGCAAAGTGCTTTAGTTAAAGTTCAAGAATCATTACCTAATTTGATTTTATTAGATGTGATGATGCCAGGAATTGATGGTTTTGAAACTTGCCGTCGGCTAAAAGATAGTCCAAAAACAAAGGATATTCCCGTGATTTTTATGACAGCTCGCTCTGATACAGTTGATAAAGTCAAAGGGTTACAATTAGGAGCGGTTGACTATATTACCAAACCCATTGAAACTGAAGAAGTATTAGCAAGAATTAATCTTCACTTAGAACTGCGTCGGACTCAATTAAGGTTAGCTCAGGAAGAAAAAATGTCTACTTTGGGGCAATTAGTAGCAGGGATTGCCCACGAAATCAATAACCCGATCAATTTTGTCTATGGTAATCTAGTCCACGCTCAAAACTACATAACATCTTTATTAAAGTTAATTCATTTATACGAGATTCATACAGAGCAGATAATTCCAGAAATTCAAGCTTTCTCTAAAACTATTGAACTTGACTTTATTAAACAAGATTTACCCCATCTTTTATCTTCAATGACAATGGGAACAGAACGTGTTGAAGAAATTGTGCGATCGCTCCGTTTATTTTCTCGGTTAGATGATGGAGAATTTCAATTATTTAACTTACATCATGGAATTGATAGCACATTGATTATCTTAAGTAGCCGCATTAAAGCCACGCCCCAACACGATGCTATTAATATCATCAAAAAATATGGAAATTTGCCTTTAATTGAATGCTGTGCAGGGAAAATTAATCAAGTTTTTATGAATCTTTTATCTAATGCTATTGATGCAGTAGAAGAGTCATTTGAGCAGAACCCAACAGCAAATCACACTATTTATATTCGCACAGCAGTGACTAGTGACAAAAAGTCAATATCTGTAGAAATTACTGATGATGGTGTGGGAATGTCTTCTGAAGTTCGACAGAGGATATTTGAACAATTTTTTACGACTAAACCATTAGGTAAAGGTAATGGTTTAGGATTAGCGATCGCCTATGAAATTATTGTCGAAAAACACGGTGGTACTCTAGATGTAAAATCTTACCCAGGGCAAGGCACTCAGTTTTTAATTACTATTCCCATTCAACAGGTAGTTGTTTAATACAGAGTTGATTTTCCTAATAAATGGCTACGCTTTCTTTTGCGCCGAACTTGCTGCATTGGAAAAAATTTCTGATTTCTGTTTAGCTTGTTGATTTTGGTATCAATTATGGGAATTATAAGATAGTCCTCAACCAGTAAATTCATCATCAATATTTTAACATAACGTATAAATTTTTCTAAAAAATGCTTTATACATCAGCAGAAAATAATTTAATTTTAGTTGTAGATGATACTCTGACAAATCTAGAAATCATTTCCGAAGCCCTGGCTGAAGCAGGTTTTGTTGTAGTAACAGCAAACAATGGCGAGAAAGCACTCCAACAGGTGCAAATTAGATTACCAGATTTGATTTTATTAGATGTGATGATGCCGATAATGGATGGTTTTACCACCTGCAAACAGTTGAAGAGTAATCCAGCAACTCAAGATATTCCTATAATTTTCATGACGGCGATTACTGATACAAACAGTAAAGTTGATGCTTTAAGTTTAGGAGCAGTTGATTACATTACTAAGCCTTTTCACAAAGCAGAAGTATTAGCTCGTATTTCCACTCATCTACAACTGAGAAATTTGACTAAAACTTTAGAAAAACGAGTCTTAGAACGGACTAATGAACTTAACCAAACTTTACAAGAATTACAAGAATCACAACTGCAATTAATCCAACAAGAAAAAATGTCTGTGCTAGGACAATTAGTCATGGGAGTAGCTCATGAAATTAATAACCCAGTCAGTTGTATCTATGGCAATTTAGGTCATACTTTGACATATTTTCAGAATATCACTAAATTACTAAAACTCTATCAGCAATATTATCCTCATCCATCGCCAGAAATTCAAAACGAAATTATCGACATGGATTTAGAGTATGTATGTGCTGATTTGCCTAACTTAATCTTTTCGATGCAGGAAGGAATTCAGCGTATTCGAGAGATTAGCCATAGTCTACGGATTTTTTCTAGAGCCGATACAGAAAATAAAGTCCTCTTTAATATTCATGAAGGCATAGATAGTACCATTCTAATTCTTAAACACCGCTTGAAAGGTTGTGAAAACTATCCTGATATTGAAGTTTACAAAGATTATGGTGATTTAATCCCCATTAAATGCTTTCCTGGGCAACTCAACCAAGTATTTATGAACATCATATCTAACGCTATTGATGCTTTAGAAGAAGCAAATTCTGCGTATAAGATAGATAAAATAGCTACCCAAAATAATCAAATTACTATTCGGACAATGTTAAGTGAAAATGGGTATTATGTCTTAATTAAAATTAAAGATAATGGTTTAGGGATGTCAGAGGAAGTTAAACAAAAAATTTTTGATAATTTATTTACAACTAAACCAGTGGGAAAAGGCACAGGGTTGGGATTATCAATTGCTCGGCAAATCATTGTCCAAAAACATGGGGGTACACTGGAAGTTAATTCAGCCGTGGGTGAAGGCTCGGAATTTATCATCACTATTCCCATTGAGTAACCCTCTATGGTCAACTCTTTGAAACTCTCTTAACAATCAATTGGTGTAATAAGTGAATTTCCTGTTTGATTTGGGGAAATATATTGTTGTAGAGGTTGAGTTTCATAGAGTTAAATTGATGCTGAAAATAGTAGTAGCTCATAGCAACGACCCAGACTCCTTATTAGCTGTTCAAGAAGTGATTGGGCAATGTACAGATGCTCTTAAAGGTGACATTCCCCAAGCAGGAATTTTGTTTACAGCAATAGATTTTGATCACTGCCTCATACTACAACAAATTAACCAAGCATTCCCCAAAATTGATTTGATTGGTGGAACTACTGATGGAGAAATATCTTCAGTTTTGGAATTTCAGCAAGACTCAATAACTTTAATGTTATTCTGCTCAGATGAAGTAGAAATTCATGCAGGAGTCGGTCGTCAAGTTGCTGATGATCCTATTGCTGCAACCAAGCAAGCCGTAGAACAAGCAAAAGCCAAAAGTACTGCAACACCTCAATTATGCTTGACTCATCCAGAAAGTTTAACAATTAGTGGTGTGTCAATTTTAGACGGCTTAAAGCTGGCTTTGGGGGAAAAATTTCCCATATTTGGTGGATTAGCAGCAGATCAATCCAGATATCAAAATACTTACCAATTTTTCCAGACAGAAGTTCTCAGTGATGCTGTACCAATTCTTTTATTTTGTGGAAAAATTCTCTTTTCTCATGGTATAGCTAGTGGTTGGCTCCCTATTGGTAAAACTAGCACAATTACAAAAGTAGATAAAAATATAGTTTATGAAATCGATAATAAACCAGCTTTAGATTTCTATCGTTATTATTTAGATGAACTGCCACCTTCCATAGAATATCCTTTAGCTGTGTTTGCTCACAATGAAACGAGTTTTTATCTGAGAGCGCCAATTTCTTTTAATCCAGAAATAGGTAGTGTGACGTTCTTTGCAGATATTCCTGAGCAAGCCACGATTCAAATTTCTGAAGCTGGCAATCAAGATATTTTAGCTGCTTCTCAAGCTTCATTTATAACTGCTGTCAATAATTATCCAGGTATGGAACCAGCAGGGGTTTTGTTTTTTTCCTGTGCAGCGCGACGACAACTACTAGGAACAAAAACTCTCAAAGAGTATCAAAACACTAGAAATATTCTCAATACTGATTTACCTGCTTGTGGATTTTATTCTAATGGGGAAATTTCCCCTATAGAATCATCTGGTGAAACACAATTCCATAATGAGACTTTTGTCACTTTGATTTTAGGAACTCGTTAAATATTCATGGATAGTATGGATTGTCAGCAGGAAATTCAAAAACTAGAAAAATCTCATAGAGTCTTGCAAAAAAAGCTAGAACGCTCAGAATTAGACCTAGTTAAGTTAGAAGAAACTAATTCTAAGAAACAAGCTTTGCTGAAGAAAGTAATTGAGGAATTGCGAGAATCACAAGGACAGTTACAAGAAAAAAGCCAGGAACTAGAAAATACATTAATGAATCTGCGGACAATGCAAGATAAAATGTCAGCTTTAGGTGGTCTAGTGGCTGATGTCGCTCACGAAATCAATAACCCTGTAGGATTCATTGTCGGTAATTTAACTCCGGCGTTGGAGTATATTCATGATTTACTGCATTTAATTGATTTGTATCAGCATTACTATCCCCACCCAGTTGCAGAAATTAAAACAGAACTTTCAGAAAGGGATTTTGATTATGTCCGTGAGGATTTACCTAAGCTAATTGCCTCAATGAAGGAAGGGACTGACCGGATTAGCAATATTAGCAATAGCTTGCGAACTTTTTCCCGGACTGATACAGAACATAAATTATCATTTAATATTCATGAAAGTATCAACAGTACTCTTTTTATTCTCAAACATCGCTTAAAAAGTAATTCACTTCGTCCTGAAATCAAAATAGTGAAAAATTATGGAGAACTCCCGGCGATAAAATGTTTTCCTGGACAACTAAGTCAGGTATTTATGAATATTTTTGCTAATGCAATTGACGCTTTAGAAGAGTCAGTTGTCATTAATCAGTCTTCAGTAATCAATGATCATCAAGAATTGCCTATTAATCATCCTACAATTACGATTCAAACTACCCTAACTGCTTATAATAAGTCTGCTGTGATTCAAATTCGAGATAATGCTTTGGGAATGTCAGAAGAAGTCAAGTCAAGAATATTTGAACATTCCTATACGACGAAACCAGTGGGTAAAGGTACTGGTTTGGGTTTGGCGATCGCTCACCAAATTATTGTCCAAAAACACAAGGGAAGTCTAGAAGTCAATTCTACTTTAGGAGTAGGTTCTGAGTTTGTGATTACTCTGCCAATTGCCGGAGATTTTGAGGATGATGTGGCTATTCAATAAGTGCGACAGCATCTGACAAGCGATCGCAGGCTGCCGATGCTTTGACTTTGCACTCATTGTACACACCAAATTTTTAATTTGATGGGGTTCTTATACTCATTTATACTCCTTTGGAGAAGCAAGCTACATCCCCCAGTCACATAGAATTCAATTCTGAATTCTGGCCCCTGACTCCTGAATTCTATTTGATAACCCTGATGTTTATACAGTAGATACCAACCTTTTGATTCCCAGTCCTGAAATTTCCCATTAATTTTCTGAATTTTGTGGCATAAATTTAGTGAATGCGGGCGATATGTACATAGCAGCATTGATCACTGGGGATGAAAACTATGATTAACACCACTTACAAGCTAGACGATTTCGCCATTACGCTACCGATTTCTCAAATAGCACTGACAACAGCCCAACAGTTTGCCAGTCAACAGCCCAATTCAGCCAAAGCTGAACAAGTCCGGCTGAATACTCTAGCTGTAGCGGTAGTCAATGACTATTTACAGATGATGGAAATTCCTACCAATCTGACAGCTAGCGATAGTTGGAATCCTGTAATGCAGCTTTGTGCAGATGTGGCTGATCTAGAAATTCCTTCAGTTGGTCTTTTAGAGTGCCGCCCTGTCAAGTCGCATGAACAGGTATGTTCTGTTCCTCCAGAAACTTGGGAGGAAAGAGTAGGTTATGTAATTGTACAAGTTGATGAAGACCTCAAGGAAGCTAAGTTGTTAGGTTTTACAAAAAAAGTCGCAACTGAAACATTAACTTTCAATCAACTACAACCGATAGAAGCATTAATTGATTGTCTGGGGCAATTGAGAACCTCCCCAATAGATACTCTGGTGAACTTAAGCCAGTGGTTAGTTGGTCAATTTGAGACTGGCTGGGAAACCCTAGAAACTTTGTGGAATTCACCTATAGCTAGATCAGCATACGCTTTTCGTAGCCCAATGGCTACTTCCGAAGCAGTGGCTAATCAAGCAGAAGCATTTACCAGAAGGGCAAAACTGATTGATTTGAGTATTAAAGTTGGTACTCAACCCGTGATGTTGATTGTGGAAATCGCTCCCGATGCCAACCAACAAACCAATGTCCGCTTGCAACTACATTCTACAGGTAATCAGATTTATTTACCCACAGGACTAGAACTGAAAGTATTAGACCACTCTGGTTCTGTCTTTTTAGAAGCTCAAGCCAGAAGTGCAGATAATTACCTACAATTACAGTTTCGTGGGGAACTCCAAGAACAATTTAGTATTCAGGTAGCATTAGATGGTATGAGTATTACAGAGAACTTTGTCATCTAGAGTATCTAAGGTTTTGAGGTTTGTGAGTAATTGCTAACGAGAACAAGTAATTGAATAATTATCTGTACAAAATTCAAGCCTTAGTTGCTTGAATTGTGCGTTAGTCGAGAAGTCTGGGAGACTCAGAACTTCTGGGATGTGGCATCGGAGCAAAGCGACGGTTATGGCAAAGTTGGTGGTGCTGAAATTCGGAGATGGTAGTTTTGATCAGGGGTTTACAGTAACTCTGCAAATCGGCGAAGAACGCGATCGCCCAGAAACAGAAATTACTGGCAAACTGCCTCCCTGCCCAGAAATGCTGCTTTATTATACCCGTTGGCAATCTGCCTATCTCCAGCTTGGTAATCGTTATCGTTTAGATGCCGATCAAATTCAAGTCACCAATGTCTCAGTCACTCAAGATTGTTACGAACTAGCCATAATTGTCCGGGAACGGTTTAATAGTTGGTTGCAAACAGAAGAATTTCGCCCTCTCAGGGAAAAATGGCTGGAAAAATTACAGCCTACAGAGGAAATTCGTGTAATTCTTCAATCAGAAAATAACCAATTGCAAAGACTCCCTTGGCACATCTGGGACTTACTAGAACGTTACCCAAAGGCAGAAATTGCCCTCTCATCACCCAGCTATGAACGTATTTACAAGCCCCGCACCACCCATTCATCAGTAAACATTTTGGCAATTGTGGGTAATAGTCAGGGAATTGATACCCAGGCGGATCAAGCAATGCTGCAACAATGCCGTAACGCTGATGTCAGCTTTCTGGTAGAACCACAACGCAAAGAATTGACTGATTCTCTTTGGGGTAAACACTGGGATATATTGTTTTTCGCCGGACACAGTTCTAGTCAAGGAAATAATGGTGTTGGCAAAATCTATCTGAATAAAACCGATAGTCTCAGCATTAATGAGTTAAAGTATGCCCTCAAACAAGCCATAGAACGAGGTTTACAACTAGCAATTTTCAATTCCTGTGATGGATTGGGACTGGCGCGAGAACTGGCAGATTTAAATATTCCCCAAATAATTGTCATGCGCGAACCTGTTCCCGATCAGGTAGCCCAAGAGTTTTTGAAATATTTTCTTCAAAGTTTTGCCAGTGGTGAATCCTTATACCAAGCAGTCCGCCACGGACGAGAAAGGCTACAAGGATTAGAAGATAGATTTCCCTGTGCGACTTGGCTACCAGTGATTTGTCAAAATCCTGCCCAAATACCCCTAACTTGGGAAGAATTAACCGAACCGCTAACAGAACTTATTACCACTATCCAACCCATTACCAAAAAACGGGGATGGAAACGGGCAGCTTTCTCTAGTGTGGTAGTGACGGCTGTGGTTTGTGGGTTGAGGTTTTTGGGAGGGTTACAGACTTTTGAACTCCAAGCCTTTGATCAGATGATGCGATCGCGCCCCGATGAGGGCCCCGATTCTCGCCTGTTGATAGTGACAATTGACGATGAAGACTTAGCAGCCCAACGCCGGAATGGCGAAGTATTAAAAGGAACTTCTCTTTCAGATAAATCTCTCAACCAACTGTTGACAAAACTGGCACAATACCAACCTAAAGCTATTGGTTTAGACATTTATCGTGATTTTCCAGCAGAACCATCAGATTTAAAAGCTAGATTACAACAAACTCAAAATTTAGTAGGCATATGTAAGGGCAGTGACACCAGTGCCAATGTTAAAGGCATTGAACCACCACCAGAAATCCCCAAAGCCCAGCTAGGATTCAGCGATTTTGTTCATGATAACGATGGTGTAGTGCGGCGACATCTCCTGTTTATGAAACAAGAGACAGCATCTTTATGTTCTGCCTCTTATGCCTTTAGTACCCAATTGGCTTTTCGCTATCTCTCGTCTTTGGGTATTAAAACAACATTTACTTCTGATGAATCTGTGAAAAATTTACAGATGGGCAAAATCGTGTTTCATCGCCTATCACCCCGCGTTTCTGGTTATCAAGGTATTGATGCCAATGGTGGGCAAATTCTCCTCAACTATCGTGCATCGAGAAAAATTGCTGAACAAGTTTCACTCACTCAGTTATTATCTAGTCCCATAAATCCTGATGCCATTAAAGACAAGATTGTCTTGATTGGTGTGGTATCCAGAGGGGATTTTCCCGACTACTGGGGAACACCCTATGGCAGTTTATTAGACGAACAAATGCCTGGGGTGATGGTACAAGCCCACATGGTAAGTCAAATTATCAATGCTGTTTTAACCAATCGCCCACTGTTACGGGGTTGGTTACCTGTGTTTGATGTCTTATGGATTTGGGGTTGGGCTGGGGTAGGGAGTTTCCTGGCTTGGCAATGGCGTTTGTTACCCAAGTTGGCATTAATGGTTGGTGTAAGTTCTGGAGTTCTCTATTTTCTATGCCTGATGTTATTAGTCAGAGGCTTATGGGTTCCCTTTGTCCCATCAGCATTATCTCTAGTGACGACAGTTACTGTAGTCTCAATTCAAATTTCCAGACTAAAGAGGTGAGTGATGAGTGCTGTTAGCGGTAGCGCGGCGTTTAGCCGGTGCTGAGTAGTTATTAATTATTCTTCTCTGCTGTCTTAACCTCTAATCCCTACTGTATTTATTTTTGTTTACTTAGTTTATTTTAAAATCCATGAAATTATTACTTGCCTTAACTATCTGCTATACCTGTTTCTTCGCTAGTCAAACCTGGGTTTTAGCAAAATCAAATTCTGTAAATTCAGTTCAACCACATAACACTAATCGTCCTGGTACGGTTAATCCTACTCAAAAGGTAAGTAATGAACCGCCACCTACACCATCAGGAGAATCACCTCCAGGTGGTAGAGTTCGTGGTGGTGCTAAACGAGGTACTTGTCCATCAGTCAAAACTGAACTGACAGCTTTAGTCCCCTTTACCCAGAATACACCTACGGTAACAAATGTCTTTGGCATGACAACCCAGGCACATCCAACATTTTTGTTTTATGTCCCATATGCCAAAAACACCACTTATCCAGCAGAATTTGTCTTGCAAGACCAAGAGTCAAATTCTGTCTACGAAAAAGCGATCGCCCTCCCAGAACAACCAGGAATTATCAGTATTTCTCTGCCGACAACTATTCCACCTTTGGCATTAAATAAACAATATCGTTGGTTTTTTAGTGTCTATTGTGACCAGCAAAAACAGTCACCCCCCATTTATGTTGAGGGTGTCATTAAACGAGTCAATCTGAATCAAGCAACAATTCAGCAACTACAAACAGCATCACCACTACAGCAATCCGCCATCTACATGAAGAATGGCATTTGGTTTGAAGCCCTAAATATACTGGCACAATTGCGGCGCAAAAATCCTCTAGATACAGCAGCCCAAGAACAATGGCAAAATTTACTCACCAGCATCAAGCTGGAAGATATTGCCGCCGAACAACTTCTAGATAAACCACAATAGTTACCGAAAATTCTTGTCAAGACGTAGCAATGCTACGTCTCTACTTTTTCGGAGATATCTAATATGCAAATTTCCTCACCCCTATTTCGTCACTGCTTTCATCGATAAACTAATCCGTTTCAATTTAGTATTAACTTCCAGCACCCGGACTTTGACAACTTGCCCGACTTTCACAACTTTTTTGGGGTCATCAACAAATCTGTCAGCTAGTTGGGAGATATGTACCAAACCATCTTGATGTACACCAATGTCCACAAATGCGCCAAAGTTAGCGACGTTGGTGACAATTCCCTCTAGTTCCA
The DNA here is from genome assembly GCF_013393945.1 of Nostoc sp. TCL26-01. Classification (NCBI taxonomy): domain Bacteria; kingdom Bacillati; phylum Cyanobacteriota; class Cyanophyceae; order Nostocales; family Nostocaceae; genus Nostoc; species Nostoc sp. TCL26-01. The sequence continues at coordinate 5,762,416 of NZ_CP040297.1, forward strand.
TTCCTTCTGCTAAATCGCTAATTTCCTTAATCCCTTCTTTAAAGGTGGCGTATTTAAATTCCGCACGGGGATCTCTCTCTGGTTTTTCTAATTCTTTGAGAATATCTCGCAGTGTGGGTTCGCCAATTGTGGCGGTGACGTATTTTTTCAAGTCGATTTTTTGGAGTTTTTCGGCAATTTGTGTGACTTGATTTAAAGGTACATTTAAGTCTGAAGCGATCGCTTGCACAACTGGATAACTTTCTGGATGCACTGCTGTATTATCTAGTGGGTTTTCCCCACCGCGAATCCTCAAAAAACCAGCAGCCTGTTCAAATGCTTTTGGCCCTAGTTTCGGAACCTTTAATAGTTGACGACGGTTTTTAAAGGCTCCATGCTCGTTGCGATAAGCCACAATATTGTTTGCTACTGTCGGTGTAATTCCCGAAACAAAAGTTAACAATTCCTTGGAAGCCGTATTTAAATCTACACCCACGTAGTTGACGCAACTTTCTACCGTCTCATCTAGTTTCTTTTTCAACAATTTCTGATCAACATCATGCTGATATTGACCCACACCAATCGATTTGGGATCAATTTTCACAAGTTCCGCTAATGGGTCTTGCAAACGCCGACCAATACTAATTGCCCCACGCACTGTGATATCTAAATCCGGAAACTCTTCTAAGGCTACTTTGCTAGCAGAATATATAGATGCACCCGACTCATTTACCATCACTTTAATGGGTTGGCGCTCTAAAGTTTGTAATACTTGCAAGACAAACTCATCTGTTTCGCGGGAAGCTGTACCATTACCAATGGCAATTAGCTCAATTTTGTATTTTTCAATGAGGTTTTTAATAGTTTGTGAAGCTTTTATACGCTGTTCAGCAGCTTGATGTGGAAAGATGGCTTGATATTGCAAAAATTTCCCAGTTTCGTCAATCACCGAGACTTTACATCCAGTTCTAAATCCCGGATCTATAGCTAGGGTTGGTTTCATGCCGGCTGGTGCAGATAGCAATAATTCACGCAGATTTGTTTCAAATGTCTTGATAGATTCAATATCTGCATAGGTTTTCTTGTCTGCAATTACTTCTCCTACCAGAGAGTTTTTCATCAAGCGATTGAAGGCATCTTTGAGCATCACCTGATAGAAATCTCGAATTAACCGGACTTTTGTTTTAATCTCTTGCGCTTCTAAGTAAGCAAGTACTAAATCTTCCTCAAAAGCAATATCAAAATTTAAGATTCCCTCAGATTCACCCCGACACAACGCCAGCATATTATGGGGAGCAATATTTCTGACTTTAATTTGATATTGGCGATACATCTCAAATTTAGTTGTACCTTCAGGGTAATCATCTTTAATGCGAGAAACAAATACCCCATTTTCTAGGAGATATTCTCGAATATATGCGCGTAAATCAGCTTTTTCTGCCACTTCTTCGGCTAGGATGTCAGCAGCACCCTTCAGTGCTTCCTCTGCGGTGGTAACTCCCTCAGAAATATATTTTGCTGCTTCATCCTGTAATGATACGGAAAGAGGATTTTTGATATTGAGTGATTTGATTAATTCTGCTAGCGGTTGTAATCCTTTTTCTCTGGCGATTGTGGCACGAGTGCGTCGCTTGGGACGATAGGGTAAATATAAATCTTCTAGTTCAGTTTTTTGTAAACAAGATACAATTTTTGCTTCCAGTTCATCTGTAAGTTTACCTTGTTCAGCGATCGCCTTTAAAATCGCTGACTTTCTTTCTTCTAATTCCGTTAAGTAAGTATACCTATCAGCAAGTTCACGCAATTGGACTTCGTTCATCTCACCAGTGCGTTCTTTGCGGTAACGAGCAATAAATGGAACAGTTGCACCCTCTGCTAAAAGTTCCAGTGCGTTCTGCACCTGATGAGGTTTAAGTTCTAATTCAGTTGCCAGTAATTGAGGAATGTTCAGCATCGGGTGTTGAGTATGAAAACGTAACTCCTAAAAGTAATATGCTAAGTCTTTGTTCTGATCATATCTGCAAGTATTAAGCTAATTTAGCAGATGCTTACGTAATTTTTACAAAAAATGTTGTTATTTTAAGTAATGTATTGTGACTCAGCTTGTTACAATGAGAAATTACCGACAATTGCAAAATAGCTTTTAGCCATTTTTATTAAAACTTTACATTTTTGGTTGAGAGGTAAGTACAAATGCCTATGTTTTTTTTGGTTCCCCTTGTGGCTGGTTTAGCAACTGGTTACATATCCAAAAAATGCCAAGATGAGGTAGGTTATCTGACTGGTACATTTACAGTGATTAGCTTGGTTTTAAGTTTAGTGCTAGCACCCTGGCAAATTCAGCTAGCTTTACTCATTTTGGTATTAACTAGTACTCATAAATTTTTAAAACGAAATTAGGGAAATTTGCATCAGTGAATCGACCGAGAAAGACTAGAATAATAGCGATCGCCAACAAATACAGTCTTTCTCAATCATGAGCATTTTTATATGATCTTGACTTTCAAAAGATGATTTTTTAGTACTGAGAATTGCCAGTATTGGCATTTTTTCATCACATAAGCATTCAAATAACATCCAAGTACGGTGTTGATCACTGCACCTATATCCATACTTTTCATCTACTACCCATTTTTATCTAGATTTTATAGCTTTGATCAGCCATTATTTGTCGGTGAAGTCTGATTTTAGACGGTTTCTCCTCACTTACATGGGAATTAAAACTGATTCTCAACCGTTTATTAAGCATACGTATTTTATTATTAATAATTTCTTTATATTTTTTTCATAAATCGGGTATTATGGGTATGCCTCGCAACAAACAAGTTACGCAGGAGTCTGATTAGTTATGTGAATTAATAGCTTGATGCAGTTTTTTGTAGTAGACGCAGGGCTGTATCTGTAGCCTTTAGCACTCTCATAGATTGTTTTCCTTGGAGAAGAAATCATCAATTCAGGTGTATAACCATAAATAATTTGTTGGACGAAGTAAGTATTCACACGTCAGTGATATTGGTAAATAGGTATTAGCTTTGATACGTGATAATGCTACTTGACGTTTATCTAAACAAGTGTGTTATTTAGATTAGAAACTAAAACTATAGTACCAAATAACTAAGTAGTTGAAACTTCCTCATTTGGTCTTTATCTAGAGAAAAATGGCACAAAATTAAGATCCCAGCCAGATACCAAGTAGTTCTCAAATTCTATCTCCAACACAATTTGGAGATAGGGATTTACGAAAACTGTGTCCAAGCCAAATCTTTGGACTACAACTAGCTCAAGGCTTCAATAATGAAGCTTATTGGCTTATTTTCGTGTGTCTTTCTTTAGATAATCTTCCCTATTTTTTAGTCCCTTATAACTCGCGTTAGATACCATGAAAATCCCCCATAACCCCTTACGGTTGAATCTTTCTAGACGAAAATTCCATTCCCTACTGTTAATGGGATTGACGGGATTGAGCCTATCAGTTTTGTCAAGTTCTGGTTTTATCCCTGCGGTATGCGCTCAATCAATCACATCGTCATTATTCAATTGGAAGAGCGTCAATATTCAGGGAATGGGCTATGTGACAGGTTTGGTGATCTCCCCATTATCACCTTATGATGTCTATATCCGCACAGATGCAGGTGGTGCATATAGATTTGACTTTGCTAATAATCAATGGCTACCTCTGATGGATAAATTCAATTCCAACTTTGCTGGCGGAGGCATTGGTGTCGAAAGTATTGCGATTGATCCGCAAAATGCACAGAGAGTCTATGCAGTCGTCAATCGGAATAATAAAACTTACGAAGAATATGGCAACATAAAATATCAGTTTTCTGGCGAGGTCATGGTTTCCAACGATAGGGGAGCAAATTGGCAACCAACCGGGTTAGGAGCTAAAAATGTTTTCGTTGGCCCTAACCAAGCTTACCGATCTGACACAGGTGAGAGATTAGCAGTTGATCCCAACAATTCTGACATCCTCTATTTTGCTTCTCGAAGAAATGGTCTGTGGAAAAAGACTGGTTCGACAACATGGTCTCAAGTATCTGGTGGATTACCTGCGGCTAGTAGCTTACCCAAATATAAAAACGCAGACGGTTCTGATAATCCAGATATTGCTGGTTTCACATTTGTAGCTTTTGACAAATCCAGTGGTACACCGAATAACCCCAGCCAAAAAATCTATGTGGGAGTTCATGGTAGCGGTGTTTGGTGCAGTACCAACGGTGGTGCATCTTGGCGTAATCTTGTAGGTACACAAAACCCATTACGTGGCACAGTTGCCTCTGATGGCACTCTTTACGTTAGTTCTGGTAACTGGGACACCAATGCTGGTTCAGTTCGCAAATATAAAAACGGTACATGGACTAATATCTCTCCAGAAGGAGCTAACAGAATCTATTCATCTGTGACAGTACAGAAAGACCAGCCAGGGACAGTCGTTGCCGTTTCTGATCGCTATGTGTATCGCTCTACGAATGGTGGTAGCAATTGGACTAAGCAGACTCTCTACATGGGTGCTTATGATGCCAACTTCCCTCAAGATCCAGTTAACTCCTCTGCACCTCCCTACTACCAGTCATATGCTGGTACTGGCGCTTCTGTCGCCGTTATTGATCCCAGTAATGCCAAACAAGTATGGTGGACAAATGGCTGGGGTGTAGCCCGCACCGATGATGTGACGGCTACTAACCCATCATACAAATGGCTGATGAAGAATTTAGAAGAGCTAGATGCCAACATGGTACGTGTTCCTCCCAAGCCCAAAGAATTAGGGGGAGCAGATTTGTTAAGCGCAGTTCAGGATATGATTGGCTTCCGCCATGAAAACCGTGATCAAGTTCCAACTGCTCACATTAACCCACTCAATATTCCCGTTAGTACATGGTACAAATGGGCAAATCCTGACTGGCAAGTTTATCCTGCACCATTTCCTCACGTTGCTGGTGCAACAGGTATGGATTACTCTTATAAAAATCCTGACTACGCAGCATTTGTGGGGTTTCATCAGTGGCAAGGTTTTTGGCCTGTATACGGCATGACTCAAGATAACGGTAAAACTTGGCAAGCTTTTGAGTCTCTTCCTTCAGAAATGATGTGGAAATGGGATAAATCTGGTCAAGAACTAGTCATGCCCAGTGGTGGGCAGATAGCGATGTCACCCACAAATCCGCAAAATATGGTTTGGGCCCCTTCTTGGGGAAGCTGGCCCCACTACACAACCGATGGTGGCAAAACTTGGAAGCTGACATTTAACATAGATCATCCACTGCCACCTGTGCCTTATGATCCGCAAAACAACGACCATACACATTACACAGCACTGCCCAAGTCTTGGGCTAATAGTATTTCTCCCTGGTTAAGTAGTTATATATTGGCAGCAGATCGTCAAGATCCAAATGGTAAAACCTTTTACTACTTCGATGGCTGGAAATTCTATTACAGTACAGATGGTGGTGCAAATTGGCGCAAAAGTGCAGCTGACAATCTTCCGTCATGGAAGATTCGCCCAACCATAGTTCCTAACCCCACAAAAACGGGTGATGTGTGGATGAGCTTTGCTCGTAATCCAGATGAGGCTGCTGGTAATAAACTGTATCGTTCTTCTGATAGCGGTAAGACTTTCGTGACTATCCCCTCAGTAGATAGTTGTGAGTATATAGCTTTCGGCAAGGGTTCCTCTGATACTAACCCTTACATTTACATCTTTGGTCGTGTAGGTGGCGCAACTCAAGACACAATGTACAAGTCAGAAAATATGGGTCAGTCTTGGGTGCAAATTAGTAATCCTAATGTCCTGCAATTTCCAGGAATTCATCATATGGAAGGAGATATGCGATCGCCTAATCTTGTTTACGTAGCTTTGGGAGGTCGTGGCATTATGCAAGGAAACCTAACACCATGATAGATAACTACTCAAACCCAACAACAGGAATTTATCTCTGAAGTTAAATCCCCACATTGGCAATTCTGAAATATCAATTGATATGTGGACATCAATCATTAGCTCTAGCAAATACTTGGTCGAAAGAACATATTCTTTCTCTCAAAGTGGACGCTTGCTGCTCACCAATAAGTCCACTATCAATTCATTTTTGCAGCTTTGCACTATTATTGAGCATAAGAATTGTATACTCCAATAGCTTTTAACCTAACCTACAAGAGCATATCTATAGGGAATCCAAACCCTAAACTGTTTCTAATTATTAAAAATACAGCCAAGATACCGATAAACAAAGCTGTCATCTGAATGTCCTGGGCTATACAAGATAATTGTTCTCGTTTTAGTCCATAAAGGTTAACTAGATACAATGGGAGATCGCTAAGAGCAATCACAATAATTGCTCCAATGATACCAAAATTAAAAAATGCTAAAGGTAATCCTGCACCAATCATGACAAATCCTGCTAAATTACTTTGGGCTGAATACAAAGCTTTGCCAATCGCTAAGAGTGCAGGACTAATAGTGTAAAATAGCACTGAAACCCAAATACCACAGGTTAAAATTGGCATCATCCAAGTGGCTTCTTGATATCTTTGGTCATAAAGTAATGTAATTAACAGATCGCCAACAGTCACTAGAACAGCTAAGAAAATAGCAAAACCAATTAATATCAAACGACGTTGACGCAAAATTTTATCTCGCAAAGTTGCTCGCGGTATCCCAGATTGATTAGATATTGCTGGAAAGATGACTCTGTTGCTAATTTGTTTGATAATTTCACGAGGTATACCAGCTAAGGTGTAGGCGACTGCATAGACACCCAGGATCTCAAATGAAAGCAACTTAGCAAGAATCAGACGATCTGCTTGCTCATTTAAAAATGTCATCCCAGATGCTAAAAACATCCATTTTCCAAAGGACATAATTTCTTGGACAGAATCTTCATCCCAAGCAAAACGGTTGACATATCCTGGTACTAACCAGTAGCTAGCTACCATTCCATATATTGAACCAATGACTGCTCCAGCTGCTAGAACTACAACACTGTGGTTCAAATAAGCCAAAACAACAAATGTCGATAGTGTCAAAACCTGGAGACTAAAATAATATATAGTTAATTTTCCCAGTTCCAGATGGCGTTGAAGCATATGTCTACTAGTAGAACTAAATCCATCAAAAACTGAGGACAACCCCACCACGGGAATTAACCACAAAAGTCTATCTTCATGATAAAAATTTGCCATTGGCCAAGTCATCAGCACACACAACAGCCAAATGACAAAACCACGAATCACAGATAATGTCCAGGCAGTGTTTAAAAAAACAGGTTCATCACCACGCTTGTTGTTGATAATACTTTGGGAAATACCAAGATCAGAGAATAATTCTATACCAATTCTCAAAGTATTAACTACAGCCATTAAACCAAAAAATTCTGGTGTTAATAAACGAGTGAGAATTAAGTTACTTCCTAATCGCAGTATCTGGCTAGATCCATAACCTGCAATAGTCCAGATTGTTCCCCTAATAGCAAGCTTTTTTAAAGATGTCATAGTTATGTCTCAGTTTTGAGAGATTACACTTGCCTAAGTAACAATTTAGCTCATGTGAATAAATGTTAAATAGCTGTATAAAATCTTTTATTAAAAAAATAAATTTAACTTAAAATATTTATCTATAACGACTCAAGTTAGTTAGCCTAAGTTTTTTGGTATTTTGTTTAGACATGAAGATGCCTAACAACTACTCAAAAAATTACAGAAGATTGCGTTTACTTTTCTTCGCCAAAGAAAACATTGTTTACTGAACAAATATCTAATTAAGGTATTGATTCCTGATTGCATACATTGCTCTACCTTTACACTAAGTTTCGTTTCTAGAATATTAATTTTTTATTAAAAATAACTTGCATTGTGTGTTTTTATATCTATATCATTGGCTGAATGAAGTTTGTCTCGAACACAACCATATCACAGTGTTATTACAAAGTAAAACAGATAATGATGTGTAAATCTTATACGTAGATACAAGGTTATTTTTTAAATTTATCGTAAAGATTATTTAGTAAATTGATGATGCACACAATTGCAAAAGTCAAAAAACCCTTTGATTCAAGGATTTTAGGCACATACACAGTGATTTTTGATTTAGTAGCATTAATCACGTCTAAATGCTTCAATTTAAAATGACATGAAAAAAGTTGTTTTGATTCTAACATTCATCCTCAATATGAGGATGACTGATTTATTTTTATCAGTACTTGTTAGTGGTAAATTACCTTTGCAGAATTATAAATGCCAACATTACATGATTCAAATCAGATGTGATGAGAGTCAAATTAACCGAAATAAAGATATCAATAGAAGTATCAATAGCTAATGAATCCCACAGTTGTAACTCAGTCTTTAGATGTTAAGCCAAAAGCTCACTTCCTTTTCCTGGATGGATTACGAGGTATTGCGGCTTTTTGGGTAGTTTTATATCACATTGGGCCGAATGAAAGATTGCCACAACTAATGCAACTCTTGCCGACGTGGTTAGTGACGGTATTATTCAAATGGGGTAGTCTGGGGGTAAGTATATTTTTTGTCCTGAGTGGTTTTGTCATTGCCTACTCATTACGGAATGCCAAGATTGACATTAAGTATTTTCAGTATTTTACGCTGCGTCGTTTCGTGCGTCTGAGTCCACCTTATTATGTATCAATTGTTATTGCTTTAGCTTTTGCACTTTTATCATCCTATGCCAAAGGTAACGCTTTTGCACCTATGGGTGAGCCTGTTTCTCTACAGAGGCTAGTTGCTCATTTATTCTATGTGCAGAGCTTTTTTGGATTTCAACATATTGATGATGCCTACTGGACTTTGTGTTTGGAAGTACAGTTCTATTTAGTTTTTTGTGGGCTATTAGGTTTATCACAATGGCTAAATCACAGATTTAATTTGAAGTATGCTTTGACCATTGTGTTTATCCCTGCTGCTATAGTTGCAGCCTCATATCCTCTGGGGATCTTTGGGGATCAAGGTAGACCAATCACATTTTTACCATTATGGTATGGTTTTTTACTTGGGGTATTTGCTTATTGGTCATGGCACGATCAACGGAAACGTAATTTATTTTATTTCTACTCATTGGTGTTACTAGCAGTGGGAATAATTAATTCATCACATTTTGCGATCGCCTGTGTATTGACTGCTGCCATCATCCTAGAAGTGGCTAGGGCAAATCGCCTACAAACTTGGTTCAGTTGGTCATGGCTGCAATTTTTAGGTAAGATTTCTTACGCTTTGTATTTGACTCATGTACCTTTACTGGGGGCTACTTATTTCCTAGTCCACAAGTTTTTTGCTGACAGCCTGGTCAGTGAATTACTCAGCCTCATCATCGGATTTGCGGTTTGTATTGTTTGTGCTGTGTTGGTATGGCAACTGGCAGAAAAGCCGGCAATTAAATGGAGTCAAAGTATTAAACTGGTCAACAGTCGGGAGGCAATCAAAGCATGAAATTACTGGTAACAGGAGCATCTGGCTTTCTGGGACAATATGTAGTTCTAGCAGCCTTACAACGGGGACATCAAGTGCGCGTGGTTATCAGACCAAACACGGAAGCCAAACATTTACCCTGGTATCACCATCCCTCAGTAGAAATAGCACATCTAGATTTGAGACAACAGAACTTACTGGCAACTGCTTTACAAGGGATTGATGTAGTAATCCACTTGGTAGCAGCAAAAACGGGAGATTTTGATACTCAGTATGCTAGTACGGTTGTGGCAACAGAGAGTTTACTGGCGGAGATGGTAGCCACTCAAGTATTACGACTAGTAGCAATTAGTACTTTTTCTGTATTTGATTATCTCCACATCCCAGCTGGTACAACTATTGATGAGGATACGATGCTCGTCCAAGAACCTGAGCAGCGTGATATCTACGCACAAGTCAAACTCATCCAAGAAAATCTGTTCCGCAAGTTTGAGCAAGAACATAATGGACAGGTAACAATCATCCGTCCAGGAATGATTTATGGGCAAGATAATTTATGGAATGCTTGTCTGGGTGTGAAAGTGAGCGATCGCCTCTGGATCAGAATTGGTGCTAATGCCCAAATGCCTCTGACTTATGTGGAGAATTGTGCCGAGGCAATTATCTTGGCAACAGAGAGTCAGCAGGCAATTGGTGAAACATTGAATATTGTCGATGACGATTTACCAACCCAAAAGATTTATGCTGAGAAAATAGGGCAACTGATGAAGCGATCGCCATACACAATCCCGATCACTTGGACAGCAATGCGCCTATTAACTCAAGCCATTTGGCAGTGTAATATGTTACTACTGTCAGGTAAGGTTAAGCTTCCGGGTATTCTTGTGCCAGCGAGATTACACGCTCGCTTTAAGCCATTATTTTACACTAATCGCCGCGCTCACCAAATACTGAACTGGCAGCCCAAGTACTCACTGGATGCTGCCTTGGAACGCAGTTGTCATAACATCCAGTCACTACCAGAACCTTCCATCCTCCCTCTGCAATCATAATTATTGATCTATGCGTATTGCCTACCTCACAGGAGAATACCCCAGGGCAACAGATACCTTTATCCAACGGGAAGTAGCAGCCCTGAGAGATTTGGGTGTAGATGTACACACCTTTTCTGTCCGCCGAACTGGTGATGAACATATCGTTGGCCCAGAACAGCAAAAAGAACGCGATCGCACATTCTACATTTTGCCAGTAAATTTGCTCAAGTTACTGTTAGCTCACACCAGCCTGTTGGTGAGTTCGCCTATGAGATATTTAGGGGCATTAAAACTAGGATGGGCAACTAGGCAACATGGTGTACGCGGTACACTTTATCAACTGTTCTATTTTTTGGAAGCGGGGATTCTTGCTCATCAAATTCAGCAACAGCAGATTGTCCATTTACATAACCACTTTGGGGATTCTAGTTGTAGTGTGGCAATGTTAGCTGCTGAATTGGGTGGTTTTAGTTTTAGCTTCACAATGCACGGCCCTTATATTTTCTTTGAACCGCATACGTGGCGGATTGATGAAAAAATCAATCGCGCCTTGTTTGTCGCTTGTATTAGCCACTATTGCCGTAGTCAAGGGATGATCTTTGCGTCGGCTGAGAAATGGCCACAAATGCACATCATCCATTGTGGCATTGATCCCGCTTTATTCAATGTCGTGACTCATGAACAATCAGGGGGACGGTTGCTGTATGTGGGACGTTTGGCAGTAGTCAAAGGTTTGCCGATTCTGTTGACGAGTTTGGTGAGGTTGCAGCGATCGCATCCTGATATTGTACTCACTGTTGTGGGTGACGGCCCTGATCGCGCCCAGTTAGAACAAATGACTGAACAGTTAAGATTGAGTGGGAATGTCAAATTTGTCGGCTATCAATCTCAGACTGAAGTACGTCAGTATATGCAGCAAACAGATGTATTTGTGATGTCCAGTTTTGCTGAGGGTGTACCTGTGGTATTGATGGAAGCAATGGCGGCGGGTGTACCCGTGGTAGCTACACAAATTGCGGGTGTGAGTGAGTTAGTAGAAAATGGTGTGAGTGGCTATCTTGTACCACCAGGAGATGCAGTTTCTCTGGCTAATTCCATCGATAAATTATTGCATGATCATCAACTGCGGATAGCTTTTGGTCAAGCCGGTCGAGCTAAAGTGGAACAAGAGTTTAACATTCATCATGAAGCGGCTCGCCTGTACAATGTGATGAAAAATGCTCTACCAGGCAAAATTGAACATCCTTGAGAAGTTAACCAGATATAGAGACGTTAATGCCTTATGTCGTTTATAACGTCTCTATCCGTTTATTTAGCACTGCGGGTTGCCATGACTAACTCAATCAGAGGTTTGGCAAACTGTTGCATTGTCAGATGTGAGCGAACATACTCAGCCCCTGCACGCCCCATTGCCAAGCGTAGTTCTGGGTTATCTCGGAGTCGCATCATTGCTGCTGCCAGAGCTTCGGGATTTTCCGGCTCTACGAGGATACCCGCGCCGATTGTTTCTATGTTCACAATGTCATCAAGACTACTGGTGCGTGTCTTGATGATTGGCAGGCCGACAGCCATCAACTCAAGCATATTAGTCCACCCCACCGCCGTTCGCTTGCTGTCATCACGCTTGAGTATAACTAAGCCTGAATAGGCTCCCTTATAAAGATCACGGATACCCCAAGGAGATATGACTTCATCAATTACTCGGACATTGGCAGGAGTTGTTGAAAAATTTTGACCCCGGGCGGCAATGATCAGCGATTCATCGATCAATTCTGCTGCGCGTATGAGCGTATCAAAATCCCGTCCAGTTACACCAGTCGATATGTGATGTTCGCCACTTGGTTGCACGATTTGATGCAGTGCAGATTCGGGATCGATACCCCAAGGTGCATAGCGGACACGCACAGATTTCAAGGACTGGAAACGTGAGTGAGCATAGGGAGTCATGCACAACAAACCAAAATGACGATTCGGTGCCAGCAATGCCTCGCCTGCGTATACTAATGATACGAAGGGCGTTTTTCGCAAACCCAAAGTGCTTTCCAAAACTGTCCGAATTAACAGGTTGTGATTGGAATAGATCAGGTCGTATTCGTGTGTATCCGAGAGAAGCCAATCTTGTCCAAAGCGCTCCCAGAAACGGCTGTACCGATTAGCCACCGTAACTTCGATTCCCTCTGCCAATAACTCCTTGACACCCCATGCGTGATGCTGGTTTTCACCTAAATCGAGAACCTTTTCGATGAGTTCCGCATCAGTGGCAAAGGGAAACATCATTACACGGGCAGATACTTGGCTGGGTGAGAATGTGACACCATGTTTCTGGTAGCTGACGTTGTAGTTCATAGTTATGTAATGATGAATTATTTTGCCCAAGACATTGGCTCGATTGGCTCAAAGGAAGTGGTCATTTTATAGGTAGAGCCTGTTTCTAAAGCATTTTGGATTGCCAAGACAATCTCATTGTTGTGCAAAGAAAATCTCGTTGATAGTCGGCAAGGGCGATTTTGGGCGATCGCTTCTGCCATTTCTGCTACACCCCGACAAAAATCCATTTGCTGTGCGCCTCTGTATCCTAATCTGGGAGCTTTTTTGACTAGTGGGTAACGTTGTTTCCACACACCTTCGAGTCTTTTTCTGCCAATGTTAATGCTGCGTCTAATATAAACTGGCGCTCCGTAAAACCAGGAATCATGGATGCCCAGTATACCGCGATCGCCAATAATTCTCAGTGAGTGGTCATGGGGGGCAACAATGCTGCACGTCAGTCTGGCAACTACACCAGAAGCAAATTTGATACAAGCGACAGAAAAATCTGGGGCATTGATATCTAAGGGAACATCAGTTTGTTTATCTGGAATGAGACAGGAGGAAAAAGCACTGACGGTTTCTGCTGGGCCGAAAAATGCTGTTAGCCATGTGACATAGTAACCAGCGTGTTCTAAAGTACAGCCGACTTCAAACTCATCTTTATAAGGCCAGGGAATACCTGATTCACTCATCCATCTTTGATAGGGCATTTGGTGAACGAGTCCGTCGTCCATTTCTGCATACACCAGGCGCACTGTCCCGACTTGATTTTCCCGCAATGCTTTCCAAATTGTCTGGGCTGTTTCACTCAGCAAACTACATGGTGCAGAAGAGATATATAAACCTTTTTGTTCGGCTAGGGTTGCTAGTTTTTCAGCTTGCCACATTTCCATTGCTAGTGGTTTTTCCGAATAGACGTGCTTACCAGCTTGCAAACAAGCGTGAGAAACTTCGTAATGACTGCTGGGATTGGTTAAGTTCAATACTATGTCAATGTTGTCATCCTCTAGCAGTTCCTCCAGGGAATCATAAATCCGGGGAATGCCATGATAGGCTGCAAATTTAGAGGAGCGATCGCTATTACGATCCATTACTCCCACTAATTCTAATGTCGAATGCAAGGGTAAAGTTTTCAGATAATAATCAGCCACAAAACCACAGCCGACAATAGCAATTGATTTTGTGGATGATTTATTCTTGTCGTTGATTTTAGAGGTAAGCTTTTCTGAAGGTTTAATTAACATGACAATTTTAAAATATATTCTTTAGTTAAGTAGCGCTTTTGTATTCAATGATGGTGGTTTGTTGCTTGAGTAAGCGGGAAATATGGAATTGGATTTGACCTTGGAGTTGGGGAAATTTATCTAGGACACAAAATAAAGCGTAGGCGATCGCATCCTCTGATTTTATGCCACGCTGTTTTGTATAGCCATACACTCGATAAGCTAGGAAACTGTACGCCATCAGCAGTAAAATCAGACTCAGACCTCCAGTTAACCAAGCCGTTGTCACTGCTAACAATGGTAATAACAAACCCCAAAACCAAATTCTCTGACTTTCCTTTACCCAATGCCTTTCCGGACTGGAACCATGCAACCAAGAACCCTCAGCATAAGCATAACCTCCCCGTTGCGATCGCTTCCACCATTGACTAATCTGAGTAATTCTGGCATCATGCCATGTCATATCTGCATCTACACGGAGGATCACACCACCTGCTTGACGCAAGCGCACGCATAGTTCTGGTTCTTCACCTGCAATCAGACTAGGATTAAATCCACCGACATTTTTGAGGGCGCTGACTCTCATCATGGAATCACCACCACAAGCTTTAGCTTCACCGATGGGCGTATTCCATTCAATATCACAGAGACGATTGTAAACAGAATTGGCAGGAAATTCTTCCCGACGGCAACCACAAACAACGACAACCTGGGGTTTAGCAATTAATTCACTCACGGCTGTTGCCAGCCATCCTTCTACTACTCGACAATCCCCATCGACAAACTGGACAAACTCTGTGTTTGGTTGCACCTGCAATAAATATTCAAAACCCACATTTCTCGCACGAGCCGCAGTAAAAGGAATCGATAAGTCTAGTTCGACTACATCCACCCCTAAAGACTTAGCCAAAACCACACTATCATCAGTGGAACCAGAGTCTACATAGACAACTCTTATACTTTCGCCTAATACTGATAGTAGACACTGATGTAGTCGATTTCCCTCATTTCTGCCAATAACAACCACTCCTATGGACACCACTGTTAACCCCCATTCATCCATAATCATTTTCTGACTCAATATTTAGTGAATAGCTTTAATTTTAAAAAATTAAAAGTTCAACTTTTTCTCTTAATATTTCATTTCAAAGGTATTTTTCACTTAAATATTATCGTAGCTTTATAGTGCCTAAGTATACTATTTAATTGATGACTATACCATTAAATACAGAATCACTATATAACTTCAATCTTTCTTCAAGAACTCGCCACTTTTGTTTACTAATACCTAATCAAATCAGAATTTATCCAGGGAGGCATTTGCTGACTTTACATAATTTTTATCAAAATGTAAATATAATTTCAAAAATGATAGCAATACAAATCTTTTCTCCAGGTATAATTTACACTGAACATCATATTGATTCTAACTATAAGTACCACTGTAACTTTAGGCAATGCCTGAAAAGAGGCTGATGTGGTAGTTCTCGCTCACCATATATAAGACTGTTTTTTGTCGTTGAGCTTTAGTGCTACAGAAGCGATGCACTGCTTGGACAAGAGCAAAAAATGGCACTAACCAATGGCTCAAACAGATTTACATCTGTTTTCGGACTCCAATTCATCCTGACTCCTAAATTCTATTTAGATAAATATTTTTCTCAAAATATAGACTTACCAAGAGACTAACAAAAGTGGCATTTAACTCATTTGAATTTCTGTTTTTTTTAGCTATTACCTATTTTCTATACCGACTTGTTCCCTGGCGTGAGCAAAACATCATTTTGCTGGTTGCCAGCTATGTATTTTATGCTTCCTGGGATATTCGGTTACTGGGTTTGATTGTGTTATCAACCGTCACCTGTTTCTGTTGCGGGGTGATGATTGAGTCTGGTCGGATGACGCGCTTTCATCGCTATCTGGCGGCGGGATCACTTGTTCTGGCTTCTCTTGCTTTTAATACTTGGCAATGGGATGCTATCAAGTTAAATCTCTTGCCTTTAAACCTATCAATTCAATGGCAAAAACTACTACCTACTCAAATAGGCGGTTGGTTATTTTTTGTAAGTGCGCTGTTGTTTGTCGTCATTGCTAACCTCATGTATCCGAGGTGGGTTTTATTAAAACAGCAGAAAAAACGGCAACTATTTTTATGGATTGGCATTGTTATTCATATAGGGATTCTAGGGTTTTTCAAATACTGTAATTTTTTCATTGATAGTACAGTTAATTTGGTACGAGTGATCGGAATTCCCCTAGAATCACCACATTTAAACCTGATTGCGTCTATCGGTATTTCGTTTTATACATTCAAAGCGATTAGCTACATCGTTGATGTCTATAAGGGAAAGATCGAAGCCTGTGATAGTTTTCTTAACTTGGCATTATTTCTCAGTTTCTTTCCTCCCTTACTAGCAGGCCCCATTGACAGAGCCGGAAAATTACTGCCACAGTTATCGAGTCCTCGACATCTAAATTTTCAGCAAACATCAGAGGGTATTTTCCTGATTCTCTTTGGGTTATTTAAGAAATTAGCGATCGCTGATGGTATTGCTAGTTCAGTCAATGCCGTTTATCAGGCTACAGGCAAAGTTTCCTGGCTCGATGTTGTCTTAGCGACTTTGCTCTACACAATTCAGATATACTGCGATTTTTCCGGCTACTCTGACACAGCCAGAGGTATATCTAAACTATTTGGCATAGATTTGACGGATAATTTTAATCTACCCTACTTTTCCAAAACCCCTAGCGAGTTCTGGCAACGTTGGCATATTAGCCTATCCACTTGGCTCAGAGATTATCTCTATATTCCTCTGGGTGGTAATCGTCGAGGCGATTTGAGAACTTATCAAAACCTGATGACGACAATGGTGCTGGGGGGATTGTGGCACGGTGCAGCCTGGAATTTTATTCTCTGGGGCTTCTATCAGGGCGCAATTCTGTGTATCTATCGAGTGTTTTCTCCCAAAGAGCAAAAAACTTCAGCATTGAGCAATCAAGGTCTAGGCTTGATTTGGGGAATGGGTGCAACCTTGTTGTTCTTTGTTGTCACTTGTTACGGTTGGTTACTGTTCCGTGCTACATCGCTAACACAAGTGATTACCTTTACACAAATTTTATTCACAGATTTGGGTAATTTCTCTTTAAGTATGCCAAAACCACCTCTAGCAGCCATCGTGGGTATACCTTTATTAATTGGCTACGAAGTTTCGGCATATCTGGCAGGTAATGCAGATTTTCGCTATCGCTTTCCCACGCCAGTCCGGGCAGCTCTTTACGCTGCACTTATATTTATTCTTTTAATGGGAACAAGTAATGCACCTGCTCAATTTATCTACGCTACGTTCTAAGCCATACAGTAATAGCAAAACCAGGCACAAAGCTGTGGTGATGGGACTGTGGATTGTCTTCTTTCTATTATTTATCGATGCTAGTGTCAATATTTTATTTCCTTACCCATCAAATCCCCAGACAGCATCTAATCAAACTAGTCTCTACTTTAATTATGGGCGATCAATTGCAGGTAAGCTTAACCAAATGGTGGGCAAGACAGATGATTCTAGTTCAGCGATCGCTCAGGCTGGTTGGCTAGATCCAGAATTATGGCAAAAATTACCCA